>NZ_JARFTP010000001.1 GCF_029167375.1 Tsukamurella sp. 8F
TATCTGACATGAGGGCTCCCTCGACTCGCGCCGCGCGTCACGGCTGCCTGGCGTTGCGGCCCGCGCCAAGGCGGGTACCGCACCCATTCAAGCACTCTTCCAGTGGCGTTGTGGAGATCGATTAGCGTTTGTTCCGTGCATTCCGTATCCACAGGTGCCGTTCCGGTCGTCGTCGTGCCCGGGGCGCCGCTTCTCGTGCCCGAGCTCGTGGGTGCGCCGGGGGACCCCGATGCCGACGACCTGCGCGCGGCGGCCGTCGCTGCGGCCCGTCGGCTCGGGGCCCGCGCCGCGCGGTGGCGGGTCGTCACGACCGGCGAGGGAGGACCCGTCCCGTCGGTGCCCGACGGTGTGGGGACCCTCCGCGGGTTCGGCGCCGACGTCGACGTGACGCTCGCTCCCGGAGAGCGGGGACCCGCGGACCCGACCTGGCCCGCGTGGGCGCTGGTCGCCGGGTGGCTGCGCGGCGTGGCCGCACCGCACGCGACGGTCACCGCGGGGCCGCCCGAGCCCGGCGACGGACTGCTGTTCGTCCTCGACGGGCCGAACACGCTCACGGCGAAGGCGCCGGGCGGGCACCGGCCGGAGGACACCGGCGTGTTCGCGCGGCAGGTCGATGCGGTCTGTTCCGGCGGCCCCGTCGCCGGTCTCACCCCGGCGTGGGCGGCTGCCGCGACCGCGTGCCGGGACCGTGACGTCGAGGTTCTCTACCGAGGGGCGCCGTTCGGCGTCGGGTACCTGGTGGCTACGGCATGACCGCTCCACGACCGGTGTTCGTGGTCGGGCCTACCGCGACTGGCAAGTCCGACTTGGCGCTCGATCTCGCGGAGCGGCTCGACGGCGAGATCGTCAACGTCGATGCGATGCAGATGTATCGCGGAATGGACATCGGCACGGCCAAGCTGCCGGTGGCCGAGCGTCGCGGCGTTCCACACCATCAGATCGACGTGCTCGACGTGACGGAGACCGCCACGGTCGCCGACTATCAGCGACGCGCCCGTGCGGATATCGAGCGACTGCGCACCGCGGGAAGTACAGCGATCGTCGTCGGTGGGTCGATGATGTACTACCAGTCCCTGCTCGACGACTGGCGTTTCCCGGCGACGGATCCCGAAGTGAGGTCCCGGTTCGAGGCCCGGCTCGCCGAGGTGGGGCCCGGGGCCCTCCACGCCGAGCTCGCGGCGGTCGACCCCGCTGCCGCCGAGGGCATCCGGCCTACGGACGGCCGCAGGATCGTGCGCGCGCTGGAAGTCGTCACGATCACGGGTGAGCCGTTCGCTGCGTCCGCTCCCGTCATCGGCCGGCCTCGTTGGGGCTCGACAGTGATCGCGCTCGACCGTGACACCGCCGAACTCGACGAGCGCATCGCCCGGCGCACGGACCTCATGTTCACGAGCGGGCTGGTCGACGAGGTCGAGGCGCTCACCGAGCGCGGCCTGCGCCACGGCGTGACCGCGTCGCGCGCCATCGGGTACGCACAGGTTCTCGACTATCTCGACGGCGCGTGCACGCTGGACGAGGCGCGCGAGACGACGTTCGTCGGCACTCGACGCTATGTCCGTCGGCAGCGTTCCTGGTTCCGACGGGACCATCGCGTGGTCTGGCTCGACGCAGCCCGCCCGGACCTCCTCGCGGCGGCGTTGGAAGCGTATGGCGCGATAGCATCGTGACCGTGGACAGCGCCGCAGCCTTCGACTTCGTCAAGGGACACGGGACCGAGAACGACTTCGTGATCCTCGCCGATTCCGGTGTAGACATCGACCTCACCCCCGCCCTGGTCTCGGCAATGTGCGACCGTCGCGCGGGGCTCGGCGCCGACGGTGTCCTGCGCGTCGCCCGAGCCGGGGACCTCGTCGACGCGGGGGTGCTCGACGGGCTACCCGGCGGCGTCGATCGCGGTGACTGGTTCATGGACTACCGCAACGCCGACGGGTCGGTCGCCGAGATGTGCGGCAACGGTGTCCGCGTCTTCGCACACTTCGTGGTCGCGACCGGGCTCGTTCCCTACCGTCGGTTCACCGTCGGGTCTCGTGCCGGCGGACGGCCCGTCGTCGTGCACAGCGCGGGTCCCGAGGTGGCCGACGTCGAGGTCGACATGGGGCCGGTCCGGCTCTTCGGCGAGTCGACGACCACGATCGGGCGCCGGACCGTGGGCGGTGTGGAGCTCGCACCGGGTCGAGAATTCACCGGTGTCGCCGTGGACGTCGGGAATCCGCACCTCGCGTGCGTCGTCGACGGGCTCGACGCCGCAGCGCTCGCTGAACTGGACGTCGCGGCACCGCCGGTGTTCGATCACGAGTTCTTCCCGCACGGTACGAACGTGGAGATCCTGACGCCCCTCGCCGCCGGTGCGGTGCACATGCGGGTCCACGAGCGCGGCTCGGGCGAGACTCGTTCGTGCGGGACCGGCACCGTCGCCGCCGCGGCGGCCGCGCTGTCCGCGGCCGGGATGTCCGAGGGTGTGGTCGAGGTATGCGTGCCGGGCGGCGAGGTCACCGTGACGGTCCGGTCCGACGGCAGCAGTTCGCTGCGTGGCCCCAGCCGGCTCGTCGCGTCCGGCACCGTGCGGGCCGGTGCACTCACAGCGAAGTAGCCTGCACCGTCGAATATCGAGGTGACCAGGCACCCCCGCGCGTGACACACTGGGTGTCACGATGACAGACGCAAGAACCTGGGAACCGGCGGACGACGAGTGGATTCCGGAACCGACCGTCGGTGAGTTGCAGCTCGAGGAACGCACCTCGCTGCGACGCGTCACCGGCCTCTCCACCGAACTCGACGACGTCACCGAGGTCGAGTACCGCAGGCTGCGCCTAGAGCAGGTGGTCCTGGTCGGCGTCTGGACGGAGGGCAGCGCCGCGCAGGCGGATTCCTCGCTGAGCGAGCTCGCCGCGCTTGCCGAGACAGCCGGATCGGTGGTGCTCGACGGCGTCGTCCAGCGTCGCGATCGGCCGGATCCGTCGACATATATCGGCTCTGGGAAAGCGCACGAGCTGCGCGAGATCGTCCTCGCGACCGGTGCCGACACGGTGATCTGCGACGGTGAGCTCACGCCCGCGCAGCTGAACGCGCTGGAGAAGGTCGTTCGGGTCAAGGTGATCGACCGCACGGCCCTGATCCTCGACATCTTCGCGCAGCACGCCACTTCTCGGGAGGGCAAGGCGCAGGTGAGCCTGGCGCAGATGGAGTACATGCTGCCGAGACTGCGCGGCTGGGGTGAGGCGCTCTCCCGTCAGGCCGGTGGCCGTGCCGGCAGTAACGGAGGCGTCGGCCTGCGCGGTCCGGGCGAGACGAAGATCGAGACCGATAGGCGACGCATCCGCGAGCGGATGGCCAAGCTGCGCAGAGAGATCCGCGGCATGAAGCAGGCCCGTGAGACCAAGCGTGGGCAGCGGCGGCGCACGGCGGTGCCGTCGGTCGCGATCGCCGGATACACCAATGCGGGGAAGTCGAGCCTACTCAACGCCCTGACCGACGCCGGGGTGCTCGTTCAGAACGCCCTGTTCGCGACCCTCGACCCGACGACTCGTGCCGGGCGGTTGGACGATGGTCGCGACGTGGTGTTCACAGACACCGTCGGATTCGTGCGGCACCTGCCGACGCAGCTCGTCGAGGCGTTCCGGTCGACGCTGGAGGAGGTCGTCGACGCGAACCTGCTGCTGCACGTGGTCGACGGCTCCGACCCGATACCCGAACAACAGATCGCGGCGGTGCGCCAGGTCCTGCGCGAGGTGGCGGGTGAGCAGAATCATGCGCTTCCGCGGGAGCTGCTGGTGGTCAACAAGATCGACGCAGCGGACCCGCTCGTCCTCACCCAGCTCCGCCACTCGCTTCCCGACGCGGTGTTCGTGTCCGCGCACAGTGGTGAGGGACTCGACGAACTACGTGCCCGGATGACCGAGCTGATGACCGCCGATGACGTGGACGTCGTGTTGCGCCTACCGTATGCGCGCGGCGACCTCCTGGCGCGTCTGCACGCGGAGGGAACCGTCGTCGCGACCGAGCACGAGGCCGACGGCACCCGTGTCACCGCGCGCGTCCCGCGTCCGCTCGCCGGGATACTCGCGCAGTACGTCGCCTAGTCCGACCCTCGTCAGGGGCTCGGCTTCGAGGTGAGGCTTCCGGCACCGCGGCGCACGGCCTTGCGTACGCGCTCCGGCACGCGGTCGGTGAACGATACGGCCAAGGCGAGTGGCTCGGGAACGGGCAGACCCTCGACGGGGCGCAGGCCGTCGACACCCGCGTCGATCTCCGGCAGCAGCGTCACGCCGAGACCGGACCGTGCGGCGGAGTACAGCCCGGCGAGGTCGGCCGCCTCGGCGGCGACGGTCGCTCCACGGTCCAGGCGGTCGGCGGCGCGGCGCGCGGGGGCACGCAGGACGCACGGCTCATCGAACAGGACTATGGGGAGGGGACCGTCTGTGATGACGTGGTCCTTGGCGCCGTACCAGCTCAGGGGGAGTGGCCCGACGGCGTCCTCGTGCCCCGCGGGCGCGAGGAAGACCGCGATGTCCGCGATCCCGGATCCGATGGCCCGGGCCACGTGCGCGCTGCGGTCCAGCCGGAACCGCGCGGTGTAGCCGCCCGGCAGCTCCGCCAGACGCTGTGACAGCGCAGGGATCATCTGGTCGGCGCCGTGCTCGGTGGTGGCGATGACGAGTTCCTTGGGCGCGGGCGCGGTGAGGGCGGCTACGGCGGCATCGTGCGCATCGAGGATCAGCTGTGCCTCGGCGAGGAGCCGCTGTCCATGCGGCGTGAAGCGGATTCCGCGTCCCGCCTTCTCGACGATCTGCGAACCGGTCTCCTGTTCGAGGCGGCGCAGGTGCGCGCTGACCGTCGACTGGGTGAGATGCAGAGCCGTCGCGGCACGGTGAACGCCCCCGCAGCGCGCGACGGCTACTGCGCTGCGCAGAGGGACGATGTCGAGTACGGTTCCCACGCATCTCAGTATGCGCTCGCGAGGTCCCGATCGCCCTACACGATCGATTGCAATTCACGATCGATCGTGATCGGGAATCATCGTTGGACTGCAGAGTATTTCGCGATCACGATCGACGGCATGAGAAATCGATCCGGTCTGACGGTCGCGGTGATCGTCCTGTGGGCGCTCGGCTACCCGCTCGGCGCGCTGGGGGTCTCGGCCATGAGCCCGATGCTGCTGCTGTTCCTGCGGTTCGGCCTCTCCGCGGTGGTGATGTGCGGTTTCGTGGCGGCGTCGGGCCGGAGGTTGCCGCGGGGCCGGGCTCTGGCGCATGCCGCGGTCGCCGGTCTACTCACTCAGGCATGCCAGTTCGTGGGACTGTACCTGGGGTTGTACGCGGGTGTTCCTGCGTCGGTCGCAGCCCTGGTCATCGCAGTGAACCCGGCAGCGACGACGATCGCTGCCCGCATCGCCCTGGGCGAGGAGTTGACGCGCAGGCGCGTAGTCGCGGCGACGGTCGGTCTGGCCGCGGTGGTGGCGGCGTGCTGGTCGGCGGTACCCCACCTCGCCCACGTGGGCGCGGGTATAGGGTTCACGCTCCTGGGCCTCGTGGGGCTTGTGGCGGGCGGTCTCTACCAGCAACGGTTCTGCAAGGCAACCGATCCCGTGACGGGCAACGCGATCGGACTCGTCGTGGCCACCCCCGTGACATGCGCCCTCACCGTGCTGCTGGGCGCGCATGTCTACAACGTGCCCCGCGCGCTCGTGGTGGTGACGGCCATGGTGCTGCTCAGCTCGTTGGTGGCGACGACGCTGTACGTACGCCTGGTGGCAACGTCGGGCGCAGCCGGTGCCGCCGCCGTGTTCGCCGTGATCCCCGCCGTCACGGCACTGTTCGCGTTCTTCCTGCTGGGAGACCGCCCGACCGCGGGTACCTGGGTCGGGCTCGCGCTCGGTGCGATCTCCTGCCTCGTGGCAGCTGGCGGGCATCGCGGTGAGCGGCGCGCGGGAACGATGCGCTCTGCACGCTCTGCGAGCGTCAGATCCGACGCATGACGGTGACCACTTTGCCCAGAATCACCGCATCGTTACCGTGGATCGGGTCGAACGCAGGGTTGTGTGGCATGAGCCAGACGTCCCTGCCGGTGCGGCGGAAGGTCTTGACGGTGGCCTCTCCGTCCAACATGGCGGCGACGATGTCGCCGTTGTCCGCCACCGACTGCTGGCGCACGACCACCCAGTCGCCATCGCAGATCGCGGCGTCCGTCATCGACTCACCGACCACCTTGAGCAGGAACAGCGACCCCTCCCCGACGAGTTCACGAGGCAGCGGGAAGATCTCCTCGACGGCCTCCTCTGCGAGAATGGGACCGCCTGCGGCGATGCGTCCTAGAACGGGTACGAACGCCGGCTCAGGCATCCGCTCCTCGTCCTCCATGACATGTTGGATGACCTTGGCGGTGCGCTCTTCGGCACCCTGCACGTTGACGGCACGCGGACGGTTGGGGTCGCGTTGGAGGAAGCCCAGGCGTTCCAGTGTGCGCAGTTGGTGCGCGACCGACGACGTGGACGTGAGCCCCACGGCGTCGCCGATCTCGCGGATGCTCGGGGGATAGCCGCGCTCGCGGACGGACTTCCGGATCACCGTGAGTACCTGTTTCTGCCGACGTGTCAGGTGGTCCTCGGAGACCTGTTCCTCACCGTGTTTGGGCGTCCGGTAGCGCTGCTTCGGTGTCTCGATCTCGCTCATCTGGTCCCGTTCCTCCTCACACCCTTGTGCTGTTCGTCTCACCATAGCCGAACACTAGGGCAACGACAAACATCTGTTCGAGGAATTCGGCGGCGTGTCTTCCGCCTAGTCTCGACCTGTGGTAGACATCGAACAGAAGTTCTCTCGAACACAGGAACGAATCGTGTGAGCGATCCGTGGCCGGTCTCCGAAACTTGTCGGTGGGTCGCGGTACAACGTTTCCGTAGCCGAGAGATGGCTGACCGGCAGGAGGCAGAGGAATGACCACCACGATCGATCGAAACGGTATCGATGCAGACCAGAAGCGCGGCGACGCGCGCGTGCGGCAGGATCCGCGGCGCGTTCCGGCACGCGCCCGCGCACTCTCTCCGCGTCTTCTGGAGGAGCGCGAGCGGCAGTCCCGAGTGGCAGCTGCGGGCGGGCACGGCCAGTCGCCCACGGGTGCGATAAGCGGCGGCCGTGCCGATGTTCGAACGGAGCCCGGCGGTCGATCCGGCGCTCAGATCGCCGGCTGGCGCGCGGAGCGATCGGGCCGTGTCGAACGCCTGGCGCGTGCCGCCGAGGCGCGCGGTCGCGCCGCACGACGAGCCTCACGCGAGGGTGCGTGTGTGCGCCGGCGCGTGCCGTCGGCTCGGCTGTGCGCCGCAGTGGGCGGCGCAGCGGTGCTGGTGTTCCTGGGGCTGGGGACGCTCGCGGGCTTCGGCGGCGCCGGGGCCGAGTCGGCCCCGGCGGCCGCGGCGCAGCAGGTGCACTCGGGCACCGGTCTCGTGACCGTGCGTGCCGGTCAGTCGCTCGCCGATGTGGCGGCGGAGGTCGCGCCCGGTCGCCCGACTGCGCAGGTGGTGGCAGAGCTCGCGGAGATCAACGGGGTGGCAGACGGCTCGGCGCTCGCGGGTCGCACCCTCGTCACCCCGCGGTACTGACGGCAGGCGGCCCAGACGATGGAGCGCGCGACAGTGGTCCCGCTGCCTGTCCGGGTATCCTCTAGTCCGGCAACCGGATCGCCCGGCGTCACCGTGGTGGTGCCCTACCGGCGTAGACCCGGTGCGGATCGTGAGGGTAGTGAACGCATGCATTGTCCGTTTTGTAAGAACGAGGACACCCGTGTGGTGGACTCGCGCGTATTCGACGACGGTCAGGCCATTCGTCGGCGGCGTGCATGCGCGGAATGCGGGCGTCGCTTCACCACAGTCGAGAGCGCCGTCCTCGCGGTGGTGAAGCGGAACGGCGTCACAGAGCCGTTCAGTCGCGACAAGGTGATGCAAGGCGTCCGGCGAGCATGTCAGGGGAGAGCGGTCGCCGAGGGGGCGTTGCACAAGCTCGCCCAGCAGGTCGAGGATGCGGTTCGCTCCAGCGGTGCGGCCGAGATCCCTTCGCACGAAGTCGGTTTAGCTATCCTGGGGCCGCTGCGCGACCTGGATGAGGTGGCCTACCTTCGGTTCGCCTCGGTCTATCAGGACTTCAGCTCCATCGAGGACTTCGAGAAGGCGATCCGAGACTTGCAGCGTGACCGGGAGGCGCGCGCCTGAGTCGAGTAGCTCTGCGGCGTATGCCGGCGGGCGGCTACTTCAGCTGCGCGATCACGCCCAGGATCTTCTTCTCCGATACCGACTCGGCGGTTCCCAAGGACTGCGCGAACAGGCTCACGCGTAATTCCTCGATGAGCCAATGCACCTGCTCGTGGACGGCATCACGTCGATTCTCGGGCAATGCGTCGAGTCGGCCGGTGAGTGCCGCGTAGACGCGGTCGAGTACGGCCATGCCTCGATCGTCCCGGTCCAGGGAGCCAGGCAACGATTCGATGCGTATGCGTGCTGCGTTGAGATACCGCGGTAGATGTCGGAGGTGGGAGCCGGAAGTCGCCGCGATGAAACCGGCGAAGAGTAGCGAGTCGAGCTGTTCTGCCACATCGTCGGCGGCGTCCCGCGCGGGGGAGTTGTCGGGCAGCACTGCGATCGCTCCGCGGACGTCGGTGGCGGTCGCGATGGCTTCGGCGACCCAGCTCAGGTATCGCTGGGTCGTCGTGCCCAGTTCGGCCCGGACCGAGGCGGTGAGGTCGGCGAACTCGTCCGGATTCCAGGCGTATGGCCGGGCCGCGCGGAGGTCGGCGATTGCGCGCCGACGGCAGTCCGTGAGGAGGTCCTGGGGCGTTCGGTATGGGCTCTGCGACAAGGCTATCCGTTCGCGGGTGCCCAGCGATCCGAGTGCCGACTTGTGTGCGGCGGGCAGGGAGAGATCGAGTAGCCGGTCGAGCCCCGCGGCCATGTCGCGCCGCTGCGCGGTCTCCGATGCCACGACGTGCACGCCGACGCCGTTGCCGGCGACGTGCAATGTGCCGTACCCGGTGACATCCCTTCCGTCCACCCGTGTCTGGACCGTGTGCGGAACGTTCCCGAGCGTGTCCACGGTCCACGAGGTGGCGAGTGGGCGCTCGAACTCCGTCGTGCGACGCGACAGATCCTTCTGCACGGCACGGCCCAGCTTCTGCTTCAGTGCGTCGAGGTCTTTGCCTGCCGCGAGGACGCGCCCCTCGTCGTCGACCACGCGGAATGTGACCCGCAGATGCTCGGGAAGCTCGGAGGGGCGGAAGTCGTCGGGCCGGATGACGGTGCCGGACAGCTGGGTCAGCTCGCGCGCCAGTCCGTCGGTGAGCGGCTCGCTGCGGGCGGACAGGCGTGCGAGTGCAGCGGCCGCGAAGTCGGGCGCCGGCACGACCTCGCGTCGCAGGCCTTTCGGCAGCGTCTTGATCAACCCGGTCGCCAATTCGTTGCGCATCGCGGGGACCAACCAGTCGAAGCCGTCGGCGCGCACGGTCGCGAGATCGCGCACCGGTATCTCCGCGGTGACGCCGTCGTCGGCTGCGCCTGGTTCGAAGCGATACTCGAGCGGCACCTCGATACGGCCCTGCAGCCATGTCGTGGGGTAGGCCTGTGCGGTCACGTCGGCGGCGCCTGCCGCGAGCACGTCTTCTTCGGTGAAGTCGAGGAGTGCGGGGTCCTCGCGCCCCGTCTTCTTCCACCACCTGTCGAAATGGCGTGAGGACACGATCCCGTCCGGCACCCGCCTGTCGTAGAAATCGAAGAGCGTGTCCTCGTCGACCACGATGTCGCGCCGCCGGGCCTTGTCCTCGAGGTATCCGGCGTCGTCGAGCAGGGCTCGGTTGCGCGCGTAGAAGGCGTGGCGCGTGCGCCATTCGCCCTGTACCAGCGCGTGTCGCAGGAACATCTCCCGCGATACGGCGGGGTCGATCGGACCATAGTCGACGGTCCGATCCGCCACGAGCGGCACACCGTACAGAGTCACGCGCTCCTTCGCGAGCACGGCCTCGCGCTTCGTCGACCAGTGGGGTTCGGAGTATTGCCGCTTGGCGAGGGGACCCGCGATCCGCTCGGCCCATTCGGGCTCGATGCGGCCCACGGTTCGAGCGAAGAGCCGGGACGTCTCGACCAGTTCGGCGGCCATGAGTAGGCGCGGTGGCTTCCTGTACAGCGAAGATCCGGGGAATACGAGGAACCTGGTGTTGCGTGCCCCTAGGAACTCGCGAGACTCGCCCTCGCGCAGGCCGATGTGCGAGAGCAGTCCGGCGAGCAGGGCCTGGTGGATGTCGCCGAGCTTCGCCCCGGCCTCGGGGGTCGCGAGGTTCGGCACGTCCCACCCGAGGTCGCGACAGATCTGGCGCAGTTGTCCGTGCAGGTCCTGCCACTCGCGGATGCGGACGTAGTGCAGGAACTCGCGCTGGCAGGTGCGCCGGAAGGCGCTCGAGCTCAACTCGTTCCGCCGCTCGCGCAGGTATCGCCACAGATTCAGGTACGCGAGGAAGTCCGACCCTGGATCGGCGAAGCGGGCGTGCTTCTCGTCGGCGGCTTGGCGATACTCGGCGGGCCGTTCGCGCACGTCCTGGATGGATAGACCGGCGACGATGACCAGGACTTCCGGCAGGCAGCCGGCTTCGCGCGCGGCGACCAGCATGCGAGCCAGGCGAGGGTCGACGGGGAGGTCCGCGAGCTGGCGTCCCACGGGTGTGAGTGACCTGTGTGCGGCGTCCGCGTCGGCGAGCGCGCCGAGTTCCTCCAGGAGGGCGACGCCGTCGCGCACCGCCCGCGCGTCCGGCGGTTGCACGAACGGGAACGCTGCGACGTCGCCGAGTCCGAGCGACGTCATCGACAGGATCACCGACGCCAGGTTGGTGCGGAGGATCTCGGGGTCGGTGTACGCCGGCCGAGCCTCGAAGTCGTCCTCCGAGTACAGACGGATCGCGATGCCGTCCGAGGTCCGGCCGCAGCGGCCGGACCGCTGCCGTGCGGAGGCCTGCGAGACCGGCTCGATGGGGAGGCGCTGGACCTTCGTGCGCATCGAGTAGCGCGAGATGCGCGCGGTGCCCGGGTCGACCACGTACTTGATGCCCGGGACGGTCAGTGACGTCTCGGCGACGTTGGTGGACAACACGATCCGCCGGCCGCTGTGCCGCGTGAACACCCGGTGCTGTTCGGCGGCGGACAGGCGGGCATAGAGCGGGAGTATCTCGGTACCGGGTCGTACCCGGGCGGCGAGTGCGTCTGCGGTGTCGCGGATCTCGCGCTCGCCGGACAGGAACACGAGCACGTCCCCGTCGGACTCGCGCCCGAGCTCGTCCACGGCGTCGCAGATGGCCGAGATCTGATCGCGAGGCTCGGCGGCGCGATCGCCGTCGTCGCCCGGGCCGGCGTACTCGTCGAGCGGTCGGTAGCGGACCTCGACCGGGTAGGTGCGGCCGCTGACCTCGATGACCGGTGCGGGAGTGCCGTCCGGGGCGGCGAAGTGCTCGGCGAACCGCTCGGGCTCGATCGTCGCGGAAGTGACGATGACCTTCAGGTCGGGCCGACGCGGCAGGATCTGCTTGAGGTAGCCGAGGATGAAGTCGATGTTCAGACTGCGCTCGTGTGCCTCGTCGATGATGATCGTGTCGTAGTCGCGCAGCAGGCGGTCGCGTGTCAGCTCCCGTAGCAGGATCCCGTCGGTCATGAGTTTGACCGAGGTGGTCGGTCCGACCTTGTCGGTGAACCGGACGGCGTATCCGACGGTGTCTCCCAGCTCGGTTCGGGTCTCCTCTGCGATGCGCTCGGCGACGCTGCGAGCGGCGAGTCGGCGGGGCTGGGTGTGGCCGATCATGCCCCGCACGCCGCGCCCGAGGTCCAGGCAGATCTTGGGCAGCTGCGTGGTCTTCCCCGAGCCGGTCTCGCCGGCCAGGATCACGACCTGGTTCGCAGCTATGGCCTCCGCGATCTCGTCCCGACGGGCACTGACCGGCAACTCTTCGGGATAGGTGACCACCGGTACCGCAGCGGCGCGGGCGGCGAGCCGGTCCCGTGCTACGTCGACCTCGCGGGACAGCGCGACCAGCTGGGCGGGCTTCGCACGCTTGATGCGCGCGGACAGGCGGGCGTGGTCGCGGAGCGTGACTGCGGGCTGCTCCCGGGTACCGAGCCGTCCCAGGAGCTCCCGTCGCGCCGGAGCACCTCCTGCAGTTCGGGTGCTGTCCCCGCGGGGCCGGTCGGCATTCACTTGCTCTAGTTTAAGGGGCATGACTTCCTCGGCGTTGTGGCACGGTTTCGCAGACATGGGTGCGGTCGAGCGCGGGGGCGCGTTCGTCGTAGCCAAGGGCGAGGGCTCGTACATCTTCGACACGGACGGCAACCGTTACCTGGACGCCACCGCGGGGCTCTGGTTCACCAACGTGGGCCACGGCCGCACCGAAGTGGCGGAAGCCGTCCGCGATCAGCTCGTCAAGGTCGCGCACGTCAGCGGTTTCGGCGACATGGCGACCGATGTCACGGTCGAACTCGCCGACCGCCTGTCGGCTATCGCGCCCGTGCCCGGCAGCAAGGTGTTCTTCACGTCGGGAGGCTCGGACTCGATCGACAGCGCGATCAAGCTCGCGCGGCGGTACTGGGTGGAGCTCGGCAAACCCGAGAAGAAGCTCGTTGTGGGCCGCACCAACGCCTACCACGGCATGCATGTCGGCGGTACCAGCCTGGGCGGTATTCCCGTGAATGCCGAGGGTTACGGCGGCGTGCTGTTCGGCGACACCGCCACGGTGGCGTGGGACGATGCGAAGGAGTTCCTCGGGCTGATCGAGCGTGTCGGAGCGGAGCGGATCGCCGCGTTCGTCGCGGAGCCCGTCATCGGCGCGGGCGGCATCATGCCACCTCCCGAGGGCTACCTCCGCGAGGTCCGCGACATCTGCCGCGAGCACGACATCCTGTTCATCGCCGACGAGGTCGTTACCGGCTTCGGGCGCATCGGCGGCTCATGGTTCGCCTCGACGCGCTTCGAGCTGGATCCGGACCTCATGACCACTGCCAAGGGCCTCACGAGCGGGTACGTACCGATGGGCGCCGTCTTCGCCGCGCCGCGCATCGCGGAACCGTTCTATGCGGGCGGGGTCTGGTTCCGGCACGGTTATACCTACGGTGGGCACGCCGCAGCAGCCGCTGCCGCGATGGCGGTCCTCGACATCAACGAGCGCGAGAATCTGCTCGATGAGGCTCTGCGCCTGCAGGGCACCCTCGCGCGTGAGCTGCGGCCACTGGCCGAGCACCCCAAGGTCAAGGAGGTGCGTGCGGGTGTCGGCGCGGTCGCAGGCGTGCAGCTGAACGACCCCGCGGAGGCTGCGGCGATGGTCAAGAAGCTTCGTGCACAAGGGGTTTCGGGACGCGCGGCAGGGCTCGGCACGCTGCAGTATTCGCCCGCGTTCGTCACCACCGACGAGCAGGTCGCGGAGATCGCCGCCGCCACGGCGCGCGCGCTCGACGCCTGAGCCGGCCCATCGCCGGGTCACATGCGACCGTGATCGTGCGACAGCGGTCTTATCGGCCGGAAACGGGTCAAACCTGTCAGTGGTCCGTGTCACACTACCGGCGTGAACGAACAGCAGACGGCGGCGTACGAGCGGGCGTACGACAGCGCCGAATTCCGTGACCTGCGGCGCCGGCTGAAGCGCTTCGTACTGCCGGTATCCGCGGGTTTCCTGGCCTGGTACCTGGTGTACGTCCTGCTCGCGACGTACGCCGTGGGGTTCATGTCGATCAAGGTGTGGGGCAACATCAACGTCGGGTTGCTCATCGGGCTCGGCCAGTTCGTCACCACGTTCGGCATCACCTGGTGGTACGTGCGATTCGCCAACCGCGTTGTAGACCCGCGTGCCAGGGCGATCCGTGAGGCGGTGGAGGCTGATCTCGCCCGCGGCGGCGGAGCAGACCCGGGAAGTGCGGCCGCCGAGGGGCGCCCGGCATGAGCGGCTATGCGCTGGGCACACTGGATGTGGGGCAGAAGGTCGGTTCTCCCGGCCTGAACATCGGTATATTCCTTGTCTTCATCGCGATCACCCTGGGGTTGGTGATCAAGGCGAGCCGGACCACTACCAAGGCCACGGATTTCTACACGGGCGGCTCGGCGTTCTCGGGCCCGCAGAACGGGTTCGCCATCGCGGGTGACTATCTCTCGGCGGCGAGCTTCCTCGGTATCTGCGGGGCCATCGCGGTCGCCGGGTACGACGGGTTCCTCTACTCGATCGGCTTCCTCGTCGCGTGGCTGGTCGCGCTCCTCCTGGTCGCCGAAAGGTTGCGCAATACGGGCAGATTCACGATGGCCGACGTGTTGAGTTTCCGCCTGCGTCAGCGCCCGGTGCGCATGGCGGCCGCGCTCGCGACGCTGGCGGTGTCGCTGTTCTATCTGATAGCGCAGATGGCGGGTGCGGGTGGACTGGTGGCGCTGCTGCTCAACGTGAACGGGGACTTCGGGCAGGCGGCCGTGGTCGCCGTCGTGGGTGTACTGATGATCGTCTATGTGTTGATCGGTGGGATGAAGGGGACCACGTACGTCCAGATGGTCAAGGCCGTGCTGCTGATCCTGGGCACGCTGGTCATGTGTGTGCTCGTCCTGACCGCGGTCCGCGGCAATTTCTCGGAGCTGCTGCAGAAGGCCATCGATGGCAGTAGATCGGGGGAGAAGATGATCGAACCCGGGCTCAAGTACGGGAAGACGGAGACCACGAAGCTGGACTTCCTGTCCCTCGGTCTCGCGCTGGTGCTCGGTACCGCCGGGCTGCCGCATGTGCTGATGCGGTTCTACACCGTGCCCACCGCGCGCGAGGCGCGAAGGTCGGTCACGTGGGCGATCGGCCTGATCGGTGCCTTCTACCTGTTCACCCTCGTCTTAGGTTACGGTGCTGCTGCTTTCGTGGGACCGGACGTGATCGGCGCAGCACCCGGCAAGGAGAACTCGGCAGCGCCGATGCTCGCGTTCGTGCTCGGTGGCGAGATCCTGATGGGAGTCGTGTCGGCAGTGGCATTCGCCACGATCCTCGCGGTCGTTGCCGGGCTGGCGATCACGGCGTCTGCGAGCTTTGCGCATGACATCTACAACGGCGTGATCAAGCATGGCCGGGCGAGTGCCGAGGCGCAGGTGCGGGTCTCGCGCATCACCGTCGTGGTGATCGGGATCGTCGCGATCGTGCTCGGCATCGGAGTGCTGGGGCAGAACATTGCGTTCCTCGTGGCGCTCGCGTTCGCTGTGGCGGCCTCGGCGAACCTCCCGACCATCCTGTTCTCGCTCTTCTGGCCGCGATTCAACACCGCGGGCGCCCTGAGCTCGATGTACGGCGGCCTCATCGCCACGATCGGTCTGATCGTCTTCTCGCCGGCCGTCTCCGGCTCGAAGACGTCGATGTTCCCGAGCGTCGATTTCGCCTGGTTCCCACTCAGCAATCCCGGCATCGTATCGATCCCGCTGGCGTTCGCGCTCGGAATCGTCGGGACCCTCCTGGGCAGGCCTGACGACCTGCGTGATCGTGCCGTCGAGATGGAGGTCCGCTCCCTCACCGGCGTCGGGGTGGAGAAGGCAATCGAGCACTGAAAGAGCCCCACGGCGGAGCCCCTGTCACAGCGCGCACCCGGCCGGTGTCCCATGTGCGACAGACCGATCCACGAGCGACCGCAGGAGGCGGATATGAGGATCACAGTGGTGGGAGCGGGATACGCGGGCACGATCGCGGCCAACCGGCTGGCGCGGCAGGCCCCGTCGGCACAGGTGACGGTAGTGAATCCGCGTGCGGACTTCGTTCATCGGGTGCGCCTGCACCAGAGGATTGCGGGCAACGACGATGCGACGGTGCCGCTACGGCGGATGCTCGCGCCGTCGGTCGCGTTGCGAATCGGCAGCGTGGACAAGATCGGCGACGGCTCCGTCTCGCTGGCGGATGGGGACGTCGTGGGGCACGACTATCTGCTGTATGCGGCCGGCGGTGCGGTGCGGGCACCGTCGGGCACCGTGGCGGTGGGCGAGCTCGAGTCGGCCGACGAGGCGCGCGCCGCGCTGGCGGCCTTACCTGATGGAGCCCGCGTCACCGTCGTCGGCGGAGGCCTGACAGGTGTCGAGACCGCGGCCGAGGTGGCCGAGGCGCGTCCCGGTCTGGCGGTGCGGCTCGTGAGCGATGAGATCGCGCCGTCAGTGGGGCCGGCCGCGCGGCAGCGGATCCTCGACGTTCTCGACGACCTCGGCGTGCAGGTGGAGGTCGGCCGGTACTCTCCGGACGGCGCGGACCTGGTCCTATGGGCGATAGCGTCGACGGTGTCCGGTCTGGCCGAGGCCAGCGGCCTCGCAGTGGACGAGGCGGGACGCGCGATCGTCGACCCGTACCTCCGGAGCGTGAGCGACCCGAGGGTGTTCGCCGTCGGCGATGCGGCCGCGGTGCCGAAGGCAAGGCTCGCGTGCGCGACGGCTATGCCGGCCGGCTCGCATGCGGCCGGGAATCTCGCGCGTATCGCAGCAGGACGCGAGCTCGAGCCTTTCGCGATCGGCTATGCAGGGCAGTGCGTCTCGCTCGGCAGGCAGGCGGCGGTGCTGCAGCTGTGCCATCCCGACGACACACCGCGGCGGCAATGGCTGTGGGGCCGCCCGGCCGTCGTGAGTAAGGAACTGGTCTGCCGAGGCGTTCTGGTCGCGGCGCGCAAGGGGTTGCCGGTGCCGACCTTGGGGAGGGCGTGAGATGGACTCCGACGACGTTTTCAGCGAGTACCGGCCGCTACTGTTCTCGATCGCCTACGAGATCCTGGGTAGTGTCGCCGATGCCGAGGACGTCGTGCAGGAGAGCTATCTGCGTTGGCGGGCGGTGGACCCTGACACGGTGCAGAACCCGCGCGCGTACCTCGCGAGGATCGTCACCCGGCAGGCTCTCAACTCACTCCGCAGCGCGTCTCGGCGGCGCGAGGACTACGTCGGGCCGTGGTTGCCCGAGCCGCTGGACACGTCGGCCGACGGCGCCGAGCACGTCCTGACCGGTGAGGCGGTGACCACCGCCATGCTGCTGGTGCTCGAGACGCTTTCGCCCACCGAGCGTGCGGTCTTCGTACTGCGCGAGGTGTTCGAGTTCGGCTATCCGGAGATCGCTCGGGCGGTGGAGAAGTCGGAGGCCGCGGTTCGGCAGATCGCGCATCGCGCCAGGGCGCATGTGCACGCTCGGCGACAGACTGCCGTCGCCCGGCCCGAGGAGGCGCGCACGGTCGCCGAGCGCTTCTTCGCCGCTATCGCGACGGGCGAGCTGCAGGAGCTCATGGATCTGCTCGCGCCCGATGTCGTGTACCTCGGCGACGGCGGTGGTGTCGTCTCTGCGGGAGCCCGGCCGGTGCACGGGTCCGCCAAGGTGGGTCGCTTGGTGCACGGCTTGTTCACCAAGGGTGCGAGACTAGGCGAGGTCGGTATGTCGTTCGGCGTCTACAACGGCATGCCGGCGTGGGTGGTCACGCTCGACGGCGAACTCGACAACGTCACGTGCATCGAGGTCCGCGATGGCCAGGTCACCGGTATCTACACCGTGCGCAACCCGGAGAAGCTGGCCGCGCTCCGGCATTGAGCCGGGCACGGTCTACTTGCGGCCGGCCTTCCAACGCAGGCCCCAGCCGTATGCGGCGTCGACCTCGGACTGCGTCCCCTGGATGTAGCGGACCTCGCGGTCGACGGTGAGTCGACCGCGGTCGTTGGTCAGCATCGCGATCGCGCATGACCGTGCCTTACGGTCCGGAGAGTCGAGGCGTACCTCGATCTCCGGACCGGCAGGCGGATACAGGGTGACCACGCCGTCTGCAGCGGCCCAGTTCGGTGCGCCTTGGTAGATGTACGCGAAGATCAGGATTCGCGCGATCTCGTCCAAGTGGTCCAGATTGATGTGCAGGTTCTCGCCGCCCGACACGCTGCCCGAGCGGTCGTCGCCGTCGAGGGCGACGTACGGCGGCCGGCGGACATCGCCGAAGGAATTGCCCAGTGCCTGAACGATCCCCTTGTCGCCGCCCCGGAGCTGGTACAGGCACGCCAGGTCGAGGTCGACCGCGGAGCCTCCGCCGAACATCCCGCGTCTGCCCTGGGTCCAGTTCAGGTTCACACGCATGAGACCGCCGCCGGAGGCTCGCTTGTCGAGCGACACCGTCGGACGGTCCTTCGTGAGGGTGATCTTGCTGAGCGATACGGGTGGGGAGGTGTGTACCGGTGGTGGTGGGGGCGTTGCCGCGGGCACAGACGTTGCCGCGGGCACAGACGGGGCCGGTCGGACAGGTGCGGGCGGCGCGGGCGCTGCGGGTGGTGCCGGCGCCGCGGCGCCGTCCACGGTGACTCCGTGCTCCGTCACGAGTGCGGTGAGCCCCGTGTCCCAGCCGGCGGAGACGTTCCGTACCTTCCATGCGCCGCCTCGGAGATAGATCTCGGCAAGCACGGCTGCACGTTCGGTAGTGAGACCGATCGCAGGGCAATCGATTCCGTCCACTGTGACCGCCAGCCCAGGAATCTGTGCCAGCGTGCCGGGCACACCGTCGTCGAGGGAGGCGGCCAGGCGCAGCGTCTCTATCCCTGGTGGCACGCGCGTGAGGTCGACGGCCACGTCGCCGGGGCCGACGAGTCGCACCGCGCCCTCCGCTGACGCGGGCTGATTGAAGAACACGAGGTCGGCGTCGGTGCGGACGCGGCCGTCGGCGGTCACTTGGAAGACCAATAGGTCTACATGACCGGGCGTCACCCCGTCGACCCGGACACCGAACGTGGTCGACGGCAGCAGTGTGTTCTGTCCGCGCGTGAGTGAGGTCATGTCTAGATGGTGCACGACTCGGCGCAGCCTCGCTGCGACTTGTCCGGACACGACTGCGCCCGCCCCGGATATGGGACGGGCGCAGTCGGATTCGGATCTCGCGGACGCGGATTACGCGTCGACGGAGTCCAGCGTCTCGGCGGCGGTGAGAGCCTGGGCGACACCCTGCAGCGTGGCGGCGACCTTGACGGCTTCCCACACCTGCTCCTTGGTCAGCCCCGCCTTGCGGACGACGTCGTCGTGGGCACCGACGCAGTGCTCGCAGCCGTTGATGGTGGAGACCGCGAGGCTCCACAGCTCGAAGTCGGCCTTGTCGACGCCGGGGTTGCCGATGACATTCATCCGCAGCCCGACGCGGACCTGCGCGTAGTCCGAGCCCAAGAAACCCTTGGCGCGGTACGCGACGTTGTTCATGCCCATGATCGACGCGGCGGCCAGCGCGGCCTGGTAGGCCTCGGCGGAGAGCGTGTCGCCAGCCTCCTCCGCGACCTCGCGCAGCACGGTGGCGTTGCGGGTCGCGGCGGCGGCAGCGAGGAACGTGCCCCACAGCTGCTGCTCGTTGAGCTCGGTCGAGCGTGCCAGCGAGCTCAGGTTGAGCTTGAGATCCTTCGCGAACTCCGGGACGGAGTTCTTCAGGTTGTCGATCGACATGGTTTAGACGCTCTCCTTCAGCAGCTCACCGGCGTCGATGGTCGGATCGCCCTTGCGCCAGTTGCAGGCGCACAGCTCGTCCGACTGCAGTGCGTCGAGGACACGCAGGACCTCGTCGACATTGCGGCCCACGGAGCCGGCGGTGACGGACACGAACTGGATCTCGCCCGTCGGGTCGATGATGAAGGTGGCGCGGTCCGCGACACCGTCGGCGTTGAGAACGCCAGTGGCCGTGGAAAGCTCACGCTTGAGGTCCGACAGCATCGGGAAGGGGAGGGTCTTGAGGTCCTCGTGCTGTGCGCGCCACTGGAAGTGCACGAACTCGTTGTCGACCGAGGCACCGAGCACCTGCGCGTCGCGGTCCGCGAACTCCTCGTTGAGCTTGCCGAAGGCGGCGATCTCGGTGGGACACACGAAGGTGAAGTCCTTCGGCCAGAAGAAGACGATCTTCCACTTGTCGGCGAAGTCGTTCGAGGAGACGGTCGTGAAGTAGTCGTCGGGCTGCTGCGCGTCGACCTTGGAGAGGTCGCCACCGATCACCGCGGTGAGCTCGAACTCGGGGAACTGATCGCCGATAGTCAAGAGAGGCAAGATGACTCCTTCTTACTGGGGGGCGCCGCCCGGTCCGCTGTGGCGGTGCGGCGGCGGTGGTTGCGTCGTGAACGATCCTGCCTGGAACGAGTCCAGAAAGCAAAGGATCGTGATGGATCCCACTAGACTCATAGGAATGTCCGATCAGTCTTATCAGCCGACCCTGGCACAGCTCCGTGCATTCGTTGCTGTGGCACGAACGCACCACTTCTCGGCCGCTGCCGAACGCCTGGGCGTGAGCCAGCCGACGCTGTCGCAGGCGTTGTCCTCCTTGGAATCCGGGCTCGGCGTGCAGCTCGTCGAACGCAGCACGCGAAAGGTGCTGATCACGGAGGCGGGGACGGCCCTGCTCGAGCAGGCGGCGGCTATCGTCGCCTCCGCGCAGGCCCTGGTGTCCTCGGCGGAGGGCCTCTCGGGCGAACTCCGCGGCACGCTGCGTCTGGGCCTGATCCCGACGGTCGCTCCCTACCGCCTACCAGCACTGCTACCCGCGCTCCGGGACCGGATCCCGGACCTTTCGGTGACGGTCGTCGAAGATCAAACGGCCAGGCTCCTGGATCAGCTGCGCGGCGGCCGCATCGACGCCGCCGTGATGGCCCTGCCGGCGCTGAGCTCCGGTGTCGTAGAACTCCCGCTCTACGACGAGGATTTCACGCTAGTGGTCCCCGCCGGGCACGCACTCGCCGGTCGCGACGACCTGACCCCGGACGATCTGGCAGCCCTGCCGCTGCTCCTACTCGACGAGGGGCACTGCCTGCGCGATCAGGCGCTCGATCTCTGTCGCCGGTCCGGCGCGACCCCCGACGTACTCGGCGACACTCGCGCGGCGTCGCTCGCGACGATTGTGCAGTGCGTCGCCGGCGGCCTGGGCGTCACGCTCCTCCCGGAGCCCGCCGTTGCCGTCGAATTGCGCGGAACAGCGCTCGCCACTGCGCGTTTCGCGGCCCCGGTGCCAGGTCGGAAGATCGGCCTGGTGTATCGCTCGTCCAGCGCGAAGGCGGATGGATTCGCCCTGCTGGCGGAGATCGCGCGCAGGGCCGCATCGAGGGCGTGAGCTGGTGGACCCGCGATCTCGACGGTTGCGTCCGGTCCGCTCCTCCCGTCGGAGGAGTGCGGGGCCGTGGGGCGGCTCGAATCTGCGCCGACCGCCTGCTAACGGCGCCGCCGCGCGCGCGTCGGAGGTGTCTTGCCCGCGGCGGCGCGGGCAGCCTGCTTCGCGAGGGTCTTCTCGCGCGCCGTGCGTTTCGGCTGCGGGCCGTCCTGTCCACGTGAGGAGTTCGCCGTTCGACCGCGGACGATGCCGACGAACTCGTCGACCAGTTCGGACTCCGTCTGACGTGGCCATGCGAGGGCGACTGTTGAGGACGGTGCGTCTTTGACTGGCCGGTACGTCAGGTCGCGACGGTGGTACATCCGCGCGAGGGACTGTGGGACGACCACCAGCCCGACGCCGGCGGCGACCAGCTCGAGTGCGTCGGGAGTGCTGTCCGGTCGATGCGACACGGGCTCACCGACCGGCCATGCGAGCGTGTCGTCGCGCGGCGTCACGACCTGCTCGTCGGCGAGGTCGGCGGCAGTGATCTCATCGGCGGCCGTGATGACGTGGTCCTTGGGAACGACGGCAACGGTCGCCTCTGCGTACAGAGTGACGGTGTGTAGGTAGCCGGCGTCGCCGGGGCCGACTGGGAGGCGCAATACGGCCGCGTCCGCACGGCGATCGCTGAGCATCGAGGTCGCCTCGGCTGCGGCGCACGCGACGAGCTCGAGGGGCACGTCGGGTCGCCGTTCACTCCAGATGCGCACCCATTTCGCCGGCGTCACGCCGGGCACGTACGCGAGGCGGAAGGTCCGGGGCGAGGTCACCTCACAAGCGTATCGCCGGATACCCTGGAAGCCATGAACAGGCAGGACTCCCAGTCGATGAAGCCCGCGACCGCGGCGAAGAAGTTGGACGTCTACCTGCCGGCCACCCCGGCGGAGTTTCGGGAGAACTCGATCACTCGCGCGGAACTGGCTGCGTTGCAGGAGGATCCGCCGGCATGGTTGCGCGAGCTGCGTAAGAACGGCCCGCATCCCAAGAACCTCGTCGCCGCCAAGCTCGGCGTCTCGATCTCGGGTCTGCAGCGGGGCGGGGTCGGGGAGGCTCTGACCACGGAGGAGATCGAGGCGGTCGTCGCCGAGGAGCCGGAGTGGCTCGTGGCCGAGCGCGCGACCTACCAGGAGACCCTGCGTGACGAGCGGCGCGTCAAGTCCCTACACGCCGAGCAGCGGCGCCGCGGGGCACTCGAGGACTGATCCCGAGCCTCAGCCTGCCACCACCGCCACATCGGCGAGGACCACCTCACCCTTGTCTGCGGAACCGGGCACGTCCACGGTGGCCGTGATGGCCCAGCCATGGTCGCCGTCGGGGTCGGCGATGGTCTGACGGACGCGCCACGCGCGCGGCATCGACGTGTCGAGCGAGAACAGTTGCGGTCCGCGGGCGTCCGCGCCGGTCTCGATATCGTCGTACTCCTCGTAGTAGCCGTCGAACGCGGCGTACCAGTCGACTCCCTCGTCCATCTCGTCGAGCAGGTCGTACTCCTCATCGGCGACCAGCTGCACACGCCGGAACATGGCGTTGCGCACCATGACCGCGAACGCACGCTCGTCGGCGACGATCGACTGCGACCGTCCCGACTCCGGTGCGGTCGCGTGCGCCGCAACGGGGTCCGGGGAGGTCATCTCCTCCCACTCGTCCACGAGGGAGCTGTCGATGTACCGGATGAGGGCGCCGAGCCACGCGATGTAGTCGTCGAGCTCCTGGGTACCGGCTGCTTCGGGGACCGTGTGACGCAGCGTCCGGTAGGCGTCCGACAGGTAGCGCAGGACCGCCCCCTCGGATCGGGCCAGCTGATACTTGGACACGAACTCGGAGAACGTCATGGCCCGCTCGATCATCTCGCGCACGATCGACTTCGGCGACGGCGAGAACTGAGACACCCAGGGATGGCCCGCGCGGTACGTCTCGTAGGCGGGGTAGATCATGTCCGCCAACGGTTTCGGGTAGGTGACCTCCTCGAGGAGCGTCATCCGTTCGTCGTAATCGATGCCGTCGGCCTTCATACGTGCCACCGCCTCGCCGCGCGCGGCGTTCTCCTGTGCGCGTAGGACGGGGCGCGGGTCGTCGAGGACCGCCTCGATCACGGAGATCACATCGAGTGGGTACTCGGGGGAGTCCTCGTCGAGTAGCTCCAATGCCGCGAGCGCGAACGGCGCGAGCGGCTGATTCAGGGCGAAGTCCGGCTGCAACTCGACGGTGAGCCGTGCGTGGCGGCCGAACTCGTCGGGCTCGGATAGGCGCTCGATGACACCGCCACTCTCGAGGCCGCGGAACAGCGAGATCGCAGTGCGTATGTGCCGCAACTGATTCGGCCGTGTGTCATGGTTCTCCTCGAGCAGGTGGCGCATCGAGTCGAAACAGTTCTGGGGTCGCGCGATCACGTTGAGCAGCATGGAGTTCGTCACGGTGAACCGGGAGACGAGCGGCTCGGGTGATGCCGCGATGAGGCGGTCGAACGTGCCGCGCCCCCACGAGACGTAACCCTCGGGTGGCTTCTTCCGCTGGATCTTCTTGAGTTTCTTAGGGTCCCCGGCCGCCTTCGCCTCCAGCCGAGCGTTCTCGATCTCGTGCTCGGGCGCAGCCACGACCACGGTACCGACGGTGTCGTACCCTGCGCGGCCCGCCCGCCCGGCGATCTGATGGAACTCGCGCGCCCGCAGGTGCCGGGTGCGAGTTCCGTCGTACTTGGTCAGCCCCGTGAGATATACGGTGCGGATCGGCACGTTGATGCCCACCCCGAGGGTATCGGTGCCGCACACGACCTTCAGCAGCCCCGCCTGCGTCAGCTTCTCGACGAGCCGTCGGTATCGGGGGAGCATCCCCGCGTGATGCACCCCGATCCCGTTCCGCACCAGGCGTGAGAGAGTCTTGCCGAATCCGGTGGTGAACTGGAAATCGCCTATGGCGCGGGCGATCTGGTCCTTCTCCTCGCGCGTGCACAGCGGCACCGATGTGAGCGCCTGCGCGCGCTCGGCGGCGGCGGCCTGCGTGAAGTGCACCACGTACACCGGAGCCTGATGCGTCTTCACGAGTTCCTCGATCGTCTCGTGGACGGGATCTGTCGAGTACGAGAAGTGGAGCGGTACAGGGCGTTCCGCCCCCGATACGAGCACCGTCTCGCGGCCGGTGCGGCGCGTGAGGTCCTTCTCGAAGAACGACGTGTCGCCGAGCGTCGCCGACATCAAGACGAACTGCGCGCGTGGGAGCTCCAGTAGCGGAACCTGCCAAGCCCAGCCGCGATCCGGCTCGCTGTAGTAGTGGAACTCGTCCATGACCACCTGGCCGATGTCGGAGTCCGCGCCCTGGCGGAGTGCGAGGTTCGCGACGATCTCCGCGGTCGCGCAAACGATGGGTGCGTCGCCGTTGACTGTCGCGTCACCCGTCACCATGCCCACGTTCTCGGAGCCGAAGACCGCGCACAGGTCGAAGAACTTCTCGCTCACCAGCGCCTTGATCGGCGCGGTGTAGTAGGTGCGGAGACCCGCTGCGAGGGCTGCGAAGTGCGCGCCCAGTGCGACCATCGACTTACCGGAGCCCGTGGGCGTCGCGACGATGACGTTGTTGCCCGATACCACCTCGAGCAGCGCCTCCTCCTGCGCGGGGTACAGGCTGATGCCACGCCCCGATACCCACGCCTCGAACGCGTCGAAGACTGCGTCGGGGTCGCGGGAGGTGGGCACCAGGTCGGCGAGGTTCACGTCCACCGAGGCTACCGGTAGGTGCACAGAGCCTGTCAGCTCCCGGGCCGGCGGGTGCGCTTCCTCGCGGCATAGGGCCGCAACCGTACGCCTCAGGTCGCCGACCGCTCCGCACTGCCCAGTTCTTCGAGCACCGCGAGCCGCGTGCCGTCGTCGCCGGTGATGTCGGCCTCGGTTATGCCGCGTCGCAGCATCTCCCTGAGATCGGCGGTGGTGACTCGCGCCGGCACCGTCCGGTCCACGAAGTCGGTTAGCAGCGCGAGGAAGCGCTCGGGCTGTTCGCGGAACGGGAAGTGTCCGGCACCGTCGAAGAGCTCTAGTTCCGAGCCTGCGGTCGCGCCGTGGAGCATCTCGGCATGCGCCACGGGAATCACACTGTCGGCCGTGCCCCACACGATGAGCGTGGGGATGTCGGCCGTGAGGTAGATGCGGTCCAGCATCGTCACCACCTGGCCGCGGGAGTCGACGACGGAACGTAGAGTCCGCCCGAACGCCGCGGGCGATCCGCGCTCCGGCATCCGTTCCAGGACGCGTACGAGCTCGGCGCTGTCGCGGAAGGCCGGCAGCGGCACCTGGGCGAGGCCGGCGAGCGCGAGGCGCGCGGCGGGTAGGACACCCGGGACAGCCAACGACGTCAGCAGTGTCTCGGCGAAGGGCAGGGTCAAGGCGCGCAGGACAGGGGAGACGTCGCGACTGACACCGCCGGTGCTCACATAGACCAGCCGTTCGACGGTCTCCGGGAACTGGTAGGCGAACTGCCCCGCGACGCCGCCGCCCAATGAGTGACCGACCACGGTCACGCGATCTATTCCGAGGTACGTCAGCAGGTCCCGCATCCCGTTGGCGAACGCGGAGATCGAGTAATCGGCGCGCGGGCGGTCCGAGAGGCCGTGCCCCAGTAGGTCCGGCGCGATGACGGTGTACCGCCGGGCGAGCGGGTCCAGCAGCGGCTCCCACACCAACGAGTTGTCCGACACACCGTGCAACAGCAGGAGCGCCGGGCCGCTTCCGCCGATGCGGAACGCACGCCTATAGCCGTGCACATGGGCGAAGCGCAGGGAGGTGAGCGATGACGGCATCGGTACCTCCCTGTCGGTAGGGCCTAATCCTCTCCCGGATCCTCGTCCTCCGCCTGCTGAGCGAGGAACTTCTCGAACTCGCTCGCGAGGTCGTCGCCGGTCGGGATGGTCTCGCCCTCGGCTATGAGCAGTTCCTTGGGTTCACCCGCGTGCACGTACTCGTCGTACTGCGTCTCGAGTGCGGACACGACGGCCGACACCTCGCTGCTGGACGCCACCTGCTCGTCGATCTGCTTGCGAAGGTCGGACGCCTCGGTGGGCAGTTCGCCGTCCGGAACCTGGAGGCCGACGGTGCGCCGCAGCGCTGCCGACAGTGCGAGTGCCGCGTCCGGGTACCCGTTCTGCGCCAGGTAGTGGGGCACATGCACCGCGAGGCCGAGAGTCTCGTAGCCCCTGTCTCCCAGCCGCACCTCGAGCAGTGCCGAGGCACTGCCCGGCATCTTCATCTTCGTGTCCCACGTGCGCACGTCGGTCAGCAGGGCGGGGGTGTTGCCGTGCCCGCTGACCGTGAGCGGCCGGGTATGCGGAACCGCCATCGGCACCGAGTGCAGGCCGACCACGCGCCGCACGCCGAAGCGCTCCGCGAGCCCTCCCACGGCGTTCACGAAGGCCTCCCATTTGAGATCTGGTTCTGCGCCCGACAACAGCAGGAACGGCCGACCGGTGCTGTCTTTGACCGCGTACAGGTTGAGCTCCGGCGTGTCGGCGGAGACGAAGCGGTTGTCGTCGAATGTCATGGTGGGGCGGCGCGACCGGTAGTCGATCAGTTCGTCCGCGTCGAACGACGCCACGAGCTCCGCCGTCAGGTTCTCTCTCATGTGCTCGGCCAGCATCCGTACCGCATGCCCCGCGTCCGCGAAGCCGTCCAGGGCGTGGATGAGTACCGGGCCGTTGCCGTCCTGGTCGGACACCGCCGGTGCCGGGAACTCCAGTTCGTAGATGTGCGACTGCTCGTCCACGTCGTCCTCCTCAGCTGATTGAGAGCGTGCCCGTGAGGCTCTCATGCTCCCTACTCACCCATTGGAACAGACGCCCCACGCTACCGATTCCCGCGACGCGGCGTTGTGCGCCCAGAGCGAACAGATCGGGCGGGCGGGGCGACGTCGTGGCGCCGTGATCCGGGCGCGCATGCGGCCAGGAAGTCCGTGACGGCGCGGGCCTCCTGCTCCGAGAGGCCGCGCGCAGCGGCGCGCACGGGGGCGAGGACGGGGTCGAAGAAGCTCTCGCCGAGCGCGCGGGCGTCCGCGGTCACGCCCAGCGCGACCTTGCGCCGGTCCGTGTCGAGCGGCGTGCGTGCCACGTGTCCGGCGGCGACGAGACGATCGACGAGCGCCGTGCACGACGCGGAGTTGACGCCCAGCCGGGGAGCGAGCCATCCAGGGGTGGCGACTGTGCCGGCGCGCTCCGCGTCGAGGAGCAGGACGAGCGCCCGTACGTCGCGGGGCCCTAGGCGGTGTCGCCGGCCGAAATCCGTCATGGCGGCGTCGAATGACAGCGCGACCTCGCGCAGCAGGTGCACGAGCGTCTCGCGGAGGTCCTCCATCAGGGGGAGGATAGTCGCGCACAGCAGTATTCTTCTCGATATCCGATCATCTTGATTATCGAGAGGATGGCGCTGTGGCGGGTTTCGACGACGCGTACCGCGAACTGCTGGCGCGCTGGGGGAGGGCCGCCGTCGCCCGGACGGCCGACACGCCACGCGCCCGCACCCGGGTCAACGTCGTCGGCGACCCGCGCGGGGCCGGCGCGGCGACGGTGCTGTTGCCGGGTGGCGGCGCGTCGTCGGTCGTGTGGTTCCCGCAGGTAGCGGCCGCCGACGGTGCCTTCATCGCACCCGACCTGCCTGCCGATGCCGGGTACTCCGAGCGCCGCCGCGGGCTGCGCGGCGCCAGGGACGTCGCGGACTGGTGCGAGGACGTGCTGGCCGCGGCCGGTGTTCCGGGGAGGAAGGCCGTCACCGTCGTGGGCCATTCGTATGGCGCCCAGCTCGCAGTGCGGTGGGCGCTCCAGAGCCCCGCGCGCATCGCGGGTCTCACACTGCTCGATCCCAACGGTGTGTTCGCGCGGGTCGCCCCGGCGGTCGCGGTTCATGCCCTTCCGCAGTTGATCGCGCCCAGTGGGGCGCGATGGCGGCGCTTCCTGAATTGGGAGACCCGCGGTGCCACGCTCGATCCCGTCTGGTTCGAACTCACCACATCCGCCGCAGCTATGCGCATGCGCCCTTTGTTCCTCCCACGCCCGAAGCCGGCCGAGATCGAGGCGCTGCGTGCGCTGCCCGGGGGCATCCGCGTCGTGCTCGCGCGCCGCAGCCGTTACCACGACGCGACGCGCGTGGCCGCGTCGCTCGCGGAGCAGCACCCGTGGATCGTGGTCGAGACGGTCGACGCAAGCCATCACGAGCTGCCTTTCGTGTGGCGGCCGTGAGCTACGAGACGTGCACCGACGGGCGCCGCTTGGGGTCGTGTTCGGCCTGGCGCAGGACCTCATGGCACACAGCGGCGACCTCGCCGACGCCCTCCACCAGGTACTTTCCCATGTTCGCAACGGGATTCATCTCGGCCCATTGGAAGTAGATCTCCGGCACGATCCCGGTCTCGTCCCGGATGTGCAGCAGCACGGCGGCGATCGTGTTCGGAACCGTGCCCGAGTTGACCTTGAGCAGGCGGTAGCCGAACTTCTCGATGCCGCGGACCTCGAGGTCCTCCTCGAAGTCCGACGAGTCGCGGGGCCATACCTCGAGCAGGATCACGCGGGAGCGCCCTGGGATGTGTCCGAAGCGCCGCTCGGCGCGCACCTTGTCGCGGTACTCCTTCTTGGTGTCGACGTCCGGCTCGTGGGCGACGACGCGGATGGCGTGCTGCGCTTGGGCGTCGGCGTGGATGAACTCGAGCGCCTTCTCGTCGAATGTGATGGAGCTGGCACGGATCTCGAACGACCGGCGCACGCGAGACGCTATGGACACGATCATGATCGCGGCGATGAAGAAGGCCGCGATCCGCACGCCGTCCGGGCGTTCGATGACGTTGTCCACTGTGGTGTAGATGAACACCGCGGAGATCACGCCGAAGACCCACGTGAGAACGCGCTCGTTCTTGCGGTGGCAGGAGATCGTCACCGCGACCGCTGCGGACATCATGAGGACCAATACGCCGGTCGCGTAGGCGCCGCCCTGCGCGTCCACGCTCGCGCGGAAGATCAGGATGATGACGATCGCGATCAGCGTCAGCACCACGACGAGGGGCCGCACGGCCGACGCCCACCGGGGGGCCATGCCGTAGCGGGGCAGGTACCGCGGTACGAGGTTGAGGAGTCCGGCCATCGCCGACGCACCGGCGAACCACAGGATGGCGATCGTGCTTATGTCGTAGACGGAGCCGAATCCGCTTCCGAGTTCCTGATGGGCGAGGTAGGCCAGGGCGCGCCCGTTCGCCTGGCCGCCGGCGGCGAACTCCTTGGCGGGGATGAGCAGCGTCGTGGCGAAGCTCGACGTGATGAGCATGACGCTCATGATCAACGCGGCCGTCGTCAGCATCCGCCCGGTGCCGCGAATGCGCCCGGCGGGGTGGTCCGGCGCGTCGTCGGGCGATCCCTTGATCTGTGGCATCACGGCGACGCCGGTCTCGAAGCCGGAGAGTCCGAGCGCGAGCTTGGGGAATACCAGCAGGGCGACACCGGCGATGAGTAGCGGGTTCGAACCGTGTTGGGACAGCAGGGCGTCCGACCAGTCGCCGATGCGGTGCGGCTCACGCACGACCTTGGTGAGCGCGGTGATCACGACCACGATGTTGAGCGCCAGGTACACCGCCACCAGCAGTACGGCCACCCGGATCGCCTCGCGGAAACCCTTGAGGAACACACCGCCGAGGATCAGGACCAGGCCCAGCGTCACGAGGACGTTGTGACCGCTGACGACCGGGTTGATGATCGGGTTCTGGACTGCGTGCGCGGCCGCATCGGACGCCGACAGGGTGATCGTGATCATGAAGTCGGTGGCGGCGAAACCGAGCAGCACCAGCACGAGCAGCTTTCCGCCCCACCAGGGCAGCAGCCGTTCGAGCATGGCGAGCGATCCCGAGCCCCGGAAGCTCTCCTTGGCGACCCGCCGATACACCGGGAGCGCTCCGAACAGGGTGAGGGCGACGAGCACCAGGGTCGCGAAGGGCGACACGACGCCGGCCGCGACGAATGCGATCGCGGGCTGATAGCCCAGCGTGGAGAAGTAGTCGACGCCGGTGAGGCACATGACCCTCCACCACGCCTGTGGCTTCTCCGTGTCACTAGCGTGCGGGCCGACGTGCGTTCCCGCGCGCTCGGACATCCCGCTGAGGAACCAGGCACGGAACTTCGTACCGGCCTCCGGTTGGCGTATCACGCGACCACACTAGGCCACACGCGTATCGGATCCGCTATTCGAAGTTCCGCAATGCCCGGATCTTGTTCATCACGTCCAAAGCGGCCGTTTTGTACGCCTCCGAGAGGGTCGGATAGTTGAATACGGCGTCCACCAGGTATTCGACCGTGCCGCCGCAGCCCATGACCGCCTGGCCGATGTGCACCAGCTCGGTCGCGGACGTACCGAAGATGTGTACGCCCAGGACGCGCAGGTCGTCCGTGGAGACGAGCAACTTCAGCACGCCGTAGGAGTCGCCTGCCAGTTGCCCCCGCGCGAGCTCCCGGTAGCGGGCGACCCCGACCTCGTACGGAATCGCTTCCTTCGTGAGATCGGCTTCGGTGGCACCGACGTAGCTCACCTCCGGGATCGAGTAGATGCCTATCGGCTGGAGCTCGGTCAGCTTCGACGTGGGTTCGCCGAACGCGTGGTACGCCGCGATCCGGCCCTGATCCATCGACGTCGCCGCTAGCGCGGGGAAGCCGATCACGTCACCCACGGCGTAGATGTGGTCGACCTTGCTCTGGTAGTTGTCGTCGACGAAGATCCGGTTCCGCGAATCGGCCTCGAGCCCCGCCGCGGGGAGGTTCAGCGCGTCGGTGAGCCCGGAGCGGCCCGCCGAGTACATGACCGCCTCGGCGGGTATCCGCTTGCCTGACTCCAGCGTGGTGACGGTGCCGGACTTACCGACGGCCACCTCGGTCACCTCCTCGTCGAACCGGAACGTCACTGCGAGATCGCGCAGGTGGAACATGAGCGCCTCGACTACCTCGCGGTCGACGAAGTCGAGCATGTTCGGTCGCTTCTCGACGACGGTGACCTTGGTGCCGAGAGCGGCGAACATCGACGCGTATTCGATGCCGATCACGCCGGCACCCACGACGACCATGCTGGACGGGATGAACTTGAGTTCGAGGATGGAGTCGGAGTCGAGGACGCGATAACCGTCGAACTGCACGCCGCCAGGGCGACGTGGTGCGGTGCCCACGGCGATCACGATCTTGTCGGCTTCCAGCGTGATCCGCTCGCCGTGCGACGGGTCGTCGACGGCCACCGTATGCGCGTCCACGAAGCTGCCGACCCCCGTGAACATGTCGACGCGGTTACGGAGCAACTGTGCGCGGACGACTTCGTTCTCGCGCGAGATCACGTGCTGGGTGCGTGCGAGTAGATCGCCTGGCGTGATGTCGGACTTGACGCGGTAGCTTGCGCCGTACAGTTCGCGCTGGCTCATGCCGGTGAGATAGAGAACGGCCTCACGCAGAGTCTTCGACGGGATCGTGCCGGTATTGACACACACCCCGCCGAGCTCGTTGCCCTTCTCGATGACCGCCACGCGCTTGCCCAGCTTGGCGGCCGCGATCGCGGCCTTCTGACCGCCGGGACCGGAGCCGATCACGGCCAGGTCATACCTGTTGTACTCGCCCATGCCGTATGTACTACCCCGAATCGCTGACTTGTTATGGGCGGTTTGCGAGACCGGGAGGTTAATTCTCCGCATCCGCCGCTCCATCGGGCGGATACCGCGCGGCATACCGGCTCTGTGTCTATTCACAGGCGGAGCGCTTCACCTATAACCAGTCCTGCACGTATAACCGCCCCTGTGCGGAACGTGTCTCGCGCCGTCGGGTGCGGTCGTGACGCGCCTCAGGCTGGGGACATGACGACGACCGATCGCCCCGACCCGTACCCGCTTCCCGGCGCCGATCCGGACGACCCGGCGGGTCTGCCGCTGGTGCGGCTGTCCGAGCCGGGGGATCTCTTGGCAGCGCTGCCCGGCCTCATCGGCTTCTACCCGGAACGCTCGATGGTCCTCATCGGTTACGACGAGGTGACCCGTTGGACCGGTCCGGTCGCGCGGTTCGATCTAGTGCTCGACGGCGAGGGCGGCCTGACGTCGGCGGGACACCGCGGCATCGCCGACACCGTTCGGCTGTGCAAGCGCTACGGCGCGTTGCGGATCCTCGCGGCGGTCGTAGACGATCGCGTGACACCCCCGGTGATGGAGCGCATCCACGACCGGCTGCTCGTCGCCCTGATGGCCGACGGTGATGGCGACTGGGATGCAGAGCTGGAAGACCTGTTCCTGGTGCGACGGATCGCTGAGGGGGAGCTCTGGGTCTGTACGCACGGTGGTCGCGGGCGCCTACCCGACCCGGGCATCAGCCCCGTCACGCTCGCGCGCGTCGTCGACGGCGGCTCGATTCACAGCTCGCGCACAGAGCTCGCGGCCCATTTCGCCGAAACCGGCCCCGGCATCGGGTGGGCCCAATGCATAGCTGCGGAGCGAGCCGTGCGCCGCCGACGCGGCGAGGGGCGGGCGCGCCGGGACGCCGCATCGAAGGATGCGACACGGCTTCGACTGGTACTCGCTGCGGTCTGCGGCGAGTCGGCCCCCACCGATGCCGAGGTCGCGCGTCTCGGCGCTGCGCTGCTGTCGCTGCGCGTCCGAGACGCGGTCTTCGCGCTCGCAGCCACGGATGCAGCGGACTCGGCGGTCGACCTGCTCTGCGACCTCGCGCGCCGCCTGCGCGGCGAGCCGCGCGCTGCAGCCGCCACCGTCGTCGCCGGGATCTGCTACGTCCGCGCGCTCGGGACCATGGTGGGCGTGGCTCTCGAGTGCGCACTGGAGGCGGACCCGGGATACCGTGCCGCGCAGCTGCTGGCGCAAGCGCTCGACGGTGGTATGACGCCCGAATCGCTGTTCTCGATCACCGAGCTCGGTTATGAGATCGCGCGCGAACTCGGGGTCGACATGCCGCCGCGCATACCGAGGGCCGGGGTGGGAGGGGCCGCGCCCCCGGGATGAGCGCGGATCCGCCGGCGGTAATCAGGCCTTGGCGGCATGCGCGCGGTCGCCGAGCGCCTGGGTGTAGTCCCAGGCGTCGACGACGACTGAACGCAGGTCGGTGTGCCGTGGGCGCCATCCCAGCTCGTCGATAGCGCGCTGGGAGGACGCGATGAGCACCGCGGGGTCGCCGGCCCGGCGTGGCGCTTCGGCCACGGGGAAGTCGACGCCGGTGACGTCGCGGCAGGTGTCGATGACCTGTCGCACGGAGAAGCCGGTGCCCGACCCCAGGTTGTAGATCTCGTGGCGACCGGGCTTCGCGTGGTCGAGCGCGAGCAGGTGCGCGTCGGCGAGGTCCCTCACGTGCACATAGTCGCGGACCGCGGTGCCGTCGTCGGTGGGGTAGTCGTCGCCGAAGATCGAGATCTGCGGCCGCTGGCCGAGCGCGGTCTGCAGGACGAGGGGGATCAGGTGCGTCTCGATCTCCCGGTTCTCGCCGAGCCCGGCGTAACTGCCGGCGACGTTGAAATAGCGCAGCGAGACCGCCGCGAGGCCGTGAGCCACGGCGTACGAGGTGATGGCTGCGTCGATCGCGAGTTTGGTGGCGCCGTAGGTGTTGGTCGGCGCGGTGCGCGCGTCCTCCGTGATCGGGACGGCGTCCGGCTCGCCATAGGTGGCGGCCGTGGACGAGAAGACCAGCCTGGGGGTTCCGGAGAGTCGGATCGCCTCGAGCAGGGCCAGCGACGTGACGACGTTGCCCTTCCAGTACACCTCCGGGGTGGTGACGGACTCGCCGACGAGCGACTTGGCCGCGAAGTGCAGCACGCCGTCGAATCGCGGACTCGCCGAGTCCGTGCCGAGCACGTCGAGGGCGACATCGGCGACGTCGCCCTCGACGAACTCCGCGCCTTCCGGCACGGCGTCGCGGTTGCCCGTCGCCAGACTGTCGATCACCGTCACCTCGTGGCCCTGCTCGAGCAGAACCTTCGCGCAGACGCTTCCCACGTACCCGGCGCCGCCGGTCACCACCAACTTCATGGGCACGAGGCTACCGAGCGGAACCAGCCGCGCACTGTACGGACACTGTGCGCCCGCGCGTCGCGCCGCACGATGCGAGCGTCAGGCGGCGTCCACGAAGACGGCGTGCGCGAGTTCGTCGGGCAGCTCGAAGTCGTCGTGCCCGGACGCCGAGATGACGACGCTGTTCCGGCCGACGGTGACGGTGACGCGCGCGTCGGGCACCACGCCCGCGGCCCGGAACCGCCCGATGAGGTCCGTGTCGGCCTGGACGTGCTCGGCGAGTCGCTTGATGACGACCGCCGTAGGTGCGCCCTTCGGCAGATCCGTCAGTCGCGCGGGAACCGCGATCTGGGTCGTGCCCTTGACCCCGAGCTCCTCGAGGCCCGGAATCGGGTTGCCGTAAGGGGACGTGGTCGGGCTGCCCAGCACCTCGACGAGGCGGCGCTCGACGTCCTCGCTCATCACGTGCTCCCAGCGGCATGCCTCGGCGTGCACGTTCTCCCACTGCAGTCCGATGACGTCCACGAGCAACCGCTCGGCGAGCCGATGCTTGCGCATCACGGCGATAGCCAGTGATCGCCCCTTGTCGCTCAGTTCCAGATGTCGATCCCCCGCGACATGCAACAGCCCGTCCCGCTCCATACGTGCGACGGTCTGCGACACGGTGGGTCCGCTCTGCTCGAGGCGCTCGGCGATGCGCGCGCGCAGCGGCACCACACCTTCCTCTTCGAGTTCGTAGATGGTGCGTAGGTACATCTCGGTCGTGTCAACCAGATCGTTCAAGAAGCCGCTCCTTCGTCGCCGACCAGCTTACCGGTTCGTGGCGAGTACAGAAGGCCCTGCCGTTCAGACCGCGAGGCGCGCCGGGATCCGGTTACTGTTGCGCCATGGGTGCTGGTGCCGGGGCGAGCGTGATATGGGATCCGGCCGTCCTCGGATACAGGTTCTCCCCGTCGCATCCGATGGACCCGATCAGGCTCGAGCTCACCGTCGATCTAGCGCGCTCCCTCGGGGTGTTGGACGATGTCGAGGCGCTGCGGCCCGGGCCGTTCGACGACACCGAGCTGTTGCGGATCCACTCGGGGGACTACATCGACGCGGTCCGTGCGGCCGGACGGATCGGTGCGGACAGGCCTTCTGCCGCAAGGGTGCTCGCCGCCTACGGGCTCGGCAACGACGACAACCCGATCTTCGCCCAGGTGCATGAGGCGGCGGCGAGCATCGTCGGGTCCACGCTGGCGGGCGCGCGCGAGATCGCGCAGGGTCGCGCCGTGCGGGCGGTCAGTATCGCCGGCGGCATGCATCACGCCATGCGCACCCACGCATCCGGCTTCTGCGTCTACAACGATGTGGCCGTGGCCATCTCGTGGCTGCTCGACAACGGCTTCGACAGGATCGCGTACATCGATGTGGACGCCCACCACGGCGACGGGGTTCAGGCCGCGTTCTGGGACGACCCGCGCGTGCTGACCGTGTCGCTGCACGAGGACCCCCGTCGGCTGTGGCCGGGCACCGGATACCCGTCGGAGCTCGGCGGGCCGCAGGCGCGCGGCGAGGCCGTCAACGTCCCGGTGCCGAGTGGATGTCCGGATCGCCTGTGGCTGCGTGCCTTCGACGCGGTGGTTCCCTCGGTGGTACGGGCGTACCGGCCGCAGATCATCGTCAGCCAGTGTGGCTGCGATTCCCACCGCACCGACCCGCTCACCGATCTCGCGCTCACCGTCGACGGGCAGCGCGCGGCGGTCTACGCGATGCGCGACCTCGCCGACGAGCTATGCGACGGCCGGTGGCTCGCGGTAGGCGGCGGCGGGTATCAGGTGGTGAACGTGGTGCCGCGCATCTGGACGCACCTGCTGGCCGCGGGGCTGGGTCGGGACGTCGCGCCCGAGACCGTGATTCCGTCGGAGTGGGTCGGCACGGTCGCGTCGCACCTGCCCACTCGCCTCACGCGGTGCGACCCGCTGCCCACCACGATGGGTGACGGCGCCGACCTCGCGTTCACGCGCTGGGAGCCGGGCGGGGACCCGGCGGACACCTCGATCGATGCGGTGGCGGACCGGTTCGTCGGCCGGGCCCGCGCGGCCGTGTTCCCCCTGCACGACCTCGACCCGGAGGACCCCCGTGACTGATTCCATGGATCCCGAGTCCGATCGACCCCGGCGCGGTCCGGCCAGCGGCCCCTACGACTACCCCGCACACTGGGTGGCCGACGTCCTCGCATCGGACGGCGGCGTCGTGCACATCCGGCCCGTGGTGCCCGACGATGCCGACCGCGTCGTCGCCTTCCACTCCTCGCTGTCCGAACGCACCCGTTACCTGCGCTACTTCGGCCCGTATCCGACGATGCCGCCGCGCGACGGCGCGCGGACCACGACGGTCGACCACTTCCAGCGCGTGTGTCTACTCGCGATGCTGGGGGACAAGATCATCGCCGTCGGCCTGTACGAGGGCCTCGCGGACGCGGGTAAACCCACGTCGGCGGAGGTGGCCTTCGTCGTCGCCGACGAGCACCAGGGGCGCGGGCTCGGGCCGATACTGCTCGAGCACCTCGCCGGGGCCGCCGCCGAGTGCGGCTTCCACAGGTTCGAGGCGGAGGTCCTCGCCGAGAACCGGTACATGGTCTCGGTGTTCAAGGCCGCGGGCTATGAGCTGCGGCGCAGCTTCGACGGCAGCGTCGTGCACGTGGAGTTCGGTATCGACCCGACGGAGGCCCTCGTCTCGGTGCGCCACGCGCGCGAGCGGGCGTCGGAGGCGCGCAGCGTCCGCAACATCCTGCAGCCCACGTCGGTAGCGGTTATCGGAGCGTCGGCGACGCCGGCCAAGGTCGGCCACGCGGTGATGCGCAACCTCGTGGCGGGTGACTTCGCCGGGCCCGTGTATCCCGTGCACCCCGAGCGCCGGTCTGTGGGTGGGATCCGCGCGTACGAGACGGTTCGAGCGATCCCGGATCCCGTGGATCTCGCCGTGGTCGCGGTCCCGGCCGACAATATGGACGCGGTCCTCGACGACTGCCTGGCCAAGGGTGTGCGGACCCTGCTCGTCGTGTCGTCCGGCTTCTCGGAGGTGGGCGTCGAGGGGGCCGAATCAGAGCATCGGCTGCTTGCCGCGGTGCGCTCTCACGGCATGCGGCTGGTGGGGCCGAATGCGTTGGGCGTCATCAACACCGACGACGAGGTGCGGCTCAACGCGACCCTCGCCCCGGTCGTCCCGCGGCGCGGCAACGTCGGGTTCTTCTGCCAGTCGGGTGCCCTGGGCATCGCGATCCTCGACACCGCGCGCAGCCGCGGCGTGGGGCTCTCGACGTTCGTGTCGGCGGGCAACCGTGCCGACGTGTCCGGCAACGACGTGCTGCAGTACTGGGATACGGATCCGGCGACCGAGGTGGTGCTGCTGTACCTCGAGAGCTTCGGCAACCCGCGTAAGTTCGCGCGTATCGCGGGCCGGCTGGCCCGAGACAAGCCGGTCGTCGCGGTGCACCGTGGCGGCGTGGATGCACGCGAGCAGGCCCGGTCGGCTGAGGCTCTCTTCGAGAGTTCCGGTGTGGTGCAAGTGGATTCGATCCCGCAGCTGTTCGACTGTGCCACGTTCTTCAGCTATCAGTCGTTGCCGGCGGGCCCACGAGTCGCCGTGATCGGTAACTCGACGGCGCTCGGTATCCTCGCCACGCACACGGGGCTCCGTGAGGGGCTGGCGTGCAGCGACCCCGTCGATCTGGGGGCGTCGGCGACCCCGGAGGAGTTCGGGGCCGCCCTGGATGCGGCTCTCGCCGATGACGAGGTCGACGCCGTGATCGCGGTGTTCGTCCCCCCGGTGGAGGCGCCGCCCGAAGCGCACGCCGCGGTCCTGCTCGAGGCTTCGCGCAAGCAGATCAAGCCGATCGTCTCCACCTTCCTCGCGTTCGAGGGTGTGTCCGAGTTGCTCGCCGTGTCCGACGAGTTCGGGCGCCGCGTGCGTGGATCGGTCCCGTCGTACCCCGAGCCCGAGCGTGCGGCTCGCGTCCTCGCGCAGGCGTGGCGATACGCGCAGTGGCGTGCGCGTCCGGCGTCGCCCGTCGCACGTCCGGGGGACGTCGATTCCCAGGCCGCGCGGACGATGGTGCGCGAGTTCCTCGCCGACGGGGCCGGGGCGCGTGAGCTGAGCTTCACGCAGAGTGCGGAGCTGGCGGCGCACTACGGGATCGAGATCGCGGCCTTCGAGGTCACGTCGAGCGCTGAGGAGGCGGTCGCGGCGGCGGCGCGCCTGGGCTATCCCGTGGCACTCAAGGCGATGGGGCGACGGTGGCGCCTGCGGGCCGACCTGGCGGCGGTGCGCCTGGATCTGACCACACCCGAGGGCGTCGCCGAGGCGTTCCGCGACCTCGCCGGCGCGACCGGGGAGGCGACGCTGCACGTGCAGCGCATGGCGGTGAAGGGCATCGGCTGTGCGATCGGATACGCCAGCGATCCGCGGTACGGCCCACTGCTGTCCTTCGGGCTCAGCGGCGCGGTGCCGGCTCTGCTCGACGACCGCGTGCACCGGCTGCTACCGCTCACCGACGCGGCCGCGGCCGAACTGCTGTCGGCCGTTCGGACCGCGCCGCTCCTGGACGGATTCGCAGGTGAGGCCGGGGTCGATCGCCGGGCCCTCGAGGACGTGATCAAACGAGTCGCGGCGCTCGCCTACGAGGTACCCGAGATCCGCAGCATCGACTGCCAACCGGTGCTGGCGTCCACCGATGGTCTCGGCGTGCTGAGCATCCGCATCGGGATCGGGCCGGCGGGGGCCGGTGACGCGCTCAGTCAGCAGGCGCAACCGCGGCGGCTCTGAGGCGGTCCGCCCGCCCGAGACGTACAGTCCGCCCGCCGACTCCAGACGTATGGCAGCCCCGCCGCCGGAGGGGACAGGCGACGGGGCCACCGGGGCACCGGACGCTCCCGGAAGGGGGAGGGGCGGGAACGCCCGGAAGTGTCTCTAGCTGGCGTACGAGCGCAGGCGATCGGCCCGCTCGCCGTTGCGCAGCTTGGCCATGACCTCACGCTCGATCTGACGAACGCGCTCACGCGAGAGGCCGAACATCTTGCCGATCTGGTCGAGGGTGCGCGGCTGACCGTCGTCCAGGCCGTACCGCAGCCGGATGACCTGCTGTTCCCGCTCGTCGAGCGTGGCCAGCACGGCCCGGACGTCGCTGTGCATCAGACCTGTGATGACCGCGGATTCCGCAGACGCCGCCTCGGCATCCTCGATGAAGTCGCCCAGCGGCGCCTCCTCGTCGGATCCGACCGGCATGTCCAGGCTCACGGGATCACGCGAATGATCCATCAGGTCGGCTATCTTCTCCTCCGGGATGCCGGACTCGCGTGCGAGCTCGGCATCGGTGGCCTCGCGACCGAGCTGCTGATGCAGCTCGCGACGGATCCTCGCGAGCTTGTTGACCTGCTCGACCAGGTGGACAGGCAGTCGAATGGTGCGCGATTGGTCCGCCATGCCGCGCGTGATCGCCTGCCGGATCCACCAGGTGGCGTACGTCGAGAACTTGTACCCCTTGGCGTAGTCGAACTTCTCCATGGCGCGGATCAGCCCGAGGTTGCCCTCCTGGATGAGATCGAGCAGCGGCATGCCCCGGCCGGTGTAGCGCTTGGCGAGTGATACGACGAGGCGGAGGTTGGCCTCCAGTAGGTGGGCGCGTGCCGCCTGGCCATCGCGGACGATGAAAGCCAGGTCACGCTTGCGTGACGCGGCCATGCGCTTACGGGTTTCGAGCAGGTGCTGGGCATAGAGCCCGGCCTCGATGCGCTTCGCCAATTCGACCTCGTCCGCCGCGGTGAGCAGTGCGGTACGCCCGATTCCGTTGAGGTACACACGGACCAGATCCGCGGCGGGGCTCTGGGCGTCGAGATCCGCCTCGGTGAGCTGTGGCCGGGTGGTGGCGGGGCTTGTCATGAACGACCTCCTGTGCACGTTCGGTACATACGGTTCAACGACCGGATGGCGACATGAGTTCCCGAGCCTCGGTGGGCTGACCTGGGTAAATACATCGGTGTTCTGAGAAGTTGATAAGAGTAGGCCGACTTCGGATCTCAGACGACCTCCAGGAACCCGTGCCGGTAGAGATCGGTCGCGAGCGCCAGTGCGGAGTGCGCGAGGCCGGGTTCGTCGGTCACGGCCTCCAGTAGCGCGACGAGCTCGTCGAGCGACAGCAGGCCGGAGCAGCCGGCCAGCAGCCGTGCGCCCAGGTCGTCGATGTCATGGGTCCATCGCGGCCCCGACATGCGGCTGACCCGGACCACGGTCTCGGCCCAGCCACCGTCGGGAGCGGGGGTGGAGACGCGCTCGAGCGCGACGTCGGGCGTGAGCCGCAGCCGCGCGGAGCCGAGGTCCCTTCCCTCCGCCTCGAGCCGGCGCAGGTGCGCCATGCGGGCGAAGTGCGCAGTGGCCTCGTCACCGAGCGGATCCTCGTACGGCTGGAACAGGTCCTCGCACACCACACTCGACGGCCCGTCGACCGCGCGCAGGTACACGAAGCCGAAGCCGATCCCGGTCACGCCCGCCTCTGTGAAGCGCCGGAGCCACCGATCGGACTTCGCACGCCCGCGACCGGTGCGGGAATCGAGGCCCTCGTCCTGCAGCCACGTCCCCACATAGAGAGCCGGATCGGCGATGTCGCGCTGCAAGACCCAGGCCTCGACACCGTCGGCGGGAATCCAGGAACCCACCCGAGAGGCCCAGGTCTCGCCCTCTCGATGCACCCACGACGCAAGCAGTACGGCCGTCCCGCCGGGTGTGAGGTGATCGGGGGCCTCGCGTACGACCAGCTCGGATGCCCCGTCGAGGTCGAGCCCCGAGTCGCGGTAGGTGTGGTCGACCGAGCCCTCACCGACGACGAACGGCGGGTTGGCGACGAGCAGGTCGAAGCGTTCGCCGCGTACCGGCAGGAACCACCTGCCGGTACGCACGTCCAGGTCGACGCCGGACAGAGCGGCGGAAGCCGATGCGTATGCCGCCGCGCGCTCGGACAGATCGGTCGCAACGACCGATCGCGCGATCCCGGCCGCGTGCACCGCCTGCACGCCGCACCCCGTGCCAAGGTCGAGAGCGCGCTCGACGGGACTCGTCGGGGTCGCCCGCAGCAGCGACAGCGACGCGTGACCGACGCCCATGATCTGCTCGGGATCGTCGGCCGTCGCCCGCATGCGGCCGTCGAGGTCGGAAAGGAGGTGGAGGGTTCGAGACCGGAAGTCCAGGGCCCGGATGCCCAGGGCGGCGCGCACGCCCGCGGGACCGACCGGCTCCAACAGCCCGACCGCGACCAACTCGTCCACCCCGGCGGGCGCGACGGTGGCGGCGGCGTCCTCCGATGTCACCACCGAACCCGCGACGAACAACCGCGTGAGTACCGCCAGGGGCGCCGGACCCTGTGCGGCGGCCTCGACTGGGCCGGGTTCGCCGCGGGAGACCGCTCCGAAGGCGGCAGGGCCGAGCAGTTCCGCGACGGCGGCCTCGGTGAATCCGAAGAGCGCAGGCCGGAGCCGCTGGCACGCATGTGTCAGCGGTGCGGAGTCGGTCACTAGCTGTCGATGGTGTGGATCGGGTGGCCGTGCAGAGCGAGCTGGTCCGCCTTGGGCGCGTCGAATCGGCTCGGCTCACCGCGGCGGCGGCGCGGCCGGTCGTTCGCGCGGATCACCGCGATCCACGGTATCGGGATCGAGACCGCCAGGACGGCGAGAGCGATGAGTCCGTTGTGTGTCCAGGTGTAGACCAGCGCGGAGGCCACCAGCATCGGGATCCGGAACGCCATGATGAGCAGATAGCGGCGGACGCGGGCCCGGTACTGGTCCTCGTACGACGGCTGCGCTTCGGTGATCAGGTATGCACCGTGGTTGGTTTCTCCCACACCTCTACTGTCCCACTTCCGTCGGGCAGAATGAAGTCATGAGCACGAAGACTCTGGAACGGCCCGATGTCACCGAAGACGACACCACCGACGACGACGCCCCCAAGTTCTTCCACTACGTGCGCAAGGAGAAGATCACCGAGTCCGCGGTGACGGGCACGTTCGTGGTCGCACTGTGCGGCGAGACGTTCCCGGTCACCAAGTCTGCTAAGCCCGGCTCCCCGGTGTGCCCCGAGTGCAAGAAGATCTACAACCGCATGAAGAAGTAGTCAGCCGGGCCCACGGTGTCGCGGTGGGGCGCCGTGCCGCGCGCGCACCGACTCGTCGACGTCCCCCGTGCGGGCGGGACCCACATCGCCGGTGCGGGCGATGGGCTTCGGCGGAGGGGCGGCAGTCTCGTCCTCCTCGTCTGGCCGGGGTCTCCGGGTGGGGCGAGAGATCGGCCCCGTCGCTATGCGCTTGAGCTGCTCGGCGGCTTTGCCCGGGGTATCTATCCCCGCTGCGGAGAACTGGTCGGTTATCCATCCCCGCCACTGCTCGACGTGCGTCTCTTTGGCAGGCCATTGCTTCTGGACGGCGGCGTTGAACTCTGCCCCCGCCATGACCGCGAACCCCAGGAAGTACGTGAACAGCAGGAATGCGATCGGGGTGGCGAGGGCGCCGTAGGAGTAACCGCGCGTTGTCACCCAGCCCAGGTACACACGCAACACCCCGGATGCGACTATGAAGATCAAACCCGCGAGAGCCGCGCCGACCAGCAGCCGGTGCCAGGGCAGCGGCTTGGGCAACGCCACGCGGTACAGCGTCGCGAGCCCACCCACCAGCAACAGGATCACGGCGGGGAAGTAGGCGATGTCGAAGATGTGCGTGCTGGCGGGGTGCCACGACGCCGGAATGTGCCGGGCGATGATCGACGGCCCCAGCGCGACCAGTGGCAGCGTCAGGACCGCCAGCGCCAGGAACTCCACATAGAGGCCGAGTGCGAAGAACCGCTGACGCACACCACTGCGCAGCGAGTGCTGGTCGTGGGCCTTGACGATCGAGTCGACGAACGACGACATCGCCGACGAGCCGGCCCACAGCGATATGACGAAGCCGACCGACACCAGGTCGCCCCGACCACGGCGGAGCACATCGTCCACCGTCGGCGCGAGGATCTCGTCCACCACGGACTGGCTGAAGACGGTGTGCCCGAATGCCAGGATCTTCTCGTGCACTATGTCGAGGGTGTCGGGGCCGAAGATCGCGCCGACGTAACCGGTGAGGCCGAGCAGACCCAGTAGCAGCGGCGGCAGTGACAAGGTCTGCCAGAACGCGGCCTGTGCGCTCTGGCCGATGATCGAATCGTGGTACGCCTTCAGCACGGTGCGCCAGATCACCCGTGGGATGAGGCGCAGCGTAGCGAGCGGTTTATCGATCATCAGGTACCAGTCTTCCCCAGACGGCGCGGTTCGCGGTGCGCCGGGGCCGTGTGTTGCCGGTAAACTCGCCGCGTTCGCCCCGATGTCCCCGGCCTAAGAGGAGTTCGCGCACCACATGTCGAGTTCGCTACGTGCCTGGCAACGACGTGCGCTGACGAAGTACCTGGCCACGAAGCCGCGCGACTTCCTCGCCGTCGCGACGCCGGGTGCCGGCAAGACGACCTTCGCGCTGCGAGTCGCCGCTGAACTGCTCGCCGATCGCACGGTCGAGAAGATCACCGTCGTCGCGCCGACCGAGCACCTGAAGTACCAGTGGGCCGAAGCGGCAGCACGCAGCGGGATCGATCTCGATCCGAACTTCACCAACTCGACAGGCGTGACGTCGTCGGACTTCCATGGTGTCGTCGTCACCTACGCGCAGGTGGCGATGCACCCGTACAAGCACCACTCGCGGACCGCCGCCTACAAGACGCTGGTCGTCATGGACGAGATCCACCACGGCGGCGACGCCAAGAGCTGGGGAGACGGCATCCGTGAGGCGTTCGACGACGCGACGCGGCGCCTCGCACTCACCGGCACCCCGTTCCGGTCGGACGACAGTCCGATCCCGTTCGTCACGTACGAGCCCGAGCCGGGCGGTGCCCAGCGCTCCAAGGCGGACCACACCTACAGCTACTCGGACGCGCTCGCCGACGGCGTCGTGCGCCCCGTCGTATTCCTCGCCTATTCGGGGCAGGCGAGCTGGCGCACCAGCGCGGGCGAGGAGTTCACGGCGCGGCTCGGCGAGCCGCTGAACAAGGAGCAGACGGCGCGCGCGTGGCGCACTGCACTGGACCCGCACGGCGACTGGATCCCCGCCGTGCTGCAGGCCGCGAACATGCGGCTCGACCAGCTGCGCGCGCGCATGCCGGACGCCGGCGGCCTGGTGATCGCGACAGACCAGACCACGGCGCGCGACTACGCGGAACTGCTCGGCGACATCACCGGCGAGAAGGTCACGGTGGTCCTGTCGGACGATCCGACGGCATCACAGCGGATCAGCGAGTTCGCCGCGAGCCGGGACAAATGGATGGTCGCGGTGCGCATGGTGTCCGAGGGGGTCGACGTGCCGCGGCTAGCCGTGGGCGTGTACGCGACGAGCGCCTCGACACCGTTGTTCTTCGCGCAGGCCATCGGTCGTTTCGTGCGCTCACGCACCAGGGGCGAGACGGCGAGCGTGTTCCTGCCCTCGGTGCCGGTCCTGCTGGACCTCGCGTCCAAGCTCGAGGAGCAGCGTGACCACGTGCTGGGCAAGCCGCACCGCGAATCCGACGGCTTAGACGACGCCGCGCTCACCGAGGCGAACAAGACCAAGGACGAGGAGGGCGAGAAGGACAAGGCCTTCATGTCCCTACACGCCGATGCCGAGCTCGACCAGCTCATCTACGACGGCTCTTCCTACGGCACCGCGACGTTCTCGGGCAGCGATGAGGAGGCCGACTACCTGGGGCTGCCAGGGCTGCTGGATGCCGAACAGATGCGGGCCCTGCTCGAGCAGCGGCAGGCCGAGCAGGTCGACGCACGGACTGCCACCGCGACCGCTGCACCGACCCCGCCGCCCGCGGTCGCCGAGCGGGTGAGCGCCGGGCAGCAACTCTCCGATCTACGCCGTGAGCTCAACTCACTCGTCGCCATGCACCACCACCGGACCGGCAAGCCGCACGGTGTCGTGCACAACGAACTGCGGGCGCAGCTGGGAGGCCCGGTCACCGCCATGGCGTCCGCTGAACAGCTGAAAGACAGGATCGCCGCGCTGCGCCGCTGGAAATAGCGGGCTGCGCGGCGATCGGCCGGCGGGCGCCGAGCCCGGGGCTGCTAGGCGGAGACGGGTTCTCCGGCGCCCTCGTATACGGCGGCACCCTGTTCGGCGAGCCGCGCTGCATGCTCGTTGTAGTGATGCTTGCAGAAGAGCAGCTCGAAGCCCGACGGAAGAGTCGCCCGTACCCGTGCCGCCGCGGAGCAGCGGTCACACCGGTCTGCCGCGGTGAGTTCGACGGTGGATGCGGTGCCTTCGTGCGTGGTCGTCCTGGCGGTCATGATTCCTCCGTCCCGGTGAAGCTTCGTCACCTGATGCGCTTCCCACTCTGTCAGACGTTTGGTGATCGCGAATTGTTCCCACGCCGTTTCACATGTGGCTTCTCCCACGATTCTCAGGCGGGTTCCTAGGGTGGTAGCGGTGAACCGTCTCACGATCCCGCTGGTGTTCGTCGTCGGCGCCGTCAGCCAGTACGTGGGTGCTTCGCTCGGCATCGGGCTGTTCGACCGGCTGTCTCCGGAGGCGGTCGCGTGGCTGCGCGGCGCCGGCGCGGGGATCGTCCTGGTCGTCGCGCTGCGCCCGTGGCGGGGGCAGTGGCCCGCGGCGCGGCTACGGCACGCGGCCCTTTTCGGCTGCATCACGATCGCCATGAACATGGCCTTCTACGCGTCACTCGCACATATCGACATGGGTACCGCCGTCGCCATCGAGTTCCTCGGGCCGATCGCGGTCGCCTCGCTCGGCTCGCGGCGACTCGCGGACGGGCTCTCGGTCGTCTGCGCGCTCGCAGGTGTCGCCTGCGTCGCAGGCGTGCGATGGGGCGGCGGCCTCGCGGGTGTGGGCTTCGCGCTGCTGGCGGCGGCATGCTGGGCCGGATACATCGTGGTCGGTAAGCGTGTGGCCGACGCGGGGTCGGGCATCGACGTTCTGGGGGTGGGGCTCGCGCTCGGCGCCGCGGTGCTGGCGGTCCCGGCGATGTCCTACGACGTCGTCGTCCACACGTCTGCGTTCGCGCGGCCGGAGGTGTGGCTGATGGGCCTGGGAGTGGGGCTGCTGTCCTCCGTGATCCCGTACGCGCTCGATCAGGTGGTCCTGCCGCAGGTGGGCCGCGCGCGATTCGCTCTGCTGCTCGCGCTCCTTCCGGTCACCGCGACGGTGGTGGGGGCGGTCACGCTGGGCCAGATGCCGACGGCGGCCGAGCTCGCCGGGATCGCGCTGGTCGTCGTGGCGATCACCGTGTCGGGACGAGACACCGGGTCGGGCCGGGACGACCACACGCCGTCCGGTGGTCAGAATGCTGGCGCACCGCCCGGCGACGATGATGCGTCCGCATCGGCGAGGGACGGCCTGCCGGGCACCGGAGGCTGAGTAGATTCATGACCATGTCTACCGAACCTCGTAGCCCTCTGGAATCGATCGTCGGCCGGCGAGGGCTCCTCGCCGGCGCCGGGGCGCTCGGACTCGGCGCGCTGTCCGCATGCGCGGCGCCCGGGCCGGGCGGGCTCACGAGCACGGTGCCGTCATCGGGTGCCGCGCCATCGGTCGCGAGGACCGGACCGGACCTGTCCGGAGTGGACGCCAAGGTCCGGGTGTCGGATGACCTCTTCCGGCACGTGAACGGGAAGTGGTTGGACTCCTTCGAGATTCCGGCCGATAAGGCTTCGTACTCCACCGTCACCGCGCTGCGGGACGCAGCGCAGGACGACCTGCGCGTCATCGTCGAGCGACTCCGCGACCCGCGGCCGCGCAGCGACTCCGAGCGCATCAGCGACGTGTACCGCTCGTTCATGGACACCCAGCGCATCGCCTCCGACGGTGCGACGCCGATCGAGGGTGAGCTCAAGGCGGTCACCGGTGCCGATGGCCGTGACCGCCTCTCGGAGGTGCTCGGCGACCTGCAGCGTGCGGGCGTCGACGGGCTGCTCGCCGTCGACGTTCAGCCGGACCCGAAGAAGCCCACGACCTACGCTCTCGCGATCTCTCAGTCCGGCCTCGGTATTCCGGACCGGTCGTACTACATCGACGCGGGCTCCGCGGATGTTCGCGAGGCGTACCGCAGCTACGTCGAGAAGCTGGCGCGCGCGGCGTCGCTCCCCGATCCGACCGGCGTCGCGAAACGGGTGCTCGAGTTCGAGACTGCGCTTGCGAAGGCCCAGTGGGACAAGGTGCGCGAGCGCGACGCCGAGGCCACCTACAACCCGCGGCAGTGGTCGCAGCTGACCTCCGCCGCACCCGGATTCGCGTGGGACGCCTGGGCGAAAGCGCTCGGTGTCGACACCGCGAAGGTGGGTACCGTCGTCGTCTCGGAGCCGAGTTTCCTGACCGATGCCGCAAAGCTCTGGGGCGCTACCGATCTGAGCGAGCTCAAGGAGTACGTGCAGGTATGCGTGCTGCGCGGCCGCGCAGCACTCCTTTCGGACCCGTTCGCCGACGCCGACTTCGAGTTCACGGCGAAGACGCTGCAGGGCGTCGAACAGAAGCCGGAGCGCTGGCGCCTCGCGCTCGCGCAGGTGGAGGACTGCGTAGGTGAGGCGCTCGGGAAACTGTACGTGGACAAGCACTTCCCGCCCGAGGCGAAGAAGGCGGCAGATGCGCTGGTCGATGACCTGATCAAGGCGTACCGCGCGAGTCTCGAGAACCTGGACTGGATGAGCCCGCCGACGCGCCGTGCCGCCGTGGCCAAGCTGAACGCGATCACGCGGAAGATCGGGTATCCCGACACGTGGCGCGATTTCTCTGGTCTACGAACCGATCCGCACTCGATCGTCGACAACGTGCGCAACGCAGCGCGTTTCGAGAGCGACCGCAAGGCCGGCCGGATAGGGAAGCAGGTCGACCGCACCGAGTGGCAGATGACGCCGCAGACTGTCAACGCCTACTACGACCCGAGCCGCAACGAGGTCGTCTTCCCGGCAGCGATTCTCCAGTCGCCGTTCTTCGACCCGGGCGCCGAGGACGCGGTGAACTACGGGGGGATCGGCGCCGTGATCGGGCACGAGATCGGGCACGCGTTCGACGACCAGGGCTCCAAGTACGACGGGGCCGGAAACCTCGCGGACTGGTGGACGGCGGCGGACCGCGCGGCGTTCGACAAGCGTGTGAAGGCGCTCATCGGGCAGTACGACGCGCTGGTGCCGGAGGGGCTGGAGCCCAGCCACCACGTGAACGGCTCGCTCACCGTGGGGGAGAACCTCGCCGACCTGGGTGGGGTGTCGATCGCCGTTGCGGCGTATCGGATCTCCGCCGGGCCACGTTCCGACCTCACGAACCTGTTCCTGAGCTGGGGCCGGGTGTGGCGGTCGAAGATGCGGCAGGCGGCCCAGATCCAGGCGCTCGCCACGGATCCGCACTCGCCTGCGGAATTCCGCGCGAATCAAGTGGTGCGCAACGTGTCTGCATTCGCGGACACGTTCGGTCTGCGCGCGGGTGACCACATGTGGCTGGCGCCCGAGGACCGGGTCCGCATCTGGTAGCTCGAGTCGCACCGGGCTCGGTAATCGAGGCCGGCTTCCGGCTGGACGGCTCAGGTTAGCTCCGCTGAGGGATCGGTGGCGCCGAGCGTCCGCGAGTCGTCCTTGAGGTCCACGCCGGAGCGGCCGAGCCGGCGGGCGCCGACGACGAGACCCGCGGCGACCCGGGCGGCGGCCGCGTAGCCGAGTCCGTCGGGCGGATGGATGTTGGATATGCAGTTGCGCCGGGCATCTGTGCATCCGGGCTCGGCGCCGTGGGTGAGATAGATCCCCAGGCTGTCGGCCACGGAGAGTCCGGGGCGCTCCCCGATCAGAACGAGCACGGTCGGTGTCCGGAGTCGCTGCGCCACATGGTCTCCCAGCGCCACCCGGGCCTGCGTAGCGATGACCGGCGGGGCGACCGTGACATCCGCGGGGAGTGCCCCGACTATGGCCGTCACGAGCCCGACCGCATGCTCGGAGAGTGCCCGCGGCGAGAGACCGTCGGCGAGCACGATGGCGACGTCGTGCTCCGAGGCCCGCGCGACGGCGGCGAGCGGACTCAGGTCCGCGGGCAGCCGTCCGAGGTCCGGTCGGCGAAGGTATTCGCTGCGGTCCGACGCCCGGCTCGTGATCGCCGTCGCCTCGCCGATACCCAGAGCCCCTATGGATGAGGCGAGCCGGACGACATCGAGGGGTTGGTGCACGGCGTCGCGGGCCGCGGCATGAGCGGCGGCGAATTCGAGAACGCGGGACGTAGGCAACGCGTCGCCTGCCCGCCCCAGACCGATTCGGGCCCGCGTGACGGTCTTGAGGTCGTGCCAGAAGTCGGGTGTCGTCATCGTGCCACCCCCTGCGCGAGCGCGCGCAGGGGCGAGGACTCGACGGCGAGGTCTCGCAGCGATCCATCGGCATCCGCCATACCCTGTGTACGGAGCCAGGATTCGAACTCGGGTGCCGGGCGCAGGCCGAGCGCGCGACGCGCGTACAGCGCGTCGTGGAACGCGAGTGACTGGTAACCGAGCATGACGTCGTCGGCGCCGGGCACAGTGATCACGAACGCGACTCCTGCTACGCAGAGCAGGGTGAGGAGCGTGTCCATATCGTCCTGGTCGGCCTCTGCATGGTTGGTGTAGCAGACGTCCACGCCCATGGGCACGCCGAGCAGTTTCCCGCAGAAGTGGTCCTCCAGTCCGGCACGGACGATCTGCTTTCCGTCGTAGAGGTATTCGGGTCCGATGAACCCGACGACGGTGTTCACCAGCAGGGGGTCCAGGTCGCGGGCCACTGCGTACGCGCGAGCCTCTAGGGTCTGCTGGTCGACGGGAAGCCCGCTCGTGCCGAGGTGGGTGCCGGACGACAGTGCCGAGCCCTGGCCGGTCTCCAGGTACATCACGTTGTTCCCGACGGTGCCACGCCCCAGCGAGCGGCCCGCGGCGTTCGCCTCGCGCAGGAGTGGGATGTCCACGCCGAATGCCGAATTCGCGCCCTCGGTGCCAGCGATCGATTGGAAGACCAGGTCTACCGGTGCGCCGGCCTCGATCAGTCCCATCGTCGTGGTGACGTGCGACAGCACGCAGGACTGGGTGGGGATGGCGTAGCGAGTGCGGATCTCGTCGAGCAGGCGTAGTAGGTCGGATGTCGCCGTGGGGGAGTCGGTGGCCGGGTTGATCCCGATCACGGCGTCGCCGCATCCGAGCAGAAGGCCGTCGAGGGTGCCCGCGGCGATGCCCAGCGGATCGTCGGTGGGATGGTTGGGCTGTAGCCGCGTCGCGAGCGTTCCCGGAAGGCCTATGGTGGTACGGAATGCGCTGTGCACGTGGGCCGCCCGGGCAACGGCGATCAGGTCCTGGTTGCGCATCAGCTTACTCACCGCGGCCACCGTCTCGGGGGTGAGTCCCGGTGCCAAGGCGGTGAGGCTCCGGGCTGCGTCCGCCTTCGTGACGGTCGCGAGCAGATGATCGCGGAGTCCGCCGACCGTCAGGTGGGCGACAGGCGCGAAGGCGTTCCGGTCGTGGGTATCCACGATCAGGCGAGTGACCTCGTCGGTCTCGTAGGGGACGACCTGTTCCTCGAGCAGGGCCGTGAGCGGAACGTCGGCGAGGCACCACTGCGCTGCGGCACGTTCGGCGTCGGACTCGGCGGCGCAGCCTGCGAGTTCGTCGCCCGAGCGTGCAGGTGTCGCCTTCGCGAGGAGTTCCACCATCGAGTGGAACGTATAGGTCGTGCCGGCGACCGTCTGGGTTCGGATCATTCGAGCTCCTCCTCGGCGGCCGCGAGCGCGGCGAACTCCTCATCGGGGGAGTTGGCCACCAGGTGGTGCCGACTGTACAGCGCGAAGTAGGCCATGAACGCGGCGAACGCGAGGACCGTGAGCAGCGCTGCGACCGGGTCGACGAGGAACGTCGCGACGACGGCGATGGCCGCGACGACCAGAGCGAAGCCTGTGGTGAAGACTCCGCCGGGTGTCCGGTAGGGGCGCCGCATCCGCGGCTCGCGACGGCGGAGCACGATGTGACTGATCATCATCAGCACGTAGCTGAGGGCCGCGCCGAATACCGCCATGTTCAGCAGCTTGGCGCCCTCACCCGTGAGCGAGAGCGCGAATCCGATAACCCCTGGCACGATGAGCGCGAGCGTGGGCGCCTTACGGGAGTTGGTGACGGACAGGCTCTTCGGAAGATAGCCGGCGCGGGAGAGGGCGAAGGTCTGCCTAGAGTAGGCATACATGATGGAGAAGAAGCTGGCTACCAGGCCCGCGAGACCGATGTAGTTCACGAGTTTGGCGGTGCCACCGTCGCCCAGCGCTTCGACGAGTGGGTTACTCGACGTGGAGAGGGCGTGGGCACCGAGCGCGCCGGTTGCGAGCAGGAAGACCGTCGTGCCGGTGACGATGAGGACGGCCATAGCGACGATGATCCCGCGCGGGACGTTGCGCTCCGGCTGGCGTGCCTCCTCGGCGGCGAGTGGAACGCCCTCGATGGCCAGGAAGAACCAGATCGCGAACGGCACGGCGGCCCATATGCCGAACCAGCCGTGCGGCAGCCACGCCGAAGCGCCCGCGTCGGTGGTCGGCGCCATATCGGTGAGGCGCCCTGGATCGAACCGGCCGACTGCCGCCACCGCGAAGACCACGAGACCCACCAGCGCGATCGCGGTGATCACGAACATGGCTTTGAGCGCCTCGCCGGCACCCGTGAGATGGATGCCGATGAACAGCGCATACACCGCCAGGTAGACCCACCATCCGTCGTGGATCCCGAAGAGCCCCAACGATTCCACGTAGCCACCGATGAAGGTTGCGATGGCGGCTGGTGCGATCGAGTACTCGATCAGGATCGCGGTGCCGGTCGCGAAGCCGCCCCACGGACCGAGAGCGGTACGGGCGAATGTGTAGCCGCCACCCGCGGCGGGGAGCGCCGACGACAGTTCGGCCATGCCCAGCACCATGGCCAGGTACATCGCCGCGATGACTACGGCTGCGATCGCCAGACCGCCGAAGCCGCCGTGTGCCAGGCCGTTGTTCCAGCCCGCGTAGTCGCCCGACACGACGTAGCTGACGCCGAGACCGGCGAGCAGCACCCAGCCGGCGGAGCCGGAGCGGAGCCGGCGTCGTGCAAGATACTCGGCCGATTCGGCGGTCTCGTCGACGCCGTCGTGGCGGGTGGCCGGCCGGGGCCCGTCGGGGATGGTGCTCATGCGAGACGGCTCCTCGTTGATCGCGGTTCGGGTATGAGCGGGAACACTACGATCGGGACGGTTGCAGGCAGGTTGCATACCTGCCAGGCCGGTCGGGCACTCAGGAGGTCGCGATGGGCACGAGCGCGATGCGGGCGTAGCGCCGTGCCGCCAGCTCGTCGGTGAGGTCGAACGGTGAGGGCTCCTCGATGAGGCACGCGAGCGTCAGGCGGACCAAGGCGTCGGCGCGCATACGGGTGTCCTCGGGGTCCTCGTCACGATTCTGTCGGGTGGTCATCTGGTACATCCCGAACTGGACCCCGAGGTCGATCAGCGAATCCTCCTCGCCGGTGAACAGCGCGACCCGGTCGTCGGGATGCGAGGCGAGCAGTAGCGTGTGGCCGTACCGGCAGCACCGCACAAATACCTCGACGGTCCGCTCGGCCGTGTCCTCGATCGTCTCGAGCACCTCCGTGATCTCGGCCAGGAGTCGCTCCACGGCCCACCTCACCGCGGCCTCGAGGATCGAGTCCTTGGCGCCGAATCGGCGGAACACCGTCATCCGGCTGAGACCGGCCTCAGCGGCGATGGCGTCGACCGTCACGTTGCGAGTCCCCTTGCGCCGCAGAACCGCGAGCGCGGCCCGCAGTACGTCGGCATCCTGGTCCGATACCGCTGCTCGTTGCTCGAATGCCCTGTTCAGTAGCTCTGGGAGCGCGGCGCCTGGACGTGTCACGAGTCCAGATTGTAGGAGAGGAAATGGGACATTACTCGATCTTCGCATGTCCTTGGGATCAGCACCGTAGATCCGGCGGGACCGGTGTGTTGACTCTCCAGCGGCGGGAGACTGCACGCTGTAGTCGTGACCGACCGAGACGAACTGTTCAGCATCGGAGACCTCGCCGGGCGCACCGGCGTGAGCGTGAAGACGGTCAGGTTCTGGGCCGACGAGGGCCTGGTGCCGGTCCGGGAGCGTACCGCGGGTGGCTACCGGCTCTTCGACGCCGAGGCTGCCGCGCGCCTGGATCTCGTGCGGACGTTGCGTGAGCTCGGCATCGGGTTGCCTACGGTGCGCGAGGTGTTGGCCCGGCAGGAGACCCTTGCCGACGTCGCCGCGGCGCACGCGCTGGCCCTCGACGCCGAGATCCGCACGTTGCGCACGCGGCGCGCCGTGCTCCGGGCGGTTGCACGAAGTGGAAGCACGACAGAGGAGTTGAGAATCATGAACGAGATGGCGAACGTCTCCGCGGCGGAACGGCAGCGAGTGATCGACGAGTTCGTCGACGAGGCCTTCGCGGGCATTCCGGCCGATGCCCCCGGAGCGCATATCGCGAACGGTATGCGATCGATGCCGGCAGAGCTGCCGGACGAGCCGACTACGGCGCAGGTGGAGGCATGGATCGAGTTGGCGGCGCTGGTCGCCGATCCCGGTTTCCGCGCCCGCTGCCGTCAGATGGCGGTCGAGGGTGCCCGGACCGAGGCGCCGGTGATGGTGGACCTCGAGCCTGCAGCGGCCGCGGAGGCGCGGGGCCTGGCCCCGGATTCCGCTGAAGCCGCCACGATTCTCGACGGCATCGTGCCTGCGGGCACGGATCGCGCGGCTCTGGCGGAGCAGATGGCGACGTTCAGTGACCGTCGGGTCGAGCGTTACTGGGCGCTGCTGGGCCTACTCAACGGGTGGCCGCCACGCGAGTCGACGTTCTCCGTGGCCAGCGCCGAGTGGGCGATCGCTGCGCTCCGCGCGCATTCTGCGTGAGGCCGAGGCATTGTCGGAGCGGTGCGGCGGGACCCGGATACCCGCCGCACCGGCTGTCGGCATGCACTCGGCGGGAGCGCAGCAGATCAGGGTGTTTCGTCGCCCGTTCGCTGCCGGACCGAGGATCGCAGTGTCTCCGACGGGTTCTCGCCGTACCGTGCACGGTAGGCGGCGGCGAACCGCGACAGGTGGGTGAACCCCCACCGCCACGCCACGTCGGTAACGGACGGCGTGGCGGCGTGGTGATCGAGGAGGCGAAGTTCCTCATGGACCTTGGACAGGCGCATCTCCTGAAGGCTTCGCATAGGCGACGAGTTCAATTGATCGCGGAAGAGACGCTGCAGGGAGCGTTCGGTCGTACCGGCGTATTCTGCGAGATCGGCCAATGTGATCCGCGCGGCGATGTTGGCTTCGCAGAAGCCGAGGACCTCTGCGATGATGCGACTCGAACCGGGCTGTGCCGCAGTGCGATCCAGCTGTTCGGTGCAGCTGTTGCGGTGCCCGACCAATAGGCCCGTCAGGAGGTGGTCCCGCCAGCTGGCCGATGACAACGGATGTGAGAGCACTCCCGAGTCGAGGTCGTCGAGACCGTTTCGAAGTAGCCGGCTCCACGACGCGGCCGCGGGGGTGGAGAGCCCCAGGGAGACATCGAACACCGGCACCGATTCGACAGGGCGCCCCAGGAGCGATGAGAGGCGCCTGGTCATCGTCGCTGTGCCGATCCGAATGTGGAGGTGTGCGGCGTCGCTGTGCATGCGGATGTTCGCGCGCATACCGGGGCTGAGGATCGCTGCGTTGTGTAGACCGATCGCGGTGCCGTCGCTTGCATCGTCGGTGTCGACGGCGATGCTGCTGGTACCGATCACGGGCACGATGACGTCGTAGTAGTCCACGGGCTCGAGGAGCTGCACGTCGACCGCTGCGCCCTGCGACAGATACACGAGGTCGAGGTCCGCGACACGCGCCGCTCTGACGTCGCCGACGAACTCCTCAGCGGTGCGCCTGCGGCGCAACCGGTGCGGGGCGAGCAGATCCGACACCGTGCGCTGGAATTCCGGGATGTCGGCGCCGTGCAGTCGTTCGTGCCCGACAAGCGGCGTGGGTGCCGTGGTATCCGACATCGCGTCTCCCGTCACTAGCTGGCACGGATCCGCATCGGATCGCACTGCGGCAGGCTCGCGCCGAGCGGGCTGCGGCACCTTCTGGAATTCAGGCCAGTGAAGTGTAAACAGAAACGAGTGATGCAATCCATCCAAATGTCTGATTTGTTACCAATCGTACGATTCTCTTACATGAGACCTCTCTGACCTCCAGTATTGCTCTGCGAGCCCCTACGGGCGCCATCAGCGTCCTCTTAAGCAGGTGCCTATGCCAGCCGTCGCTAGCCGGATAAGACCTGTCGCTTAGGGGATAGCGCACGGTGGCCTGCCTCTCATAAATTTGCTTTCGAGAATCGCGTGAGGAGGTCGCGTTCCGGTCGTACACGACCGGGATCGCTACCAGGATGGAGGAATTCGATGAGGGCACGACGAGTGGCGCGTGCCGCGGTGAGCAGCATCGTGGTGGCCGCGGCGATGGCATCGACGGCGGGTGTGGCGCATGCGGATGTGTACGTGCCGCTGCCGAACGGTACGAGGAAGGTCGCGACGGCGGGCAAGTTCAGTGTGACGTTGCGTTCGACGAACAATCACGCGAAGATCCTGCCTTCGCTGGCGACGGCGCAGACGCGCACCACCTGGGTGACGTCGACCGGTTGGGTGGATGTCAAGGGTGCCGGTAAGGATGTGAACGGCACGCTGAACCTGTCGCTGATGTCGGGGTGCCAGTTCCCGGGCGCGATCGGTGTGTCGCTCGGCGTGACCGGCCCCGGCGCTAATGCCGGTACCGGCAACCTGCTCGGTGGAGGAACCCCGTCGGCGGGTGTGTCGCTGGGTGGTGTGAACGGTGGCCTGTCGATTCCGTTGTCGCCCGGTACCACCTCGGGTGTCACCGGCAATGCCGGGCAGTACCCGTGGGCGTCGGTGTTGGACAACATCGCGATCAAGAAGGACGGCACGTATTCGGTGTCGGTGAAGGACTACGACGTGAACTACGGCAACTGCAGCGGGTACGCGCAGGCCCGTGTCGTGACGTGGGTGGAGCTCAAGGGCAGCAACCGTGTCGAGGGCTACCTGTACGGCAAGCCGTTCAGCCTCGGCTGATCTACAGCCCGACGACGAAAGATCTTTCGCCCGTGTCGTGTTGTGCGGGCGCACCACCCGATAGAGGAGACCCATGAAGAAGACGCTCATCCGCGGCTCTGTCGCTGCTGCGGCGGCCGGCACCGCTCTCGCGTGCGTGGCGGCCGGTACGGCCCAGGCCGATACGTTCATTCCCCTGCCCAATGGCAAGGTCACCCAGCGCGTCGGTTCCGGCGCGATCACGATCGTTGCGACCGGTCAGTCGGCGAAGTTGTCGCCGGGCATGGTGGCGTTGCCGACCACTCGCAATGCGTGGGTGTCCGGCACTGTGCGTGCGACGATCAAGGGTAAGGAGCCGGGTAACGGCTCGATCCAGGCCGGCTATGTCGTCGGCTGCCAGGTCGCCGTCGGCAAGACCGGCATCAGTCTCGGCGCGGCGGGCAACTCGGGAGTCACGATCGGGACGTCGCCGACCCTCTCGCCGTCCGTGGCCGGCACGACCGGCGGGGAGATCAACCTCTCGGCCGGCACGATCGGCACCCAGGCGCTGACCCTCGACAAGCCTAAGTGGCCCAAGGCGGGCGCTGAGTTCAGCCCGTCCACCGGCGGCGGTAACGGCTGGCAGGCGCCGTCCCAGTCGTTCGGCTTCGACGGCGATTCCGGCTCGCTGAGCTGGTCCGACACCACCATCGGCACGGACGGCTGCGCCGGCTACGCGCAGGCGCGCTTCTACGCCTACGTGACCGGCCAGGTGGGCAACGCCGAGGGCACCGCGGTGCTCTGGGGTAAGCCCTTCACCCTCGGCTGACGGCGACCGGCGTTCGCTCCCGGTCAGCCGCGACCGTCCCGCCTCCACCTCGTAAGACCCGGATAACCACTCGAGCAGAACAAAGAACGGAAGGCAAGGTCATGACTTCGTGGCAGCGTACTTGGCGGCACAGCCAATCTCCGGCGTCGGTATCGAGGACTCGCATGGTGGGGCCGGCGGTAGCGGCGGTCATGCTCGGTTCGGTCTGGCTGGGCGTGGGAACCGCTCACGCCGGCGGTATCCCTACGGGTGGTCTCGACCCGGACAACCCAGCGGCCGCCGGTCCGCGGCACAGTAGCGGGACCAATGGTGCCGGCGGGGGAACTGGAGCGGCCGGTGCATCGAGCTCGTCGGCGGGTTCCCATAGCCGAGCGTCGGGCTCGTCGCAGGGAGCGACCGGAAGCGGTGCGAGATCGAATTCATCGAATCCAGGTTCGTCGGCATCCCGCGCGCAGGGATCGTCTTCTAGCGATGTGAATCGTGCCGCGCCCAGATCCGCTCCCGCGCGCAACGCCGGCGACAACGGCTCGTCGAACAGTACGGCCAGGTCGAACGGGTCGACCGGCTCTGCCAACCGAGCGTCGAGCAACGCCGCCTCGTCATCGGCGTCGAGCAACACGTCGTCGTCCTCGCCGGGATCGAACGCTGCCGCCGGCTCGCAGGCCGGTTCGACGACATCTGCGGCGACGAGCGACAGCAGGTCCGCCGCCACGAGGCCGGTCGGCTCGATAGACAGCGGAGGATCGCATTTTCCTGCCGGCAGTGCGACAGGCACGTCCGCGAGCAGCAGCACCAGCGATGCGGCGGCCGCGGCGGCGGCCGCCGCGGCCTCGGCGAACTCGGCGTCCTCGGGGCTCGGCCTCGGCAATATCGGGCGACTGTTCTGACGCCGGTCGGTGACGACCGTGGCCACCATCGATGATGGGATCATCCCGATGACGAGCGCGACTCCGCGTCCATCCTTCTGTTCGATATTCCTCGCCGCGATCGTCGCATTCGTCCCGGCTGTACACGCCGGCGGTGTCGCTGCCGCAGCGGCACCGCCGGTGCCGAGCCCGACCGGATGGTCCGCCCGCGCCGACGATTCCACGCATATGATGACCATCTGGCATGGAGCATCGGTCGTTCGGGTGATTCCGATCGCCATGGGGAATCGTAAACATCCCACGCCCAACGGCATCTATCACACGATGCAGAAATTCCGTTCGATGGTTATGGACTCGTCGACGTTCGGAGTCCCTGTCGATTCTCCGGAAGGCTACAGAACCCCCGTCGAGTACGCGACGAGGCTCTCCTGGGATGGGATCTTCATTCACGCCGCACCCTGGTCGGTGATGTACCAGGGAAGGACGAATGTCAGCCATGGGTGCATCAACGTGAGCACGGCCGACGGTCGCTACGTCTACGACGAGATGCCGATCGGCTCCACCGTCGAAGTGATAGGGACGAGCGGAGGAACTTACACCCCGGGGACGTGAGTGCGCAGACGCTTCGGCCCGCGTCATACCGACTCGGCCGTGAGCAGTTCCAGGGGATGGAAGTCTGTGCATCTCCCTGAACGGTCGAGGAGCGACCCCAGTCTTTTCGGCGTATCGAAGGTGACAGCTCGATCCACGACGATGAAGCCGGGCACGACCGTCTCCAGGTCGGACTCCAGAATCGGCAGTTCGCCGATCCTGCGCAGCCACACGGTCATCAGGATGTTCGCGGTGCCCGTGACTTCGCAGCACACGCGGATCTGGGGGAATTCCGCGAGTGCGTCCATCAGATGCGTGAGCGCCTGGGGCCGTACCCGTGCCCACAGGTTCGCCGTTACGGGCCAGCCGCCGAGGACGTGCGCGACTTCGCATCGAATGGAGAGTATGCGTTCGGCGACCAATGACTCGAGTCGGCGGCGGACGGTAGGGGCGCTCAATCCGCTGTCCGCAGCAAGATCGACGGCGGAGCGCCGGCCGTCGAGAGCAAGATGGGCGATGAGCGCCAGGTCGGCGTCGTCCGGCGAGTGACTCATAGGACGGTGACGGGCGCGGTAGCGGGCTAATACCGACTCGTCCTCGTCGCCGAGTGCCGAGACCCGCCATCGTTCACTTTCGCCGAATACCTGCATCACCACCCGCGTGCGCGTGCGTGCGACCTTCGGAGATGCAGCGAGCTCCTGAACCCAGTCGCCCAGGGTGTCGAGGTCGGAAGTCATCACCGTCAGCAAGAGATCGCTGTCGCCGGCGACGCGCTGAATGGTCGCCACTTTCCCGTCGCGCGCCAATGTCGCCACGAGATCTATCGCTCCGGAGTGGATCTGGACCTCGACGAATGCGGTGCATTGTGTATTCAGGAAGGTCGCACCCGGATAGGTGACGATCCACGCCAGTCCGTCCCGCCGCAGTCGTTCCCAGCGCCTCGCGGCGGTGGGTCCGCTGACGCCGGCGACCTGACCGACCACATCCCAGGGCGCCCTCGCCGCTGCCTGCAGAGCGTGAACGATTCGGAAGTCAACGGCGTCTGGCACGTCACAATTCTGCACGAAAGAGGCTCCGGAAGAGCACTTCTCGACAAGCGCGATGCCGTGTGGCGCCGTTCCCTAGCGTCAGGCACTGCTCGGCGGATGCCGAGTGAGCAGAGGAGAGTAGGACATGCGAATCACAGTGATCGGCGGAGGCCACGGCTCGTACGCGGCGGCGGCGGATATGTTCGAGAAGGGACACCAGGTCACATGGTGGCGTCGCAACGGCGACGAGTTCGCGTTGCTGCTCGCGTCGGGCGGACTGACCGTGGACGACCACCGGGGCGCCCGCACGGTGCCCGTCGGAACCGCCCAGGGCATAGCGATAGAGACGGAACTGGGGCGCGCTGTCGCCGGGGCGGAGATCGTGATCGCGCCGGTACCCGCATTCGCCCACGAAGACCTGGCGCAGAGAATGGCACCTCATCTCGTCGACGGTCAGGTCGTATATCTGCCACCGGGCAGCCTCGGAACCGTGGTATTCGCACGCGCCCTGGCCGCGGTGGGGAACTCCGCGAAGATCGCGGTCGCGGAGACCGGCACCCTGCCGTATCTCGCCCGCAAACACGACGAAGGTACCCGTGTCGTGATCAGTGGTCACGCGACACGGTTGCCGACCGGTGTCCTGCCCGCCCGAGACAGTGAATGGGCGCTGGCACTACTTGGACGGATATACCCGGTCGAACCCGTCGAGGATGCCATGAGTGCGGCTCTGATGAATGCGGGGCCGATCATCCATCCACCGCTGATACTGATGAATGCGGCTCCCCTGGAACACTTCGCGGCGTGGGATATCCATAACGAGGGGACGCAGGACTCGATCCGCAGGGTGACGAGCGGGCTCGATGCCGAGCGCATCGCCGTTCGGACAGCGCTCGGCTATAGCGCACCGCATTTCCCCCTCGCGGATCATTACTCCGCCGACGGCGACGAGTGGATGTACGGCAATGCCGCGCATGAGAAGCTCACCGACAGCGGAGATTGGCGAGAGAAGATCGATCTGCACAGCCACCGGTACATGCGCGAGGATGTGGAGGTCGGTCTCGCGCTGCTGGTCTCCCTCGGTCGATGGGCGCAGGTCCCCATGCCGATCGCGACCGGTCTGCTGGCGATCGCAACGGCGATCACCGGCCGACCTGCGTCTGCCGGCGGCAGGACTCTGGAGGCGCTGGGACTTGCGGAGCTCGATCGCGACGCCATGGTGCGCATCCTCCGCGAAGGATTCGCGTCGTGACCATGGATTCGGTCGCAGTGGTAGGAGCCGGCCGTATGGGCCGGGGTATAGCTACGGCCCTCGCGTTCGGGCGAGTCGACGTCGTCGTGGTCGACCTACCGGACCGCGGGGATGCAGCCATCGCGTATCGGGAGTCCGTTCGAAGCACGGTCGACCGGGCGCTCGACCTCAAAGTGGAGCTGGGACTGCTGGACCGGTCCGACCTTCCCGAGGTGCGCGACCGCGTCCGAGTGGTGGACCGGTCGGGCGCGGCATCGCTGATGGCGTCCGCGCAGATGGTCTTCGAGGCGGTGCCGGAGGTGATGGATGCCAAGCGTGCCGCGCTGCGTTGGATCGAGTCGACCGCGGGGGCGGACGTCCCGATCGCGTCCACGACGTCGACGTTCCTGGTGGATCACCTGGCGGACTGCCTTTCCCGGCCGCACCGACTCCTGAACGCGCACTGGCTCAATCCCGCTGACCTGATGCCGCTCGTCGAGGTCAGCCCGAGTGCGCGCACCGACGGCTCGGTGTTGTCCGCGGCCTGTGCACTCCTCGCGTCGATCGGCAAGAGCCCCGTGGTGTGTGCTGCCTCCCACGGATACATCGTCCCGCGGTTGCAAGCGCTCGTGATGAACGAGGCGGCGCGCATGGTCGACGAGGGGGTCGCCAGTGCCGAAGAGATCGACCGTGCCGTGCGCATCGGCTTCGGTTCGCGATTCGCGGTACTCGGTTTGCTCGAGTTCATCGACTGGGGCGGTTGTGACACCTTGTATCACGCGTCCCGCTACCTGCAGAACGAGCTCGGCGAGCGCTTCGCCCCGGCCGAACTCGTGGAGAGGAAGATGGCGGCCCATCGACGGGGAGTTGAGGATGGAGCGGGCTTCTACGCCATCTCGCCATCGGCCGCGGACGGTTACCGTGCCGAGCGGACGGCGAAGTTCGTCGAGGTCTTGGCGGCTACCGGGAACCTGCACGGATACGCCTCGCTCCCCATACGCGACACGCCACGCCGCGCCGTCCCGAGTGGGGCACGATCATGACATCGGTCGACGAGTTCTCCTGTGGCTCAGGACGTTCGTCCGAGCGCCCGACCAGGATTGCAGTCGCCGCCGGGGTGGGCACCGTTCTCGAGTTCTACGACTTCGCCATCTATGGCACGGCCACGGCACTGGTCTTCAACAAGGTGTATTTCGACGTCCGAGACCCGTGGCTGGGCACTTTCCTCGGTTTCGCGACATTCGCCATCGGGTTCGTCATGGCACCGGCCGGGGCGGCGTTGTTCGGTCACTTCGGTGATCGGTTCGGCAGGCGCGCTGCACTGACGACGGCCTTCATCATGATGGGTGGCGCAACACTGGCGATGGGGTTGGTGCCCGACTCGCGTTCCATCGGTATCGCGGCGCCGATCATTCTGATATTCCTTCGGATGGTCCACGGGATCTCGCGGGGTGGCGAGATCGGCGGCGCTGTGACCCTGACCGCCGAACACGCCCCTCCGCACAGGCGCGGGTTGTACGGGTGCTTCGTCACTCTCGGGTCACCGGTCGGTGCGATCCTGGCGAACCTCGCCTTCGCGTTGGTCCTACTGCTCCCCATGAACGAGATCATCGCGTGGGGATGGCGTATCCCATTCCTGGTGGGCGGAGTCGTGCTGGTGATCGGCGTCTGGACGCGTACCCGTATCGCGGATACGCCGGCATTCACGAACCCGGACCTCGCAGGAGCGATTCGAACACCCGAGCGTGCGCCTTCCGGGCTGGCCGTGCTCCGTGACGACTGGTGGGGTGTGGTGCGGACGGCGGGTATCAATGTCGGCCAGAACTGCTGTGCGTTCCTCTACTTCACCTTCATGCTCTCCTTCTTGACCGAGGCCGCCCCGGGCCGTGGTTTCGCGCGCTCCGATGTGGTCATGGGAATCACCCTTGCGCTCGTCTTCCACGCCGTCACAGTGGTGCTCAGTAGTTGGCTGTCAGACCGTCTGGGTCGCAAGCCGGTAGTGGGTTTCGGCATGGTCTCCTCAATCTTGATCGCGCCCGTCGTCTTCTCGGTGGCCGTCGACGGGTCACTGACGGTATGTATCGCCGCGATCTGTGTCGGATTCGCGTTGACGGGCTTCGTGTACGGCCCGATGTTCACGATGTTCGCCGAGCAGTTCCCGGTTCGGCAGCGGTACAGCGGCGTCGGCATCGGTTACCAGGTCGGCGCAGTGGTGGGTGGCGGTATCGCACCGATGGTCGCGAACCGGATAGTCGCGGTCTCGGACAGTGTCGTACCGGTCGGCTTCTATGCCGCTGCATTGATGTTGGTCAGTCTGCTGTTCCTCGTCGCCGCCCCCGAGAGTGCGCCGCTCGCTGTGCGCACTCCTTTCCGTCAGCGCCTCGGAATGCCCTTATAGCTACGGTCTCCCGCGTTCCGCGAGCGCTACGGCCGTCCAGAATTCGACGAGATCGTGTTTCGTCGAAGAGCCACCCCGAGGGTGTGCCGGACCCGGACGCCGAATAGAAGTTCCGAGGCTGCACTCGGCCCTTCCGGTCCTGCTATTATTCAATAATGAACATTCCTTATTGAATTGGCAGCATACCGGCGCGTGCCGGTTCGAATGTTCGAATCGGTCGACGGTCGAGATCAGCGGCCTGCGACGGGACGGGAGTGCGATCGATGGCGCGGCGGGACTGGATGACGACTGTGCTTGCTCTGATGGCCGCTGGTCGGCGGGCGCCCGGATGTACTCCGACTTCGAGTCTGGGTGGGGAGCTCTACCAGAAAGCGTTCCGGCACGCGGATTGCGCGATGGCGTTGCACTCTGCAGATCGGCGGTTCGTGGATGCAAACGAGGCATTCGTGGAGATGCTCGGCTATTCGCGCGCCGAGTTGCTCGGGATGACCGTCTCCGATGTCGTACACCCGGACGAGCAGGATGAGAGTGCTCGGTGGGCGGCGCAGTGGCTCGCCGGGGTGCGCAAGGGGGCGCCCGCCTTCGGTCGTGTCGTCTGTAAAGACGGCTCGGTCGTAGCGGTCCGGGTGCGCAAGACCGTGGTATCCACCGAGCAGGGCCTATTCGCGCTCGCCACGCTCGAGCAACTGGGAGCACAATCGGCATTCGAACGTGACTCCCACTACGACGAACTCACTGGCCTGCTGAACAGGCGCGGTCTGCGTCGAGCGCTGCGGACCTCTTACCCGAGCGACCTCCGCGTCACGGTAGTGCTCGTCGATATCGATCGCTTCAAGGCCGTGAACGATCGTTTCGGGCACGCTGCGGGAGACCTCGTGCTGGCGTCGGTGGCGAAGAAATTGGCACACGCCGCCCCCGATCATGCGCTGGTTGCGCGGTGGTCGGGCGATGAGTTCGTCGTCTGCATCCCCGGGGGCAGCGATCTCGGATTCCTCTCCGACGACCTGCGACGCAGAAACGACGACGAAGGGCTGCCGCCACTCTCCGTGGGAACCACGGAGTTCTCGCCGGTGGCCGAGACGATCGACTCAGCACTGGTACGTGCCGATGATGCGATGTACCGGGACAAGTTCCGCGACCGGCCGATGCGGCGGCTTCTCGCCGTTCTGCGCGGTCGCGAGCGATGAGGCGGGGGCTTCCCCGGTAGCGCCGGCCGGCGATCGATGAATGGAGACGACCATGTCGACGCAGCACAGGATCCGACGGTCGAGTTGGTTGCTGTACCTGGTGGCATTCGTGGCGCTCGCCGGCGTTGCCGAACTCCTGCGTGCCGACGACCTGGCGATCATGATCATGATCCTCTCGTCAGGATGCTCGGCGATCGTCGCCGGAGCGCGAACGATCGATATGCGGCGAGTCCGGATCGCCGCGCCGCTCGCGATCGGCATAGCCGTCACCGGGGCCACGCAGGCGCTCGCCTGGGTCTTCCCACATGGTCCCGGTGCGTCGCTCGTGCTCCAGTTGATCGTTCTGATCGGGCACGTTTCCGTGGGTTACGGAGTTATGGAGTGGGCGCGCATGCGTGCGCTGTCCAGCAGGTCGCCGTGGCTGGTGCCGGCGGTGGCGTCGATGGTCGTGCCGGTGGTGTGGGCTGTCGCCGCCGTATTGCTCGGCACAGGATGGAGTGCACTGACCGACGTTCGGGTGGCGTCTGCGTTGCGGTTGGCGGTCGACGCGTCGGTTCTGGTGATCGTGGTTCAGGCATCGGCGGTGGGTGCACGGCGCAACGGTGCCTTCAAACTGCTGCGATACGGCTTCGCGGCCCAGGTGGGCTCCGCAGTGGTGTTGGCGACAAGCATCTGGCACGGCTTCGGTATCCCGCTCCTGTTCCGTGGTTTGACCATCGTCGCGATGGCCCTGTTCGGGGCGGCCGCACTTCACCCCGGCTTCCGTGGGGAGCGGGCGACGGCCACGGTCGCGGTGCAGGGACGGGCGTACCGGGTCATCGAGACCGCCACGCTCGCGCTCGCCATCGCCGTCGCGCCGGGTTTCGCCGCGGGTGACGACAATGCGTTCGAGGTCCTGCGTCTGCTGGCCGCGATGCTGCTCGTCGCCCTGATCCTGACATGGAGTGATCGCGCGCTGCGGGACCTGGAGGCACGCGCATCCGATGCGCGCTACCGCAGCATGCACGACCAGCTCACAGGATTGCCCAACTGGGTGCTGATGGTCGAGGACATGGAGGCGGCAAGGGGATCGGGTTCCATCGGCCGGCAGGCGGACGGAGCGGCAGATGCCGCTCTGATCCTCGTAAAGATCGATGGATTGAGGACCGTGATCGGATGTTACGGACACGCCGCAGGCGATGAGCTCCTGCGCGCCGTCGCCTTGCGGATCAGGTTGACGTTGGGGGACAGCGGCAGGTTGTATCGGCACGATTTCGACGTGTTCGCGGTACGTGTCGATTGCGCCGCGGACCGCGCGATGGAGTTCGCCGAGCGGACCGTGAACGAACTATCGGATACATTGCCGATCGGCGGCATCAACCTCGGGTTCTCCGTGCGAGCGGGTGTCGCTTCTCTCGGGAATCGCCTGCTCACGCCGCAGGAGCTGATTCGTGAAGCCGATTCCGCCGTCGAATCGGCCGGCCGGGGAGGGGTCCGCTCCGTCGTGGAGTTCGACGATCGGCAGCGGGCGGAGGCGATCCGGAGGTGGGAGGTGAGTGCCCGACTACGAGAAGGGTTGCAGGCGGGCGAATTCGAGTTGCACTATCAGCCGATCGTGCATGCGCGCAGCGGGACCGTGGCCGCGTATGAAGCTCTCCTGCGATGGCGTGATGGCGACACCATCCGAGGTCCGGAGTTCTTCATGGATATCGCCGAGGACTCGGGGATGATCGTGGACATCGGGGAGTGGGTCTTCGACACCGCTGCGCGCGCCGCCGCTGAGTGGGGGGCGACGCGTGCGGTGCGGACTCCCGTCACAGTCAATGTCAGTGCTCGACAGCTGCTGGATGCGAGGCTCGCCGATCGTCTTGCCAGAGCGCTGGACCGACACGGGCTCGCCCCCGAGGCGATGTGGGTGGAGCTCACGGAGACCGCCCTCATCGCGGACACGGCGAACGCCGCACGCGTGCTCTCGGAACTGGCCGAGCTCGGCATCACCATATGTCTCGACGACTTCGGGGTCGGTTACTCCGCGCTGTACCACCTCAGCATGTTCCCGATCAGCGTCGTCAAGATCGACAAGTCGTTCGTTTCGGTGTTACGCGCGCGTGCGAGCGGTGGCGAGGAGACGCGTAAGCGGAGAGTCGTCGTCCGCAACATCGTGACCATGGCCCAACAGTTGGGCCTGTCCACGGTCGCAGAGGGAGTGGAGGACGCGGAACTCGACGAACAGGTCGCGGCCCTCGGATGCACGTACGCCCAGGGGTGGTATCACGGGCGTCCACTCGCGCGCGTCGATACCGGGGCGCCCGACCATATGTGATCGCTGTGCTTCGACTTCCTCGGATGAGGCGGGTCGGTCCGGTGCCGGGCGCCCGCACCCTCAGGCCGAACCGTCAGGCTGGCGGTCGCCGCGCTCTCCGTGCCTTGCGGCTATCCGGTCGTCGGGCGTCGGCGTACCTCGCTGCGGTAGAGGACCAGACCGAAGAGGCATTGCTGCACGATCTCGTCGGCCAGGTAGCTGTCGATGTCGACCACGTCGCACTCCGGATCGCGTTCGAGGAGGTCGACAACAGCCGGAGTCATGGTGGCGATGCTCAGGTCGAACACCTCACCTCCGAGGTCGGTGATGACCGCTTCGGAGCGGCCGTCCCAAGCATCGATACGTGCCCAGTGCCGGATGCCGCATCCTTCGATCGCCTCGATGAGTATCCGGGTGGCGACCGGTTCGAACCGATCGTCTCCGCGCCGACCGATGATTCGCAATGCGGCACGATAGCCGACTCCGTGCTGCCGCCCGTAGCTCCTCGCGGCGCGCTTCACAGCCGAATTAGATGTCACGAGTTCACCATCCGATTCCGTGGCGGAAGCGTCCGCGCCGTCCGCCACCCGTGGGAGGGCTGAACAGGTCGCAGATCCAGTGGACCTTGCCCTCGGTCGCTGTCGGTGGCGGCGCGGACGCCGGGACGGCTCGGGTGGCTGTGCGAGCAGCACTGCCACCGATGCTACAACTCTTCGCGCTACCGCGGTCCCGTCCTCGCCGACCGCAATCAACGTATTGGTCGGGATATGTCGTTAATTCCCATCATCTAACTAAGCGCATCGCATACGGACGACTACCCGCGGGGCGAGAATCGACTCGCAGGCCGCGGGAATCGACGGGCAGGAGCATGAGGTGACATCTGCGACGGCGCCGGAATCGCCGAGATTGACGGCGGACCAGAAGAATTCGTTCGCCGCGGCGTACCTCGGCTGGGCGATGGACGCGTTCGACTACTTCCTGGTGGTGCTCGTCTACGCCGACATCGCCAAGGAGTTCCACGTCAGCCTCGATCGGATGGCGTTCATCACCACGATGACACTCATCATGCGCCCGGTCGGGGCGTTCCTGTTCGGTCTGTGGGCCGACCGCGCTGGTCGCCGCATCCCGCTGATGGTGGACGTTACGTTCTATTCGGTCGTCGGGTTCCTATGCGCGTTCGCCCCGAACTTCACGGTGCTGATGGTGCTGCGCATGCTCTACGGAATCGGCATGGGCGGTGAGTGGGGCCTGGGCGCTTCTCTGGCGATGGAGAAGATCCCGTCGAGCCGCCGCGGATTCTTCTCGGGCATCCTGCAGAGCGGATACTCGATGGGCTATCTCATGGCGTCGCTCGCGTTCCTGTTGCTCAACACCGTGTTCGGGCTGAATTGGCGGTGGATGTTCGCGCTCTCGATCGTCCCTGCCGCGATCAGCCTGATAATCCGTTCGCGCGTCAAGGAGTCCGAGGTCTGGGAGCAGACGCAGGAGCGGGTGAAGCAGACGCAGACCGGCTTCCGGGACGTGTTCGGCAACCCCGCGATCTGGCGGCGCTTCGTGTTCCTGGTACTGCTCATGACTGCCTTCAACTGGATGAGCCACGGAACGCAAGACGTGTACCCCACGTTCCTCAAAGCGAAGGACGACGGTGGCCTGCACCTCACCGCATCCCATGCGACGTGGATCGTGGTCGGCTACAACATCGGTGCGATCATAGGCGGCACGATCGCGGGCGCCCTCTCGGAACGCTTCGGTCGCAAGGTCGTGATCATCGCATTCGCCGTGATCGGCCTGCCGATCGTGCCGCTCTTCGCGTACTCCCACACCGTCGGTCTGATCACGCTCGGCTCGTTCCTGATGCAGGTCGTGGTGCAGGGCGCGTGGGGTGTCATCCCGGCGCATCTGACCGAACTGTCACCCGACGAGATCCGCGGCTTCTATCCCGGCGTCACCTATCAGCTCGGAAACTGTCTCGCCGCCTTCAATCTGCCGATCCAGGAACGGCTTGCGGAATCGCACGGCTATCCGTTCGCGCTCGCATGGACGATCGTCCCGGTGCTGATCGCGGTCGTCGTTCTGACGGCGATCGGCAAGGAGCGCAAGGGGGTTCGGTTCGGCACCGCCGAGACCTCGGTCGCGACGGGCCAACGTCCCGCCCCGACGTGAATGCGTGGCCCGTGACGCCGGATGAGGTGTGCAGGCTCGCATCCCGCGCGGCACCGTCGAACCGCGACGTCGCGTGTGCCCGAGGCGACGACGGTTGCGACGGTGCTCGTCGACTGCTAGGGCTGAGTGCGAGTGGGAACGTGAGCGTCGGGATGGACGGGTGCGATGAAGTTGCATGTATGGGAGTGGGCCGCATCCTGCGCCGGCGGGCGACCACCGGTTGCGGCCCTCCTGCACGGATACGGTGAAGACGGTGCGTGCTGGGCACGGCTGGCGGAGTTGCTCGTTCGCCGCGGCTATCGGGTCGTCGCACCCGACCTGCGAGGTCACGGGCTGAGTGATCGAAGCGGCGACTATTCGTTCGGAGCCGTGGTCGAGGATGTCCTCGACACTCTGCCGGAGGCGCCGGATCTGGCGATCGGGCACTCGTTCGGAGCACTGGTGCTGGGCTCGGTCGTGGGGGAGTGGCGTCCCGGCAAGGCTGTGTACCTGGATCCGGCGCTGACGCCGATGGAGGCTGTGATCGAGCGAGATCGTCCCGACCGGCTGCCGCAAGTCACCGAGGAGCAGATCCGTGCGCGGGGGGCCGGCCTACATCCGGCGGACGTACAGGCCCGGTGCGATGCGAACGCCCGACTCGATCCTGAGACATGGGCGCAGATGAGCCGGGTGTGGTGGTATCGCTCCGAGCTACCGGCGCCGCCCGACCATCGGGACGGGGCGACGGCGGCGTTGGTGATCGCCGCCTCGGACAGCACCCTGGTCCCGGCCGAGTTACACGACCGCCTCCGGGGGTTGGGGCTCGAGGTGCGCGTAGCTATAGGTATCGGTCACCTGATGCATCGGGAGGATCCACATCAGGTCGTGGATCTGATGTGGGGATATTGCTAGGGACGACCACGAAGGCCGATCCGCGCATCGGGGGAGGAAGTGAGTGCCCCGACGCGCTCTACTAGGGCGGAGACTATCGAATTGAGGGTTGACTTACCTCACTCGACTGACTAGTTTCCGAACAGTGTTCGGACTCTCTGCGTGCGGCTCGACGTCGCGCTCGGCCGAACGCCGTCTGTTCGGGAGGTGGGGTGTGTCGCGAGACGGCCGGGGCACGAACGGTACTGTGCGGCCGCTTATCTCATTGGTAGGACGACGTCTCTTGTGGGCCGTGGTGCTCTCAGCGGCGTCCGTGCCGTTCGCGATCCTGACGTTGGTCGCGTTGGTGGAGGTATGCCGCCATCTGATGTCCGGCGGCGGGCAGGCGTGGTGGTGGGGCGCGGCATCCGCTGGTGCGGCAGCGGTGCATGTGCTGCTGTACAACCACGCGCTTCGAGTGAGTCACCTTGCGGATGCTCGATTTCGGCTGCTCGTACGTACCAGACTGGCGGACCACATCGGCGAGCTTGGGCTGGGATGGTTCGACGCCGGCGGCACGGGCGAGGTCAAGCAGGCGCTGTCGGACGATGTGAAACGCATGCACGTCCTCGTGGCGCACCTTCCGATCGACGTCGTCCCCACTGTGCTGACGCCGGTCGCGGGGATGGCATACCTCTACGCCGTCGACTGGGTGTACGCCGCGGCGTTCACCGCATATCTGGCCGTGGCGGCGCTGGTGGTTGTCCCGGCTTTTCGCAAGGACTACGAGGAGAGCGCGAGCGCCTATACTCGCGCTCTGGTCGAGCTGACCAGGGCGACGGTGGAGCTAGGCGACGGCATCGAGGTACTCAAGACCTATCCGTCGAGATCGTCGCTGTCCGAGCGATTCTCCCGTGCCGTCGACGACCTCGTCGCGATCTGTGTCCGGTGGATGTCGACCACCGGCCGTCCGACGGCGCTCGCCGGCATCATGCTCTCGCCCGCGGCGCTGATCGCGGTACTGACAGCCCTCGGGCTGTGGCTGGTGGAAGCCGGCCGCGCCACGCCGACGGCCGTCATCGCGTTCCTGATCGTCGGTGTGGGTGTGCCGGTCTCCGTACTGCACCTGGGGTCGATGCGAGGCATCATCCGCGCAGGGCAGGCCGGTGCATCGCATATCGGTCGTATCCTGGCCACGCCCGGGCCGTGCCAGCCGTCGAGGCCGGTCGAGATGCGCTCCAGCCGGATCGAGTTCGATCACGTGACCTTCGGCTACCACGCTGATCGTCGGGTGCTGGACGATGTGGATTTCGCCGTCGAGCCGGGTACCTTCACCGCAGTGGTCGGCCCCTCCGGCTCGGGGAAGACGACGTTGTCGCGCCTGATCGCGAGGTTCTGGGACGTCGATCGGGGGACGGTACGCGTCGGTGGAGTCGATGTGCGAGAGCAGAATTCGTCGTCGCTTCTCGGCTCCATGGTGCTGGTGTTCCAGGACGTCACGGTACTCCGCGACACGGCGCGCGAGAACATCCGACTGGGCCGGACGTGGATCACCGACGCGCAGGTCGTCGATGCGGCGCGCCGGGCGCAGATCCACGACGTGATAGACGGACTGCCCCAGGGGTACGACACCGAGTTGGACGCGGCCGGAGGCGGCCTCTCGGGCGGCGAGCAGCAGCGGCTGACGATCGCTCGCGCCATAGTCAGTCACCCGCGCATGGTCGTACTCGACGAGGCCACCGCGCATGTGGATCCCGAGAACGAGGTGCTGATACAGCGCGCGCTGTCCGAGCTGGCCGCAGAGGGCGCAACGCTTTTCGTAGTGGCGCACAGGCTGCACACCATCGTGCACGCGGACCAGATCCTGGTACTGGACGAGGGGCGGATCGTGCAGCGCGGGACCCATGCCGAGTTGCTGGACGGCGACGGGCTCTACAGACGGATGTGGCGATCGGCTCAGGCGGTGAACGAGTGATGTGCGCCCGTCGGCTCCTCGCGAATACCTTCCTGGGGATCGCCGACGACGTGGTCGGTCGACGGAGTGGCATGCGCGGGCAACTGGTGGGCCACCTGATAACGGCGGTGTCCGAGGGGATCTGCTTCGCGCTACTGGTGCCGGTGCTGCGCGTGCTGTTCGACGGGCGTCCGTCTGACGCGCTCGGATGGCTCGGAGTCATCTGTTGCTGCGCAGCTGTTTCCGGTATTGCGAGCTTTCTGACCGGATATCGCGCCTACGGCGTAGGGATCGAACGGCTCGCTGGCGGGGCGATGCGCCGTGTCGGAGCGCATGCGGCGTCGCTGCCCTTGGGGTGGTTCACCAAGAAGAACGTCGGTGCGCTCACCGCGTTGGTCACAGAATCGACCTCGGTGCTGATGACGATCCCGGGCATGATCACCGCGCGGATCGTCTCGGCGATCGTGACGCCGCTGACCGTATTGGTCGTCGTGCTGTTCGTGGACTGGAGGATGGCACTGGCGATGGTGGCGTTCGTGCCCCTCGGTCTGGTCGCCTACCGTCGTCTATCGCGGGTGGCGCAGGCGGAGCACGAGCAACTGGGAGACGATGACGAGGCCGTCTCGTCCCGGGTGGTCGAGTTCGCACAGGCGCAGGCGGTCCTCCGCTCATCGGGTTTGATGGAGAAGAGCTGGGGCCGGCTCGATGAGGCGCTGCAGGCCGACCGGCGATCGGTGGTGCGCCTTCTCGATGCGATCGACCGGCCGAGGGTGCAGTTCAAGGCCGTCGTCTCGGCGGGCCTCGCTGCGGTGGTGGGCGCCGCGGTGCTGCTCGGCACGACCGGACGTGCTCACCCTGCAGACCTCGTCGCCGTCCTCGTCCTCGCGGTACGCTTCGCCGAGCCCGTCACGGAGTTGGGAGGTCTCGGCGCAGAGGGACTGGCACGTGCCATGACGGACCTGCGCCGGGTCCAGAGATTCTGTGCTACACCGACACTCGCTGAGCCGGACGTCGCCGCCGTCCCATCGTCCAACTGCGTTGCCGCGCGGGCGGTATCGTTCGGCTACGGCGACACGCGGGTGATCCGGGAGCTCTCCCTCGACGTGCCCGCCGGGGCGATGACGGCGATCGTCGGACCGTCGGGTGCAGGCAAGACCACACTCGCGCGTTTAGTGGCGCGGTTCTGGGATCCCGACGGTGGCGCGATACTGCTCGGCGAGAGGGATCTGCGGGATATAGGCAGCCGCGGCGTGATGGAACGAGTGGCGATCGTATCCCAGAACGTGTATCTGTTCGACGACACCGTACGAGCGAACGTCCTCCTCGGGCGCCCCGATGCGACCGAGGAGGAGGTCTTCGCGGCTGCCTGCGCCGCCCGTCTGGACGATGTCGTCCGGCGCCTACCCGATGGGTGGGATACACGGGTCGGGGAGGGCGGAAGCCTGCTGTCCGGCGGTGAACGACAGCGGGTATCGATAGCACGCGCACTCCTGAAGGACGCGCCTATCGTGCTGCTGGACGAGATGACATCGGCGCTCGACGCGGAGAACGAACGCGCGATCGTCGGCGCCATCCGCGAGATCGTCCGTGACCGCACGTCGTTGGTCGTGGCCCATCGGCTGTCGACGATCCGGGACGCAGACCAGGTCGTCTATCTCGAGAACGGCCTGATAACCGAGAGCGGCACGCCGGACGAACTGGTCGCTGCGGGAGGGCGATTCGCCGCGCTGTGGGCCGCTCGCACCGCTGCCGAGGACTGGCAGATCACACTACGATCGAAGGGGACGACATGACCGCCATCCGCCGCACAGCACTACGGTGCGGAGCACTGATCGCATCCGTGGCCGCCGTGGCGGCACTCGCCGGATGCGGCTCGCACGCACCGGCGCCTACGCGGGCGGCGACGCACCGGGTCGTTCACGAGTTCGGCGTATCCGACATCCCCGACCGCCCGAAAGCGGTCGTCGCGCTCGACGAATACGCGGCGATGGACCTGCTCGCGCTCGGGATCGTGCCGCGGGCCGTGTTCACGGGCTACGGTTCGACGATCGCCCAGACGGTCCTGCGCGACGCGGGAAGCGACGTCATCGACATCCCGGTAGGCAGCACCATCGATGTCGACACGGTTCTCGGTCGCCGGCCGGATCTGGTGGTGTTCAGCTCCGGAGGGGACCGCAAGGCGTACGACCGGCTCGCCCCGGTGGTGCCGACGCTACCGTTGACGTCGGTTCAGACCGCGTGGCGAAAACGCATCGAGACGATCGGCGCGGAACTGCGCCGCGAGTCCGAGGCCGAGCATGTCGTCGACGTCCTCGTCCGGCGGCTCACGGCCGTCCAGAGCAGTGGCGGGAAGACCATCGCCGTGCTCATGTCCTACGCGGGGACGCTAGCGGGCCTGTCCGGTGACGCACCGCTCAACGGGCTTCTGGCCGATGCGGGGATGACGACACCCGCCGCGGAGCGCCGCACGGGTACGGGCAGGCAGCCCTATCTGCCCCTGTCTCCCGAGCACCTCGCCGACCACGACGCCGACGTCGTCGCCGTGTTCGCTGAGGGGGTCTACTCGGCGGACGCGGTCCGCAATCAGCCCACGTTCCCCTTGCTGACCGGACACGCGGTGAACGTCGACGGCGACATGTGGTTCGGCACCTTCCCATTCGCGGTCTACTGGATACTCGCGGACCTCGCCGCCATAGAGCGGAACGACTGGTCGCACGTTGCGAGCGCGAAGGACGCGCCGGTCCGGTATCGGCAGTTCCAAGAAGCGATCGGGTAGGTGTGCAGGCATAGTCGTTGCTATGGCGAGTAGATACCGCACCGGCATCACGGCCGATCGGATAGTCGGCGAGGCAGTAGAGCTCACCGCCCGTAAAGGACTGTACGAGTGGTCTATCCGCGACCTCGTGGCCGAGATAGGAACATCGCACTCCGTTGTGTACGAGAAGGTCGGTGGACGGGATCAGCTGTGTGGCGCTGTGGCGCAGAGGGTGTTCGAGGGCGTGCCGATCCCGGTGCCCGACGCGGGCGTGGACTGGCGCGATGCGCTGCTCGCCTGGCTGATCCCCCTGTGCCGTCACCTGTACGACTATCCGGGTGTAGCCAAGTGGCTGACCCTGCACGGCGGCCCCACCGCCTTTCCCACACCGCACGACGGTGTGGGCCGATTCGTCGAGTGCATCGCCGATGCGGGGTTCTCCGAGCCGGGACGGGTCTTCGGCGCATGCGTGGTCACAGCGATGTCGGCCGTGATGGTCGCGGACGAGCGTGGACCCCGGCAGCGCGAGGCCGTCCGCGACCATGCCACGATGATGGATTCGATCGAGCAACGCGCTCAGCACGAGCCGGCGCTGGCCGCGCTGATGCCCTACCTGGACGACTTCGCGAACCGCAACGACGAACGGCGAGCCACCGAGGCGCAGCTGGCCCTGACCATGAACGCGCTCCTGGACGGCTTCGAGTGGCAGCGGCGTAGAGCCGCCCGGCAGGACCGAGAGCGCTAGAGCCCCATATCCTTCGCGATGATCGAACGCATCACCTCGGACGTGCCACCGTAGATGCGGTTGACGCGGTTGTCGGCGTACAGGCGGGCGATCGGATACTCGTTGATGTATCCGTAACCGCCGTGGAGCTGGAGGCAACGGTCGATCACATCGGACGCCGCCTCGGTGCAGAACAGTTTCACCGACGCGGCATCGGCCGCGGTCAGCTCGCCGGCGTCGTGGGCTTCGAGAGCGCGGTCGACTACGGCCTCCATCGCGTCCACCTTCGCCTTGCACGCGCCTAGTTCGAACTTGGTGTTCTGGAACGACGAGACCGTCCTGCCGAAGATCTTCCGGTCCTCTGTGTAGGCCTGCGCGAAGCGGAGTGCGGCTGCCGCCTGGGAGTACGCGCCGACGCCGATGGAGAGGCGTTCCTGCGGCAGGTTCTGCCCCAGGTATGAGAAGCCCTTGTTCTCCTCGCCGAGCAGATCCTCGACCGGTACCTCGACATCGGTGAACGACAATTCCGCAGTATCCGACGTCTTCAGGCCGATCTTGTCGAGCTTACGGCCCACCTCGTAGCCAGGGAGGCCGGTGTCGACGACGAGGAGCGAGATACCGTAGCGGCGGTCGTCCTCCTTCTGCGGTGCGGTACGGGCACAGACGATGACGCGGTCGGCGTTGACGCCGCCTGTGATGAAGGTCTTGGCGCCGTTGAGCACGTAATGCGTGCCGTCCTCGGACAGTTTCGCAGTGGTGCGCATGCCGGCGAGGTCGGAGCCGGTGCCAGGCTCGGTCATCGCGATGGCGAACATCGTTTCGCCGGTGGCCATCTTGGGAATCCAGCGCTTCTTCTGTTCCTCGGTGGCGAGCTTGCTGAGGTACGGCAGACACAGCGCGATGTGCACGGACGAGCCACCGAAGGACACGCCCGCGCGCGCGAGCTCCTCGCTGATCACAGCCTGGTACTTGAAGGACTCGATGCCGGCCCCGCCGTACTCCTCAGGGATCTCGATGCCGAAGACGCCGAGCTCGCCCAGCTTGCGATAGAAGTCCTTCGGAACGATGCCCTTCTCGTACCACTGGTCGTATTCGGGCACCACCTCGGATTCGATGAACGAGCGCAGTGTCGAGCGGAAGGCTTCGTGATCCTCGTTGTAGATGGTCCGGCGCATGGTGCGCCACCTCCTTCTGTTTCGATCTGGGGGATAATCCTGGTGTGACGGTTTCGGGTTCGGGCGGTTCAGAGGGGTCGGGGAACGACGGTGCCGGATCTCGCGCGGGCCGCCCGCCTTCGGTGGTCGGTGGTCTGTCGGTCCCCGAACGATTGATTCTCGTGGCAACGCGGCTGTTCGCGATACGAGGCTTCGAGCGCACCAGCGTGCAGGAGCTCGTCGTCGCGGCGGGGGTCACCAAAGGTGGTTTCTATCACTACTTCTCGTCGAAGGATGAGCTGCTGCAGACCATCTACGGGAGGCTGCTCGCCGAGCAGTCGGCCCGCTTGGACGAGGTCGCGTCGGGGCCGGGCGATGTGACCTCCCGGCTGCGTCTGGCGGCCACCGACGTAGTGGTCACGACGCTGCGTGACATCGACGCGGTGACTGTGGTCGCACGCTCGTTGTATCTGCTGGAACCGGAGGTTCAGCGTGCGGTGCGCGCCGACCGGCGGCGTTATCACGAGCGATTCTGCGAGATCGTGCTGGAGGGGCAGGCCGCGGGTGAGTTCCGCGCCGACACGACACCGGATCTGGTGGCGGACTTCTTCTTCGGTGCGGTTCACTATCTCCCGGTGTGGTACCGGAGCGGAGGTGCGCTCTCGCCGCAGGAGGTGGGCGGTCATTTCGCCGACCTCCTGCTGTCGGCGCTGCTTCCGTCGGCATGATCGGTGGATGGTGTGGCGGCGACCATGCGTAGTACGAGGTCGGCGTAGAAGTCCCCGATCTCCTCCGGGCTCCAGTCTCCGTCCTCGCGGTACCACCGCGCGGCGTCGATGCCGAGCGACAGGACCGCCACGGCGGCCATCCGGGCGCTGGTGACGTCGAAGGCCCCGGCCGCCGCGCCTCTCTCGATCACGCCGCGCACAGCCGCGTCGATCTCTCGTCGCTCGGCGAGGATCTCCTCGCGGTGCTCGGGACCGAGCGACGCCAGCTCGTAGTTGACGACCCGCGCGCTGGTGTGACGGCGCGCGTGATGGGCGACGAAGTCGCGCACCACCGCTCGTAGCTGGTCGACGGGATCGTCGGTGGACGCGAGGGCGTTCCGCACGACCTCGGCGATCATCGCGTGGCCCGTCGAGGAGATCTGGTACAGCAGTTCCTCTTTCGAGCGGTGATGCACATACACCGCCGCTGGGCTCATCCCTGCGGCGGACGCGATGTCTCGGGTACTGGTGCCGTGGAAACCCCGCTCGGCGAATGCCGTGACGGCGGCGTCGAGCAGGCGGGCGCGGGTCTGGGCTGCGCGGGAGAAGTCCTCCGGCTCTGGCATGGCCCTCCTTCACCTCCCTACTTCCTCGGTCGGATTCCTCGGTCGGACCGGATGGTGAGTCACATCACATAGAGTGGGCGGTTGACGCTCGGCTTCCGGTTCGGCACAGTAGACGCTACACCACTAAGCGACTGCTTAGTTTGTGAGAAAGGACACGCCATGACCGAGGCAGTCATCGTTGCCACCGCCCGCTCACCGATCGGCCGCGCAGCCAAGGGTTCGCTGGTCACGATGCGCCCCGACGACCTGGCGCTGCAGATGGTGCAGGCGGTCCTGGCCAAGGTCCCGCAGCTCGATCCCCGCGACATCGACGATCTGATGATGGGCTGCGGCCAGCCCGCCGGAGAGTCCGGGTACAACGTGGGCCGGGCCGTCGCGGTGCTTGCCGGCTTCGACCACATACCTGGCGTGACCGTCAATCGCTACTGCAGCAGCAGTCTGCAGACCACCCGGATGGCGTTCCATGCGATCAAGGCGGGCGAGGGCGACGCATTCATCAGCGCCGGCGTCGAGACCGTGAGCAGGTACGTGGCCGGCCGCGCCGACGCGATGCCTGGCACCGAGAACCCGTTGTTCGCGGCTGCGCAGGAGCGCACCGAGAAGTTGGCCGGGGGTGGCGGGACGTGGGCCGATCCGCGTGACTCGGGTGAGCTTCCGGACGTCTACATCGCCATGGGACAGACCGCTGAGAACGTCGCGCAGTCGCGGGGAGTCTCGCGGCGGGACCAGGACGAGTTCGGGGTCCGGAGTCAGAACCTTGCAGAGAAGGCGCTCGCGAACGGCTTCTGGGAGAAGGACATCACTCCTGTGACGTTGCCCGACGGCACCGTCGTCGCGAAGGACGACGGCCCGCGCGCGGGCGTCACCCTGGAGGGCGTATCGAGCCTCGAACCGGTGTTCCGGCCGGACGGCACCGTCACCGCGGGCAACTGTTGCCCGCTCAACGACGGTGCCGCCGCGGTCGTGATCATGTCGGACACCAAGGCTCGCGCGCTCGGTCTGACACCCCTCGCGCGCATCGTGAGCACGGGCGTCACGGGTCTGTCGCCGGAGATCATGGGCCTGGGCCCGGTGGAGGCGTCCAAGCAGGCGCTCGCGCGCGCCGGAATGTCCGTCGGGGACATCGATCTCGTCGAGATCAACGAGGCGTTCGCCGCACAGGTCGTACCTTCGTACCGGGAGCTGGGCATCGATCTCGACCGGCTGAACGTCAACGGCGGTGCTATCGCGGTGGGCCACCCGTTCGGTATGACGGGCGCCCGCATCACCAGCACGCTGATCAACTCGCTGCAGTTCCACGACAAGCAATTCGGCCTGGAGACCATGTGCGTCGGCGGCGGGCAGGGCATGGCGATGGTCATCGAGCGGCTCAGCTGAGCACGAGAGGAGAGGCGGGACATGACAGAGCGTTTCGAAGGTAGGACGGCGATCGTCACCGGCGCGAGCCGGGGCATCGGTTTCGCGATCGCAGAGCGGCTGGTGGCCGATGGTGCCCGGGTCGTCATCACGGCCCGCAAGCAGCCCGCCCTCGACGAGGCGGTGGCCGCGCTGGGCGGGCCGGACAAGGCTCTGGCGGTCGCCGGGCGCGCAGACGATCCGGAGCACCAGGCCGAGGTGGTCGCGAAGGCGATCGAGACGTTCGGTGGCGCCGATCTTCTGGTGAACAACACGGGCATCAATCCCGTGTTCGGCCCGCTCATGGACATCGATGTCGACGCGGCGCGCAAGATCATGGAGGTCAACGTCCTCGGCGCGCTCGCGTGGGCGCAGCAGGTCCATCGGGCTTGGCAGAAGGAGCACGGCGGCGCGATCGTCAACGTCGGTTCCGTGGCCGGCCTGCATCCCGCGCCGGGGATCGCGATGTACGGCACCAGCAAGGCTGCCGTGATCCACCTGACAGAGGAGCTAGCCGTCGAGCTCGGGCCGAACGTGCGCATCAATGCCGTCGCACCCGCGGTCGTCAAGACACGCTTCGCGACGGCTCTGTACGAGGGCCGCGAGGAGGAGGTCGCGGCGCGGTATCCGCTCAAGCGTCTCGGTGTGCCGGACGACATCGGTTCTGTCGTAGCGTTCCTACTCTCCGACGACGCGGCGTGGCTCACCGGGCAGACGCTCGTCGTCGACGGCGGCCTGACGCTGATGGGCGGCGTCTAGTGACGGGTTTCGTCGGGGGAGGACGTCGCGACGGAGCGACGAGCAGGGGCATCGTCGTCACCGGTGCGGGCAACGGCATCGGGCGCGCGATCGCGACCAAGCTGGCTGCGGAGGGCGAGCGGGTCGTCGTCAACGACCTGGACGCCGACGCCGTGGCCACGGTTGCCGCCGAGATCGGTGGCTTCGCCGTACCGGGCGATGCCGCGGGCGAGGCGGGCGCGCGGGCGCTGGTCGAAGCCGCCCGGGACCATCTGGGAGACATCGACATCTGGTTCGGCAATGCCGGTATCGACCACGGCCGTGGGCTCGATGCCACCGAGGCGGACTGGGAGCTGTCCTGGTCCGTCAACGTCATGGCCCATGTTCGCGCGGCGCGCCTCCTGGTCCCCGCCTGGGCGGAGCGGGGCTCCGGGCGGTACGTCGCGACGGCGTCCGCCGCCGGCCTGCTGACGATGCTCGGTACGCCGACGTACTCGACCACTAAGCACGCCGTCATCGGCTTCGCCGAGTGGCTGTCCGCGACGTACCGGCACAGGGGCGTAGTGGTGCAGGCGATCTGCCCGCAGGGCGTGCGTACGCGCATGTTCGACGATGCCGGGCCCCTGCAGGGCCTGCTGGCACACGACAGCGCGCTCACGCCGGAGCAGTTGGCCGACACCGTATGGGAGGCCCTGGGAGACGAGCGCTTCCTGATTCTGCCGCACCCCCAGGTCGCGGGCTACTACGCGACGCGCGCCGCGCACACGGACAAGTGGCTCGCCGGTATGAACAAGATCCAACGCGGCCTCGAACAACAAGGAGCTCTCTAGATGAAGGCATGGCGCGTAAGCGCACTCGGCGAGCCCAAGGACGTCATGCACCTAGTGGACGTCCGGGATCCGGAGCCGACCGGCACACAGATCGTAGTGCGAGTCCTCGCCACTCCTGCCAACTTCCCCGACGTCCTCATGTGCCGCGGTCTGTATCAGGTCAAGCCGGAGCTTCCGTTCACCCCGGGCGTCGAGCTGTGCGGCGAGGTCGTCGCGGTGGGGCCGGGGGTGACCCGGTTCTCGCCCGGTGACCGCGTGCTGGGTGGAACCCTCCTGCCGCACGGCGGATTCGCGGAGTACGCCGTGCTCGAGGAGGCCGTGACCTTCCCCGCACCGGCTGCGTTGGACGACGCGCAGGCTGGATCGTTGTATATCGGCTACCAGACCGGATGGTTCGCGCTGCATCGACGCGCTGCCATCCGGGAGGGGGAGACCCTGCTCGTGCACGCAGCGGCCGGCGGTGTGGGTACGGCCGCCATCCAGCTCGGAAAGGCTGCTGGGGCCACGGTGATCGGCGTGGTCGGCGGAGCCGAGAAGGTCACCGTCGCTAAGGAACTCGGCGCTGACATCGTAGTCGACCGCCACACGGAGGACTTCGTCTCGGTCGTCAAGGACGCTACCGGAGGACGTGGCGCAGACGTGATCTTCGACCCGGTCGGCGGGGATACCTATGGGCGCAGTACCAAGTGTGTCGCTTTCGAGGGAAGGATCCTCATCATCGGCTTCGCGGGCGGCGACATCCAGACCGCCGCGCTCAATCACGCACTCATCAAGAACTACTCGATCCTCGGCCTGCACTGGGGCCTGTACAACGTGAAGGCACCCGAACTGGTACGTGAGTGTCACGCAGAGCTCACACGGCTCGCGGACGAGGGGCTGATCGGGCCGCTGGTGAGCGAGCGCCTCCCGCTCGACACGGTCGGCGATGCCATGCAACGGTTGGCCGACGGGAGCACTGTGGGCCGTGTGTCGTACGTGGCAGGAGCGCGCTCGTGACAGCCGTCGAGGCGGTCGTGTTCGATTACGGCGGCGTGCTCACAGGCCCTATGCGCGACACCATCGCGGGATTCATCGCAACGGAAGGCATCGACCCGGCGTCGTTCACGGAGGCGCTGCGCGCGTGGCTGTCGCGTAGCGCGCCCGAGGGAACACCGGTCCACCTGTTGGAGACCGGTGAGCTGGCGCCCGCCGAGTTCGACGTGCTCCTAGCGGGGCGTCTGCGCCGGATCGACGGCAAGCCCGTCGTCGCGGAGGGGCTGCTCGGCCGCCTCTTCGCCGGCACCGTCGACGACGCCGCCATGTGGGCACTCGCGCAAGAACTCGTCGCGCAGGACGTGCGCGTCGCCCTGCTGTCCAACAGCTGGGGTAATCGTTACCCGCGCGGGCGGCTCGACGCTCTCTTCGACCCCGTCGTCATCTCTGAGGAGGTCGGTCTGCGTAAGCCGCGTGCCGACAGCTTCGAGTACACCCTGCGCGCGCTGGGCACGGCGTCCGACGGTGTCGCGTACGCAGACGCGCCCGAGCGGGTCGCGTTCGTCGACGACGCCCAGCCCAACATCGACGGCGCCGAGGCCGTCGGCATGCGCGGCGTGCTGCACACCGGCGCACCCACTACCCGCGCGGCACTCGCCGCGTTGCTACAGAAGGAGATCCACGCATGACCGAAACCCGTACCGCGATCGTCACCGGTTCAGCCCGTGGCATCGGCGCCGCCGTTGCGAAACGCCTCGCGGCCGACGGTATGAATGTCGCTGTCCTCGATCTCGACGAGACGGCGTGTCAGGGCACCGTCGACGAGATCGTCGCCGCCGGTGGAAGAGCCGTCGCCGTGGGGGTCGACGTGGCTGACGAGGACAAGGTGGCCGCCGCGGTGGAGCGCGTCGCGAACGAGCTGGGCGCCCCCACGGTCCTGGTGAACAACGCCGGCGTGCTGCGCGACAATCTGCTGTTCAAGATGTCTGTGGACGACTGGGACACGGTGCTCGCGGTGCACCTGCGTGGTGCGTTCCTGATGTCGCGCGCGGTTCAGGCGTATCAGACCAAGGCGGGCTATGGTCGCATCGTCAATCTGTCGTCGACGTCCGCGCTGGGCAATCGCGGACAGGCCAACTACTCCGCGGCGAAGGCCGGTATGCAGGGGTTCACGAAGACCCTTGCGATCGAGCTGGGAAAGTTCGGTGTGACGGCCAACGCCATCGCGCCCGGATTCATCGCGACCGATATGACGGCTGCGACAGCTGCGCGCGTCGGTGTCTCGTTCGAGGACTTCAAGACCCATGCGGCCAAGGAGATTCCGGTACAGCGGGTCGGCGACCCGGACGACATCGCACACGCGGCGTCCTTCTTCGCCAGCGAGGGAGCGGGGTTCGTGTCCGGGCAGGTGCTGTATGTCGCGGGCGGACCGAGGGACTAGGGACATGAAGGTACTCAACGGCATCGACCAACTACACGCCGCCGTCGGGACGCATCTGGGCTATTCCGACTGGCACACGATCGACCAGGCGCAGATCGACGCGTTCGCGGATGCGACGGGCGACCACCAGTGGATCCACGTGGACGCCGAGAAGGCCGCATCGGGACCCTTCGGCGCGACCATAGCGCACGGCTACTTGACGCTGTCACTGATCCCGATGCTGTCGTGGCAGGTGTATCGGGTCGAAGGCACCAAGATGGGAATCAACTATGGCTGCAACAAGGTTCGATTCCCTTCCGTGGTTCGTGTGGACTCGCGGGTACGGGCGGGCGTCGAGCTGGTGTCGGTCGAGCCCGGAGGGACCGGACACTCCGTCGTCGCTCGTGTCACCATCGAGATCGAGGGCGGAGGCAAGCCCGCCTGCGTCGCTGAGGTAGTGAGCGTGGTGGTGTTCTGATGGAGCCCGAAGCAGCTGCCCGGCATGAGCTTCCGGGCCTCGATCTGGACAGGTTGGGACCGTGGTTCGCGACTCGGATCCCGGGCGCGGGTGGATACCTGACAGCGAAGCTCGTCGCGGGCGGCAAGTCGAACCTGACGTACGAGGTGAGCGACGGCTCGGGCACCTGGATAGTCAGGCGACCCCCACTCGGGCACGTGCTCGCGACGGCGCACGACATGGGCCGCGAGTACCGCGTCATGTCGGCGCTGGGCGGCACGGATGTTCCTGTACCGCACATGTACGCGATGTGTCAGGAGACCGATGTCCTCGACGCCCCCTTCTACGTCATGGAGAAGGTGCCCGGCGTGCCATACCGGCGTGCGTCCGAACTGGAGCCTCTCGGGCCGGAGCGTACCCGCAGCATCTCGGTCGCGCTGGTCGAGACCTTGACCACGCTGCACGCCGTCGAGCCGACGGCCGTCGGGCTGGCCGACTTCGGTCACCCGGACGGCTTCCTGGCGCGTCAGGTACGGCGCTGGCGCAAACAGCTCGACGCGTCGCACAGTCGGGACCTGCCGCTCGCCGACGAACTGCACGCTCGGCTCGAGGCCGATGTCCCCACCGAATCGGCACCGGGGATCGTCCACGGCGATTTCCGGTTGGACAACGTCCTCGTGGACGGTGACCGGCCCACGGCCGTGATCGATTGGGAGATGGCCACTCTCGGCGACCCGCTCACCGACCTGGCGCTCATGGTGGTGTACCACCGACTCGGTGCGCTGCTGGGCGCCGCCTCGGTGGCCGATGCCAATACCGCCCCCGGATTCCTGACCGAAGACGAGGTGATCGATCTCTACCGCTCGAGGTCGGACCGTGACCTGTCGAGCTTCGGCTTCTACCTCGGGCTCGCGTCCTTCAAGCTGGCCGCGATCATCGAGGGCATCCACTACCGATTCATCCAGGGCCAGACCGTTGGAGCAGGGTTCGATCGCGTGGGCGACGCGGTGGACATAATGCTCGAGGCGGGGCTCGCAGCACTCGAGGAGCACCGCTGATGGACTTCGCAACAGATCCACGGACCGAGGAACTGAAGGCGAGCCTGCTCGACTTCATGGACTCCCACATCCACCCCGCCGAGCAGACCTTCCACGACCAGCTCGAGGCGCTGGACGACAAGTGGGCGTGGGACTCCGTGCCGATCCTGGGGGAGCTGCGCGAGGAGGCTCGTAGGCGGGGGCTGTGGAACGCCTTCCTGCCCGGGGAGCGCGGCGCTGGCCTGACCAACCTGCAGTACGCGTCTCTCGCCGAGATCACCGGCCGCGCCGGACATCTCGCGCCACCCACACTCAATTCCGCAGCCCCGGACACGGGCAATATCGAGGTCCTGGACCAGTTCGGCACGCCGGAGCAGCAGGAGCAGTGGCTGAAGCCACTGCTGGCGGGTGAGATCCGGTCCTCGTTCGCGATGACCGAGCCGGATGTGGCATCGTCGGACGCCACGAATGTCGGGACCAGGATCGATCGTGACGGCGACGAGTACGTGATCAACGGCCGTAAGTGGTGGATCACAGGTGCGATGAACCCCAACGCACGGATCTTCATCGTGATGGGCAAGACCGATCCCGAGGCGGAGCGCCACCGACAGCAGTCGATGATCCTGGTGCCGCGGGACGCGCCCGGCGTCGAGGTCGAGCGCGGTATGCACGTGTTCGGCTATGACGACCACAGCCACGGCGGCCATGCCGAGATGTCCTTCACCGATGTCCGCGTGCCGGCGTCGAATCTGATCGGTGGCGAAGGCGACGGCTTCGGCATCGCACAGGCCCGCCTCGGGCCGGGCCGCATCCATCACTGCATGCGGTCGATCGGCGTGGCGGAGCGGGCGATCGAGCTGATGTGCGATCGCGTCTCGAACCGCGTGGCGTTCGGAAAGCCACTGTCGGACCAGGGTGTGATCCGTGACTGGATCGCCGAATCGCGCGTGCGCGTGGAGCAGTTACGACTGCTGGTGCTCAAGACGGCGTGGCTGATGGATACCGTCGGTAATCGCGGAGCGCATACCGAGATCCAGGCGATCAAGATAGCGACGCCGACCACCGTGCAGTGGGTCCTCGACAAGGCCATCCAGGCGCACGGGGCGGGTGGTCTGTCACAGGACTTCCCGCTTGCGGAGTCGTATGCGGGGATCCGCACCCTGCGGTTCGCGGACGGGCCCGACGAGGTGCACAAGAACGCCTTGGCCCGCGCGGAGCTGAAGCGTCAGGCGGCCCGTCGTGGCAACTGACGTCGACGGACTCGTCTCGGAGTTCCTTGCAGTGCACTCGGTTCCGGCGCCGGATGCGGACGCCGAAGCGCGGTTGGACTGGCTGCGGGCGCGGTACGACGCGGGCCTCGCATGGGTGGGGTATCCGGCCGGGCGCGGCGGCCTGGGCCTACCGCAGTCGCTGCAGGCGCGCGTCGAACGACTGTTCCGCGAGGCCGGGGCGCCAGACAACAACAGCCGCGCCAACGGCATCGGGCTGGGTATGGCCGCGCCGACCATCCTGGCATTCGGAACCGAGGAACAGAAGGACCGGTACCTCCGCCCCTTGTGGACGGGAGAGGAGATCTGGTGCCAGCTGTTCAGCGAGCCGGGGGCCGGATCGGACCTGGCAGCCGTCGCGACCAGGGCCGTGCGGGACGGCGACGACTGGGTGGTGACCGGTCAGAAGGTATGGACGTCCGGCGCACATAACGCGCGACTGGCGATCCTCGTCGCTCGAACCGACCCCCAGGTGCCGAAACACCGTGGCCTGACTTATTTTCTCTGCGATATGACGGCCCCGGGTGTCGACGTGCGCCCGCTGCGGCAGATCACCGGTGAGGCCGAGTTCAACGAGGTCTTCCTGACCGACGTACGCATCCCCGACGCGCAACGCCTCGGGGCGATAGGCGAAGGCTGGAGGGTCGCGACCGCGACGCTCAACAACGAGCGTGTCGCGATCGGAGGCCGCGCCGCCGCACGCGAGGACGGGATGATAGGTGTCGTGGCGGGCACGTGGCGCGAGCATCCGGAGCTGCGGACGGCCGACGCGCACGACCGCCTCACGCGGCTGTGGATCGAGTCCGAGGTCGCACGGCAGACGGGGGTCCGATTGCGGCAGAAGCTCGCGAGTGGGCAGCCGGGGCCCGAGGGGGCGGCGGTGAAGCTGTCGTTCGCACGTATCAACCAGCAGCTTTCGGGCCTCGAGCTGGAGATGCTCGGCGAGGACGGGCTGCGCTACTCGGATTGGACGATGGTCCGCCCGGAGCACGTCGACTTCTTCGGCCGCGACGCCGGATACCGGTATCTGCGCGCCAAGGGGAATTCGATCGAGGGAGGCACGTCGGAGATCCTCAGGAACATCGTGTCGGAGCGTGTCCTCGGGTTGCCGGCCGAGCACCGGGTGGACAAGGACATCGCGTGGAAGGACCTCGAGAGATGAGCTTCGAACCGGATCTGCTGTACACCGAGGTGGAAGAAGACCTGCGCGCGTCCGTCCGCAACCTGCTCGCACGGAGGTGTGATGCTGCTGCGCTGATCGCCGTGTACGACGGGGACGCCGGGCCGATATCCGCGGTCTGGCGAGAACTGGCAACGGATCTCGGACTCGCGGGGCTGATCGTGCCGGAAGAGCGCGGCGGCGCGGGGGCGACGGCGGCGGTTGCGGGGGTGGTGCTGGAGGAGATCGGCCGCGCCGCCGCGCCGGTGCCGTTCCTCACCAGCGCGGTCGTCGCTGTGACCGTCCTGCAGGGGACGGATGCGGACGGGCTGCTGGAGAGGACCGCCTCCGGAGAGTCCACTGCGGCGCTGACGGTTCCGTTCTCCACCTCGCCGTATGCTGAGGTGCCGAAGGTGGTCGTCGCCGATGGCCGGCCCACGGGCACGGTTCGTTCGGTCGCGGGAGCGGAGTCGGCCGATGTCCTGTTGGTGCCCGGAGACGACGGTGCCCTCTACGCCGTAGAGGCCACCGATGCGACGATCGAGGTGGTGCCGTCGCTCGACATGACGCGGGTGGTCGCCGACGTGACGCTCAGCGGTGCCACGGGCGAGCGGATCTCGGACGATGCGGATGCCGCAGTGCGGCCAGGTCTCGTGGCAGGCGCGGCCCTGTTGGCCTCGGAACAGGCGGGCGTCGCCCGCTGGTGCCTCGACGCGACCGTGGCGTACCTGCAGCAGCGGCGCCAGTTCGGGCGCGTGGTGGGCGGCTTCCAGGCGATCAAGCACCGCCTTGCGGATCTGTACGTCGCCGTCGAATCCGGCTGTGCGACGGCACGGTATGCCGCGGTGTCGCTCGCCGAGTTGGGGCCGGACGATCCGGAGACCGCGATCGCGACCGCCGTGGCGGCGTCGTACTGCGGTGACCTGGCAGTCCTCGCGGGGGAGGAGGCCGTGCAACTGCATGGCGGGATCGGCATGACATGGGAGCACCCCGCGCACGTCTATCTCAAGCGTGCCAAGGCCGATCAGATCGGTCTTGGCACGCCGGGCGCACACCGCGCCGCGCTGGCCGACCTCGTCGATCTTCCGGCCACCGGGTAGTCACACACGAAAGGCACTGCGCATGAGCATGATCCAGACGGTCACAGGTCCCGTCGACTCCGCGGACCTGGGTATCACCCTGATGCACGAGCACGTCTTCGTGCTCACTCCCGACATCCAGCAGAACTACCCCGACGAGTGGGGCAGCGAGGAGGATCGCGTCGCCGACGCGATCGCCAAGCTGCGGAAGGCTTACGACGCCGGGGTGCGCACGATCGTCGACCCGACGGTGGTCGGGCTCGGCCGCTACATCCCGCGGATCGAACGGATCGCGGAGCAGGTGCCGATCCGGATCGTCGCCGCGACCGGCATATACACCTACGGCGACGTGCCGCGGTACTTCATGTACCGGGGTCCGGCGCTGTCCGAGGCAGCGGGTGTGGACGTGCCGGATCCGATGGTCGACATGTTCGTCCGTGACATCACCGAGGGGATCGCCGGGACAGGGGTCAAGGCGGGGATGCTCAAGTGCGCCATCGATCACCAGGGCCTCACACCCGGTGTGGAACGCGTCATGCGGGCCGTGGCGAAGGCGCACGTCGCCACGGGAACGCCGATCACGGTGCACACTCACCCCGGGACCGAGGCGGGCTGGATAGTCAAACGCGTCATGTGTGACCAGGAGGGCGTCGATCCGTCGCGGATCGTATTGGGCCACAGCGGCGACAGCGACGACTGCGACCATCTCGCGGCCCTCGCCGACGCAGGCTTCGTGCTGGGAATGGACCGCTTCGGCATCAACCTCGAGACGACATTCGAGAAACGCGCCGACACCCTCGTCGAGATGGTCCGCCGGGGCTACGCAGACCGGATGGTGCTGTCGCAGGACGCGTCCTGCTACATCGACTGGATCGACCCCAACGTGTTCGGTCTGCTTCCGCAGTGGCACTACACGCATGTGTTCGACGACGTCTTCCCCTATGTGCTGGAGCGCGGTGTCACCCAGGACCAGATCGACACCATGCTGGTGGATGTGCCGCGGCGCTTCTTCGAAGGGGGCTGACGATGTCGTTCAACCTCGCAGTCATGCTGCGGGAGTCGGCCGACGCTACGCCCGACGCCCCGCTGATCCACTTCATGGGCTCCACGTTCACCTACGCGCAGGTCGACGAAGCCTCGGGGCGCGTCGCCGCGACGCTGCTCGCGGCCGGCCTGGAGACGGGAGACAAGGTAGCCGTTCAGCTTCCGAACCTGCCGCAGTTCCTGTTCGCGTACTTCGGCATCCTCAAGGCGGGCCTGACCATGGTGCCGCTGAACCCGTTGTTCACCGCGCGTGAAGTGGCGTATCACCTGTCGGACAGCGACTCCCGGATGATCATCACGTCCGACTTCTCTGTCCAGGCAGCCCTCGAAGGCGCCGCGGAGGCGGGCGTCAAGGATGTGGTGGCCGTATCCCTCGGTAGCGAGACCCCTTCGGGGGCGAGGTCGTTCGAGACGTTGCTTGTGCAGGAGGACACACGCGACATGGCGCCCACATCGTCGGACGACACGGCTGTGTTGCTGTACACGTCGGGCACGACGGGACGGCCGAAGGGTGCCGAGCTCACGCACTTCGAGCTGTACATGAACTGCACCATAGGCCCGGAGTTGTTCGGTCTGTCGGAAGATGACGTCGCGATGGCCGTGCTGCCGCTCTTCCATGTCTTCGGGCTGTCGAGCGTCCTCAACGCGGGTGTGCGGTACGGAGGCTCGATGGTGCTCGTCCCACGATTCGAGGTGGACGCGGTACTGAACGCGATCGAGCAGCACCGCGTCACCGTGTTCGCCGGGGTACCGACTATGTATGTGTCCCTGCTGCAAGCGGATACCGGCGGGCGGGACCTCTCGTCGTTACGGGCCGCCATATCCGGAGGCGCGTCCATCCCGGGCGACGTGATCCGCGGGTTCGAGGAGAAGTTCGCGGGCGTGGTGATCCTGGAGGGCTACGGGCTGTCCGAGACGGCGAGCACCGCGACCTTCAACATCAATGCGGAGCAGCGCAAGGTGCTGTCGATCGGCAAGCCGATCTGGGGGGTGCAGGCCCGCGTGGTGGACGCAGACGGGGCCGACCTGCCGCGCGGCGCGGATCATGTGGGCGAGATCGTGATTCGTGGGCACAACGTGATGAAGGGCTATTACAAGCGGCCTGAGGACACAGCCGAGGTGATCCGGAACGGCTGGTTCCATACCGGTGACCTCGGATACATGGACGGGGACGGCTACCTCTTCGTCGTGGACCGGGTCAAGGATCTCGTGGTGCGCGGCGGGTACAACGTGTACCCGCGGGAGGTCGAGGAGGTGCTCTACGAGCACCCCGACGTCGTGGAGGCGGCGGTGATCGGGCGGCCCGACGACCGGCTGGGTGAGGAGGTCGTCGCGTATGTCGTCCTGAGGAGGGGCGCGTCCGACGACGACACCGTGCTTGCGGGCTACGCGAAAGAGAAGCTCGCGGCGTACAAGTATCCACGGGAGTACCACTTCGTCGACGAGCTGCCTAAAGGGGCGACGGGCAAGATCCTCAAGCGGGAGCTGCGCGCGGCACCGGACTCGCCGGTCGGATAGGTTGGGGCGATGAGCGACAACTCCAGGGTGGCCTTCGTGCAGGCCACATGGCACCGCAATATCGTCGACCAGGCGCGCGCCGGCTTCACATCGGAGATGGGCCGTCTCGGGTACGGCTCCGACGCGCTCGACTTCTACGAGGTACCCGGAGCGTTCGAGATCCCGCTCACCGCGAAGCTACTCGCGAAATCGGGGAGGTATTCGGCGATCGTCGCGGCCGCGCTGGTCGTGGACGGCGGCATCTACCGGCACGAGTTCGTTGAGGCCGCCGTCGTCGACGGTCTCATGCGCGTGCAGCTCGACACAGATGTCCCGGTGTTCTCCGTGGTACTCACCCCGCACCACTTCCACGAACACAGCGAGCACGTCGAGTACTTCACGCGCCATTTCGTCCTCAAGGGCGAGGAGGGCGCGCGAGCGGTCGATGCGACGCTGAAGGTGCACGCCTCGCTCCCGCGCTGAGCTCCCCGCGGTGACGTGGTGCTCGCGCACCCGAGACGAGGTCGGCTCGACCGGGAGAGGGCGCCGGCTAGAGTCCCGCTCGCGCCGCCAGGACGGCGGCCTGCACGCGGGACTCTGCGCCGAGCTTCGTCAGCACACGTGATACGTGCGTCTTGACCGTGGCCTCGCCGATCGTCAACCGCCGCGCGATCTGCTGGTTCGACAGCCCGGCGCCGAGGCCGGCGAGGACGTCGAGCTCGCGGTCGGTGAGGACGCTCAGATCCGGTCCGGGGTCGACCGGATGCGTGCGCAACGCGGCGACGACGATGCGGGTCACCGCGGGGTCGAGCACCGCGTCGCCGGCAGCGACGGAGAGGGTCGCGCGCACGAGTTCGGCGCCTGCGGCGGACTTGAGCAGGAAGCCCGACGCACCCGCCGACAGCGCGCCGAGGACGTACTCATCGATGTCGAAAGTGGTGAGTACCAGGACCTTCGAATCCGTCTCGCCGACGACGGTGGCCGTCGCCGCGATACCGTCGACGGAGGGCATCCGGACATCCATGAGCACCACGTCGGGCCGCAGTTCCCGCGCGAGCCGGACGGCGCGGGCACCGTCGCCGGCCTCGCCGACCACGGAGATCTGCCCCGAGGCCTCGAGCACCATCCGTAGCCCCTCACGCACCGCCGCGTGGTCGTCGGCGAGCACCACCCGCACGTGGCTCACGGGCGCCGGACCGGGATCTCGGCCGTCACCAGCCAGTCGGCTCCCTCGGGTCCGACGGTGGCGTGGCCGCCCACCGCCTGAGCGCGGATGACCATGTTGCGCATGCCGTTTCCTTCCTGCCATCTAGTGCCGTCGCAGGGCAGCGGGTTGCGGACGGTGACCGCAAGGTCCCGGCCTAGATCCAGGCTCACCCGCACCGGTAGCCCGGGCGCGTGCCTGGTCGCGTTGGCAAGCGCCTCACCGGCGATGCGTGTAGCGACCGCCTCGGCATCTCTGGGCAGACCGTCCGGGACCGGGTCGACGGTGACCTCGGAGCCCACCGTCTGGGCTGCTGTGACCAACGGCGCCAAGGAGTCCCAGCGCGCGGTCGCGGTCTCGTCGCCATCGGCGGAGAGCAGGTCGATCATGTTGCGCATCTCGTCGAGGGCCCGCAGGCTGTTGGCACGGATCGAGGCGACGGTGGGCTGCGGATCGTCCGCCGAACGAGCTGCCTCCGAGAGGACCGCTATCGCCGCGACGTGGCCGGCCACGGTGTCGTGAAGTTCCCGGGCGACCCGGCGTCGCTCCTCGGCGAGTGCTGCGGTGCGTGCGCCTTCTGCGGCGGCGATCTCGGCCCGCGCTGCTCGGCGTGATGCCAGGACCGCCTGCGCGTAGCCGAGCGGCGCCATGAGTAGTGCCAGGCCGACCAGGCCGACCAGGATGCCCACGTGCGGCGAGAACGCCAGCGCGGCGGCCGCCGACAGGCCTGCTGTGGTGACGGTGCTGACTACGGTCACCGTAGTGCGCAGGTGGTCCCCCCCGTGCACGACGGCGATGTAGATGATGTCGGACATCGCGATCCACAGCGGCAGCGATGGTCCGAGGAGCGCGTCCCAAGCCAGCAGAGCGGCCATAGCGGCGAAGGCGGCACCCGGTCGACGGGGTGCCGAGAGTTGCAGTGCCAGTGCGCCGCAGAGTAGCGCGAACTTGACTGGGCCCGGGTACAGGTCGCGATCGACGGCGATCGGGAACGCACCGGCGGCCCAGAGCAGCAGACCGACGGCGAAGGTCCCGAACGCCATCAGGACCGATATCCTCGCGTCGTCTCGGGATCCGGTCATCGCCACCACTACAGCACACGGAGCAGTCGAGCGGGTCCGCCGAACGGGGGATGCGCTTCCGCGGTTCGGGGGACGCGGATTCCGCCGGCCGGCGCGAGGGTGGGGGAGTGAACGCACCCATCGACCCCGTCCTCGGCACCATCGCGGCCTGTGAGGGCGGCTTCTGGGCACTGCTGGCGCTCGGACTCTGCCTGCGGTACCTGCTGCGTCGTCGCCGCATGTCTGTACTCGTGCTCGGTGCGGTGCCCCTGCTGGACGTGGCGCTACTCGTCGCCGTAGGTGTCGACCTGGCCCGGGGCGGCGAGGTGGGCTTCGCGCACCGCCTCGCACCGATCTACCTGGGCTGCACTGTGATGTTCGCCGGGCCGATCATCCGGTGGGCGGACGCGCGGTTCGCGTACCGCTTCGGCGGGGGTCCGATTCCGGCGAAGGTGCCGCCCCGGGGGCCGGAGCGCAGGCGCAAGGAGTGGGTGGACTTCGCGCGGTGGCTCGGAGCGGCCGCGATCGCGACGGCACTCACGCTCGCGCTCGGCTACACGGTCGCGGATGCGCCGCAGCGATCGGGGCTGTTCGGCGTGTTCGGATCCCTGGGGGTCGTGACCGCGATCTGGTTGCTCACGGGTCCGGTGTGGTACTCGGGTCGGTCGTGAGCCGGATCAGGTAGGCGTCCAGGGCGGCGCGGATCCGGCTGGGGGGCAATGGTTGCGCGGAGACGCCTGCGAGCGACAGCCCATCCACGAGTGCGACGGTGCCGCGCACCGTCGCAGCGTCGGACGGGAGCCCGGCACGCTCGAGCGCGATCCGCACGATGGTCGCAGTCTGCTCGGCCATCTCGGTGGCGCACCGGGCCAACGTGGGCCGCGCTGCCGCTGCTGCCGAGAAGGCGAGCCAGACCCTGACCTCCGCGGTCCGCTCGGCGTCCAGCGGTAGCAGCTCGGACAGTAGGTCCGCTAGGCGGTTCACGGTCGGGTCGGCGACGAATGCTTCCCGCTCGGCGAGCAGGCGGGACCCGACGCGCCCTGCCATCGCCTCTGCGGCGGCCTGCAGGATCGCCTCGTGCGAGTCGAAGTAGTGCCGCACCGAGCCGATGGCGAGCCCAGCGTCGGCGGCGACGTTCTTCAGCGTGGCGGCTTCGATACCGCCCACGGAAACGACACGGAACACTGCGTCGACGATATGGGCGCGCCGGGCCTCGGGATCGACGATCTTGGGCATGGGCTCAGCCTAAGGCCGCTACGAGCGGCGCCATAGGATCACCATCGCGACCAGAGCGATCACGATGATCGCCGCCACGATCCCGGCTTTGAGGAGGCGGTCGATCAGTATGTGCCGCAGCACTTCTGAACCGTCGGCGAGTACGAGTGCGGTCACCGTCGGTCCTCCAGGCGGCGGGCGGCTTCGTCGAGCGCAGCGCGGGTCAGGCCGCCACGACGGCGGCTGTAGCCCCGCATCGCACGCGCCGCGGGGGCGCCGTACCGGCGCCGGGCCGCGTCCAGACGGCCGCGTCGTTTGAGCCGGAGGGCGAGCGCGAAGACCACGACGGCCGCCATGCCGACGAGCGCGACGACGATGCCGAAGCGGATGAGCAGCACGTTCAGGACGGTCTCGAGGGAATGGTCGTCAGCAGATAGCAGGAACATGCCAAATAAAATAGCATGTAAGTGCTATAACGTCGAGGGGGATGCGCCACGAGGCGCGACTCGGGCCCACGGAGAGTGGACGTGAGGTTAAGCTCGGCGGTGTGAACGTCGACGTGACACCACTTCCGGGCATCGGCGTCCGGAAGGACTTCGAACTCTCCTCCGGGCGGCGCGTTGGGGTCGTGACCCACCGCGACGGCACCGTCGATCTCATCCTGTCCGAGCAGGACGATCCCGACGCATGCCGCGCGCAGGTGCCACTCTCCAATGAGGAGGCCGCAGTGCTCGGCAACCTGCTCGGCGCGCCGCAGCTGGTCACTCAGCTGCAGGAGGAGCATCGTGGCCTCACGGGGATCAACACGAAGCAGCTGCCGATCCTCGAGGGTTCGCCGTTCGACGGCCGCACGCTCGGCGACACGCAGATGCGCACCCGCACAAAGGTGTCGATCGTCGCGGTGATGCGCGCGGGTCAGGTCCAGCCGTCGCCGGGGCCCGAGTTCACGTTCACCGCGGGGGATGTGCTCGTGATCGTCGGTACGGCTGAGGGGCTCGCCGCCGCCGCCAAGATTCTGCATCACGGGTGACACTCCACGCTGACGAGAACGCGATCGCCCTCCTCGAATTGGGGGCGATCTTCTTCGCACTGGGCTTCCTCGGGCGCGTCGCGGGACGGATCGGCATGTCGCCGATCCCGCTGTACCTGATCGGGGGCGTGGCCTTCGGCCACGGCGGCGTGGTGCCACTCGGTCAGACCTTCGAGTTCAGCCACATCGCCAGCGAGATCGGCGTGGTACTGCTGTTGCTCCTACTGGGTCTCGAGTACACCGCCAGCGAGCTCGTGACGGGCCTTCGCCGATCGTGGATGGCGGGCGTCGTCGACATCGTGCTCAATGCGACGCCGGGCGCGGCGGTGGCGCTGCTGCTCGGTTGGGGGCCTACGGGGGCGCTGGCACTCGCCGGCGTGACGTACATCAGCTCGTCGGGCATCGCGGCCAAAGTGCTGTCCGATCTGGGGCGTCTCGGTAATCGCGAGACGCCTGTGGTGCTGTCGGTGCTGGTGTTCGAGGACCTGGCGATGGCGATCTACCTGCCGATCCTCACCGCGATCCTGGCGGGGGTCGGGCTCTGGGGCGGTGTGCAGGCGCTGGTGGTCGCGGTAGTCGTGATAACCGTGGTGCTCATCGCCGCCCTGCGATACGGCCACTGGGTATCGACTGTGTTGTACAGCCCGGACCGTGAGGTCTTCCTACTCAAGGTGCTGGGTGCGGCCCTACTGGTCGCGGGCGTTGCATCCGCGCTGCAGGTGTCGGCAGCGGTCGGCGCGTTCATGCTGGGCATCGCGATATCCGGCAGCGCGGCGCACAGCGCGGCCAAGCTGCTCGAGCCCCTGCGGGACCTCTTCGCGGCCATGTTCTTCGTCGTCTTCGGGCTGAACACCGATCCGAAGTCGATCCCGCCCGTGCTCGGGTGGGCGATCGCGCTCGCCGCCGTGACGACACTGACGAAGGTGCTGACCGGCTGGTGGGCCGCACGTCAGGCGGGCGTCCGCAGGATGGGGCGTGCGCGGGCCGGCGCCGCGCTCGTCGCACGCGGTGAGTTCTCCATCGTCATCGCGGGCCTTGCGGTCGCCGCAGGCGCGGTCGAGGGGCAGCTCGCGGCCCTCGCCACCACCTATGTCCTCATCATGGCCGTCGTCGGCCCGATCGCCGCCCGCGTCGTCGAGCCCAGCGTCCGTGTCGTCCAGAAGATGGTGCCGGCGCTGCGCTGAGACCGACGTGCTCAGAAGTGTGTTCCGCCGTCGACGCGGACCTCCGTTCCGGTGATGAAGACGCCGTCGTCGCTGGCCAGCATCGCGACGACGCTCGCTACCGTCTCGGCGCCGGCGAAGCCCTTTCCGATCGCCGGGAGCAGCTTTCCCAGCAGTCTGACGTCGATGTCCTGGGGGAAGCCGGGGCCGACACTCTGGCCGCTGCGGCCCGACCCGTCGGTCATGCCCGACGAGATCGAACCGGGCTGCACCGCCGTGAACCGGACGCCCTGCTTGGCGTACTCGGCGGCGAGAGCGTGCGTCATCGACTGGATGCCGCCCTTGCTCGCTGCGTACGCCGCCATGTACGGGTGACCGAACGCCGCAGAGGTCGAGCTGAAGTTGACGACGGCGGCGTGTTGCGACGCGATCAGCGCAGGTAGGGCCTGACGGATCACCAGGAACGTGCCGGTCAGGTTGACGCGAAGGACGCGCTCGAACTGCTCGACCGTCGTGTCGAGGGTGTGCGACGAGCGCAGGATCCCGGCCGCGTTGACGACTACATCGAGGCCGCCCAGCGTCTCGATGGCCGATGCGACTGCCGCGACGACGGACTCCTCATCGGCGACGTCGACCGTCGCGGTGGTCAGACGCGCCGCATCGGCGCCCGCCTTCTCGACGGTGTCCGCGAGACCCGCCTCGCTGATATCCCCCGCCACCACCGTGCCGCCCTCGGCCAGCATGCGCATCACCGTGGCCTGCCCGATCCCGGACCCGCCGCCGGTCACCAGGCAGCGCCGCCCGGCGTATCGGCCCGCGACGATCTGATTCATGTCGGTTCCTCTCTTGGGGCTGACTAGACCCTGCCGGAATGGACACGTGATCGTCCACGGTTCGCCGATCTGAGCTGCGGCCGTCGGCGTCACCAGCTCAGATCGGACCTCGTCGAGCAAGCGGGCGAAGTCGACGGGCCCGACGGTGAGCAGTCACCGGCGGGCCCGTCGTCTCGTGGCGTAGGAGGCTAGTCCAGGTAGTCGCGCAGGACCTGCGACCGGGACGGATGCCGCAGCTTCGACATCGTCTTGGACTCGATCTGGCGGATGCGCTCGCGGGTCACGCCGTAGACCTGGCCGATCTCGTCCAGGGTGCGGGGCTGGCCGTCCGTGAGGCCGAAGCGCAGCCGGACGACGCCGGCCTCGCGCTCGGAGAGCGTGTCGAGAACGGACTGCAGCTGATCCTGCAGCAGGGTGAACGACACGGCGTCCACGGCGACCACGGCTTCGGAGTCCTCGATGAAGTCGCCGAGCTGGCTGTCGCCCTCGTCGCCGATCGTCTGGTCCAGCGATATGGGCTCACGCGCGTACTGCTGGATCTCCAGCACCTTCTCCGGCGTGATGTCCATCTCCTTGGCCAGCTCCTCCGGCGTGGGCTCGCGGCCCAGGTCTTGGAGCAGCTCACGCTGGATGCGGCCGAGCTTGTTGATGACCTCGACCATGTGCACCGGGATGCGGATGGTGCGGGCCTGGTCGGCCATCGCACGGGTGATCGCCTGGCGGATCCACCACGTCGCGTACGTCGAGAACTTGTAGCCCTTGGTGTAGTCGAACTTCTCGACCGCGCGGATCAGGCCGAGATTGCCCTCCTGGATCAGATCCAGGAACGCCATGCCGCGGCCCGTGTAGCGCTTGGCCAGAGACACGACGAGGCGCAGGTTGGCCTCGAGCAGGTGGTTCTTGGCGCGGTTACCGTCGCGCGCGATCCAGTTCATGTCGCGACGCGTACCGATCGGTGGCTTCTCGCCGCGCGCGGCCCACTCGTTGATCTTCTGCACCGCGAACAGGCCGGCCTCGATCCGCTTGGCGAGCTCGACCTCCTCCTCGGCATTCAGAAGGGCGACCTTGCCGATCTGCTTGAGGTATGCGCGCACCGAGTCCGCCGATGCGGTGAGCTCGGCGTCCTTGCGGGCCTGCCGGAGCGCTTCGGACTCCTCCTCGTCCCAGACGAAGTCGCCGGAGGCCTTGTCCTTCTCGGACGGCTCCTCGACCTCGTCCTCCGCGTCGGCGGGGGAGGGCTTCTTGACCGCGCTCGCCTTGTCGGGCTCCTCAGAAGCCTCTTCCTCGTCCAGCGAGACGTCTTCGTCAGCGAGGTCGCCGGCCGCGGGTTCGCCGTCGAACTCGGCGTCCTCCTCGTTCTCGCCCTCGGGACCCGTCGCCGACGCCGTCGCCTTCTTCGCGCCGGCCTTCTTGGCCGTCGCATTCGTGGCCGCGGCCTTCTTGGCGGTCTTCTTCGCCGCGGTCTTGGCCGGAGCCTTCTTCGCTGCCGTCTTCTTCGCCGCCGCCTTCTTGGCCGGAGCCTTCTTAGCGACGGTCTTCTTAGCGGGGGCCTTCTTCGCGGGAGCCTTCGCCGGTGCCGCATCGCCGGTCGCGGTCACCGAGCCCGCCGCGCCATCCGTCGCCGGCTGCGCGGCCGAACTGGTCTCAGTCGCTACCACTTACGCCCTTTCCTACCGATGTGTTCTGCGCGGACCTCGGTCCGCCCAACGCAGCGACAGACGTGGCCGAGAGCGTGCGTGTGCGAAGTCGTGAGGTCCGGGGATGTTCCCGGCCGGGGACGCCGGGACCACCATTGTAACGATCCGGGCGTGACCTCGGTGCACCGCTCCGCGCGGCGCGCCTGTCAGCGAGCCGGTAGGGAGGCCATGGCGGCGCCGACGATGCCCGCCGTATTCAGCAGTTTCGCAGGAACGACGGGGGTGGTCACCTCCAGCAGCGGGATCCACTTGTCGGACTTTCGGCTGATGCCGCCGCCCACGATGATCAGGTCCGGCCACAGCAGCTTCTCGTACTCGCGGATCACCCGCGAGAGGTGCACGGCCCACTTCTCGTACGACCAGCCCTTGCGCTCCTTCACCGAGCTGGCGGCGCGGTGTTCGGCCTCCTTGCCGTCGACCTCGAGGTGGCCCAGCTCGGTGTTGGGCACGAGCGTTCCGCGATAGAGCAGAGCGGAGCCGATCCCGGTTCCGAGCGTCAGCAGCAGCGTGACGCCGTCCTTGTCATGGCCCGCGCCGTATCGGTCCTCTGCCAGACCGGCTGCGTCCGCGTCGTTGACGACGGTCACCTGCGCGCCCAGCGTCTCGCTGAACAACTCGTCCGCGTTCGTGCCGATCCACCCCGCGTCGATGTTCGCGGCGCTGCGCACGGTACCCCCGGTCACGACCGCGGGAACCGTGATGCCGAGCGGACCTGTCCACCCGAAGTGAGCGACGACCTCCCGAACCGCTTCCGCGCACGCCCCCGGAGTAGCGGGGTGCGGGGTCAACACCTTGAAACGGTCGCCGACCAGCTCGCCCGTCTCCATGTCCACGACACCGCCCTTGATGCCGCTGCCACCGATGTCTACGCCGAAACCATGGTTGTCGCTCATGACCTTCCCAGCTCCTCGGGTCGCTTTGCCGGCACAGAGTAGGGCCGGAGGGATCCACCGGCGCGCCGCGCGGCGTGTCGGTCGGTCGTCAAGTTACTCCGGATTGTGGTGCGATGTAGGTCGTGAGTCCGCATGCCGATTTGGAAGACACAGCCGTCACGATCGTCCGCGAGGCCGCGGCCCGCGCCGCCGCCCGCCGCGCCGAGGTCTTCGGCGCGGGCGGCTACACCGCGCCGTCGGGCGAGGAGATCACCGGGGAGGCTTCGCCGGGCCCGGTCCGGACGAAGTCCACGCCCACCGACCCGGTCACCGTAGTCGACACGGAGACCGAGGATTTCGTGCGCGCGCGGCTCGGAGAACTGCGTCCGGGCGAGGCGATCCTGGGTGAAGAGCAGGGCGCGACCGAGCGTCCCGCTCCGGGGGCCGTGCGCTGGGTGGTCGACCCGATCGACGGCACCGTCAACTTCATGTACGGCGTCCCCGCGTATGCGGTCTCGCTGGCCGCACAGATCGACGGCGTGTCCGTGGCCGGGGCCGTCGCCGACATCGCGAGCGGCGCCCTGTACTCCGCGAGCCGGGGCGGTGGTGCGCGCGAGATCGCCCCCGACGGCGCGGTGCGCGACCTGCGCGTCAACTCCCTCGACGATCCCGGGCTCGCGCTCGTCGCGACGGGGTTCGGCTATCACCCCGAGCGGCGCGCGCGCCAGGGCGCGATCCTCGCGCAGCTGCTGCCCCGGGTGCGAGACGTCCGGCGTATCGGCTCGGCGGCACTCGATCTGTGCATGGTCGCAGCGGGCCGCGTCGACGCGCACTACGAGCACGGCCTGAGCCCGTGGGACTGGGCGGCCGGCGCCCTCATCGCGGACGAGGCGGGGGCGCGTGTCGTGCTACCCGGCCCCGACAGCACCAGCGCCGACGGCGAACTCACCCTCGTCGCCGTGCCGGGCGTCGCCGACGCGTTCGCCCAGCTGTTGCGCGCTGCGGGCGGATACGAGGCGCTGCCGCAGACCTGACACCGGTCGCTCAGCTGCAGTTCTGGTTGTGCACGGCGGCGATGAGCGCTGGATTGGCGCCGCCGTCGGGCGCGCCGGCGGCTGCCGCACGCAGGGTCCGGAGCACCTCCTGCGCATCCGCGGACGGGTCGATGCCGTTGAAGTAGGTGCCGATCACCAGGTCGACCGAGTTGTCCTTCCGGCCGTCGTTGATCAGCTGCGCGCACGGCGCCGCGATCCACACGCCCGCAGCCGCGGTCTTGCCGGCGTCGCCGAACCGCACTTGCGCCTGGCACGCCATGTCGTGGTTGTAGTGCGTGTCGTCGCCGTAGCCGCCGGTCGCGGGGGTGGTGAACCCGTAGTCCTTGAGCTTCGCCAGGACCTCCTGGGCGCGACCGTTCTGGTCCGATGCGTTGAGCACACGCACATTGGTGTTCGCCAGCGGCGCAGGTTTCACGGACACCATGTCGCCGGGCGGTACGACGTCGAACCGCGTCGACGCGGGCGCCTTCGCGGTCGTTGCGCCTGCGGCCCCGGGGCGTGGCGCCGCCGAGGCGGACGCTGGCGCGGCGGGCGTCGGGCACGTGACCGGGGCGGCCGCCTCGGTACGCCGCGACAGCGCGACGCCCCAGGTGATCACCCCGGCGACCGCGAGCACGATCACCAGAATAAGGACCGGGTACGCGTTGCGGCGCCGCCACGGCTCGCCCCTGCGGTCCTGGTCGCGGCCGATTGCGGTGATCTGTGAAACCACGCGGCCAGTGTAGGGCCCGAGACCGGGAATCATCGGGAGGGTCGTCGCGTTGCAGGCTGCATCGCCGTAGACCTCGGCGATCTTCGGGCACAACCCGTGACAATGAAAAAGGGATCGGCTACACTTCGGGCCGCTCAGCGGACCGGGGCCCACCGGAACCGATGATCTCGGGCTATTCGGGCGGGTCGCAGCAAGGATGGGGATCATTAATGGCTACTGATTACGACGCTCCGCGTCGGACTGAATCCGACGAGATGTCGGAAGACTCCCTGGAGGAGCTGAAGGCGCGCCGAAACGAGGCACAGTCGGGCTCCGTAGACGTCGACGAGGGCGAGACCGCCGAGTCGTTCGAACTGCCCGGCGCGGACCTGTCGGGTGAGGAACTGTCAGTGCGAGTCGTGCCCAAGCAGGCGGACGAGTTCACCTGCACGAGTTGTTTCCTCGTGTACCACCGCAGCCGGCTGGCTGTGGAGAACGGCAACCAGCTCATCTGCGTCGACTGCGCCTGACGGCGAACGGCGACGCGCTGGCGAGTGGTTCAGCTCAGCGCGGTCGCCGTGGGGATATGGGCGAGCACCCGATCGGGGTGCCTCGTCGACACCATCCAGTAGGGGGTGGGGTCGTCGGGATCGTCCAGCACTAGAACCACGAGGGTCTTCACCCACGACCGGTGGAACAGATAGGCGGCGGGGTCGAGCTGCCGGCCGAGCGCCGCGCTCTTCGCGCTCGCAGGCACCGCGGCCGCCCGAGAGATCAACTCCACCGGAAGGTGGGCATCACCGGCCCACACCTCTCCATCCCGGACCTGGACCTGCGCGCGGCCCATACTGAACAACAGCACCGCCGCCAGCGCGCCGAGCACCGCGTACACCGCCCAGACCCAAGCAGAGCCGCGCGCGGCGATCTGCACCTCGTAACCGATCAGCGCCACGGCGATGGCAGCCGCCGGCCACCACTGCCACGGCACGTAGAGGCGCTCACGGTAAGTCGAATCCACGGTCCCAAGCGTAGTCTCCTCGCCATGACGCCCCGGATACCCCTGTTGCGCCTCGACGCCGGACTGCCCATGCCCGAACGGGCTCATCCCGGTGACGCCGGCGTGGACCTGTACTCCGCCGTCGACATCACCCTCGCGCCCGGAGACCGTGCGTTGGTCGGTACCGGGGTGGCGCTCGCGCTCCCTCTGGGCACGGTCGGGCTCGTGCATCCGCGGTCCGGTCTCGCGGCCCGCCACGGCCTCACGGTTGTGAATACGCCGGGCACCATCGACGCCGGCTACCGCGGCGAGATCAAGGTGTGTCTACTGAACACGGACCGCGACACCCCCATCGATATCGCGCGCGGCGACCGGATCGCGCAGTTGTTGGTGCAGCGGGTCGAGCTACCGGAATTCGAGGAGGTCGACTCGCTCGACGAGACCGCACGCGGGGCAGGCGGTTACGGCTCTAGCGGGGGACACGCGAGCCTCGACGGGACCGCGTCGACGACTGCGTAGCTAAACTCGACTGCGCGCGGGACCAGCCCGCGGGCAGCCAACGTCAAGGAGCTTTCATGGCCTTCGGTCGACGCAAGTCCGGCAAGGGCGGCGCGTCCAACGTGGACCCGTACGCCGAGATCGGGCAGCCTGAACGGGCACACCACCCGACGGTGCCGACCGAGCAGGAGACGAAGGTTCTGGGCTCGGGCGAGGGGCCGTACGATCTCGACCAACTCGAGGATGCCGAGGCGCTCGGCGACGGCCGCTTAGACCTGGGTTCGATGGTGCTCGCCATGCCACCTGAGGCGCAGATGCAGGTCGAGATGGGTCCGGACGGGCTCCCAATGGTGGTGCACATCGACACCCAGTTCGGCCGCATCACGCCGGGGGTGTTCGCTGCCCCGCGCTCCGGCGGGCAGTGGCGTGAGGTGGTCACAGAGATCGCCGACTCGCTACGGGATCAGGGTGCGCAGGTCACCATCGAGGACGGTCACTGGGGGCGTGAGGTGCTCGGTCGCAGCCCCGGCGTGCTGGTGCGCTTCATCGGCGCCGAGGGGCCGCGATGGATGACCCGCTTCGTCGTCACGGCACCCGAGGGCAGCGAACCGCAGGCCGCGCAGATCGCGCGCGCGATGCTCGCGGAGACCGTGATCCGGCGCGGTAACGAGCCCAGGCCCGCTCGCGACAATCTCGAGATCTCCCTTCCCGCAGACCTTCTAGCGCATCTGCAGGCCGCCGTGGCCGAGCAGCAGGCGCAGGCGGAGGCGGAGGCCGCTCAGCAGGCGCCCGCCGCCCTGCGCCAGCCCAGCCAGGACCGGCTCACTCAGGGATCGGCCCTGTCCCGGCTCCAGCAGGGGCGCAACTAGAGCGCGCCTAGGGCCTCGCGGCCCAGCCCAGCGCCTTGGCGGCGACGCGCCCCAGGACGGCCGGATCACCGCCCAGCTCTGCCAGCTCGACGGTGAGCGCGGTCGCGGCCGGGATGGCCGAGGCCCATTCGTCCGCCACGGCCGCGGGATGCACAGCGTCGCCGCGAGCGCCGATCACGACAGTCGGCGTATGCACCCGGGCGAGCTCGACGCCCGTCGGGCCCGGGCACGCGGCCGCCTCGCGGAGAGCGGGGGACAGGAAGGCGCCGTGGGCCGCCCACGAGCGACTGAGCTCGCGCGCTAGCCAACCCGGGCTCGATGACCGCATCCGTGCCGTCGCCTCGACGGGCCCGACGGCGTCGACGGTGTCCGCGGTGACCCGTGCGGCGAGTGCGGCAGGCGTATCCGGTGCCGTCGGGCCCGTCCACGGCGGCAGCGCGAGCACCAGGCCCGCGACGCCCGCACCGCACCGCTCCGCGGCCCACCGCGAGCCGATCACAGAGCCCAGGGACACGCCGCACACCACCACCGGGCCGAGGGCCGCGGCATCGTCGAGGGCGGACCGGTATGCAGCCTCCACCGAGGGCGGCCGTGCGTCGACGGCTAGCACACGCGCGCAGAGCGCGGTGAGGGGCGCGTACGCGCGGCGCACGAAGTCGCCGTCGGAGCCCGACCCGGGCAGCAGCACGGCGGTGGCCGCCGAGAAATCAGACGTCACATCCCTCATCCTGCCGGACGTCCACGGCGACTACTGTGGGCGGCTGTGACCGAAGAGAACGGACCCGAGCCGCCGCTGAAGGACCAGGTCCTCGCCCAGATGGGCGGCTGGCAGGGCCTCGTCTATTCGACCCTGCCCGTCGCGGCCTTCGTACCGGCCAACGCGATCGGCGGTCTCGGCTGGGGCGCCGGTGTCGCTCTCGGCGTGGCGGCTGTGATCCTGGTGGTCCGTCTCGTCACCCGCAGCAGCGTGCAGCCCGCCGTGAGCGGATTCTTCGGGGTGGGGATCTGTGTCGTGATCGCGTTCGCCATCGGCAGCGCCAAGGGCTATTACCTCTACGGCATCGTCACGCAGGCGGTGCTCGCCGTCGCGTTTCTGGTGTCGGTCATCGTGCGACGCCCACTCGTCGGTGTCCTGTGGAACATGCTCGAGATCGGCGGCAAGCGGCACACCGACCGGGATTGGCGCGCCGTGCCCCGTGAGCGTCGCGCATACGACGCGCTGACGATCTTGTGGACGCTGGTGTTCGCCGTGCGCTTCGTGGTGCAGGGGCTGCTGTACCAGTCCGACCGGACGGGCTGGCTGGGTATCGCTCGAATCGTCATGGGCTGGCCCATGTTCGGGGTATGCCTGTTGGTGACGTATGCGGTGGCCCGGCAGCTCACCGGCGCCGGGAGCGGAGCGAGCGGGCCGGGTGATTCCGGCGCCGGGAGCGGAGCGAGCGGGTCGGGTGATTCGGGCGCCGGGAGCGGAGCGAGCGGGCCGGATACGACCGGCGGCCCGAGGTGAGCGAAGGGCGCGAGCTGGAGCTCGTCGCTGGTCGGCCCGCGCACGGCGGCTTCACGGTAGCGCGCACCGACGGCCAGGTCGTGTTCGTGAGCGGCGCGCTGCCGGGTGAGCCGGTGCGCGCGCGAGTCACGGAGACCAGGAAGTCTTTTCTGCGCGCGACGGTGACAGAGGTCCTGACACCCTCGCCGCACCGCGTCGACGAGGCGTGCCCCGCTGCCGCGGCAGGCGCCGGGTGCTGCGACCTCTCGTTCGCCGAACCCGCCTACGCGCGCGAGCTGAAGTCCGAGGTCCTCGCGGATGTGCTCGGCCGGATCGGGCGGTTCGCGCCGGGCGCCGTCGATACGGCCGTGATCCCGGTGACGCCGGGGATGGACGCGGGATGGCGGACCCGGGCGCGGCTTGCCGTAGGGCGCGGGGGAGAGCTCGGCTGGCGCGCTGCGCGGAGCCACGATCTGGTCGCCGAGCCACACTGTCGGCAGTTGGTGTCCGGGCTCGTCGACGGGCTTACGGACTTGGAGCACGGCGCGCCCGAGTTGGTCGTCGCCCGCGACGACGACGGTGTGCGGCACGCCGTGCTCGGCTCGCCCGCACGGCGCGGGAGCTGGGCCGCCCAGTTGCTGGTCGACGGGAGCGGTATCACGCGCCAGCGCGTCGGGACGCGGCAGTTCGACGTCCCCGTGACCGCGTTCTGGCAGGCCCACCGGGACGCGGTCGCCGCGTATACCGCGCTGGCCGCGCGCTGGGTGCCCCCTGACGTGCACGTGTGGGATCTGTACGGCGGGGTCGGGGTGTTCGCGTCGGCCCTGACCGAGCGGGGCGGGAGCGCGGAGGTCGTGGAGACGTCGCCGGACGCCGTGCGCGCGGGGCGGCGGGCGTTCGAGGGCGCGCCGGTCCGGTTCCTGCGATCCGGCGTCGCCGAGGCGTTGCCCCGACTGCGTCGCCCCGGCGCGGTCGTGCTCGATCCGCCCCGAGCGGGGGCGGGCGCCGAGACGGTCCGGGCGATCGCGGCGGCGCGTCCGGCGGACGTGGTGCACGTCGGGTGCGATGCGGCCGCGTTCGCGCGCGATCTCCGGCTATGGCACGACGCCGGGTACGCCGCCCGCGAGGTCGTGGCGTTCGACGCGTTCCCGGGGACTCACCACCTCGAGGTGATGGCGCACCTCACTCCGGGCGCGGCCCCGTAAAGTGGCGAGCACGTTCGTTGAAGGTGTACACACGACCAAAGCCCAAGGATCCACCGGCGGTGATAGGAGAACACGAGGCACATGGACGTGCTGAAGACCATCGACTCCCCCGGGGACCTGCGCAAGCTGGATCAGGCCGCCCTCACGCAGCTAGCTGCCGAGATCCGAGAGTTCCTGGTGGAGAAGGTGTCCGCGACCGGCGGCCACCTGGGCCCCAACCTGGGAGTCGTGGAGCTCACGATGGCTCTGCACCGCGTGTTCGACTCGCCGATCGACCCCATCCTGTTCGACACCGGCCATCAGGCGTACGTCCACAAGATCCTGACGGGTCGCCGCGACTCGTTCGACTCACTTCGGCAGCGCAACGGCCTGTCCGGGTACCCGTGCCGAGCCGAGTCCGAACACGACTGGACGGAGTCGTCCCACGCCTCGGCCGCGCTGTCGTACGCGGACGGTCTCGCAAAGGCCTTCGGACTCGCCGGTGAGTCGCGCACGGTCGTGGCGGTCGTCGGCGACGGGGCTCTGACAGGCGGTATGTGCTGGGAGGCGCTCAACAACATCGCCGCGTCCGAGCGGCCCGTGGTGATCGTGGTCAACGACAACGGGCGGTCTTATGCACCGACCATCGGCGGGCTGGCGACGCACCTTGCGGGACTCCGAACGACGCCGGCCTACGAGCAGTTCCTCGAGCAGGGGCGGCGTCACGTGCGGAACCTGCCCGTCGTGGGGCAGCCCGCGTACTCGCTGCTGCACGGCATGAAGGCCGGGATCAAGGACATGGTCAGCCCGCAGGCGATGTTCGCCGACCTCGGCTTGAAGTACGTGGGCCCGGTGGACGGGCACGACGAGGCGGGGCTCGAGTCTGCGCTACGGCGTGCCAAGGACTTCGGGGGCCCCGTCGTGGTGCATGCGATCACCCGCAAGGGGATGGGCTACGAGCACGCCGAGAACCACGAGGCGGATCAGATGCACAGCATCGGGGTCAACGACCCCGCCACGGGACTGTCGAAGTCGAGCCCGGGCGGCCGGGATTGGACGGCGGTGTTCGCCGAGGAGTTGGTCGCGCACGGCGAGAGGCGTTCGGACATCGTCGCTTTGACGGGCGCGATGGCGGAGCCGACCGGCGTGGCGCCGTTCGGGGTGAAATTCCCCGACCGCATGTACGACGTCGGCATCGCCGAGCAACACGCCCTCACCTCGGCTGCGGGGTTGGCTCTCGGTGGCATGCATCCCGTCGTCGCCCTCTACTCGACCTTCCTCAACCGCGCGTTCGACCAGTTGCTGATGGACGTCGCGCTCCTGCGGCAGCCGGTGACGCTGGTGTTGGACCGATCCGGCGTCACGGGCCCAGACGGGGCCTCCCACCACGGGATGTGGGATCTCTCCCTCGCGTCGGTGGTACCCGGACTGCGGGTCGCGGTGCCCCGGGACGGTAGGCGGCTGCGGGAGGAATTCGCGGAGGCACTGGACGTCTCCGACGGCCCGACGCTGCTGCGCTACCCCAAGGGCGCGGTGCCCGCGGACTTGACGGCCGTGCGGCGGCTCGACGACGGCGTCGACGTCCTCGTGGCCGACGCCACCGCGACCGACGTGCTCGTGGTAGCTGTCGGTCCGTTCGCACACATGGCCGTCGACGTCGCCGAGCGCCTGCGCGGGCAGGGGATCGGTGCGACGGTGGTCGACCCGCGTTGGGTGCTGCCCGTGCCGGCGTCGATCGCGGAGCTGGCCCGCGGCCATCGGCTGGTCGTCACGCTGGAGGACTCGGGCGTCGCGGGCGGCATCGGAGCCGCCGTGTCGGCGTCGCTGCAGCGCGCCGACGTGGACACACCTGTGCGCGTTTTCGGCGTAGCGCAGCAGTTCCTCGACCACGGCTCGCGCGGCGAGCTCCTGGGCGAACTGGGACTCACCGCCGCCGACGTCGCCGTAGCGGTGACGGAGAAGCTCTCGGCGCACGGTAAGACGGTCCAGGCTGTGCAGGATGCCGGCGTGGCGCAGCGGAGCAGCTTCCTGCCGCAGTAGCAGCAGTCAGTCGCGCACGCTGAGGATGAGGGTGTCCGCGATATCACCGGCGAACGCCTCCGGGGCTCCGTCGTCGCCGGACAGGTAACGCAGGAGGGCCCGCTGGAACAGGCCGTCCATGATCGCGTACGTGATCTCCGGGCCGGCTGCGGGCTGCGAGCCCCGGAGCTCGGCGAAGCGCTCCACGACACGCAGCAACATAGCGCCGATGCTGCGGTCGATGTCGGCGATGCTGCGGGCGAACTCCGGGTCGTACATCGCGTGTGTGCGCAGGTCGTACCAGAGCCGGTGGAGGTGGCCCTCGTCGCGCAGTGTCACCGCCATGACTGCGGCCACTCCCGACTCGAACGACCGGGCGTCGGGTGCGTGCTCTAGTACCTCGTCGAAGCGGTGTACGCACCCCGCCTTGTACAGGCGCACGCACTCGGTCGCGAGGTCGGTGACGTCGGTGAACGCGCCGGCGAGATCCGCGGGATCGATGCCGGACCGTGCCGCGAGTTCGTCCAGCGTCGAGCGCGAGTAGCCCAGTTCGGCCAGCGGCCCCAGGGCGCGGTTCGCGAGAGTGACACGCCTGACGTCGGTCTCGCCGGCGTCGGGATCGACTGCCGGATCTGCAGAGTGGGGCATTGCTGCTCCTCCTTCTCGAATCCGTTACAGGCTACGTGCCTCGCGTCGCCTCCTTGACCACCCGATCCGCCAAATGAGCGACCTGGGGGTCCTCGCGGAGGACGAGGATGCGGAGCCACAGCGCGCCCATCGCGGGCACGAAGAGGTCGCGGGCGTCGGTATCGGCGATCTCGCCACGGCCCACCGCCCGGTCCAGGACGGTCTGCTCGATCGCCGCGCGTTCCCCGAGCACGTTCCGCGCGAACGCGGTGATGGCGGGGTTGCTGTCCGTGATCGTCGCGGCGGCGATACTGCGGCCCGTCGGGCTGGTCAGGATGTCGGCGACCTGGTTCAGGAGGGCCTCGACGTCGCCACGCAGCGAGCCCGTGTCGGGCGTGTCGAGCCTGGTCAGGTGCGACTCCCGGACCGAATCGGCGATCAACTCGTCCTTACCGGGCCACCACCGGTAGATGGTCGTCTTGTTCACGCCCGCCGCCGCGGCGACCCCCTCGATGGTCAGTCCGTCGTACCCGCGTTCGGTGAGTATCCGCAGGGTCGCGGCGTGGATCTCGGTGGCGCGGCGTGGGGCGGGCATGTGCCTCATAGTACCCCTGAATACAACGCAACGGTGCGTTGTATTTCTGTCGAGTCGCCGCTACCGTCGGCTCCATGACCACGACAACGACAGCGACGCCGGACGAGCGCACAGCGGTACTGCCGCGCGTGGACGATGCCGTCGCCGCCGCGCGATCCTCCACGGGAGCGTGGGCCGGGCTGACCGCCGCTCGACGCCGCCACCACCTGCTCCAGTGGAAACGAGAGATGTATCGAACGCGCGATGAGATCCGCGCGATCCTCCGCGACGAGGCGGGCAAGGTTCACTTCGACGCGACGCTCGAGCTGACGATGGCTCTACACCATCTCGACTGGGCGGCTCGCAGTGCGGGGCGGGTACTCGCGCCGGAGCGTGTGCGCCCGGGCATGATGATGCTCGATCACGAGACGTCGATTGAGCGGCGACCATACGGGGTCGTCGGGGTGATCGGCCCGTGGAACTATCCGGTGTACACGCCGCTCGGCTCGATCTCGTATGCACTGGCGGCGGGTAATGCGGTCGTGTTCACACCCAGCGAGTACGCGACGTGTGCTGCCGAGTGGCTCGGGCGGACGTTCGCCGACGCCACGGGCCTGGACGACGTGTTCCGTGTCGTGCCAGGAGGTCCGGCGGCGGGATGCGCTCTGACGTCGAGCGACGTCGACAAGGTGGCGTTCACCGGGTCGGCGGCGACGGGTCGGCTCGTGATGGCGGCGTGCGCCGAGCGTTTGATCCCGGTCGTGATGGAACTCGGTGGCAAGGATGCGGCGATCGTGGCTGACGATGCGGACATCTCGGCCGCCGTCGATGCGATCCTCTGGGGCGCGACGATGAATGCGGGGCAGTCGTGTGCGGGAATCGAGCGGGTGTACGTGGTCGAGGAGGTCGCGGACGAATTCACGAGGATTCTCACCGAACGTGCCCGAGATCTGAGGGCCGGAGTCGATTACGGAGCGATGACGATGGAGCGGCAGGCGGGGATCGTCGCACGTCATATCGGTGCCGCTGTGGCGGACGGCGGCCGCGCTCTGGTCGGCGGTCCGCAGTCGGTGCGGGGGAGGCTCGTCGACCCGGTGATCCTCGCCGATGTTCCCGAGGAATCGGTGGCCGCCCGGGACGAGACGTTCGGTCCGACTCTCATCGTTGCCGTCGTTCCGGACGTCGCGACGGCGATCGTGCGGGCCAACGCGGTCGATACCGGTCTCGGCGGGGCCGTCTTCAGTCGTCGCCGTGGTCGCCAGATCGCGCGCGGTCTCGGCGTCGGCATGGTTGCGATCAACGATGTGGTCAGCTTCGGTGCGACCCCGGCCCTGCCGTTCGGAGGCCGCGGCGCATCCGGGTTCGGCCGCATCCACGGCGTAGACGGTCTGCGCGAGTTCACGTACCCCGTCGCCGTGTCGAGACGGAGGGCGCTGCATCTGCCATCCCGTGCGAGCACGCACCGGCGCCATGCGTGGGACGTGCCGTCGCTCCACGCACTCCTGTGTCTGGTCGGACGCCGATGACAGCGAAGGGGGCCCGCCGCTATCCTGCGGCGTTCGCGCTGCTGGCCGCCTGGGCGGTGCATGACGCGGAGGAGTACATACGTGCGGATAACGTTGAGCGACTGAGGTTCTCGTCGCCCGTCGATGCCTCGTCGCTGCGGCGCGCGATCCCGCTGATGGGCGCGGTCGTCGCTACGGCGAGCGTGCGGGGCTGGGTGACGGACGGTCGTTCGCCCACGTACCAGGCCGCCGTCGCGGCCTTCGGGCTACACGGCTTCTCCCACCTCGCGATCTCGGCGGTCAACCGCGGGTACGCCCCGGGCGTCGCCACTGTGCTGCCGGTCGTACTGCCCTACGCCTGGTGGGCGTGGCGGGACCTCGCAGGTCGTGACCGGATGTCGACCGGACGGGCGGTGGCTGCGGGCGTGGCGTTCGCCGTGACTGCCGTCGCGGGGTGCCATGCGGCTACCGCGGGCGTCACTCGGCGGCGTCGAGGGCTGCCGCCAACGCGTCCACGGTGAGGGCGCGCTGCCACGGGCGGGCGCCGGCATCGCGGAGTGCGTCATCGACGATGCGAGAGGGGTCGGTGTGCGGAGCGTCCCCGTCGGAGGTGAACGGCCAGGACCAGCAGAGCTGCCGCACCGCGTCGGGTGGCAGCAGGTTCTCGACCGGGAGCTCATGTTCCTCGGCGATCGTCGCCAGCGCGGCACGCGCTGCGGTGAGGCGCTCGGCCGCCTCGGGGTGATTGCGGCTCCAACGGTTTCCCGCCGGAATCGGGGGGCGTGGCCCGTGTAGCGGCGGGAGCTGCTTGTCCGGCAGGGCGTTCGCCCGCTCTATCGCGCCCATCCATCGCTTGGCCGTGCGTCTCATGCGCGGCCCGCCGAACACAGGCAGCGCCGTCAGCTCCTCCTCGGTCGCGGGGTTGACGGTGGCGGCGTTGACGATGGCGGCGTCGGGCAATGTGCGTCCAGGCGCGACATCGCGCTTGGCAGCGAGCTCGTCCCGGGCGACCCACAACTCGCGGGCGCGTGCCAGCTGGCGGCGGTTGCGGAGCCCGTGCAGGCCGCTCGTGCGGCGCCACGGGTCGATCCGCGGTGGGGGATCGGGGCGCAGACGTACCGCCTCGAATTCCTGACGCGCCCACTCGAGTTTCCCCGCGTCCTCGAGCCGGATGAGAGTCTCGTCCCGCAGGTCGATGAGGAGCTCTACATCGAGGGCGGCGTAGGTGAGCCAGTCGTCCGGGAGCGGGCGCTTGCTCCAGTCGGCCGCACCGTGTCCCTTCGCTAGCAGGTAGCCCGTGTAGGCCTCGGTCATCGCGGCGAGGTTCACGCGCGGCTCGCCCAGCAGCCGACCGGCCAGCTCGGTGTCGAACAGCTCGTCGCACACGAAGCCCGCCTCACGCAGCGAGGGCAGGTCCTGGTCCGCGGCGTGCAGGATCCACTCGACTCCCCGCAACGCGTCGGCGACGGGACCGAGGGCGTCGGGCTCGTGGACGGGATCGATGAGGAACAGCCCGGAGCCGGTGCGCTTGATCTGGATCAGATATGCGCGCGACGAGTAGGTGAAGCCCGACGCGCGTTCGGTGTCGAGCGCGACGGGCCCCGTGCCGGCGGCGAGAGCCTCGGCGCAGCGCACGAATTCGCCGGCGCTGGTGAGCGGCTGCGGGACTCCTTCATAGGGCTCCGCGAGCTCGATCGACACTATTGGACCGGCCCCAACCTGGCGACGCCCTCAGGCGGAAGTCCGGCGGCCATCGCCAGCACGCTGGCGAACGATTCGACGTGGCCCGCGAGATTCGAGCTGGTGGCGGTCCACGACGCGCGCAGTTCCAGTTGGTGCGCCCGCGGCGGGCCGGAGATGTCGCCGTACCGCACCGACGACGTCGCGGTCACCGTGCCGCCGAGTGCGGTGACCTCCTCGCCGCGTTCGGCGAGGGCATCCGTCAGCCAGCTCCACGCCACCTCGGGTAACAGGGGATCGGCCGCGAGTTCCTCGTCCACGTCGGACTGCACATAGGCGACGAGTCGCATCAGGCCGTTCCACGCCTCGTGGCCCTGCGGGTCGTACAGCAGGATCAGGCGGCCGAACGTCTCGCCGTCCGAGTGCTCGGCGACGGTCTCGGTCTGCGCCGAGCGCACCTCGGCGCCGATCGCGTAGCTGTACGGGGCCAGCCGTTGCGGGGGTCTGATGGACCCGATCTCGATCTCGGAGCGGACGGAGGCGGCATGCATCGAATCGATGGCGTCGCGAAAGGGCTCGGGGTCGGGCCCAGCTCCAGGTTGGCTCACATCTCGGCACCGTAGTCGCGCGGGCGGGGCCGATGAAGGAGGCGCGCCGACCCGGCCCATGCGTCTGCCAAGATGAGACCTGATGAGTACCGATACCGTCGTCAACCCGCTCCTCGCCGCCGCCCGCGGAGAGTCGCCCGCGCGGCGCCCCGTCTGGTTCATGCGGCAGGCGGGCCGGTCCCTGCCCGAGTACCGCAGGGTGCGTGAGGGGATCGGGATGCTCGACTCCTGCTTCCGGCCCGACCTGGTCTGCGAGATCACGATGCAACCGGTGCGCCGACACCGGACGGACGCAGCGATCCTGTTCTCCGACATCGTGGTGCCGCTGCGCGCCGCCGGGATCGACCTGGATATCGTCAGCGGCGTCGGGCCGGTCATCGAGCGTCCGGTGCGCGATGTCGCGGCCGTCGCCTCCCTACCGGTGCTGGCACCCGAGCAGGTAGAGCCCGTGGCCGAGGCCGTGCGGCTGCTGCGCGCGGAGCTGGGCGGGACGGCGCTGATCGGATTCGCGGGGGCGCCGTTCACGCTTGCGTCGTATCTCGTAGAGGGCGGGCCCAGCCGCAACCACGAGCGCACCAAGGCCCTCATGTACTCGGATCCCGAGACCTGGCACGATCTGCTCGATCGGCTCGCGGACATCGCGATCGTGTTCCTGCGGGCGCAGGCCGACGCCGGCATCCAGGCGTTCCAGCTGTTCGATTCCTGGGCTGGTGCCCTGTCCGAGGCGGACTACCGCGAGTTCGTGCTGCCCCACTCGGCGCGGGTTTTCGCGGCGTTTGCCGACACCGCGCTGCCGATGCTGCATTTCGGCGTGGGGACGGGCGAGCTGCTGGGCGCCATGGGGGATGCGGGCGCCGACGTCGTCGGGGTGGACTGGCGAGTGCCGCTCGCGTCCGCCGCGCGTCGCGTAGGGCCCAGGGTGCTCCAAGGGAACCTCGATCCCGCCGTTCTGCTCGGGCCGTGGGACGCTGTCGAGTCGCAGGTGCGGCGCGTGTGCGCCGACGCCGATGCCGCGATCGCCGCGGGAGCGACGGGGCACATCTTCAACCTCGGACACGGGGTGCTGCCCGCCACGGACCCGACGGTCCTGACCCGAGTCGTGGATCTGGTGCATTCGCTGTGACCACCGTCGCCGTCATCGGTGGCGGGATCTCCGGCCTGGTCGCGGCCTACCGGTTGAGCCGGGCGGGGTGTCGCGTCACGGTTTTCGAGGGCTCGGACCGGGTCGGCGGCAAGCTACGGTCGGCGACGCTCGGGTCGCGGACCGTCGACGTGGGGGCCGAGGCGTTCCTGCGGCGGCGCCCCGAGGTCATGGACCTCGCCGCCGAACTCGGCCTCGCGGATCAGGTGGTGTCGCCGGTCGGCCGGCGGCCGCTGGTCTATGCGGGTGGCACACTGCGCCCGTTCGAGCCCCGGTCGGTGATGGGGATCCCGGGTTTCGGTCGGGAGGTCGACGCACCGCTCGCGTGGCGGCGTGACGAGGACGTGTCGCTGGGCGGTTTCGTGCGCTCGCGGCTCGGTGACGAGGTGGTCGCGCGTTCGGTCGATCCCATGGTGTCCGGCGTCTACGCGGCGCACGCCGACGACGTCTCGCTCCGGGCGGCGGTACCCGCCGTCGCGGCCCGGCTGGATGCGGGCGCGCCGTCGTTGACGGCGGCGGTGACTGACGTGCTGAGTGCCGGTACGGGAGCCGGTCCGGTGTTCGGCGCCTTCCGCGGCGGCTATCAGGTGCTGCTCGATGCACTCGTCCGGCGGCTCCGCGGGTCGGTGGTGCTGGGCGCGCCCGTCGGCGAGCTCCGTCCGGGGTGGATGCTGCGTGGGTGGTTGTTCGACGAGGTCGTGCTCGCGGTGCCGCCCTCGCAGGCGGCCCGGCTGACGCGCTCGCACGCCCCCGAGCTGGCTCGGCTCCTGGCTGGAGTCCCGGCTGCGGATTCGGCGATGGTGTCCCTCGCATTCGGTGACGACGTCGATTTCCCCGACGCATCGGGTGTGCTCGTGGCGTCGGGCGAGGTGCTCACTGCGAAGGCGTTCACCCTGTCGACACAGAAGTGGGGCGCCGGTGTGCGGCCCGGCAACGTGGTCCGGGTGTCGATGGGGCGGCTGGGGGTGAGCCGGGCGGTGGAGCTGCCCGACGATGAGCTCGTGGCCATCGCCCGCGCGGACCTGGCCGCTGCAGTCGGGGTCGATGCGACGCCGGTCGCGGCCACGGTGCAGCGGTGGTATCAGGGCATACCGGTCTACACACCGGGACACCTGCAGCGGGTCGCGGAGATCGAGGCCGCCACGCCGCAGGGCCTGACGCTGGTGGGTGCCTACTTCGACGGTGTCGGGGTACCTGCCTGTGTGGCCCGGGCGGACCGGGCCGTCGCGCGGCTGCTCCAGCGGCGAGTGGCAGGATGAGGGCATGGCGAAACTCGACTACGCGCAGCTCAACTCGACTCTCCGGTACCTGATGTTCTCGGTGTTCGCGGTGCGGCCCGGGGAGTTGGGTGGCGAAGCCGAGCGCGCGGAGGCCGCCGCGGACGCCGAGCGGTTCTTGTCGGAGATCACCGAGGGCGACTTGGTGGTGCGCGGCGTCTACGACGTGTCCGGCATGCGCGCCGACGCCGACTTCATGATCTGGTGGCACGCTGAGCGGATCGAGGATCTTCAGGCCGCGTACAACCGCTTCCGCCGCGGGGTACTACTCGGTCAGGCGAGCGAGCCCGTGTGGTCGTCCGCCGCGCTGCATAGGCCGGCCGAGTTCAACAAGAGCCACCTCCCCGCGTTCATCGCCGGCGAGGATCCCGGCGACTACATCTGCGTGTACCCGTTCGTGCGGAGCTACGAGTGGTACCTGTTGCCGGACGAGGAGCGCCGCCGCATGCTCGCCGAGCATGGCATGGGCGCGCGTCCGTACCCCGACGTGCGAGCGAACACGGTGCCCGCCTTCGCACTCGGCGACTACGAGTGGCTGCTCGCCTTCGAGGCTCCCGCGCTCGACCGCATCGTCGATCTCATGCGTGACCTGCGTGCCACCGACGCCCGCCGTCACACGCGCGAGGAGACGCCGTTCTTCACGGGTCCGCGCGTCGACATAGGTGAGCTCATCGCTGCGTTACCGTAAGTGGTTGGGGAGCATCGGTTCCGGCCGCCGTTTCCACGTCTTAGGCCCCTCCCTAGTAGTCCTCTGCCTCCCACCTCTGATACCAGGTGGGAGGCAGAGGACTACTAGGGAGCAGCGTCACAGGGTGCCTCCATTATCGCCAGACCATCGACGATGGAGCGTTGTCGCGCCAGCGTCGTGTCGAGGAAGCGGGCGACGACGGCGAGCTGTCGATCGGTGTAGTCTGTCAGCTCGGCATGTGCGGTGTCGGAGAGGTGGCCTACCAGCGGGGCGATCCGATCGATGAGTTCCGCTGTAGGACATACGAGTTTGCGTCGTCCGTGATCGGGGTCGGGACGGCGCTCGACGAGGTCCTGCCGCTCCAGGCGATCGACGAGGGTGGTCATCGAGCCGCGCGTCAGATGGAGAGTGCGGCCCAGGTCGGCGGCGGTCTGCGGCCCGTGCCGCACGATCGCGTCGAGGCATCGCAGATCGGTGCGGCCCACGCCGAGCCGATCGGCGAGGAGCCGGTCGCGGTCGTCATGTGCGGCCTGGATGTCCGCCATCGTTGCGCTGATCGCTACCAGTAACTCGTCGCGTCCCATGCTGCCGACAGTAGCAGTGTTTGACAATCAAGCATAGAGCCCGGCATGCTGGTGCTCGGCAGTCGAACATCGGGAGGTCGTTATGAGTAACAGTGCGCCAGGCAGGCGGGTGCTGGACGCTTTCGTCGGTTCCCCACTGAGCTGGATCGTGGGGCGGGACAAGCACTCCGGTCCGCAGCCCGAGGAGCCGGGCGAACGAACGGCCCGGTCCTTCGAGCGTCTCGCGTCGTGGTTCGGGCTGGTGCCCAAGCGGCGCTAGGCGACTGCCTCGGGCGGGAATCGGCCCAGCAGTGTCGCCAGTTCGGCCTGCCGCGACGTGCCCGTCTTGTCGAACACGTGCTGTAGATGGGTCCGGACGGTGGTGCGCGCGATCCCCAAGGCAGCGGCTATCTCGGCGATATCCTCGCCGCGCGCCAGATGCCGGGCCACACGGGCCTCCGACGCCGTCAAACGGAAGTATTGCCGCAGCAGCACCGCGGCCGGGGCACGCGTCGGCAGCGCCGGGTCGTGGATGACGACGAGGGCGCGCCGGTCGCTGCCGTGGGCGGGGCCGAGCGGCGAGACGGTGAGGACATAGGGCCGTGCGCCCGAGCGGCGCGGACAGATGACGGCGGTCGTCGCCCGAGGGGTGCGCACCGTCGCGCGCGTGACCGCGACCTGCAGCCCGGGAGCGGTCCGCACGGGGCTCCGGAGCGTGTGGTGGGCATCGATGGAGAGCCCGTCCTCGTTATCGAGCAGCAATCGTGCGGCGTTGTTAGTCACCCGGATCCTTCGAGCTTCGTCGACCACCAGCATCGCCCGGTCGGCGTTCTCGTAGACGACCCCGGTCCCGGTCTCCGTGTCCGAGGGCCGGGTCCGCTCGCCGTCGGTGGACTGTTGCGCGTCGTCCATGAGACCTCCCGATGTGACCGCACGATTGTCCCTCCGGATCCGGCACGGGGGTGCGCGTAGTCGGCTACTCGACCCGCTCGCTCGTCGGCAGGTGCCTCATGAGGTGTCCGAACGCGGGAGGCGGCGCTACGAGACCCGTTGCTGGAAGTCGATGTGGTGCCCCTGCAACCACTGCATGGACTTGCCACCGTCTCTCTCGGCCCGTCGGAACATCAACGGCAACAGCATGTCCCGTACGTGTCGCGCCACCGGACCGGCGGCCTTGGCGGAGGAACCGCGGTGGCCCTGCTTCACGATGCGTTCGACGCGGTCGCGGCGTAGGGATTCGAACGTTCCGAACGCTGCCCCGGCGCGGCCGGCGTCGCGAGCGCAGCCCGTGTCGCGCAGGCACTGCGCGAGGACGACGGCGTCCTCGAGTGCCATCGACGCGCCCTGGCCCGCCGCAGGCGAGGTCGCGTGCGCAGCATCGCCGATCACCAGCATGGATGCGCCGTCGTGCCATCGTCGGACGACGGGCAGGTCGTAGGTGGCCCAGCCGAACAGTGGCCCGGGTGCGGCGTCGATGATCTCGTGTGCGGGACCCACGTCGCCGTCCATGAGCTCGTGCAGCCAGGTGCGCCAGTCGGCGTCGGACATCGTCGACAGCACGCCACGCTCGGGTTCGTGCGCCATCGGCGGATTCGCGAACCACACCGTGCCACCGTCGGGCGTGGGTGCCCATGCGAAGAAGCACCGAGTGCCGAACTGCATCCGGAACTCCTTCGCCGGCACGTCCACCTCGAATTTCGGGATGTAGCCCCCGGCATTGAGGACGGGGATATAGCGCGGGGCCGTGGCATCCGGGTCTATGAGGGTGCGCACGGGGGAGTGGATGCCGTCGCAGCCGACGAGGACGTCGCCCGTCGCCGTCGACCCGTCGGCGAACTCCGCGCGCACGCCGCCGTCGACTCGCTGGGCGGTGACCAGGCGCTTGCCGTATTCCACGCGGGCTCCCCGTCGTGCGGCCTCATCGCCCAACGCGGCGTACAGGTCTGCTCGTGGCATCATGAGCGACTCCTGGCCGTCGGTACGTGTCGCCGCCAGTGGCATCCGGCCCAGTGCGCGCCCACGCCCGTTGACGAAGCTGATGGTGTCGAGCGGATAGCCGAGGTCCTCGACGGGGCCGGCGGCGTCGATGGCGCGCAGCGCGTCCATGCCGTTGGCCTGGAACGTCAGCCAGCCGCCACGCTGGTACGCGCCGTGCTCGTCGCGCTCGAAGACCGTCGATTCGATGCCGACACGCGAGAGCGCCATCGACAGGACGGGCCCGGCTATGCCTGCTCCGATGATCAGGACGTGGGTCATGTGGGAGACTCCTCACTAGCTTGGCAACTCGATTGCTTGGTTACCGAGTGATATATAGCTTGAAAGGTAAGTAGCTCGTATGTCAAGTGATGACGAGGATGTTCGCGATCGACTGGGGCGCGCAATCGCCGACTATCAGGCCGCCGTCGACGACTTCGACCGCGAGTGCGCGCGGGTGCTCGGCGTGAACGAGACGGACCTCCGATGCCTCGAGGTCCTGATGCGCGACGAGCCCGACGGAGCCACACCACGGCTCCTGGCCGACCGTCTCGGGCTGACGACGGGGAGCGTCACAGGCATGCTCGACCGCCTGGAGCAGCGCGGCTACGTGACCCGCAGTCCGCATCCGACGGATCGCCGCCGGCTCGTCGTGCGCGCGACGGATGCCGTCGTGGCCCGTTCCGCGGAGGTGCTCGCGCCGCTGCTCGCGGAGGGGCAGCGCGACCTGCTGTCGCGCTATACCTCGCAGCAACTCGGCTTGGTCGCGGAATTCCTCACCGCGACAACGGAGTTCCAGCGGATACACGTCGATCGCCTGCGTGCCCGCTCGCCCTATCCCCGCGCCTGACGTGCCTGGGCGTTGAAAGATCGTCTACATGGATGAGGCGCCGGCGGACCCATGGTGGTGAGCTGATGCCGCCGGGGATTCCGGCGACATCATCGAGGAGGTAACCGTGGCCACCAGCATCTCGCGCGTGCTCACCACCAACGTCCAGCTGCCGAAGGACATCAGCGAGGCGGAGCGGAACAAGATCGTGACAGCCGAGCTCACGCGGGCGACGTCCGCGGCCGAGGAATCGGGCTTCGAGTTCACGTTGCATATCGGATGGGACCAGGCAGCGGCAGCCGTGAGTCCTGTCTGATGAGCGTCTCTCCGCCGGGCCCACGAGGGTTCTCGGTCGTCGTCGCCAAACTGACGTCGTTCTGCAATCTCGACTGCGACTACTGCTACATGTTCAACCTCGCGGACACCAGTCAGGCCGCGCTGCCGAACATGATGTCGTCGGTGACGGCGCAGCGACTCGTGTCGCGGATCGCGGAGTACGACGGTCAGCGGGGCGGGGGCCACCGGTATCAGCTCGTGCTGCACGGCGGAGAGCCCTCGCTCTGGCCGATGGGACACTTCAGGGACCTGGGGCACGCGATCGATGCCGCCCGAGCATCCGGTGTCGCCATCGACGTGGGTATCCAGTCGAACGGGTTGCGCCCCTTCTCCGATGAGTTCATCGGGTGGCTTCGTGCCATGGGCGCCCACATGGGGGTCAGCCTGGACGGCCCGCGCCACCTCAACGACGCGCATCGGGTCGATCGACGTGGCCGTGGTAGCTACGATCGGGTGCTCCGATCGATCGGCGACCTCGTGACGAGGGGCGGTGGCGATATCCTCGGCGGCTTCCTATGCGTGATGGACCCGTCCATCGATCCCGTCGAGTTCCTGGACTGGATCGAGCAACTACCGGTCACACGAGTCGACCTTCTGTGGCCGATCGAGTACACCCCCGAGCATCCACCGTGGGGCGACGCTGCCGACGAGGGTGCCTATCGGCAGCGTCCCCGCTATGGAACGTGGCTGACGGACGTGTTCTTCGAGTGGATTCGACGCGATGACCCGAGCGTCCGCATCCGGCTGTTCGATTCGGTGATCGGCCTGTTTCTGGGCGGACACGGCCATCCGGACTCCCTGGTCAACGATGCGATTCCCCTGTTCGGCGTCGATACCGACGGAACCTATTGCTACCCGGACTATTTCCGGGTAGCGGGGGACTCGGCGGCTCGCACGGATAGATCGGTGCACACGCATGCCGTCTGCGAACTCCACACAGACGCCGTGTTCGGCGACCTGCTCGCGTTGGACGCGCTGCTGCCGACGGAGTGCGGCCCATGCCGGTTCCGGGCACAGTGCGGTGGTGGTTTCCTCCCCGGCCGGATCCGTTCGTCGCCCCTCGGGGTGTCGACGCGGCCATCGGTGCTCTGCTGGGACGAGTTGGCGTTCTTCGCCGCGGTCGAGGCGGTGGTACACCGGTTCGCCCCGGGCCGTGAGGGGGAAGGGGATCCACGGCTCCGCCGACGGAAGACCTGCGGGTCAGTCGAAGTCCGCGTCGGCGTCCGACCAAGTAGGGGCGAGGCGGTTACGGCGGGCGACCTCCCGGTGTATCTCGGAGACGAACTCGTCGAATGACAGCGTCGTATCGTCGGCGGGCCGGCCGCAGCGTGGGGGCGCCTGCTCGGCGTCGAAGAAGCGCACGGTGCCGCGGTCCGGTCCGTCGACCTCGTAGAGCCCGATGAACACCCGCTCGAACAGGTCGTGGCGCGTGTCCTCCGCGCCCAGATCGACGTACATGCCCTCGGGGCCACCCACGACGGCACGCCGCCCGCGCCCGGAGCGCTTGGCGAGGGTTTCGACGTGTTTGGCGAACGAGCTCTGCCCGGCTTGGCCTGCGCGATCGGGGTTGCCGTCGCCGCACGTGGCGTAGGGCTCGAACATCACCGCGACGAGCACGCTGTAGGGCTGGCGCTGGTGGAGCACCATCGCTTCGCCACGTAACTCGTGGTCGTTACGCACGATGTTCTTGGTGTATCGGCCCGCGCGTCCCGTCTTGCCGCTGAAGTCGGGAAAGCTGTACGTCTTTATCGAAACACACAGCACCAGGCCGAGATTCGGGTCGACGGATTTGACGTCGAGCTTCTTGCGGCCCTTGACGACATCGATCTGCGCCTCCTGCCCGGCGCCCGTGGCGGTCGGCGTGATGTCGGGATACATCGGTCGTAGGGCGTCGGCGACGGTCTGCGCCAACGCATTCGACAGCTTCTGTGCGTAATTCTTCTTGTCTGCGCGGTCGGCCTCGGGCTCGGGTTTCGGCTCGGCCGCGTCGAGCGCGAACTGCAGTGGCGGGAACAGGCCCGTCACGCCACTTCCTCCCCGGCGGTGCCCAGCATCCGCTCCAGGTGGGTCTCGACGTCGCCCAGGAAGCCGGGCACGAAGCGCAGCGAACCCGCCCGCGCCCGCTTGAGGAATCCGGCGGTGGCCCGCGCGGAGAGCGGCCGCGACTCCTCGAGGAACCCGTCGAGGTCTTCGTACGGGTGGTGTACCGGCCACGTCGACACGGCGGCGGCGTATGACCGCCCGCCCGACCCCCACGCGGCATCGGGCCACGGGTCACTCTGTGCGAGTTCGAGATCCGATGACGGGTCGTATGGGAGCGGCGCATCGAGGCGGTGCCCCACCCACGACGACATGCGGGTACTGACCGCGTTACCGACCAGCTTCCATCGCTGGCCGGCACGTACGCCGGGCAGCTCGAGCGCCGGCCTCGTCCAGTCCGGGTCGAAGCCCTGCAGCCGCTCGGCGTCGACGATCCCGGGCGTGACGATGGCGCCGCCGAGCGTCCGCACCGCGGGCGGCGACGCGATGCCGAGGGCCGAGCCGCCCTTGAGAGTGGGAACCGCGTTGACGGCCCAACCCAGCCCGCGAGTGCCTTCGGTCCAGTAGAAGCCGCACGGGTGGGCGTCCGGCGAGCCTTCGGGAACCGGACCTGCGTCGTCGCCGAAAAGGACCTCGCGTGGGTCCTCGGTACGGGAAGCGAGCATCAAGACGCGCTGGCGCCGCTGGGGCAGCCCGAACGCCCTCGCGTCGACGACGCGATACGCCCAGCGGTACCCGAGGGCGTCGAGCGCGGAGGTGACATGGCCCATGGCGGCCCCGCGGTCCAGGCGCAGCATGAACGGTACGTTCTCGAGCAGCAGCCAGCGTGGCCCGGCCTTGCGGCGTACGAGCCGGAACACCTCGTCGACGAGGCCTGAGCGCTCGCCGGTGATGCCCGCCGTGCGCCCGGCCTGAGACAGATCCTGGCACGGAAACCCCGCCATCACGAGCTCGGTGCCGGACGGTAGCGAGCGCAGGGTGGTGACGTCGGCGTGGTGCTCTACTCCGGGGAATCGGTGCGTCAGCACGGCCGTGGCGGCGGGGTCGAGCTCGCACAGCAGCTCCGACTCCCATCCGTGCTCGGCCAGCCCGATCTCGAGCCCACCGATGCCCGCGAACAGGCCTACCGCACGACGTCCCACGCCAAGTCCTCCATCACATCTCGGGTGGCAAGACTACCGACCCGGGCCTCGAAACAATGGGAACCGTAGCGGCGAGGTACGACACCTTTCGGGAACCGCGAGGTCAGTCGGTCGCGGGCTCCAGCTTGAGCGAGATCGAGTTGATGCAGTAGCGCTGGTCCGTCGGCGTCGGGTAACCCTCGCCGGAGAAGACGTGCCCGAGGTGACTGCCGCAGTTGGCGCACAGCACTTCGACGCGGCGCATGCCCATCGAATCGTCGGCGCGCTCGATCACGGCGTCGCCGGCAAGGGGGGTGAAGAACGAGGGCCAGCCGCAGTGCGACTCGAACTTGGTGTCGCTGCGGAACAACTCCGCATCGCAGGCCCGACAGCGATACACGCCCTCGGTCTTGGTGTCCGTGTACTCGCCGACGAACGGTGCCTCGGTGCCGGCCTGGCGGAGCACGCGGTACTCGGCGGGTGTCAGCTTCTCCCGCCACTGGGAATCGGTCAGCTCCAGCTTGGGGCGGAAGGATGCGTCAGAGCTCATGAATCCACGTTAACCAGACGCGGCGGAGGGCGCCAGCGGCCGGTCGATGCCTTCGTCGAGGCGGTCCTCGGCGCGAGCGTCCAGGTACCGGTACAGCAGTACACAGAACGGCACGATCAGCAGCAGTGACCACCCGAGTGTGCACTTGATGAAGGCAGCCGAGCGCCCGAAAGCCAGCCACTTCTGCGACGCCCACTGGTCGTACGAGAGGAAGCCGTACACGGCGAGCCAGACCGGCCATGTGCCCATCACCGAGGCCCGATAGACGACCGTCATCAGCATGGGGAACATCAGCATCGAGTAGTAGCCCTGTCCCAGGGGGCCCAGAAGGAAATAGGCGGTGAGCAACAGCCCCGTCGACGTCGTGAGCCACAACAGTTCGTTCTCGCGGCGGTAGTACCGCCACAGCAGGTACAGCGATCCCACCGTCATCAGCCCGAGCACGATGCGCATGCCCCATGCCAGGTAGTCGGGCAGCCCGAAATAGCCGGCGTTCCCGACGATGGAGCTGTTGTAGTAGTCGCGTCCCTCGGACAGATACGGCAGCGTGCGCTTCCAGAAGCTGCCGGGGTCGTCCGCGAGCCCCATACCGGCGGCCATCAGCACGATCACGACGACCGCGGACGACAGGATCGACTTCCACCACTCGCGCTTCAGGAGGATCGGCACGAAGAGCACCGCGAGCAGCGGCTTCACCGCGAGGGAGAGGCCGAGTGGGATGCCGGCCCACAGCGCCTGACGCCGCAGCAGCAGAGACATCGTCACGACCTCGGCCAGGAAGATGAAGCAGTTGAAGTTGGTGAAGAGCAGCGTGTCGGTGACCGCCTCGGACGTGAACGCGACGAACAGCACAACCGGCGCGACCGCGGACCCCAGCCCGAATCCGAACATCCGGATCATCACGTACAGCGCGATCAGAAGCGCGATCGTGCTCAACCCGACGAAGATGTCGCGCGCCAGGTCTGGATTGAACACGCCGAACGGCGCCATCAGCAGTGTCCCGGAAGGCGGGTAGAGGTAGTGCGGATCCACCGTTATGTAGTTCTCGACGTACACCGGTTGATGGTTGAGGAATCGCACCGCCGCGCGGTACACCGTCGTGAAGTCGTCGGTCCTGGCGCGGTTCGGCACCAATACGACCAGCCTCTGGACCATGGTCATGATCGCGATCGGCCATGCGATCGCCTTCACGATGGTGGCCGGGTCGGCCTTCAGATGCGCGCGGGCGTCGGCGACGCGCTCGCGCACGGCCTCGGTATCGGGAACGGACACGCGGAAACCGTACCGTGCGGCCACTACGCCGGACAGGCGCCCGTCGCTGGCGAGTCGAGATCGTCGAGATAGGGGGCGATCGCCTGCTGTGCGCAGGTCGAACGCATGACTGCACCGTCGCCGATGCCGGACCACTCGACCGCAGCGAGCCGAGTGCCGGCCATGAGGAACTGGCCGGACAGGCCGGTCATGGCGTCGCGAGAGGTGAGCGGGTCGTTGGCAGGCAGGAGGGCGACTGTCGGAACCCGGGCGCTGCGCGGCGCCGGCGGCGAGGCGACGGCGGGCCACGCGCTGCAGTCGAGCATCGACAGCGCGGCGGCCCGGCCACCGAGAGGATATCGCCTCTCCCAGTCGGCCGCCGCGGTGGACACCTGGTCCGGCGACGGCTTCTGGCCGGTGTCCGAGCAACGGGACACGTACTGACCGTCGCTGTCGGCGGCCGCCTGGGCGTCGGAGACGAGCCCGCGCAGTCCCGCGTCGTCACCGGCCCGGGCCGACGCCAGAGCGGTCGCGACCTTCGAGACCCGCGCGCTCTGTGGGCCCGGACCGATGGCCAGCGCCGCGGTGACGGCCTGTAGCAACTCCGTGTCCGACACCCCGAGCGTGCCCGCCTGCGCCCTCGCGAAAACGTCCCTCACGGCCCCGGTCGGGTCGGCGCCGAGTGCGCAGGCCACCGCCCGGCACTGCGTGGCGAACGACGCGAGCGTGGCGGCGGTGCCTTTCGCGGCGTCCTCGACCCGGTCGCGGAGGTCGCCGCCGTACCGGACGGGGGAGTCGAGCACCAGTCGCGCGACGCGGTCCGGGTGTGCGGCAAGGTACGCGAGCGCGACGGTCGATCCGTCGCCCACCGACAGAAGGCCGAGCGCGGGGACGCCCCAGGTGCTCCGCAGGACATCGAGGTCTGCGGCCGCGTTGGCGGGCGTGAACAGCGTCTGGCTGTCGGTGAGCTTGTCGGAGCACGTCGTGGCGGCCGCGGTCGACGCGGCGGTGATCTCCTTGGAGCGTGCGGCGACCGCGCCGGGCGCCCCGCCTGTCCGCAGCGTCGCCTGCGCGGAGGGCGTGAGACACGAGACGGCGGAGTCCGGGCCCAGCCCGCGCCGCTCGACCGCCACGACGGGGCGTTCGGCGAGCAGCGGCGCGTCCGACGATGCGAGGGTGAGTAGCGCGCGATCAGACGTGAAGGTCGTGCCGCCCACCAACACCAGCGGCGCTGCGTCCTTCGGCGCTGTCGACGACGACGCGCGGGTCAGGCCGATCTCGATCTCGTCGCCCCCCGTCGCCGACGGGTCCTGCGCGACGCGGATGCTGGCGCACTCGACGGTCACCGAACCGACCGGTGCGCCTGTCCCGTACTGCCGCCCGAGTTCGTCGCCGCAGTCCCGCCAGGCGATCGAGTCGGCGGCTGGCGCTTTCCAGGCCGGCGCCGGCGCCGGCGCTTTCGACGACGCCGCGGGTGCGCCCTGGTCGCCGAGTCCCGTTATGAACGGCGGCGCCGGCGACGGTCCGGGCGCACATGCCGCGAGGGTCGCCGCGACGGCGAGCAGCGCGGTGGTGGTGCGGAGAGTCCGGCGGCGCGACATGCGCACCACCTTAGGGGGTGCGCATGTCGCGGTCGGGCTACGCGCGCCGCGGGGCCAGCCAGCGGCCGTACAGGTAGCCCTCGTCGTCGGCGAGTAGATGCGCGCGGGCCCACGTCCCGTCGGGCGCGAAGGGCCCGTCGGTGGGGCGTTTGCCGTCGCCGCCGACGAGCCGGGGCGCGATCGTGAGGCAGTAGTCGTCCAACCGACTCTCGGCGACGAGTTGCCCGAGCAGACCGGGCCCACCCTCGGCGAGGACCCTGCCGAGGTCGCGGCCGTACAGGTCGGCGAGCACCAGTGCGAGGTCGACGCGGCCGTCACCGGCGGCCACCACCACGGCCCCGGCATCGGCCAGCGCGGCGGTGTCGGCCCCCTCGGGTGCGTACACCAGAGGACGCGGCCCGTCGTGCGGGAAGAGCCGGGGCGTGGGGCGCAGGCCACCCGCGGTGACGATCGCCATCGCCGGCCGGTCCGGGGTCTCGTAGTCTTCGGCGCGCACCGTGCCGGCCCCGACCAGTACCACGTCGGCGGCCGCCCGGAGTGCGGCGAACACGCGGTGATCGCCATCGCCCCCCAGGTCTCCCGACGTCAGGTGTCCACGCGAGTCCGGTACCTGGATGCTGCCGTCCAGGCTGGCGACGAAGTTCGAGCGGACGTACGCGCGGCCCTCGGGAGCGGGATGCGCATACAACTCCGCAAGACGGCGGTCATCGCCGAGCGGTTCGATGGTCTGTGTGGTGTGGGGTTCGACGGTCGGCACCGCCCGAGCGTACCGAGCCCACCGGTTTTGCCATCGCGAGCTGCAGATATCCTGTGGCGCATGACTCTGCACCTTGTGGACCGCACCCCGTCGGTGACCCCCGAGCAGATGGTGGACGAGCTCGTCCCGCCCGAGATGTTCCACGAGGTCAGCTTCGACAGCTACATCCCCGACCCCAACGAGCCCAGTCAGGCCGAGGCGGTGCAGCAGGCGCGGGACTTCTCGGCGGCCGTGAACAAGCTCGCGAAGTCGTCGGGCAAACGGGGACTGTTCGGGCGGAAGAGCCAGCCGGCCCAAGGCGTCGGCCTGTATCTGGACGGCGGCTTCGGCGTCGGGAAGACACACCTCCTGGCGTCGATCTTCCACAGTGTGCCCGGGCCGAAGGCGTTCGGTACCTTCGTCGAATACACGCACCTCGTGGGTGCGCTCGGCTTCAACCGGTGCGTCGAGTACCTGTCGAACCATTCGGTGCTGTGCATCGACGAGTTCGAGCTCGACGACCCGGGCGACACGATGGTGATGTCCCGTCTGCTCACGGATCTGTCCGGACGTGGAGTATCGATCGCGTGCACCTCCAACACGCTGCCTGGGCAACTGGGCGAGGGCCGGTTCGCCGCGCAGGACTTCCTGCGCGAGATCAACAAGTTGTCGTCGGTGTTCCAGACCGTGCGCGTCGACGGGCCGGACTACCGGCACCGTGACCTCCCGCCGGCGCCGGACCCGCTCACGGACGACGAGCTGATCGCAATCGCCGAAGCCGATCCCGACGCCTCGCTCGACGATTTCGACGCGCTGAGCGAGCACCTGAGCAAGCTGCATCCATCGAAGTACAAGCAGCTGGTGGCGGGACTGTCGAAGGTCTGCATCTCGGGAGTGCACCCGGCGGCGAACCAGACGGTGGCCCTGCGCATCGTCGTGCTCGCCGACCGGCTATACGACGCGTCCATCCCGGTGTTGGTCTCCGGTGCGAAGCTCGACGAGATCTTCACGCCCGAGATGATCGCGGGCGGCTATCGCAAGAAGTATCTGCGCGCGACCTCCCGCCTGCTCGCACTCTCTCGCTTCGCGTCCGCGGACGCAGCGCGCGCCGCGGACTAGTCCGTAGACGACGGTTCCCCCGGGTCCCGCCCACCCGCACGCGCGGGGGTGAGCCGGGGGAACCGGGGGAACGTCTGGGACGGATCGATCAGTTGTAGGTGACCGTGGTCTCGCCGCCCTTGAAGGTGATCTCGCCACCCTGGAACTTCTGGGTGATCGCGCCGTCGGCGTCGACCTCGTCGCCGGTGGGGTAGCCGAGCTTGCCCGCCTCGTGCTTGAGGGTGCCCCACTTGTCGCCGATCTCACCGTGCACGACGTGCGCACCCGAGCCCTCGCTCCAGTAGATCGTGCCGCCCTTGAGCGTCAGCGCCTTCCCCTTGCCGTCGGGGGTGGTCCAGACGGCGCCCTGCGGTGCGCCGAGGTGGCCCTCGGCGTAGCCGTACTTGGCGTACTCGGCGAGGATGGGAGCGTTCGTGATCGACAGGGCCTGTCCGCTCTCGGACTTGATCTCCGTGGAGGTCACCGCCGGCTTGGCCTCGCCGCCTGCGGCGCCCGACGCACCTGCGGCGCCGGACTCGGCGGCACCCGACGCGCCCGCGGCGCCGGAGCCCGCGGCACCCGAGGCCTCTGCCCCGGCGGAGTTGCCCGCGCTCTTAGCGCCGTTGACGGCGCTACCCGCGGCCTCCGTGGCCTTGTTCGCAGCGGATCCGGCGGCCGCGGTGGCCTGGCCGGCGGCGGAACCCGCAGCGGCGGTGGCATTGCTTGCCGCGTCCTTCGCCTGCGAGCAGGCGGTGGCGACGGATGCGGTGGCGGCAACGGCCACCGCGGCAACGGCGATCTTGCGGAACTGTGTATTCACTTCAGAACTCCTTAGCCCGGTTGTGTTCGAATTGACGCTAGCGAATACCCGGGGCTGGTTCCAAGGTCTTGAAGCAACTCCCGAGACAAAATTCCGAAAAGCCCCACTTCACTAGCGTGAATAGTAGAGTGTGATACTCGCCACAAGAATTCCGGTGCAACGGTGCGTGAAATCACGTCGCCCGCCCGGGGATGGTGGCCCGGGCGGGCGACAGGGTGAGGGTGGGGCGCCGCGCTGAGACTTGGATCACATGCGCGACGGGATGACTATAGCGCACGCTCCGATGCTTGTGAATCCAGGTTGCCGATCCGTGTACTGCTGAATGAAACGGACCTGGGTTACTTGTTCTGCGGCGATCCGGACTCGGGTCGACGCTCTCAAGAGCGGGCGAGTCGCGAGATCGCGTCCGTCGCCTCTTTGATCTTGGCGGCCGTCTCCGCCTCGTCGCCGGCGCGTGCCGCATCGACGACGCAGTGGCTCATGTGGTCTTCGAGCAGGCCGAGTGCGACAGCCTGCAGCGCCTTGTTCATCGCCGACACCTGGGTCAGGATGTCGATGCAGTACTTCTCCTCCTCGACCATCCGCTGCAGTCCGCGGGCCTGCCCCTCGATGCGCCGCAGTCGCTTGAGGTAGTCGTCCTTGCCCTGGATGTACCCGTGGTGGTGATGCTCGGTCATTGCTGCTCCTGACGGCTGAGGGGTGTCCGTAATCCTCCTCTGGCTGTCTCAATACAATACCCCCCTACCGTATATTCCGTGCCGACGGAACCGTCGGGCTAGTGTGCTAGCATACTAGCGTGTCGGACGAGGTGAAGCAGTTCAACGTGTACCTCCCCGTGGGGTTGATCAAGCAGGTCAAGTTCCGGGCGGTCGAAACCGAGCAGTCGCTCTCGGCGCTCGTGGCCGAGGCGCTGCGCGCGCATCTCGCCGGGCCCGCCGACGCATCAGACCCATCCGATTCATCAGACGAGAGGCACTGACATGACCGCATCCGGCATCGAGGCCGTATTCCTGACCACGCACAACTGGGGCGCTGCGGCGAAGTTCTTCACAGATCTCGGCTTCGAGCTCGATTTCGAGACCGACCACAGCTCGGGTCGGTTGCGTGCGCCGTCGGGCGGCCCCTACCTGTTCGTCGCAGAGGTGCCGCAGGACCAGGAACCTCAGACACAGGTCGTCCTGCGCGTCGCCGCGGAGGGCGCCGCAGGCGTCGACTTCACAGATACGCATTACGGCACCCGCGAGGCCGTTGTGCAGGATCCCGACGGGCGTGAGTGGACTCTGCAGAGCGTGGGCGCATGACGGGCGAGGCTGCGCGCGAGGCCGGTCCTGAGGACACCTCCGCGCGAACCGCCCTGTGGCGGGCGCTGCACACCGAACTAGACGCGCCACCGGTGCTGGAGGACACCGTCGGGCTCGAGCTCCTCGCGCCCGAAGACGGCTGGCGCGCGCGGGGCGATATGGACCCCGCCTTCACGCGCGGTATGCGCGCCTGGATCGCGACGCGCTCGCGATTCGTCGAGGACCTTGTGGTGGATTCCGGCGTCGAACAGTACGTCCTTCTCGGAGCGGGCGTCGACACGTTCGTGCAGCGTCGTCCCCGCGTGCGGGTTCGGGTGTTCGAGATCGATAGGCCCGAGCCGCAGGAGTGGAAGCGCGGGCGCCTCGCCGAGCTCGCGCTTCCGGCGCCGACGTTCGTGCCCGTCGACTTCGAGAGCGACGGCGACTGGCCTGCCGGGCTCCGAGCAGCGGGATTCGATCCCGCGCGGCCCGCCGTCGTCGCATCCCTGGGAGTCTCCATGTATCTCACGCGCGAGGCGACGATGGACTCGCTGGCGCGTGTAGCCCGGTTCGCGCGCGGCACCGAGTTCGCCATGACGTTCCAGCCGCCGACGGAGTCGCTCGTCGGCGCGGCGCGCGAGCTCCGTGAGATCGCCATGGCGGGTGCGGCGCGTAACGGGACCCCGTTCATCTCATTCTATACGCCCGAGGACGCGATCGCCCTCGCGCGCGATGCCGGTTTCGCCGAGGCACGGTGCGTCTCGACCGAGGAACTCACCGAACGCTATTTCGCAGGTCGCGCCGACGGCCTGGTCCCGTCGCACGGCGAGGAGTTCCTGGTCGCCCGGGTGGGTGATTAGCCGCCGGCCCGGAGGATCTCCTGTTGGTACGGCGCGACGACAGTGGGCGATACCCGCAGGTCCAGCAGCAGGAAAGGGCGTGATGCCGGGTCCTCTGCGGTCCAGCGGGCGAGCGGCTCGAGGTCGGCCGGCGTGCGCACCACCACGCCCTGCGCGCCGACGGCGATCGCGAGCGCGGCGAAGTCGACCTGCGGTATGAGCATCGGCTCCTGGGCGAGACCCTTTCGGCCGTACACGTGGATCTCGGCGCCGTACGCTGCGTCGTTCCAGACGACCGCCATGCCGCGTCCGGACGCCGCGCGCACCGCCGACTCCATGTCCGCGAGCGCCATCAGGCCGCCGCCGTCGCCGGTCGTGAGCACGATCGTGGGTTCCTGCCGTGCGAGCGCAGCTCCGACGACGCTGGGAAAGCCCAGGCCGATGGACTGGTAGGCGGTGCCGACCATCATCATCCGGTCGGGCCCGGCAACGGGCCAGTACATGTTGGCCCACCCGATGAAGTGGCCACCATCGGACACGACGATGCGGTCGGCGGGCAGCAGTTCCCCGATCAGCCGTGCCGCCGCACGGGGGTCGAGGAGCCCGTCCGGTGTTGTGGCGTCGCCGGGGTCGTACGCGCGTAATGCCTTGGTATCGAAGCGATCGCGCCACCCACGGGCGTGCGCGGTTACGGCGGCCGCCAGGTGCTCGGCGATGACGCGGGCATCGGCGCGGACGAAACCGGAGACGTTCGGATGGGTCGGCGTGCCCGCGACGTCCACCTGGAATACCTGGGTCCGTGGCCCGAAGAGCTCGCCGAAGCGCATCGTGAACTGGTTGAGCGACGCGCCGAAGACCACCGCCACATCGGCCTCCCGGACCGTCGCCATGGCGGCATCCGCTCCGAAACCGCCTGCGACGCCTAGGTCGTAGGCAGGATCGAAGATGCCACGGCCGAGGGCCGTGGACGTGGTGAGCGCACCGGTCGCGTCGGCCAGAGCGCGCAGGGCCGGGCCGGCTCCTGCAAGGAATGCCCCGCGTCCGGCGAGCAGCAGGGGGCGCTCGGCGTCGTCGAGTGCGCGCGCGAGGCGCTCGATCGTGCCGTGCGCGAACTCGCCTGACGGCCGGACCGGTGGGGGAAGTCGGGGCCCCGGTACCGCCGGTACCGGGCCCGCGTCGACGGTCGCGACGTCGTAGGGGATGGCGAGCACGACCGGAACCCGGTACGCGAGTGCATGTTCCAGCGCGATGACGACAGTGGCCGCTGCATCGGTGCGGCCCACGGTGTACGTGCGGGCGCCGACTGCGGAGGCGAGCGAGATCTGGTCGACGTCCCAGGGACGCGGCCCCGGAGTGGGCTCGTCGCCGACCAGGAGGACGAGCGGTACGTGCGCCTGGACCGCCTCGGCGAGCGCGGTCAGCATATTGGTGAACCCCGCGCCGTACGTCGTCGTCGCGGCTGCGATGCGGCCCGACGCGCGGAAGTACGCGTCGGCGGCGACCACCGCGCCGGCCTCGTGCCGGACGGCCGTATAGACGGCGTCGGTGTCGCGCGCCAGTGCATCGAGCAGGTGGGCATTGCCGTTACCCATGACGCCGAAGACGTCGTCGACGTGGGCCGCGAGGGTCAGCGCGACGTGTGCGGATACGGATGGCATGTTGAAACCTCGGAGACATGAACGGGTTTGTGGCCGTATATGTCTCGCGCGGTACGCGCTACGTGCCCCTTTTCCGAGCACCGGTGGGAAGGCCGGACGCTGAGCACTGTAGCCGATATGTGGAGCGGATGACGGGATTCGAACCCGCGACCCTCACCTTGGCAAGGTGATGCGCTACCAACTGCGCTACATCCGCATGCGCCGCGTCGGCGGTGCGGGAATGAAGATTAGGCGACCACCGGGCGAATGTCGAATCGCCGGGTGGTCACCGCGCCCAGCGCGCGTATCGTCGTGGCCATGGCGAACGAGTTCCGGTCTGCGGTGGAGCTTCTGAACGCTATGCGGGCCGGGGAGGTGTCCTCTGTCGAGATCGTCGATGACGCGATCGCGCGTATCGAAGCGGAGGACGGCGAGGTCAACGCCGTGTGCGTCCGCGACTTCGACAACGCGCGTGAGGCCGCCCGCGCCGCCGACGGGGCCCGGGGTCGCGGCGAGGAACGCGCCCTGCTCGGACTTCCGATCACCGTGAAGGAGTCGTACAACGTCGCGGGGCTGCCGACGACGTGGGGCATGCCGGAGTTCCGCGACTTCGTGCCGCATGAAGACGCGGTCGCTGTTGCGCGAGTGAAGGACGCCGGTGCGGTCGTACTCGGTAAGACCAACGTGCCGCTCATGCTCGGAGATCTGCAGAGTTTCAACGAGATCTACGGCGCGACGAACAATCCGTGGGATCTCGGCCGGAGTCCCGGCGGGTCGTCGGGCGGGTCTGCCGCGGCCCTGGCGTCCGGGTACGGGCCGCTGTCCCTCGGATCGGATATCGCCGGTTCGCTACGCACCCCGGCCCACTTCTGCGGCGTCTACGCACACAAGCCGAGTTTCGGCGTCGTAGCTAATCGCGGTCACGTGCCGCCGCCCGCCCCGGCCCTGCCGTCGGACCGGGAGCTCGCGGTCGTCGGACCACTCGCCCGCACGGCGCGGGACCTCACCCTCTTGTTCGATGTGATGGCCGGTCCGGACCCGCTCACCCAGGGGGTCGCGTTCCGGCTGGATCTACCCGGGGCGCGGCACGATCGGCTAGCCGATTTCCGTGTGCTGGTCCTCGATGAACATCCCGTGATCCCTACGTCCGCGGCTGTGCGCACCGCCGTCGACGGTGTGGCGTCGGCGCTGACCCACGCGGGCGCACGGGTTCGCCGCGAGAGTGCTCTCGCGCCCGATCTGAACGAGGCCGCGGAACTGTATATGCAGATGCTGATGGCGACCTTGGCGGCCGGCCTCCCGGATGCGGCGTATGCGCACATGCGCGAGGTGGCGGATGGACTGCCGGCGGACGCTTCCGGTACCGGTGCTGCGTCACTTCGCGGCGCGGTCGCGACGTACCGCGACTGGGCTACCGCGGCCGGGCGGCGGGAGGTCCACCGGGCAGGCTGGCGGGCGCTGTTCCGTGAGTTCGATGCGGTCGTCTGTCCCGTCACTCCCACGCCGGCCTTTCAACACGACCGAACACCGGATGTCACCAGCCGCGTCGTCGACATCGACGGTGTTCCTTACCCGTTCGGAGATCAGCTGGTGTGGGCCGGGCTCGCGACCATGCCAGGTCTGCCTGCGACCGCCGTGCCCGCGGGACGCACGTCCGAGGGGCTTCCGGTCGGAGTTCAGCTGGTCGGGCCGATGTTCTCCGACCACACGGTGCTTCGGCTCGCCGAACTGCTGGAGCGCGAGATCGGCGGGTTCGTGCCGCCCTCGCGCTGACTGGACTGCACGCGTCTGCACAGAGAATGCAGGATGGACTGTGACGAAGATCTGCTTCCCGGCTGGCGCGTACCGGTGTTCACTGTTTTCGCAGGTCAGAAGGCGAGGAACGCCGACACATCATGGTTCGGATTGGTATCCCGTTCCGTGATAGGGGTTGTGTGGATTCACGCTTTCGCGCCGCACTGTGCTTTTCTACCGACGACGAGATGCGCGTGGCGCGGGGCGGTTTCGGCTCCGCAGGTAAGGGGCGACGGCCTGATGGAAGCGATCGATCGCAACCGGGAGCGGTACGTGGGCGAGGGGCCGAACCCGGTCGCCGGCGGCGCTGCGCGCTTTGCGCGCGGTGAGCAGTTCGCTACCGGGCAGGAATTCGCCGATCGGTTGGAGGACCTCTTCCGGATGGTGCCCTCGCCGGACGGGCGTCCCTACACCGCGAAGGCGATCTCGCAGAAGGCCGCCGCGCTGGGATTCAAGCTGGGGGAGTCGTATCTCAGCCAGCTGCGTAGCGGCAAGGCGAAGTCGCCGTCGTTCCGCACTGTCGAGGGCATCGCCGCGGCGTTCGGTGTGGACATCCATTTCTTCCTGACGCGGGACGCACGCGAACGCACGCGTGAGCAGATCCACCTCATGCGGCTGCATTCGGACCCGAACGTCTTCGCGGCCGCCTTCCGGCACGCGGACCTAGCGCCCGACGCGGCGGGACTGGTCGACGACCTCGTCCGGGTGTTGCGAGAGCAGCAGGGACTGCCGCCGGAACCGGACCTCCCAGCTCAGTAGTAGCCCGCCGAACGGCCGGTGCGGAGTAGTGATCTCGAGACGACACGGACGACGCCGATGGTCACGTGCTGCCAGGCTCGAACGGATCGGTTAACGTACTTTCCTGGGAGAACGCCGAGTGGGGAATCAGCTCGGCCTGTGTCTGAGCTGTCGGCTCGATCCAATCACCGTTCAGGCGCCGTTCGCTGCGTTCGTCGGCCGACTGCGGGGCGCATGCGTCCTCAGACACCCCGACTCGTGTTCATGGTGGTCGCCGACATCAGCCGAACCCTCGTGGCGTACGGCGATCGCCGGCCCGGAATCCGGGCGTACCAGCAGGAGGAATGCGTGCCCACACCACGTACTGGAGCAGTCGTCGCGGCGGTCGCCGCGGCCACGGTGCTGTCCACCGCCACGGCCCACGCGGACACGTATGTGCCGCTGCCCAACGGCGAGAAGCAGGTAGCTACTGCAGGCGAGTTCAGCGTGAAGCTCCGCTCGACCAACAACCACGCGAAGATCCTGCCGTCCCTTGCGACGGCACAGACCCGCACCACCTGGGTGTCCTCCACGGGTTCGGTGGACGTGAAGGGTGCCGGCAAGGACGTCGACGGCACTCTGAACGTCTCGCTCATGTCGGGCTGCCAGTTCCCGGGCGCAATCGGTGCGTCCCTCGGGGTGACCGGGCCCGGGGCCACTGCCGGCACCGGCAACCTCCTCGGTGACCCCAGCCCCGAGGTGGGCGCGTCGCTGGGCGGTGTCAAGGGTGGCCTCGATATCCCGCTGTCCCCCGGCACCACCAAGGGAGTCACCGGTAACACCAAGGACTACCCGTGGAGCAGCGTGCTCGACAACGTCTCCATCAAGAAGGACGGGACCTACAACGTCTCGGTCAAGGACTACGACGTGAACTTCGAGAACTGCAGCGGCTACGCGCAGGCTCGGGTCGTCACGTGGGTGGAGCTCAAGGGGAGCAACCGAGTCCAGGGATACCTGTACGGCAAGCCGTTCAGCTTGGGCTGACGGCGGTTTCGCGAAGCTGACGCGCGCCCACCTGTCGGGCGCATCATTCCTCGAAGGGGACATCATGAAGAAGATCGTTCTGCGCGGCGCCGCCGCCGCCGTGGTCGCCGGAACCGCCGTCGCGGGTCTCGCGTCCGGCGCGGCCGATGCCGATACGTTCATCCCACTACCCAACGGATCCGTGACACAGCGGATCGGTGGCGGAGCCATCACGGTGACCGCGACCGGGCAGTCGGCCAAGCTCTCGCCGGGCATGGTCGCCTTGCCGAGCACGCGCAACGCGTGGGTCTCGGGCACCGTCCGGGCGACCATCAAGGGCGCGAAGCCTGGAAACGGGACGATCCAGGCCGGTTATGTCGTCGGATGCCAGGTCGCGATCGGCGATACCAACATCAAGCTCGGCGCGTCGGGTGACTCGGGCGTTTCCATCAGCAGCGCCGACGGGGCGGCGGTCTCGCCCAAGGGCGAGGCCACATCGTCGGGTTCGATGGAGCTGGAGGCCGGCACGATCGGTACCCAGGCCCTGACCCTCGACAAGCCCAAGTTCCCGAAAGCGGGCGACGAGTTCAACCCGTCCAGCCCCGACTCGCTGGGCTGGCAGAAGCCTTCCAGCAGCTTCGATTTCGATGGTGACTCGGGCTCGCTCAGCTGGTCGGACACCACGATCGGAGTGGACGGCTGCGCCGGCTACGCCCAGGCGCGGTTCTACGCCTACGTGACCGGCCAGGTCGGCAATTCCGAAGGCACCGCGGTGCTCTGGGGCAAGCCCTTCACTCTGGGCTGAATCCCGGGTGTCTGCTCGTCCCCGGTGGTGTGGCACCGGGGACGAGCGTGGGGGGCGTCAGGCCACCGGCCGCGCCGGGCGAGCCGGATCCTTTGGCGCGCAGCGTGGCTCGATCCTCTCCGCCGTAGTACGCAGCGCCATCGCGATCGCCGATCTGATGCCGGTGCGTCTCGGAGGAGGTGGCCTGCGCGCCGCCTCGTCGTACAGGTCTGCGACACGTGCATACGCGGCTGCCGCAACAGGATCCGCCGTCAGTTTCTGAAAAGTCCGGTACTCGCTCATATTTCGAGTAGACACGCGGCCTCGGTGTGGGTTCCAATGATTTAGATGAGACCGAAAGCGTCGCGGTGTTGACCTACGTCCTGGACGTCGCGGACCTATCCGACGTCCGGTTCGTGCTGTCGCCGTTGAACGAAACAGTGTTCAGCCTGTTCCATCTCGCGCGTGCGCATCGGGAGGCTCAGCACCTCGCAGCGTGGCGCGTCGCAACAGAGGCTCGGCGTGCCGACTACGACAGCGCGCTGATCGCCGCGCTCGTGTCCCCGTCGGGTCGGCAGGTGCCGGACTTCCTCACCCCGTTCGGGGCGACTGTGTCGATGCGTCCCAGCCTCGATGACCAGCTCGCTGCGGTGGCGGCGACCGAGATCGCCACCGTCGAGCGCGAACTCGGGGACCTCGCCGAAGGGGGGCCGATGAACTCCCTGCTTGCGCGGCTCCTGGATGGGGGCGACGCGGCGGCCCGTATCGCGGAGGCGCTGGAGGGCTACCACCGAGCGGCGGTCGCGCCCTACTGGCCCGCGATCGACCGGATCCTCGAGGCCGACATCGCATACCGGGGGAGGGAGATCGCGATCGGTGGCCCGACGCGCTTGTTCGATTCCCTCACTCCGCGCGTCGCGTGGAACCGCGACGGAACCCTCTCGGTCGACGTGTCGTGCGGCGGCTCCTCCGGTCGGGTGGAGTCTGCCGGGCGTGGGCTCACGCTGCTTCCCAGCGTCTTCGTCGGTCGGGTGACTACCGCACACGACCGCATCCGTACGGTGCCGCACATCGGTTATCCCGCAAGGGGTTCCGCTACACTCCACGACAGTCCGCGTCCCGCGGTGTCCGACGCTCTTCCCCGCCTGATCGGTGCTGCTAAAGCCGACGCTCTGGCTGCTCTCGACGATCCCCTCGCCGTGGGGGAACTCGCCCGCCGGCTGGGCGTGTCCGCCTCGGCGATCTCCCAGAGCTTGAAGGTGCTGCACGCGAACGGGTTGGTCGAGCGCGCTCGGCACGGTCGCGCGGTCGTGTACCGCCGCACCGCCCTGGGTGACGCGCTGGTAGCCCACTAGGGCTGCCCTGGATCGCCGCACCAGCGGTGCCGTGCGGTCCTGACCGTAGCGATCCACGGGCAGGCAGGCCGAACGCCTGTCACCGTTCCGAGATATGGGGGACGCAGTACGGGAGCCGTGTGGGCTTCGACGAGCAGGAGCCGGGTCCGACGGTGGCGGCCCCGCGCGCGGCTATCGGTCGTTGGCTCCGCCGCAGCGCTGACCGCCTGGTATCTGACCGGTCGACTCGCATAGCCCTGCAGGCCGTGCACGGCCGTGAACCATCATTCGCGTCGGGGCGGTGACCGCCCTCGGATCGATGCGAACCCGCACCTTGCGACTGGGCCGGCGGCGACCTCGGACACCGAGTCGCTCGCGCCTGCCTCGACCGAGAGGATCGACGCGATTGAGTGATCGGACCGAGACCACGATGTTTCAGCGCATGTTCGACGCCTTGGTGATCGGGGTGATCGCTCACGATCGCGAAGGGCGGGTGGTATACGCGAATCAGGCGTTCGCGGACCTCCTGGGGTACTCACTGGACCGCGCGCGGCTGCTGAGTGCCCACGACGTCATCCACCCCGGCGACAGGGAACACCGCGACGCGCAGGCTGTGGACCTGTTCTCCGGGGTGACCGCGGGAGCGGTCGTGCATCGTCGCCTGCTGCGTGCGGACGGCAGTGTGATCCGGGCCCGCGTGCGGAAGAGCGTTGTCGAGCACCCCGATGGACGACCTTTGATCGTCGTCCAGATCGAGGCGTGGTCCGATGTCGGCGATCTCGAGCACAAGGTCAGGCACGACCACCTGACCGGGTTGCTGAGTCGGCACGGCTTCGAGATCGCTCTGGCCGCCACCTATCCCCGCCGCCCCACCTTCCTGGCCATGATCGACGTCGACCATATGAAGTCGGTCAACGACTCGTACGGTCACGTCACGGGGGACGCGCTACTGGCGGCGATCGCCGCCGCGTTCGCGACCGCGCCTCTGCCGGGCGCGTTGTTCTGCCGTTGGGCGGGTGACGAGTTCCTCGCCTGCGCGCCACGTTCGACGGCGATCGCGGACCCCGGCGAGTTCGCCCGACTCCTCCACGCGGCCGCGTCGACGCCCGCCGACCTGCCGGGCGTCCCGCATCCGGTCACGCCCAGCGTGTCGATCGGCACCACTGTCTACGATCCCGCGGCGGGCTCGATGTCGGACGCCCTTGCGCGAGCTGATCTTCAGATGTACCGGGGCAAGCGCCTCTGATCGCGATCAGGCTCAGGCGCGGCGAAGAAGGCGGGGTGTCGGCGCGGCCCGAACATCGCCCCGGGAGTCTCCTCGTCCGCCTTCAGCCGTCCTTTCACGTCCATGCAGCGACACCCCCGTGGTGCGAACACGCACCCCGCCCGGTGGCGGAGCTTGTGGTGCCGTCGCGGCAGATCGCCCCCGAACGTCCACTCGAGCCGCTGCCGGCCCCGATGCCGGAGCCGCCGCTTCCACCGCCTCCGTAGGCCGGGGCGGGCGGTGTATAGGGCTGGGTATACGTGGTGGGCGGCACGTACGGCGTGCCGGTCGTCGGGGCAACGTACAACCGGGGCGCATCAGTGGTCGTTCTCGGTGCGGGAACCGGGGTGCGTGTGGCTGTGTCTCGAATACCTGCGACGCCGGTCGGGCCGGTCGCCTCAGTCGTAGTGGCCGGCGTCGTCGTGGTTGTGGGCGCGGCGGAGATCGTCGAGACCGTTTCGGTGGCGCTGACTGTGACCGTCGAGGTGATGACCGTCGTAGTGGTCGACGTGGGGCCCACCAGGCTGTTGACCGGTTCGGGCTTCGTCGAGGACGGCATCAGGATCACGCCCACGACCGCCAGCACCGCGGCGATCGGTCCGCCTACCTTCCACCGCGCGACGCGCCACACCAGGATCGCCCCGAGAAGGACCAGCACGACTCCGAGCAGCAGACCGGCGAGTCTTCCGGCGAATCCGGTGCCGCCGACAAGTCCGCTGAGCGCGACCAGGGCACCGAGCACGATCAGCGCCCAGCCGCCGAGTTTCGCTGTGAGGCCGGGCCGGGTACGTCCGCCACCGGGCGGTTCCGGTGGCTGATAGGGAGCTGGGTGTGACACGGAGACCTCCAGGGCCGCAGGGCATTCGGATAGGTGAGACGACCCGTGCCGTGCGAGGATGCGGCCGGGCTACCAGGGGGTGGTGATAAAAGGCGAGTTCAGCGGCGCTACTCGCAGGCGATCCCGTCGCCGTCGCGATCGAGTTTGGGCGCGTATCCGGCTTGGCCTCGGTACAGCGGCGCCGCACCCGCTGCTCGGACGGCGGAGCAGTTCGCGAATGATCGTCCGCCCGTCGATGGCGCGACGCGGACCGGTGCGACTCGCTTCGGCGCAACCTTCTTCGGCGCAACCGCACGCTTGGGTCCGGCAGCGCTCCAGCGGTAGTGGCCACCGATCCGTTGGCATTGGATGCGCACGCCGCGGTAGGTCGCGATGTGGCCCCGCTCTGAGGTTTTGCAGTAGCGGCCGGGAACAGCTGGAGCGGCGTCGGCCACAGCGGCGGGGGCAAGAGCCGTCACGGTGACGATGGACGCGGCGACGGCGGCGATGCGGAATCGGGGATTGGGCATTGGTTTCACCTCAGAGTTCGATGGATCGTGATGGGTGGAGCGTCTATTCGCAGGCGATTCCGTCGCCGTCGCGATCGAGCCTGGATGCGTAGCCCGGGTCGCCGCGATGCAGCGGTGCGACTCCGGCGGCGCGGGCCGCAGCGCAGTTCGCGTATCCGCCCGACGGCGCGGTAGCCGCGGGCACCGAGGCGGACGGGGTGGGCGAGGGGGTGGTCGGTTGCGGCTTCGGGGCTCCGGCCGCCGGGGCGGCGATCGTGGGCGCCTCGGCGGCGTTACAGGTACCCAGGATCCGGCCGATCGTGTTCGCCTCAGGCCGTGTCATCCACAGCCCGTAGGCGGCCTTCACGTCGACCTGGCGCTCGACGTAGGTGCACCAGTAGCCACGGTTCTCGGGCAGCCAGGTCGCGGCGTCGCCGTCGCCTTTCTGCTGGTTCGCCGACCCGTCGACCGCTTGGAGGTTGCGGGGATCGTTCGCGAACTCACGCCGCTTCTCGGCCGCCCACGACTGCGCGCCCTTCTGCCACGCGTCCGACAGGGCCACGAGGTGGTCTATCTGCACCTTCGACGACGTCGCCGAGCCCTGCCGGAACTCGATCGTCTTCCCTGTGTAGGGATCTCGGAGTGTTCCGGTCAGGACCTTGCAATCGTGGGTGCCGGCTTTGAACGTGACGTCGACGAGGTCCCGCTCGAGGATGTCGTTTCTGGTGTCGCACCCGTTGTGCCCGCCCGATACCGCGACGTCGTCAGACCACGCCTGCCCGAACTCGGCGCGGCTGTAGCCGGTCTTCGGGGCACGTCCCTTGACCGGGATCCGATTGAGCTTCTGCATCGCCACAGCGGCTGGATCGGTGGCCGCAGGGGCAGAGCGTGCCGCCGCCGGGATGGTCAGCGCGATCATTGCGAATGTCACCGAGACGGTGACGAGACTCTTCCCCACCGGCGCAGCGTACGGCCGTTGTATGCGTGTACGGAAGTTCCGTATGCAAGTTTTGTTTATGCATGCTGAACTGCACTGATTGCACTTTCATAATGCGTACGGTAAGCACCGATCAGGCAAAGGAATATGACGCCGCCGCAGTCGGGCTACGTGGCCCGGCCGCGCTCGGTCCCGCACTCTTCAGTGGTGAGCACGGAACCGAACCCGGGGGGATCAGGGCAAGGCGTCCAGGGCGGTGAGGATGTCGGCGACCTCGGTGCGGGTGGTGTAGTTGGGGTGGACGTCGATCCAGCGGATGGTGCCGGTCGTGTCCACGACCGCGACTGTGGGCATGGGGAGGCCGTAGCCGCCGTCGGCGTTGGCGTCGGGCAGATCGAGGCCGACGGTGCGCTGCGCGGCTCGGGCGTCGTCGGTGGGTGCGGTCAGCACGCCGAGCGCGGTCGCGACCTGGTTGCCGGGATCGGACAGCACAGTGAAGGACAAATCGTTCTTCTGCTGCGTGGTCAGGGATCCGTCGGGCTTCTGCGGGCTGATCGCCACCAATGCGGTGCCACGTTGTTGCAGGGTTGGGGCCAGGTCCTCCTGGTAGGCGCGCAGGGTCAAGTTGCAATACGGGCACCAGGCGCCGCGGTAGAGCACCACGACCGCCGTGCGCCCGGCGATGGTGTCGGCCAGTGTCGTCGATGCGCCGTGCACGTCGAGCAGCCGGGCGTCGGGCAACTCGGCACCAGGCGTCGCGACACCCGCGGGAAGCCCCCGAGCGTCCAAGCCCGCCTGTTCGGCGCCGAAGGCGGCGAGCACCTCGTCGGGCATCTGTCCCGCCATCCCCCGGTGCAGTTCATCGACGCGATCGGAAATGGTGGCGTGCTGGGCATCAGCGGTGGCCATGGGGCGGTCCTTTCGTACAGGCCGGGTTGTCGCTCGGTGGCGTTCGGCCGTCGGGTCATCAGTGGGACAGCCCGAGCCTGGTCCGACTAAAATGGAGTGTCAACTCCAAAAAAGTGCGACGCGGAGATCGATCGTCCGGTGTCGACGCCCCGTTATTGTGGAGTGGACACTCCAACTTGCCGGAAGGGTGACGAGATGCCTGCTGCCGCTGTCGACGGACTCACTCCGAAAGGCCGTGCGACCCGCGAACGTATCGTGGCGGCCGCAGCCGAGCTGATGTCCCAGCGCGGTGTGGCCCGTACCACCATCGAAGACATCCAGGAAGCCGCCGCCATCAGCACGTCGCAGATGTATCACTACTTCGCCGACAAGGCTGATCTCGTCGCAGCGGTCATCGACCTCCAGACGGACCAGGTACTGGCGGTCCAGCATCTCGGTCTCGATCGATTGGAGAGTCTGCAGGACCTCTACCGGTGGCGCGACATCATGGTGGATATGGTGCGTGGTCTCGGCTGCGTCGGCGGTTGCCCCATCGGGGCGTTGGCCAACGAACTGGCCGAGATAGACCCTCTCGCCCGGGCCCGATTGGCCCGCTCATTCGCCCAGTGGGAGAAGATGATTCGCGACGGGCTGATCGCCATCGCAGGCCGCGGCGAACTGCCTCAGGGAGCGGATACAAACCAGCTTGCGTTAGCGATGCTGGCCGCCGTCCAAGGTGGACTGCTGCTGAGTCAGGTCCGCCGCGACACCGCACCCCTCGAGGCGGCGGTGAACGCCATGATCGAACATCTCGCTCGACTCGGTGTGCGGTAGTCGCCCGACCTGATGGCCGGGAACCACGGGGCTCGTGAAGTGGGCACGAGAACGCGGAGCTCGACCGGAGCGATCTACCCGACGTGGTCCGGTCAACCGAACAGTTTGAGCGCCGTCTGCAGAGTCTCGACGAGTCCGTAGACGAGGGGGATCCCCACGATCAGCCAGCTGATCGCGATCGGGACGATGTACCTGTTGGTCGGGCGCGGTGTCGATTCGGTCACGGTGTGTCGCCTCTCCGGTGGTCGGGTGGGAGTGGATTCGTCGTACGGGCCGGTCATCCACGGTGTGCGGCATCGACCGCGTCGACGACGGTTGCCTTCTCGGTCCAGCGCTCGGACACCGGGCGGATGAACAGGTTCGCCACGAACCCGAGAGCGAGGATGCCGACCATGATGTACAGGGCCGTGAGGTAGTCGTGCGCACGCAGGGTGCCCGGTGTTCCTTGGGCGTCGAGCACGGTGTTGACGATCAACGGGCCGAGTACACCGGCTGTCGACCACGCGGTGAGCAGCCTGCCGTGGATGGCGCCCACCTGGTAGGTGCCGAACAGGTCACGCAGGTAGGCGGGCGCCGTCGAGAAGCCGCCGCCGTAGAAGGACACGATCAGCGCGGCGAGGATCACGAACAGGGCGGTCGTCGTGTCGCCGACGATCGACAGCAGTACGTAGAACACCAGGCCGCAACCGAGATACATCATGTATGTCCGCTTGCGCCCCAGGCCATCCGACGCCGACGACCAGACGATCCGTCCGCCCATGTTGAAGATGGACAGCAGGCCTACGAAGCCGGCCGCTGTCGCGGCGCCGACCGGGGCGTTGGAACCGCGGAAGAAGTCCTGGATCATCGGTGAGGCGTTCTCCAAGATGCCGATGCCGGCGGTCACATTGCACAGCAGGACCACCCACAGGAGCCAGAACTGCGGCGTCCGGAGTGCATTGTTGGCAGAGACGTTGGCCGTCGTCACCATGGCCTTCGTGCGGACGGTCGACGGGTCGAAGCCGTGCGGCATCCAACCTGGTGCGGGGACCCGCACCAGGAACGTGCCCAGCATCATGAACGCGAAGTAGGCGATGCCCAGCGTGAGGAGCAGGAGCGACACCGCGTGCCGGGTATCGGTGACGAGCGTCGCGAAATGGTCGGTGGCCGCTGCGGTGGCGCCGGACCCGTGTGCGGTCTCGGCCGCGGCGGTGAGTGCGGCCGTGGACGGCGCACCGTACGCCGACATGAGGCTGGTGCACAGCGGGGAAGCGACCAGGGCGCCGCCGCCGAATCCCATGATGGCCATGCCCGTGGCGAGACCGGGGCGGTCCGGAAACCATTTCATCAGCGTCGACACGGGGGAGATGTAGCCGATCCCCAGGCCGATGCCGCCGATCACGCCATAGCCGAGATAGACGAGCCACAGTTGCGTCGTTGCGACACCGAGCGACGCCACCAGGAAACCGGTGCCCCAGCAGCATGCGGCGGTGAACATCGCGCGCCGCGGCCCACCCCGGTCGACCCAGGGGCCGAACACCGCGGCGGACAGCCCGAGTACCACGACCGCGATCGAGAAGATCAACCCGATAGTGGTCTCCGACGCATGGAAAGTGTCGATCAGCTGGGTTTTATAAACGCTCGTCGCGTACACCTGACCGATGCAGATGTGCACGGCTAGCGCTGCCGGTGGGACCAGCCACCTGCTGTAGCCTGCCGGAGCGACTGAGTGTTGCCGGTCCAGGAACGATAGTGCGGGCACCGCCCACCCCTTCCGAAGGGATTGCTCTCACGCTGACAGATGCAGACCGCGGATTTCGGGACGCTGGGCCCCGAGTGCCCTTGGGCCGGTTCGCTACCGCCCCGGATCGAAGAACATGCGAATCACCGTGATTCGCCCACCGTGTCGACGAGTGCTGCGGGTCTCTGCGGCGTCGGCGGTAGGTGCGAGTGGGCCGGCGAGCTCATCGGTACTCGGCATTGTTCCCCTCGATAGGGCGGTCTCCCCGCAATTGCGGTCGGAGCATCCAGGTCAGGATGGTGCCGAGAGTCGCGTCGCATGTGGTATCCGCCGACCTTTGTCCGGCCGCACACACAAGATTGGGCGTCCGTGAACGGCCCGGCGCCGCAGGCCGCACAGCGCCGGACCCGCTCGACTGTCGAGGCGTTCGGTGCGGTGCCCGATCAGTGATCGTGCCGATGATCGACCGGTGCTCCTGCTACGACCTATTACGACGGTCCGGTCGCGAGCTCACCCAGCCGAGCGCGCACAGCTGCACGGCCGCCACGGAATGCCTCGCGCAGTACTTCGCCGCGCGATTCCAGACGGCCCACTCGCGGGCTGTCGTCGGCAGGGCGGATCGACACCACGGTCGGGTTTTCCACTGCTTGGTAGGCGTCCAGCCGACGGTCGTCCTCGACAGAGCGCTCGTTGCGGCTGAGGTAGGCGGCCCGCAGTTCCTCGGTCCAGCCACGAAACCCCGTGGCAACCAGTACTCGGCTGGACGTCGTCGCGCTGTCCTGCCCGGGAACGTCGATCGCCCGCTTCGACCGCAGTACGAGTACGTGAGTGGCTCCATCCTGTAATGCACGGCGGTACGGGATCGATTCGGCGAGCCCCGCGTCGTAGTAGCTGCTGTCGCCCAGGGGGACTGCGCGGCCAGCGAGGATCGGCAGCGCGGCGCTTGCGCGGAGGGCGCGCTTGAGACTGGCGACATCGACGATCCACGGCGCGAGGTCGACCGCGCGGCCGCTCACTACGTCGGTGGCGAGCGCGTGGAACTCGATCGGGTTGGTGAGCACGGATGCGTACGGCAGGACGAAGTCGTTGACGTAGACGTCCTCGATCAGTTGTTCTACGTCGACGAGGGGGCGTCCACGCAGCAGGTTCCGCCGGCTGATCAGCGCTGTGGCGAACCGGGGATCGGACCAGCCCTCGAGCCCTTCGGGGTGTTCGCTGAGCAGCCATGCCGCTGAGATCGCGCCCGCCGAGGATCCGTAGACGGCGTCGAACGCCGTGGTGAGACCGAGCAGGTGCAGCTCCAGCGCCATCCCGGCCGAGACGGTGCCGCGCATGCCGCCGCCTTCGATGACCAGAGCGACTCGGTGGTCGTCCAGGCGTTGCGTGGGGCGCCCGCCATCGGCGACGCGGGCGGCTAGTACGTCGATCAACGCCGGGTGCTGGCAGGCGGTTTCAGCCATGTCCATGTCCGAGATCCTCTCCCGCCGTTGGGTAGTGATCGCTCATCAGTGTGAGCGTGCAGCTGTTGCGGCAACGTACCCGGATCACATCCGGGTGCGGCAAGCGGGGGTGAGACTGCATGGAGCGAGTAGGCGAGCGTCGGCTGGATTCCGCGACCGTCGTGACCGCAACGCGGCCGCCGCTGTCCTGGAATGAAGAACACAACCTGCGGACGGGTGGTACCTGGGTGGTCCTAGCTGGGATCGAACCAGCGACCTTCCCCGTGTGAAGGGGACGCTCTTCCACTGAGCCATAGGACCGCGCCGTCGGTTCCGATACAGACGATCTCGGAGCTCCGGACGAGCGGAAACATTAACACGGCAATCGATCCGAGCGCCAATCCGCCGGGTACCTGCGTCGACGCGTGCCTTGCACCCGATGCGCACGCAGGGCGACTGCGCCCGCGGCGCCGCGAAATTACACGCACGTAGGTTGACCTGGTGATTTGGTATTCGGGAAGATGTTCACGTACTGTTCTCACTCGCACCGGGAAGGCACGTGAGTGTCCGAGACGGTGCATGCGGATGTAGCGCAGTTGGTAGCGCATCACCTTGCCAAGGTGAGGGTCGCGGGTTCGAATCCCGTCATCCGCTCGGAGTGAGCTTACCGTGGCGGTGTGGCCGAGTGGTGAGGCAACGGCCTGCAAAGCCGTGCACACGGGTTCGATTCCCGTCGCCGCCTCCAACACACTCAGCAGCTGAGTTGAGTGGAGCTCACGACGGACGGGCGCGATTAGCTCAGTGGGAGAGCGCTTCCCTGACACGGAAGAGGTCACTGGTTCAATCCCAGTATCGCGCACCAGCAACGAAACCCCCTGTATTACAGGGGGTTTCGTGCTGTTCGGAGTGCGTCAGCACGGTAGATGACGAGTCTGCACGAAGCTCTCGCCGCGGCTGAACGAGAGGATCTTGTCCGGTCGCACCTCGAATACGGGAACCGAGCCCGTGTCGACGTTCGGCGCCCGCCCATCGCTCCGGTGTCGGAACCCGTCGTCGTCGACGTCGTAGGGCCAGTCGAGTCGCTCCAGCCACATCCCGGCCAGCTGTTCGAGCACGGCGCGGTCTCGTACTCGCACGGCGCGACCCTCCACTACTACGTCCAGAGCGCTGCGATACGAGTTGGAACCGGTGGTCAGAGTGCACGACGGGTTGCGTGTGAGGTTGCGCCCCTTCTGCTCCTCTAGTCCCGTCGCGAAGTACATGGTGTCGTCCAGCCACATCGCAGGTAGTGGGGTGACGTGTGGCCGGCCGTCGGCGCGCACCGTGCCGATCCAGAACATCTCCGCGTGCGACAGCAGCTCCTCGACCTCCGACCACGGCGTGCCGACCGCACCCGGGCTGCTGAATCCGGAGTGCAGCGTCGACGAGAACCCGGTGTGCGTCATCCGCTCATCATCGCACCGCGGCTCCGGTCTTCGGCCGCATCTAGAGTGGCGGATATGGACGTGCTGACGCTCGCTCGTGCCGACGCCGGTGAACTCCTCACCCTGCAGCGGGCGGCCTATGTCACCGAGGCCCAGGCCCACGGCGATCTGACACTTCCGCCCCTCACCGAGACCCTCGACGAGCTCGTGACGGCGTTGACGGCCGGCGTCACCGCCCTAGGCATCCGGCGCGACGGCCGGCTGGTCGCGGCTGTTCGCCTGGCACCCGCGAGCGATGGCACGGTCGAGCTCGGCCGCCTCGTCGTAGCCCCGGACCTGCAGGGACAAGGGCTCGGGAGCCGGCTGCTCACGCACGCTCTCGACGGTGCCGGTCCGGTCCGGCTGTTCACAGGCGAGCGGAGCGCCGCTAATCTGAGGCTGTATTCGCGGTTCGGTTTCCGAGAGACGCACCGGACCCCGACCGGCAACGGATACGACCTGGTGCACATGGCCCGGGTGTGACGCCCGCCTGAGAGTCGGGTGAGGGTCGTCGCGTTGTGGCGGGACATGGTGGCGCCGACCGCGCCGGACGCGGAAGATGGTGCGGATGACTCCACACGCTCAGACCCCGGATCGCACGATCGCCGGGTACCACGTGCTCCGGCGCCTGGGCAGCGGGGGAATGGGCGAGGTCTTCCTCGTACAGCACCCCAGGCTGCCGCGGCGTGACGCGCTCAAGCTCCTCGACGCGGGCGTGAGCCGTAATCAGGACTTCGCGGGACGTTTCCAGCGCGAGGCGGACCTGCTGGCGCCACTGTCACACCAGAACATCGTCCACCTGTACGACCGGGGCGTCGTCGACGGTCGGTTGTGGTTGACCATGGAGTACGTCGACGGCAAGGACGCGCACCACCTGCTGGCCGAGAACGGGCCCATGCCGCTCGACCTGGCCGCCGACATCGCCGCGGGGGTAGGCGCAGGTCTCGACTACGCATACCAACGGCGCGGGATCACCCACCGTGACGTCAAGCCCGCGAACATCCTGGTCGAGCTGCGGCACGGCCGTGTGGAGGCGGTGAAGCTGGCCGACTTCGGTATCGCTAAGGCAGCGGGGGAGGCGACGTCGCTGACGTCCACCGGCGTGACCATCGGCACCGTCGGGTACATGTCACCCGAGGCGATCGAGGGACGCCCACTCGACAACCGTGCCGACGTGTACTCGCTGGCGTGCACGGTGTTCGAGATGCTCACGGGCAGCCTGCCTTTCACCGACGACACCATGACCGCGCTGATCTCCGCGCACCTCACCAGGGCCGTCCCGCCGATCACCAAGCGGGCCCCGGGACTGCCCACATACCTCAACAACGTCTTCCGGAAGGCGCTGGCCAAGGACCCGGCCGACCGGTTCGGGACGTGTGCGGAGTTCGTCGCCGCGCTGCGCGGGCAGGCCGCCGTCGACGAGCCCCCGCGCACCGCTGCAGGGACGGCGCAGTCGGCGCTCGCCCCGCCGGGGACCGCGGCGCTGCCGTCGCACACGCGTGCCATGGCGCCGCCCGTGCGCGAGTACCCGCCGGAGGCCTCGGCGCGGCACGACCTGCATGCGGGCCAGACTCGCGCAGAGCCGGCGCCACGTCGTCGGCGGGGTCCGTATCTGGCCGCGGCGGCGGGAGCGTTGGTGGTCGTCGTCGCCCTCATCGTGGGACTGACGCTGTGGAAGGGAAACGGGACATCGGGCACCGGTGGAGCGTCCGGGCACGGCTCGGGGGGTGCGGTCACAGCGACCTCGGTGTCGCTCGTTGACTTCAGCCGCAACCCCGACTCGAGCAACCGGATCGACAACGTGCTCACGGGGGAGTCACCTGCTTGGAAGACCGCGAACTATGCGTCCGGCCCCAAGTTCGGCAACCTCAAGGACGGGATCGGGCTCTTGTTCACACTCTCGGGATCGGAGACGGTGACGGGCGGAATGATCACCTCGCCCAGCGCGGGTTCGACCGTGGAGGTGCGGACCGCATCGTCGTCGAGCCTCAGCTCGCTCGACGGAACGTCGACGGTGTGGTCCGGCACGTTGAGCGACGGGGACACGCCATTCACGGCGTCGGGTGCATCGGCGACTAAGTACGTGCTCGTCTGGATCACGGGGCTCGCGGGATCGGGGCGCAACTGGCAGACCGCGATCGCCCACGTGACGTTCACGGGCCGTTCGTAGGATGAGCAACCCCTGTGCAAGCGGATTCCAAGGTCGGGGTGGTGAGATCACACCGTGAACGATGGACAGCCGTATCAGGCCCCGCAGAACCAGGGGCAGCCCTATCCGAACCAGTACCCCGGCCAGCCGATTCCGCGACAGCCTTACCCGGGGCAGTCCTATCAGGCGCCCTACGCGGGCCAGTCCTATCAACAGCCGAGCCAGGGATATCCGAACGGCGGCTACCCGAACCAGCAGTACGGCGGGCAGTATCCGGGACAGCAGCCCGGTGGACGGCCGGGACCGGTCTTCCAGGCCCGCTTCAAGAAGCACACGGGGATGATCATCATTGCGCAGTGGCAGACCCGCACCGTCGTGGGCTCATACGATGATGTCCGGCGCGCGTACCGCGAGGCGCAGACGCATTGCCTCGTGGCCGGCTGGTGGGGCTTCATCTCCCTGCTGATCTACAACTGGATCGCGATCTTCGGGAACATGTCCGAGATGAGCCGGATAGCCAAGCAGGCGCGCGCCGCGGGGCTCCAGGTGTGAATCAGCCTGCGGATGCGGCGAAAGAGTAGGCGTCGATCGGGAATCGCCTGCTGCGCCACGCGGCTTCGACGGTCGTCGACGGGCGGAGCGGAACGTCGCCCTGCTTGGTGAAGTAGTAGCTGTTCGCCGAACGACAGCTGGGATCCCAGAAGATCTGGTGGCGTTTCCGCCGCTCGAGCCCTGCCATGTACTCGGCCTCGGCCTCCGTAGTGACCTCCACGACCGCCGAGCCGCGTCGCCGCGCCTCGCGCAGGACCCGCACTATGTGCGCCATGCTGTTCTCCACCAGCGCGAAATACGACGAGCCGTTGTAACCATACGGACCGAACACGGTGAAGAAGTTGGGATATCCGGGCACGGAGACGCCCTGGTACGAGTGCAGCCGGTCGGCGTCCCAAGCCTCGGCGAGATCGATGCCGCCCCGGCCGGCAAGCGCGTAGGTCGGCAGCGCGTCCTTGTCGGTGACCTTGAAACCGGTTGCGAGAACGAGGACGTCCAGGCTGTGTTCGGTGCCGTCGACGGTGCGCACGCCGTCAGGAGTGATCGCGTCGATCGTCGTGGTCTCGAGCGTTACATCGGTCCTGTTGAAGGTGCGAAGGTACCAGTTGTGGAAGCTGGGCCGTTTGCACCCGAGCGCGTAGCGAGGCGTGAGCTTCTCGCGAATCGCAGGATCGTCGACCTGCTGTGCGAGGTAGGCGAGCGCGGCCCTCTCGAACAGGGTGCGCCCCGGTACCGAGGCCCCGTAGTGGGCGATGACGGGGAACGTGTACTCGACGTAGGCCTGGGTGACCAGCCGGGACAGCGCCTTCGCCCCCGGGATGGCGGCAAGGCCCGCCTGTACGGGCCGGGGAATGGCGAAGTCGACCTTCGGCAGGCACCAGATCGGGGTGCGTTGGAAGACGGTCAGGTGCTCGACCCGCTCGGCGATCTCAGGGATGACCTGCACCGCGGATGCGCCGGTGCCGATGATCCCGACGCGTTTCCCGGTGAGCTCGACCGAGTGGTCCCACCGTGACGTGTGCATCGTGTCGCCCGCGAAGGCCCCGACGCCGTCGATGTCCGGGAGCTTGGGTTGACTGAGGGGGCCGCCCGCATGGACGAGCCACTTCGCGGAGAGCGCCCCGCCGGACGTTGTGATCCGCCAGACGTCCGAGCCCTCGTCGTATGTCGCAGCAGTGACGCGCGTGTCGAACCGCATGTGGGGCGCGAGATGGTACTCGTCGACGCACCACTGCGCGTAGGCCTTCAACTCGGCGCCTGGAGCGTAGCTGCGGCTCCAGTCGGGGCGCTGCGCGAATGAGAACTGATAGCTGTACGACGGGATATCCACAGCCACACCGGGATAGGTGTTCCAGTGCCAGACACCCCCGGGGCCGGATGCGTCGTCGACGGCGAGGACGTCATCGAAGCCGGCCTCGCGCAACGAGATCATCGCACCGATGCCGGCGAATCCCGCGCCTACGACGATGATCTCGTGATGCTCCGTCGTCATTCTGATTCCTTCTCTGCCCGTGGTCGTTCGGCTGAGGTATTCGCCGCGCGGACGACGGCGATCGAATCGGTCTACGCCTCCTGGGCGCTGCCGTCCGCTACGCGACGTTGCGCGGCGAACTCCGCGACCCTGCGGTTCATCGCCCGGCGCAGAACAGTCGACGCGAGTACGGCGAACACCAGGGCGATTCCCAGTCCCACGTAGCTGAAGTTCTTGAGCCACTTCTCGGCGACGACGCCCAGGTAGTAGACCAGGTACACGGTTCCCGCGGCCCAGCAGATGCCGCCCAGTACGTTCGCGGAGAAGAACCGCGCCGGCGGCATCTTCAGCGAGCCGGCGAGCGGACCCGCGAAGATCCGTAGCAGCGCCACGAACCGGCCGAAGAACACCGCGAACACGCCGTATCTGGCGAACACGTGCTCGGCGTAGGCGATGAGGTCGTCGTTCACGTGATGCGGGAACCAGTGCTGGAGCTTGGTGAACAGCTTGGTCCCCCAGCGCCTGCCCACGAGATAGCCGATCCCGTCGCCGATGCACGCGCCCACCACCGCGCAGGCGGCGACGCCGTGCGGGCTCACGGCGAGCTCATGGTGCGAGGACAGCAGGGCCGCGGTCACCAGGATCACCTCACCGGGCAGGGGGACACCCAGGCTCTCGATGCCGACGGCGAACCCGGTCAAGGCGTACACGGCCGGGACCGGGATGTGTTGCAGGAGGGAGTCGAGCACGCCACAGGTTACCTTGGAGGAAACCGGAATCGGGCCGAAGCGGCGCCCGCAGCGAGAGGAGTCACGTGGCGAGCGAACTCGGCGACGCCGCCAAGTCGGCCGGAGACCGGATCCGCGGAGTCCGAGACAGGGTCCGTGCGCGACCCGGCGGGACGCGGCTGTGGCGGATCGGCGTGGGTGTGGTCGGCACGGCGGTCCTGGTGGTGGGCATCATCGCGATTCCGTATCCGGGCCCCGGGTGGCTGGTCGTCTTCGCGGGCCTGGGCATCCTCGCCTCCGAATTCGAGTGGGCCAAGCGTGTGCTGCGATTCGCCCATCGCTACTACGACGCCTTCACCGCGTGGCTCGGCCGCCAGAACATCCTGGTCAAGGGCCTCTTCGGGCTGTTCACCTGCGCGATCGTGATCGCCACGCTGTGGGTGCTCGGGGCGATCGGCACGGTGGCGGGCTGGGTCGGGCTCGACCAGCCATGGCTGCAGAGCCCGCTGAAGCAGTGGGCCTAGCCGATCTCAGCGGAGAGGCGCTCGCACGCTCTATCCGGAGCCTGGGCGAACAGGTGGGCGCTCCTGACGGCCTCGTCACCGGGACGCTCTTCTGGTACTCGCTATCGGGTGCGCTCGCCCGCGCGGCTCTGCTGCAGGGCGTCGACCTGGCGGACCCGGGCCTGGAGGTGAGGCCAGGTCCGGGCGGCTGGCCGCAGGCGGTGACGGCGCGCCCGGGTGGCCCGAACCTGTCGTGCCTGCCGGATCCGATCCCGGAGATCGCCGCCGTGTCGGGAGCCCGCGAGCGCGCGCTGTGGGCTCTGGCCACGGATTCCGTCGCCAACGCAGCGCTCGAGGCGGGGCTCGATCCCGCAGCTGTTGTCGCCGCGCTCGGGCCGGGTGCGCCGCCGCCGCGCACCGCCACCGTCGGCGGCAGGCGGGTGATACGGCGTGGTTCGTGCTGCCTGATCTACCTGTGCCCGGGGATGTCGAAGTGCGCCAGCTGCCCACGACAACCGCCCGAAGAGCGCATCGAGCGCATCGCTAGGATCGGGTGACCATAATCCGCGCGCGGCCAGGTATGCCGCCCGCTACAACAAGGAGAGATCCGTGAGCACCACGTTCACCGTCCCCGCCGGCGTCGCCGCCGGGGCGGCCATGCGCGACCTTGAACTGCCCAACAAGGGGCCCGAGGCGATCGTGGTGGTCAAGACGACCGACGGCACGCTCAAGGATCTGAGCTGGGTCCCCGAGGCCGATACCGAGGTCGAGGCGGTTGCGGCGAACACCGAGGACGGGCGCAGCGTCATCCGCCACTCCGCGGCCCACGTACTGGCACAGGCTGTTCAGGACGGCTTTCCGGGCACCAAGCTGGGCATCGGGCCGCCGATCAGGGACGGCTTCTACTACGACTTCGATGTGGCGGAACCGTTCACGCCCGAGGATCTCAAGGGCCTCGAGAAGCGGATGAAGCAGATCATCAAGTCGGGGCAGCGGTTTCACCGCCGCGTGTACGCGTCGAAGGACGAGGCGCGCGCCGAGCTGGCGAGCGAGCCCTACAAGCTCGAGCTCATCGACGACAAGGGTGCCGCCGCCGACAGCGAGGTCATGGAGGTGGGAGGCGGTGAATTGACCGCATACGACAACCTGAATCCCCGCACAGGCGAACGCATCTGGGGTGACCTGTGCCGCGGGCCGCACGTACCGACCACCAAGTACATCCCGGCCGTGAAGCTGACGCGCAGCTCCGCCGCCTACTGGCGGGGTGATCAGGACAATGCCGACCTGCAGCGCGTGTACGGCACCGCGTGGGAGTCGCAGGAGGCGCAGGACGAGTACCTCGAGCTGCTCGCCGAAGCGGAGAAGCGCGACCACCGCCGGCTCGGCGCCGAGCTCGATCTGTTCAGTTTCCCAGAGGAGATCGGCTCGGGGCTGCCCGTGTTCCATCCGAACGGGGGCATCATCCGCAAGGAATTGGAGGACTACTCGCGGCTGCGCCACGCAGAGGCGGGTTATGAGTTCGTGTACACGCCGCACGCCACGAAGGGCGCGCTGTTCGAGAAGTCCGGCCACCTCGACTGGTACTCGGACGGCATGTACCCCCCGATGCAGCTCGATGAGGAACGGAACGCCGAGGGTGAGGTCACGCGCGAGGCCGTGGACTACTACCTCAAGCCGATGAACTGCCCGATGCACAACCTGATCTTCGACTCGCGCGGGAGGTCCTACCGTGAGCTTCCGCTGCGGCTGTTCGAGTTCGGGACCGTCTACCGATACGAGAAGTCCGGCGTGGTGCACGGCCTGACCCGCGCACGCGGGTTCACGCAGGACGACGCGCACATCTACTGCACCCGCGAGCAGATGGCGGGTGAGATCAGGAACCTGCTGCAGTTCGTCGTCGACCTGCTGCGCGACTACGGTCTCGACGACTTCTATCTCGAGCTGTCCACCCGGAACCCGGAGAAGTCGATCGGCTCCGACCAGGCGTGGGGGGAAGCGACCGATGCGCTCCGTCAAGCCGCGAGCAGTTTCGGGGTGGAGACCGTCGACGACCCGGGCGGGGCGGCCTTCTACGCCCCCAAGATCTCGGTGCAGGTCAAGGACGCACTGGGGCGCAGCTGGCAGATGTCGACGATCCAGGTCGACCTGATGCTCCCGGACCGGTTCGGTCTCGAGTACACCGGCAGCGACGGTCAGAAGCACCGGCCGGTCATGCTGCACCGCGCACTGTTCGGTTCGATGGAGCGGTTCTTCGGGGTGCTCACCGAACACTACGGCGGTGCGTTCCCCGCCTGGCTGTCGCCGGTCCAGGTCGTGGGTATCCCCGTCGCGGAGCAGTTCGGCGACCACCTCGAGACGGTGATCCGGGAACTGCGCAAGCGGGGCTACCGCGCGCAGGTGGATCACAGCGACGACCGGATGCAGAAGAAGATCCGCAATCACACGACCCAGAAGGTCCCGTTCATGCTGCTGGCCGGCGAGCGAGACCAGGCCGCGGGCGCGGTGAGTTTCCGTTTCCGAGACGGTTCACAGGTCAACGAGGTGCCCGTGTCGGAGGCCACCGACCGCATCGCCGCCTGGATAGACTCGCGCCGTAACGAGTCGCCTACCGCCGAACTGTTCGGCTGACCGCAGCCGAACCGCACAGCCGAACCGCAGATCCGAGACCGCAGAGCCGATCGCAGCAAGAGGGGCAGAGGGAGCATCGATGGCCGAAGAGGACGGTCGGTACCGGGATTTCGGCGTCGGTGCCGAGGACACGATCGAGCGGCTCTGGGCGCCGTACCGGATGGCGTATATCGCCGAGGCCCCGGCGGTGCCCAAGGGCAGCACGGCGTTTCTCGAGATCCCGAAGCTCTCCGATGAGGAGGGGCTCATCGTCGCGCGCGGTGAGACCGCCTACGTCGTACTCAACCTGTTCCCCTACAACCCGGGCCACGCGATGGTCGTGCCGTACCGGAAGGTCGCGAATCTCGAGGACCTTACCGACGACGAGTCGGTGGAACTGATGCGGTTGACGCAGAAGACGATCCGCGTGATCAAGTCGATCTCGCAGCCCGACGCGTTCAATGTGGGCTTGAACCTCGGTCGCGCGGGCGGCGGTTCGATCGCCGAGCACCTGCACCAGCACATCGTGCCGCGGTGGGCCGGGGACGCCAACTACATCACGGTGCTCAGCGGGACCAAGGTCCTGCCCCAGGTTCTGGGACGTACCCGGGACCTGATGGCGCAGGCATGGAAGGACCTCGAACGATGCTGAGCATCCGGGGCCGCGCGTCGGTCTCCAAGGTGACGCTGCCGATGGGTCGCGCGCTCATCAAGACCGGTCTGACGCCGGACGCGGTGACGGTGTTCGGGACCGTGTGTTCCGTGGCCGCAGCGGTGCTGCTGTTCCCCAGCGGTCACCTGTTCTGGGGCACGATGGTCATCTGGTTCTTCGTCATGTTCGACATGCTCGACGGCGCGATGGCGCGGGCCCGGGGCGGCGGGACGCGCTTCGGCGCCTGGCTCGACGCGACGTGCGATCGCATCGCCGACGGCGCGATCTTCGCGGGCCTCGCCTGGTGGTCGGTCTTCCACGACGGCAACCGCTGGAACCTGCTGATCGCGACCCTGATCTGCCTCGTCACATCGCAGGTCATCTCGTATGCCAAGGCGCGCGCGGAGGCGTCCGGTCTCAACGGCGACGGCGGCTGGATCGAGCGTCCGGACCGGCTCATCATCGTGCTGGTCGGCGCCGGATTCACCGGTCTCGGCGTGTGGTGGGCCGTCCTGATCGCCATGTGGGTGCTCGCGATATTGAGTGTCGTCACCGTCGTCCAGCGGGCGGTCAGCGTCCTGCGGTCGCCGGGCGCGACGGAGCTCCTACCCCTCGGCAGGCCTGCGGACGGAGACGACGAGTGATCTCCGAACTTCGTTCGCGCGCAGCCGATCTCGGCTACGGGGCGGGATGGGCGGTCACGCGGCGCATCCCGGACCGCATCGCGCAGTGGGGGGTCGACGGCGTCGGGGCGCTGGTCGGGCGCCGCGACGGCGGCCCGGAACAGTTGCGACGCAACCTGGCCCGCGTGATCGGTGTAGACCCGGCCGACGTCCCGGAGGCCCTGATGGTCGACGCAGTCCGGTCGTACGCGCGGTACTGGAAGGAAGCGTTCCGGCTACCGTCCATGGATCTGGGCGAGGTCGGGCGCAGCATCGACCGCTTCGTCGACGCAGAGCCGCTGCACGAGGCCATGGCCGCGGGCCGCGGCGCGGTGCTGGCCCTGCCGCACAGCGGCAACTGGGACATGGCGGGCGTGTGGCTCGTCCACCGCTACGGGAAGTTCGCCACCGTCGCCGAGCGGCTCGAGCCCGAGTCCCTGTTCCGTCGCTTCGTCGACTATCGAGAGACCCTCGGCTTCGAGGTCTTCCCGCTATCCGGTGGTGAGCAGCCCCCGTTCCCGCAGCTTGCGGACCGGCTGCGGGCGGGCGGCGTGGTGTGTCTTCTCGGCGAGCGCGACCTCGCGCGGCATGGCGTACCCGTGACCTTCTTCGGCGAGCCGACGCGCATGCCCGCGGGCCCGGCGAAGCTCGCGATCGACACGGGCGCCCCGCTGCTGCCCGTGCACTGCTGGTTCACCGACGGTGGCTGGGGCTTCAAGGCGGAGGACGAGATCGACGTGTCCAGGGGAGTCGCCTACGCGACGCAGAAGCTCGCGGAGGCGTTCGAGCGCAATATCGCCGCGCACCCTGCGGACTGGCACATGCTGCAGCCGCTCTGGGAGGCGGACTGGTCACAGGCGCGGCGCGAGCGGATCCTGGGCGCCGACCGCGCGCCCGAGGCGTGAGAGGAGGAGCGGCGTGCGGATCGGCATGATCTGCCCGTACTCGTTCGACGTTGCCGGCGGAGTCCAGGCACACGTCGCCGACCTGGCGCGAGTACTAATCGGCATGGGGCACGAGGTGTCCGTGCTGACACCGTCCTCGAAGGACACCCCGCTGCCGGACTTCGTGGTGTCGTCGGGCAAAGCCGTCGCCATCCCGTATAACGGGTCGGTGTCGCGGCTGAGCTTCGGTCCCGTCGCGTTCTCGCGGTTGCGGAAGTGGCTGAAGGACGGACACTTCGACGTGTTGCACGTGCACGAGCCGAATGCCCCGAGCCTCGGGATGTTGTCGCTGGCGATCGCGGAGGGGCCCATCGTCGCGACGTTCCACACCTCGACCACGCGCTCTCTCGTGCTGAGCGTGTTCCAGGGTGTGCTGCGGCCTTCGCACGAGAAGATCCGCGGCAAGATCGCGGTATCGGAGCTCGCCCGGCGCTGGCAGATGGAATCCCTCGGATCGGACGCCATCGAGATCCCGAACGGCGTGGACGTCGACGCGTTCGCGCGGTCCGAGCCGCTTCCGGGGTACCCCCGCCCCGGTAAGACGGTGCTCTTTCTTGGGCGCTACGACGAGCCGCGCAAGGGCATGCACGTGTTCCTCGAGGCGCTTCCCGCCATAGTCGACGCACACCCGGACGTCGAGGTCTTGGTTATCGGCAGGGGCGATGAGCAGCGTCTGCGGCGCGAGGCCGGTCCTCTCGCCGGCCACCTGAAGCTGCTCGGCGCGGTCACGGATGAAGAGAAGAAGCGGGCCTTACGCTCGGCCGACGTGTACGTCGCGCCCAACACCGGCGGCGAGAGCTTCGGCATCGTGCTGGTGGAGGCCATGGCCGCCCGTGCGGCAGTCGTCGCGAGCGACCTCAACGCGTTCGAGCGGGTTCTCGACGGCGGGGTGGTCCCGCGATCCGAGGATCCCGTCGGAGTCCTCGTCCCCGTCGGCGACGGCATCGCGCTCGGCGAGGCGGTGTCGGGGCTGCTCTCCGACGACGCGCGCCGTGAGGCGCTCGTCCAGCGGGCGTCGGCGGCGGTCCGGAGGTTCGACTGGTCTGTAGTAGCGCTCCAGGTGCTGCGTGTTTACGAGACGGTCGCGGTCCCGGGCGTGGTGGTGAGTGTCGATGATTAGCCTCACCGCTACCACGGTCATCGTTGCGGGCCTGATCCTGTTGATCCTGGTCGCCGTGGCGGTGACCGCGTACCAGACCGCGCACCGTCTGGACCGGTTGCACGTCCGGACGGACCTGTCGTGGCAGGCACTCGAGTCGGCGCTGGCTCGGCGAGCGGCGGTGGCGCGCACGGTCGCCGTGTCCCTGCCCGCCGACAAGGCAGAGCGATTGCGTGGGTTCGCCGATCGCGCAGAGGCGGCGGAGCGGCCCCAGCGTGAGGTGCGCGAGAACCGTCTGTCCGCGGCCCTATCGACCCTGGAGGCGGAGTCGCTCCCGTCGGCCCTGGTCGCCGAACTCGCCGACGCGGACGCCCGCGTGATGATCGCCCGCCGCTTCCATAACGACGCAGTGCGCGACACCCGCGCGCTGCGAGGGCGCCGGTTCGTGCGGTGGTTCCACCTTGGCGGCACCGCTCCGATGCCGGCATACTTCGAGATCGTCGACCGCGGTGGTGCGGTGGAGACGCCCGTCATCGAGGGGCGCCCGCGCGTCTCGGCGCGCGTGCTGTTGTTCGACCCGGAGGGCGCCGTGCTCCTGATCCGAGGACACGACCCACAGGTTCCGGGCTCGCCCGGGTTCTGGTTCAGCGTAGGCGGGGGCGTCGACGAGGGCGAGGAACTCGTGGATGCCGCCGTGCGTGAGGTCTACGAGGAGACGGGGCTGCGTCTCGACCGTGCCTTGCTGCGCGGGCCGGTGTTCCGTCGACAGGCGGTGTTCACGTTCGCGGGGCAGCGGTTCGACTCGGTCGAGTTCTTCTTCGTATGCCAGGTCGCGCGGTTCACACCCGCGCCCGTGCGACTCGGGGAGATGGAGGCGCAGGTGGTCGACGAACTGCGTTGGTGTACGGGCGCAGAGCTCAATGCGCTAGCTGCCGAACGGCCCGTGTTCCCCGTCGAGCTGTCGGCGCGGCTCGCGCAGGCTCACGCCGCCGTGCACTCGGTCGGCCCACTGGTCGCCGTCGACATCCAGTAGCCGCCGCGCCCGATCAGAAGTACCGCTCCCTAGTAGAAGTATCCGTCCCACCCGGTTTAACAGGCGGGACGGATACTTCTACTAGGGAGCGGCGAGGTCACCCGGCCGTCCCGGACCGGGCACGCGGCGCACCCGAGCCCACGGAGATGTGCTCCATCGGGTTGAATGGAGGGCCGATGCGCCGCCCGTCCGGGCGGTGGCCGAGCACAGCCAGCAGGAGTAATCGACGTGACCACCGAGTCCCAGACCACCGATACGGCCGCCCCCGTCACCGGCACCGCGCGCGTGAAGCGGGGCATGGCCGAGATGCTCAAGGGTGGGGTGATCATGGACGTGGTCACGCCGGAGCAGGCCAAGATCGCCGAGGACGCCGGCGCTGTGGCGGTGATGGCGCTCGAGCGGGTGCCCGCAGACATCCGCGCCCAGGGCGGCGTCTCGCGGATGAGCGACCCGGACATGATCGACGGCATCATCTCGGCCGTCTCGATCCCGGTGATGGCGAAGGCCCGTATCGGCCACTTCGTCGAGGCCCAGATCCTCCAGGCGCTCGGCGTGGACTACATCGACGAGTCCGAGGTGCTGACACCGGCGGACTACAGCAACCACATCGACAAGTTCGCCTTCACAGTGCCGTTCGTCTGTGGCGCCACCAACCTGGGCGAGGCGCTGCGTCGAATCACGGAGGGCGCGGCCATGATCCGCTCCAAGGGTGAAGCCGGCACGGGCGACGTCTCGAACGCGACCACGCACATGCGGAAGATCCGCGACGAGATCCGTCGGCTGACGTCGCTGCCCGAGGACGAGCTGTACGTAGCGGCCAAGGAACTGCAGGCGCCGTACGATCTGGTCGTCGAGGTCGCCAAGGCCGGCAAGCTGCCCGTCACCCTCTTCACCGCCGGCGGCATCGCGACCCCGGCGGATGCCGCGATGATGATGCAGCTCGGTGCCGAGGGCGTGTTCGTGGGCTCGGGCATCTTCAAGTCCGGCAACCCCGAGCACCGTGCCAAGGCGATCGTCGCCGCCACGACGTTCTACGACGACCCGGCCAAGCTGGCCGAGGTGTCCCGCGGTCTCGGCGAGGCCATGGTGGGCATCAACGTCGACGACATCCCGCAGCCACACCGCCTCGCCGAGCGCGGCTGGTAGGCCGGCGCCGACTGGGGATCCACCGCGGCTTCGCCGGCGCCGGTCTCGCCGTGACGGCCTGATGTGCTCGGTGATCCCGACTCCTGCATCCATCTGTCGGGTGGGTAAGTAGACTCCGTCCGATGACACATTGCCGGATAGCTGGCTGGACGAGATTCGTGCAGAGCAGAACGCGCTCGTGACGAATCGCCGTCGGTGGACGGTGCGCTGCATGACGGCATGTCGCCTGCGGCCGACGGTAGATTCGTTATAGCGTCGTCGATACCGAAATCAGGCGGGCGGATGCCTGCCTGCGAGCAGGGGAGTTAGGCAGAGTCCATGTCCGTTTCAGCTTCGACGCCGTCCGAGACGGAGGAGCCCTACTCCGCGGATCGGCACTCCGACCTCTCGATCGACGGGACGCCCGCACCGATCGTCCTGCGCGTGCTGGCGTACATCGCGGATCTGTGCCTGGTGGGTACGGCCGTCGCCGTGGGCCTGATCATCAACGTTCTCGCCGACCTGCAGATGGGCTGGATCCTCGCCGGAGTCGGCGCCCTGGTGGCGCTCGTCGCCTCGGTCGCCCTACACGGCGCGTTCGGTGCGAGCCCCGGCAAGGCGCTCGCGCAGCTCCGTGTGGTCGATGAGCACACGGCCCGCGTCCCCGGATACCCGATGGCTGCCGCGCGTTCGATCGTGTTCGACATCCTGTCGGTGGTCGTCTACCTCCCGGCCTGGACGGCGCTCGCAGACAAGTCCGGGTTCCACCGCGGCATCCACGAGAAGGTCTCGCGCACCGTCACCGTCGATGCGACCGAGCCCGTGTCCGGAGCTGAGCCCGAGGACGACGCCCGTACCGAATCCCGTCTCGCCGGCTTTGGTGCGCCGGGTGCGACGGCGGTTCTGCCGGAGCCCGGCGAGGAACTCGATGACGAGGGGCGTGCGCGCCTCGCACCGCCGACCCTGTCCGAGGCGACGGGTGCCCCGCGCTTCGGTCCGCCCGCGGGTGGCGACGCCGAGGCGGTGACCGAGGCGACCGAGGTGCGTCCACCCGACCAGCCGACCGTCCGGCAGACGCCTGGCCCGGGCCCGCAGGGCCCTGCACCGTCGGGCCTCGTCGGCCCGGGCGGGCCGGGTGTGCCCCCGGCCGGTCCCCGGCCGACGTTGCCGCAGCAGCCCCCGGGGCCGCGACCTTCGGCGCCGTCGCAGCCGCGGCCCGGCCAGCAGGGTCCCCTGCGGTCCGTGGCACCGCGGCCGCCGCAGCAGGGGCAGCGACCGGCCGGCCCAGCGGTACCGCGTCCATCGGCGCCTGTCACCGGGATGCCCCCGCGCACTGCGCCGGGCGTGCACGCACCGATCCAGCTCCGGTTCGACGACGGACATGCGCTCGACGTCAACGGCGAGGGACTCCTGGGCCGCGAGCCCGTCGTGCCGAACGGTGTCGACGGATCCACCATCAACAGGCATGTGCTGGTCGACGACACCGCATCGGTGTCCAAGACGCATATGCGGTTCGGCCTGACCCGCGGTGAGCTGTGGGTCGAGGATGTGGGCTCCACCAACGGTTCTGCCATCTCCTACCGCGACACCTGGACGGAACTCACCCCGGGCGAGCGTTACGTCGTCGAGAGGGGGAGTGTCGTGCACATCGGCCAGCGGAGTTTCAAGGTGCTCGCCGGATGACGGTCGAGGAGACGGGCGGGGACGGCTCGGCCCGTTCCGGCGTCAGCTACGGCACCGTCGGCGGCGTTTCGATGCGTTGGGTCGCCATCAGCAACCCGGGACGCGTCCGTATGACGAACGAGGACGGTGCGCTCACCGGACCCGGCCTCTTCCTGCTCGCAGACGGCATGGGCGGGCATGATCGGGGGGAGGTCGCCAGCGCCGCGGCCCTCGAGGCGCTCGCCGAGGTGTTCGGGGCCGAGCCGCAGGATGCGCAGGCCGTGATGGAGTCGGTGGTCGACCGCCTGCGCAGCGCGCACGCGACCATCGAGGGTATCGACTCCGATTCCGGCAAGCGTGCGGGCACGACGGTGACCGGCGTCGTCCTGACGACCTACGAGGGCGTGCCGCACTGGCTGGTGGTGAACATCGGCGACTCGCGCACCTACCGGCTGGCCGGCGGCTACTTCGAGCAGTTGACCGTGGATCACTCGCAGGTGCAGGAACTGGTGAACGGTGGGTTCCTGAGCCCGGAGCAGGCTCGCACGGATCCGCGCCGCAACGTCATCACGCGCGCCCTCGGCGCGGGTATGGAGCCGGACGCCGACTTCTGGATCGTTCCCGCGCAGCCGGAGGAGAAGCTGCTGCTCTGCTCGGACGGCCTCAACGGCGAGCTCACCGATGACGAGATCCTGGCGATCCTGGATAGCGATGCGCCGATCGACGAGTGTGCGGAACAGCTGATCTCCGCCGCGCTGAACGCAGGTGGTAGGGACAACGTCACCGTCGTCGTGGTGGACGTCACCACGACGCTCGCCGAGTCCGCGGAGCCGGTGGCGTAGAGGCGGAGCCCGTTCGGCAGGCCGGTAGAGTCACCATGCGTGACGAGCATCCAGGAGCTGCTGAAGCTGGAGCAGATCGACCGGGACATCTTCCGCGGTATCCACGCCGAGTCGATCCTGCCCAAGACCTTCGGCGGGCAGGTGGCGGGCCAGGCGTTGCGCTCGGCGAACGCCACCGTCGACGAGGGTTCGCTCGTGCATTCGCTGCACGGCTATTTCCTGCGTCCCGGAAACACCAAGGCCGACACCGTCTTCCTGGTCGATCGGATTCGTGACGGTCGCTCGTTCACCACACGCCGCGTCACGGGCATGCAGGCTGGTGAGGCGATCTTCACCATGTCGGCTTCCTTCCAGCGGGAGGAAGTGGGCGTCGAGCACTCCGACGAGATGCCGCCGGCGATCCCGCCGGAGGATGTGCCGGACGCTCGTGAGACGGCCGACTCGCGTCCGGTGCTGCGCGAATGGATGGACTTCGACATCCGGATCGTGCCGCAGGAGAAGACCGAGCAGCGGCCCGGACAGGCGGTGCACCAGCAGGTGTGGTTCCGTCACCGCGATCCGCTGCCGCACGAGCACAGCTTCCACGTCGCCGCTCTCGCTTACATGAGTGACATGACACTGCTCATGTCCGCGCGCGTGCCGCACGAGGGGTCCCCCTACCAGGCGGCGTCCCTGGATCACGCGATGTGGTTCCTGCGCCGCTTCCGTGCCGACGAGTGGTTGCTGTACGACCAGCGTTCGCCGTCGGCGGGTGGCGGCAGGGCGCTCACCGCGGGCCGGATCTTCACGCGCGACGGGACCCTGGCCGCCGTGGTGATCCAGGAGGGGCTCCTGCGGTTCCACGTGTGACGCGTCGATAGGCTGCCCGCGTGAGCGTGCGCATCGGGGTGTTGGCGTTGCAGGGCGACGTCCGGGAGCATCGGGCGGCCCTGGCCGCGGTGGGAGCCGATTCGCTGCCAGTGCGGACCCCCTCGGATCTGGCGCGGGTCGATGGGATGGTGATCCCCGGTGGGGAGTCGACCACGATGAGCCGGCTACTGGGCGTGTTCGGGCTCTACGAGCCGTTGAGGGCGGCTCTGGCGGAGGGGCTCCCGGCGTACGGATCGTGTGCGGGCATGATCATGCTGGCGTCGTCTGTGCTCGATACCCGGCCCGATATGCGCAGTCTCGGGGCGATCGATATGACGGTGCGGCGCAATGCTTTCGGTCGTCAAGTCGATTCGTTCGAGACGGACTTGGACGTCACGGGCGTCGACGGCGGTCCGATGCGCGCGGTGTTCATCCGCGCCCCGTGGGTGGAGTCCGTCGGCGCCGGTGTGCAGGTGCTCGCCGGCGTCGACGTAGCTCCGCACGGCGCAGAATCGCGCACGCACGCCGTCGCGGTGCGGCAGGGCGATGCGGTGGCCACGTCGTTCCACCCCGAGGTGACTGGCGATCTGCGGATGCACGAGTACTTCGTGCGACTGGCGGAACGAGCGTGACCACCTGTGCGTAATAGCCAAGCCGACCCGCCACAGCGGGGTGCGGTCCAGACTGGGGGAGTGATTGCTGCCGTGGCGCGAGGAGCGGGTCGATGAGCTATATGCCGGTTACCGATTCGATGTTCCTGATCGCCGAGTCCCGTGAGCACCCGATGCACGTGGGTGGGTTACAGCTGTTCCGCCCGCCCGACGGCGCCGGACCGGATTTCGTCCGGGAGATGGTGGAGCGGCTGCGCTCGCAGACCGAGGTCTCGGAGCGCTTCGGCCGCCGTCCCGCCGATCCCGTGGGCATCGTCGGCAACACGTGGTGGAGTCGGGTCGAATCCATCGACACGGAGTACCACGTGCGGCACTCGGCGCTACCACGACCGGGCCGGATCCGCGAGCTCTTCCAGCAGGTCTCGCTATGGCACGAGACCTTGCTCGACCGGCACCGCCCGATGTGGGAGGTGCAGGTCGTCGAGGGGCTCGACGACGGCCGGTTCGCAGTGTTCAGCAAGTGCCACCATTCGTTATGCGATGGTGTCTCGGCCCTGCGCTATATGGGTCTCGCGTTGTCGTCGGACCCGGACGACCGCGAGGGCCGCGCGTACTGGCAGCCGGGCCTGGGGGCGCGACACGGCACGCCGTCCAGACACAAGAGCAGCGGGCTGCTGGCTCCGCTCGACGTCGTTCGGCAGGCGGGAGGCGTCACGGGAGAGGTGCTCGGCATGCTGCCCGCTTCGTTGAAGGTCGTCGGTACCGTGCTGCGCGACCACGATTACACGGCACCCTTCCAAGCCCCCGACACCCTGTTCAACGTGCCGATCGGCGGGGCGCGGCGATTCGTCGCGCAGTCGTACTCGCTCGATCGCATCGACGCGGTCCGCTCCGCGGCGGGCGCGACTGTCAACGACGTGGTCCTCGCGATGTGCGGTGCCGCGCTGCGCGCATATCTACTCGAGTTGGGTGCCCTGCCGGACAGGTCGCTCACCGCCATGGTGCCCGTCTCGCTGCGCAAGGAGAGCGATGTCGAGCAGTCGAACGCGGTTGGCGCGATCATCGCGACGCTCGGCACCGACGTCGTCGACCCGGCCGAGCGACTCACCGCCGTCCACAACTCGGTGCGCGCGGCGCGTCGCGTGATGGGTGAGCTGTCGCCGCTGCAGATCCTGGCGATGAGCGCGGCCAACATCGCCGGCCTGGGCGTCTCGATGAGTGGTGTCCCGAGTCTCGTGCGCCGCGCCAGGCCGCCGTTCAATCTGGTCATCTCCAACGTGCCCGGGCCGAAGCAGCCGATGTACTGGAACGGCGCGCGCCTCGACGGCGTCTATCCCGCGTCGATCGCGTTGGACGGGCAGGCGATGAACATAACGATCTGCACCAACGACCGGAACCTCGAGTTCGGCATCGTCGGGTGCCGCACCGCGGTGCCGCGGCTGCAGCGGCTCATCCACCACCTGGAGGACGCGTTGGCCGACCTGGAGAAGGCCTTCACGTAAACTCACGAGGTTGCAAGTGATGAACGGATCGGAAGGAACCGATGAGCGGCCACTCCAAATGGGCTACCACCAAGCACAAGAAGGCTGCGATCGACGCCAAGCGCGGCAAGCTGTTCGCCAAGCTGATCAAGAACATCGAGGTCGCGGCGCGTACCGGCGGTGGTGACCCCGAGGGCAATCCGACTCTCTACGACGCCATCCAGAAGGCGAAGAAGAACTCGGTTCCCAACGACAACATCGAGCGGGCACGCAAGCGCGGTGGCGGCGAGGAGGCGGGCGGCGCCGACTGGCAGACCATCATGTACGAGGGCTACGGCCCGAACGGTGTCGCAGTGCTCATCGAGTGCCTCACGGACAACCGGAACCGAGCCGCGGGCGAGGTCCGTGTGGCGATGACCCGCAACGGCGGCAATATGGCGGATCCGGGGTCCGTCGCCTACCTCTTCACGCGCAAGGGCATCGTGACACTAGACAAGAACGGGCAGAGTGAGGACGACGTGCTGCTTGCGGTCCTCGACGCGGGTGCGGAGGAGGTCTCCGACCTCGGCGAGCAGTTCGAGATCGTCTCGGAGCCCACCGACCTGGTGGCGGTGCGCAGTGCCCTCCAGGAGGCGGGCATCGACTACGAGTCCGCCGAGTCCGGCTTCCGGGCGTCGGTGGACGTCCCGCTCGACGCCGACGGTGCGCGCAAAGTGTTCCGCCTGATCGATGCGCTGGAGGACAGCGACGACGTGCAGAACGTGTACACCAACCTCGACGTGTCGGACGAGGTCCTCGCGGAACTGGACGAGGACTAGGTCGGGACCGGGTCGAGAGAGCAGGGAGGGCCAGCGTGACGGGTCGTGTGGCGCGCACGCCGATCGTGGTGGCGGCCGTCGCCATGCTGCTCGGCGCGGCGGGAGCCGCCTGGGTCGGTCGCGACGTCACCGTCGCCGGCGCGACCGCCGCAGGAGTGGACATCGGTGGTCTCAGCCGGGCCGAGGCCGAACGTAAGCTGGCCTCCCGCACCACGTTCGGGCAGACGGACAGCGTCACCCTGCGGACCCCCGACGGCTCGGTGGTGCTGCCTCCCGCGGAGCTCGGGCTGGCGGTCGACGTGCCTGCTACCGTCGACCGGGCGATCGAGGCGCGCACCCCCTGGCGCTCACTGACAGGTACTTTCGGCGGGCGCACGACGGTGCCTGCCGCGTCCCGTGTCGATCGGACCACGTTCGACTCCGCGGTAGCGCGGTCGGCGACCCGACTCACCCACGCGATGGTCGATGGAGCCGTCGAGTTCAAGTCGGGTAGGCCTGTGGCCGTGCAGCCGCGTCCTGGTATAGCGATCGATCCCGGCCGGGCGGCCGCCGCGGTCACGGCGGCGTGGCCCGATTCGCACGTGGTGGACGTGCCCACCGATACGGCCCAGCCGACTGTCACGGCGGCCACGGTCGAGGCCACGATGCGCGGGGCGGCTCACGACGTCGTCGCGTCGGACGTGGTGGTGCGCGGCAAGGGCGCGCCGACGGTGCGCGTGACGCCGACGGACATCGGAGGCTTCCTTTCGTACCGCCCCGACGGTAAGGGCGCGCTCGTCGCGCGCACCGACCAGGCGAAGCTCGCAGCGACCGTCCGCAAGCGACTGGCCCCGGTGGCTGTGAAAGCCAAGGACGCCTCGTTCCGTTTCGAGGGCGGCGCACCGGTGCTCGTACCCGGGGCCGTGGGCCGCGACGTGGATTGGACGCGCACGACCGAGGCGGTCTCGAATGCGGTCACCGCGAAGGGGGCCGGGCGCACGGTCGACGCGACCCTCCGGGCCACGCGGCCCAAGGTGACCACCGCGCGTGCAAAGGGCCTGGGCGTGAAGGAGGTCGTCTCCGAGTTCACGACCGGTGGCTTCAAACCCGATTCGGGTCAGAACATCCGGCGGGTGGCCGAGGAGGTCAGCGGCGCGTTGATCCTGCCGGGCGAGACCTTCTCATTGAACGGTTACACCGGGACCCGCGGGGCGGCACAGGGATATGTGGACGCCGGGATCATCAATCATGGGCGGCCCGACCGCGCGGTGGGGGGCGGCATCTCGCAGTTCGCGACCACGCTGTACAACGCCGCGTACTTCGCTGGACTGCAAGACGTCGACCACACAGAACACAGCTACTACATCTCCCGGTATCCACCCGCGCGGGAGGCAACGGTGTACGACGGCGCCATCGACCTGTCGTTCAAGAACGACACGCAGCACGGCGTGGTGATCCAGGCCTTCGCGGACTCGTCTTCGGTCACCGTGCGGATGTGGTCGACGAAGACACGGAAGGTGCAGTCCATCACGGGCTCCCGCAGTGCGGTGACGCAGCCGGGTACCGAGCGGCTGTCGGGAGACGACTGCATCGCAGCGACCGGCCAGCCGGGTTTCACGGTGTCGGACACCCGCGTGGTCACCGACATCCGCACCGGCGCTCAGCTCTCGCGCCACACGAACACCGTCGAATACGATCCCGAACCCAACGTCATCTGTACGAAGTGAGACCCCGCGGCGGCGGGCGCGGGGCGCCCGTGTCGCTGAACGAACCTGTCGGTGGTGTCGGCTACCCTCGAACATAGTTTCGTGACAGGCGTGTGGAAGGCGGTTCGGCGTGCGGGTGATGGGGGTCGATCCCGGGCTCACACGGTGCGGACTGTCCGTGGTCGAGGCCGGGACCGGGCGCAAGGTGACCGCCCTGGACGTCGACGTGGTGCGGACACCGTCGAATATGCAGTTGGCGGAGCGGCTCCTGGCCGTCTCGGATGCGGCGGAGTATTGGATGGACACCCATGAGCCGGACGTGATCGCGATCGAGCGAGTGTTCACCCAGCACAACGTCTCGACGGCGATGGGCACCGCGCAGGCGGGCGGGGTCGTCGCTCTCGCCGCGGCGCGGCGAGGAATCGCCGTGCACTTCCACACACCATCGGAAGTGAAAGCGGCCGTCACGGGCAACGGCCGAGCCGGCAAGGCTCAGGTCACTGCGATGATCACGCGGATCCTCGGGATGCAGAAGGCCCCGGAGCCCGCGGATGCGGCCGACGCGCTCGCGTTGGCCGTGTGCCATTGCTGGCGCGCCCCGATGATCGCTCGCATGGCCGAGGCCGAGCGCAGGGCGGAACAACAGCGCAAGGTGTATCAGCAGCGGCTCGCGGAGAGCCGCCGTAGGGCCGCGGGTTCGCGCGCGGCGGGAGGTGTCAGGTGATGATCGCGTCGCTCCGGGGGCCGGTGCTCCATATCGCGCTCGACCACGTAGTGATCGAGTGCGGCGGAGTCGGATATCGCGTACAGGTCGCGCCTACCACGGCCGGGTCGATGACGCGCGGCGCCGAGGCGTCGCTACTCACGTCGATGGTGGTGCGCGAGGACTCGATGACCCTCTACGGATTCACCGATCCTGAGGTGCAGGAGCTGTTCCATCTGCTGCAGACGGTGCAGGGCATCGGCCCGCGTCTCGCCATGTCGGCGATCGCGGTGCTCGACCCACGTGAGATGGCACGGGCGATCACAGGCGGCGAGATCAAGACGTTGTGCTTGATCCCCGGTGTGGGCAAGCGCGTCGCCGAACGTATCCACGTCGAGCTCAAGGACAAGATCGCGGCCCCGGGTACGAATGGCGAGCCCGCGGTCGTCGTGGGTGCCGGCGGCGGCGTCGAACAACAGCTGATCGACGCACTGGAGGGCCTCGGGTTCACGCTCAAGCAGGCCGAGCCCGCCGTCACGGCCGTCGTCGGCGAGGGCGCGGATCGACCGGTCGCCGAGTTGCTCCGCGATGCTCTGAAGATCCTGGGCCGGGCGTGATGCCATGAGCGGCAACCCCTTCGACCACGGCGCCGGTCGCGGAGTGAGCGGGCCGGACGAGCTGGATGCCGGGCACGGCCCGAGCGCAGAGTCTGATGTGTCGGAGCGTGCACAGGATCGGTTCGATGAGGACCGACTCGTCGACGGTGCGGCGGTGGACGCGACGGACGATCCGGACACCTTGCGTCCCCGAACGCTCGACGAGTTCATCGGGCAGCCGAAGGTACGTGAACAGTTGCAGCTGGTGCTACACGGCGCGCGCAAGCGGGGGACCACGCCCGACCACATCCTGCTGTCGGGTCCGCCCGGGCTGGGTAAGACGTCGTTGGCGATGATCATCGCGGCAGAGATGGGTGCGGCCCTGAGGCTGACGTCCGGTCCGGCGCTCGAGCGCGCGGGCGACCTCGCCGCGATGCTGTCGAATCTCGTTGAAGGCGACGTGTTGTTCATCGACGAGATCCACCGGATGGCGCGGCCGGCCGAGGAGATGCTGTACCTCGCGATGGAGGACTTCCGGGTCGACGTCGTGGTAGGCAAGGGTCCGGGTGCCACGTCGATTCCGCTGGACGTCGCGCCCTTCACCCTGGTCGGTGCCACCACTCGGTCGGGTTCGCTGACCGGACCGCTGCGCGACCGCTTCGGTTTCACAGCGCATATGGACTTCTACGACACGGACGCGCTCATCCAGGTGATCGAGCGCAGCGCGCGGATCCTCGGCATCCGCATCGACCGCGAGGCGGCGGCAGAGATCGGGAGTCGGTCGCGCGGGACGCCCCGTATCGCGAACCGATTGCTGCGTCGGGTCCGGGACTTCGCCGACGTGCGCGCCGACGGTGTGGTCACGGTCGACGTCGCCCGGGGTGCGCTCAAGGTGTACGACGTCGACGAGCTGGGTCTCGACCGTCTCGATCGGGCAGTGCTCGGGGCGCTCATCCGCAGCTTCGGCGGTGGGCCCGTGGGGGTTTCGACGCTGGCGGTCGCGGTCGGGGAGGAGCCGGGCACCGTGGAGGAGGTGTGCGAGCCCTTTCTGGTGCGTGCCGGCATGCTGGCCCGGACGCCCCGGGGCCGCGTGGCGACCGTCGCTGCGTGGCACCATCTAGGACTACAGCCACCCGCGGGCACGCTTGCATCGGGTATCGAGGTGCGCGGCGACTACCCCGAGGACCCGTTGTTCTGACTCACGGCAGCGAGACGATGCCGAGCCAGATCAGCAGCACCACTTTCGCGACCTCGAGGCCGATGTAGCCGAAGTGCAGGTTGTGCCGGGGCACCCCGTCGGTGACGTCGCCGGCGACGACGCGACGGTCCATCACCGGGCGGAGGACCCCAGCGCCGACCGCCAGGTCCGCGATGAGGATCGCGACCGGCACCCAGGTGGCGGCCGTCGTCTCGGGCGCGACGCTCACGCAGACGACGAGTGCTACGGCGAGTGCCGCCTCGACGGCGTTGAGCGCGCGGAACACCAGGCGGCCGATACCGACCCCGAGTGGGATCGTGATGCCCGGGGCGCGGAACTTTATCGGCGCCTCGAGGAACGAGATCGCCAGGACCATGCCCAGCCATACGAAGACCACGGCCACCTGGATCGCCGCAGCGGTCGAGAACGAATGCACCGCATTCTCCTTCCGTCGTAGGGTCAGGCTAACGAGGTCGCTACGAGAGGAGTCCGCCGGTGGGTGAGGTGAGACTGAAGCGGGTGTATGAGCCTGCCGACGACGGTGACGGCTACCGGGTCCTCGTCGACCGCCTCTGGCCCCGCGGCGTGACCAAAGAGCGTGCCGCGCTCGATCTCTGGTCTAAGGACGTCGCGCCCAGCCCCGAGCTGCGGAAGTGGTGGTCGCATGACCCGGCACGATTCGCGGAGTTCCGGGTGCGTTACGACGCCGAGCTGTGCGACCCGCGCCCGGACCAGGCCGCGGCGCTCGAGGAATTGCGCGGCGCGATCGCGGCCCACGACGTGGTGACCCTGGCCTTCGGGGCGCACGATCCCGAGGTCAACCACGCCGTGGTGCTCCGCGACTTCCTGCTCAGTTCGGCTGGGTGAGGTCGTACATCGTCGTTCCGTCGATAGTGACCTCGGCGTAGTTCTGCTCCACCCACGAGGTGATCGACGTCGCCGTGCCCTCGCTGCTTCCTCCGAACGGTCCGCCGGCGACGACGAAGTAATGGATGCGGCCCTGCTTCACATAGCCCTGGAACTGCTGCAGGGTGGGCGACGGGTCGGTCCCGTTGTAGCCGCCGATCGGCATGACCGACTTCAGCGTGGCGAGCTGGTAAGTGGCGGCCTGATTCGCTCCCACCGTGGCGGCGACCCACGTGTAGGCATCGGCGTTCTCGAGCAGCGTCTCCTTCAGAGACTCGGAGACGGTGCCACCCCCGAACATTCCACCCATCCCGCCGCGCATCCCACGGCCGGGCGCGATACCTACCGGCATCTCGGCGTCGCCCACCGTTCTCGATCCCCGACCCATGCCCGGGGTGAACGATCCGTGGCCGCCGTGCCTACCGTGGGCGCCTGCGCCGCCGGGGCCGAAGCCGCCACGCCCGAGACCACCGGGGCCGAATCCGCTACTGGGGCCCGCTGAGGGGATCGAGCCCTGCGCGGGGTTCTGCAGGGTGACGACCGTGTACGCGAGCGGCCCCGCGAGCCCCGCCACCAGCGCCGCGAGCAATGTGCCCGTGGCGGCGGCGCGGCGGAGTCCGGGCGGTCGAGCGCCCGGAGCGAACGTGGGGACGAGCGAGGCGAGGAGCGTCGCCGTCGCCACGACGGCACACGTCGCGATGACCCAACGCAGCCATGGATTCCAGTCGGGCACGTCCGAGAGGATCGACCACGCCTGCCATCCGGCGACGGCAACGGCGATAGCGGCGGCGCCACGGACCCATCGGCGGTCGCGGGCCCGCCACGCCGATGCTGCGCCCGCACCGACCAGGGCACCGATCGCGGGTGCCAGCGCCACCGTGTAGTACGAGTGGAAGATTCCGGCCATCAGGCTGAATGTGAGTCCCGTGACGAGAAGCCAACCGCCCCAGGCGATCGCAGTTGCACGGCGGGCGTCCGTGCGGGGCGCTCGGCCGCACAGCACGAGCACCACGACGAGAGCGATGAGCGCCACGCCGAGCAGCCACGCGATCTGCGATGCCTGGCCGTGCTGCCACATGCGCGTCAGGCCGGTCTCGCCCCACATCCCTCCGCCGGTTCCGGAGCCGCCGCCGGGAACGACGCTGCCCGATTCCTTCCCGCTCAGGCGGCCGAGGCCGTTGTATCCGAGCGTGAGCTCGAGGATCGAGTTGTTCTGTGAGCCGCCGAAGTACGGACGGTCGGACGCGGGCCAGAACTCCGCCAGCGCTATCCACCAACCCGCAGCAGCCACCATGGCGCCGCCGGCCGCCAGTAGGTGCAGGATCCGCTTTCCGAGCCGCGGCGGGCCGGCGATCAGGTAGGTCAGCGCGAGCGGCGGCACCACCAACATCGCCGCGAGCTGCTTTGTCAGGAAGCCGAATCCGATGCAGGCGCCGGTGAGGACGAGCCAGCGCACGCGGCCGTCGTCGACGGCCTTCAGCGTGGCCCACGTCGCGACCGCCAGCAACAGCATGAGCAGGGCGTCCGGGTTGTCGAACCGGAACATCAGCGCGGCGACCGGAGTGGTAGCGACGATCGCGCCGGCGAGAAGCCCTGCGACGGTGCCGAATCGGGGTCGCACCGTCAGATGGACGACGGCCACGGTAGCGACACCCATGAGCGCCTCGGGCACGAGTATCGCCCACGTGTTGAAGCCGAAGATCCTCGTCGAGATCTCCATGACCCAGAGGAAGGCCGGCGGCTTGTCGACCGTGATCGAGTTGGCGGCGTCGGACGAGCCGAACAGGAAGGCCTTCCAGGATTCTGTTCCTGCTTGGACGGCGGCGGAGTAGAAGGCGTTGGACCATCCCGCCCGGTCGAGTCCCCAGAGGTAGGCGACGGCCGTGACGATCAACAGCAGGGTGAGACCGTAGCGGTCCCAGCGGCGTCCAGTCCGCTCCGTCGGTGCGTCCGTGTTCGTGCGGATGAGCGCCGTGCCCGCTCCAGGCGCTGTCGGTGCCGTCACGGCGTACCCGCCTTGCGGAAGACCCACCGCAACCCGACGAACCGGCACACCGTCGCCACCAGGTTGGCGATCACGAGTGCACACAGCTGGAACGTCCTGCCGGCGTGCGGTACGTAGTGTTCGACCACGATCAGCGTGCCGCTCGTGAACAGCCACGCCAGGAGGAAGACCGCGAGCCCCTGCGCGTGGTGCTTGGCGAGCGAGCCCGAGCCGCGGACGCCGAACGTGAAGGCACGGTTCGCGGCGGTGTTGCCGACCGCGGTGACCAGCAGGGCGGTGAAGTTCGCTGCCTGCGCACCCATCACCGGGTGCAGTAGCAGGTAGAGGACCGCGTAGGCGATGGTGGATGCGACGCCGATGATGCCGAAGCGCACGAGCTGGCCCACCATCCCGGGCGGCACACCCTCGACCTCGGTGTCGCGGTGCAGAGAAGTGCGGAGTTCGTCGAGGGGGAGTGCGCCCGTCGCGAGGGCCTTGCCGACTCGTGCCATACCTCTGAGATCCTTCTTGACGGTGTCCACGATGTCGACGCGGCTGTCTGGGTCGTCGATCCAGTCGACGGGGACCTCATGAATTCGCAGGCCCGCCCGCTCGGCTAGGACCAGCAACTCGGTGTCGAAGAACCATTCGCCGTCCTCGACGAGAGGGAGGAGCTTCCGGGCGACGTCGGTGCGCATGGCTTTGAAGCCGCACTGCGCGTCCGAGAACTTCGCCTGGAGTGCCGTATGTAACATGAAATTATAAGTGCGCGAGATGAATTCGCGCTTCGGGCCGCGAACCACTCGAGCCGATCGCGCGAGCCGCGAGCCGTACGCGACGTCAGAGTGTCCGGACAGCAGTGGCGCGACCAGTGGAAACAGTCCCTTGAGATCCGTCGAAAGGTCGACATCCATGTATGCGACCACTTCCGCGTGGGACTCCTCCCACACGCAGCGCAGCGCACGGCCGCGACCCTTGCGGTCGAGGTGCACCACGCGAACGCCTTCGACGTCCTCGGCGAGGCCGCGGGCGACCTCGAGCGTGCGGTCGGTGCTCGCGTTGTCCGCGATGGTGATCCGGGCGGAGAAGGGGATGTGCGCATCGAGGTAGCGGCGGAGCGTTTCCACGCAGCCGGTCACCGTGTGTTGCTCGTTGTAGACGGGGATGACTATGTCGAGCACGGGAGCCGTGAACCCGGTCGGTTCCGGGGTCGGCTCGTCCGCCTGGCTCGCGGGGATGGTGGAGGTCGCGGTCATGGCACCGATATTCGGGTCCCGGTCTGCCCGCCCCCTGCCCCGAACCTGTGAGTCGGTTGGGAGCCGCCCTTCCTGGATCTGCGGAGGTGAGCCCCGGTCGTTCGGGCATGCACCGACCGTTCGGTCGCGCCCTCGCGAGTCGTGTTCGCCGACAGCATCATCCGGACTTCTCGGACATGCTCGGCCGTCCGCCGCTAGTGTCTGATGTCGGAGGTGGCGGAGATGAGTGTTTCGCGCAGGTGCAGCGCGCTTCTCGCAGGTGTGGCGCTCGCGGTCGCGCCGGCGGCGGTGGAGGCCGCTCCGGCTTCTGCCCTGTGCGTCGGAGTGGGGCTTCAGGAGACCTGCACGGGCGGGACATCGGTTCCGTCGCGGCCCCTTTCGGCGTTTCCCAGTGCCGGCGACTCATGCACCGGTACGACAGGCGCGACGGACGGGTTCGGGTTGACGTGTCGGAACGGGACGTGGGAGCGATCGTCGCCGCTCGTTGACGACGGCCCCGCACGGGAGGGGCAGAGGTGTTCGCAACCTTTCGCTACGACCACGCGGCTCGGCACGACGTTCGAATGCACTGCGGGCACGTGGCATGAGAAGCCCAGGACAAGCGCCTTGAACGCGCGTCCGGGCACCGCATGCTCACCCCTCGGGGCGACGGCGACGTACCTTGGAACGACCCTCACGTGCCGTCTCGGGACGTGGCACAGGTTCTGAGGTGCCGATCGGGCGTGCAGGGCTGATAATGGGACGCGATCTCCCGTGCGGAAGGATGCCGTGATGCGTGCTCGATCGATGGTGGCGGTGGCGGCACTCGTGCTCGGGACCGCGGCGGCAGTTGCGGCGCCCGCCTCGGCGGACGGCTGCGGTACATCCGGGACGGGAGCGATCATCGGCGGCGCCGACGCCGGAACGCAGCCCGGCTGCCGGGGCGGAGCGTGGGGTACGCCCGGCTCCGAGAAGCCGCGACTCGGCACGGCCTGTACCTCGGTGATCACCGGCCCGCATCAAGGCGTGGAGTGCAAGGGCGGCGTCTGGGTCCGCTGGCACACCACCCCCGCGCTCGGCGCTCCATGCACCCAGCCCGGACTGCACCGCGGCGCACTGGTGTGCGCCGTCGACGACAACGGCGCGCTCACCTGGCAGATCTAGCGCATTTCGCCCCGGCGATCCGCCACCGCCCCGTGCGTAGGCGCGGGGCGGCGCCGAGTCGATCATCAGGCGATGGGGATGGCGATCTGATAGAGGGGAGCGTCGTCGTCGATCGTCTCGGGATCGGCGAGGAAGATCTGCTCGGGCGGGCCGGCCCATTCCGTATTCCGTTCGTGCGCCCACTCGGAGAGGATCTCGAACGCCACCAGTGAGTACGCGTCGCGCTTGGCGACGTCCACCGCTGCGTACCTGCCGGCCGGGGCCGTCACCACCGTCATCTCGGCGTGGTCCGGCGCGCCGGCGTCTTCCGTTATGGGGCAGCAGAATTCGACGGGGCACTCGGCGTCCGGGCCGATCTCGCCGTGGTAGCGCAGGAACGGCAGGCCGGCCACACCCTGGGGGTGCGCGACGGCGCCGTAGCGTGCGAACAGGGCTCTGGCGAATTCGCCGATCCGATCGGATGTCAGTGACCGCGACGTCGTCCAGAGACGTCTCGCCGGGACGTCACGCGTGACAACGGTTGCTGTGTCGCTCATGTAATCGCTCCTTCTTCCGTCGACGCCGGCGACGAGGTGCTCGATCAGTGCGGTCCGGGCTCGGGTGATCCGCTGCAGTTCGGCGGCGTGGGACCGCAGCCGCGCTGCGAACTCGTCGGGCGCGAGGTCCAAGAGTTCGCCGATCTCGGCCAGAGGCACGTCCACCGAACGCAACCGCGCGATCCATCGTGCACGTGGGAGCTGCTCGTCGGAGTAGCGGCGGTACCCGCTGTGCGGATCCACCGTCACGGGTTGCAGAAGCCCTGAGGCGTCATAGAGCCGCAGGGCCTTCTGTGACAGTCGACTCGCACGCGCGAAATCGCCTATACCCATTGATCGCACGGGCGACCCCTTCGTCTGCGTCTTCGCCGGACGACCCTCGCCGGCATCTTCACGCTGTTCTCTGCCCCTGGGGCAGAGTCAAACTCCGTCGTACCCCGTTAGGGTTGCACTCACCCAGCGATGTGGCACTGGAGGCGACGGATGCGGTCTGCGCTGGAGCATGCGCGTGCGCTGATCGAGGCCCACGTGCCGCCCGCAGCCGTCCAGCGGCCAACGCAGCTTTCGTACGTGGTGATGCGTACCGGCTGCCGTTCGCGGACGGCACGTTCGATGCTGTCTATTGCTTCGGCGCCCTCGACCTCATGGCCGAACCGGGAAGCGTCATCGCGGAGATGTCCCGAGTTCTCCGACCCCGAGGCCGTGTCGCCGTGTCCACCACGTTCCGTGGGCACCGCGCCGTTGTTTCGGCGGCGGCGTCTCTGGTCGGCAGACTGGTCGGGTTCCGAATGTTCGACGCGAACGAACTCGTCGACGCCTTCGAAGCAAGTGACCTGGTCGAGGTTCGTCGGGACATCGATCGACTGTTCCAGCATGTCAGCGGTGTGAAAGTGGAGCGCCCGTCTGGCCCGGGACGCGGCGGCGACGGTGTGGGGTGATGTTAGCGGCAGGCTGACCTGCAGATTCAGCTGCGGCGCGGGCACCTGGCAGAACTAGACCCGGCGGGCCGGGGAACCTGTCGTACTTCTCCGATACCGTCGCGGGGGAATCGATCGTCGTCCCCTGGGAGGCACCAGTGACCGCCGCACAGCAACTGATGGGGAGCCGCGCGGAGCGCGCGACGGAGGTCATCGGTGCGCTGGCCGGCCCCGGAGCGCGACTCCGCGAGGACCAGGAGATCGCGGTCGCCGCGCTGGTCGAGCCCGCCGCGCGGGTGCTGGTCGTCCAGGCGACCGGCTGGGGCAAGTCGGCGGTGTACTGGGTGGCCACGGCGATCCGCCGAAGTGAGGGCGCGGGCCCCGCACTGATCGTCTCGCCGCTGTTGTCGCTGATGCGCGATCAGGTCGGTGCCGCCCGGCGCGCGGGTCTACGGGCGGCCACACTGAACTCAGCCAACTTCGACGAGTGGAACGCGATCGAGGACGCGCTGCGCGCAGGAGAGATCGACGTGCTCCTCGTGTCGCCGGAACGCCTGGCGAATCCGTCGTTCGGTCGTCGCGTACTCGACGCACTCACCGGCAACCTCGGCCTGTTGGTGATCGATGAAGCGCACGCTGTCTCGGACTGGGGTCACGACTTCCGGCCTGATTACCGGCGTGTGTCCGACGTGCTGACCAGGCTCCATCCCGATACGCCGGTCCTCGCCACCACGGCGACCGCGAACGCGCGTGTCACCGAGGACGTCGCGGCTCAGCTGGGCGACGCGACGCTGGTGCTGCGGGGCCCACTCGCGCGTCGCTCGCTGCAACTCAACGTTCTGCCGCAGCTGTCGCCGATCCAGCGCTACGCGTGGATCGCCGAGCGCATCGACCGGTTGCCGGGGTCCGGCATCGTCTACGTCCTCACGGTCGCGGACGCCCAGCGCCTCGTCGATGCGATTCGGGCAGTCCACGGCGACGCGATACCGGTCGCCGCCTATACCGGGCAGCTCGACGCGGACACCCGCGAGCAGCTCGAAGACGCGTTGCGGGCCAACGAGCTCAAGGCGCTCGTCGCCACGTCCGCTCTGGGGATGGGGTTCGACAAGCCCGATCTGGGATTCGTGGTGCACATCGGCTCGCCACCCTCGCCGGTGTCCTATTACCAGCAGGTCGGGCGTGCCGGGCGCGCCATCGATCACGCGGTCGTAGCCCTCCTGCCGTCGCCATCCGATGCCGGCGTGTGGGACTACTTCGCGACAGCGACCATCCCGGACCCGGAACAGATGGGCACGGTCCTTCGTGCGCTTGCAGATGCCGAGATAGATGCGCCGCCGTCCGCGGTCGCGCTCGAGGCGGGTACGGGTATTCGTCGCACGCGGATAGAGCTCATGCTCAAGCAGCTCGCCGTCGACGGTGCCGTAGACCGGGTGGACGGCGGCTGGCGCGCGACGGGTGCGCCGTGGCACTTCGACGCGAAGCACTACGAGGGCATCGTCGCGGTGCGCCGCCGGGAGGCCGACATCATGCGCGCGTACACGCGGGGAGACCGATGCCTCATGCAGTTGCTCACCGAGTCGCTCGACGACCCGGACGCCGCCGAATGCGGGCGGTGTTCCGTGTGCCTCGGCCGGCGCCCGGAGCAGCTCGACGGGGCACCGGACCGTGCCACTGTCACGAACGTGGCTCGCGCGCTTCGGCGGAACAGTCAGGTACTCGAGCCGCGCAAGATGTGGCCGGGCGGCGCTTTCGGCACACGCGGTCGCATACCGCCCGGTCTAGCCGCGGAGCGTGGGCGGGTACTGGTGTTCGCCGACGCTCCTGAATGGGTGGACACTCTGGCTGCGGCCCGAGCGGGCGATGCGGAGGCGCTCGATGAATTGGCCGATGCCGCGGTCGGCACGCTGGCGCGGTGGCGGGACGACTGGGTCGCACGCCCCGAGGTCGTCGTATCGCTGCAGCTCACCGGCACGCAGCACCCGGTCCAGCCCGTCGCGGACCGTATCGCCAACGTCGGCAGGCTCGGGCGCGCCGCCCTCCCGTCGGGCTCCGGTCCCCGTCCCGGGCGCGACGCATCAGGAGCAGAGGAGGCCGCGTACTGGCGCGACACACTCGCGGACGCCGCCACACACGACGTCGTCGACGGCGACTCGGTGCAGGGCGCGACAGCGCTGTTGGTGGTCGACTCGAGCTCCACAGGGTGGCCCGTCACGGTAGCGGCGGCACGGCTTCGAGAGGCCGGTGCGCGCGCCGTCCTGCCGCTGCTGATCCACCGACCGGCGTGAGCCGAACCCGGCGCAGCGGGTCGAGCGCGGCGCCCCGCGTGGACGATATGGAACACTGGACGACCGAGTGCCGTCCGAATACAGGCGGCAGCGAAGGTCCGCGGAGATCCCGCGGGCCCGACCCGCGGGGCGACCGCGGGCCCACCCCGAGGAGTTTGGATCTTTTATGGCCTCCGCCGCCCTGATGCCCATCCTGCTGATCGTCCTGGTCGGCTTCATGGTGTTCAGCTTCCGCAAGCAGAAGAAGCAGGTGAACGAGCAGACCGCGATGCAGGAGAGTCTGCAGCCTGGTACCCGCGTCATGACCAGCTCCGGCATGTACGGCACCATCGTCGGCCTGGGGGAGGACACCATCGATCTCGAGATCGCGCCCGGCCTCGTCACGACCTGGGTCCGTCGCGCCGTGCTCAAAGTCATCGAGCCCGAGACCACTGACGCGCCGTCGATCGAGTCGATCGACGAGGAGGACGACGCAGCCCCGCGCGTCGACCTCGACAAGGACGACCGGGACGGCGACGACCGCTAGTCGGCCGGCGGCCAGACCGCCTCAGTGAAGTCCTCGCCCCCAGAATTCAAGGAGCCGACACCGAAGTGGCACAGACCTCGTCGAGCATCGACATCAGCCCGAAGCGCCTGCTGCTGGCGTTCGGCGTGTTCGTCGTCGCCATCTATGCGCTGGTCTTCCTGACCGGCGACAAGAAGCCGGTGCCCAAGCTGGGCATCGACCTGCAGGGCGGAACGACCGTCACGCTGCAGGCGATCACGCCGGACGGCAAGGCGCCGGACAAGACCTCCCTCGAGCGGGCGCAGGAGATCATCGACAAGCGCGTCAACGGGCTCGGCGTGTCCGGCTCGACGGTGCAGATCAACGGCTCGAACCTGGTGATCACGGTCCCCGGGCAGGACGGTGATCAGGCGCGTGCGCTCGGTCAGACGGCGCGTCTCTACGTCCGGCCTGTAGTGGCGACGGAGGCTGCGCAGGTCCCGGCTCCGGGAGCCAAGACTCCCGAGGCGCCGGACATGACCGATCCGGCCGTCGCGAAGAAGGCGATCGCAGACGCGAAGGCGACGCGGCAGAGCGCCGACCAGGCGACACAGCAGAAGGCCATGAAGGCGCTGAACTGCTCGCTGCCCGACCCCCTCGCAGGCAACGACGATCCCAAGCTCCCGCTGGTCGCCTGCGGCCAGGACCACACCGCGGTGTACACGCTGGGCCCGTCGATCATCGACGGCCAGCAGATCACCGAGGCCAGTGCTGGGTTCGACCAGCAGGGCGGCCAGTACGTCGTGCAGCTCAAGTACGACGGGAACGCCACCAAGGTGTGGGCGGACTATACGGCCAAGAACGTCGGCAAGGGTGCGGCATTCGTGCTCGACTCCCAGGTCGTGTCTGCGCCCACCATCAACGGGCCGATCCCCGGCGGTGAGACCCAGGTGACAGGCCAGTTCTCCCAGTCCGAGGCGAACGACCTCGCGAACGTCCTCAAGTACGGCTCGCTGCCGTTGTCGTTCAAGCCGGGCACCGCGCAGACCATCAGCGCGACCCTCGGCTTCGCCTCGCTCAAGGCGGGGCTCCTGGCGGGGCTCATCGGGCTGGTCCTCGTCCTGGTCTACGCGCTGCTCTATTACCGAGCGCTCGGCATCCTGACCGCGCTCTCCCTGCTGCTGTCGGTAGCCTTGATCTACGGCCTGCTGGTGCTGCTGGGCCGGTGGATCGGGTACTCGCTCGACCTGTCCGGCATCGCCGGCATCATCATCGGTATCGGCATGACGGCCGACTCGTTCGTCGTCTATTTCGAGCGGATAAAGGACGAGATACGCGAGGGCAGGACGTTCCGGTCCGCTGTGCCGCGGGGCTGGGCACGCGCCCGCCGCACCATCTGGACGGGCAACGCGGTGTCATTCCTGGCGGCGGCTGTCCTCTACGTGCTCGCGATCGGCGAGGTCAAGGGCTTCGCGTTCACGCTGGGCCTGTCGACCATTCTCGACATCGTGATCGTCTTCCTCGTGACGCACCCGCTCGTGCACTACGCGTCGCGGACCGAGATGTTCTCGAAGCCGTCGATGAACGGTCTGGGGGCCATGCAGCGCGTCGCGCACGAGCACCGAGTCGCCACCGCTTCGGCGTCGACGGGAGCCGTGTCCTCGGGCGCGGGCTCGTCGGTGACCACGGACAAGGAGGTCTGACGTGACCGCAACCGCCACGCAGGCACATCACGAGGGCTTCCTCTCGAAGCTGTATACCGGTACCGGCGCGTTCGCGATCGTCGGGCGCCGCAAGGTCTGGTACGCAGCGACTGGGATCATCGTCGCGGTCGCGATCATCGGTATCATCGTGCGCGGCTTCACGTTGAGCATCGACTTCCGCGGCGGCACGCAGGTGTCGTTCCCGGTGACCGGTTCGGCCGACACCGCAGCCGTCGAGAGGATCGTCACGGATGCGACCGGCACCGCGCCGGCGTCCGTACAGACCGCCGGCACGGGCTCGACTGCGACGTACCAGATCGCGACCAGCGAGATGAACAACGATGACATCGCGAAGGTCCGCACCGCGCTGTTCGACCGGTTCCATCCGGAGGGTAGGGACGGGAGACCGTCCGCCGCGGCGATCAGTTTCTCCGACGTCAGCTCGACGTGGGGCGCGCAGATAACCCGCAAGGCGATCATCGCGCTGATCGTCTTCCTGGTGATCGTCACCGCCTATATCGCGGTCCGGTTCCGGGAGTGGGGCATGGCGCTCGCGGCGCTGGCCTCGCTGTTCTTCGACGTCATCGTCACCGCCGGCGTCTACGCCTGGGTCGGTTTCCAGGTCAGCCCGGCGACGGTGATCGGCCTGCTCACGATTCTCGGCTTCTCGCTGTACGACACCGTGGTGGTGTTCGACAAGGTCGAGGAGAACGTGCGCGGCTTCCAGCACACGACCCGGAGAACGTACGCGGAGCAGGCGAATCTCGCGGTCAACCAGACTCTGATGCGGTCCATCAACACCACGGTGATCTCGGTGCTGCCGATCATCGCGCTCATGGTGATCGCGGCATGGATGCTGGGCGTGGGGACGCTGAACGACCTCGCGCTGATCCAGCTGGTCGGTGTCGTCGTCGGCACGTACTCGTCCATCTTCTTCGCGACGCCGCTGCTGGTGTCGTTCAAGGAGCGCACGGAGGAGGTTCGGCGCCACACCGCGAAGGTCATGGCCCGTCGCGCCCGCGAGGAGGGCGGGGGAGTCGGCACCGCGTCCGAGCCACAGGAAGTACCGGCGAAGCCCGCGGCCCGCCCCACGACGAAGCGCGCGCGGCGCCGTGGCTGAATCCGAGTCCGGCGCGCCGACCGAGGCGCAGGTCGCGATCGCCCGGCGCACACGGCACGTGCAGGACTTCCCGGAGCCCGGCGTGCTGTTCGCGGACCTCACGCCGGTGTTCGCCGACGGTGCCGCGCTCGCGGCGGTCATCGACGGTCTCGCGTCCGCCGGCCGTGACGTGAACGGCCCGACGGTGGATGTGGTCGCCGGCATCGACGCTCGCGGCTTCCTGCTCGGATCCGGTGTCGCGCTCGCGCTGGGCGTCGGCATGCTCGCGGTCCGTAAGGCAGGCAAGCTGCCGCCGCCCGTGCTGCGCGAGGAGTACGCCCTCGAATACGGCACGGCGGCCCTGGAGATCCCGGCCGAGGGAATCGATCTGCGAGGCAAGCGCGCCCTGGTCGTCGACGACGTCCTGGCCACGGGTGGCACGGTCTCGGCCACAGTGGCGCTGCTGCGCAATGCGGGCGCCGAGGTGGCGACGGTGGCCGTCGTGCTGGAGCTGGAGGGACTCGGCGGCCGAGCAAGGCTCGCCGATTCGGTCGGCGGACCGGTAGAGGTCGCGTCCTTGTCAGTAGGCTAGAGGCCTACCGCCGATCGCCGAGCGAGGGGAGGACCAGCCCATGTCCGCACCGCAGGTACCCGGCGGCGGTGCCCCGGCCGACGCCTCAGCCCCCGCCGAGCAGAGCGACCAGGCACCGTCGGGGGCGGTCGCGGCGGAGCCGGCACCGTCGTCGACATCCCGGCGCGTGCGCGCCCGGCTGGCGCGCCGCATGACGAGTGCGCGTAGCCACGTGAAGCCCGTGCTCGAACCTCTCGTCGCGCTGCACCGGGACCTGTATCCCAAGGCGGACGTCGCGCTGATCGAGCGCGCTTACGACGTGGCGGACGGGCGGCACGCCACCCAGTTCCGCAAGTCGGGCGATCCCTACATCACGCATCCCCTCGCGGTCGCGACCATTCTGGCGGAGCTCGGGATGGACACGACCACACTGGTCGCGGCGTTGCTCCATGACACCGTGGAGGACACGGGCTACAGCCTCGAGGAGCTGACGTCGGACTTCGGATCCGAGGTCGCCCACCTCGTCGACGGTGTGACCAAGCTGGACAAGGTGGCGCTCGGGAACGCGGCCGAGGCGGAGACGATCCGCAAGATGATCATCGCGATGGCTCGCGATCCTCGGGTGCTCGTGATCAAAGTCGCGGACCGGCTGCACAACATGCGCACCATGCGCTTCCTGCCGCCCGAGAAGCAGGCGCGCAAGGCACGTGAGACTCTCGAGGTGATCGCGCCGCTGGCGCATCGCCTGGGGATGGCAACGGTCAAGTGGGAGCTCGAGGACCTCTCCTTCGCGATCCTGCACCCCAAGAAGTACGAGGAGATCGTCCGGCTGGTCGCCGACCGTGCGCCCTCCCGCGACACCTATCTCGCCAATGTGCGGGCAGAGATCAACGCGTCGCTGTCGGCGTCGCGGATCGTCGCGGATGTGCAGGGGCGGCCGAAGCACTACTGGTCGATCTACCAGAAGATGATCGTCAAGGGGCGCGACTTCGACGACATCCACGACCTGGTCGGCGTGCGGATCCTGTGCGACGAGGTACGCGACTGTTACGCGGCCGTCGGTGTCGTGCACTCGTTGTGGCAGCCCATGGCCGGCCGGTTCAAGGACTACATCGCGCAGCCGCGGTACGGCGTCTACCAGTCCCTGCACACCACGGTGATCGGGCCCGAGGGCAAGCCGCTCGAAGTACAGATCCGCACGCACGAGATGCACCGGACCGCCGAGTTCGGCATAGCCGCACACTGGCGGTACAAGGAGACGAAGGGGCGCAACGGCAAGAGCGGCGACGTCGCCGAGGTCGACGACATGGCCTGGATGCGGCAGCTGCTCGACTGGCAGCGGGAGGCCGCGGACCCCGGCGAGTTCCTCGAGTCGCTCCGCTACGACCTGGCCGTCAAGGAGATCTTCGTCTTCACGCCCAAGGGCGACGTCATCAACCTGCCCGCCGGCTCGACACCCGTGGACTTCGCATACGCCGTCCACACCGAGGTCGGACACCGGTGTATCGGCGCCCGAGTCAACGGCCGTCTGGTGGCGCTCGAGCGGAAACTGGAGAACGGGGAGGTCGTCGAGGTCTTCACGTCGAAGGCCGAGAACGCGGGACCGTCGCGGGACTGGCAGTCGTTCGTCGTGTCACCGCGTGCCAAGGCGAAGATCCGGCAGTGGTTCGCGAAGGAGCGCCGCGAGGAGGCCCTGGAGAACGGCCGCGACGCGATCGCCAAGGAGGTGCGCCGCTCTGGGCTGCCGCTGCAGCGGTTGACCAACGCCGACTCGATCTCGGCGATCGCGAAGGAGTTGCACTACGCGGACGTGTCGGCGCTGTACACAGCCGTCGGCGAGCATCAGGTGTCGGCGCAGCACGTCGTGCAGAAGTTGCTGGAACAGCTCGGCGGTATCGAGGAGGCCACCGAGGAGCTGGCAGAGCGTGCGACGCCGTCGACACTGCGCTCGGGTTCGTCCACCGCTGCGAGCGACGTGGGTGTGCTGGTCACCGGCCAGCCGGGTGTTCTCGCGAAACTGGCCAAGTGCTGCACACCGGTGCCCGGTGACGAGATCCTCGGCTTCGTGACGCGCGGCGGTGGAGTATCCGTGCACCGCACGGACTGCACGAACGTCCAGGAGCTGGAGAAGCAGCCGGAGCGCTTCCTCGAGGTCACCTGGGCTCCGTCGCCGTCTTCGGTGTTCCTGGTCGCGATCCAGGTGGAGGCACTCGATAGGCACCGCTTGCTGTCGGACGTGACCAAGGTGCTGGCCGATGAGAAGGTGAACATCCTGAGCGCATCCGTCGCCACGTCGCGCGACCGAGTTGCGGTGTCCCGCTTCACGTTCGAGATGGGCGACCCCAAGCACATGGGGCACGTCCTCAACGTGGTGCGGAACGTGGAGGGTGTCTACGACGTCTACCGCGTGACCTCGGCCCAGTAGTGGCGCACGCTTCGGCCTGATCAGCGCACCGCCCGGAGAGGTCATGGAGTGGGCGACCGATGCTCGTGGCGCGCCCGGGCCGGCGCACCGGCGCACACCTCCACGCCGCGGGTGCAGGTATGCGCCGGATCGGGAACAGGCATCGCGCCCGCGCGCAGGGGGACCTCTTCGCGACCGAAGTGCGGGAGCTACGAGAGCTTGGCTCCCGACACCGTGACGGTCTCCTTGGGCACGCCGTCGCTGACCTTGGCTCCGGCGGCGGGGGGTGCGTCGTACGGGCTCGGGTCGATGCCCTTGTCGGTGATCGATTTCAGCGTCTTCAGGCCCGAGTCGCTCAGCTTGCCGATGGTCGAGTACGACGCCGGGAGCTGGGTGTCGGCGTAGACCAGGAAGAACTGGCTGGACGCCGAGTTCGGGGCCGACGACTTGGCCATCGCGATCGTGCCGGCCGGGTAGATGACGGTGGGCGCCGAGCCCATCTGCGCCTGCGCGTTGGGTGCGGCCTTGAGCTGGGTGGGTGTCTCGTCCGGCGCGGTCCAGGACGCGCCGCCGAGGGCCGTGTTCGAACGGTCACCGCACTGCAGGACCGAAACGTTCGCGCCAGCTGCGGCGTCGGCCGCGGTCTCCCGGAAGCACTGGGTGCCGTCGAAGTACTTCTGCGAGATCAACGACGCGAAGCTCTCCACGTTGCACGGCGCCCACGACCTGTCGAGGGTGAAGGGCAGCGCTCCGAAGTTGGTGGTCAACTCGCCCGACACATCGCCGGTGTTCGGCACGTCCTTGCCTGACGGCTTCTTCAGGCCCTTGACGAAGGCGGCCTGCGCCTGCAGCTTCGGCACCGCGTCCTCTAGGCGCTTGATCTGCCGATCGGCCTCCGTCTTCTGGGCGGCCGGGAGCTTCGCGGTCTGCTCCTTGCCCTGCGCGATGTTCTGCTGGAGCGCGGCGACCTGGTCCTTCTGGTCTGCGTAATCGCATTGCGTATGCAGAGTCTTGTAGCGGTTCTCCGCGGCGAAGCGCAGGGGCCCACGCGGGCCTTGAGGGAGCCACAGGTAGCAGCCGGCGGCTACCAGCACCACGACGACGGCCGCTCCGGCCGAGATCCCGAGTACCTTGCGCTTGCGGGCGGCGGCGGCGCGCTGCTCGTTCTGCTGCTCGAGTTTCTTCAGGGCGGCGGCGCGACGCTCCTCGTTGCTCGGCACTGTGTGAGGACCTCCTGATCGACGGGACCCGCGGCGCCGCGACATCGCGACCTGCGGGCACGCATGGTTCGGACGCCAAGTGTGCCAGTTGAACCTGAACGCCGCCTGCAAGGGGTCGGGTGCGACAATGGGCCGATGCTCATCACCGGATTCCCAGCAGGTGCGTTCCAGACGAACTGCTACGTCCTTGCGGACGGTCCGGGCTCGGACGCCGTGATCGTGGACCCCGGGCAGGACGCGGTGGAGCCGTTGAAGAGGGTGCTTACGGAACACGAGCTGAACCCCGTAGCGATTCTGCTGACACATGGACACCTGGACCACACCTGGACGGCGCAGCCGCTCGCGGACGAGTACGGAATCCCCGTCTACATCCACGCCGACGACCGGCCCATGCTCGCCGACCCGGCTCTCGGCATAGGCCGTGCCCTTGCGGCGATGATCGGGGATCAGACGTTCGTCGAGCCGGGCAAGGTGATCGATTTCGTCGATCGCGAATCCGTGACGCTCGCCGGTATCACCTTCGGTGTGGACCTCGCGCCGGGGCACACGCAGGGGTCCGTCGTACTGACCACGCCGGTCGAGACCGAAGAGGGGACGGTCACCGTGGCCCTGGCGGGCGACGTCCTGTTCCAGGGCTCCATCGGCCGCACCGACCTGCCCGGCGGAAACCACGAGCAACTCCTCGAATCGATCGCAGATCGACTGTTGCCGCTACCCGACGACACCGTCGTGCTGCCGGGCCACGGGCCGGCGACCACTATCGGGCACGAACGGGCGACGAACCCGTTCCTGCAATCGCTGACCGGGATCCAGAGGCCGGCGGAGACGAAAGGACGCTACGGACTGTGAGCGCTGGGAGCTTCCAGGCGCCTAAGGGCATCCCCGATTACGTGCCGCGCCCCAGCGGTGAGCGCGGCAGTTCGGCAGACTTCCTGGCGGTGCGAGGCGCGCTGCTGCAGGCGACTGCGGACGCCGGGTACGGCTACATCGAACTGCCTGTCTTCGAGGACACGGCACTGTTCGCCCGTGGCGTCGGCGAGTCCACCGATGTCGTCTCGAAGGAGATGTACACGTTCGCTGACCGCGGCGAGCGCTCGGTGACGCTGCGTCCCGAGGGGACGGCGGGCGTGGTCCGTGCGGTGTTGCAGCACGGGCTCGACCGCGGGCAGTTGCCGGTCAAGGTCGCGTACGCGGGCCCGTTCTTCCGGTACGAGCGCCCGCAGGAGGGGCGCTATCGCCAGCTGCAGCAGGTGGGCGTCGAGGCGATCGGCGTGGACGACCCGGCACTGGACGCCGAGGTGATCGCGGTCGCGGACCGCGGCTACCGCTCGCTGGGCCTCACGGACTTCCGTCTCGAGATCACCTCGCTAGGGGACTCGACGTGCCGCCCGCGCTACCGCGAGTTGCTGCAGGATTTCCTGTTCGGGTTGGACCTCGACGACGACGCGCGCCGGCGCGCCGAGATCAACCCGCTCAGAGTCCTCGACGACAAGCGGCCGCACATGAAGGAGATGACGGCCGGCGCACCGCTCATGCTCGACCACCTGTCGGAGGAGGCCGAGCGGCACTTCGACAGCGTGCTCGGCTACCTCGACGCGCTGGGCGTCCCGTACACCATCAACCCCCGCATGGTCCGCGGTCTCGACTACTACACGAAGACCTGTTTCGAGTTCGTGCACGACGGGCTCGGCGCCCAGTCCGGGATCGGCGGCGGCGGTAGGTACGACGGTCTGGTCGAGCAACTGGGCGGCCGGGACGGCCTTTCCGGGATCGGCTTCGGGTTGGGGGTGGACCGTACCCTGCTGGCGATCGCCGCCGAGGGGAAGAGCGCGCCCGCGCAGGCACGGGTCGTCGTGTTCGGGGTCCCGCTGGGCGATGCCGCCCGCGACGCGATGGTCCCGCTGCTCGGGCGCCTACGCGCTGCCGGGGTCGCATGCGACATGGCATATGGAGGCCGCGGTATGAAAGGGGCCATGAAGGCTGCCGACAGGTCCGGCGCGCGCTATGCGCTGGTGCTGGGCGAGTCCGAGCTCGAGGCCGGCACCGTTACCGTCAAGGAACTCGCCACGGGTGAGCAGCGGTCGATGCCTCTGGACTCCGTCGTGGACGAACTGGCAGGGTAGCCCCATGGCGCGCCGGTACCCGGAAGACCATCCTGAGGCGGGGTGGGATGGTGACGGCTGGGACGACGGCGACCGCCGCTGGTCGTACAGCCCAGCCGAACCGGGCGCGCGCGACCCCCGCGAACTGAGCTCCGAGGACGCCGTCGACATCGATCTCGTGCCGCCGAAGTTGTTGCTGCCCAAGGTGCGTCGCGCGCTCCTGGTGGGTCTGACCGTCACGTTCGTGGCGTCCTGGATCGTCCTGCTGGTGACGGATGTCCGGATCGCTGGCGCCGTGCTCGCCGCGGGCGCGGCGCCCGGACTGGTCGGGTACGTCGGGCTGCGACGTCGCAGAGTCGTCATCGACCACCGTGTGCTGTCGCGCCGCGTGTACGTCACGCGGCGCGTCAATCTCATCGCGGCGGACGCTGTCGAGCTCGTGGCCAGGACGGCTGCCCTGTCCGAGGTCGCCCTGCGCGTGCATCAGGGCGCGACGACCGTGCGTGTCCCGCTCGCCCTGTACGGTCCGGGTGCCGACGGTCCGCGCGGCCGGGAGTTGACGATGCTGGGCATGCGCCGGCTGGCGGAGGCGCTGGCAGGAAACCCGCTGCGAGAGGCCCTCGCGGTGTCGCATGTGCTGATGGAGCAGATGCGGGTGCAGTCGGTGAGTGCGCCGGTCGAGATGCGACCGCTGTTCCGTGCCGCTGCGATCGCGCGGGAGCTTCCGGGTCGGTCGGAACTCGTGCTCACGCGCGACGAGATCGGGGAGATCGTCGAATAGCCGGCGGCCGATATCGAACACACACGCCTGGATCTTGACATGAATCGAACGCAAGTGTTCGATCTAGGGTGTGCGATGGGACGGGCAGACGGTGGCGGCGGTCGAGGCGCGGTCGGGTACTGCGGCACTTCCGGGGATGGACGATGTGGCGCGGACGGTGACGACGCCCGAGTTCGAGGGCGTCACATTCCACGAGGTGCTGTGTAAGAGCGCACTCAACCATGTACCCGAGTCGGCTGCTCTGCCTTTCGCATGGACGATCAACCCGTACCGGGGTTGCACGCACGCGTGCACGTACTGCTTCGCGCGATCCTCCCACGAGTACCTGGATTTCGACGCCGGCGGGGATTTCGACACGCAGATCGTCGTGAAGACCAATGTCGCTGCGGTGCTGCGCCGCGAGCTGCGGCGGGCGTCGTGGCAGGGCGACACCGTCGCCCTGGGGACCAACACCGATCCCTATCAGCGCGCCGAGGGCCGGTACCGGCTGATGCCCGGGATCATCGGAGCACTCGCGAACGCGCGCACACCGATGTCGATCCTGACCAAGGGCACGCTGCTGCAGCGCGATCTGCCTCTGCTGGCGACTGCCGCTACCACGGTGCCGGTCAGCATCGCGGTCTCGCTCGCTGTGATGGATGCCGAACTGCACGCGAGCCTCGAGCCCGGAGCACCGAAGCCCGCGGCGCGGCTGGGGCTGATCCGATCGGTCGCCGAGGCAGGCTTCGACTGTCACGTGATGGCGGCGCCGATCATCCCGTACCTCACGGACGACGAAGCCTCGCTGCGGCGTCTTTTCGGGGCCGTTGCCGATGCGGGTGCGAGCGGGGTGACGGCGTTTCCGCTCAATCTCACGGGTCGCTACCGCGGCTGGTTCCTGGCCTGGCTCACGAGGAACCACCCGGCGCTGATCCGGAGATATCGCACCCTCTACGGCTCGTCGGGGAGGGCGTCGCCCGAATATCGGACGCACCTGCGGTCGCGGGTGGCTCCGCTGCTAGCCGAGTTCGGGCTGGCGACCGACCCGCTCGAGGAGGGCCCGTACTCCCTCGCACCGAAGCGACCGGCTCGACCGATCCGAGGGCGTCTGCGCGTCGAGGGCAGCAGCGCCGTCGCTCCGGCCGTACAGGGCGAACTGTTCTGAGGGCGGCGCCCTGTCCTGCTACTGCCTGCGCAGCGCCCGCTCTGCTGCGGCACGTGCGTGCCCGGCGACCACGGGTGTGAGGGACAGACGAGTGCGGCGTTCGAGAAGGTCCGAGACGTCCAGCGCTCCCTCGACTGCGGCGCCGAACACGAGCTCGGCCCCCGTGACGGCCGTGCCCTCGGCGACCGGGGCGGCGAGCCTCGCGTCGGCATCCCACAGCGCCGCAACGGCTTCGGCCTCGGTCCCGTACTTCTGCACCAGGCGGTCGGGCGCGTCCAGCATCGCCAGAGCGCGTGGCGAGGCCGCGCCGACGAGTGGGATCTCGCGCGTGCGGCACGCGCCGGCGCGGAGCCGTGATCGTGCCAGCGCGGCGTCGACGGCGTCCTCCGCCATGCGCCGGTAGGTGGTGAGCTTTCCGCCCACCACGGTGACCAGCCCGTCCGCCCGCGTGAGGACGGCGTGTTTGCGGCTCACGTCGGCGGTTCTCCCCGCGCCGGAGTCGAGCAGCGGGCGCAGGCCGGAATAGGTCCCGAGGACGTCGTCGCGCGAGAGTGGCGACCTGAGTGCACCGTTGATGGTGTCGAGCAGGAAGTCGATCTCGTTATCGGCGGCGATCGGGACGTCGGGCACCGGGCCGGGCGCCTCCTCGTCGGTGAGTCCCACATACACCCTGCCGTCGGGCTGTGGTAGCGCGAACACGTAACGCCCGAACGAGCCCGGCACCGGCACGGTGAGGCTTGCGGTGAGGGGAACGCCGTCGGCCGCGAAAGCCGAGGCGCCGCATACCAGATGGGTTCCGCGGCTGGGTCGCAGTGCGACCGAACCGTCGACCGTTCCGGCCCATACGCCAGTCGCGTTGACGACCGCTCGGGCGCGCACGCGGACCGCAGCGCCCGTCTCGGAGTCGGTGAGCAGGCCGCCGTCGCCCGTGACCTCGGACGCCGGACAGTGCGTGAGCACACGTGCGCCGAAGTCCGCTGCGGTGCGGGCGATCCCGATGACGAGGCGGGCGTCGTCGGTGAGCTGCCCGTCCCAGTTCAACAGGCCGCCGCGCAGGCCCTCGCGCCGGACGGTCGGCGCCAGCCCAGCCGTCTGGGCGGCATCGATGCGCCGCGACCGCGCTAGTGTCGTCGCGGGCGTCCGGGCTGCTATGCGAAGGGCGTCCCCGGCATGGAAACCTATGCGGGTCAACGCCGTATCGAGTGGTCGCATGCCCGGCAGGAGCGGTACGACCTGGGGGAGTGGGCGGACCAGATGGGGTGCGATCGTGCGGATCAGTGAATCGCGCTCCACCGCACTCTCATAGGCGATCCCCACGGCCCCGGAGGCCAGGTAGCGCAGGCCGCCGTGGACGAGCTTGGACGACCACCGGCTCGTTCCGAACGCGAGGTCGCGGCGCTCCGCGAGAACCACGCTGAGTCCACGCGAGGCCGCGTCGAGGGCCACCCCGGCGCCCGTCACGCCTCCGCCGACGACGAGCAGATCCACGGACGGATCCGCTTGGAGCGCAGTCAGATCGGCGACGCGCCTGGCCGCGGACAGGACGGAGCCGGGGGAGACGGCGGGATGGAGGCTCACGGGCGCAGGTACCTCGTCAGGAGTTCGGTGAGTTGGTGGTCGAGCAGCGTGGAGTCGTCGGGAGCGAAGACCGGACCCGTGAGCGCGAACGACCAGGCGGTCAGGAGCACACCGACCGCGAGCTCGTGCGGGTCGTCGTCGCGGCACACTCCGGCATCGACGGCTCGCGCGAGCCGATCCTCGACGACGCCGAGCTGCATCGTCGAGGTCCGACCGGGCCGCTGCAGCAGATACGTCGCGAGCCAGTCCGGGTCGAGCTGGACGATGCGGCGCATGAGCGGGTGCGTCCGCGCAACGCGTACGGCGTGCACGACGATCGTGACCAGTCCGTCCAGGTCCCCGGTGTCGGCGGCAGCGACCTCGCCGAGCGCGTTCTGGAACTCGCGGGTCGTGACGGCGGCCGCGAGTTCTTCGATGTTGCTGAACCTGCGGTAGAGCGTCGCCCGGGAGACGACGGCGGCGCGTGCGACGTCGGCCATGGTCGTGCGGCGGATGCCGACAGTGGCGAGTAGGTCGCGCGCGGCGTCGAGGATCACGTCCTCGGGAATGGCGTTGGCGGGCACCCGGCCCCCATTGAGATCCTGCGACATCACGTGTAGAAGTGTATCAGCGAAACCCCGATCCTGGAGGAGTCATGAACCTGCCCGTCTCCGAGGCGGCCCTGCCGACACTCACGTTCACGCCCGGGCGGTGGGGCGACCCCGACGACCCCGCTGTCCTGTCCGACGGCGTGCGCGGCGCCCTGGGCTTCCTCGGGATCGATGCCGACGCACCCGAACCCGTCGCGCTCGCCGACGTCCGGTTGCCGGCTACCAGGGTGGATGGCGCCGCCTTGGCCGCCCTGCGCGATGTCGTCGGTGCCGATCACGTCGCCGTAGACCGCGAGACCCGGATCGCGCACCTACGCGGGTTCTCGACCCCGGACCTCCTGCGTCTGCGCGCCGGCGACGGATCAGACGCCCCCGACGTGGTCGTGGCACCCGAATCCCAGGAGCAGGTGGCGGACCTACTCGCTGTGTGCTCGGCGCATGGGCTGGTGCTGTCCCCCTATGCGGGTGGAACATCGGTCACCGGTGGGCTCGCCGTCGACCGTGCGCGTCCTGCCGTCAGTCTCGATCTGCGTCGGATGACGGGGCTGATCGCGATCGACGAGGTGTCCCAGACGGCTTCGTTCGCTGCGGGTACGCGCCTGCCCGAGGCCGAACGGCTACTCTCCGCAGAGGGATTCGAGCTCGGCCATTATCCGCAGTCGTACGAGGGGGCCACCGTCGGCGGCTGTGCGGTGACCCGTTCGGCCGGCCAGTCGTCGTCCGGTCACGGGAGGTTCGACGACATGGTGGTAGCGCTGACGCTGGCGACGCCGGTGGGGACGGCCGAGGTCGGCACCGCCCCGAAATCCGCAGCCGGACCCGACCTGCGACAGCTCGTGCTGGGCTCCGAGGGGGCGTTCGGAGTCGTCACGTCCGTCACCGTCCGTGTGCACCCGCTGCCCGTGGTGCGTCGCTTCTCCGGCTGGCGGTTCCCGGATTTCGCATCCGGTTCGGCGGCCATGCGCGCCATCGCACAGGGTTCGATCCGGCCGACCGTCATCCGCCTGTCGGACGAGGCCGAGACGGGTCTCAACCTGGCGAACCCCTCGGCAGCCGGTGCGGGGGCGGCGGCCGGAGGCTGCCTGATGGTGCTGGGTGTCGAGGGTGACGAGGACGATGTCGAGACCAGGTACTCGTACCTGTCGCGGAGGCTGGCGGAATCGGGCGGCACCGATCTCGGCTCCGAGCCCGGCGAGCACTGGCGCGAGGGGCGGTTCCGGGGGCCGTATCTGCGCGACCCACTACTCGACGCGGGTGCGCTCGTCGAAACGCTCGAGACCGTCACGTTCTGGTCGAACCTGCAGGCGCTCAAGGACTCCGTGACCGACGCTGTGACCGGGGCCCTGGCCGCGCAGGGCACACCAGCGGTGGTGATGTGCCACATCTCGCATGTGTATCCGACGGGGGCGTCCCTGTACTTCACGGTGGTAGCGAAGGCGCTCACGGAGCCGGTATCGCAATGGGCGGCCGCCAAGCAGGCGGCGAATGCCGCGATCCGGGCTGCCGGGGCGTCGATCACCCATCATCATGCCGTCGGAATCGACCATCGCGCAGCATATCTGGACGAGATCGGCGGGGTGCAGCTCGCCGCATTACAGGCAGTGAAGCGCGCCCTGGATCCGGAAGGCCTGTGCAACCCGGGTGTGCTGCTGCCGTGACTGCTGAGGTCGTGGGAATCGCGAACCCGGTCTCCGGCGGAGGCGCGGCACGCATGGTGTGGCCGGCGCTGGAGGCTGCGCTCACCGCGCGCGGCGTGGACGCCCGCATCATCTGGTCCAGCGGCGCCGCGGATGCCGCCGATGCGGCCGAGGCCGCGGCACGCGAAGGTGCGCAGGTCGTGGCCGTCGGCGGCGACGGCCAGATCCGGGTCGTCGCCGAGGGCCTGTCCCGCGTGCCCGGCGCGGCCCTGGGCATCGCGCCTGCGGGGCGCGGGAACGATCTCGCGCGCCATCTGGGCCTGCCGCACGACGCGGTCGCGCTCGCGGACGTACTGTGCGCGGGCACTCGCAGGACCGTCGACACCGTCGACGTCGGCGGGATGACAGTCCTCGGAAACGTCTACGCCGGACTGGACTCCTTGTCGACGGAACTGATAAACCGGCTGCGTTCGATCGGCACCGCCGCCTACCGCTTGGCGCCCGTCCTGGCCGCGCTTCGCTGGCGGCCGGCTCGCTTCACGGTCACGGTGGACGGCGAGACACTCGACCTCGCCGCGCATATGGTCGTGGTCGCCAACTCCGGCGATTACGGCCATGGGCTGCGGATGGTGCCGTCGGCGGATGTCGGGAGCGGGCGCCTGGAGATCCTCGTCGTGCGCGGGGATCACTCGAAGTATCGGCTCGCGAACCTCATGGGGCAGGCGCGGACCGGGGCGCACGTCGGCCGCCCCGAGGTGCTGGTGTTGTCAGGCACGACGGTGACGGTCGCCGCCGACCGGCCTGTGCCCGTGCACGCCGACGGCGACTACCTCACCGAGCTGCCGTTCACCGCTGTCGTGCGGCCCGGCACGCTCGATGTCATCGTGCCGCCCATGCCCTGAGGCTGCGCTACCGACACGCGAACGCCGCCCACGTCCGGCATGGGCGGCGCACCGCGGTCGATTCGGTTGTTGCTGAACGGTTATGGCTACGTCAGACGCTCACCAGCGGCGGGGGAAGCAGTGGCCCGGCTCCCACCAGCCCGCGTGCCACCACGGCGGGCTGAACCAGCCCGGGTGCCAGCCGCGCCAGTCGAACCAGCCCGGGTGCCAGGCGCCCGGGACCCAATAGCCGCCGTGCCACCTAGGGGGAGTGCAGTACATGGGGCCTGGGCCCGGGTGCCAGGGCATCGCGTTCGCGGCAGCTGCATCGCCGAAGACGAAGAGCAGTGCCGCGAGCGCCATCACGCTCACCGCAAGAATCACTGTTTTCTTCATGCCCGGATATTCGACGCCATCACCGACGGCGTTAGCGCTTCTCCTCGCTCGTTCGCTCCGCTACGCAACCGCGGGTGTGCGTGCGGCACCGGGCCTTTCGCCGCGGCGTCCGCTAACGTCCGAAACTTCGTTTCCCCTCGGCGCTCAACCAACCAGGGGTTGGCAGAGAAGATTCTTCGAGCAATATTCGGTCGATACCGGAATATCCATATATCAACGTATATATGCGATGTGGCCGGCATGGCGCCTTAAGGGGCGGTGCGTAGGCGATGCGCACCGTCGTCGCTGGACACGGGTATCGAGAGCTGCGACGAGGTGCCGGCGGCCGAGGCGAACGGGCCTTGTTCGATATGTCCGCAATGCGATAACTCGACGGGTGGAATTCGTGTCGGTGCCGGGCAGGGGGGTAGATCAGTGACTAAGGTTCAGCTTTACACGCCTCATCGAGCCAGCGGCGGGGCGGCGGACCCAACCCGTGACACGTTCGCGCACTCCGGAGCGAGTGTGGAGCGCTGATCGAGAAGGAGCACCCCATGACCTCCAATCTCGCCATCGACTACGGATCGGGGATCTCCGACGCATGGAGATCCATCGCAACGTTCGTGCCGAAGCTCGTGGCGTTCGTCGTCGTACTCGTCATCGGCTGGATCGTCGCGAAGATCCTCGCGCGGCTCGTCAAGGCCGTGCTGACGAAGGTCGGCTTCGACCGGCTGACCGAGCGCAGTGGCCTCAATGGTGTCCTCGCCAAGGGCAACTACGACGCACCGGGGTTGCTCGCCAAGGTCGTCTACTACGCGATCCTGCTGATAGCGCTGCAACTCGCGATCGGGGTGTTCGGGCCGAACCCGATCTCCGACCTGCTGTCCCGCTTCGTAGCCTGGCTGCCGAAGCTGTTCGTGGCGATCCTGATCGTGGTGATCGTCGCCGCGATCGCCAAGGCCGTGAAGGACCTCATCCGTGGCGCACTCGGCGGTACCTCGTACGGCCCGCTGCTCGGCACGCTCGCGTCGCTGTTCATCTGGGGTGCGGGAATCATCGCCGCGCTCAACCAGATCGGTGTGGCCACCGCGGTGACCACTCCGGTGCTGGTCGCCGTGCTCGCGACTATCGGCGGCGTGATCGTCGTCGGCGTCGGCGGCGGCCTCGTGCGGCCCATGCAGGACCGGTGGGACGGCTGGCTGTCCAAGGCCGAGGACGAGATCTCGACGCGCCGCGCCGAGCGCACCGAAGCGATCGACGTCGATTCGCGCCACGGCGCGCACTCGGCCGACTCGCCTCTCACCAGTGCGTTCCAGCAGCCGCGTCCGCCCCAGGGAGGACCGCAGGGTCCGCAGGGCGGCCCGGCGCCGCAGCAGGGTTACCCGGCGCAGCAGCGCCCCGCGGGACCCCCGCAGGGTGGGACGGGACCGTCCGGCCCGGGCCTGCCGCCGCAGACGCCTCCCGGTCCGCCGCAGCCGCCCACCACCGGATTCGACCGGCCGCAGCACCCGGGACAGGGTTACGCGCAGGACTGGCAGGGACCGCAGGGGCCGCACCTGCGCTAGTCCGCTGCCGTTACGACAGCGCGGCGGTGAGCGTGTCCAGACCGAGGCCTCCGAGAGCGAGAGCCTCCGTGTGGAACTCGCGCACCGTCGCGTTGGTGTGTGCAGCGAGGTACGCGTCGCGCGTGGACTCCCACACCCGCTGCCCGATGGAGTAGGACGGTGCCTGCCCGGGCCACCCGAGGTAGCGGTGCAGTTCGAAGCGCAGGACCTCGCGGTCCATCGCGCAGTGGCTCGTGAGGAACGTCCACGCCTTGTCGTAGTTCCACGCCCCGCCGCCGACTTCGGTAGGCGCTTCCAACCCGCAGTGGACACCGATGTCCAGGACGACGCGGGCCGCGCGCAGCCGCTGCGAGTCCAGCATCCCCATGCGCTCGCCCGGATCGTCCAGGAATCCGAGGTCCGCCATAAGGCGCTCGGCATAGAGCGCCCAGCCCTCGCCGTGGCCGGACGTGAACGAGAACAGTTTTCGCCACCTGTTCAGTCGCGGCGACACCACCGCCTGTCCGATCTGCAGGTGGTGACCCGGTACGCCCTCGTGGTAGACCGTCGTCGTCTCCTGCCATGTGTGGAACGTGTCCTGGCCCTTGGGAACCGACCACCACATCGTGCCGGGCCTGATCAGGTCCGCCGACGGTGCCGTGTAGTAGATCCCGCCCGAGGCCGACGGGGCGATCCGGCAGGCCAGGCGCGTCAGGTCCTCGGGGATGTCGAAATGCGTTCCCGTGAGCGCCGATACGGCGGCGTCGGACTTCTCCTGCATCCAGGTACGGAGCGCGTCGGTACCGCGCAGGGTGTAGCGCTCCTCGGAGTCGAGCCGACGCAGGGCCTCCCCGACGGCACCATCCCCGGTCAGCTCGGGGTAGAGGTCCGCGACGATCTCGGCCTGCTGGGCCACGATCCCCGCCAACAACTCCTGCCCCCAGGCGTAGGTCTCGTCGACGTCGATCGTGGTCCCCAGAAAAGCCCGCGAGTGCAGCGGATAGGCCTCTCGGCCCACGCCGAGCCCGCCCGGCTCATCGAAACCGACTGCCAGCGGTGCGATCTCGTCGTGGAGGACGCCGGCGTACCGTGCGAAAGCCTGTCGCACCGAATCCGCCATGCCATCGGGCACCGGGGCGGACAGCCGGGAGAGGTTGGCGGACACCAGGTCTCCGGCCGCGCGTGCCTGAGCAGTCACCTCGCGTACCTGGAGTGCGGGGAAAGGCCAGGGCTGGTCGCCCGAGAGACCCGCCACGCGTGCCCGGAGCCCCTCGATCGCCGAATCGACGGCTCCCGGGACCGCTCCCAGGCGCGTGAGCAGTAGCTCGTCGGCGGCCGGCGTCCCGGCCGCCATGAGGTCGAACACGTCCCGGATGTCCTGCAGCGGTGACGCGATGACGTCGAGCGCGCCCACCGAGCGTCCTGCGGCGTGCAGGTCCAGCTGTACCCCGAGGCGTTCGCGAAGCGATGCCGCGGTGACGCGGTCGACGGGATCCTGCGGCGCGGAGAGCCCGTCCAGCTCGCGCAGGGTGTCGCGCGCGAGATCGGCGCGGGCCTGTGCGCCCTCCGGGGAGTAGTCGGTGAGAGCATCGTCGTTACCCGGTGCTCCGGCGTTCGTCGCCTCGATGGGGTCGAGGGCGGACAGACGCACGGCGTAGCGCTCCGCGAGGGCGTCGAAAGGCGAGATCGCGGCGCTCACAGGGCGTTCAGCTCCGCGAGTGTGCCCGCGTCGATGCGGTCGGCGACATCGGCCGCACGCAGGTTCTCGTCGAGATGCGCCCGCGTGGACGTGCCGGGAATGAGCAGGATGTTCCGCGACCGGCGGAGCAGCCAGGCCAGGGCGACCTGCATCGGCGATGCATCGAGACGCGCTGCGATCTCCGCGAGCTTCTGGGACTGCAGGGGCGCGAACCCGCCTAGCGGGAAGAACGGGACGTACGCGATCCCGAGCGTCTCCAGTTCATCGATGAGCGAGTCGTCCCCGCGGTGCGCGATGTTGTAAGCGTTCTGGACGCATACGAGGGGAGCGATCGAGAGGGCCTCGTGCACCTGATCCGAGCCGACGTTGCTGATGCCGAGGTGCCTGACCTTGCCCTGCCGCTGCAGATCCACCAGGACCCCGTAAGGCTCCGCGATCGAGCCACTGCGGAACACGTCGCCGCCGGGGCCCGACATGCGGAGGTTCACCGCGTACAGGGAGTCGACGCGTAGGCGCGCCAGGTTGTCCTCGACTGCCTGCCGCAGTTCGTCGGGCGCGGTCGCAGGTGGCCAGTCGCCGTCGGGCGTGCGACGTGCGCCGACCTTGGTCACGATCGCGAGCTCGGGTGGGTACGGATACAGCGTGTCCGCGATCAGCTGGTTGACGGTGTGCGGGCCGTAGAAGTCGGAGGTATCGATGTGGTTTATGCCGGCGTCGAGTGCGCGCCGCAATACGGCGGCGGCCTCGTCGGGGTCGGTAGGCGGCCCCATGATCGCCGGGCCGGACAGGCGCATGGCGCCGTAGCCGAGGCGTCGGACGTAGCGGTCACCGAACTTGTACTCGCCGCCGCGGGCGGCAGACGGAGGAGTGGTCATACCTCCGAGCCTTTCATGCGGGCCGTGAGTTCACCAGGCTCACCATCTCCTCGATCGCCAGCGCGACCACGTCCGGATCGGTCAGCGGCGGCTTGTGGGCCGAGCGCGGTGCGAGCACGAAACGGCCGTTCGGGGAAGCCGCGGCCCGGGCCTCGTTCGCCGCGTTGGCCTCGGCCCGTAGGGCGCGGTTCATGCCGTCGCCGGGCAGCGCCCCGCAGACGACGGTGACCGCTGCATCGCCTGTGTCCGGAGGTGCCTCGCGCCAGGTCTGCAGCTCGTCGAGGAAGGTCCGGGCCTGTTCGGCCTGTGTCCGGAAGACGTTGGGCGCCAGGCCGTCCGCAAAGAAGTCGGCCCGCGCGTCGGGCGGCAGGGACACTCCGTCGCGGCGGAACAGGGAGCGCTGCAGGCCGGTGCGGGCGATGAGCGGGCCGATCGTCGTCAGAACCCTCTCCGCGCGGCGGAAGGCGGTGCCGAACAGGGAGTCGGCGCCCTCGTCCGTGGGATCGACGAGCACGAGACCCTTCACACGGCCCGGTCGACGCGATGCCGCGAGCCGTGCGATCGGCCCGCCCGCGCTGTGCCCGACGAGGATCAGCGGTCCCGGATACCGATCGGTGAGGTCCGCCAGGTCGTCGGCCATGCGACTCAGGGTGCGCCCGCGGGGGTCGGCTGCACTTCGGCCGAGGCCCGAGCGGTCGTAGACGACCGCTCGCGCGAACCGGCCGACCTCGGGTTGCACGAGAGCCCAGGACGACCTCGTGGTCGCCGCGCCACACTCGAAGACGACGGTCACCGCATCCGGGTCCGGGTCGGGCCCGGGAAGTTCGAGTACGAACAGCTCGCGCCCGTCCGCCAGCGTCAGCGGTCGTTCTTCACCCTGTATATGAGCCACGCAACCGATAATGCCACGCCGGGTAAGGGCCACCTAAGCCCAAGCTGTCAGATCGAGCCGGAGAAGGTGTCGCACTTGTTGGGATCGCCGGACTGGTAACCGGTGCTGAACCACTTCACGCGCTCCGCCGACGATCCGTGGGTCCACGACTCCGGATTGACGTTGCGACCCGCGTTCGTCTGGATCGTGTCGTCGCCGATCGCCTTCGCGGTCTGGATCGCCTCCTGGATGTCGCCCTTGGTGAGCGGCTTCAGCAGCGGGTTCGCGCCCTTGTCGGCGTGTGCGGCCCAGACGCCGGCGTAGCAGTCGGCCTGCAGTTCGACGCGGACGGAGCCCGATTCCGCGCCCTGCGCGCTCTGCTGCGACTTCTTGATGTCGCCCAACAGATTCTGTACGTGGTGCCCGAACTCGTGGGCCACGATGTACTCCTGCGAGAACGGCTTGTTGGAGCCGCCCATCTGCCCGATCACCTTGTCCATGAAGTCGAGCTGGAAGTAGGCCTTCTTATCGGCAGGGCAGTAGAAGGGCCCGGTGTCGGCGGATGCCACGCCACAGGCCGTGTTCACCGACTGCGCGCCGGACGGCATGATCACGGTGCCCACGGGCTTGGTGTAGCCCTTGAGCAGCTGCGGCCACACCGTGTTGAGGCTGACCGTCGTCGCTTTGATCCGGCAAGCGGTGCTCTTGTTCGCGTCCGCCCCGGTCTTGCAGGCGTCGAGTTGTTGCTGCAGCTGTTGTTGTCCGGCCGAGCCGGCGCCGGAGCCGACCTGCTGGCCGCTGCCGCTGGGCGAGCCTCCGCCCAGGAAGCTCGACGCTCCCCAGATGATCAGCGCGATCACCACCGTGCCGATCCCGCCGCCGCCGAGTATCGCGCCGGTCGGGAAACCGCCGCCTCCGCCGCCGAATCCGCCGAACCCTCCTCCGCCACCACCGCTACCACCGGCGCTGACGTCGCCGCCGCTGATGTCACCGTCGTCCCTGAACGTCACTTGGTCACGCCTTTCGGATAGTGCACTGGTCGAATAGTCGGCTGGATCCCGCAGCTAGCTAAGCACGAATGCGGGTGAGAATGTAGCCGACGCCGGGTCGTACCATGGAGCGTCGTGTCGGCCGTCGGCCGAGAGATACCAGAAGTTCTATCGAGAGGACCTCCACGTGCTGCGCACCCACCTCGCCGGATCGCTGCGCTGCGGCGACGAGGGCACCGTCGTCACCCTGACCGGATGGGTCGCGCGGCGGCGTGACCACGGCGGCGTCATCTTCATCGACCTGCGGGACTCGTCGGGCGTGGCACAGGTGGTCTTCCGTGAGTCGGCGGTCGCCGAGCAGGCGCATCGACTGCGGTCCGAGTACTGCGTGCAGGTGACCGGCACCGTAGAGAAGCGGCCGGAGGGCAGCGAGAACCCGAATCTGCCGTCCGGCGCGATCGAGGTGAACGTGTCGGACCTCGTGGTCTTGAACGAGGCTGCGGCGCTGCCGTTCCAGCTCGACGAGGAGCCGGGTGAGGAGGCGCGTCTGAAGTACCGCTACCTCGATCTGCGTCGCGAGGGCCCGGCCGCCGCCCTGCGTCTGCGTTCGAAGGCCAACTCGGCCGCGCGCCGGGTGCTCGACGGGCACGATTTCGTGGAGATCGAGACCCCTACGCTGACACGCTCGACCCCGGAGGGCGCGCGCGACTTCCTGGTGCCGGCGCGCCTTAAGCCCGGCAGCTTCTACGCCCTGCCGCAGAGCCCGCAGCTGTTCAAGCAGCTCCTGATGGTGGCGGGCATGGAGCGCTACTACCAGATCGCGCGCTGCTATCGCGACGAGGACTTCCGTGCCGACCGTCAGCCCGAGTTCACCCAGCTCGACATCGAGATGAGCTTCGTGGACCAGGAGGACGTGATCGCCCTGGGCGAGGAGATCGTGCGCGCGCTGTGGGAGCTCATCGGGCACGAGATCCCGCTGCCGATCCCGCGCATCACGTACGCAGAGGCCATGCGGCGCTACGGATCCGACAAGCCGGACCTGCGTTTCGATATAGAGATCACCGAGTGCACCGAGTACTTCGCCGACACGCCGTTCCGCGTGTTCCAGGCGCCCTACGTCGGCGCCGTGGTCATGGCCGGCGGTGCCGCACAGCCCCGCCGCCAGCTCGACGCGTGGCAGGAGTGGGCCAAGCAGCGCGGCGCCAGGGGGCTCGCGTACGTGCTGATCGGCGACGACGGCGAGCTCGCGGGCCCCGTGGCCAAGAACCTGTCGGATGCGGAGAAGGCCGGCCTGGCGGAGCACGTGGGCGCGAAGCCGGGCGACTGCGTGTTCTTCGCGGCGGGCGCGACCAAGCAGATGCGGGCCCTGCTCGGCGCGGCGCGCAGCGAGATCGCCGACAAGCTGGGTCTCATACGTGAGGACGACTGGTCCTTCGTCTGGGTCGTCGACGCGCCGCTGTTCGAGCCCGCCGACGAGGCCACCGCGGCAGGCGATGTCGCCGTCGGCCACGGTGCGTGGACGGCGGTGCACCACGCGTTCACCAGCCCCAAGCCCGAGTCGCTCGAAACGTTCGACACCGACCCGGGCGACGCGTTGGCCTACGCCTACGACATCGTCTGCAACGGCAACGAGATCGGCGGCGGCTCGATTCGTATCCACCGCCGCGACGTGCAGGAGCGGGTGTTCGCCGTGATGGGTATCGATGAGGCCGAGGCACGCGAGAAGTTCGGCTTCCTGCTGGACGCGTTCGCATTCGGCGCGCCGCCGCACGGCGGTATCGCGTTCGGCTGGGACCGTGTGGTCTCCCTGCTGTCGGACTCGCCGTCGATCCGTGATGTCATCGCGTTCCCCAAGTCCGGCGGCGGCGTCGACCCGCTGACGGACGCGCCCGCGCCCATCACGGCGCAGCAACGCAAGGAGTCCGGCATGGATACCAAGCCCAAGGCCGCCGGCCCCGAGGCGAGTGGCGGTGAGGGCGAGTAGCCGACACGTACAGTGCTGACGTGACCGTCGACAGCGCCGATCGCCGTGACGCCGGCATGCTTCTGGGCGGCTACCAGCCGGGGGAGCCGTACGACGAACTCCTCGACCCCGACGGCGCGCTCCGGACGCCGTGGCGGCCGCTCGCGCACCGGCTGCACGAGCTGCGCCACGACTCCCTGATCCGCGTCCGCGACCGGGTACGGGAGATGGTCGACGACGACGACATCACCTACAACCCGGTCGCCGGCGGCCCGGTCGACGGCCTCGGTCCGGACACCGCGCAGGCCGCCGCCTCGACGCGGTGGCGCCTCGACGCGCTGCCCATGCTGTTCGACTCCGACGAGTGGGACGGACTCGCGCGTGGCGTCGCGCAGCGCTCGGCCCTACTCGACGCGGTGCTCAAGGATCTCTACGGCCCACAGCGGGCGGTGCGCGAGCAGATCGTGCCCCCCGAGGTCGTGTTCGGGAATCGCGGTTTCATCCGCCGCGCAGTGGGTGTCCCGCCCCCCGGGCCGAAGTCCCTCTTCCTGCACGCCGTCGACCTGGGGCGAACCCCGGACGGGAACTTCGCGGTGTTCGCGGACCGCACACAGGCACCGTCGGGTGTCGGCTACGCGCTGGCCGGTCGGCGGATCCTGTCCCGGTCGCTCCCGCGGATGTTCCGCGCCGCTACGCCGCGGTCGCTCGGATCCTTCGCGCAGCTGCTTCGCGGATCATTGGTGGACGCCGCGCCGAACGGCGTCGAGGACCCGACCATCGTCGTGCTCAGCCCGGGCTCCTATTCCGAGACCGCCTTCGACCAGGCGCATCTCGCGTCTGTACTCGGCGTGCCGCTGGTCGAAGCGGGCGACCTGACGGTGCGCGACGGCGGTCTACACATGCGCGCACTGGGGCGGATGAAGCGTGTCGACGTGGTCCTGCGCCGCGTCGACTCCGAGTTCTCCGATCCGCTCGACCTGCGCACCGACTCGCGCCTCGGCGTCGTGGGGCTCGTCGAGCTCATGACCCGCGGTGCGGTGAGCGTCGTGAACACACTCGGGTCCGGCGTCCTCGAGAGTCCCGCACTGCACCCGTTCCTGCCCGAGCTGTGCCGCGTGTTGCTCGACGAAGACCTGCTGCTGCCGTCGACGCCCACCCATCACCTCGCGTCCACCGCGGGGCGAGCGGCGCTGGACCAGCAGCTCGACTCGCTGGTTCTGACCCGCATCGCGAGCGGTGAGCGTGTACTGGGGAGAGGCCTCGACGGGGCCGCCGCTCGCGAGTTGCGCGCGCGGGTCGCCGAGGAGCCGGAGCTGTGGGTCGCGCAGGAGGTGCCCGACTACTCGACCGCGCCGTCGCTGCTCGACGACGGTGCTGTGGCCGCACGTGGTTTCGGCATGCGCACGTTCTCGGTCGCGCAGGAGTCGGGCTATGCGGTCATGGGTGGCGGGCTGGGGCAGGTGCTCTCGGATGCCGCTGATGGCACCACGAGCGGCACCGCCGCCGCCAAGGACGTGTGGGTCCCGATATCCGAGGACACCAGGGCGGGCGTGCGCGTCGCGACCCTGCCGGCGATCCCGCGCCCGACGGTGCCCGCCAGCGGTCCCGTCGCGACGCCACGCGTGCTGTCCGATCTGTTCTGGATGGGTCGCTACGCCGAGCGCGCCGAGGCGATGGTGCGGATGCTCGGCGTCGCGAGCGAGCGCACCGCCGAGTACCGGAACCGCCCGTGGCAGGCCGGGGCCGCGTCGCTTCAGCCGTGGCTGGACGCCGTGGTCGCCGTTTCCGCGACCGGCGACGCGCTGGGGCCCGTGCGCGCCGAGGGCCCGGACGAGACCGACGTCGCCGCGGCACTGCGCACGTTGACGCTGGCGCCCCGCCTCGAGGGGTCGGTGACCCAGTCGTTCACCCGCGTGGTCGGGGCGGCACGCGCGGTCCGCGACCAGATGTCGACGGGGACGTGGACGGTGCTCGGCGGTGCGGAGCGGGCGCTGCACCGTCTCGACGTCGCAGTCGAGGACGACGGCGCCCAGCTGGATCTCACGCTGGCCGACGTGCTGGTCTCGCTGCTCGCGTTCTCGGGTCTCGCCCGCGAATCGATGGTCCGCGACCCGGGCTGGCTCATGATGGACGCAGGCCGCCGCATCGAGCGCTCGCTGCAGCTGGTTGCGTTGACCCGTGAGGTGCTCGTCGCCGTCCACGACCCCGATACAGACGCTGCGCTCATCGAGGGTTACCTGATCGCGTGCGAGTCGTCGGTGACGTACCGGCGCCGGCACCGCTCGGTGATGCTGGCGCGCGCCGCTGTGGACCTGATGTATTTCGACGAGTCCAATCCGCGTTCGCTGATCTATCAGCTGCACCGGCTGCGTACCGACCTCGCCGCTCTGCCCGACGAGTTGCGGTCGGGCCCCGTGGAGCGGATCGTCGAGGAGCAGATCGCGCAGGTCGGGCGGTTCGACCCCGGTGACACCGACCTCGTCGACGGCGGCCGTCGCGCGGCCCTCGACGGGCTGCTGGGCGGTATCGCCGACGCGCTGCGCGAGGTATCGGACGTGCTCGAGCGCACGCGCTTCGCGCCGCCCGGCGAGGCGCGACCGCTGTGGTCCGGCACCATGGGAGGGGAATGATGTCCGAACCCACGACGGCCGCAGCGGCACCGTCGGCGGCGAAGCCCCTATCGTTCAGCGAGCGCACCGCGGATTCGCGCACGCGCACCTACCGGGTGGTGCACTCCACGCGCTACACGTATGACGCGCCCGTGACCTCGTCGTACGGCCGCTGCTACCTCGCGCCTCGCGACCTGCCGGAACAGCGGGTGCTGGAGCACGCGATCGAGGTCGATCCCGAGCCGTCCGACCGGTCGGAGGGCGTGGACGCGTTCGGCAACACCGATACGTTCTTCCATGTGACGACACCGCACACCGTGCTCGCGGTGACCGGGACGTCGCTGGTGGAGGTGGATCCGCTCGACGCGACGATCACCGGCGAGGGGGCCGCGGTGGCGCCTTGGGAGCTCGCGCGGCCCGCGGGAGCGGCGGGCGCAGCGGCGACGCAGTACCGTCTCGACCTCGAGCCGCCGGAGATCGACGATGCGGTCCGCGAATACGCTGCGGCGATCTTCACGCCGGGCAAGCCGCTGGTGGAGGCCGTCCGGGACCTCACGACCGGCATCTACACGGACTTCCGGTACCACTCGGGCTCGACGTCGGTATCGACGCGGGTCGGCACCGTCATGCAGCGGCGGGAGGGTGTCTGCCAGGACTTCGCGCGGGTTGCGATCGCGTGCCTGCGCTCGCGCGGCCTCGCCGCCCGGTACGTATCGGGCTACCTCGCGACCGAACCGCCTCCGGGCCAGGACCGGGTGGTCGGCGCCGGCGCGACACACGCGTGGGCGGCGGTCTGGATGCCGGGAGGGAAGTGGCTGCCCTTCGACCCGACGAACAACAAGTTCGTAGACGAGCGGCACGTGACCGTCGCGTGGGGCCGCGACTACGAGGACGTCCCCCCGCTTCGGGGCGTCGTGTACACCGAATCCCGGCAGAGCCGCATCGCCGTGTCGGTGGACGTAGCCCCTGTCGCATAACGGATCTGCAACAGCCGGGGAATTCCGCGCAACGGAAACTGTGGACACCCTCAGTCGGCACCCTACTGGGGTAGCCTCGGGGGCGATGGTTGCAACGGTGGAATCGGTCGGGCGTGGACGGGTCGTGGAATCGACCCTCGCGGCCGTGGAGCGCCTCCTGCAGCGGCGCACGGGGATGGAGACGATCCTCGTGGACCCGGAGGACCTGGGTGGGAGCGGCCGCACTCTCGTGATGCGCGCACGCGTGGCTCACAACAACTTCTCGCTACCACGCACCGTCGTCGTCAAACAGCTGCTGGACGCCGATGCGACCGACGCGGACCTCGGCGAGGCTTTCGCTCGCGAGGCCGCCGCCTACAAGTTCGCCACCGCGCTGCCCGTCGACTCCCGTCCGGGGCCGACGCTGCTCGCGTCGGATCCGGAGCAGCGGATCCTCGTGCTATCGGACCTGGGTGTCGGGGACAGTGTCGCCGCAGTGCTCGCCCGTGCCGAGACCATGGCCGCAGGCACGCTGCTCGCGGCGTGGGGGCAGGCCCTCGGCCGCATGCACGCCGGCACCGTGGGGCGTGAGGACGACCTGAGCGCGCTCGCCCGGCGCGAGCACACGGACGTGCGGCACGACCCCGTCGGTTGCGAGGCGGCGCGCGCCGCGGACAGCGTTCCGGGACGTCTCGCAGATCTCGGTATGGTCGCGCCCGCCCCGACGGAGCTGCTACGCAAGGCCGCGAGCCTCTTCACCGGCGGGCCCTACCGCGCATTCAGTCCGTCGGATGTGGGCCCCGACAACGCGGTCGTGATCGACGGAGGCGTGCGCTTCCTGGACTACGAGTGGGCCGGGTTCCGTGACGCGACGCTGGACGTGGGTTACGCGATGCTCACCTATCCGAACCCGCTCCGGACGGGTTTAGAGGATGGACTGTCCGGCACGCTCGTGGAGTCGTGGCGCTCGGAGGTGGTCCGGATCTGGCCGCGCCTCGACGATGACGTGACCCTGCTACGGCACATGGCCGCCGCGCTCACGGCGTGGCTGGTGCTGGCGACCTATTGGCATCTCCCCGATGGCCCGGACTCGCAGGACGCGGGTTTCGACGCGGGGCACCTGCACGCGCTCACGGAGTGGTCGGGGGCCGACCTCGCGGACCGGTGGCAGGCGCTCGCCGCCGCGTTGGGTCCGGAGATGCCCCAGGTGGCGCCGGGCCTCGCAGAATTCGCCGCGGGCGCCGCGGACATCGCCCGGAAGCTGTGACCTCCAGCCTGTTCGGGGACGACGGTGACCTTGGCGCGGCGGGGGCGGGCGCCGACGCGCGGTCCGGTGTCGAGTTCGTGCCCACGCACGCGGGCGCGCCCCTTGCAGCACGGATGCGACCCGCCACCCTGGACGAGGTGGTCGGCCAGGAGCATCTACTCGGCGCGGGCACTCCGCTTCGGCGGCTGATCGAGGGCTCCGGGGCCGCATCGGTGATCCTGTACGGCCCTCCCGGCACGGGAAAGACGACCATCGCATCGCTCGTCTCGGGCGCCACCGGGCGACGGTTCGAGGCGCTGTCGGCACTGTCGTCGGGCGTCAAGGAGGTTCGGGGCGTCATCGAGCTCGCCCGGCGCCGCCTGTCGGCCGGCGAGCAGACGGTGCTGTTCATCGACGAGGTGCATCGGTTCAGCAAGTCGCAGCAGGACGCACTGCTCGCAGCGGTGGAGAACCGCGTGGTGCTGCTCGTCGCGGCGACCACCGAGAACCCGAGCTTCTCCGTTGTGTCGCCGCTGCTGTCGCGCTCGCTGGTGCTCGCGCTGCAGCCGCTGGAGCCCGAGCAGATCGGCACGCTGATCGACCGCGCTCTCGCCGACGCGCGCGGCTACGCGGGTGTGCTCGTGATCGCGGACGACGCGCGCGAGCATCTCGTGCGGCTCTCGGGCGGCGACGCGCGACGGGCACTCACCGCGCTCGAGGCCGCGGCGGACCTCGCCATCGCAGCGGGCGAGACCGAGTTGTCGCTGGTGCGGGTCGAGGCGTCGATCGACACCGCGGCCGTGCGGTACGACCGTGCGGGCGACCAGCACTACGACGTGATCAGCGCGTTCATCAAGTCCATCCGCGGCTCGGACGTCGACGCGGCGCTGCACTACCTGGCCCGCATGATCACCGCGGGGGAGGACCCACGGTTCATAGCGCGCCGGCTCGTTGTGCATGCGTCCGAGGACGTCGGCATGGCCGATCCGACGGCACTGCAGGTTGCCACAGCGGCTGCGCAGGCGGTGCAGCTGATCGGCATGCCGGAGGCGCGACTGGCCTTGGCGCAGGCCACGATCCACCTCGCTACCGCACCCAAGTCGCCCGGCGTGAACGCCGCGATCACGGCGGCGCTCGGCGATGTGGCGACCGGGAAGACCGGTGCGGTCCCGGCAGCACTGCGGGACGGCCACTATGCGGGCGCGAAGCTGATCGGCAACGCGCAGGGCTACGTCTATCCGCACGACCATCCCGGCGGCGTCGTCGCGCAGCAGTACCCGCCGGACGAACTGGTGGGCACCGACTACTACCAGCCCACCGAGTACGGGTTCGAGCGCGAGATCAAGCCGCGGGTGGCGCGCCTTCGCTCCATTCTCCGGCGTCGGTAAGGTCGTAGGTCGTTACCGACGCCCTGAAGCCTAAGGAAGCTGCGTGCAGACCCACGAGATCCGGAAGCGGTTCACCGACCACTTCGTGAAGAACGGCCATACCGAGGTGCCCAGCGCCTCCCTGGTCTTGAACGACCCGAATCAGCTGTTCGTGATCGCGGGCATGGTGCCGTTCGTGCCCTACTTCCTGGGGCAGCAGACGCCGCCCTACGACCGCGCCACCTCGATCCAGAAGTGTGTCCGCACACTGGATATCGAGGAGGTCGGCATCACGACCCGCCACAACACCTTCTTCCAGATGGCAGGCAACTTCAGCTTCGGCGACTATTTCAAGCGCGACGCCATCCGGTTCGCGTGGACGCTGCTCACCGGCGCAGTGGAGGACGGCGGCTTCGGTATCGACCCCGAGCGCCTGTGGTCCACGGTGTACCTCGATGACGACGAGGCCCGCGACCTGTGGCTCGAGGTCGGCCAGGTCCCGGAACGGATCCAGCGCCGCGGTCTGAAAGACAACTACTGGTCCATGGGCATCCCCGGTCCGGCCGGACCGTGCTCCGAGATCTTCTACGACCGTGGCCCCGACTTCGGCGTGGAGGGGGGCCCGGAGGCGGACGAGGACCGGTACATCGAGATCTGGAATCTCGTCTTCATGCAGAACGAGCGCGGTAAGGGGCTCGGCAAGGAGAACTTCGAGATCCTCGGCGAATTGCCGAAGAAGAACATCGATACCGGTATGGGCATCGAGCGCGTCGCCTTCCTGCTGCAGGGTGTCGACAATGTGTACGAGACCGATCTGCTGCGTCCCGTGATCGATCGCGCGGAGGAGCTGACCGGGCAGCGCTACTCCGCGGGCGACCCCGAGCGAGACCGGCTGTTCCGCGTCATCGCGGACCACACCCGCACCGCCGTGATGCTCATCGAGGACGGCGTCAATCCCGGTAACGACGGCCGCGGCTACGTGCTCCGCCGGCTGCTGCGTCGCGTCGTCCGGTCGGCGCGTCTGCTGGGCGCCGCGGGCGAGACCATGGGCGCATTCGTCGACACCGTGCTCGCGACGATGTCGCCGTCGTACCCCTCCCTCGCCGACGACGCCGAGCGCATACGGACCGTTGCGATCGGTGAGGAGGCTGCGTTCCTCAGGACACTCGAACAGGGCACGACGTTGTTCGGGAACGCCGCCTCGTCGACCAGGGCGGCCGGGAGCTCTGTGCTGTCCGGCGACGACGCGTTCACCCTTCACGACACCTACGGCTTCCCGATCGACCTGACTCTGGAGATGGCGTCCGAGGCCGGTCTCACGGTCGACGAGGACGGCTTCCGAGCCCTCATGGCAGAACAGCGGCAGCGCGCGAAGGACGACGCGAACTCCCGCAAGTCGGCGCTCGCGGATCTATCGGTCTTCCGCGAGTTCGTCGACCGCGGGCCGACCGAGTTCACCGGCTTCGACGAGCTCACCTCGGGCGCGCAGGTGCTGGGCCTCGTCCGCGACGGCGTGCGGGTTCCGACAGTCGCGACCGGGGAGGACGTCGAGGTCGTCCTCGACCGCAGCCCGCTGTACGCGGAGGCCGGCGGCCAGCTCGCGGATATCGGCACCATCACGACCGCGGCCGGCGCGCAGATCGTCGTCACCGACGTGCAGCGCGTCGCCAAGACCGTCTGGCGCCACCAGGGCACCGTGGCTTCCGGGGAGGTCGCGGAGGGTGACACCGTCACCGTCGCCGTGGACCCGGCACACCGGCATGGCAGCACCCAGGGACATTCCGGTACGCACCTCGTGCACGCCGCATTGCGTCAGGTGCTCGGCCCGAACGCCGTGCAGGCGGGATCGCTGAACCGCCCGGGTTACCTGCGTTTCGACTTCCGGTGGCAGGGCGCGCTGTCGGAGCAACAGCGAGCAGAGATCGAGGGCGTCACCAACGCTGCCGTGCAGGCCGATTACGCCGTGAACACCGACGTCACCGACCTGGAGACAGCCAAGCGGCGCGGCGCGATGGCACTGTTCGGAGAGAACTACGGCGAGCGTGTGCGGGTGGTCGAGATCGGTGGGCCGTTCTCGCTCGAGTTGTGCGGCGGCACGCACGTCGCGAGTTCCGGGCTCGTCGGGCCCGTCACGCTGCTCGGCGAGAGTTCCGTCGGTTCGGGCGTGCGCCGCGTCGAGGCGTACGTCGGCCTGGACGCCGTCACGGAGCTGAACAAGGAGCGCGCCCTGGTGTCCGCGCTGTCGTCGTCGCTCAAGGTTCCGTCCGAGGAACTTCCCGGTCGTGTCGAGTCGATGGTCAACCGTCTCAAGGACGCCGAGAAGGAACTCGAGAAGCTGCGCTCCCAGGCGGCGCTCTCGGCGTTGTCCGAGCTCGCGGCGTCGCCCGAGCGGGTGGGCGCCGCGCGCGTCGTCGCGGCCCGCGCGCCCGAGGGCGTGGCCGGAGGTGACCTGCGCGGCCTCGTGACGCAGCTGAAGGGTCGCGTAGGCGCAGAGCCCGCCGTGGTCGCACTCTTCGCCGAGGACGGTGACAAGGTCCCGTTCGCCGTGGCGGTGAACGACGCCGCGCAGGATCTGGGTGTCCGTGCGGGCGATCTGGTGAAGGCGGCGGCGCCGGCGGTCGGCGGCCGGGGCGGCGGTAAGCCGGACCTCGCGCAGGGCGCCGGATCGGATGCGTCCGGGATCGACTCCGCTCTTGCGGCGGTCCGAACGGCCGTCGCGTCGGCGGTGGGCGCCTGACGGTGGGCGGATTCCAGCGGGGGAGACGACTGGCTCTGGATGTGGGCCGGGCCCGCATCGGCGTCGCCGTGTCCGACCCCGACGGAATCCTCGCCACGCCCGTCGAGACGGTACGAGCGGCCAAGGACGGCAGCGACATTCGCCGGATCCTGGCGCTCGTCGACGACTTCGAGCCGATCGAGGTGGTGGTCGGGCTGCCGCGTACCCTGCGTGGCGAGCACGGCGCCTCGGCGCAGATGGCGGAGAGCTTCGCGCGTGGATTACGCGCCGCGCTGGCGAGATCCCAGCGTGAGCCTGCACCGCGGGTATGTTTCAGTGACGAGCGGTTCACGACGGTGGCCGCGCAGCGCGCGCTCCGTGAGAACGGCATGCGTGCCAAGCAGCAGCGATCGGTGATCGACCAGGCCGCCGCGGTGGCCATCCTGCAAGGATGGCTCGACGAGCAGCGGTCGGCGGCCACCGGCAGCGAGGAGGACGACGAGTGAACGACGGCTGGCACACCCAGCGCGCCGAACCGACGCAGATCGGCTCCGAGGAGGGGCGCCCGCCCACGTCTCGGGCCGAACGTCGCCGCGAGAGGGAGAGGCAGGCGCGGGTCGCCCGTCGCCGTCGGTTCGTGTTCGTCGCGATCGTCGTGATCTTCCTGGTCGTCGTGGCCGCCGTTGCCTACCCGCTGCGGCACACGCTCGGTATCAGCAGGTTGTGGGGCGGCGACAGCGTGTCTGCGCAGGACTGGTCCTCGGGCTCGGAGGGCGCCGACGTCGTGGTACACGTGACCGGTTCCACCAACGGTGAATTCGCGCAGAACCTGGTCGACGCTGGAGTCGTGCGGTCGGTCGGCGCGTTCAACGAGGCCGCCACGGACAAGCCGATCTCGGCCGGCTACTACCTGATGCGTAAGCACATGTCGGCCCAGAACGCAGTGACTGTCCTCGTCGACCCGCAGCGCGCGCACCGCGTCGGGATGCTCAACGTTCCGCCGGGCGCGCAGCTCGACGACAAGCGCGGCATCGACAAGAAGACGACCCGTGGGATCTTCTCGATGATCGCCGAGGCGACCCAGTACGAGGCGAACGGCAAGAAGCACGCGATCACGGTCAGCCAACTGGCCAAGGCCGCCTCGACGGCGACTCCCCAGGCGCTCGGGGTGCCGGATTGGGCGGCGGCCGCAGTCAAGGCCAAGACCGGCGATCACCGGCGCCTCGAGGGGCTCATCGCGCCCGGCATCTGGGACCAGGTCGACCCGGATGCGAGCCCCACCGCCATCCTTGCGGATCTCATCTCGAAGTCGGCGGCGAAGTACGAGGTGCAGGGCCTGCTCGACGTCGCGCCAGACGGGCCGGCCAAGCTGACTCCGTACCAGGCACTCGTCTCGGCGTCGGTGGTGGAGCGCGAGGTCAACAAGTCGGAGTACTACCCCAAAGTCGCCCGTGTCGTACTGAACCGCCTCGCCAAGAAGCAGCGACTGCAGATGGATTCGACGGTCAACTACACGGCGAGCGTCACCAACATCGACGTCGCCGGCGAGAACCTGTCCAAGGCGACCGACTGGAACACCTACGTCAAGTACGGGCTGCCTGCGACGCCGATCGGGGCCGTCGGGCAGGACGCGCTCGATGCGGTCGAGGATCCGGCGCCGGGCCCGTGGCTGTACTTCGTCACGATCGACAAGGACGGCACGACCCTGTTCACGGCCGACTACACGGAGCACGAGAAGAACCGGCAGAAGGCCTGCGATTCCAAGCTGCTGTCGACCGGCTGCTGATGCGCGCCGCCGTGCTCGGCACGCCCATCGCGCACTCCCTCTCGCCGGTTCTGCACGAGGCGGCTTTCGTGGCGCTCGGTCTGGACTGGACGTACGAACGGATCGAGTGCGACGCCGAGCGCCTGCCCGGTCTCGTCGCCGCAGCCGACGCGGACTGGGTGGGATTCTCGGTGACCATGCCCGGGAAGTTCGCCGCCCTCGCGACGGCCACCGAACGAACCGATCGTGCCGCTGCGGTGGGGTCGGCCAACACCCTCGTCCGCACTGGCGGAGGCTGGCTCGCGGACTGCACCGACATAGACGGGGCAGCCGCGATGCTGGATGAGGTCGGCGCGCCGGCTGCCGCGGGTACCGCTCTGGTCGTAGGCGCGGGCGGATCCGCGCTGCCGACCATCGCCGCGCTCGCGGAACGAGGCTGCGCCCGGGTCACCGTCGCCTCCCGATCGCGTGAGCGTGCCGACGGTGCACTGAGATGCGCCGCGGCGTTCGGCGTCGAAGCCACATGGGTCGCGCTCGATCCGACCGACCTCGTCCGCGTGGGCGAGGTGGACGTCGTGTGTTCGACGGTGCCGGCCGTCGCCCTCGCAGGCGAGCTCGCATCCGTACTCGCGGGTCTGGCGCCTGCCGTCACGGATGCGATCTACGAGCCGTGGCCGACGCCGCTCGCGGCTGCCGCCGGTGTGCGGGGCGCGGCCGTCGTCGGGGGGCTGACGATGCTCCTGCACCAGGCGTTCCGGCAGTCCGAGCTGTTCACAGGCCGTCCCGCGCCTCGCGCGGAGATGGCCGCGGCGCTCGCGGCGGCGCGCTCGGCCTAGCGACGCTGCGGGCATCCGTCGCGGCGCGCCGAACCTGTCGGTGCTCCGGGGGATGCTCCCGGCATGGAACTCGTCGTCCTGCTGATCGCTGTGCCGTGGGCGCTGGCCGCCGCGTCGATCGACGTGCGGACGCGCCGCCTTCCGAATGTCCTGACGGTGCCCGCATGCCTATTGGCCACGACGGCGGCCTGTGTGGGTGCGGCGGCGGGCGAGTGGGAGCCGTTGGTCGGCGCGGCTGCGTGGTGCGGCGTCTATCTCGTGGGTTTCGTCTGCGGCGGTATCGGGGCGGGCGACGTCAAACTCGCCGTCCCGTTGGGAGCGGCGGTGGGCTGGGTGGCCGGGCCGACGGGTGTGTGCATCGCCGTAGTGCTCGCGCAAGTGTGCTCGCTCGTGGCGGCGGCATCGGCCCGCAGCCGTGCGAGCCCGCACGGCGCGGCGATGCTCTTAGCCGCGTATGCGGTGTGCGTCGCGACTATCTGGTGACCGACCGATTCCGACGGCTTCGATTTGTGTTCGTGAATTTCAGCACAGAGTGGTCGGGTATCGTGGCGTCGGCACGCCGAAGCGGATGGAGAACACGACGATGCGCAACCAGGGGTGGTTCAGCGCTTTCGCGCTCCTGGTGCTGGTGCCGCTGGTGGGTATCGCCGTCTTCGCGCAGGTGATGGATAACGACCCGTTGGCCGAGGCGCTCGCAGTGATCACCTCCGCCGTCGCGGGCTCGGCAGTGCTGATAGCAGGCATACGTCTCGGTGAGTCGGCGGTCGTCACCCCGCTCGCCGTCGGCCTGCTGTCGACCGCCGTGATCCAGACGATCGACCACTACAGCCCACACGACTCGGTGACGACGCCGGCGCTCGAGGTCGCGGTTCTGTGCGCGCACTCGATCGTCGCGTTCGGCGTGATGCGTTGGCTTCGTGCGCACGGGCTGAGTGATCAGCGGTCCTGGCCGCTTCTGCTGCTGCCCGTGGTATTCGTCCCGCTGGTGTGGGGCGGTTCCATGTTGTGGCTGGGAGCCGGTGTCGCGCATCTGCACGACCCCCGCGTCGCGGCGGTGCTCTGCGTGAGCGTCGACGCGGCGATCCTCGTGACGGTCATGCAGGTCTCTCTGGTGACCGCCCGGCACAACCGGGCTTTCAACTTCATGTGTTACGGGTTCGCCGTGAACGTGGCGGCCGGCGTGGCGCTCGTGATGGGCGCATGGGGTGGGCATCCCATGCCGACCCTGTACCGCTCGCTCGTCGTGATCGCATTGGCGTTGTTCGCCGCCGCGGCCGTGCACCCCGACTTCGCGCGACACGCTCCGCCCGACGCGATGCAGGTGCGTCGTGGCGCGTACCAGGTGGTCGAGATAGCCACGGTCGGCGTGGCAGTCGCCATAGCGCCCGGGTTCGGTGGCGCCCGCGGCGAACTGGGTGCGACGCTGCGGATGTTGGTAGTGGCGGGCCTCGTCGCATTGATACTCACGCGCACCGACCGTGCACTGCGCGACCTCGAGCGCGAGGCCGCCGCCGCGCGGTACGACGGCACACACGATGCCCTCACCGGCCTGCCGAACCGGACCCGGCTCGCCGAGGTCATGGCCGCCGAGAAGAACTCGCGGAGCGTGCTCTATCTCGGTGTCGACGGCCTGCGAACCGTTGCGGACAGTTTCGGCCGCGGGGTCGGCGACCGGGCGCTGGTCGAGGTCGCCCGGAGAGTGCAGCAGGTCGTCGGGTCGCAGGGGAGTACGTACCGTGTCGGCGGCGAGGACTTCGTGATCGTGACGGACATGCGGGCCGCGGTCGCGGCGGCCCTCGGGGAACATCTGGTCACCTCGGTGTCGGAGCCGTTCCGGATCGGCGACGCGCGGATCGCGCTCACCGCGCATGTCGGTGTCGGTCAGGCGAGCGATGGCACGGTCCCCGTCGACGTGGTGCGTGAGGCCGACGCCGCGATGCAGAGCGCGCGTGCCGACGGGGCGCAGCCCGTCGTGGTCTTCGACGAGCGGCTGAGGGCCGAGGCGCTGGACCGGCTCGAGCTGACGGCCGGGCTGCGCGAAGCGGTCGCGAACGGGTCGTTCGAACTGAACTACCAACCGATCGTCTCCAACACCACGGGCCGTGTGGTGGCCTACGAGGCGCTGCTGCGCTGGCACCGCGAAGGCGATGTCGTCAACCCCGAGGAGTTCATGGAGGTCGCCGAGAGCTCGGGGCTGATCGTGGAGATCGGTGACTGGGTGCTGGATGCCGCGCTGTCCGAGATCGGCCGTCACCGGCGGTCGGGTGGTCGATCGGCGGTCTCGGTAAATCTGTCGGCACGGCAGTTGCAGGACCCGGGCCTTGCGGAGCGGGTGGATCGCGCGCTCGCGCGGCACGGCGTGCCTCCGTCGGCGCTGTGGATCGAGCTCACCGAGACCGCGCTCATCGCGGACACCGACAACGCGGCTCGGGTGCTGTCGGACCTGGCCGACCTCGGGGTCCGGGTCAGCCTCGACGACTTCGGCGTCGGATACTCGGCGCTCAACCACCTGAGTCAGTTCCCGATCAGCGTCGTCAAGATCGACAAGTCGTTCGTGCGGGCGCTCGGCGATGACGACGGTTATAAGCGTCAGGTCGTCGTCAGCGCGATCGTGGCGATGTGCCGCAGCCTCGGCATCGAGACGGTCGCCGAGGGCATCGAGGACGCCTCGCTGGCGACCCGCGTGCGCGACCTGGGCTGCACGTACTCGCAGGGCTGGTTCCACGGGCGTCCAGAGCCCTTCACCGCCGCGTTCGCGGGCTGACCCGGTCCGGGCCGGGAGCACTATCGGCCGGACGCGGACAAGGCCTCGGCACGTGGGACCATGTTCGGCATGACCACCGACGTCTCGAACTCCAGGTCCGCACCGCCCGGCGACACCGCTGTGCCGAGCATTGCGGACATCGAGGCGGCACGGGCACGTCTCGACGGCGTGGTAACGACCACCCCGCTGCAGTACGTCGAGCGGCTGTCTGAGCTCACCGGTGCGAAGGTGTACATCAAGCGCGAGGACCTGCAGGTGGTGCGCTCGTACAAGATCCGCGGCGCGTATAACCTGATGGCGCAGCTCGACGACGAGGAGAAGGCCGCGGGGGTGGTCGCCGCGTCGGCCGGTAACCATGCGCAGGGGGTGGCGTTCGCGTGCCGTGCGATGGGCGTCCAGGGCCGCATCTACGTACCCACGACGACGCCGAAGCAGAAGCGGGACCGGATCCGTGCCCACGGCGCAGGCTTCGTCGAGCTGATCGCGACGGGGGAGACCTACGACGCTGCCGCGGCAGCGGCACAGGAGGATGTCGCGCGCACCGGCGCGACATGGGTGCATGCGTTCGACGACGCCCGGACGACGGCGGGCCAGGGAACCATCGCGATGGAGATCGTCGACCAGCTCGGCGGCGCTCCCGACGTCACCGTGGTGCCCGTGGGCGGGGGCGGATGCTTCGCGGGGATCTCCCGCTACCTACGCCACGTGTCCGACGAGGCCGCGCTCGTGGGCGTCGAGCCGGGGGGCGCGCCGTCGATGGTCGAGGCACTCGCGGCGGGCGGGCCGGTGGATCTACGCACCATCGACCCGTTCGTCGACGGCGCCGCGGTCAAGCGGATCGGCAGGATCGGCTACGACGCAGCGGTCGACGCGGGCGCCCGGGTGTGGGACGGCAAACGGCCGTCTCGTGTCGAGCCCGGCATCACTGCGATCGTGGAGGTGGACGAGGGGTCCGTCTGCACCACGATGCTCGACCTCTACCAGAACGAGGGAGTCATCGCGGAGCCGGCGGGAGCGCTCTCGGTCGCCGCGCTCGAGCAGCTGGATCTGGTGCCCGGGTCGACCGTCGTCTGCCTGCTCTCGGGCGGCAACAACGATGTATCGCGCTACAACGAGGTGATCGAGCGATCCCTCGTGCATCAGGGGCTCAAGCACTACTTCCTCGTCGCCTTCCCGCAGGAGCCGGGCGCGCTGCGCCGCTTCCTCGACGAGGTCCTCGGCCCCGACGACGACGTGACGCTGTTCGAGTACGTGAAGCGCAACAACCGGGACACCGGAGAGGCGCTCGTGGGCGTCGAGCTCGGGCATGCCGACGATCTCTCGGCGCTGCTCGACCGGATGGACGACTCGCGACTGCACTGCGAGCGCCTCGAGCCGGGCTCGCCGGCGTACCGCTACCTGACCTGAACGGGCGCTGCCGGCTGCTGATGCGCGGCCACGCGGCGCCGCAGGAATACGGCCTGCGCACCGAGGGCGATGGCGAGGTACAGCATCAGGGTCACGCCCGCGAGTCCTCCCCGCCCGTGGTCGCCGAACGCGAGCGGCACGACGGCGTCGATTGCGATGTGGGCACCGATCGCGATGAGCCACAGGGCGACAGTCGCCGCCGTCCCGCGGCGCATGAGCGTGCCGTCCGGAGTGCGATACACGCGCAGCGATGCCGCACGCGGGTACGCCAGTGCCAGCGCGACGGCGAGGCCGAGTACGGCGGCGCACACCTCTCCGACCGACGGCGCCCCTCCGTGCCCGAGGTATTCGAGGATCTGGACGACGCCTATCGCACCGAGGACGATCGGAAGTTTGAGGAGGTCGTCGCCGATGGGACGGGGCCTCGTCTGTCGGTAGAGGACGAAGCACACGACGGCCAGAGCGACGAGAGCGGTTGTTATCGCGTTCATGCGTTCAGACTCGCCGTGCGCGCGCGATTCCGGATCGACCCGCGGGTGGAGCTCCGGGTGGAGATCAGGCCGCGGCCGCCTCGGCGATGAGTTCGAGGCTGCGAATGCGCTCGGCGCGTCCGGGGATCATCCCCGACACCATGAGCTCGTCGGCCTCGGTCCGCTCGATCAGTTCGGCGAGTTCAGCGCGCACGGTCTCTCGCGATCCGACGATCCACGCGGACGACGACGGTGCCACCGCGGACTCCTGTAGCTCGGTCAGCGGTGCGGCGGCCGCTTCGTCGAAGGTGGGCAGTCGGCCGGGGCTGCCTGTGCGCAGCCGCGCCATCGCCAGCTTGGCGGGCGCGGCGACGCGCCGCGCCTTCTCGTCCGTTTCGGCGGCGACGACGGTGACCGTCAACATCGCGCGCGGCGCATCGAGGGTTCCAGTGAGAGAGGGATCATCCTGCTGTGCAGCGGGTTTGAAGTTCTCGCGATATGTCCGAAGGGCAGGCATCGTCTGCTGCGGCGCAAAGTGCCGGGCGAACGCGAAGGGCAGACCGAGCAGGGCCGCGAGTTGCGCGCTGAACGTCGACGAGCCGAGGAGCCAGACCTCGGGTGTCGCCCCGATGCCGGGCGTCGCAGTGATGGCGGCGTACGGGTGGTCCGCCGGGAATGCGTCGGCGAAGAACGCGCGCAGATGGGCGAGCGCCTGCGGGAAGTCCTCGACCTTCTCCTGCACGTTGCCGCCGCGCAGCGCGTGGGCCGTGAGCTGATCGGTGCCGGGTGCGCGACCGATGCCGAGGTCGACGCGCCCCGGGAACATGGCGTCGAGCGTGCCGAACTGCTCGGCGACGACGAGGGGTTGGTGATTGGGCAGCATGACGCCGCCCGAGCCCACGCGGATCGACTCGGTGGCCGCAGCGATCCGGCCGATGAGAACAGCGGGGGCGGCGCTCGCGATGCCCGGCATCGAGTGATGCTCGGCGACCCAGAACCGGTGGTAGCCGAGCCGCTCGGCGGCCTGGGCCACGGCGACCGTGTCCTCGAGAGCTTCGCCGACGGTGGCGTCGGCCGAGACGGGCGCGAGGTCCAGAACGGAGATTGTGGTCACGGCACCTGCAACGTTGGACACGTATCTGATCTTCCCGTCGCTACGCCCGCCCCGTCGTATCCTCCTCGGGGTCGAGCAGACGGGCAACGACCTGCTTGTACAGGTCGGGCTCCGGCATGGGGAGTCCCAGCATCGCGGCCAGTAGCAGCCCGTCACCGACGAGCCGCACCGTCTCGGCGGTGACAGGGTCCGGTACCTCTGACCGGATCGCGTCGTCCCATTGCCGATTGAGGTGGCAGACCGCGGCGTGCACTTCGTCGTCGCGGCGATCGGCGGTTCGCAGGGCGGCGGCGATGGACGTGAGCATCTGCGCTTCGCGGGCCTCGTCACCCTCGGGCGCAGCGAGATACCAGCGGGCGACGGAGTCCCCGATGTCGGCGTTCCAGCGCTGGCTGAGCCGGTCCACGACGCCGAGGAGCAGCGCGTCCTTCGATTTGAAGTGGTAAAGCAACCCGCCCTTGCTGACTCCGGCCTCGGCTGCCACGGCGTCGAGGGTGAGGGAGGCGGTGCCGGCGCCGAGCAGGATCTGCTCGGTCGCGTCGAGGAGTCGGTCGCGGGTATCGGTGGCCATCATCACCACCGTAGCAGCTGTACCGGCTGGACGGTGCACTGCTACTGTACCGGCTGGACGGTTAAGTAAATCGTCTCTGGCAAGGCTCGGAAGGACTGTGACACGATGACCACCCTCGACTCTCTCCGCAGGACGGCGGCATCTCGCGCCGGATGGCGTGACTGGGGTGCCCTGGTGGTGTTGTCGGCTGCAGTGTTCCTGGTCTCGATGGACGCGACGGTCCTCGACATCGCGGTCCCGCACATGACGCAGGCTCTCGACCCGTCTGCCACGCAGTTGCTGTGGATCGTGGACGTCTACTCGTTCGTCCTCGCGGCGCTGCTCATCACCGCGGGCAACCTCGGCGACCGTATCGGCCGCCGTCGAATCCTGTTGATCGGTGCCGTCGGCTTCGCGGCCGCCTCGTTGATCGCGGGTATGTCGGTATCGCCCGAGATGCTGATCGCGGCGCGTGTCGTCCAGGGCATCGCGGGCGCGACGCTCATGCCGGCGACTCTGGCGCTGATCCGTTCCACGTTCGCAGACGCGACGCAGCGCACGCTCGCGATCGGCGTCTGGTCGGCGATGGCCGCCGGCGGTGCGGCGGCCGGTCCGGTGATCGGCGGCTGGCTGCTCGAGCACTTCTTCTGGGGCTCGGTGTTCGTCGTCAACGTCCCCGTCGCGGCGCTCATCGTCGCGCTCGGCCCCGTACTGGTGCGCGAGAGCCGTGACCCTGCGCCCGGGCGACTCGACCCTGCGTCGGTCGCCCTGAGCGTCCTCGCTCTGCTTCCCCTGATCTACGCGATCAAAGAGACTGCGGCGCACGGCTTCTCGTGGATCGATTCGGTAGCTGCCGTGGCGGGGGTGGTTGCAGGCTTCGCGTTCGTGCGGCGCCAGCGTCAGCTCGCCGTGCCCCTGATCGACGTGGGGCTGTTCGGGCGGCCGGCGTTCACCGTCGCCGTCCTGACGAACCTGATCGCGGTGTTCGCAGTGGCGGGTCTGCTCTACTTCGGATCGCAGTACCTGCAGGTGGTGCACGGCTTCGGCGCGCTGCAGTCCGGGCTGGTCATCCTGCCTGCGATGTTCGCGAACGGCGCGGCCGCGCTGGCCGCGGCGCCGCTGCAGCGCAGGTTCTCGGTGCGAACCGTCCTGCTGGGCGCGCTGTTCCTACAGGTCGCCGGCGCCGTGGCCATGGTCGGTGTGGGCGGTGGCGTCGCAGCGTTCGTCGTGGCAGAGACGCTCATCGGCGTGGGTGCCGGCGCCGTGCTCACCGTGACGTCTGCGCTCGTGTTGTCCGCGGTACCCGAGGACCGGGCGGGGGCGGCGTCGGCCGTGACCGAGACCGCATACGAGGCCGGTCACGCGCTCGGCGTGGCGATCCTCGGATCGGTCGCCACCGCGGTGTTCCGCGCGGGCGTCGACCTGCGTGACCTGCCCGCGGAACTGGCCGAGCGTGCACGAGAGACGATCGGGGCGGCGATGCAAGTCGGTGCGGGGCTCGGTGGCGGTGCCGGTGCACGCGTGATGTCCACGGCGACGGAGTCTTTCGTCAGCGGGATGCACGTTGCCGCCGGGCTGTCCGGCGCCGCCTCGTTGCTGTGTGCCCTGCTCGCGATGCGCCTGCTGAAGAAGTAGCCCGTTCACGGCGTGAGGGCTGCGGCGATCTGGCGGGAGAGGCACGCGTCGAGCGTCGCGCCGGGGTAGAGCGACGGGGCGGAGACGGCGTCCAATGCCAGGCCGTCGACAGTGGCCAGCAACAGCGCGGCGCGCACGTCCGGCTCCGGCAGGCCGTGTGCGCCGAGGATCTCGACGAGCTCGGAGCGGATCCCGCCGAGGATGAGCGACTGCACCTCGGCAAGCTCGGCGGAGTGTGTGGCGCGCGCGGCGAACTCGACCATCACTGCGGCCTCGCGACGCCGGGCGACCGTGGTAGGCAGTAGATGCCGCAGTGCCGCGGACAACCGGTCGTCGACCGGCGCGCCTGCGTCGCGCGCTACCGGGTCGCGATCGATCCGCCGGCGGATGCGCTCTGCCAGACGCTGGAACACGAAGCGGTAAAGCGCGTCTGTCGTGGGGAAATGATGTTGCACGGCGCCGATGGACACACCGGCCTCGTCGGCCACGCCGCGCACGGTCATGCCGGACAGGCCTCTCCGTCCGGCGACCGCGAGTGCCGCGTCGGCGAGGTCGTCCGGTCCGGTACTGCGTCGGGTCACCACCTGGACAACCATACATCCGTATGGAACCATACGGATGTATGGGAACGGGTGCGCGCGCCGTGGTCACCGGGTCCGTCGGCCTGGCGGTTCTGCAGTGGATGCTGTGGGGCGTCGATCCCTCCGTGGGCCGTGACCCGGTGCAGCCCGCGGTCGTCACAGGGCTGATGGCCGCGAACATCGTCCTGACGCTCGCCTCGCCGCGGGCCAAGCGGACCGTCGTCGCCGCGGTGCAGCGATGGACTCTCAATCCCGTTGTACGGCTGCTCTTCCGGATCGGCTTCGTACCCTTCGGATATGCGCTCCTGGAGACCACCGGGCGTGTCACGCAGCGGCCGCGGGTGGTCCCGGTGGGCAACGGACACCGCGGCGGCGTCTTCTGGATCGTCGCCGAGCACGGCGAGCGCGCCGACTACGTGAAGAACCTTCGACGCGACCCGCGCGTGCGTGTCCGCTTCCGCCGCGGCCTGCGTTTCGTGTGGGTATCGGGCGTCGCACAGGTGGTCGCGGGCGACGACCCGCTTGCCCGCCAGCGCCTGCTGTGCGGGTGGCGGCCGCTGCGCTGGCTCAACGCTGTGAACGTACGCGCCCTGAGTGCGGAACCCGTGACCGTGCGCATCGACCTCGTGGACATCACCGTGTGCGGAGGATCGCGAACGAGTGCCCCGGCAAGGTCGTCGAATTCCCGGACGTCTCCGGCTCGTCCCACCACAGCACCGGATCGCCGCCGATCGGGATCCGCGCCCCGTCCGGGGTGAAGGTGACCAGCAGCGTGAAATCGCCACGGTGCACGGCGAACCACGACTCGTCGTCCGGGTATTCGGTCGTCAGCATCCGCAGGTCGCCGTCGAGGATGCCGGGCCGGCCCTCCCGGAACGCCAGTAGATCTCGGTACGCGGCGAGCACGCGCGCATGAGGCTGCCTTTCCCGCTGCGACCAGTCCAGCTTGGACGCTTCGAATGTGACGGGGTCCTGTGGGTCGGGCACGTCCCCGGGCGGCCACCCGTGCTGGACGAACTCCGCGACCCGGCCCTCCGCGGTCCGCCGCGCCAGCTCCGGCTCGGGATGGCTGGTGAAGAACTGGAACGGTGTGGTGGCGCCCCACTCCTCGCCCATGAACAACATCGGCGTGAAGGGGGAGAACAACACCAGAGCCGCCTTGACGACCAGCTGGCCGGGCGTCAGATATGCGGCCGGGCGATCGCCGGTGGCGCGGTTGCCGATCTGGTCGTGCGTGCACGTGTAGGCGAGCAGTCGCCCGCCGTCGACGATGTCCCGATCCAACGGGCGCCCATGGCGTCTGCGCCGGAAAGACGAGTACGTTCCGGCGTGGAAGAAGCCTTCCCGCAACACCTTCGACAGGCATTCGGCGCTGCCGAAGTCGGCGTAGTAGCCCTGCCGCTCGCCCGATACGATGGCGTGGATCGCGTGGTGGACGTCGTCGTCCCACTGCGCGGCCAAGCCGTACCCACCGCGGTCGCGCGGCGTGACGAGGCGCGGATCGTTCAGGTCGGACTCGGCGACCAGGGCGAGTGGCCGACCGAGGTCGGTCGCCAGCGCCTCCGTCCGGGTGGCCAGCTCCTCGAGCAGGTGGACGGCCGTGGTATCGGCCAGGGCGTGTACGGCGTCGAGGCGCAGCCCGTCGGCGCCGAAGTCGCGCATCCACCGCAACGCGCTTTCGATGACGAACTCCCGGACCTCGTCGCTGTCGGGTCCCGCGATGTTGATCGTGCGACCCCAGGTGTTGGTTCCGTCGGTCTCGTAGGGACCGAATCGGCCCAGGTAGTTTCCGGACGGACCGAGGTGGTTGTAGACGGCATCGATGAGTACGCCGAGGCCGCGCTCGTGTGCGGCGGCGATCAGCCGCAGCAGCGCGTCAGGGCCCCCGTAGGGCTCGTGCACCGCATACCAGCCGACCCCGTCGTAGCCCCAGTTGTGCACTCCGTTCACGGCGTTCACCGGCATCAGCTCGACGAAGCCGACCCCGAGGGCCGCGAGATGGTCGAGTCGCTCGATCGCCGCGTCGAACGTCCCATCGGGCGTGAACGTGCCGACGTGCAACTCATACACCACCGAATGGTGCAGCTCACGGCCCGCCCACCGCGGCGGCGCGACGGGAGCCGACCAGACCTGTGAAGGGGAGTGCACGCCGTCCGGTTGCCGTGGCGACCGCGGGTCCGGCAGTACGGTCTCCTCACCGTCGAGAATGAAGCCGTAGCGCGCCCCCGGGGCGGCCTCCGCCACGACGGCCCACCAGCCGCCGCCCGCGGGTGCCATCGGATGCTCGGTGCCGTCCACCCACAGAACCACTGACGACGGCCGTGGGGCCCACACCTCGAATGTCCTCTGCGCCATCAGGAGCCCACCCTATCGGCAACGGTGCTCGGTGCCGTTCGCGGCGCTAGTGCAACTCCTCCCACGCCGCCACACGCGCACGATGCAGGTCCAGCGCCGCGAGCACGTCCTCGACCCCGGTGTGAGTACCGCCGTCGACCCGACCGGCCAGCGCGAACCGGCGGTCTGCCAGGCGCTCGAAGCGCCACTCGTCGTCCAGCGGCTCTCGCGCGATGACGGTGGTCAGATGCGCCGTCGCGGGGATCCCGGCGCATAGGTCCCCGCGGTCGCACTCGATCTCCGCGAAGATGCGCGGGCCGAGCCGCGCGTACACCGTTTCGGTGACGGGCACAGACGCGAGCACCGCAACGTCACCCTGGAGCACGAGCCGATCGAAGACCTCGCCGGCCAGCGCCCACGCATCAGCGAGGGACGCGAACTCCAGCAGCAGATGCGCCGCCTCATGCGGATCGGTGACGCAGCCCAACAAGGACCGCCGACCGTCGCGTTGCCCGCGCAGCTCTATCGCTGTGTGGCCGCCTGCCCGGACCGCGTGCGCGGTGAACGTGGCGGAGCCGACCCGCATCTGCAGGGTGCCGCCCGGCACGACGACGGGATCGAGCGCGTGATCGCGCAGCACATCGGCGACGGTGTGTAGCGGGGTGCGGTGGAGCCCTGCGCACGCGCGGGATGCCGGGTCGAGCACGGGGCGGCCGGCGCGGTCGCCCCCGGTGGTGGCCGAGGTCGCTTTCGTATTCATGAGGTCAAGTGTGCGACCTACCCCTGACAAGTTTCCGTATCAGCAGGTCAGGAGTGCGATCGGACGTTCGAAGAAGATCTCCGAGGCCGCAGCCGCACCCGTGTACGTGCGCCCCGACAACGTGTCGGTCCACGTCCCGTCCGGTAGCTCGACGATCGTGTCGCGCCAGCCGCCGTCCACCGCCAGATGTAGCGACCAGCGGGTGGCCAGCGCGACCACGTCCGGCGCCGACCCCGCGGGCGCGCGGCCGAATCCCAGCACGTGTCCGGACCCTGCGCCGTGAGCGCGCACTGGGACGTAGTCCCCACCGACGAACGACGCGGGCCGCTCACGCCGCAGCCGAAGCGCGCTGCGCACGAGCTCGAACTTCGGATGTCCCTCGCGCGGCGACCGGAAGTCCACCGGCCTCCGGTTGTCGGGGTCTACCAGGGAGTCCTCCCAGAGCTCGGTGCCCTGGTAGACGTCCGGAACACCGGGACCGGCCAGTTGCATCAGCTTCTGGCCCAGTGAGTCGGATCGCGCATGTGGGTCGAGCGCGGCCACGAACGCGGTCACCGATGGGGTGAGCCGATCGAACACGCCGTCCAGGAAGTCGTGCGCGGCCGCCTCGAAGGCCTCGTCGGGGGCGTTCCACGACGTGCCCAGCGAACCCTCGCGCATCGCCTTCTCGGCATACGCGTGCACCCGCCCGCGCAGCTCGTCTGTCACCACGCCGTCCACCGGCCACACGCCGATCACGGCCTGCCACAACAGCAGGCCGGTCACGGGCTCGGGCGGCGGTGTGTCGGAGAGCGCCTCGTGCCACGAGTCCAGCGCCGCGGCCCACTCGCCCGGGCATTGCGACAGCACCGATATCCGCGCCCGCACGTCCTCGCCGCGTTTGGTGTCGTGGGTCGAGAGGGTCGTCATCGCGGCGGGCAGGTCGCGCGCCCGCGCCACGAACGCCTCATGGGGATCGGACGGGCCGAACGTGCCGGGTTCGCCGCCCACCTCCTGCAGCGAGGTCAGGCGTGCCGTGCGGTAGAACACGGTGTCCTCGACCGACTTCGCCGTCACGGCGCCGCACAGCTGCGCGAAGCGGGCGTTCGCCTCGCCCGCTCGCCGACGCGCGGCGGCCAGCGTCGTGAACGCCGGGCCGGGCACGGCGCGGCCGGCGAGGTACTCGATCGCGGAGGCCTGCTCGCGCAGCACCGGGTAATCGTCCCGGTAGTAGGGCACGCGCGAGACCCACTGCGTCGCAGCGTCGGCGACGCCGTCCGCCGACACACCCGTCGCCGCCGCCTCGGCGAGCGCCGCCCGCGACAACCGCCCGAGTTCAGCGGGGAAGAGATCGCGGGCCACGCTGCACTTGACCTCCTGCACCTGCTCCCCGAGCCACGCGGCGTCGCCCGTGGATCCGGTCGTCCGCAGGTGCAGACGCGTGAGCGGTTCCTCGCCTGCGGGGTCGACGAAGGCGTGCCCGAGCTCGCGTAGCGCGTCGTAGCCCGTGGTACCCGCGACGGGCAGCGTCGGGTCGAGGTGTTCACCCGGCTCCAGTATCTTCTCGACGACGATCCAGGCGTCGCCGCCGCAGAGTTCGCGGAGCCGGCGCAGGTAACCTCCGGGATCCGTCAGCCCATCGGGGTGGTCCACCCGTAGGCCGTCGACGAGCCCGTCCGAGAACCACGAGCCGATCTCGGCGTGCGTCGCAGCGAACACCGCCGGGTCCTCCTGCCGCAGCGCGGCGAGCGAGTCGACGGCGAAGAATCGGCGGTAGGTGCGCACCGGCGAGTCCCAGCGAACGAGCCGATACTGCTGTGCGGCAGCTATTTCCGCGTCTGGAAGCGACCACGTGGTGGGGGCCAGTGGGAAGCGGTGTTCGTAATACGCCAGCTCGGGTTCGGGGCCGCTCCGATCCACCGTGACGGCTCCGTCGGAGCCCAGCACGGGCACCGCGAGGAGGCCGCCGCACCCGTTGTCGGGGGACCAGTCGATATCGAAGAACGAGGCCCAGGCCGACGAGGGGCCGTAGCGCAGTACATCCCACCACCACGCGTTCTCGCGCGGCGCGCCCACGCCCATATGGTTCGGCACGATATCGACGACGAGGCCGAGCCCCGCTGTGTGCGCGGCCCCGGCGAGTGACTCGAGCCCCGCGCGTCCGCCGAGTTCGGCGGACACAGTCGTGGGATCGGTGACGTCATAGCCGTGCGTCGACCCGAGCACGGGCGTCAGGATCGGCGAGAGGTACAGATGCGTCACGCCGAGGTCGGCGAGGTACGGAACCAGTGCCTCGGCGGCGGCGAACCCGAAGTCGGGCGTGAGCTGTAGGCGGTAGGTCGCCCCGACGGGCCGCGTCGTCACGCGTCCTCCGCGGCGACGTGCACGAGTACGAGTAGTGACCGCGCCCCCACCGTGACACGCTCCCCGGCGACCACATCGGTCTCCGATTCGCCCGCGGGGTGCGTCGTGTCGAGCACGCCGCGCCAGCGCTGGGAGTCGAAGCGGGTGGGCAGGGTGAACTCGATGTCCTCGTAGTGGGCGTTGAAGCACAGCAGGAACGAGTCGTCCACGACCCGCTCACCGCGGGCATCGGGCTCCTCGATGCCGTTGCCGTTCAGGAACACCGCGAGGGATCTGCCGAACCCCGAGCCCCAGTCGGCCTCGGTCATCTCGTCGCCGCCCGGGGTGAGCCACGCGATGTCGCGCAGTTGCTCGCCGCTGCGGATCGGCAGCCCGCGGAAGAAGCGGCGGCGCCGGAACACGGGGTGCAGGGCCCGCAGTCGCACCGCCCTGCGGGTGAAGTCGACCAACTCGGCATTCGACTCGGCGAGTGACCAGTCGATCCAGGTCAGCTCGTTGTCCTGGCAGTACGCGTTGTTGTTACCGCGCTGGGTGCGTCCGAGCTCGTCGCCGTGCGCGATCATGGGCGTGCCCTGCGACAGCAGCAGGGTCGCCATGATGTTGCGCCGCTGGCGCGCCCGCAGCGCGAGGATCTCGGGATCGTCGGTCTCACCCTCGACACCGCAGTTCCACGACCGGTTGTGCGATTCGCCGTCGCGATTCTCCTCGCCGTTGGCCTCGTTGTGCTTGTCGTTGTACGAGACCAGGTCGCCGAGGGTGAAGCCGTCGTGGGCCGTGACGAAGTTGATAGACGCGCCCGGGCGGCGGCCCGTGTTCTCGTACAGGTCCGAACTCCCGGTGAGGCGCGATGCGAACTCGCCCAGCGTCGCCGGTTCTCCGCGCCAGTAGTCGCGGACGGTATCGCGGAACTTCCCGTTCCACTCGGTCCACAGCGGCGGGAAGTTGCCCACCTGGTAGCCGCCCTCACCCACGTCCCAGGGTTCCGCGATGAGTTTCACCTGCGATACCACAGGGTCCTGTTGGACCAGGTCGAAGAATGCGGACAGGCGGTCCACGTCGTGCAGTTCGCGGGCCAGCGTGGACGCGAGGTCGAAGCGGAACCCGTCCACGTGCATCTCGGTCACCCAGTAGCGCAGCGAGTCCATGATCAGCTGCAGCGTGTGCGGATTGCGGACGTTGAGGCTGTTGCCCGTGCCGGTGTAGTCCATGTAGTGCTCGGCGTCGCCGTCCACCAGGCGGTAGTACGCCGCGTTGTCGATTCCGCGGAAGCCGATGGTCGGCCCGTGGTGGTTGCCCTCGGCGGTGTGGTTGTAGACGACGTCGAGGATCACCTCGAGGCCGGCCTCGTGGTAGTCGCGCACCATCGCCTTGAACTCGGTGACCGCGTCCGGGGTCGACGCGTACTCGTGGTGCGGTGCCAGGAATCCGAAGCTGTTGTAGCCCCAGTAGTTTCGCAATCCCTTGTCCAGCAGCGTCTGGTCCTGCATGAACTGGTGCACCGGCATCAGCTCGATCGCGGTCACCCCCAGATCCTTGAGGTGCGTGATTATCTCGGGGTGCGCGAGGCCCGCGTACGTCCCGCGCAGCGACTCCGGAATCCCCGGGTGCCGCATCGTCATGCCCTTGACGTGCGCCTCGTAGATGACGGTCTCGTGGTACGGCCGGCGCGGTGCGCGATCGTGCCGCCAGTCGAAGTAGGGGTTTATGACGACGGACGTCATCGTGTGCCCGAACGAGTCGCGCTCGGGCTCCTCGGAGTAGCTGAACAGCGACGGGTTCCCGTCGAACTCTCCGGTGAACGCCTTGGCGTACGGGTCGAACAGCAGCTTCGTCGGGTCGCAGCGCAGCCCGGACCCCGGATCGTACGGCCCGTGCACGCGGAACCCGTAACGCTGTCCGGGAGCGACCGCGGGAAGGTACGCGTGCCAGACGTGGCCGTCGACCTCGGTGAGCTCGACACGCGTCTCGCGATCGTCGTCGTCCAACAGACACAACTCGACTCGCTCTGCCACCTCGGAGAACAGAGCGAAATTGGTGCCGCCGCCGTCGTACGCGGCGCCGAGCGGATAGTGGGCTCCGGGCCAGACCTCCAGAGGTGGCGGGACCGGAGCGGGGCTGGGCGCCTGATCGGCGGTCGGGGAGGTCACCTCGTCACCCTAGTGGCGATTACCCTGACCCGTCGTGATGAGCCGTATGACCTCCGAGACGGTGTCCGCGCTGGACGCCGCCACGCTCTGGCATCCCTACGCACCCGCGCTCGCGGACGCGCCGGGCGCGGTCCCGCCGCTCGTGGTGGAGTCCGCCGAGGGGGTGCGCCTGCGGCTCGGGGACGGCCGTGAGCTGGTGGACGGCATGAGCTCGTGGTGGGCCGCGATCCACGGCTACCGGCACCCCGCGCTCGATCGTGCCGCGCGTGACCAGCTGGGGCGGATGGCACACGTGATGTTCGGTGGGCTCACGCACGAGCCCGCGGCGCGGCTGGGGCAGTTGCTCGTCGACGTCACGCCCGGCGGGCTGGACCGCGTGTTCCTGTGCGACTCGGGCTCCGTATCGGTCGAGATCGCCGTGAAGACCGCGCTGCAGTACTGGCGGGCACGCGGCGTGGCGGGTCGTCACCGGCTGCTCACGTGGCGCGGCGGATACCACGGCGATACGTTCACGCCGATGAGCGTCTGCGACCCCGAGGGAGGGATGCACGCGCTCTGGACCGACGTCCTGTCGGAGCAGGTGTTCGCGCCGCCGCCGCCGGCCGAGTACGACGCGGAGTACGTCGCGGGGCTGGAGCGGCTGGTCGCCGAGCACAGTGACGAACTCGCGGCCGTCATCGTGGAGCCGATCGTCCAGGGCGCCGGCGGTATGCGATTCCACCCGCCCGCGCTCGTGGCCGATCTGCGGCGTATCTGCGCCGCCCACGGGGTCCTGCTGATCTGCGACGAGATCGCCACCGGGTTCGGGCGTACCGGAACCCTGTTCGCCTGCGACGCCGCCGGCGTCACCCCCGACATCATGTGCGTCGGCAAGGCGTTGACCGGCGGGTACGTCACGCTCGCCGCGGTCCTGTGCACCGACGAGGTCGCGGCCACCATCTCGCGCTCGCCGCAGGGCGCGCTCATGCACGGTCCGACGTTCATGGGCAACCCGCTCGCGTGCGCGATCGCCGTAGCCTCGATCGAGGAACTGCTGCGCCGCGACTGGGCGGGTGAGGTGGCCGCGGTCGAGGCCGGGCTGGAGTCGGCCCTGCGTCCGCTGTCCGCCCTCGACGGCGTCTCCGATGTCCGTGTGCGGGGGGCGATCGGCGTGGTGCAGTTGGAGCGGCCGGTCGACATGCGGTCGGCCACCGATGCCGCGGTCGACGCGGGCGTCTGGCTGCGGCCGTTCCGCGACCTCGTGTACACCATGCCGCCGTATCTCTGCACGGCCGACGACGTGGCCGCGGTCGGCGCCGGGGTTGGTGCGGCCGTGCGCGCCGCTCTACAGTGAGCCCATGAACGGTGTTCAACTCGATGGTGCGACATTCGCGGAGCCCGTCGCGCGAACCGGGGCGGCCCTCGACTGGCTCGACGGCCACGCCGAGGACCGCCGCGCGGCCGGCCTGCGCCGCGGGCTGCGTGTCCGGCCCGCGGCCGTCGCCGGGATCGATCTCGCATCCAACGACTACCTCGGCCTGAGCCGGGACGCGCGCGTGACCGCGGCCGCGGTCGAGGCGCTGCAGCTGTGGGGCGCCGGATCCACCGGATCCCGTCTGGTCACTGGAACCACCGAACTCCACGAGGAGTTCGAGGCCAGGCTGGCGGCGTTCATGGGACAGCAGTCCGCGCTGTGCTTCAGTTCCGGATACCTCGCCAACCTCGGTGCAGTGACGGCGCTCGCCGGCAGGGGCACGCTCGTCGTGTCCGACGGAGGCTCGCACGCGTCGCTCGTCGACGCCTGCCGCCTGTCGCGGGCGCGCGTCGTCGTCACGCCCCGGGGCGACGCGACCGCGGTGGCGACCGCGCTCGCGGATCGCACCGAGACCCGGGCCCTCGTCGTCACCGACTCGGTGTACAGCGCCGACGGCGCCCTGGCGCCCGTCACCGAGCTCTATGCCACCGCGCGAATGTACGGCGCGGTCCTGTTGGTCGACGAGGCGCACGGCCTGGGTGTGCGTGGCGCGGGCGGGCGCGGGCTCGTGCACGAGCTGGGTCTGGCCGCGGCCGAGGACCTCGTGGTCACGGCCACCATGTCGAAGGCGCTCGGCTCGCAGGGCGGCGTCGTGCTCGGCGCCGAGCGCGTGCGGGACCACCTGATCGATACCGCCCGGGCGTTCATCTTCGATACCGGGCTCGCGCCCGCGTCGGTCGCGGCGGCGGGCGCCGCTCTGACGGTCCTCGAGTCGGAGCCGGGGCTGGCTGCACACGTGCTGGCGCGGGCGGGCCGGATCGCGCACGGGATCGGCGCCCCGGCACCGTCGTCGGCGGTCGTGTCGCTGGTGTTGGGCGACCCGGCGTTCGCAGTCGCGGCGGCCGCGCGGTGCGCGGACCGGGGCGTGCGGGTCGGGTGTTTCCGGCCTCCGTCGGTCCCCGAGGGGACGTCGCGGCTGCGGATCACCGCCCGCGCCGACCTGACGGACGCCGACACGGAGCGCGCCATCGCCGTCGTCCGCGAGTCGGCGTGACCATCGTCTGCGTCACCGGTACGTCCACAGGCGTCGGCAAGACGATCGCGTGCGCAGCGATCGCGGCCGCGGCGCAGGCCGAGGGGATCGACGTCGCAGTCGTGAAGCCCGCGCAGACCGGCTTCGGCCCTGGTGCGCGGTTCGATGCCGACGGTGCGCGCGCAGACGCCGACGAGGTCCGCCGTCTCAGCTCGGGAGTACGTGTCGTCGAGGGTGCGCGGTACCCCGACCCGCTCGCGCCGCTCACGGCTGCCCGACGCGCGGGACTCGAGCCGCTGAGTCGTGTGGACGCCGCCGCGCTGGTGCGGCGGGATGCGAAGGCGCTCACGCTGGTCGAGGGTGCGGGCGGTGTGCTGGTCCGCCTAGGCGCCGATTCCGATGGAACGGTGTTCAATCTCGTGGACCTGGCGCGGGATCTGGGTGCACCCGTCGTTGTTGTGGCGGACCCGGCGCTGGGCACGCTCAATCACACCGAGCTCACGGTCGCGGCGCTGCGCGGTGCGGATGTGAGGTGCTCCGGCATCGTGCTCGGTCGCTGGCCCGACCAGCCCGGCCTCGCCGAGCGGTGCAACAGGGAGGAGCTGGCAGAGGTCACGGGGGTACCCCTGGTGGGCGCCGTGCCCGATGGCGCCTCGGCGCTCGCACCGGAGCGGTTCCGCGCCGATGCCCCCGGCTGGTTCGCCGGGGGCTGGGTCGCGGGTCTTGCTGCGGGATCTATCGGCTAGCGGAGCGCAGCCTGCAGGTCCAGCCGCTGCCACCCGCCCGCCGTGCCGGTCAGATCGAGCGGATAGCCGGCCGGGATCGCCGTGCGGGAGAGGATCGTCCGCAGCTGCGCATCGGTGGCGCCGGGATGCGCAGCCCGGATCAGCTCGACCGCGTGGCTGGGCACGGTCTCGGGACGGTCGGCCCCGCTGCGCGCGAAGCCCCATGTCAGGTCGGACCGGTAGTCCGCGGCGGAGCGGTAGTTCTGCTGGCAGCGCACAGCGGTCGCGATGGGTGCCCCGACGCGTGCCGCAAGGACACCGCGCAGTTCCTCCCGGGCGCCGCGGACCAGGGCGGCGAATCCCGGGTCTGCGAGCGCGTCCGCAACCGCGGCCTGCGCGAGGATGCGCCCGCCGATCACGTCGAGCGGATAGTGGACGCCGAGTACCACGCGGTGCCGGCCGTAGTCGGCTGCGCGCCCCAGGACCTGCGGACCGACCTCGGGCAGCAGCGCGGCGATGACCATCGCCTCCGAATAGCCCCATGCCGTGTGGCCCGACGGGTACGAACCCGAGCCGCGGACGTCCTCGTAGAGATCGGGCCGGCCGTCCCCGTAGTGCTTGATCCTCGCCGGCGTGACCTCGAACGGTCGCTTGTAGGCGAAGTGCTTCTTGGCCGCCGACGTGCTGACCCGCTCGCCGAGCAGGGACTCCTCGCCGATCAACAGGGCACTGGTCTTAGGCAGCTCACCCGCCTTCTGTGCGGCTTGGAAGGCGGGGTAGAGGCGTGAGCCGATAGCGTCGAAGATCACCGAGGTGCCGATGTCGTAGTTGTCGTTCACCGCGGCCGTCTGGTCGGCCTTGGTGGCGGTGTTGTTGACCCGGATCGCGGTGGCCAGGTTCTGGTCTTCGACCGCCTGCGACAGCGAGGAGAAGCCCGAGAGTTGTGCGACGTAGTCGCCGGACGCGGGCGACGAGGTCGCCGCCGAGCCGTACGGTGCGGACTCAGGCGCAGCCGTCGGGCTGAAGCTACAGGCCGCGGTCGGGGCGGCGCCGGCCAGCGGGACGTGCGTCGTGGTGGCCGTCGCTAGCGCGGTGGCTGCGACGACGCCTGTGAGAATCCTCCGGATTGCGGCATTCATGGCGAGAAGTCTTGTGTGAGAACCAGTAGGCGACAAGGAAACTCTGCACGTCGATTCGGTGAACGGTGCGCACTCGTGTCCCTACGCGCCTCTCGAACGTCGTTCGAAAAAGGGAGTCATTGAACGGTGTACAATTCTCCGCTAGTGCCCGCCGTGTCGGTGGGTGAACACATAACAGCCCGGCCGATCGACCCAAGGAGTTGCCCATGACCGGCGTCCTCACCGACATCCTCGACATCGCGCGCGACCAGGTCCTGGGACGCGGCGAGGGACTGACCCAGGAGCAGACTCTCGCAGTGCTGCAACTGCCCGACGAGCGGCTCGACGAGCTGTTGCAGCTGGCACACGACGTCCGTATGCGCTGGTGCGGGCCCGAGGTGGAGGTCGAGGGCATCATCAGCCTCAAGACCGGCGGCTGTCCCGAGGACTGCCACTTCTGCAGTCAGTCCGGTCTTTTCGAGTCGCCGGTACGCTCCGCGTGGATCGACATACCGTCCTTGGTCGAGGCTGCCAAGCAGACCCAGAAGACCGGCGCGACCGAGTTCTGCATCGTCGCCGCGGTGCGCGGACCCGACAAGCGGCTGATGAGCCAGGTCGCAGCCGGCATCGAGGCCATCCGCAACGAGGTCGACATCCAGATCGCCTGCAGCCTCGGGATGCTCACGCAGGAGCAGGTCGACGAGCTCGCAGCGATGGGCGTGCACCGCTACAACCACAACCTCGAGACGTCGCGTTCGCACTTTCCGAACGTCGTCACGACCCACAGCTGGGAAGAGCGCTGGGGCACGCTGCGCATGGTCCGCGACGCGGGTATGGAGGTGTGCTGCGGGGGCATCCTCGGCATGGGCGAGACGCTGGAACAGCGCGCGGAGTTCGCGGCGGATCTGGCGGCCCTCGAGCCCGACGAGGTCCCCCTCAACTTCCTCAACCCGCGCCCGGGCACACCGTTCGGCGACCTCGATGTGATGCCTGCGACCGAAGCGCTCAGGTCCGTCGCCGCGTTCCGCCTGGCGCTGCCCAAGACGATCCTGCGGTTCGCGGGCGGTCGCGAGATCACGCTCGGCGACCTCGGCGCGGAGAAGGGGATCCTCGGCGGTATCAACGCCGTCATCGTGGGCAACTATCTGACGACGCTCGGCCGCCCCGCCGAGACCGATCTAGACCTCCTCAATGAACTGAGGATGCCGATCAAGGCTCTCAACGAGTCGTTGTGACCACCACCGGCAAGACGTACTGCGAGTACACCGGTCGCCCGGTGGCCGAGGGGGTCGCCGTCCCGGAATCGGTCCGGCTCGGACTGGAACCGCCGCGGTACTGCGGGTTCTGCGGCCGCCGAATGATAGTGCAGGTCTCGCCACACGGCTGGACGGCGCGCTGCTCGCGACACGGTGAACGAGACTCGTCCGACGCGTCGCTACCCTGGATCGGGTGAGACAGCCCCGAGCCCGAGCCGCCGCGGTGTCGATAGCCCTCGCACTCGCGCTCGGTGCCGCCGCCGGTATGGCGTGGGGCCTGTGGGCGCCGGGCGTCCGGGGCCTCGTGACACGCGTCGGCGTCGGTTACTACGACGGGCAGACGGATAACTTCTTCCTCGCTGTCGCGGGCTTCGTGGGCCTGTCCGCGGTCGGCGGCATCCTCAACGGTGCGGGTGTGTTTCGGGGCGGGCGGCGCACCGTGCGAGGCGTCTGGTCGGCTCTGGGCTCGGCATGCCTCGCGGTGGCGGTGGCGGCCTGGCTGGGTGAAGCCATCGTCGATGCGCGGTTCCACGGCCCCGCGGCCGTCGGCGGCGAATTCACCGCGCCGCCCACCATCCACCTGAACGGGGCAGTCGTCATGGCCCACCCGACAGGCTGGGGTTCGGGAACACTCGCCTGGCTCGCATCGTGGGTGGTGCTGCTCGCGTGGCCGACGGCGACGGCGGCCTGGTGCACCGCGGTCGCCCTGGTGCGCGGGGTAGACGAGCCCGACTCCGCCCCCGACAGCCTGGACGACGAGGCCGCAGGGGCCGCGCCGGCGGGAGCCGTGAGCGCGGAGCCCGGCGCGGCACCGTCGGTCTAGGCCGGTCCCGGAGCCGCCACGTGGACGCCCGTGGCCGCTGCGGTCCGAACGCCGAGCGCGCGGTGGAAGTCGTCGGGAACGATCAGGCTCTCGGGCGTCAGTTCCTGGATGGACTCGAGGCCCAGACCGAGGAGCGCGGAATCGATGCCGCCGCGCAGTATGTCGAGGACGTTCTCGACTCCGGCCTGGCCGTTCGCGGCGAGTCCCCAGAGGTAGGCGCGGCCGATCATGACTGCGCGCGCGCCGAGTGCGACGGCCTTCACGACGTCGGAACCCCGGCGTATCCCGCCGTCCAGGAGCACCTCGATCTCATCGCCGACCGCCTGCGCGATCGGGTTGAGGCAGCGGACGATGCCGGGCGTGCCGTCCAGGTTGTTGCCGCCGTGGTTGGAGACGGAGATCGCGGAGACGCCGGCATCCACGGCGCGCTTGGCATCGTCGACGCGGCAGACGCCCTTGAGCATGAATTCCCCGCCCCACTCCCGCACCATCCACTCGACGTCCTCCCAGGTCGGAGGCGGGGTGTTCATCCACTCGTAGTAGGCGCCGAAGAACGTGGGCCCCTTGGCCTCTCCCGGCGCGGCCAAGTTCGGTGCGGTGAGGTCGGGGATGGCACCGGACCGGGCGAAACGCCACAACCAGCCCGGGCGCAGCGCGACCTCGGGGGCCATGCGCAGAGCGGCGTGCACGTCGACCTTCTCGGGAATCTCGGGGCTTCCCCAGTCGCGGCCCATGGAGAAGGACCAGTCGAGGGTCGCGATGAGCGCCTTGGCTCCGGCTCGGCGCGCGCGGTCCATCCGCTGCACCATGACGTCGCGATCGCCGGTCCAGTACATCTGGAAGAAGGTGTTCGGATTCGCCTCGGCCACCTCCTCGATGGAGCGGGACGCGAAGTTGGACAGGCCCATGACGGTGCCACGTGCGGCGGCCGCCCGAGCCACGGCGAGTTCGCCTTCGGGGTGCACGGCCTGTACCCCCGTCGGCGAGATGATCACAGGTAGCGACACGTCGATACCGAGCACCGATGTGTTCATCGTGCGGTCGGGTTTGTGGCCCGCGACGTGTGGTGCGAGACCGAGCGCCGCGAATGCGGCCTCGTTCTCCGAGATGGTCTGTCCGCGTTCGGATCCCGCGACCAGCGCCCCATAGACCGATGCGGGCAATCGCTTCTTCGCGCGGCGCTGAGCGACGGCGACGGACTCGAACCAGGGGTTCTGCTTCCAGGGGTTCTCGATCTTCATGTCTCTCAATCGCTTTCAGGGCGGAAGTCGGCCAGGGGGGAGGCCGCGCAGGCCGAGACCGGGGGAGCGGAGTCAGGCCTGCGCCGGGTGAGCTGGAGCATCACCGGCTGGTTGCGCGTCGGGCTGAGTTTCGAATGGTTCTGCGAGGGTGCCGGGACACTCCGGTCGCGGCCCAGGGCGCCCTCGCCGTGACCCTGTACGCACTCGGGATCCGGGCCGTCGAGCGGCAGGCCGGTGAAGAACTTCGCGGCCATGCACCCGCCGCGGCACGAGTCGTACGCGTGGCAGCTCGCACACGCGCCGCCAGTCTGCGGGGCGCGTAGATCGGCGAACAGGTCGGATTGTTGCCACACGCGCCGGAATCCGCCGTCGGCGAGAAGGTTGCCCGCTTTGAAGGTGTCGTGGATCGCGAACGGGCAGGCGTACACGTCGCCGACCGGGTCGATCAGGCAGACGACGCGTCCAGCGCCGCAGAGGTTGAGGCCAGGCAGGGATTCGCCGAATGCCGCGAGGTGGAAGAACGAGTCGCCGGTGAGTACGTTCTCGCCGTTCCGTAGCAGCCACTCGTAGAGATCCCGCTGCTGCTCGGGGAGCGGATGCAGCTCATCCCACACATCCGCGCCACGACCGGAAGGCCGGAGGCGTGTGAGCCGCAGCGTCGCGCCGTACTCGTCCGCGATCGCCTTGAACTCGTCGAGTTGCCCGACGTTCTGCCGTGTGACGACCACGCTGATCTTGGCATCGGTGAAGCCTGCGTCGCGCAGATTGCGTAGAGCTCGCAGCGCAGTGTCGTACGAACCGGGACCGCGGACGTAGTCGTTGACTTCTGCGGTCGCACCATCGAGGGAGATCTGGACGTCGACGTACGGTGTGCGTGCGAGGAATTCGGCCTTCCCGCGGTCGATGCGGACGCCGTTGGTGGAGAACTTCACACCGACCTTGTGGGCGACGGAGTATTCGACGAGCTCCCAGAAGTCGGGCCGGATGGTGGGCTCGCCGCCGCCGATGTTGACGTAGAAGACCTGCATGCGCTCCAGTTCGTCGATCACGGCTTTGCACTGCTGCGTGGTCAGCTCGCGTGGGTCGCGCCGGCCCGAGCTCGAAAGGCAGTGGGCGCACTCCAGGTTGCAGGCGTAGGTGAGCTCCCAGGTCAGACAGATCGGCGCGTCGAGGCCGAGTTCGAACTGCTGGATGAGACTTCCGCCTCGCGGTCGTTCGAGTGTGGTCATGCCGCACCTCCGGTCGCTGCGCGTCGGATCATGTCGCCGTCGGCGAGTCCGGCCAGCGCGCGCAGGTACGCGGGCCGGGACTCCTCGTCTATGCCGGCCGCGTCGAGCGCGGCCCGAACGTCCCGCGCGCCCGCGAGCTCGCGGACGACCGCTACCAACTCCGGCCTCTTGAGGAAGGTCAGTCGGCGGTTGCCGAAGTGGTAGAGGAGTGCCCCGAACGGTTCCGGGCGCAGCGCCACCGACGGTGACGTCGTCCAGTGCTCGTCCAACATCGGCTCGTCCAACATCGGCTCGTCCAACATCGGCTCGTCCAACATCGGCTCGTCCAACATCGCGTCCTCCATCTGCGTGCCCTTCCGCTCCGTATCGGGGGTTGTCATCGGTAACGGGCGTTCTAGTAGACGCCGCACATGCCGTCGATCGAGACGTCCTCGATGAGGCTCTCGGCGACGACGTCGGTCTCGTCGGTCACGTGTTGATCGGCCATGTCCATCTCCTTCGTTCCGGGTTCGTTCACGCCACGGATCCCGCTTGTGACGTGCAGCACACAATAATTGCACTCGATGCAAAAAGGAAGGGTTAGGTCGATATTGCTACCGTCGGTCCATGTCACGGCAGGTCCAGCAGCGTCGGGCACCGACGGTCGGGCGCCCGGAGGTGACCTCACTGGGAGATATCGAGCGGGCGGCGTTCCGCCTGTTCGCCGATCGCGGGTTCGAGAAGACGACGATGGCTGCGATCGCAGCGGAGGCGGGGGTCTCCCGGCGGACCCTCTTCCGCTACTACCCCTCCAAGAACGACATCCCGTGGGGGCAGTTCGACCAGACCCTGACGCACCTGCGTGAACTCCTCGCCGCCGCGGATCCGGAGCTGCCGTTGTTCCAGGCGGTCCACGACTGTGTGCTCGAGTTCAACCGGTTCAGGCCCGGGGTGCCGAGCCACATCGAGCGCATGGCCTTGATCCTGGGCACGCCGGCGCTCGAGGCCCATTCCGTCCTCCGCTACGGGCAGTGGCGCGCCGTGATCGCCGAGTACGTCGCCGCGCGTACCGGCACGTCGCCTTCGGATCTGCTGCCGCGGACCGTCGGTCACGTCAGCCTGGCTCTTTCGCTGTCCGCCTACGAGACGTGGCTGGCCGATCCGGAGCAGGACCTGCTGGCCCTGCTCTCCCGCGCGATGTCGGGCCTGCGAGCGTATCTGGAAGCCTGATCCCTGTTCGTTGCGCACTTATGCTGCGATCCGTGAGGATGCGACATATAGTCGATGGGTATGACGGATCTCACAGAGTTGCAGCTCCTGACCGAACTCGAACCCGTCGTCGCCGAGAATATCGACCGGCACCTGAGGGTGGCCAAGAACTGGAACCCGCACGACTACGTCCCCTGGGACGACGGGCGCGATTTCGCGGCCCTCGGTGGCGAGGACTGGTCCGTCGAGCAGTCCCCGCTGTCCGAGGTCGCCCGGGTCGCGATGATCACCAACCTCCTGACCGAGGACAACCTGCCGTCGTACCACCGGACCATCGCCGACAACTTCACCCTGGACGATGCATGGGGCGCGTGGGTGGGCCGCTGGACCGCGGAGGAGAACCGGCATGGCATCGCGATGCGCGATTATCTGGTCGCGACGCGAAGCGTCGACCCGGTCGCACTCGAGCAGGACCGGATGACGCACCTGGAGCTCGGCGTCGCAGCGCCGGACGGCTTCGGTGGCGCACTGAATCAGGTGGTGTACGTGTCGATCCAGGAGCTCGCGACCCGCATCAGTCACAGGCAGACGGCACGGGTGTGCGACGAGCCGGTTGCGGACAGACTGCTCAAGCGGATCGCCGCAGACGAGAATCTGCACATGATCTTCTACCGCAACATCACAGGGGCGGCGCTGGACCTTGCACCGGATCAGACGATGGAGGCGATCAAGAAGATCACCACGAACTTCGTCATGCCGGGTGAGGGCAAACCCGGCTTCCGTCGCAACGGGGTCCTGATGGTCAAGCACGGCATCTACGACCTGCGTCAGCACATGGACGAGGTGCTGAAGCCGATCTTCAAGATCTGGAGGGTGTTCGATCGCGACGACCTCACGGCGCGCGGTGAGCAGGCACGTGCGGAACTCGCCGAGTTCATGGATCAGATGGAGAAGAACGTCATCCGGTTCGAGGAGTCGCGGGCTCGCGCCGTCGAGCGCGAACGTGCCCGTGCCGCGAAGCGCGGCATCGACCCCGAGAAGGTGGCCGCCGCCGGCTGACGCGGCGCGGGGTCACGACCGCTGCAGTTCCAGGAACTGATCCGCCGCGCGTCGCCCGGCGTCGAAGAGACGCTGCCGGTCCGCCGCGGTGAGATCGAAATCGAGCGAACCGATGCCGGTCGTGTCGATATAGACCGTGCGGCGCCCGACTCCTTCCTCGGCGAGCCGATAGCGCCCTGCGTCCTCGTTGGTCACGGTGCCGAGGCACGCCTTGACCAGATCCAGGGGGCCGCGCACCGGACGGTCGGGCCGGTCGGCGTCGGGCTCGGCCGAGAGCTTGACACCCCACGTGGGCCACCGCTCGGCCGCCCGGTCGGTGCGGTCGAAGACGGTGACGGGGAAGTTGTCGAGCACCCCGCCGTCGACCCAGGTGCACGTACCCCGCGACGTCTCGACCTGGACCGGCCGGAAGTAGAACGGGACGGCCATCGAGGCGTGGACAGCGGGCGCGACAGGCTGCTGGTCGGCGTCGAGGCCGTACTGGTCGTAGTCCCACGGCAGGCGCACGGACACCCGTCGGGAGAGGTCGGTGACCATCGCGACCATGTGGTAGCGCTGGTATGGCTCGAGGGAGGTTCCGGGGTCATCGGTGATACGCAGATCGGAGAACGTGTGGACTCCGGCGTCGGCGAGCAGCGGAGTCAGCCACTCCTCGAGGTAGCCGCCGGGGTGCATCCCGTCGTGTAGTAGGAGGGATATCCCGTCGCCGATGGGCCCCAGCGCGCGCTGCAGCCCGCTGCCGTCGGCGAACCGCCGGAAGTCGACGGCGTCCAGCGCGTCGCGTAGGTCGTGGAGGTCGCGGCCGGCCTTCTGGTACGCGGCGACGAGGACGCCGACGAGCGCTCCGACGCTGGTCCCCGCTATGCGAGGGAAGTGGTGGCCGGCATCGGAGAGCGTGAGCACCGCGCCGAGGAGGGCTACACCCTTCACGCCACCGCCCTCCAGCACGAGATCGACTGCGCGCGACTCCGTCACGATCTCAGGTTAGGGCATGCCGGGTCACCGGACGCCCGGTTGGCGTCGGGCGCCCGGGCAGCGCTATAGCATCGACGATTAGGTTCCGCTAGCCTAATTCCCACCGAGCGCTCGCTCGGCCGATCGACGCGGCCGCGACGGCCGTCCTAGCCTGAAGGAAGACCCTCGTGAGCACACTTCGGAGAATCGTTGCTACGGGTACCACCATGCTGGCCATCGGCGCCCTGTGTGCCGCGCCCGCGTCCGCCGACACGACCGTTCGGGACACGTCTGCCGGCGACCTCACGGTCACGTCCGCGACACCGTCGTCCGGCCAGCTCGAGCGTCAGGCCGCGGCGTTCTGGAACCCGGGGATCTCGTTGGACCAGAAGGTGGCCGTGAGCCGCGGGGGAGCGAAGGCACGTCCGGCGCTCGCGAAAGTGATGGAGTTCTCCAAGGTGTACGACTTCCTCTCGGCGAAGGCGCGCGTCAACGGCGTCTCGGTGAAGGGTGACACCGCCACGGCGACGATGAGTGCCGTGGTCGTCGGCTTCCCGGCCAACACCGCGACCTATCACTACGTGCGCGAAGGCGGCCTGTGGAAGTTCGACTGGAAGGCCAACTGCCAGTCGATGTCCTGCACCGGCAACCCGAACTTCGGTTACTGATGGCGTCGCGCTGCCCGCTCGCGTGATCAGCGTCACCGGGGTGTCGAAGCGATTCGGCGGTCGCACGGTGGTGCGCGAGGCCAGCTTCGAGGTGCCGTCGGGCACCCTGACCTACCTGCTCGGGCCGAACGGTGCGGGCAAGACGACGCTGCTTCGAATGGTGGCGGGCCTTGTACGCCCCGAGTCGGGGGAGGTGGTCGTCGACGGTATCGGTCTGGCCGATCGCCGTCGACGTGCGCCGTCGGTCGGCGTCGGACTCGGGCCGTTCTCCTGCAACCCCACGCATACCGCCGAGCAGCATCTGCGGTGGCAGGCACGCCTGCGCGGGGTCGGCGATTCGGAGGTCGTGCGCGTCCTTCGGCGGGTCGGCCTGCGTGATGTGGCGGGCCGCAGGGTCGGTGGGTTCTCGCTCGGTATGTCGCAACGGCTGGTCATCGGGTCGGCGCTGTTGGGTGCGCCCCACGTCGTCGTACTCGACGAGCCGGGGACCGGCCTCGACGTCGACGGTGTGCTCTGGCTCCGGGACCTCCTGGCCGAGCTGACCGCAGCGGGCACGACGTTGTTGGTCGCCTCGCACGACCTCACCGAGGTCGAGGCCACCGCATGCCGCGTGGTGGTGATGGGCCGGGGCAGGGTGCTCGCCGACAACAGCCGCGACGAGTTCGTGGCGCAGGGCGGCGGTCCCCGGCCGGCAGAGGCTGCCTACATCGAGATCACCAGGGGCAGCGTCGATCACGCCGTCGGCGAGGAGGCAGGATGACGACGGGCACCGTCGGTACGACTATCGCCGACCGCCACCACCTGCGCCGCGCCGTGCGCAGTGAGCTGGCGAAACTGTCGCCGCGCAGCCCCGCTCTGAGCGTGGCGGTCCCGCTGGCCGTCTTGATCCCGCTCTCTGTGAACGCGGCCATCGCGGCGGCCGCCGCGCAGAATCGGATCGACGGTTCCGGTGGGATGGACACGAACAACTCCGCCTACTGGATCCTGGTGTTCTCGACGTTCATCCTGATGGCCGGCGCCGCGTTCTCGATGGGCGCCGAGTTCGGGAACGGCACCGTGGACACCGTGTTCGCCGCGTCGGCGCGCCGTTGGACGCTGCCGGTGGCGAAGGCGATCGTCTTCGGAGCCGTGGCCGCAGTTGCCGGCGCACTCGCGACGCTGATCGTGGTGGGTGGGCTGCCTGTGGTGTTCCCCGAGATCTGGGGGCGGGTGGATCTGTTCTCGGCGACCGGGGTCGCGCTCTGGTGCGGGGTCGCCTACTACATGGTCCTGGCTACGCTGCTCGGAATCGGGTCGGCTGTCTTTCTACCGCGGGCCGGTCTCGTCATGATGGGCGTCCTGCTATGGAAGTTCGGCGTCGAGACCGCGGTCACGTTCGTCCCGGGCGACGCCGGGATGCTGCTACAGCGGCTCTCTCCGTTCCGCAACGCCGAGCTCGGTGTGGGACAGATGTCCACGATCGACAGTCTTTTCGGCGGCCGTATCGGGTCACTGGCATTCTTCACGGTGCTCTGCGTAGCGGTGTTCGCGGCGGCCGTCGCCCGCCTGTCCCGTATGGACGTCATGCGCTAGCGCCCCGGTGTGTCAGCCCGGCGGGCGGAGCGTCGCGAATTCGTCGGTCACGCGCAGATACGTGTCCTGGAACCGGTACAGGGCGGGCGGGCGACCGCCGCTGCGCCCCGATCTCGCGGTGGTGCCCGTCGCGGTGATGACAGACCGGCGGGACAGGATCCGCAGGAGATTCGTTGCGTCGACCGGATATCCGAGCACGGCGACATAGATGTCGCGCAACTCCGAGACGGGGAACTCGCGCGGCGCGAGTGCGAACCCGATGTTGGTATAAGACAGCCGCGCGGCGAGTCGTGCCCGGGCGCGGTGCACCATGACGCCGTGGTCGAAGGCGGTGTTGGGCAGGTCGTCCACGGAGTGCCATGCGGTGTCCTCCGGCAGGCGCGGCTCGGTACCTGCGCGGACCAACCCGAGGAAGACCGACGCGATCGTCCGCGATGCGCTGTCGCTGGGCGGTATCCGGTGCGGCTCGGAGAACTCCGCGAACTGTTCCAGATGGGCCACGTCCGTGAGGTCGACCTTGTCGGCGAGGAGGCGGCGCGCGGAGGTCGGCAGGTCCTCGTCCGGCCCCAGCGGGCCGCCGGGGAGGGCCCAGGCTCCCGCGGCGGGCTCCAGCGCGCGCTGCCAGAGCAGGACGGACACGCTGCCGCCGTCGACGCGGAAGACGACGGACAGGACCTCGTGGGCAGTGGGGGGCACGATGCTGGATTCTGTCATGCGCGGCATAGCGGTGCTACTGTCGAAGGCAGGTTTTCGATCAGTGAGCGAAAACCTCCCGGCGCGGCCGGGGACCCCAGCCGAAGAACAGGAGGCAGAGCGATGACCACAGCAGCATCCCTGCCCGATACCAGCTCGCCGCTCTACGACGACATCGTCGAGGCGGGCGGCCACTATGCCGGGATCGAGCCCGACGCCCGGTGGGCCGCCGAGGTCGAGCGCCTCGCGACCCTGCGCAACGCCACCATCCTGGCCCACAACTACGAGGTACCCGCGATCCAGGACGTCGCCGACTTCGTCGGTGACTCGCTCGCGCTGTCTCGCATCGCCGCGGAGGTCACCACCGACACGATCGTCTTCTGCGGAGTGCACTTCATGGCCGAGACCGCGAAGATCCTGAGCCCGGAGAAGACGGTGCTCATTCCGGACCAGCGGGCAGGCTGCTCGCTGGCCGACTCCATCAAGGCGGTCGAGCTCGAGGAGTGGAAGGCCGAGCACCCGGGGGCGGTGGTCGTCTCGTATGTGAACACCACTGCCGAGATCAAGGCACTCACCGACATCTGCTGCACGAGCTCGAATGCCGTCGAGGTCGTGGAGTCGATCCCAGCGGACCGCGAGATACTCTTCCTCCCGGACCAATTCCTCGGTGCGCACGTAAAGCGGGTGACCGGCCGCGCGAACCTGCACATCTGGGCAGGTGAGTGCCACGTGCACGCCGGCATCAACGGCGATGAGCTCGCGCAGCAGGCGCTCGAGCATCCGGACGCCGACCTCTACGTGCACCCCGAATGCGGTTGCGCCACTTCGGCTCTGTATCTCGCGGGCGAGGGTGCCGTGCCGGAGGACCGCGTGAAGATCCTCTCGACGGGTGGCATGCTCGACGCGGCTCGTGCGACCGGCGCCAAGGAGGTTCTGGTGGCCACCGAGGTGGGAATGCTGCACCAGCTCCGACGGGCAGCGCCGGGAGTCGAGTTCCGCGCCGTCAACGACCGGGCGTCGTGCAGGTACATGAAGATGATCACCCCGGCCGCGCTGCTGCGCTGCCTCGTGGAGGGGCGCGACGAGGTGTTCGTCGACGAGGAGATGGCCGCCGCCGGCCGCGTCGCCGTGGAGCGCATGATCGGCATCGGCCGGCCCGGCGGCGGGGAATGACCGATCTCCTCGTCGTCGGTGCCGGTGTCGGCGGACTGACGGCGGCACTCGCGGCCGTCGAGGCGGGCCGTGACGTGACGGTCCTGTGCAAGCCCGCCACGGATCGCGGGCCTGCGACGGCCACGGCGTTCGCACAGGGCGGCGTCGCGGTGTGTGCGCCGGACGATCCGCTGCTGGGCGACCCCGGCGACTCGATCGAACTGCACGTTGCCGACACGATCGCGGCCGGCGCCGGATACGTGGACGAGGTCGCGGCGCGGTCGATCCTGACCGGCGGTGCAGACGCGGTGCGCAGGCTCATCACGTGGGGCGCGCGTTTCGACCGAGACGGGACGGGCCTCCTCAGCCGCACGCGCGAGGGCGGACACAGCGCCCGCCGCATCGTCCACGCCGGCGGCGACGCCACTGGAGCAGAGATCCAGCGCGCGCTGACCGCCGCGGCGCGCTCGGGCGGTGTCCGCGTGCGCCGCGCCGTCGCGCAGTCCCTGCTGCTCGGGCCCGACGGTGCAGCGCTGGGCGTCCGCACCGACTGCGGCGATCTGCGCGCGGGCGCGGTCGTTCTTGCGACGGGTGGTGCCGGGCATCTCTACGCCAGCACCACCAACCCACTCGGGGCCACCGGCGACGGAATCGCGCTCGCCGCGGCGGCAGGCGCCGAGGTCTCCGGCGTAGACTTCGTGCAGTTCCATCCGACGATGCTGTTCACGCCCGGCGCCCGGGGCCGGCGGGCACTCGTGACCGAGGCGGTGCGGGGCGAGGGTGCGCGGCTCGTCGCCGCCGACGGCACCTCCGTCACCGCGGGCGTGCATCCGCTCGGCGACCTCGCGCCGCGCGACGTGGTGTCGAGGGCGGTGCAGGCAGCCATGGAACGCACGGATTCTCCGTGCGTGTACCTGGATGCGCGGTCGATCGCCGGCTTCGCGCGACGGTTTCCGACGGTTACCGCCGCGGTGTCCGACGCGGGAATCGACCCTGCGCGGGACCTCGTCCCCGTGACGCCCGGCGCGCACTACCTGTGCGGGGGCGTGGTCACCGGCCTCGACGGAGCGACGACGGTGCCCGGTCTCTACGCGGTCGGTGAGGTCGCCTGCACCGGGCTGCACGGCGCGAACCGGCTGGCCTCCAACAGTCTGCTGGAGGCGCTTGTCATGGGGCTGCGCGTGGCGTCCGCCGCGGTGTCGCCCGCGGCGAGCGCCGCCGCTGCCGATTCGGGCCCGCGACCGATCGCGGATCGGATCGCGCTGCAGGACTTGATGACCCGGTACTGCGGCGTGAACCGGACATCGTCGGGTCTGAGCCGGCTCACGGATCTGATGGACGACCCCGCGTTCGCCCCAGCGCGTATTCCGACGACCCTGCGAGATCATGAGGACGCCGCGCTCACCGCGCTCGCGCGAATAGTGGTGCATCAGGCCCGCGCGCGTCCTCCGGCCCCCACGGTCGGTGGCCGGAGAGTGACCGACCGGGCCGAGAGCAAGGAGTGTGCATGACCGACCTGACCCTCGAACCCGTCCGCGCCGAGGTCGTCGGCCTCATCCGCACGGCGTTGCGCGAGGACCTGCGCTACGGCCCCGACGTCACGACGCTGGCGACGGTGCCGGAGGGCGACCGGACGGAGGCCCGCGTCGTGAGTCGTGCGCACGGTGTGCTCGCCGGGGTGCCGGTCGCGGAGTGGGTTCTCGACGAGGTGATCGGCGTCGGGAACTACCGTGTCCCCGGCAAGACGGTCGACGGTACCGCCATCGGACCCGGGGACACCGTGATGGTGATCGAGGCGCCCACCGCGGCACTGCTGACCGCGGAGCGCACGTTGCTCAACTTCCTGACACACCTGTCGGGCATCGCCACCGCGACCGATCGCTGGGTCCGGGAGCTCGAGGGCACTGGTGCGCACGTGCGGGACAGTCGAAAGACGCTGCCGGGCATGCGGGTCCTGCAGAAGTACGCCGTGCGTGCGGGCGGCGGTCTGAACCACCGTATGGCGCTCGGCGACGAGGCGCTGATCAAGGACAATCACGTCGCGGCGGCCGGCTCGGTGACGGCGGCGGTCGAGGCCGTGCGGCGGAGGTCGCCCGGGGTGCCGCTCGAGGTGGAGGTCGACTCGCTCGAGCAGCTCGACGAGGTCCTCGCGCTCGATGTGGACCTCGTCCTCCTGGACAACTTCCCGCTGTGGATGACGCAGGTTGCGGTGCAGCGACGGAAGCAGAACGCGCCGCGCACGAGGCTGGAGTCGTCCGGCGGTCTCACGCTGGAGTCCGCCAGGGACTACGCCCGGACCGGCGTCGACCTCCTGGCGGTCGGAGCCCTCACCCACTCTGTCACCGCCTTGGATCTCGGTCTGGACATGTGACCGGCGACGGTCACATGTGAGCCGAAGGCTCGGTGTGCGACCGGCCGGGTATGCGCATCCATGCATCGGTCTGCACAATGGGCTGCATGCCTACCAAGGTCTCTGCCTACGCCGCCCAGTCCGCCACCGAGCCCCTAGCGCCCCTCGCGATCGAGCGCCGGGATCCCGGCCCGCACGACGTTGAGATCCATATCGAGTACGCCGGTATCTGCCACAGCGACATACACACGGCCCGCAGCGAGTGGGGCGCCGCGCGCTATCCGGTGGTGCCGGGCCACGAGATCGCCGGAACCGTGACCGCCGTGGGGGATGACGTCGCGAAGTACAGGGTCGGGGACCGCGTCGGCGTCGGCTGCTTCGTCGACTCCTGCCGGGAGTGCGAGCCGTGCCGCGCGGGTGAAGAGCAGTACTGCGTGCGCGGCATGACCGGCACATACAACGCCGTCGGACGCGACGGCCAGCCTACGCAGGGCGGATACTCCACGAGCATCGTCGTGGACGAGAACTACGTGTGCCGGATTCCGGAGGGGATCGACCTCGCTGAGGCCGCGCCGCTGCTGTGTGCCGGCATCACGCTGTTCAGCCCGTTGCGCCACTGGAACGCCGGCCCCGGTAAGCGGGTGGCGATCATCGGCCTCGGCGGATTAGGCCACATGGGGGTGAAGATCGCCCACGCCATGGGTGCCGAGGTGACGGTGCTCAGCCAGTCGCTCAAGAAGATGGAGGACGGCCTGCGGCTCGGTGCGGACCACTACTACGCCACGTCCGATCCCGACACGTTCAAGAAGCTGCGCGGCAGCTTCGACCTGATCCTCAATACCGTTTCCGCGAACCTGGACATGCACCAGTACTTCGGCCTGCTCGCGGTGGACGGAACGCTGGTCGAGCTCGGCCTGCCCGAGCATCCGGTCCCGGTGAACGTCTTCGATCTGACCCGGAACCGGAGGAGTTTCGCCGGATCCATGATCGGCGGCATCGCCCAGACACAGGAGATGCTGGACTTCTGCGCCGAGCACGGGCTGGGCGCGGAGATCGAGGTGATCTCCGCGGAGAAGATCAACGAGGCGTACGAGCGCGTCGTCGCCTCGGATGTGCGCTACCGCTTCGTCATCGATACCGCGACGCTGCCTGCGGTCTGACCGGCTTCACCCGGCGAAGAGGGCACCGAGACCGGCGGCGACCGGGCGGGATCCGCCCAGCCGAAGCCCTTCCCAGACCGTCACCTGATTGGCCGTGAGAATCGGTTTCCCGACCGCGGCCTCGATGCGGGCGAGATGAGCCGCCGTGTGGAATGCGGTGTCCGGCAACAGCACAGCTTGTGCCTCGGGTGAGTCGCCGGCGCGCGCCATATCCACCAGCCTGTCGCCGTCGATCGTCCCGACCTCGGCGGCGGTCACGATGTCGTGGCTGGTCACCGCGGTGACCTGTGTGCCGGCGCGGCCCAGGAACTCCGCGAAGAGCGCCGCGACGTCGGCGGGATAGGTCGCGGCCACTGCGACCCTCTCCAACCCCAGCTCCGCGAGCGCATGAGCGAAGGCCAGGGACGTCGAGGATGCGGGCACTCCGGCGACCTCCCCGAGTTCCCGGGCCTGCTCATGCGCGCCGTCCCAACCATAGGCGAAGCTGCCGCTCGTGCAGGCCCACATGACCACGTCGGGCGCTATTCCGCGGGAACGTAGCGCCAGGGCGCCGGCGGCGAGCGTCTCGGGGCGTCCCCAGTCGAGCAACTGCTCGACGCGGTGGGCGTCGACGTTCATGAGGGTGTGCTGGACGGGCAGCGCGCACGTGCCCGGCAGCAGGGTCTCGAACAGCGGGTAGTCGTCCTCTGCAGAGTGGCCGGGGTAGAGGATCCCGACGGTCGTGAAGGTCATGGTCGCACCTCCTCGCGCGGATGTAGATTGTCGGCAATCTACCTCGCATGGAAGGAGTCCGCCCGTGGCTCGCTACATCGACATCACCCTCGCCCGCCGTGGCGTCACGTGTACGGCACGGCTGCTCGACGACCTCGCCCCCAAGACGTGCGACGCCGTGTGGGACGCCCTCCCGCTGGGCGACGAGGTCTATCACGCGAAATATGCGCGCAACGAGATCTACACGCTGGTACAGGCTTTCGCCCGGGCAGAGCCGGGGCTGGAGAACCCGACCATAACGCCGATCCCGGGCGACGTGATGTACTTCGCGTTCGAGCCGTGGCAGCTGACACCAGCTACCCACGGGTATGCGGCGCAGGGCGGCCAGATCGACCTGGCGCTCTTCTACGGGCGGAACAACCTGCTACTCAACCCGGATTTCGGGTTCGTTCCGGGGACCGTGTTCGCGACGATCGAGCGGGGCCTCGACGACCTCGCCGGCGCCGCGAACGACCTCTGGCGCACCGGCGCCGAAGGGGAGCGGTTGCGCTTCGAGCGCCGCGATGGCGGCCTGTGACGGCGATCGGCGCGGGCCGCGGCGCGCCCGCTGGCGGGTGCGCCGGAACAGTAGCTGCCGCGCGTACGGCCGGCGGATCCCGGCGGCGCGCAACGCCGCCCACAGCGACACCTGATTGGCAGTGAGCACCGGCTTGCCCAATTCGTCCTCGAGGCGGGGGATGAGGTCGTAGGTGCGCAGGTTCGTGCAGCTTATGAACACGCCGTCGGCGTCGGGGCGGTCCACGGAGCGTACGAGTGCCGAGATCTCCGCGGGCGTCACCTGCCAGATGCGGTCCTCGCGTCCCAGTTGCCCGCTCGCGACGACATCGACGCCGGACTCCGCCAGGAAGTCGTGCAGTCGCGCGCTCACCGCCCCCGTATAGGGCGTGGCCACTGCGAGGCGGTGCACGTCCAGCGCGGCACACGCGTCGACGACCGCGCCTGCCGTGGTCACCGCGATCGGCGCTCCCGCGTCCGTCATGACGCGTCGCAGCCGCCGCTCGCCCACGGCTCCACGTACGAAACTGCCGGAGGTACATAGGTATACGACGACAGAGGGTGCGGTCGTGAGCAACTGCTGAGTCGCCTTGCGTACTGCGCGGTCCGAGCTGATGGCCTCGGCCATCTCGACCGTCGACCCCAGCCCGAGCTGCGGCGTGCGGGTCACCAGGAGGTCGACGGTGCGGGGTGCCCAGCGCCACATCTCGCGGTCGAGGGCGAAGTCATAGGGTGCGATGACGCCGACGAATGCAGGGGAATCGGACGGGATCGGCATGTCACCTCCCGGGCTGGTGATCGAAAGACGAAGGGCTACCGCCCCCATTCTGGGTGCGACGGGCGCACCTCGCCACTCGGGCACGGTGCCGCGGCGCCTCGAAACGGGCGTGCGCCGCCACCTAGAATGAAGGCCATGTCCGATCAGCTCCAGCTCCACCGCCTCGATCTCCGAGGCCGCCGACCGTCGCTCGCCGAGTTGCGCGCCGCTCTGCCCCGCGGCGGGGTGGACGTCGACTCGGTGGTGCCGCGTGTACAGCCGATCGTCGACGCGGTGGCCGAGCGCGGAGCCGACGCCGCCCTGGAGTACGGCGAACGGTTCGACGGCGTCCGACCCGCCGCGGTGCGGGTCCCCGCGGCGCGGCTCGACCGCGCACTCGCGGAACTGGACCCGACGGTGCGCGAGGCCCTCGAGGAGGCCGTCGCGCGCGTTCGGAAGGTGCACGCCGACCAGCGACGCATAGACTCCGTCACGGAGGTCGTCGCCGGCGGCACGGTCACTGAGCGCTGGATCCCCGTCGACCGCGTCGGCCTGTACGTGCCGGGCGGCAATGCGGTCTACCCGTCGTCAGTGGTGATGAACGTCGTGCCGGCGCAGGTGGCGGGCGTCGGTTCGCTGGTGGTGCTCTCGCCCGCGCAGAAGGACTTCGACGGCCTGCCGCACCCGACGATCCTCGCGGCGTGCGCGATGCTCGGCGTCGACGAGGTGTGGGGCGTCGGCGGCGCGCAGGGGATCGCGCTGGCTGCGCACGGCGGCACCGACACCGACGGGACCGAGTTGGCGCCCGTCGACCTGATCACGGGGCCCGGCAACATCTTCGTCACAGCGGCTAAGCGGCTGTGCCGGGGCCTGGTAGGCATCGATGCCGAGGCGGGCCCGACCGAGATCGCGATCCTGGCCGATCACACCGCAGATCCGGTGCACATCGCCGCCGACCTGATCAGCCAGGCCGAGCACGATGTCATGGCCGCATCGGTGCTGGTCACCGACTCGCCGGAGCTGGCCGAGCGCGTCGACGCGGCGCTCACTGCGCAGCTGGAGCTGACCCGCCACCGGGAGCGTGTGACGACGGCGTTGCAGGGCAGGCAGTCGGGCGTCGTCCTCGTCGATGACGTCGACGCCGGGCTGACGGTCGTGAACGCCTACGCAGCCGAGCACCTCGAGGTGCAGACCGCCGATGCCCGCGACGTCGCTATGCGCGTGCGCGCCGCAGGTGCGATCTTCGTCGGCCCATGGGCCCCCGTCAGCCTGGGCGACTACGCCGCGGGCAGCAACCACGTGCTCCCGACGGCGGGATGCGCCCGGCACAGCTCGGGTTTGTCCGTGCAGACGTTCCTGCGCGGAGTCCACGTCGTCGAGTACGACGAGGCCGCACTCAAGGACGTATCGGGCACCGTGATCGCCCTGGCGAACGCCGAGGATCTCCCGGCCCACGGTGAGGCCGTGCGGCTGCGCTTCGAAGGGCTGCGCAAGTGACCGCGATCCCGGGCGAGGACTTGTCGCTGGCCGAGCTGCCGATCCGGGAGACGTTGCGCGGCAAGGAACCCTACGGCGCACCGCAGCTGCCGGTGGCCGCGGCGATGAACACCAATGAGAATCCGCACCCGCCGAGTCCTGCGCTCGTCGCGGACATCGCGAAGGCCGTCGCGGAGGCGGCCGAGTCGATGAACCGGTATCCGGATCGCGATCTCGGCGTGCTGCGCAGCCGTCTCGCGGAGTATGTGACCGAGCGGACCGGCGTCGCCGTCGGACCCCAGAATCTCTGGGCGGCAAACGGTTCCAATGAGATCCTGCAGCAGGTGCTGCAGGTGTTCGGCGGGCCGGGGCGCACCGCGATGGGCTTCGTGCCGTCGTACTCGATGCACCCGATCATCAGTGCGGGCACCGACACGCACTGGATCGCAGGCAAGCGCACCGCCGACTTCGCGCTGGATACCGAGTCGGCGCTCGCCGCTCTCGAGGAGCTGCGGCCCGACGTCGTCTTCCTCACGAATCCCAACAACCCGACGGGCCACCTGATACCCGCCGACGAACTCGAGCGGCTGATCGAGGCGGCACCCGGCATCGTCATCGTCGACGAGGCGTACGGCGAGTTCTCGTCGGGCCCGTCGGCCGTCCGGCTGATCGACGAGTTCCCCGGCAAGCTCATCGTGAGCCGCACTATGAGCAAGGCGTTCGCGTTCGCCGGCGGCCGGGTGGGTTACCTCGTGGCCGCGCCGGCGATCGTCGATGCCCTGCAACTGGTGCGGCTGCCGTACCATCTGTCCGTGTTCACACAGGCCGCGGCCATTGCGGCGATCGACCACCGCGCCGAGACCCTGGCTTCTGTCGCGCACCTGTCGGCCGAGCGTGACAGGGTGGCCGCGCGGCTGCGCGAGCTCGGGTACGCCGTGATCGACTCGCACGCGAACTTCATCCTCTACGGCGGATTCGCCCACGAGGCGAAGGCGTGGGAGACGTATCTCGACGGCGGAGTCCTGGTGCGCGACATGCACATCCCCGGGCATCTCCGGGTGACGATCGGGTTGGACGAGGAGAACGACAGGTTCCTGGCGATCAGTGAGAAGCTGGCGGCGGGACTGACAGGGGAGAAGAAGTGAGCGATCGCGTAGCGCGGATCGAGCGGACGACGCGGGAGTCCTCCATCGTCGTCGAACTGAACCTGGACGGCACCGGCACGACCGATATCGACACGGGTGTGCCGTTCTTCGACCACATGCTGACCGCCTTCGGAGCGCACGGCAGCTTCGACCTGAAGGTGCACGCCCAGGGCGATGTCCAGATCGAGGCGCACCACACCGTTGAGGACACGGCCATCGTGCTCGGTCAGGCTCTCGCGCAGGCGCTCGGGGACAAGAAGGGGATCCGCCGTTTCGGCGACTCGTACATACCGATGGACGAGGCGCTCGTACACGCCGCCGTCGACGTGTCCGGGCGGCCGTACTGCGTGCACTCCGGCGAGCCCGAGCACATGCTGCACGCCGTGATCGGCGGCTATCCGGGTGTCCCGTATTCGACGGTCATCAACCGCCACGTCTTCGAGTCGCTCGCGATGAATGCGCGCATCGCACTGCACGTGCGTGTGCTGTCGGGCCGCGACCAGCACCACATCACGGAGGCCGAGTTCAAGGCCGCGGCCCGCGCGATCCGCGCGGCCGTCGAACCCGATCCGCGCGTCACGGGCGTGCCGTCGACGAAGGGCACGCTGTAGCGGCCACTCGACCACGCCGAGGTGCGGTGTCTTACGGCACTCGGGTCGGTTCCGTCGACATACGTGGATGACCGGGCGACCGCCGTCCCCAATGATTCCCGGCGTCGTCAGCGACTATGTGGGAGCGCCGCGAGACCCGCGTCCAGCGACTCGAGGTACACCACCCCGCTGGCGTAGCTGTTCGTGCCGCGACACTTGGTTCCGATCGTGTTCCTTGAAGTGACGAGCGGCAGCGACCGCCAGCTATTGGACTCGAACAGTGGAGACATCTCGGCCTTGGGCCGTCCGTCCGGGTCCAGCGGGTAGAGGATCGCACCGTACTGCTGGAGGTCGGTCAGCCGCTCCATGCCGACGGTGAGAGTTCCCGCCGTCATCTCGACGCCGCGGGGCGGCGGTAGCCGAAGCCCCGCGTCGGTGGCGAAGTTGTTGCAGCCGAATGATGCCTTCTCGATGCTGAAGGTCCCGGGCTCGCTGGATGTCCAGCGGCTGATCGATACGAAGGTGGCACGTCCGATGGGGCCGGCGTGGGTGGAGCGGACGGATGCCGCCTTCTTTTCGTACGCGGCCTTCTGTGCGTCGAACGCCCCCTTCGCTCCCAGCGCGTCGGCCACTCGGCGGCTGGTCTCCTTCCAGTCGGTCTTGAAGGCGATTTTCACCGTCGGGGCGATCCGGTCGAGGCGCTCGTCGCCGAAATCGGTCTTCAGCGACGCGGTCGGAGCCAGCACCACGATCAGATCCGGCTCGAGGCCGGCCACCTTCTCGTAGTCGATTCCCGAGCCGGACCCGACTTCTGTAGCGGATTTCAAGCGTTCGAGCTCGTTCGTTGTATACCACCGGGTGTCCACGCCCTTGCTCATCGTGTAGCCGATCGGCGTGATACCCAGCTCGGCCGCGAGTGGTGTCGTGTTACCTATGGTCACGATCCGCCGCGGAGCCACTGGAATATCGACGTCGCCGTTGTCGGCGGCGAATATTCGCGTGTCGTGGTCCGATGGCGCGATGGGAGTCGCTGCCCCGTTCGGCGAGGTGTCACCACAACCGGCGAGGAGCAGGGCGATCGAGAGCGCCATCCCGGTCAGCGCTCGGCGGGACCTCGACGATACGTTCATGAACGGCCTTTCAGTAACCACCGGCCGGTCGGGGACTGCCCGAGTTCGGCGCGTCGCTCGATCCATCGTCGAGCGGCCGGCTTCGTTTGTTGGAAGGAAGTATAGGCTTACCTACTATATATCGGGCAATAGGGTCGATGGTGAGTAAACGGTTCTAATGGACATGGGTGTGCGGACGGGCCCGCGGCGTCCTGCCGTGAGGGAGCTGTAGGTGCCACTTGACCTTGTCGCAGCGTCAAGGTGTGGAATCGGCTCGACCGGACGACGGGAGGGCACGATGAGGATCGGACAGTTGGCGCGGATCGTCGGCATCAGCACGCGGGCGATCAGGCACTATCACCGGATCGGTCTGCTGGAGGAGCCGGCGCGCGAGTCCAACGGGTATCGCGCGTATTCGCTCGACGATGTGGTCCGGCTGCTGCGGATCCGCCGCCTGGCAGATCTGGGCATGTCTCTCGACGAGGTGGGCGCGGCGCTTGCGGACGACGCGGGGCGCGACGCCGCCGAGATCCTGGCCGAGCTCGACGCCGAGCTCGCCGATCAGCAGGCGCGAATCGCCGAGCGGCGCAGCCGGATCGCGGAGGTCGTCGGGTTGGCCGACAGCGGGCTGCTGTCGCCGCGAACGGCCGCGATAGCCGAGCGATTGCGGGAGCTCTACGACGACGGAGCCACCGCTCGCGTCGAGCTCGCGATGATGGAGACGTTCACGGCGCTCGCGCCCGGCAGTGTCGACCTGTACGAAGCGGCCCTCGCGGATCCTGGCAACGTCGTGCGGGTGTCTGAGCTCGAGTCGCGGTTCGAGGCGCTGCGCGACCGTGCGCCGGACGACCCCGGGGTCGTCGCGGTCGCGGATCTCGCAGTGCGGATGGGGCGTGGGCTTTCGGAATCGGCTGCGCTGGTGGAGGAGTCGAACGAACCTGCCCCGATGACGCCCGACGACCTCGTCTCATCGCTCGACGCGATGGACGGCATATCGGTCGCGCAGAAGCGGTGCATACGCCTGATCGTCGACGCGGGCCGGGGAGGTGCGTGGTGAGCGTCGTGCAGTTCGTCATGGGCGAGCCGCGCGCCGTCCTCGCACTGGTGCGCTGGATACGTGGGTGGCGGCCGCCGGGGGAACCGATCACTCATCACCGGGGCGTGGCCGGGGTGCTGTGGGTCGCGGTGGGGCTGACCGTGCTCGAGGGGGCGGTGTTCGAGATCGTGCTGGCAGCGGTGTTGGGCGACTCGGTCTGGGTGCTCGTCGCGCTCGCCCTCCATGTCTACGGCGTCTTCTTCCTGCTGGCACTGCAGGCCTGCGGGGTGACGCGCCCGCACACCGTAGAGCCCGACCGGATCGTCCTGCGCTCGGGCTTCTCGACGGACGTGCTGATCGATCGCGCCGACGTCCTGGACGTCCATGTGGGTCGCTATCGCGAATACGACGGCGCCCGTGGCTGGCGCCCGTCAGCCGATGGCACGACTGCGACGATCGCGGCTGGTGAGGCCAACGTCGAGATCCGACTGGGGCCCGGTGCGCGGGTGGTGGTCGGCGGCCGCTCCATGGCCGATCCGCCCGTGGCGGTCTACATCACCGCGGACGAGCCGCGCAGGTTCGTCCGCGCGTTGCGCGGCCCCTCGGACCGAACGAGCAACCTGCGCTAGCAACCCCGCCGGGATGCGATCGCCGTGAGTCGTGCAGGAATTTCCGCTCAGGCCCCGGTAGTTGAGCTGGGCATGACGAAGTCAGTGGTTGCTACAGCATTCGGAGGACCCGAGGTCCTGGAGGTCGTCGACGAGGAGCTCCCAGCGCCGGGTCCGGGCGAGGTGCTGGTCGAGTTCAAGGCGATCGGCGTCAATCCGGTCGAGTACAAGCAGGCCGCCGGCGCGTTCGGCGCCGACCCGTCTGCGCTGCCGCTCCGGCTGGGTAGCGAGGGCGCGGGCATCGTCGTAGCCGCCGGCCCGGACGCAGTAGGGCCCGACGGCCCGCTCGCAGTAGGCGACGAGGTCGTGGTGTATCGCGGGAGCGGGACCTACGCCGAGCGAGCGCTGGAGCCGGCCGGTTCGGTGTTGCGCAAGCCGGCCGGGCTCGGGTGGGAGCAGGCCGGCGGCCTCCTGCTCACCGGGGCCACCGCATACGACACCGTCGAGACCGTCGGCGTGACGAAGGACGACGTCGTGCTGATCCACGGTGCATCCGGAGGGGTCGGGCTGCTCGCGGTGCAGCTGGCGAGGCTGCGCGGGGCGACGGTGATCGGCACTGCGCGGGAGACGAACCACGAATTCCTGCGCAGCATCGGAGCGATCCCGGTGGCATACGGAGACGGACTCGCCGATCGGGTGCGTGAGCTGGCACCCGGCGGCGTGACCGCGGCGATCGACACCGTCGGCACCGACGAGGCCGTGGACGTCTCACTGCAGCTGGTGGGGGACCGTGCGCGCATCGCGACGATCGCCGCGTTCGAACGAGCGGGCACGGACGGGTTCACGGCGCTCGGCGGCGGGAATCCCGATAGTGCGGCGCTGCGCGATCGGGTGCGAGGCGAGCTGCTCGACCTGGCGGCGCGGGGCGAGCTAACGAACCCGATCGCGAAGACCTTCGGGCTTTCGGAGGCCGCTCGGGCACACACCGAGCTCAAGCAGCCGCACCCGGTCGGGAAGTTCATCCTGATCCCGTGAGTCCCACCGTCCGGCTACCGGACGGGCACGGACACCGGGGCGGGGCGTGTGTGCGGCGTGATGGAGTCCGGCCATCGGCAGGAATACATCGGACTCCGGTCCGGTTGGGTTCAGGCGTCGGGTCGCGAGGCGGGCCGTCCGGTCCTGTCCAATCGGCGTGAGTCACAAGGGGGTGCTGGTCGGTGTCGGCACGTGTGCGCGAACTCGCCGTCCGGCGATACCCGGCTCTGTCGATCCACCTCGAGAAGCTCGAGGTGGCGACGAGATCGGCCCTGACGGTCGCCATCGGTGCGGCTGTCCTCTACTGGGCGGGACGCACCGATCTGACCATGTACGTGATGTTCGGAGCCTTCACCGCGGTCTACGGCTCCAACGAGCGTTACCGGGTCCGCATCCGGTCGGTCACCGCCGGCGGTGTGGGGATCCTGGCAGCGATCGCGGTGGGCATGGTCCTCTCGCGGTATCAGGTGGGCAACGTCTGGCTGGTAGCGGTTGCGGCGCTGATGCTGGTGCCGGGATGCCTGCTCACGGCCGCGTTCCAGTTGGTTCCGGCGCAGCCGTTCTTCCAGATGATCGCGCTCACGGGTTGTGCCTCGATTCCGGTGGCCACGGAGGGGCGGCTCCGGCTCGCAGTCGCAGTCGGCTCCGTGGCCCTCGCTTGGACGCTGACGATGGCGGGGTGGCTACTCCGTAGGAGATCGAACACGTCGGCCGGGCCGCTGCGCGACGTGCTGTTCAAGACGTTGCAGCGGGAACCGGAGTTCAGGCCGGGCGCGGTCGCGGACTGGCAGGTCTGGGCGACGGTGCTTCGCAACGTCCTCGCCGTCGTCACCGCGGGGTTGATCGCCGTCGGAGCGAACGGCGGCCGGCCCTACTGGGCGATGATCGTCACGGTCGCGACCCTGCCGCCCACCTGGATGCCGCATCGCTTCGGACGAGTGGCCCAGCGGATCACGGGCACCGTCGTCGGCGTCCTGCTCGCCGGCGCGTTGTTGTCGGCGCACCTGCCGTTGGGGGCGGCACTCTCCGTGATCGTGGTAAGCCAGTTCATGATCGAGCTGACGGTGATCAGGCTGTACGCCGTCGCGTGCGTGTTCATCACCACCCTGGTCTTCACCGCTCAGTCACTTGCGCTTCCCGGCGCTCAGCACTATCTCCCGGAGCGTCTGCTCGAGACCGCGATCGGATGCGTGGTCGCGGTCTCGTACATGTCGGCCACGGTGTGGTTACGCCGCCTGCGCCGCAACGAACAGCCTTCGTGACCGCCGATTCGCCCGCGGAGCGGGGCCGCGACCCGGTTCGGCCGGGTTCAGGACCACAACCGGCCGCGACGTAGGCTGAGGCCATGACCACCGTCGCCCTCCTCGACTACGGCTCGGGCAACCTCCGCTCGGCGCAACGGGCGCTTGAACGGACGGGCGCCGATGTAGCGCTCACGTCCGATCCCCGTGTCGCCCTCGCCGCGGACGGGCTGGTCGTCCCTGGGGTCGGCGCATTCGAGGCGTGCATGGCTGGTCTGAAATCGGTGAAGGGTGACCGCATCATCGGCGAACGCCTCGCGGGCGGGCGCCCGGTCCTCGGTATCTGCGTGGGCATGCAGATCCTGTTCGAGCGGGGCATCGAGTTCGGCGTCGAGACACAGGGTTGCGGACAGTGGCCCGGCACCGTCGAGCGCCTGCAGGCAGACGTCGTGCCGCACATGGGCTGGAACACCGTGGACGCCGCGGCGGATTCCGTGCTGTTCGCCGGCCTCGAACCCGACACCCGCTTCTACTTCGTGCATTCGTACGCTGCCCAGAAGTGGGAACTCGAGGTCGGCGAGCACATCGCCGCCCCGAAAGTGACGTGGGCCGACCACGGCGGCCACTTCGTCGCCGCTGTCGAGAACGGCCCGCTGTCGGCCACGCAGTTCCACCCCGAGAAGTCGGGCGACGCGGGGGCCCGCCTGCTGCGCAACTGGGTCGAGGCACTGTGAGTGCGCGGGGCCTGTCCCTGGGCCGGCTCGCGGTGTTCTCCCTCGGGGCTGCGGCGCTCGTGCTGGTCGCTGCCACCGCGCTGGTGTGGATCATCAAGCCCAGCCAGGGCGTCGCGCTGACCATTGTTCTACTCGGGCTCGTCGGCAGCGTCGCGGCTATGGGTTTCGTGTCGCGCCGCATGGTCGCGCGCGCGATCGAATCCGACGCCGAGGACGAGAAGCGGCGTCCCTGAGCGCCTCGACTACCCTGGACCCGTGAGTTTGGTGCTTCTTCCCGCGGTCGATGTCGCGGATGGTCAGGCGGTGCGGTTGGTGCAGGGCGAGGCGGGAAGCGAGACCGCCTACGGATCGCCCCGGGACGCGGCGCTCGCGTGGCAGCACGACGGAGCCGACTGGGTCCACCTCGTCGACCTCGACGCGGCATTCGGCCGGGGGTCCAACCGTGAACTACTCGCGAGCGTCGTCGGTGAGCTGGACGCACGTGTCGAGCTGTCCGGTGGCATCCGTGACGATGAGTCCTTGCGCGCGGCCCTGGCGACCGGCTGCGCCCGTGTCAACCTGGGTACCGCCGCCATCGAGGACCCGCAGTGGTGCGCCCGCGCGATAGGCGAGTACGGCGATCGCATCGCAGTCGGGCTCGACGTCAAGCAGATCGATGGCGAATGGCGGCTACGCGGCCGGGGCTGGGTCTCGGACGGCGGCGACCTGTGGGAGGTGCTCGAGCGTCTCAACCGTGACGGTTGCGCCCGCTTCGTCGTCACCGATGTGTCGAAGGACGGCACACTCGCCGGGCCGAACCTGGAGTTGCTGTCGTCCGTCGCGAACGCGACCGACGCCCCCGTGATCGCCTCCGGTGGCGTCTCCTCGATCGAGGATCTCGAGGCGATCGCGACGCTCGTCGACGAGGGCGTCGAGGGCGCCATCATCGGTAAGGCGCTGTACGCCGGCCGCTTCACGCTTCCTCTAGCCCTGGACGCGGTGTCGCGCACGTGAACCTGCCCACCGGATTCTCCGGCGACCCGGATGCTCTGATAGCGGCCGCCGCAACGATTCTCGACGATGTGACGCCCCGCTTCGTCGAGGGGCTCGGCGCGCCGGCGACTGTCGACAAGGGCCCAGCGGACTTCGCGACGGACCTCGACCTCGAGCTGGAGCGGCGCATAACGTCGGCACTCGTCGACGCGACGGGGATCGAAGTACACGGCGAGGAGTTCGGCGGCCCCGATGTGGGCGCAGGCACGGTCTGGGTTCTCGACCCCATCGACGGCACGTTCAACTACTCCGTCGGATACCCGGCGTGTGGGATCCTGCTGGGTCTGCTGCACGACGGCCTGCCGGTCGCCGGCCTCGCGTGGTTCCCGTTGAACGGCGACCGATTCGCAGGCCACGTAGGCGGAGCGATCACCAACAACGGCGAGACGCTACCGCAACTGCACCGGAAATCGCTGGCCGACACCATGATCGCGTGCGGCAGTTTCAGTCGTGGCAGCCGCGGCCGGTTCCCGGGCGACTACCGGTTCGCGGTCATCGGCGAGGTGTCGCGTGCGGTGTCCAGGATCCGGCTGTTCGGCAGTACGGGCGTCGACATGGCCTACACGGCATCCGGTGCTCTCGGCGGCGCCGTGTGTTTCGGATACCACCCGTGGGACAACGCGGCGGGCGTGGCGTTGACCCTAGGGGCGGGCGGCGTCGTGACCGACCTGGCCGGGGCGCCCTGGCACGCCGGCTCCGACTCGGCGTTGTTGGGGGCGCCCGGCGTGTACGAGGAACTGCTCGAGGTCGTCCGCTCCGTGGGCGACGGCGACGACTACCGAGAGGGGACGAAGCGATGACGGTTGCGGTACGGGTGATCCCGTGTCTCGACGTCGACGACGGCCGCGTCGTTAAGGGCGTCAACTTCGAGAATCTGCGTGACGCCGGTGATCCCGTCGAGCTCGCCGCAGCGTACGACGCGCAGGGTGCCGACGAGCTGACCTTCCTGGATGTCACTGCCTCCAGCTCCGGCCGGGGCACCATGCTCGAGGTGGTGCGGCGCACGGCGGAGCAGGTCTTCATCCCCCTCACCGTGGGCGGCGGCGTCCGCTCGCTCCAGGATGTGGACACACTTCTGCGTGCCGGTGCGGACAAGGTGTCGGTCAACACAGCGGCGATCGCGCGCCCGGAGTTGTTGCGCGAGCTGAGCAATCGATTCGGCTCGCAGTGCATCGTCTTGTCCGTCGATGCACGCACGGTGCCCGACGGCAGCGCGCCCCAGCCGTCCGGATGGGAGGTCACCACCCACGGCGGCAAGCGCAGCGCCGGGATCGACGCCGTCGAATGGGCCAGGCGCGGTGAGGAACTCGGTGTCGGTGAGATCCTACTCAATTCCATGGACGCCGATGGCACGAAGAACGGCTTCGATCTGAAGATGATATCCGCTGTGCGGCAGTCGGTCTCGGTTCCAGTGATTGCATCGGGTGGTGCCGGGGAGACCGGGCATTTCGCCCCGGCGGTCGAGGCCGGTGCCGATGCGGTCCTGGCAGCCAGCGTCTTCCACTTCGGGGACATGACGATCGGTGATGTGAAGGGCGAGATGCGGCGTGCGGGGCTGGTGATCCGATGACGGCCCGGCTCGACCCGGCCGTCGCCGCCCGGCTCAAGCGCAACGACGCCGGGCTGGTCGCGGCCGTGGTGCAGGAGGTGGGCACCGGCGATGTGCTCATGCAGGCGTGGATGAACGACGAGGCGCTTGCTCTCACGCTGGCGACCCGGAAGGGCACCTACTACTCGCGCTCGCGGAAGCAGATCTGGGTGAAGGGCGAGACGTCGGGACACACCCAGCACGTCGAGTCCGTCCGCCTGGACTGCGACGGCGACACCGTGCTGCTGACCGTGCGTCAGACCGGCCCCGCGTGCCACACGGGCACCCACACCTGCTTCGACGCCGACCTCCTGCTCGCGTCCGAGGAGTAGCCCCGGGCCCGGCACCTTCGGGCGGCGGGCTGATAATGGGGGCGATGAGCAGCCCACACGTACCGAGTCAGCCCGCTGGCCAGCCCGACGGGTCCACAACCACCCTCGAGAGGTTTCTCGAGCTCGCGGCGGATCACCGCGTCGTGCCCGTGACCCGCACGGTCCTCGCGGACGCCGAGACGCCGCTGTCCGCGTACCGGAAGATCGCTGCCGGCCGGCCCGCGACCTTCCTGCTCGAGTCCGCCGCGGCCGGGCAGTCCTGGGCGCGGTGGTCGTTCGTGGGGGCTCCGGCACCGTCCGCGCTGACGGTGCGCGGCGGTGAGGCAGCGTGGATCGGGCATGTGCCTGCGGGGGCACCGTCGGGTGGCGACCCGTTCGACGCACTCGGCGAGGTGCAACGGTTGCTGTCGAGCGAACGCATCGACGGCATGCCCCCGCTGATCGGCGGCATGGTCGGCTATATCGCCTACGACGCGGTACGCCGCCTCGAGCGCCTGCCCGAGACCACCATCGACGACCTGCAGTTGCCCGAGATGGTCATGCTGCTGGCGACCGACGTGGCGGCGATCGACCACCACGAGGGCACCATCACGCTTATTGCCAACGCCGTGAACTGGGACGACCGCCCTGAGCGGGCGGAGGTGGCCTATGCGGACGCCGTAGCGCGCCTGGACCGCATGGCCGACGCGCTGGCGCAGCCGCTGGCGTCCAGCGTCTCCACGTTCACGCGCCCCGACCCCGAATTCGCCGAGCAACGCACGCTCGAGGAGTACACGGCGATCGTCGACGGACTCGTGCGCGACATCGAGGCGGGCGAAGCGTTCCAGGTCGTGCCGTCGCAGCGGCTGGAGATGGCCACGGACGCGGATCCGATCGACGTCTACCGCGTTCTGCGCGCCTCCAACCCGAGTCCGTACATGTATCTGCTGCAGGTGCCCGCGCCGGACGGCTCGCTCGCCTTCTCGATAGTGGGCTCCAGCCCCGAGGCACTCGTCACCGTCGCCGACGGCGTCGCGACCACCCACCCCATCGCGGGGACGCGGTGGCGCGGGCAGACGACCGAGGAGGACATCCTCCTGGCCAAGGATCTGCAGGCCGACGAGAAGGAGAACAGCGAGCACCTCATGCTGGTCGACCTCGGCCGTAACGACCTGGGCCGGGTCTGTAGGCCGGGCACGGTGCGTGTCACCGACTACCGCCGGATCGAGCGGTACAGCCACGTCATGCACCTGGTGTCGACGGTGTCCGGCGAGCTGGCCGAGGGCCGCCAGGCCCTCGACGCGGTCGCGGCGTGCTTCCCCGCGGGCACGCTCACCGGCGCGCCGAAGGTGCGTGCCATGGAGTTGATCGACGAGGCTGAGATCACCCGGCGTGGCGTGTACGGGGGAGTCGTCGGCTACCTCGACTTCGCAGGCGATGCCGACACCGCTATCGCCATCCGCACCGCCCTCATGAAGGACGGCAAGGCGTACGTACAGGCCGGCGGGGGCGTCGTCGCCGACTCGAACGGGCCCTACGAGTACAACGAGGCTCGCAACAAGTCGATGGCAGTGCTCAAGGCCGTCGCAGCGGCAGGCTCGATGGTGCCGGTGCGCGGCGAGGCGGACCGGTGACGGCCGCCGCGCAGTCGCGGCGTCCCCTCGTGATCGCGTCGGCCGGCCTGGCGCTTGCCGCCGCCGCGCTCTGGGGCGCCAGCCGGATGCGGTGGTCGACCCTGACCGTGGCCGACGGCCTCGGCCCGCCGCGCACACTCGATATCGACGGCCAACGCTGGGCTGGAGCACTCACGCCGCTCGCATTGGTGCTGCTGGCCGGGATTGCGGCGGTGCTCGCGGTGAAAGGCCGGGCGCGGCGCGTAGTCGCTGTGCTCGTGGCACTCGTGGGCGTCGCATCGACCCTGCCCGCGCTCGGGGTGCTGACCTCCGATCCGGACGTCGCCCACGCGACCGAGGTCCTGGAGCTGTCGCACAAGGACGTCCCGGTCGACATCCATATGTCGCTGTGGGGCCCTGTCGTCAGCCTGGTCGGGTGTGCTCTGGCGGTGGCCGCGGCGGTGGTCCTCGTGCGTGCAGGTCGGGGCGGCCCTGCGGCGGCGGCAGGGGACCGGTATCTGTCGCCTGCCGCGCGGCGCGCGGCGCTGGAGAAGAAGGTCTTCGGGGAGGACGGCGCGCCTTCGGCAGAGGCTTCCGAGGGCGCCGTGACGAAGCCCGACGGCGCGGGTGAGACCACCGAGCGCGACCTCTGGGACGCGCTCGACACGGGCGCCGACCCGACCGATGCGACCCCGAATGAAGGGCGTCGGAAGACCGGGGGCTAACCTCGACAGCAGTCTCCCGCGCAGTAAGGAAAGGTCGTCCGGCGTGAACCCCCCCACAGTGCTCGACTCGATCATCGAGGGTGTACGCGCGGATGTCGCTCGGCGCGAGGCAGAGCTCGATCTCAAGGCCGTGAAGGTGGCCGCGAAGGCCGCGAAGGCTCCCGTCGACGCGACTGCCGCTTTACGTCGGCCCGGTATCGCTGTCATCGCGGAGGTGAAGCGCGCGAGCCCGTCGAAGGGTGCGTTGGCGAACATCGCGGATCCCGCGCAGCAGGCGTCGGAATACGAGGCGGGGGGCGCCCGGATCATCAGCGTGCTCACCGAGGAGCGCCGCTTCCACGGCTCGCTCGCCGACCTCGATGCGGTACGTGCGGCGGTGAGCATCCCGGTGCTGCGCAAGGACTTCGTCGTCGGTCCGTATCAGATACACGAGGCGCGCGCGCACGGCGCGGACGTCATCCTGTTGATCGTCGCGGCGCTCGAGCAGCAGGTGCTGGTCTCGCTGCTCGACCGCACAGAGTCACTGGGCATGACCGCGCTCGTGGAGGTGCACACCGAGGAGGAGGCGGACCGCGCACTGGCAGCCGGTGCCACCGTGATCGGTGTCAACGCCCGCAACCTCAAGACGCTCGAGGTGGATCGCGACTGCTTCGCCCGGATCGCCCCCGGCCTGCCGTCGAATGTCATCAAGATCGCGGAGTCAGGGGTACGCGATAGTCGCGACCTGCTGACCTACGCCAGCGTGGGTGCCGACGCGGTGCTTGTCGGCGAGGCGCTCGTGACCGCAGGCGACCCGCGCGCCGCGGTCTCGGATCTCGTCACCGCAGGCTCGCACCCCAGCTGCCCACGGCCGGCGCGCTGAGCCGAACCGCTAGTCCCGGCTGATCGATTCGTGTGCCAGGAGCACGGCTCCACGCACGGGATCGTCGGTGAGCACACGCACGTCGTCGAAGCCGTGCGGCGCCAGCTGCTCCCGGATCCCCTCCTGCAGCGCGGGCTGGTGCACGGCGAGGCCCCCGGCAAGGACCACGGGCCCCTTGGACCCGAGTCGCTCGCCGACCGAGACGGCGATCGCCGCGAGCGAGGCGGCGGCCTCGTCGACGATCGCGCGGCTCGCGGGGTCGCCGGAGCCCGCCAGCTCGAACACCACCCGCGCGCGTCCGGCCCAGTAGCGCCGTTCGGTCTGTGCGTAGAAGTGATCGAGTAGCTCCGAGGTGTCCTGGAGCCCGCAGTCCGCGGCGAGCTGCTGGCCCAGGCGATCGGCCGGTTCCTCGCGGTCGATCCGGCCGAGGGTCCGCTTGACCGCCTCGCGCGCCACCCAGTAGCCGCTGCCTTCGTCGCCGAGCAGATAACCCCAGCCGCCGGCGCGTACATGTCGGTCGCCGGACCGGCCCCACGCGACTGCGCCGGTACCGGAGATGACGGCGACGCCGTCCCTGACCGCGGCCGCGGCGAGGATCAGCTCCGTGTCGTGTACGACTCGGATGCGCGCGCCCGGGACCCGGTCCGCGATGAGCTTGGTGAGCACGGCCGCGCCGGAGGGCGTCTCCACCCCTGCGGCACCGGCGCACACGGCACGCACGCCGTCGACCCCGACCAGGTCGAGGACCAGGTCCAGTTGGCGCCCCGCCTCTGCCGGGCCGACCGACGAGATGTTCGCACTTCCCGACAGGGCCTCTCCCAGGACGGCCCCCGCGTCGGAGACCTTGACGGCCTGGGTCTTCGAGCCCCCGATATCGAGGCCGATCACCGTCATCGGCCGGCCCCGGACGCTGGCTCCACCGGCCAGCTGCCGCCGTTCTGCCAGTAGTGTTGGATGTCTTCGAGCTTGCGGCCCTTGGTCTCCGGCGCGAACTTGAAGACGAACGCGAAGGCCGCGACCGTCAGGACGCCGAACAGGCCGAACGTCCAGGCGCCCCCGAGCCCACGCAGCAGGGACAGGGTGAACTGGGCGACGATCCAGTTCGCGGCGAGATCGGACGTGAGCATCGCAGAGGAACCGAGCGAGCGCAGCCGGGCCGGGAACGCCTCTCCCGCATAGACCCACACGAGCGATCCGAAGCCCGACGAGAAGCCGACCGTCACCAGTACCAGGCCGATGAAGCCGAGGACGCCTGCGCTCTTGCTACTGCCGAAGTCGCCGCCGGCCATCGAGTACGCCACGATCATCACCACGAACGCGAGGATCATGATCGCGATGCCGGACAACAGGATCGGGCGGCGGCCGAAGCGGTCGATCGTGAAGAGCGACACGATCACGGCGACCAGTCCGAAGACCTGGACGAACGCGGGCAGCATGTACGAGCCGAAGTCACCCTCGAAGCCCATGGATTTGAAGATGTCCGGGCTGTAGTAGATGATCGCGTTGATACCGGTGATCTGGATGAAGAAGCCCAGCCCCACCACGAAGAACGTGGCGCGCAGGAAGGGCTTCCGGAACAGCTCGCCGAGCCCGCCGCCGGCCTCATCCGCGAGCGCTCTGCGCATATCGTTCAGCTCGCCCTCTACGTCGCCGTCGGGTTCTATGCGCGACAGCGTGGTGCGGGCCTCGACCTCGCGGCCCTGGCTCATGTACCAGCGCGCGGTATCGGGGAGGCGCAGCAGGACGAGGGTGACGATGACGGCCGGAATCGCGGCGACGCCGAGCATCCAGCGCCACGCGCCGTCGCCGAAGCCGGCGTCCGCGAACAGGTACCCCAGGACGTAGCCGAGGATGATGCCGAAGATGGTGGCGAACTGGTACGTCACCAGCATGCCTCCGCGCTTCGCGCTGGGTGCGGATTCGGCGACGAACACGGGAACGACCACTACCGATACGCCGACCGTGAGGCCGAGGCAGAAGCGCGCGACGAGCAGCAGCTCGGGGTTGGGGGCGACGGCGCTCAGTACGGCGAAGATCGCATAGCACGCACCGACCGTGACCATCGACCGCTTGCGTCCGAACCGGTTGGCGAGCCAGCCGGCCAGGATGGCGCCGAGGATCTCTCCGACCACTACCACCGAGGCCATCGCCTGTGTCATCGTTGTGCCGAGGTCGTACTGCTTCGTGATGAAGTCCTTGGCTGCGCCGATGTTCGACGTGTCGTAGCCGTAGATGATGCCGAGGCTGGCGGCCGCCACCCCGACGAGGATGCCGAGCCGGCCGGTGCCGCTCGCAACCTGTGTGCTCATTGGGTCTCCTTGTCGCCCCGCAATGATTGGTATATACCATTCGCGGTAGAGAAAGAGTGGCATAGACCACTTGGGACGTCAAGGGGTATCGTGCGACACATGCAGGCGATGACCGTTCCCGGGGCCGAGGGTGCAGGACTGCCCAGGTACTTCCGGGCGAAGCTGGAGCTCCAGCAGAGGATCGGTGAACTGGCCGAGGGCGCGTCCCTACCTGCGGAACGTCAGCTGGCGGAGCAGCTCGGTGTGTCGCGGACGACGCTGCGCAAGGCCCTGGCCGAGCTGTCGGCGGAGGGGGTGCTGCGGCGCGAGCACGGCAGCGGGACCTATGTCGCGCCACCGAAGGTGGTGCGTGTCCGGCAGCTGACGTCGTCGACCGAGGACTTCGGCGTGAGCGGGCTGACCGTCGGCGCAGAGGTGCTGTCCTCGGAGCATCGGCTCGCCGATGCGGACGTGCGCCAGCATCTGGAGCTCGAGCGGGGAGCGCGCGTGTACCGCGTCATGCGCTTGCGTACCGTCGACGGCGAGCCGCTCGCTGTCGAGATCGCGCACCTGCGAGGGCCGCTGCGCGGGTTCGCCGAGCGCCTACAGGGCGGGGATTCGCTCTATGAGCTGCTGCGCACGGCTTACGGGCGCGAGGTCGCCGAGGTGGAGGACGTGGTGGAGACCGCGCTCGCGACGCCCGCCGAGGCGGAGCTGCTGCGAGTGACGACGGGGCATCCGCTGCTCATGATCCACCGTCAGGGGCGGGACGCCGACGGGGTGGCGATCGAGTGGACGAGGTGTGTGTACAGGGGCGACCGCTTCAAGTTCGTCGCGCGGGCTCGGCGCTCGTAGGAGGAGGGCGGGCCCGCTGCTGCCTCTACTTGTTGTCGCGCGGGAGCCCCGGTGGGTTGATCTCGGATTTCGTGACCGCTTCGCCGGAGAGGTTCCATTTGGCCAGCACCTTGGCGTAGTCGCCGTTGGCGATGACGTGGTTGATCGCGTCCTGCACGGCCTTGACTAGGCCGCTGCCCTTCTTGGTGGTTGCGGCTATGAGCCCTTGCAGCGTGGTTCCGGCGCCTGAGACGTTCCCGACGATCTTCGTGGCCTGCGGCGTGCCGACGGTCTGTGCGACGTGGAATGCGGAGACGGGGTAGGGGCTGAAGTAGGCGTCGATCTGACCGGAGGCGAGCGCCGAGTACACGCCGGTGGTGTCTTGGTAGTACTTGATGTTGATCCCTTTGCCGCCCTTGGCTTTCACGTCGGCGTCGTACTGCTGGAGGATCTTCTCCTGATTGGTGCCGGAGCCGACGGCGATGGTCTTGCCGTCGAACGACTGCGGGCCGGTGAATGTCAGCGTCGAGTCCTTGGCGACCTCGACCGCGAGGTTGTCCTTGCGATAGGTGGCGAAGTCGTACTTGTCCTTGCGCGCCTCGGTAACGGTGATGTTCGAGACGCCGAGGTCGTATCGGCCGCTGTCGATTCCGAGGAACAGGCCTTCCCACGAGGTGTTGGTGGTCTCGAGCTTCAGCCCGAGGACGCCGGCGATGAGGTTGGAGATGTCGACCTCGTCGCCGATGAACACGCTGTCGTTGTCGCTGGCGGGAAAGCCGAACGGCGGGTTGCCCGCGCCGGACCCCTGGGCGATGACGATGTCTCCGCGCTGGCGGATCGCGGCGGGCACCTCGGCGGCGATCGAGTCGACCTTGGCGGGAATGATGCGATCCTGCTTGGAGGTGAGGTTCAGCGACTTCCCGGAGGAGTCGGTGACACTGGCCGTTGTGGCCTCGGTTCCGCTGGCGCCACACGCCGTGGCGGTGAGGGCGGCGACGGTCAGGACTGCGAGCAGGGCGGGTCGTACGGGTCTCACGGATGGTCCTCTCGGGGAACGGGATTCAGGCACGATTGTGTGCCAGGAAGGCGCGGATACGGTCGGTAGGCGGCGCGTCGAGGATCGACGCCGGTGTGCCGGTCGCGGCGATGCGCCCGTTGTCCATGAAGATGACGCGGTCGGCGATGCGGCGCGCGAACGCGAGCTCGTGTGTGACCACGACGAGCGTGTTGTCCTCGCCTGCGAGTTCGGCGATGACGCGGTGCACCTCACCGACGAGTTCGGGGTCGAGCGCCGACGTCGGCTCGTCGAACAGCAGGAGGCTGGGGTCGAGTGCGAGAGCTCGGGCGATTGCGACCCGCTGTTGCTGTCCTCCGGACAGCTGTCGCGGATAGTGGTCGGCCCGGTCTGCGAGGCCGACGCGGTCCAGCAGCTCCGCGGCGCGGCGCCGGGCGTCGGACCGTTTGCGGCGTAGCGCGGACACTTGGGCTTCGACGATGTTGTCGTGTGCGGTGAGGTGGGGGAAGAGGTTGAAATGCTGGAACACGAATCCGATTCGGGTTCGCTGGGTCCTGACCCTGGCTTCACCGAGTGCGATGAGATGGTCGCCCCGTCGGCGCACACCGATGAGTTCGCCGTCGACTCGTACGGCACCGGAGTCGGGCTCTTCCAGGCGGTTCAGGGTGCGCAGCAGCGTGGACTTGCCGGAGCCCGACGGGCCGATGACGGCGACGACCTCGCCGGGCGCCACGGTGAGGGACACGTCGTCGAGCACCTTCAGATGGCCGTACGTCTTGGTCAGGCCGGCGGCCTCTAGCCGCGGTACCCGGTCGACCGTGCCGGGGCGGATCAGGGTATCGGTCATCGTGCGAGTCGCTTCTCCAACAGGTGCTGCACAACGGACAGAACGGTGGTGAGGACGGCGTACCAGGCGACGGCCACGAGCAGCAGCGGGATGATCCTGCCGTTGCGCCCGTATATCACCTGGACCCGGTAGAAGAGGTCGGGCAGGGCCAGGATGAACACCGCGGACGTGCCCTTGAGTAGGCCGATCACCTCGTTGACGGCAGGAGGCGTGATGAGCCGCAGAGCCTGCGGCGCGGTGATCCGGTAGAAGTGCCGCCACCTGGGGATACCGAGGGCGCGGGCGGCCTCGTGCTGGCCGGGGTCGACGCCCGAGATGCCGGCCCGAACGATCTCCGAACCGTAGGCCGCCTGGTGCAGGACGATGCCTACGACGGCTGCAGAGAAGGGCGACAAGAGATTCCTGGTCGCGGAGTCCGCGAACGTGGGGCCGAACGGTATGCCGATGCCGATCACCGGGTAGAGCGCTCCGAGGTATCCCCAGAACAGGATCTGCACGATCAGCGGCACGGAACGGAACAGCCAGGTGAAGGCGAAGCTGAATCCCGCGAGTATCCGGTTCTTCGACAGCCGGGCGGCGGCGAGGACGACTCCGAGTGCGAAGCCGATGACGGAGCCGATCACCGTCAGCTCGATGGTCAGCCACAGCGCCTCGAGGATCGTCGGGCTGATGATGTACGCGACGAAGGTCGGCCAGTCGTACCGCGGGTTGGTCGTGGCGCTCACGACGAGCTGCGCGAGGAGTACGGCGGCGACCGCGACCGCCACCCATCGCCCGATATGGGGCCTGTGCCGTACCGGGAGGCCGCCGATGGCCGCGAGGTCGGGCTCGTCGGACGCGGGAGCGGCGGGCCGGTGTGCGACGGCGGTCATGCGGCACCGCCTGCCGGGGGACCGACGAACGTGAGCTCGAGTCGCGACCGCAGGACGAAGCCGAGCCGCTCGTACAGCGCGATCGCAGGCGCGTTGTCCGCGGCAGTATGCAGGAACGGCAGTTCGCCGCGGGCGCGTATGCCCTGTCCCACGGCACGGATCAGGCGCGTGGCGAGGCCTTGTCCGCGGAAATCGGGGTGGGTGCAGACCGCGCTGATCTCGGTCCACCCGGGCGGGTGCAGCCGTTCCCCGGCCATCGCGACGAGCCGCCCTCCGCGGCGGATCCCGAGGTAGGTGCCGAGCTCTATCGTCCGCGGTGTGAACGGGCCGGGCCGCGTGCGCTCGACGAGGTCCAGGATCTCCGGTACGTCCGACCCGCCGAGCCGGACCGCGTCGGGATCGGGCGCCACCTCGAGTGGGGCACCGTCGAACTGGACGATGCCGAAGCGGTCGAGCTCGGTCCACGGGGGTGGCACCGGCGTTGCGAGGCCGCGCAGTGAGAGTCGCTCGTCTGCCTGAGCGATCCGGGCGAGCGCCGCCCAGTCGGTGGCGGTCGCGCGGCGGGGAAAGCCGACGAACCGCGTGACCTGCGGGTCGTACCGGACGACGGAGCCTTCGCCGATGCGAAACCTCGCGTGGGCGCCGTGCAGCGAGGTGGTCACCGGGTCGTCGAGCACGTGGGTGTCGGTGCCACGGGTGCATGCGGTGGTCATGGCGAACAAGGCTTGCCGCTTCCGATCGTTCGTCCAAGGCTTGCGCCCACGGTGATTCGAGAGCGCGCGGCGGCGCCGAGGGACCACTCTGCTCCGGTCGCGGCCGATGGAGGATAATCCGCGGTGTGACTCTTCCAGCAGCTTCGACCGGCCTCGCCGAACCCACCGGACACCAGCCCGACGGGGGAGGGCACTGGGGCCTGTACGGCGGGCGCCACGTGCCGGAGGCGCTGATGGCGGTGATCGAGGAGGTCACCGCAGAGTTCGAGAAGGTACGCAGCGACCGCGGTTTCCTGGACGAGCTGGACCGGCTGCAGAAGGTGTACTCGGGGCGCCCGTCGCCGCTGTACCCGTGCGTCCGCCTGAACGAGCACGCCGGCGGAGCGCAGATCCTCCTGAAGCGCGAGGACCTCAACCACACCGGGTCGCACAAGATCAACAATGTGCTGGGACAGGTGCTCCTCGCGCAGCGCATGGGCAAGACCCGCGTCATCGCGGAGACGGGCGCCGGCCAGCACGGAGTCGCAACCGCGACCGCGTGCGCGCTGCTGGGCATCGACTGCGTGATCTACATGGGCAAGGTCGACACCGACCGCCAGGCGCTCAACGTCGCGCGGATGCGCCTGTTGGGCGCCGAGGTCATCGCCGTTGCCTCGGGTTCGGCGACGCTCAAGGACGCGATCAACGAGGCGCTCCGCGATTGGGTCAGCCACGCGGACGACACGTACTACTGCTTCGGTACCGCGGCCGGGCCGCACCCGTTCCCGCTCATGGTCCGGGACCTACAGCGCATCGTCGGGCTCGAGGCGCGACAGCAGACACTCGAACTGACCGGTCGGCTGCCCGACGCGGTCGTGGCATGCGTGGGTGGCGGATCCAACGCGATCGGAATCTTCCACCCGTTCATCGCCGACGAGGGCGTGCGGCTGATCGGATGCGAGGCCGGCGGCGACGGTGTGGACACCGGCCGGCACGCGTCCGCGATAACCGGCGGTACCCCGGGCGCATTCCAGGGCTCGTACGCCTACCTGTTGCAGGACGAGGACGGGCAGACCGTGGAGTCGCACTCGATCTCGGCGGGCCTGGACTATCCGGGCGTCGGCCCGGAGCATTCGGCGCTCAAGGACAGCGGCCGGGCGGAGTACCGGGCGGTGACGGATGCGCAGGCGATGGATGCGTTCGCGCTGCTGTGCCGGACCGAGGGCATCATCCCGGCGATCGAATCGGCGCACGCTGTTGCCGGCGCGCTGGAGATCGGCAGGGAGCTCGGGCCCGATGCGATCGTCGTGGTCTCCCTGTCCGGCCGCGGCGACAAGGACGTCGATACCGCGGGCCGGTGGTTCGGCATGCTCGATGAGCACGGAGAAGTAGTGGGGCAGAAGGTCGTCGGTGCGGATCTCTCGCACGTCACACGCAAGGAGGAGGCGAAGTGAGCGCTCTGGCACCGGTCTTCGTCGAGTGTCGCGCGGCGGACCGTGCTGCGCTGGTCACGTATCTGCCCTGCGGGTATCCGACGGTGACCGGGGGCACCGAGGCCGTCGTCGCCATGGTCGAGTCGGGTGCGGACATCGTCGAGATCGGGGTCGCTTACAGCGATCCCGTGATGGACGGCCCGGTGATCCAGGGGGCGGCGGATCAAGCCTTGCGGCAAGGGGTCCGGATCGCCGACGTGTTCCCGATGGCCGAGGCCGTGGCCGCGGCGGGCGGAGCGCCCGTGGTGATGACGTACTGGAATCCCGTGCTGCAGTACGGGGTCGAGCGTTTCGCGCGAGATCTGGCCGCGGCGGGCGGCCGGGGTGTCATCACGCCGAACCTCATCCCCGAGGAGGCGGGCGACTGGATACCGGCGGCCGACGCGTCAGGGCTCGACAAGATCTTCCTGGTGGCACCCTCGTCGACCACCGAGCGCCTCACCATGACGTGCGAGGCCTCGTCGGGTTTCGTCTACGCGGCGTCCACGATGGGCGTGACCGGTGCTCGCGACACCGTCGACAACGTCGCGCCCGAGCTCGTCGAGCGCGTACGTGCGGTGTCGAACATCCCCGTCGGGGTGGGGCTCGGCGTGCGCAGCCGCGAGCAGGCGGCGGAGATCGCGGCCTACGCGGACGCGGTCATCGTCGGCTCGGCACTGGTGAGCGCCGCCGGCACGTCGCTGGACGACGTGCGGAAGCTGACCTCCGAACTGGCAGCGGGGGTCCGCGAGCGCTGAAGGACGCACGGCGGCGTGGGAAATCCGCTGGTTCGCGCCTGTAGACTGGCTCCTCGTGATTACTGCGACCGACCTCGAGGTGCGCGCCGGCGTGCGCACCCTGCTGACCGCGCCCGGCGACGCCCTCCGGGTGCAGCCGGGCGACCGGATCGGTCTGGTCGGGCGCAACGGCGCCGGAAAGACGACGACGCTGCGCATCCTCGCGGGTGAGGGAGAACCGTACGCGGGCAGGATCGTCTCGTCGGGTGAAGTCGGTTACCTCCCCCAGGATCCTAAGGAGGGCGACCTCGACGTCCTGGCCAAGGACCGGGTGCTCTCGGCGCGCGGACTGGACGCCATCCTCCGGCAGATGGAGAAGCAGCAGGCCCGGATGGCCGAGTTGGTCGATGACGCCGAGCTCGCCGTCGCCGTGCGGAAGTACGGCAATCTCGAGGACCGCTTCTCGTCGCTCGGCGGGTACACCGCGGAGTCCGAGGCCGCCAGGATCTGCCACAGCCTGGGGTTGCCCGACCGGATCCTGGGGCAGGAACTGCGCACCCTCTCGGGCGGCCAGCGGCGCCGCGTCGAGCTCGCTCGTATCCTGTTCGCCGCATCCGACGGCTCGGGCGGAAAGTCCGGCACGACGCTGCTGCTGGACGAACCGACCAACCACCTCGACGCCGACTCCATCGGTTGGCTGCGCGGTTTCCTGCAGAACCACGACGGCGGACTCATCGTGATCTCTCACGACGTCGAGCTGCTGGCCGATGTCGTGAACCGGGTGTGGTTCCTCGACGCCGTGCGCGGCGAGGCCGACGTCTACAACATGGGCTGGAAGAAGTACCTCGATGCTCGTGCCACGGACGAGCAGCGCCGCCGCCGCGAGCGCGCGAACGCCGAGAAGAAGGCTTCGGCGCTCAAGGCACAGGCCGCGAAGCTCGGTGCGAAGGCCACCAAGGCCGCGGCGGCGCAGCAGATGGTTCGGCGCGCAGAACGTCTCCTCGAGGAGGCCGACGAGGTGCGCGTCGCCGACCGCACGGCCCGGATCAAATTCCCGGCGCCCGCGCCGTCGGGTAAGACCCCGCTCATGGTCAAGGGGCTCACCAAGACGTACGGGTCGCTGGAGATCTTCACGGGCATCGACTTCGCGATCGACCGCGGCTCGCGCGTCGTGGTGCTCGGACTCAACGGTGCGGGCAAGACCACGCTGCTGAAACTGCTTGCGGGAGTGGAACAGCCGGATGCCGGAGGGCTGGAGCCTGGCCGCGGGCTCAAGATCGGCTACTTCGCGCAGGAGCACGACACGCTCGACGATGCTGCAAGCGTCTGGGACAACATCCGCCACGCGTCACCGGATGCGGGGGAGCAGGACCTGCGTGGCCTGTTGGGTGCATTCATGTTCACCGGGCCCCAGCTCGAGCAACCGGCAGGCACGCTCTCGGGTGGCGAGAAGACTCGCCTCGCGCTGGCGGGCCTGGTCTCGTCGGCCGCCAACGTGCTGCTGCTCGACGAGCCGACCAACAACCTCGACCCGATCAGTCGTGAGCAGGTGCTCGACGCGCTGCGGTCGTACGAGGGGGCTGTCGTGCTCGTGACACACGACCCCGGCGCCGCGGAAGCGCTCGACCCGGAGCGCGTCATCCTGCTGCCGGACGGCACAGAGGACCACTGGTCGGCCGAGTACCAGGAGCTCATCGAGCTGGCCTGACACGTCCGCGGCACAGTCGGGCACGGGTCAGGGTAGGAGCTCGGCCTCTGTGATCGACGCGTGCAGGGCCGCGCAGCAGGCCCAGAGGGCGGACGTCGTTTCGGGGTCGGTGAGGACGGCCTCGCGGATCGAGGGCACGCTCACGGCCACCGCATGCCTAGAGGGCTGACCGGCCGCGGGAACGGCCATCCCGATGGCGCAGATCCCCGGCTCGGTCAGCCCGAGATTGAGGGCATAGCCGACCTCGCGCACGCGGCGCAGTTCGGCGATCAGCGCGTCCAGGTCCTGCCCCGCGAGATGGCTTCCGGCCAGCCGTGCGGCCTGGCTCGTATAGAGGGTGCGAACGGGTGTGTCGCCGAGGCCGGCCAGGAGGGCCTTGCCGCCCGATGTCAGGTGCGCGGGGAGGAGGGTTCCGGTCCGCTCGCCCACACGCAGCCGGTGGCGCGACTCGATCGATCCCAGGAACTCGACGCCGGTTCCGTCCCGCCGCAGCAGGGACACGGTCTCGCCGGTCGCGTGGGCGAGGTCGCCCAGCGGTCCGGCGATCGTCGCAGGCAGACCGGCGACCCCGACCACCTCGGGATCACCGCGCAGGGCGGCTCCGGCGACGTACCTCCGGCTCGCGTCCTGTTCCGCGAATCCGCGGTACACGAGGGTCGAGAGGAGGCGGTGTGCCGTCGACGGCGCAACGCCCAGGTACTCCGCGGCCTCCTGCACACGCAGACCGTCGCTTTCGCGACGCAGCAGCGTCAGCAGTCGAAGCGCGTTGTCGACCACCGCTACCGCGTAGCTGGGCTTCTTGACGATGGAGTAGCGCTGCACGGCTTCGAACCTACCTATCGGGTGAGGACCGCTCGGGCACGAATGACGGTCACGCTCCCACGTTGTGCACGTAGGTCTTGACCTCCTGGAACTCGGCGAGTGCGCCGACGCCGTTGAGGCGGCCGACGCCGCTCTGCTTGAATCCGCCCTCCTCGAACTCGTCGGCGACGACCGCCCACGTGTTGGTCCAGACGGTGCCGGCCTTGATTCGGCGGGCGACGCGAGTGGGTCGGTCGATGTCCCGCGACCATACGGATGCGGCGAGACCGTAGTCGGTGGCGTTTGCGAGCTCGACGGCCTCGTCCTCGGTTTCGAACACCTCGAAAGTTGCTACGGGACCGAATATCTCACCCTGGACGACCGGATGTGAGGATTCCTTCGGGGCCAGCAGCGCTGGCGCGACGAAGGCGCTGTCGGGACCGCCGACCTGCCCGCCGCGCAGTAGTACCTCCACCGTCGTGTCCGCTTCGGCGTCCGCGAGGACCTTCTCGACCCGCCGCGCGGTCGCGGCGTCGATCATGGGGCCCATCGGGCTGTCCAGCGCGTCGCCCGGCGCGGGGTGCACGGTCCCCAAGGACGCCACGAGGCGCTCGCGGAGCTCGCCGGCGATCGCGGAGTGGGCGAGCACGCGGCTCCCCGTCATGCAGAACTGCCCGGCGAAGGTCGTGACCGCCGCCGTGAGGGTGGGGACCACCGCTTCGAGGTCGGCGTCGTCGAACACGATCATCGGGCTCTTGCCGCCGAGTTCGAGCGAGAGCCGCTTCAAATGCCGGGCCGCGTTCGCCATTATCGTGCGGCCGACGGCGGTGCTGCCCGTGTAGCTGACCACTTCGACGTCGGGTGAGGAGACCAGCGCCTGCGCGAGTGCCGAACCCGACTCGGTGACCGAGTTGATCACGCCGGCGGGCAAACCCGGTGTGTCGGCCAGGATCTCGTGCAAGATGCCGTTCACGATGCCGGTTTGGGCGGGCATCTTCATCGCCACTGTGCAGCCCGCGGCGAGCGCAGGCGCGAAGGACCGGACGGCCAGTACGATGGGCGAGTTCCACGGGACGATCACGCCCGCGACGCCCGCCGGCTCGGCGACGCTGCGCATGTGCAGGCCGGGCGACACCTCGATCGCGCGCCCGGCGTCCGTGAGCGCTAGGGCCGCGTAGTACCTCAGCTTGGGCACTGTCAGCGATAGCTCGAAGTGGGCCTCGCGCAGGATCTTTCCGTTCTCCCGGGCTAGGGCGAGCGCGAGTTCGTCGGTACGCGCCTCGATACGGTCGGCGACCGCGTTGAGCACTCGGTGGCGGAGATGGCGGTCACGGGACCACTCCGTGCTGTCGAATGCGCGAGCCGCTGCTTCGATGGCCGCGGCCGCCTCCGGTTCGCCGCCGGCGGCGAACAAGCCCAGTACCGCGCCATCGCCTGGAGAGATGGACTCCTGATCGGGATCGCCGACGAGCGTGCCGTCGATCAGGTTACGGGAGGTCGGGAGAGCCATGGTGGGTCCTTCTGCTTGCGCGGACGGTGTTCGCCCAAGTGTGGTCCGACCGGAGCGACGCCTCACGTCATATTCCGCTAGGCAGAATGTCGGACCGGACGGCAGGTGCAGCGCCCTACGGTCGGCCCATCGTCGACAGTCTGAGGAGCGACCATGACCGCGACCGAGCCCCTGCCGGAGCCCGACCCCGAACTCGACCGCCTCTACGCCGATTTCGCGGCCGGACACATGACACCGTTGTGGACCCAGATCGGCGACTTGATGCCGGCGGCACCCACTCCGCGGGCCGTCTCGCACGTGTGGCGGTGGTCGTCGTTGTTCCCGCTCGCCGCTCGCGCGGGCGACCTCGTTCCCGTCGGTCGCGGCGGCGAGCGACGTGCGATCGCCTTGGCCAACCCGGGACTGGGTGGGGCGCCACACGTCACCCCCACGCTGTGGGCCGCCGTCCAGTACCTCGGCCCGAAAGAGGTGGCGCCCGAGCATCGGCACAGTCAGAACGCCTTCCGGTTCGTGGTCGAGGGCGAGGGTGTCTGGACGGTTGTCAACGGCGATCCGGTCGCGATGCGGCGTGGTGACCTGCTCCTCACGCCGGGGTGGCACTTCCACGGTCACCATAACGAGACCGACCATCCGATGGCCTGGCTCGACGGCCTGGACATCCCGTTCGTGCACTACACAGACGCGGGGTTCTTCGAGTTCGGATGCGATGGGGTGACCGACGATTCGACACCTGACGTGTCGCGAGCGGAACGTCTGTGGGCGCACCCCGGCCTGCGGCCCCTCGTCGGGCAGGGACCGAAGGTCAACTCGCCGATCGCCGCATACCGGTGGGAGCACACCGACGCTGCGCTCGCGGCCCAGCTCCAGCTCGAGGACGAGGGATACCCCGCAACCACGGACCCGGGGCACGCGGCGGTCCGATTCACCAACCCCACCACAGGCGGGGACATCATGCCGACGATCCGCGCGGAGTTCCACCGCCTGCGGCCGGGTGCCCATACCAGGCCGCGGCACGATGTCGGCAGCAATGTCTTCCAGGTGTTCGAGGGCAGTGGCACGGTCCACCTCGGCGATGTGGCCTGGTCGGTCGCGAAGGGCGATCTGATCGCCGTGCCCTCCTGGGTCCGTTGGTGGCTCGAGGCCGACGAGCCGCTGGACCTGTTCGCCTTCTCCGACGCCCCGATTCTGGAGCGCCTGCACCTGGCACGTACGCATACCCCCGAAGGAGCCTGAACCATGCGCCTAGCAACACTCCGTATCGACGGCGGCACCGCAGCCGTGCGCGTCGACGGCACCACCGCCACCGTCGTCTCCGGTTACGCCGACCTGTCGACGCTGCTCGCCGATCCTGACTGGGAGTCGTTGGCGGCGAACGCCTCCGGTGACACCATGGACCTCGACGATGCCGACTACGCCCCCGTCGTCCCCACCCCGGGCAAGATCGTGTGCGTCGGCCTGAACTACGCGACGCACATCCGCGAGATGGGGCGCGACCTCCCCGAATATCCGACCCTGTTCGCGAAGTTCCGTGAGGCGCTGACCGGTCCGTACGACGATGTAGTGGTCCCTTCGTACGCCGCCGGTGAGCTGGACTGGGAGGCCGAGCTCGCCGTGATCATCGGCAAGCCTGCATACCAGGTGAAGGCGTCGGATGCCGCCGCACACATCGCCGGCTACACGGTGATCAACGACTACACCATGCGTGACTACCAGTACCGCACGCTGCAGTGGGACCAGGGGAAGTCGTTCGAGAAGTCGGCCGGATTCGGGCCGCACCTGGTCACCGACTACACGCCGAACACGCGCATCACCGCGACTCTCGACGGCGAGCTCATGCAGGATGCCGTGACCAACGATCTGGTATTCGGGCCGGAGGCGTTGGTGGAGTACATCTCCCACATCGTCACCCTGGCGCCCGGCGACGTCGTCATCACAGGAACGACGGGAGGCGTCGGGCACGCCAGGACGCCCGCGCGACACATCCAGGACGGCGAGACCGTCGAGGTGACCATCGAAGGCATCGGCTCGGTGAAGAACAAGACGGTGGTGCGCTGACCGTGGGCTTCCGAGACCTGCCGCGTGCCGATCAGCTCTCGTTAGTCCGCTGCGGCACCTCGTATTTCGCGCGTCGGCTGGGGGAGACGAGTGACGCGGAGCTGGACGAGCGGTCCGCTCTGCCGGGCTGGGGACGACGGCACCTGGTTGCGCATGTCGGCTACAACGCGCTGGCGCTGGCGCGGCTGATGGACTGGGCGAGCACGGGCACCCCGACGCCCATGTACGAGTCCGTCGACCAGCGCGCCCGGGAGATCGATGAGGGCGCGACCCTGTCGGCGGGCGCTCTGCGGAATCTGTTCGACCACGCGGTCGCCCGGCTCGACGAGAAGTGGCGCCGCGCCTCCGATTCCGCGTGGCAGGCGGAGGTCAGGACCGCGCAGGGCCGGACGGTTCCTGCATCCGAGACGATCTGGCTGCGCTGCCGAGAGGTGTGGATCCACTCCGTCGACCTCGCCGGCTTCGGGAGGTTCGGCGACTTCCCGGAGGTCGTGCTGGCGTCGCTGATCGACGACGTCGCCACCGCGTGGCGGATCCGCGGCGAAGGTGCGGGCCTGGTGTTCCGACCGGACGGATACGAGCCGATCGCGATCGACGACGGCCCGGGAGCTGTTCCGGCGCAGACCGTGGCGCGACGCCCCGTCGAGATCGAGGGGCCGCTCGCATCGGTGTGTCGCTGGGCCACCGGGCGCGGGGCGGTCGGTCTGCGAGCTCCGCAGGCGCCGCCGGACCCGCCCCGGTGGCTGTAGCCTTCGCCCGCCCACCGCGCGTCCGTTTTAGTAGGTTGGACGGGTGGTGGACTACATCAGCATCGAGACCGAGGCCGGTTCCTTCGACGCGATGGCCGCAGGGCCCGAGGGGGGCCGCCCGGTCATGCTGCTACACGGATTCCCGGAGGCTGCACTCGAATGGTCGCACCAGCTCGCCGGGCTGGCGGCCGTCGGCTACCGCGTCGTCGCGCCGGACCAGCGCGGATACTCACCGGGGGTGCGGCCCGAATCGCCCAGCGACTACCGGATCGAGACGCTGGTCGCGGATGTGATCGCCATGGCGGACCGTCTGGGCTGGCAGCGGTTCGACCTCGTCGGCCATGACTGGGGCGGTGCAGTCGCGTGGTGGGCCGCGGACATACACCCGCATCGTGTCCGCAGCCTGGCGGCGGTGTCGACGCCGCACCCCGGGGCACTGGCCGAGGCGCTCCGCACCGACGAGGACCAGGCCAGGCGGTCGCAGTATATGCGCGATTGGCGAGCGACCCCGGCCACCGAGAACGCATTCCTCGCCGACGGCGCGCGGGCGCTGCGCCGGATCTTCGAGGGCGGGGTTCCGCGCGAGCACGTCGACGAGTACGTGCAGCGACTGTCCGAGCCGGGCGCACTGACGGCTGCGTTGAACTGGTACCGCGCGGGTGGGCCCGAGGGACGGATCGGACGGATCACCGTTCCGACGCTCTACGTCTGGAGTACGGAGGATGTCGCACTGGGTTCGGTTGCGGCACTGGCTACCGCCGACTGGGTCGAGGCGCCCTACCGGTTCGAGATGCTCGAGGATGTCTCCCACTGGGTGCCCGAGGAGGCCGCAGAGCAGCTGACCGTGCACCTCGTCGCGCACCTCGAGGGAACCTAGAACAGGCTCGTCGCGTGGCCGGGATGGCCCGGTTCGACGAAGAACTCCGTCCCGAAGAGCGGAGCGAGCACCACTGAGGGGACACGGAGGGTCAGCCGCTGTAGGCGGGCCGTGCGGCCGCTCTTGGCGGCCTCGGTATGGTGCTCCGCAACGGCGCGCTGCTTCGCGCGGAGCTGTCGCCTCACGTCGATGCGATGCGTTATGTCTCGGCTCGGCGTGAACCACGTGCGGGCCCGGCGGACGTCATGGCCGTGCGTGAGGCGCAGGAGGGATGTCACGGTCAGCACTCGCACCGCGATCTCGCGCGGCGCCGTCGCCTCGACGAGACGGACACCCGTGAGCTCGGCGGTGCGCCGTGCAACGGCGTGCACCGCGAGATGATCCCGGTGACCGTAGCCGCCTGCGGCGTCGTAGCCGATGAGTAGGTCTGCTCCGACGTCGCGGACGACGGCCGCCAGCCGCTCCGCGGGCTCGTCGACGCCCGCTCGCACGAACCGGACGCGCCCCTCGGGATCGGCATAGAGCTCCGCACCGTGTCCGCTGTCCGCGTAGCCCAGCCAACGCACGTCCGCGACATCCAACCGCGCCGCCGCGCGATCCAACTCGTCGAGCCGCCGCCGCGGATCGGGCTCGTCGTCGCCGCGCATCATCCCGTCGGTGGCTACGACGAGAACGACGCGGTGCCCCTCGGCGGCGAGCTTTGCGAGCGTGCCGCCGGTGAGGAGGCTCTCGTCGTCCGGGTGTGCGTGCAGCGCGACGACCGTGGCCATGGCCCCTGTATAGCAGACCTTCGGGCGCGGCCCGAGGTGTGGCCGTCTGCTGGAAACGCGGTTTCCGCCCCGATCTCAGTCGCCCGCGGACGCTGCACTGTGCCTGTCGCTTCGGCTCGCGAGTTCGCCGAAGGTCGCGATGCGAGCGTCGGAGCGGGCACCGTCGGGCCCCATGCGCTTGTCGACCAGGACCACCTGGCCGATGAAGGGCTCGACTATGCCGACCATGCGGATCGGCGCCGCGATGATCAGCTGGAAACCGAAGCGTTCGAAAGCGCGCAGCGACTGCGCGGAGAAGCGCTCGTCCGACTTGCTGAACGCCTCGTCGAGCATCAGCGGTGCGAACGTCGGTTGCAGCGTCTCGTGCGAACCGAGCGAAAAGCTCAGGGCCGCCGCCAGACAGAAGGCGACCAGCTTCTCCTGCTCGCCGCCCGAGTTCGTCGCCGTGTTGCGGTACGTATGCACTGCGGGTTCGTCGGGGGAGGCGCCCGCGGCATTCTCCCGACCATAGAACGAGTAGCCCGTGCGCACGTCCAACACGGACTCGGCCCAACGCCGGGACTCCAGGTCGTCGGCGGTCAGACGCATGACCAGCCCTCGGATCCGCTTGAATTGGGCCGCCATGGCGGCCGCCTCGCCTCGCCTCGCCGCGGGCGCGTCCCGGACCATATCGTCGACGAGCTTCGCGAAGTCCTTCGCCTCGGGCGCCGGGCGGGCGGCGTACGCGATCTGCAGGTAGGTGCCCTCGTTGAACTCGACTCGCGCGAGCCCCGAGTTCACGTCCGCGATGCCGCGAGTGATGTGCCGGTGGGTGTCCTCGATCTCCTTGTACAGGTTGGCGACGGAGTGCGACACGTCGGTGGTGATGAGCCTCCGGAAGCGTTCGGTCGCGGACGCGAGCCCGTGCGCTACCAGATTCTCATGGACCGCGACCAGATCCGCGGCCCCCTCGATCGTGGCGGTGAGTTCGGTCGCCGCGTCGGGCCACTCCCGCAGGAATGCCTCGCCCGCGCGGACGATCCGCTGCTCGGCGGCGTCGCGCTCCGCGGTCGCCGCGGCCTGCTGGCGCTCCAGCTCCGCGCGCAGGTCCGACCGGATCTCTCCGAAGGTTTCTAGCGTCAGGTGCTTTCCGGACGTTTCGAGGAGGTACCACAGCGCGGTGTCGAGGAATTCGCGGTCGTCGTCCGGGGTGCGATCGGACGCGGAGTCGCCGCCCTCCTTCTCGAATTCGGCCAGCAGTACGTCGAAGTCGTCGCCCGCACGGTTCAGCGACTGGTTGAGGGCACCGATCCGGCTCTGGGCCTCTGCGAGCTCGGCGAACGCGTCGTCGACTCGCAGCTCGAGCTCGCCCAGGTCACTGTCACCGGAGCGACGGTCGGATATCCTGTTCCGCAACGCATCCGCTTCGTCGCGCGCGAGCCAGTGGTCGACCTCGGACCAGGCCGAGTACCCCAGTACGTGATTCGCCCCGTCGGCGACGTCCTTGTACTCGGCGAGCTCGTCACGTATCGCCCGTGATGCCTCTTCGGCCTTGGCGTGCACGGCCTGCAGGCTCACCCGACGCCGCTCCAGTGCCTCGCGCTTGGTGTCCGTGCGGGTGCCCAGCACCCACTGCGAGCGGTCCGATACCGACGCGCGGTCGTCCTTCCGGAAACGGCGACCCGGGCTCTTCACCAGACCGCCCGGGGTGACGGCGATTTCGTGGTCGTCCAGGTCCGCGGCATCGGCGACGCATGCGTGGCGTGCCGTGCGGGCGACGGTGCCGGTGAGCCACGGACCGGCGGGGTGACCGATATCGACGTCGAGTTTCGTTGCGAGGGAACCGGGCTCGGGATCGGCTCCGCGGTCGGTCGGGGTGTAGACCTGATAGGTGAGGACGCCCCGCACGCGGTGCGCGTCCACATACTCGGCGACGGCCCGCGCCCGTCGCTCGGGCACGAGGAGGGTCATCGCCAACGGGCGGAGCACGCGTTCGGCGGCCGCGCCCCAGACCGCCTGGTCCTCGGAGCGGACGTCGATGAGTTCCGCGGCGTACGGCAGCTCGTCGGTGCGCAGCCCGGTGGCGCGACAGATCTCGTCGCGTTGGTCGAGTGCGATGGCCGGCAGCAGTGACGAACGGCGATGCAACGTAGCGAGTTCCGCGTCCACGGCTTCCACGTCCCGGCGAGCGTCGGACTCGGCAGAGTACGCCTGGTGTACGCGGGCCGCGAGTGCACTCTGCCGCTGTGCCGCACGGTCCCGGATACCGGGTAGTTGCTCGCGAAGTGCGAAGAACTCCTCCTCGGATTCGGGCGCCCGCTCGCCGATGCGCTCCACGGTGGCGGCGTACCGCTCGTACGCGCGGAGTCGTCCTGCCGCGTCGCGGTCCAGTCCGGCGAGCTCGGTCTCGAGAGCGCCGACGTCCCCGTTGGCGCTACGGAGCTGGTCGGCGAGCGAGTCGTAGGCATGTTTGCGTTGCTCGGCGGTGTTCTCCCAGCGCGCGATCCGCGCGTCCAGGCCCGCTCGCTCGCCTTCGATGCGGTCCATCTCTGCCTGCAGGAGTCGGATCCGGTGTGTGCGCAGGTAACCGCGCAGCGTGCCGCCGAGCAGGTCGCCCGCGCGCGTGTGTGACACGTGTGCGCTCTGATACCGCTCGTACGCCTCAGGCACCGGGCGTAGGACCTTCTCCTGCGCCTCCGCGCGGGCCGCGGCGCGATACGCCTCGTCCAGCTGTGTGAAGTTCTCGACGAGGCGCTCGGCCTTCGCGTAGGTGCCGGGGCGGTCGAGCATGTACGTGCGGATGAACGCGTCGAGGTCGCCGACGTTCTTCATCGCCTTGGCCTTGCCGAGCAGGGACAGCGCGGCGGACGACTCACCGATGCCCACGCGCCGCCGCAGTGCGTCCTGGTATGCGGCCTGCGTATCGAACGACTCGGTCTCCGGGTGCCGGGCGCGCCATGATCGGGAGTCGAAACCCGATGCTGCCCAGTCGCTGAGGTCCATCAGATCGGCGTTTCCGGGCCGCAGGAGGTACCAGGAGCGCAGGGAGGCGCCGTCGGTACCGGAGCCCGGGAACCATTTGACCGCGACGGCCGTGGTGGCGCCGCCCGCGCCGTTGTCGTAGGTCGCAGCAATGGCCGACCATGTCGCCGACTCCCCGCGGAGGTACTGCACCTTCGACTGGTTGTGCTCGTCGTCGTTGACCGACCACGCACCGCGCACATAGTCGGCCATCGAGCGTGCAGCCTTGCGGGCGCCCTTGGCAGTGAGGTCTGCCGAGGCGTTGAACGCCTGATCGTACGTGGGAAGAAGCACCACGGAGTGGGCGTCCATCAGCGAGCTCTTCCCGGAACCCGAAGGGCCCGTGAGGATCACGCCGCGATCGTCGATGGGGAAGTCCTTGTAGCCGTCGAATGTGCCCCAGTTGACCACCTGCAGCCGCACCAGCCGGAACTGTCCGACGTGCCGGGTCCTACTCATCAGCGGCCTCCTCGTCGACGTCGGCTGCCGCGACGGGTGCGGCCGGCTCGCCCAGATCCTTGTCGGCGCCCGCGAGGTCGCGATACGCGGCGGTGTACGTGTCCACCTGCTCGGGCGTCAGCAGCGAGGCGATCACGCCGTGCACCATGTAACGGTCGGTGGCGCCCACCTGGCGTATGAGCTTCCGCGATTCGAGCTGGTTGACCGCCGCCTCCGCCTTGCGGAGGAATCCGGCCTCGTCGGTGTCGCGCGCCGGGCGGAACGACACCAGGTGGTCGATCATCTCACTCTTCTCGACCACGCACGTCTCGTCCGGGCTGGACAGGTGCTCGAGTCGCAGGAACAGCGCGAGCACCGAGGCCGCGAGCGAGAGGCTCTGCGCGCGAAGCAGATTCCGTTGCCTGGAATCGTTCCCGCTGATCTGCCGGGTGAAGGCGTGGCGGGTGTCGTGGTTGATCTCGAGCGCGAGGTTCAGCTCGGACAGCCGCGATCGCAGGATCTCCTCATGCGCCTCGATGACGAGCCAGTTCTTCGACTTCGCCGAGACATGGGGGGCGGCGATCAGCTCCTGCAGCGCGTAGCACACGGGAGTGGGCAGCTGGGAGGTGTCGCCATCGAAGCGCGGGGCCGTGTCGGCGGCTGCCCCGAGGCGTGCGAGCCCGGGCAGGTCGCCGCCGTCGACGCGGAAGTCCTCGAAGCGGAAGTCGTTCGACGAGATCGAGCCCGCATCCTCGAGCCCTGCGAGCGTATCGTCTCCGTGCGCCGTATCGGTGTCGTCGGTCACTGGTCGCCTCCGGTGGTGTCGAACAGGGTGGTGGGGCCGTCGTCGGGCGCGGGGGTGAGCGCGGGCAGCGGACCGGCGAACTCCAGGTACGGGATCCTCATCTCGCGCGGGCCGCGGGACGTCGATGCGGTGACCGTGGTCGGGCGCGTGCCGTCGACAGTGCCGTACCGCTCGCCGAGTGACCACACCCCTACGATGTCGCCGGCCCGCGCGTCCGGCAGCTCGGCCAGCACGTCCGCGAGAGTCGCGCAGTGCCGCACCGCCGTGGCGCTCGCCACCGCGCTGTTCACGGCGTCCGTGATCGAATCCCAGTCGATGGCCTCCAGGCCCACTAGAGCCGCCGGGTCGATGGAGAACTCGCCGCTCGTGGCGGTGACGTCCGGCGGTAGCTCGACGACGCCGTCGTGGAACGCCAGAGCGCCAACCGACGACGTGTCCACCGATGACATCGGCACGGCGAGCCCGGTGTCACGGCCGGGGGAGGTCCGCTCGAACGCGTCGATCGCGGCGCGCTGCGCCTCGCCGATCCGCGCACGCAGCGACTGGTACTGCAGGAAATCGCCGCCCTTGACGAATGTGTTGATGCGCCGATACACGTGCCCCCGGATCTCGTCGACCCTCTGCACCTGCTCCCACATGCGGTCCAGGAAGCCGGTGAGAGCGTCGCGCAGGTCGTCGGGCAGGTCGTCGACGCCGTCGAGCACAGCGGCGGACGCCTCCTCGAGCCGTCTGCGCAACCGGTGGTCGGACAGCAGGGTGTAGAAGGCGTCGAACGCACGTCCCTCGGGCGTGTTCGCGAGCTCGTCGTGCCCCTCGAACAGCCGTTGCAGTCGCTCCGCATATGCGCCGGCAGAGCCGTCGAGGCCCTGCGTGAGGAGGCTACGGGTGTGTTCGCGCAGCTTCTCCCCGTAGCCCAGGATATCGGCGGGCATCCGCTCCGCCAGAGTGGCGACGATCCGGAGGTCGTCGATGACGCGGTCCCGGTCGTAGTCGGGAACGAGCCCCTTCTCGAGGGCCGCCCGTCGGCGTGTGAGGTCGGCGATCTGGTCGTCGAGCGCGCGCAGGTGGTCGCCGGGGTCGGGGCTCACGCTCACAGCGACGGCCGACAGCCGCGCGGCGACGAGCTCGAGCGCGGTCTCGGTGGCCACGCTGCGGTCCGCGGTCACGGCCTGGATCTGGCCCAACGCGGTGGTCGCCCCGCGGGTGAGGCGGCAGATCTCGCGGCCGTCGTCGTCGAGTGTGCGGGAGACGAAGCCACCGCGGACCCACGCGTCGAGGACGTCCTGCCCGTCGGGCACGGGCCGCGCGCGGGCAGTGAAGTGCTCCGCGAGCGTCTGCAGGTCGGCGGACATACCGTCGGCGAGCTCGTCGGCGGGGACCGCGCCGGTCGCGAGGCGCGCGCCCATCACGGCCAGGTAGGCGACGGCGTTGGGGGAGCGCAGGAGCCGGAGGGCGACGTCGTTGTCGGCGTTGTCGCGGAACGCGGAGTACAACTCGGCGGCGCTGCGCCCCATGCGTCTCCTTCGATCGGTCGGCGGCCGCTCATTCTATCGACCGCCCGCCGGGGCCGACGCTCCGGCGGTGCGCCCGGCGGCGGCGATGTTTCACGTGTTACCAACGAGGCTGTTGTGACTAGTGTTGCCAAGGCGGCGGAATGCACGGCTCGCGTTCATCGGGGCATGGCCGACTCTTTTCTTGTTGCTGAAGTTGCAGATGTGACTTTTGTGTTCTATAGTGACATCACGCGTCACCCATCTACCACAGGTTTCTCTGTTACCTGTGGTACCTCTGCGGTGTGTCTGCAACAATCTCCCCATGAATCTCGTAGGTATCACGCGTCTCGCGCTCGCCAACCGGGCGCTCGGCGCGGTACTCGTCTCCGGGGTCGTCGGCGTCCTCGTAGCGAATCCCGTCGCCGCCGCACCGTCCGCCTCGTCCCTGACGAATCAGGCGTTCGAGCGCCAGGCGGCGGGGGACACGGCCGGCGCGCAGGCGGTGATCAACCAGATGCCGGTGGATGAGCAGCAGAAGGTGGTGGCGCTGATGAGCAACGTGAACAAGGCGCTCACGTTCCCGCTCACGGACCAGGTGCCGAGCGGCGTCGCGGCCGGGAGCACGATCGTGATCCTGGGCTACGGCCTCGAGAACAACGGCGCGATGCGGCCGATCCTGACCGAGCGCCTGACCAAGGGGTTGGCTCTGGCGCAGGCCTACCCGTCGTTCCCGGTGATCGTCACCGGCGGCAATCCCAAGGCGGGCAAGACCGAAGCGGCCGCTATGCGCGAGTGGCTCGTGACGCAGGGTGTGCCCGCTACGCGGATCTACACTGAGGACCGCGCGGGTTCGACCCAGGCCAATGCGATCAACTCCGCAGCGCTGATGCGGCAGAACGGATTCGGTAACGGCGCGGTGCTGGTCACCTCGGCCGATCACACGCGGCGTTCGGTGGCCGACTTCCTCTGCGCAGGCGTCACCCTCCAGGCCGTCGTGGCCTCCGATGCCAAGATCCAATCCGCCCCGATGTCCGCGAGCGGCGTGGCGGCCGTGTACCGCGACGCCCGCGGGGTCGCGAAACTCTGAGTCGCGGCCGGCGGGTGCGCAGATCCACACGGCGGGCGCACATCTCCACACAATCGTCGAGTAATCGGTGTGGAGGTGCGCACCCGCCGCGTGGAGATGTGCACGTACACCGTCGGAACCGTCAACCGCGGCGGCGCACGGACTCCTCGACGAGGTCGAGGACCGACTCCAGGTCCGCGGTCTCGCGCCCGGATGCCAGGCGGGTCACGAGCCCGTCGAGCACGAGATCGAGGTAGCCCAACAGGACGTGCGTCGGCACGTCCTCGCGGAGCCTCCCGCGTTCCTTCTGGCGCTCCAGGCGGCTCAGTGTGGCGTCCGTGAGTTCCGCGGAGCGCTCGGTCCAGGCGGCCCGGAACTCGATGTCGTTCTTCAGCTTTCGCGCGATCTCCAGGCGGGTGCCGAGCCAGTCGAAGCGCTCGGGGTGGCTGAGCATGTCGCGCATGACCTGCACCAGACCCTGCGTCGCCGCGATGTCGGCCATGCGTTCGGCATCCTCGTGCGCGAGTGCTAGGAACAGCGCGTCCTTGTCGCGGTAGTGGTGGAAGATCGCGCCGCGGGACAGGCCCGTCGCGGCTTCGAGCCGGCGGACGGTTGCACCGTCGTAACCGAACTCCGCGAAGCAGGTTCGCGCGCCGTCGAGTATCTGACGTCGGCGCGCGGCGAGGTGGTCCTCACTCACCTTGGGCACGAGTCCTCCGTTCGGTGCCGATGGGTCGGTGGTGCCGGATACGCCTCGGGGGGGGGGGGGGGGGGGG
>NZ_JARFTP010000010.1 GCF_029167375.1 Tsukamurella sp. 8F
CCCCCCCCCCCCCACGACACGGCGCGATCACGGAACGATATTCACCATCCTGCCGGGCACGACGATGACCTTCTTCGGGGCCCCGTCCAGTAGGACGGCGATCTTCGGGTCCGCGAGGGCGGCGGCCTCGATCGCGGCGCTGGATGCATCCGCCCCAACCGTGATCCGACTACGCACCTTGCCTTTCACCTGCACGGGGATCTCGACCGTGTCTTCGACCAGCCAGGTCTCATCGGCGGTCGGGAAGGGTCCGTGTGCCAGGGAGTCTTTGTGCCCCAAACGTTCCCACAGTTCCTCCGCGATATGCGGCGCCACAGGCGCGAGCATCAGCACCAGCGGCTGAGCCACGGAACGAGGTGCGCCCGAAGGATACTCCTTGGTCAGATGGTTGGTCAGCTCGATCAGCTTCGCGATCGCAGTATTGTCACGCAGGTTCGAATAGTCCTCGCGCACACCGGCGATCGTCTTGTTGAGTAGCCGCAGGGTGTCGTCGGTCGGTGCGGCGTCGGTCACGCGCACGGCGCCCGTCTCCTCGTCGATCACCACGCGCCAAGCACGTTGCAGGAAGCGTTGGGCGCCGACGACATCCTTCGTCGCCCACGCGCGGTCCTGGTCCAACGGGCCCATCGCCATCTCGTAGACGCGCAGGGTATCCGCGCCGTAGTCGCGGCAGATGTCGTCCGGCGCAACGGAGTTCTTCAGCGACTTACCCATCTTGCCGTACTCGCGCTGCACCTCCTCGTCACCCAGGAAGTACTTGCCATCGCGCTCGACGACCTCCTCGGCCGGCACGTACACGCCCCGGGAGTCGGTGAACGCGTAGGCCTGGATCATGCCCTGGTTGTACAGCCGGCGGTACGGCTCGCGGGACGTCACGTAGCCGAGGTCGAACAGCACCTTGTGCCAGAAGCGCGAGTACAGCAGGTGCAGCACCGCGTGCTCCACGCCGCCGACGTACAGGTCCAGGCCACCCGGGTCCTGCGGCCCGTGCAGATCCGGGCGTGGCCCCATCCAGTAGGCCTCGTTCCGCTTGTCGCAGAACGCCTCCGAGTTCTTCGGATCGATGTACCGCAGCTGGTACCACGAGCTTCCCGCCCACTGCGGCATGACATTCGCGTCGCGCGTATAGTCCTTGAGCCCGTCGCCCAGATCGAGGTCGACGTGCATCCAGTCGCTCGCCTTCGCCAGGGGAGGGGAGGGCTCGCTCCCGGCGTCGTCGGGGTCGAATGCGACGGGCGCGTAGTCGTCGACCTCCGGAAGCAGCACGGGCAGCATCGATTCCGGCAGAGCCTTCGGGGCGCCGTCGGCGTCGTACGCGATGGGGAACGGCTCGCCCCAATAACGCTGACGCGCGAACAACCAGTCGCGCAGCTTGAACTGAACCGTACCGTGTCCGGCGCCTTTCTCTTCGAGATAGGCGATAACGGCCTTCTTGGCATCGTCGACGCTCAGCCCGGCGAGGTCGATCTCGTCGTTCTTGGAGCCCACCAGCGGTCCGTCGCCGGTATACGCCGCCTCGGCGACACCGGCCTCGCTGCCGATCACCTCGACGATCGGCAGGCCGAACGCGGTCGCGAACTCGTAGTCGCGTGCGTCGTGCGCAGGCACAGCCATGATCGCGCCTGTGCCATAGCCCATCAGGACGTAGTCGCCGATGAAGACCGGGACGGCCTTCCCGTTCACCGGGTTGATCGCGGTGGTGCCCAAGAAGACTCCGGTCTTCTCCCGGCTCTCCTGGCGCTCGAGGTCACTCTTGGCGGCGATGGAGGCTCGATAGGACGCGACGGCCTCGGCGGGCGTCGCAGCCCCGCCGGTCCAACGCTCGTCGACCCCGGCAGGCCACCCATCCGCGACCAGGTCGTCGACCAGGGGATGCTCGGGCGACAGCACCATATAGGTGGCACCGAACAGGGTGTCGGGGCGCGTCGTGAACACCTCGATGCCGCGCCCGGTGCCGGCCGCCGGCGAGTCGAAGCGCACCCGGGCACCGCTCGAGCGCCCGATCCAGTTGCGCTGCATGGCCTTGACCTTCTCCGGCCAGTCCAGATGATCGAGGTCGTCGATCAGACGGTCCGAATACGCGGTGATACGCATCATCCACTGCCGCAGGTTCTTCCGGAAGACAGGGAAGTTGCCGCGTTCGCTGCGTCCGTCGGCGGTGACCTCCTCGTTGGCCAGCACCGTCCCGAGGCCGGGGCACCAGTTCACCAGCGAGTCGCTTTGGTACACAAGGCGGTACGAATCCAGAACAGCACCACGCTCGGCTTCGGAGAGCTCGTGCCAGACGCGCCCGTCTTCGAGTTCTCTTGTACCCGAGGCGAACTCGTCCACCAAGTCGGAGATCCGGCGCGCGCGATCCTGCGCGGTATCGTACCAGGCGTTGTAGATCTGCAGGAAGATCCACTGGGTCCAGTGGTAGAACTCGGGGTCGGTGGTCGACACGCGACGCCGCTCGTCATGGGCCAGTCCCAGCGAACTGATCTGGTCCAGATAGCGCTGAATATTGGCCTCGGTGGTGACGCGCGGATGCGTACCGGTCTGCACCGCATACTGCTCGGCCGGCAGCCCGAAGGCGTCGAAACCCATCGTGTGCAGCACCCCCACGCCGATCATGCGGTGGTACCGGCCGTAGACATCGGTCGCGATGAAACCCAGCGGATGCCCGACGTGCAGGCCCGCCCCCGAGGGGTACGGGAACATGTCCTGGATGAACAGCTTGTCGGCGGGCGTCTCGCCGGCCAGCTCACCCACCGGGTTGTTGGCGTTGAACACACCGCGCGCGAGCCACTCGTCGCGCCAACGCCGTTCGAGGGCGCCCGCGAGCTCCGCCGTGTAGCGGTGCTTCGGCGTCGTGGAGGTGGTGTTCTGCGCCTGCTCAGTCACGCCTACCAGGTTAAGGCGTGCCCCGCGGCGGCACGAAACCGGCCGAATCTATAGTGGACTGGTGTTTGTGCTGGTAGTGATCCTCGCCGTGGTCGCGGTCTCAGCCGTCGTTCTCGGCATCGTCGGCCTTGCGGGCCGGCTTCCGCGCAACCGCTGGGTGGGCGTCCGCAGTGAACAGACACTCAGCGACGACCTCTTGTGGCGTACGGCCAATCGCGTGGCCGGGCCGGGCCTCCTCGCGTCGGGTGTCATCTTCGGCGTCGGCGCCGCGGCCACCGCTGTCTTCGACGCGCCGTGGGCCTTCGTCTACGCCGGGATCTCGCTGGTAGGCGGTGTGTTCCTGGCCGGATTCGGCGCGCTGCAGGGCGCGCGGGCCGCGTCGATCCAGGCACGTATCCAGACCGGCCAGGTCACCGTCGCACCCGCCCGGGACGGTGGCGTCGAGGGCGACCCCGCCGGGTCGTGCGGGGTGACCGGCGGGTGCGGCTCATGCGCGCTCAACGGACTCTGCGACAGCTCCGCGCACCCCGCCTGACCCGCGTGCGGGGCATTCTCGACAAGCTCAGGATCGACGGGTTCATCCTGGCGATCCTGGCTGCCGTGCTCGTCGCCGCGGTGCTTCCTGCCACCGGGCGGGCCGTGCCGTGGGCCGACGGTCTGGTCACCGTCGCCATCGGCATCCTGTTCTTCCTGTACGGCGCGCGCATCCACCCGCGCGAGGCGCTCGCCGGGCTCGCGCACTGGCGCCTGCACGTGACGATCCTCGCATTCACCTTCGTGCTGTTCCCGATCCTGGGGGAGGCGCTGCGGTTCCTGCCCGACTCACTCCTGGACACGAGCCTGTACGCCGGCGTGCTGTACCTGTGCCTGGTTCCGTCGACGGTGCAGTCGTCGATCGGCTTCACCTCCATCGCGGGCGGCAACGTGCCAGGAGCGATCGTGAGCGCGTCCGCCTCCAACCTGCTCGGCGTATTCGTCACCCCGCTGCTGGTATTCGCGCTCATGGGCACGACCGGCGAGATCGCGTTCCACGGCTCGGCCGTCGTCGACCTGTGCCTGCAGCTGCTGCTGCCCTTCGTCCTAGGGCAGCTGCTTCGACCGCTGGTCGGCGGGTTCGTCGAGAAGTACGCGTCGTCGCTCAAGTACGTGGATCGGACCTCGATCGTGCTGGTCGTGTACTCGGCGTTCTCGGAGGGCATGCGCGAGGGCATCTGGCACATGGTGTCGTGGGTCGCGGTGATCGAGCTGGTGGTGCTCTCGGTGCTGATGGTCGCGGTGATGCTCTGGCTGACCCGGGTCGTCGCCCGCCGCATGGGCTTCGGCCGCGGCGATTCCATCGCGATCCAGTTCTGCGGCACCAAGAAGTCCCTTGCCACCGGTCTGCCGATGGCTGCAGTCCTGTTCGCCGGCCAGCCCGTCGGGCTGATCGTGCTGCCGCTCATGGTGTTCCACCAGGTGCAGCTGATGATGTGCGCCTGGCTCGCAGCCAGATACGCCAAGGAGCTACCGCCCCACATCGAGCCCCAGCCCGGTTAGGTCAGACGCGCGCGTCCGAGCCGATGCCGGCGGCGCGAAGCAGTTCCTGCACGTCGGCGAGCTTCACGCGTGGGCGCTTGGCCGCGCGGCCCGCGGCCTTCTCCGCGCTGTCGATCGACCGCCACCCGGCGTCGTCGACGCGAGCGACGCCGCGCTCGGCGAGCAGGCCAGGCACCTCGTCGCGGGAGCGCACAGGCGGGGGGAGGAGGCCGGCCGCGAAATCCGTGAGCAGTGAATGCGCGGTCTCGTGGCCACACCAGCGGTTCATCCCGATGCCACCGGTCGCGCCGCGCTTCAACCAGCCCGCGACGTACACGCCGGGCACCGCGGCGCCTTCGTCGGTCACCCGCCCGGCGACGTTCGGGACGACCGATCGCACCTCGTCGAACGGGAGCCCGGGGACAGGGGTGCCGCGGTACCCGATGGCCCGGACGACCGCACCCGCCTCCAGGTCGAAGGTCTCGTCGGTGGCGCGCACGTGCCCGTCACCGGTGAACGCGTTGCGTACGCACCGCACGCCGTACACGCGGTCGTCCCCGAGGATCCGCACGGGTGCCGTGAGATAGCGGAAGACGATGCGCCGTGGTGCGGAACCCGCAGGCCGCGCCGCGAGCTCGCGTGCAAGCCGGATCTTCGTTGCGACGGTACTGTCCAGCGTGCCGTCGGTTTCGGCGGCAGCGGTGGCCGGGTCGAGCACCAGATCGGCCTCGTCGATCACGACGTCGACGCCGTCGATCGAGCCCATGGCGAGGAACTCGGCGTTCGTGTACGCGCCCTCGGCGATACCGCGCCGCCCGAGGACCACGACCTCCTCGACGCCGGACTCGCGCAGGGCTCCCAGCGCGTGGTCGGCGATGTCCGACCCCGCCAGCTGGTCCGGATGGGTCAGCAGAATGCGCGCCACGTCGAGCGCCACGTTGCCGTTTCCGACCACGACGGCACGTCTCGCGGAGAGGTCGTAGCGGTCGGACACGTGCTCGGGATGGCAGTTGTACCAGGCGACGAAGTCTGTCGCCGAGACCGAGCCGGGCAGCTCCTCGCCTTCGATGCCCAGGCGCCTGTCCGTCGGGGCGCCACTCGCGTAGAGCACCGCGTGGTACCGCTCGCGCAGCTCTTCGAGAGTGACATCGCGGCCGACCTCGACGTCCAGGAAGTACTCGAAGTTCTTCCGCCCGGCAGTAGCGACGAAGGTCCGCTCGACCCCTTTGGTCGACGGGTGGTCGGGCGCGACGCCAGCCCGCACCAGCCCGTACGGCGTCGGCAGCCGGTCGAAGGCGTCGACCTTCACGGCCGGATACCGCACCAACTCCTCCGCGGCATACAGGGCCGCGGGTCCGGCCCCGACGATCGCGACATGCAGGTCAGCGGCAGGAGGAGGTGCATCCGACCCCATGTCCTCGAGCCCCGCGGCTACATCGTGGTCGAGATAGAAGTCCGCGTTGATCTGCAGGTAAGGCTCCTGGCGTGTGCTCGCGTCGTAGTCGGGCACGATGGCCTCGACGGGACACTCCTCTATGCACGCGCCGCAGTCGATGCACGTCTCCGGGTCGATGTAGAGCATCTCCGCGGTGGCGAACCCGGGCTCGTCGGGCGTCGGATGAATACAGTTCACCGGGCACACGACGACGCAGCTGGCGTCGTTGCAACACGGCTGCGTGATGATGTGAGTCATGTCACTACCTCCGCTGCCATTGTGGCGCGCGGATCGACATGACGGGGTTCACGACGCGAAGCCGATGGGTGCGCCGGGACCGGGCCTACCGCGGCCCGGGCCCGGCGCAAACGGCGACTACGGGACCGCCGGCTGCTCCGCAGCCGTCTCGAGCTGCGGCTCGATCTTCTCGAGGACCCACGCCCGGCTCAGCGAGCTCGGCTGGTTCATGGCCACGATGGTCGCGCGGTCGGCGACCAGCGTCGCGCCGGACTTCACCTGCGGCAGGGTCGCATACCCGGGCAGCTTGTCGAGATCGGCCGCGGTCGCTCCGCTGGGGAAGATGGCCATGAAGTTGGCCGAGATCGTGGGGATCAGCTCGAGCGACACGAACCCACGCCCGCCACCCTCGGTACCGGTCTTGAACGACGGGTTGTCTCGCACCGCCTTCGGAACGGTCATGCCGAGAGATGCGAAGAGCGCGTTCGCGGAGTCCTTGGGGTCGGAGACGAGGTTGAACTGCGAGGTGTTCGCCACGTACTGAGTCACGAGGGCGGTCTTGCCCTTCAGGCCCGGGTACTTCTTGGCGAGGCGCTCGACGTTCGCGGTGTCCGCCGCCTCGATCTCCTTGACCTTCGACTCGAGGCCCAGGATCTTGCCGAGGGCTTCGAGCTGCGCCTTCCACCCGGCGGCCTCACCGTCGGCCGCGATACCGCCGAGCACCTTGGTGACACCGCTCAGCGCGTCGAAGTTCGACTTGTTCATGATGTAGTAATCGCCGGCGAACAGATCCGGCTTGTACTTGGCGATCTCCTCGACCGGCAAGGACTTACCGTCCGCCGACTTGATGATGGGGATGCCGTCGAGCTTGCCCTTCTGCCACGGCGTCGGGATCTCCTGGCCGTACTGCACGAGGGCCACCGGCTTGATGCCCAGCGCCAGCAGGTTGTCGATCGAGTAGCCGGTGGCGACGATGCGCTTCTCCGTGCCCACGGGGAACTCGGTCGTGCCGTTGGCCTGGCTGATCGTCACCGATGCCGAGCTGGTGGATCCCGCCTGCTCGCCGCTCGACCCGCAGGCCGATGAGACGAGCGCTACCGCCAAGGCGGTGGCGGCGAACGTGGTCGGTCTGAATCTCACTTCACGTGCTCCTTGTAAAGCCCGAGCGGGTCCGCCCGGCGAACCTCGCAAAGCGGCCGTGCCGCTTTAGGAGAGGCTAACCTAGAAGTGGTGGATTGACCCAGGGGCGTCGGGTCGAGAGATGCGTCCCGCGCACCGCCGACGTCCGCGCGGCCCCTATTCGGTTCGGTGTGACTACTAATTCAGCGTGACATCGATCGGATGCGTCGCGAGCAGCGCTAGCGGGAGCGCCTGCCGCCGCAACACGCGGGCCCACAGATCGACCCGTTGGGGCACCAGGATGTCGGTGTGGTGCGACTCGCAGACGATCCAGTCGTCACGCGCGAGCTCGTCGTCGAGCTGACCCATGCCCCAGCCGCTGTAACCAGCGAAGACCCGCACCCCGTCGAGCAGCTCGTCCATCATGTCGACGTCGGCGTCCAGGTCGACGAGCACTACCCGGCCCGACACCTGCTGCAGTCCGCGGATGCCCTGCACGTCCTGACCGGCCTTGACGACGCCCAGGCAGAGCGCCGACGTCTGGTTGACGGGCCCACCCACGAACACGGCCTTCGGCTTCGCGGCGAGGTCGTGCCACTGGGGGAGGACGCCGTGCACCGCGGATTCACTGGGCCGGTTGAGGACGACACCGAGGCTGCCCGAATCGTTGTGCTCGATCATGTAGACGACCGTGCGCCGGAAGGTGGAATCCCGGAGGACGGGCGCAGAGACCAGGACCGACCCGATCTTCACATCGGTGCCGGCCGAGGAGCGGAACTCGTCAGACTGATCGCGACCCACCCGTCCATTCTGACACGCCGCGTAGGCTCTGGAGACGTGACCGAGCAGCCTGTACACCCCGCGCCGCGGGCCGTGCTCAGGCATTTCCGGGACGTACCCAACCTTCTGCGCCTGCTCGGCGTCCGATTGCTGAGCCAGTTCACCGACGGTCTCTTCCAGGCGGCACTGGGCAGCGCGATCATCTTCAATCCCGAACGTGCGGCGACCCCCGCGGCGATCGCGGCGGGGCTCGCGGTGCTGCTACTGCCGTACTCACTGATCGGTCCGTTCGCGGGCGCGCTGCTCGACCGGTGGGACCGACGCCTGGTGTTCATCGGCGCCAATCTGGTGCGCGCCGTGCTGATCGCGGTGACCGCGGTCGTAGTCGCGACCGGGGCGTCGGAGACCGGGATCCTGGTGGCCGCACTCGCCGTCGGAGGCGCGTCGCGGTTCGTCGCATCAGGCCTCAGTGCGGCCCTGCCGCACGTTGTCGACCGCCCGCAGATCGTCGCCATGAACTCGGTGACCACGACGGCCGGGTCCGCGGCCACCGCATGCGGCGCGGGCGCCGCGGTACTGCTCCGGCTGTTGTTCGGCGCGGGCGACGCCGGCAGCGGGGCTACGTTACTCGCCGCGGTCGTGTCGGCCGTCGCGGGCGCGCTGCTAGCCGCACGTTTCAAACCGCGCGTACTCGGGCCCGATCACTTCGAGCGCGACGGCACCGTCGAGCTCCCGCTCGAGGACCCGAACCATCCCGGGCCCGCGCAGGCGATCGCCACCGGGCTCGCGCATGGCGCCGTCGCCGTGTGGCGAGCGCCGCCGGCGGCCGCAGCACTGAGCGGCGTGGGCGCACACCGTCTGGTGTTCGGCCTCAACACCCTGATGCTTCTGCTGCTCACGCGCTACCACTTCGCGGACGGTTCGGTGGGGCTCGCGGGTTTCAGCGCGGTCGCCGGGGCGACCGGTGTCGGCATGGTGCTCGCCGCCGTGGTGACACCGCTCTCGGTCGCGGCGATCGGGCGGCGATCGACTCTGGTGGTGTGGCTGACCGTCGACATCGTCGCGCAGCTGGCACTGCTCACGGTGTCGTTCCCGGTCATCGTCGTAGCCGCCGGGGTCCTCGGGCTGGGCGGTCAGGTGATCAAGCTCAGCGGCGACGCCGCGATGCAGATGGACGTGCCCGACGAGCGCCGCGGCCAGGTCTTCTCGTTCCAGGACGCCCTGTTCAACGCCAGTTTCGTCGCTGCGGTGTGGGTCGCGGCGGCGACCGTCCCGTTCGACGGCGCCTCGAAGCCGCTGGTCTGGCTCGGTGCCGCACTGTACGCGGCCGCGATCGCCGCAGTGGTACTGATGTACCGAAGGGGAACCGGACCGGACGCCGATGCGTCCAATGGGTATGGGGAGTGAACTACTCGAGTACTGGTTCGGATCGGGGGACGGCGCCGTCCACACCTGGCGTTCCGCCGCGGACGGTGGCCACGTGCGGCTCGACTTCGATGGGGACGGGCGCGTCGACGACGCCATGATCGACGTCGACGGGGACGGCCGCGCGGACCTCTCGGCGCTCGACCTCGACGACGACGGCGTGCTGGACGCATTCTTCGCCGACGACGGCACGGGCGTCTGGGGCCTGAGCCGCGAGGGGCCCCATCCCGGTCGGGCGCCGACCGCACCGGGTTCGACGCCCCCCGGCCCGGTCGCGTCGCCGGGCGGCTCCGGCGAAGCCGCGCGCACGAGGGCCACCGTCGACGCGGACGGTGACGGCTACGCGAACGACGTGGAAGCCGGGCCGATCGTGTGGTCGGGCGTCAGCACCAACCCCGACGAGTCCGGCGCCCGGCAGGTCTACGCCGACATCGACGGCGACGGGCAGCCCGATGTGGTGGTCTTCGACGCGGACGGGGACGGCGTCGCCGACGGCGCGGTCGCCCTCCACCGCACAGTCGAGCGGTGACGGGAGCGCCGGAGGTACGGGACCCCCGACCATCGGCACCTCGCGCGCCGCCGTCGAACCGGATCAGGCGCCGGTGAACGGCACGACGGGATAGCAGGGGATGGGGCGGTCGCCGTCGTCGAGGGCGTTGAGCACCATGTACGCCACGCGACGGGAGCCGCATATCGCGAGATGGTCGGACAGGTCCACCGAGCACGTGTCCTGTACGACGATGTTGTGCACGGTGATTCCGGGCGGCCCCGGGACCTGGCCACTGCGGTAGGGGAGCACCAGCTCGTCGTAGCGGGTGGAGATGTTCCAGTACTCGATGCCCTCGAGATAGGGGGTTCCGCCGTCCCAGATCCGCTGCAACAGACTCGAACCCGGGAGCATTTCGCCGAGCGCGGCGAAGCCCGGTATCGATCGCTCGCCGAGGCCGAGCCTGCCGGCGACGGTCAGGGCCATACGCGCCAGGTCGCCTCCGGTGCCACGCCAGAGCGGTGCGAGCGAGACATACCGGCGGATGCGTGCCCCTCCGCCGAGTGCCTTCGCGTAGAAGGCGGGCACGAGCGTGCCCTGCGAGTGCCCGACGATGTCCACCTGTGGCGCACCTGTCGCATCCAGAACCCGCTCGATGAACTCGCCGAGCTCTGCGGCACTGGCCTCGATCGACCGCATCCCGCCGATCTGGTTCAGCGGCCACCGCGCGCCCCGCACAGCGCCGTAGGTCAGCGCGAACACGCTGAAGCCCTCGTTCGCCAGAAGCGGCACATACGCTCCCCAGTTGGTCTGGCGCCCGCCGCCCGTCCCGTGCACGAGCACCACGGGCACGGGATGCTCCGGCGTCGGCTTCCGGTCGAAATCGTTCGAGCCGGGCAGAGATCCGCCCCGGCCCCGCAGCTCGTACGGGATACCCGCGAAGAAGTCGAAGTCCTCGCGCAAGCGGCCGGCGCCGGCGGGGTCGGCACCCACGCCGGCCGCAGGGCTCACACCTGCTGCTCCGCCCACCATCTGATGAGCTCGGCCTCGGCATCGTCGCGCTCCATCGGGCCGCGGTCCAGCCGCACCTCCTTCAGGTGGGACCACGCACGGCCGACGTCGGGACCGGGCTCCAGGCCGAGCAGCTCCATGATCGCGTTGCCATCGAGGTCGGGCCGCACGCGGTCGAGATCCTCCTGCTGCCGCAGACGCTCGATCCGGGCCTCGAGCTCGTCGTAGGTGGCCTGCAGTCTCGCCGCGCGGCGCTTGTTCCGGGTGGTGCAGTCGGCGCGCACCAGCTTGTGCAGGCGGGGCAGAAGGGGGCCGGCGTCGGCGACGTAGCGGCGGACCGCGGAGTCGGTCCACTGCCCGTCTCCGTAGCCGTGGAAGCGCAGGTGCAGGAACACCAGCCGCGACACGTCCTCTGTGACGGCCTTCGAGTAGGTGAGGGCGCGCATGCGCTTACGTGCCATCTTCGCGCCCACCACCTCGTGGTGGTGGAAGGAGACGCCGCCGTTCGGTTCGTGCCGACGGGTGGCGGGTTTGCCTATGTCGTGCAGCAGAGCGGCCCAGCGCAGGATCAGGTCCGGGTCGGAGTCCTCGAGGTCGATCGCCTGGCGCAGCACCGTCATGGAGTGCCAGAACACGTCTTTGTGTTGGTGGTGCTCGTCGATCGCGAGCTTCATCCCCGGAACCTCGGGCAGCACCCGGTCGGCGAGCCCGGAGTCGACGAGGAGGACGAGACCGTCGACGGGGTGATCGCCCAGAAGCAGCTTGTCGAGTTCGACTCGCACACGCTCGGGGGTGATGCGATCGATCTCGGCGCACATGTCGGTCATGGCCTGCCGGACTCGCGGCGCGACCGAGAAGCCCAGCTGCGAGACGAATCGCGCCGCGCGCAGCATGCGCAGGGGGTCGTCCGAGAAGGACTCCTCGGGGGTCGCGGGCGTGTCGATCAGCCCACCGAGCAGCGCGTCCATCCCGCCGAGCGGATCGTGGAACTCCTCGGCGCCGCCGCGCCCGACCCGGACGGCCATCGCGTTCACGGTGAAGTCACGACGGACCAGGTCGCCCACGAGCGTGTCGCCGTACCGGACCACCGGATTGCGCGACACGCGGTCGTACTGGTCCGCCCGGAACGTCGTGATCTCGAGCGTCTGCCCGCCGAACTCGGCAGACACGGTGCCGAACGCGATGCCGGTGTCCCACAGCGCGGCGGCCCAGCCGCGCAGTAGGTCCTGGACCTGCTCGGGCCGCGCGTCGGTCGTGAAGTCCAGATCGCTGGTCAGACGGCCCAGGACGGCGTCCCGGACCGACCCGCCCACCAGGTACAACTCGTGACCCGCGTCGGCGAACCGCGTGCCCAGCGGCACCAGCACATCGTCGAGTCCGCGCAGCGAGATCTGCGCCGCAGCGAGCAGCCGCGTACGCCGCTCGGCACGCGCCTGGTCGCGCTCAGCGCGCGCCTGGTCCCCGGTCTCGGTCACGACCGGCGAGTCTACCGGCGGCGTCGAATCGTCTCGGGTGGCGTTCTCGGCACCCGACCACCAGTAGCATCGGCAAGGTGTCATCAGCAGAATCCGCCGATCCCGCCCGGCGTCAGCCGCGCCGGGAGTCGGGACAGGGTCCTGCCGCCGGGCAGCCTGCCGACGCGTCCGCATCCGACGCGCCCCGGCCGCGCCGACGCCGCAGACGCGGCGGCAGGCGACGCTCCCGGGCCCAGCTCACCGCCGTGGTCGAGGACGGCCGCAGCACCCCCGCCGACGGTGCGGTCGACCGGGCCGCACCCGCCCGGCCGCAGCCCGACGATGCGCCGGCCGCCGAGCGCGCCGCGGGGGCGGACCGGACCCAGGGCCCGAAGCCGGGCGGCCAGCCCGACCGCCGGGCCCCGAAGCCCAAGGCCCGAGCACGGCAGCAGACCCCCCAGCCCGAGTCCGGCCGCTCACGCCGGTCGTCCACCCAACGCACCGCCCGGAGACAGCGTCCGGACAACCGCGTCCGCACCGTCCGCGAGACGTCGGCCGGCGGCCTCGTCGTCTCCGGCCTCGAGTCGGGCGGCGCACTGGAGGCGGCCCTCATCGGCCGCACCGACCGCCGCGGACGCACCCTGTGGTCCCTGCCGAAGGGCCATATCGAGGTGGGTGAGACCGCCGAGCAGACCGCGATCCGAGAGATCGAGGAGGAGACCGGCCTCACCGGCTCGGTGCTCGCGCCGATCGGGAAGATCGACTACTGGTTCGCCGCCGAGGGTCGCCGCGTGCACAAGACGGTCCACCACTTCCTCCTGTCATGGACGTCGGGCGAGCTGTCGGCCGACGACTACGAGGTCTCCGAGGTCGCCTGGGTGCCGCTCGCCGAACTCCCGACGCGGCTGACGTACTCGGACGAGCGCAAGCTCATCGCCGCTGCGCAGACCGTCATCGAAGACATCGCAGGCGATCCGGACGCGCTCGAAGCACGTGCTGCGGCCGCCGCGCGCACCGAGCCGTCCGACTACGAGAAGGCCGCCGCCGAACGCAACCGCCTGCGTAACGATCCGCAGGCGCCGCGGCCCCGCAGGCGCCGCGGCGGGCGGCGCGGCCGCGGGCGGCGCCGTCCCGACGCAGGGGAGGGCGGATCGTCGTGAGGCGCGGGGCCAGCCTGCTGTGCGTGCTGTCCTGCCTCGTCGCGCTGATCGCGTGGGCCGCCCCGGCGGCGCTCGCGGGTATGCCCACGGCCCAGTTCGTGCGCATCGCCATCGATGAGATGACGCCCCGGACGGTCACGTCGACCTCGTCCAACACCGTCATCGTGACAGGCACCCTCACCAACTTCGGTGACCGCGACGTATCCGACCTCCAGGTGCGGATGCAGCGCGCACCGGTGGTGACGCAGTCTTCGCAGATCCGGTCCACCCTGGTGGCGGACAACAACACATACGACACCGTCGGCCGGTTCCAGCGGATCTCGAAGGTTCTGCACCCCGGTCAGTCGACGTCGTTCGCGGTGTCGATGCCGCTGCGATCGGACGCGACCACCACGGGGCCGACGCTGGGAATCGACCGGCCCGGCGTCTTCCCGCTGCTCGTGAACGTCAACGGCAAGCCCGCCTACGGCGGCGTCGCACGGCTCGACGACGCACGGACCATGCTCTCGGTGCTGTCCCTGCCACCGCAGGCCGGCGAGGACGACGAACCCGTACCGTCTGCACCCGACTCGATGGATCACGCGGTCACCACGTCGCCGGCCCGCCTGACGATGCTGTGGCCGCTCGCCGACAACCCCAAGCTCGCCGCCGGCGTGCCCGGCGGCGGTGACACGCCGGTGCGGCTCGTCGACGACGCACTCGCCGGATCCTTGGGGAAGGGCGGCCGGCTCTACGGCCTGCTCGATGAATACGACCAGGCGACGCGCGGTAACGACCCCGGTGCGCAGGCCCTGCGCACCGGCTCGTGTCTGGCAATCGACCCCGACCTGCTCGTGACGGTGCAGACCATGACGGGGGACTACCTCGTCTCCCGCGATCCGGCCGACGCGCGAGGCCCGACGCGCCCCGGTAGCGGCTCGGCCGCGGCCTCCGCCTGGCTGGCCCGGCTGCGCACCGTCGCGGCGCGGTCGTGCACCGTCGCGCTCCCGTTCGGCCAGGCCGACCTCGAGGCCCTTAAGCAGGTCGGTGACACCGACCTGTATCGCTCCGCGCTGGACACTCCGGCGGACGTCGTCGACTCCCTCCTTGGCGTGAAGTCCCAGCGCGGAATCGCGGTGCCGTCGTCGGGCGCCCTGGCAGCCGGGGGCGCCGACGTGCTGAGGGCCGCCCAGACGTCGTCGGCGGTGCTCGCCGCCACATCCGTCCAACCGCACCGCTCCGCCGATGGGTCCGTGGGCACGGGGATCGTCGGGATCGGACAGGGCCTGGCCGCAGCGACCTTCGATCCGAACATCACCACCGCCCTGGCGGCCATGGGCAGCGGCACCGACGAGGCGGGTGTGCGCCCGGCCTCGACGGGGACCACGCCCGCCTCTTATCGCTTCCCACTCACCGAGGAGTCGCAGGCGTCGCGGCGCTTCGCCGCCGTGGGCGCGGTGCTGCAGCCCGGTCTCGATCCCACGCAACGGACCGCCCCCCGTGGCGGCGCGCCCGTCACGACCGAGCCCGACCCGATCGGCACGACGATCGACGGACGTACCGAGCTGATCGTGCCCCCGCAGATCTGGGCGGCGTCGGCGAGTGACGCGCGTGCCGTGCTCTCGGCAGCCACCACCCTGCTGACCAGCGGCCTCGCAATGCCCCGGTCGTTCCAGGATCTGGCTCAGAACGTGCAGAACGCAGCGAAGTCGCCCCCCATGGGCACCACGCTGCGTCGGCCGCCCGGCATCGCGAACGGGACCGTGCCGGCCGCCGTCGTGAACTCGGCTCGCACATACCTCGCCCGGCTGGACCAACTGAGCGGATCGCTCGTCGACGTACCGAAGTCCCCGCTCACGGTCGTCCGGTACACGTCGCCTCTGCGGGAGGACGCGATCCGCGCCCTACGGTTCTCCCCGAATCGCGCGGCCGCCGACGGCGACGCGTACATCCGTCTGAGCGCCGCGCAGGCGTCCCTGGACGCGCAGATCGGTTCGGTCAACATCCTCGCGCCCGGCGGCACGTACACGCTGGCGTCCAACAAGGCGCCCCTGTTGCTCGTCGCCCGCAACGATCTGCCGCTACCGATCCGCACACGAGTGCGCTGGGCCGCGCCGGACGGCGTCGAGATCGACAGCCGCCAGACCCAGGAGCTACCGCCGCGCGGCACCCGGCAGCTCGAGCTGCCGACGACGGTGAACTTCTCCCGGCAGATCGCCGTCGACCTGTCGCTGCACACGACCACCGGCATCGACCTCGGAAAGCCGATCCGCGTCTCGGTGCACTCCAACGCGTACGGGAAGGTGCTCTTCCTCATCACCTGCGGGGCGGGAGCGCTGCTGGTGCTGCTTGCCGGGCGCCGCCTGTGGCACCGCTTCCGCGGCCGCCCGGACCGCGCCGACGAGGACCGGCCGCCCGCCGACGAACACGCCCGGCGGATGGCCAACAGTTACAGTGCGCATACCCGGCCGGACCGGCCCCCGAACGACCGTCACGAGGAGTCATGAGCCGAGCAACACCAAGGCGCATCGAACCTTCCGGCCCCACGGAACCGCAGGGCGATTCGTCACAATCCAACGCCTCGCTGGTCTCGTCATCCGGCTCGCTCGCGGTAGCCACGCTCGTGTCGCGCGTGACCGGCTTCGCTCGCATGCTGCTCGTGGTCGCGATCCTGGGACCCGCGATCACATCGGCGTTCTCGGTCGCGAACGCGATGCCGCAGCAGATCTCCGAGCTCGTGGTCGGTCAGGTGCTCACGGCGCTGGTGGTGCCGGTGCTGGTGCGAGCGGAGCTGGAGGACTCCGACCGGGGACAGGCGTTCTTCGAGCGCTTGTTCACCATGGCACTGACGGTGCTCGGCATCGCCCTGGCGCTGTCGCTGGCGCTGTCTCCGGTGCTGGTCTGGATACTCGTCGGGGACAGCAAGGTCAGCTCGTCGCTGACTCAGGCGCTGGTCGTCATGTTCCTGCCGCAGCTGCTCTTCTACGGCCTGTCGGCACTGTTCAGCGCGGTGCTCAACGTGCACGGCTCGTTCCGCCCCGGCGCGTGGGCGCCGGTCGCGTGCAACGCCGTCCAGATCACGACGCTCGTCGCATACGCCCTGGCACCCGGCGAGCTGACCATCGATCCGGTGCGTATGGGCGAGCCGAAGCTGCTCATCCTGGGCATCGGTAGCACCCTCGGCGTCGTCGCCCAGGCAGCCGCGCTGCTGCCCGCCCTGCGGCGTTCCGGAATCAAGCTGCGGCTGCGCTGGGGCATCGACGAACGTCTCAAGCACTTCGGCGCGATGGGCCTCGCGATCGTCATCTACGTGGCGATCTCGATCGCGGGCGCCTACGTCGCGACGCCTGTCGCGGCACATGCCTCGGCCTCCGGTCCCGCGATCTACCAGTACGCGTTCACGGTGCTGCAGCTGCCGAACGGCGTGATCGCCGTAGCGCTGCTGACGGCCATCATGCCGCGCCTGTCCCGTAACGCGGCCCGCGGCAATCGCGAGGCGGTCATCGACGACCTCTCGGTGGCCACCCGGCTGACGATGGTCGCCCTCATCCCCATCGTCGTGTTCACCACGTTCTTCGGCGAAGCGATCGGGCGCGCACTGTTCCACTACGGCCGGATGGACGCCGCCGTCGCCACCCACCTCGGTACGGCACTCTCGTTCCAGGCATTCATGCTCATCCCGTACGCGATGGTGATGATCCACCTGCGCGTGTTCTACGCGCAGGAACGGCCGTGGACGCCGACCCTGATCATCCTCGCGATCACGGGCGTCAAGGCCGTGTTGTCCCTCGCCGTGCCGCACTTCGTCGACGACGGCTTCCGCGTGGTCGAGCTGCTCGGCACCGTCACGGGTATCGCGTTCATCGCGGGCTCGGTGATGGGCTGGATCCTGCTGCGCCGCGAGTTCGGACGGCTGCAGCTGACCAACGTCCGGCGCACGATGATCCTGACGGCACTCGCCTCAGTCCTCGTGACCGGTGTGCTGTGGGCGGTCTTCCGACTCCGCCCTGCACAGTGGCTCGCGCTCGACGCCGGGCCGATCGGCGCGCTCGTCTACCTGGCCTTCGCAGGCGTGCTGACGCTCGTCCTCACGTACGCGGTCCTCGCCTACATCGGCGTGCCGGACGTGCTCGCGATCATCGCGCCCCTACGCCGCATCGCCGGTAGGTTCGTGCCGGCGCTACGGCCGTCCGAGGAGTCCCGCCGGGAGGACGACGCCGAACGCCGCGAGGAGATCACAGCCCAGTTGCCGCGGATCGCCGACGATATCCACCTCCCGTATGCTGGCCGCAGCTATGTCCCGCGCCCAACGGAGGCGCAGGTCGGAGGGTATTCGACCGGATATCGCTACCGAAGAAGAGGAGCCTTCGCAGTGACCGACGAGAGCTCGGGGAGCGGGGACACGCCCCGCACATCGGCACCGTCGACGGCCGACGGCCCGGCCCCGCAGTCCGGCCGCCCCGGCCCGTCGGGCGGCCAGCCACCCTCGGGCGACAAGGCCGCCGGGCCGACGCCCCCGGGAGGCACCCCCGTGCCCGACAGCGGGGCGCAGCGTATCCCGGGCAACCCGGTCCCCAAGACTCCGCTGCCGTCCGAGCGCGCAGGCGGAATGCGGCCCTCGTCGGATCCACGTGACCCACAGTTCCGTGCGGGCGGCGCGGGCGGTCCGGCTGCCGGCGCACCGCGTGATGGCGGCAGCCCCCCGGCGCGGCCCGGCTCACCGGCCGTCCGGCGCGGCCCGAAACTGATCCCGGGCGCCGTCGTCGCAGGCGGCAGGTACCGACTGATCGAGCACCACGGCGGGATTCGCGGCCTGCAGTTCTGGCAGGCCCGGGACATCAACCTGGACCGGGACGTCGCGCTCACCTTCGTCGACTCGGAGCAACGCGCACCCGTGCCCGAGCGGGGCGAGCAGATCAGCCTGCGCGGCGACGGCCCGCAGTCCATCCTGTCCCGCACACTGCGGCTCGGCCGCGTGCACTCCAACGGGCTCGCGCGGGTGCTCGACGTGGTACGCGGCAGCTCGGGGGGCATCGTCGTCGCCGAGTGGGTGCCGTCCAGTTCGCTCGTGGAGGTCGCCGGGACACACCCGTCGGCGATCGGCGCGGCGAAGGCCGTGCGCTCGCTGGCCGCGGCCGCGGAGAGCGCGCACCGCGCGGGCGCAGCACTCTCGATCGACCACCCCGACCGGATCCGGATCAGCCAGGACGGCCACGCCTTCCTCGCGTTCCCGGGCACACTAGCGGACGCGACCGACGAGTCCGACGTCCGCGGCCTGGGCGCCGTACTCTACGCGCTGCTGCTCGAGCGGTGGCCGCTCGACGGTGAGAAGGGTATGTCGATCGCGACGGGCGGGCCGGCCGTGGGCGGGCTCGCAGGCGCCGACGCGGCCGCCGACGGCAATCCGATCGAGCCGCGGGAGGCCAAGCGCGACGTGCCTTTCGAGATCTCGGCCGTTGCCAGCCGCAGCCTGCAGGGCGGACAGGGCATCCGCACCGCCGCTGCGGTGCAGCAGCTGCTCGATCAGGCTTCGGTCGTGGACGTCAAGACGGACATGATCAATCGCGTGGGCAGCGAGCCCGCACCTGCGAAGGCAGGAGCGGGCGCCGGCCAGGTCCGCCGCAATCGGTTCGAGTCCGCGCGTGACAGCGTCATCGGCACGGGCGAGACCAAGAAGCGCAACGTGCCGCTCCTGGTGATCGGCGTGTGCGCCGTGGTGCTGGTGATCCTGCTACTACTCGGCTGGCTGCTCAGTTGGTTCGCGCCCAGCGGGGGAGATCCCCAGCAGTCCATCCAGGACCTGTACCCGAGCTCTTCTGTGTCTGCGCCCACGCCCGGGCGTTCCGATGCGTCCGCCGCCCCGGCGGCCTCGCCCCTGCGCGCGACGGACATCTCGATCGTGGACTTCTCCGGTAACCCGGACTCACCCGTGAACCTGCGGAACGTCCTGACCGGGACGGGTAAGCCCTGGTCCACCGAGGACTACCGCAGCGGGCCGATGTTCGGGAACCTCAAGAAGGGTCTCGGGTTGATGCTGACCCTCGACCGAGCGGCATCGGTCTCCGGCGGCACCATCGTGTCGTCGAGCCCCGGTTCGACGGTGGAGGTCCGTACGTCCCCGACCGCGACCGTATCGTCGCTCGAGCAGACTTCCGCCGTCTGGTCCGGGACATTGCGCGACGGCACAACACCTTTCAGCGCGCGCCCCGGCGCCGCCAAGACGCGATACGTACTCGTGTGGATCACCGGCCTCACTCGCAACGACTCCGGCTCCTGGTCGACCTCGATCGCAGGCGTCACACTCCAGGGTTCGTGACCGCCCGGCAGCACGCGGCCGTAGCGCTCATCGCCGCAGCCGCGCTGGGCCTGGCCGGGTGCGGCGGGGACGCACCCACGACGGAGCCCGTGCCCGCCGCCGAGCATGCGACCGTCCTCTCCGAGCAGGATGGATCCCTGTCCGCCGCCGCGGCCACTCGCTTCTTCCGTTCCTCACCCGCGGCTGTCGTCGCCGACGGGGCCGACCCTTCGGCAGTCCGCGCAGGTGGCGACGTGGCCGCCCGGCGCGGGATCCCGCTCCTGACGGTCGGCCCGCGCACGCAGCGGGCGGTGTACACCGCCCTCGCGCGCCTCGGTGTCGCCGTCGTGTACACCGCCGGCGCCGTCGCCCTGCCGGAACTGCAGGCCACCGGAGTGACCGTATCTGCGCTCCCGCCGGGTACGGCGGTGCCGGAGGACGGGCTCTCACACCCCCGGATCGCCGATGGGGCGAAGGATTCCGTAGTCCTTGCCACCTCCACCACGGATGCCGGCGCGGTCGCCACGGCGCGCGCCGCGGGCGCCCAGATCCTCACACTGCCGGGACCCGATCCGCGCAGTTCCGCCGCGACCACGACGACGCTGCACGGCGGCGATCGGCCGGTGGTCGCCCTCGGTGCCGTATTCGGCACGGGAGGCCAACTCGCACAACGTATCCGGCAGGCCGCGGAGCCTTCGCAGCTGTTCGGGGGCGGGCACATCGTCTTCCCAGGGCGACGTTACGTGGCACTCTACGGTGTACCTGGCACGCCGGCACTCGGCGTACTCGGCCAGCAGGATCTCGCAGCATCGATCGCACGCGTGAAGAAGCTCGCGGCACAGTACGCGCCGCTGAGCAACGAGCCCGTGGTCCCGGCGTTCGAGATCATCGCGTCGGTCGCGTCGTCGGCGCCCGGGCCGGACGGGCAGTACTCGTCCATGACGCCCGTGGCACAACTCGAACCGTGGGTCCGTGCGGCCCAGGACGCCGGCGTGTACGTGACCCTCGATCTGCAACCGGGGCGCACCGACTTCCTCACGCAGGCGAAGGCTTACGCGCCGCTGCTGGCCCTGCCGAACGTGGGTCTTGCGCTCGATCCCGAATGGCGGCTGAAGCCGAACCAGGTGCACCTGCAGCAGATCGGCACCGTCGACCCCGCCGAGGTGAACCGGGTGCAGGACTGGCTCGCCGGGCTGGTCCGCGACCGGGGTATCCCCCAGAAGGTCCTTGTGCTGCACCAGTTCACGCCGTTCATGCTGGGCGACCGCGCCGCGATAGCCACGGACCACCCCGAACTGGCGCTCGTGGTGCACACCGACGGTCACGGTACACCGGGGATCAAGATGGGTACCTGGGATCGGGTGCGTGCCGGCCTTTCGCCGCATATGTTCCTGGGCTGGAAGAACTTCTACACCGAGGACTCGCCGACCTTCAGCCCGGCGCAGACCATGGCGTTGCGCCCGCAGCCGGTATTCGTCTCGTACCAGTGAGCACCGCGCCGGTTCCTCCGCCTGCGGCTCCGGTGCGCCCCACCCAGCCGTTGTCGGCGACCAGGATCGCGACCGTCCTTCCGCTCCCGGTGTCCCGGTAGTCGGAGAACGTTATCTCCCAACCGGATTCGCGCCTGAATGCCGAGTCGACCCGCACATCATCGGGGATGGCGATACGCCTTTGCTCCGCATACTGGGCCGCGAGGACCACCGCCTGATCCGCGGTGCGGCCGTCCACGTCCTCCGTGATCGGTCCGGAACCCGTTGCGGTGGTCAGGCCCTGGTCCTCGAGCAGACGCCAGCCGGCCTCGATGTCGCGCCCCGAGCCGCCGAACGCCGTCTCCCACGCCGTCCGGTCCAACCACTCGTACTCGGCCATTCGCGTGACGTGGAACATGGTGTCGCGCACCGTACTCAACAGATGGGATCCGGTCCCCGACGCCGAGTCCGCCGGGTACGGCACAGGCACGTCCGTCGTCCACGCACCCCCGGACGTCGACCCTACCTGCGCAGCCGAGAGTGCCTCCGCGACAGCGGAAGTCGTGTGTGTCGGTGGCAGCGGCACACCGTCGGGCACGGGTGCGGCCCGCCACCCGTCGACGTTCCAGTAGGCGATCCAGCCGAAGTGTCCGCTACGCAGGTGATGATCGACCATCGACACGTGATCCGCCCAGTCGGGCCCGTCTGCCAGGAGTTCGGTCGCGGTCCTGGACCCGGAGACCCGCCACGACACGTCCCCACATGACAGGACCGCGCGATCCGCGCCGAATCGAGCGAGCATCGCCCCCGCCGTCGACGACGCCCGGTACCTACCCACCGGCCCGTCGACGACGATGCCGAACGGCATCGGCGCCGGGGTCATCGCACGGCTCCCCGCCGCGAGGACACACCACCTCGCCCACAGCACGCGCAGGCTGGGCAGGCGCGGCAGCTGGCCATCCATCCGGCGCTCCTTCCTGCCTCCCGGCGCCCCGCCGGCATCGCCGATCATGAGCTGCGGCGGTAAAGGGCCACTTGGCGCGCGCTTGCATCGGTCTCAGGACGAGTCAGCACATGGGCCGGCCCGATCGATCGGCTCCCGGAACCTGTCGGTGGATGGGGCTACCGTCGGCCGTGCAGGGGTGACGGAGCAAGGGAAGACGACTATGGAGGATCAGGTGGACCCGGACCTGGTGCTGGGTGAGGACGGGCTCGCGCGCCCGCGGTGGGCAGCCGTGGACCCGCTGCTGCAGGAGTACTACGACATCGAGTGGGGAATGCCCATCCGGGAGGAGGCGGGGCTGTACGAGCGCATGTGCCTCGAAGGCTTCCAGGCCGGTCTCTCGTGGGCGACGGTGCTCCGCAAACGACCGCGGTTCCGCGAGGCCTTCGCCGGCTTCGACCCCGATGCAGTCGCGGCGTTCGGGAGCGAGGACGTCGAGCGCCTGATGGGCGACCCCGGGATCATCCGTAATCGGCGCAAGATCGAGGCCACGATCACCAATGCGCGCGCGACGATCGCCCTGCGTGACGACATCGGACTGGTGGACTTGCTCTGGTCGTTCCAGCCGGCAGAGACACCGGCGCCGCGGACGATGGCCGAGGTGGCGTCCACCTCGCCGGAGTCGATCGCGATGTCGAAGGAACTGCGCCGTCGTGGGTTCGCGTTCGTGGGACCCACCACGATGTACGCCCTGATGGAGGCCGTCGGCATCGTCGACGACCACCTGGTCGGCAGCCACCGGCGTGGGAGCTCCGGAGTCTGGCCTACCGCGTGATCCGCACGCAGGCGCACGTTATGCGGAACGTTCCGCTCCGAGAGACGATGGGTTGGTCGACTCTTTACCATCGGTTGGGTCTATGTCTAGGGTCACTTCATGACTCAGTGGGGGAGGGTGCCGGAAGGCACCGGGGCGCAACAGGAGTGGGCGCATCTCACCGACGAGCAGCTGGTGGCCGGCACCGTGGCAGGCCACCGCGAGGCGTTCGGCGAGCTGTACCGGCGGCACCAGCGGCACCTCTGGGCCACCGCGGTCAGCACCGTGCGGTCGATAGACGACGCACAGGACTGCCTGCAGGACGCGATGCTCCGTGCATTCGTACTGTGCGGCGAGTTCCGCGGGGACTGCCACGTCGCGAGTTGGCTACACCGCATAGTCGTCAACGCGTGCGTGGATCGTGCGCGGCGCAACCGCATCCGCGTGACGTTTCCGATGCCGGACGACGTGTCGGGGCTCGGGTCCGACGACGGCCGGGCGATCGAGATGGTGGACGCGCGTGTGACCACATGGGGCGTGCTCAGTCGCCTCCCGGAGGAGCAGTTGCAGGCCGTGCTCGCCGTGGACATGTACGACCTGTCCATCGAGGCGGCGGCCGACGCACTCGGCGTGGCTCCGGGAACCATCAAGAGTCGGCGCGCCCGAGCCCGAGCCAAGCTCGCGAGATCGCTGGGGAGTCGTCGTGCACATCATGTTGTGCAATTGATGGGAACCGGGCGCGACCCTCGTGCGTCCAATTGATAGGAGCACCACGGACTACGGGGGATCGTTGAGCAACGACACGAACGACGGCGCCAGCTCGGGCGGACCGGACGATGAGCGGCGCGACGAGCACGTCTCCCCGGGCGACCCACCCGCATCGCAGCACCGTCGGCCCGGCGATGCGACCCACGAGCCCGACGCCCGTTTCCCAGACGATGAACAGGTGGACGATGCGTTGCGGGATTACCGCGACGCTCATGCGGAGGCGCTGAGCCAGAAGGAGCTGTCGGCCCCTCCCATGCCCGAGGGGCTGGAGGACTCCATCCTCGACGCGATCGCCCGCGCCCCCGATCCCGCGGCTCGCGGAGCTGAACGCCGCCGCCACACCGCCGCGCCCGATCACGACACCGGCGCCTCCCGGTCCGGGAGGCGCAGCGGCCCCATCGTCCTCACCGCTGCTGCGTGTTTCGCCCTGCTGACCGCCGTGGCAGTGGCGCTGATGGCCGGGCGTGACCAACTCGCGCGACCCCAGACGGTTCCCGACGATGCGGTGCTGCTCGCCGCACTCGGGAAGCGGCCCACCGGCACGTACGCCGATCCGCGGGGCATCGAGCGCTGCCTCGACGCCGCCGGGGTGCCCGCCGAGCCCCGCGCCGTATTGGGCACATCAGAGGTGGACACGGAGGCGGGCGATGCCGGCGTCCTCCTCGTCGCCACAGAACGCCCCGGCACGCTGCTCGCCCTCGTGGTGCGGCCGGGTTGCCTGCACGGGGACACCGCGGGCATCGTCGGGCGCCGGACCCTGCGCTCGGGCGCCTAAGTACCCTGGCGTGCGGGGAACATCCGGCATAGCGCCGCTGTTCCATCCATAGTCGGCCGGCGCGCGCCGGAACGCGATCGAGGAGCGAGCACCACTTATGACTTCAGCAGGCACGGACATCGCGGACGTCATCATCGTCGGTTCCGGTCCCGCCGGATACACCGCCGGCGTGTATGCGGGACGCGCAGAGCTGAAGACGATCCTCTTCGAGGGCACCACCTTCGGCGGCGCACTCATGACCACCACCGAGGTCGAGAACTTCCCCGGCTTCCGCGAAGGCATCATGGGGCCGCAGCTCATGGACGAGATGCGCGAGCAGGCCATCCGCTTCGGCGCCGACCTGCGCATGGAGGACGTCGAGTCCGTATCGCTCGAGGGCGACATCAAGGAGGTCACCACCTCCGAGGGCACATACCGTGCCCGAGCGGTGGTCCTGGCGATGGGTGCGGCTGCCCGGTACCTGAACGTCCCCGGCGAGCAGGAACTGCTCGGCCGCGGGGTCAGCGCATGCGCCACGTGCGACGGCTTCTTCTTCAAGGAGCAGGATATCGCCGTGATCGGCGGCGGCGACTCCGCGATGGAGGAGGCGACGTTCCTCACCAAGTTCGCGCGGTCCGTGACGATCATCCACCGGCGCAGCGAGTTCCGTGCGTCCAAGATCATGCTCGAGCGCGCTCGTGCCAACGACAAGATCCGCTTCCTGACGGATTCCGTCGTGACCGAGGTACACGGAGAGAACTCCGTGAGCTCCCTGACCGTCGAGAACACCGTGACGGGGGAGCAGTCGACACTCGACGTCACAGGACTTTTCGTGGCCGTGGGTCACGACCCGCGCTCCCAGCTGGTCGCCGGGCAGGTGCAGCTCGACGCCGATGGGTATGTGCAGGTCGAGGGCCGGACCACGGCGACCAACATCCCGGGGGTGTTCGCCTCAGGCGACCTGGTCGATCACACCTACCGGCAGGCCATCACCGCGGCCGGCAGTGGTTGCGCGGCCGCGATCGACGCCGAGCGCTGGCTGGCACACGCCGAGGACGCCGTCGGCGCCGCGAGCTGACCCATCGCATTTCCAACCCCATAGAAGGAGCCTTCCATGGCCGACACCGATACCAAGACCATCACCGTCACCGATGCGGATTTCAAGGAGCTCGTCCTGAAGTCCACGACTCCGGTACTCGTCGACTTCTGGGCCACCTGGTGCGGGCCGTGCAAGATGGTCGCACCCGTCCTCGAGGAGATCGCCCGTGACAACGGCGAGAAGCTGGTCGTAGCCAAGCTCGATGTCGATGCGAACCCTGGCGTCGCGTCGGAGTTCCAGGTCCTCTCGATCCCCACCATGATCCTGTTCGAGGCCGGTCAGCCGACCAAGAAGATCGTCGGAGCCAAGGGGAAGGCCGCCCTGCTGCGCGAGCTCGACGGCGTCCTGTAAGGCCATCGAGCAGCGCCTTTACGTGTCGGTGACCGGTGCGCCGTATCGTGGTGCCCGACCCGAGCCACAAGGCCGGGCTTGGACCTAGCAGAGAGTCGTCATGCCCCGTATCAGCCTCGGTGACCTGGGCGCCGCGGTCGCGGAGATCCGCGGCATCCTGGCCGATCAGGGATTCCTGGAGGACTACGCTGCTCCGGGCCCGCTGGTCAGCAACGGGTGGACGGTACCGGAGGCCGTGTTCGACCGTCGGCTCGACCGAGCGACCCGCGCCTTCCAACAGCAGCGCGGGCTGCTCGTCGACGGCGTCGTCGGGCCGGCCACATACCGCGCGCTGCGCGAGTCCACGTATCAGCTCGGCGCACGCACCCTGAGCTTCCATGCCTCGGCGCCGCCGACCGGCGACGACGTCGCGACGTTACAGGCCCGCCTGCAGAATCTCGGCTTCTACGCCGGGATGATCGACGGCCACTTCGGGCCGCAGACCCACCTCGGCCTCACCGCGTATCAGCGGGAGTTCGGGCTGGTTGCAGACGGCATCTGCGGACCCGCCACGCTACGCTCGCTGACATTCCTCGGCTCCCGGGTGACCGGCGGGTCGCCCCACGCCATCCGCGAGGAGGAGCTGGTGCGGCGCTCAGGTCCGAAGCTGTCCGGGAAGCGGATCGTCATCGACCCGGGACTGGGCGGCGAGGAGACGGGCCTCGTACTCACCGCGCCCGACGGTGCGCGTATCACCGAGGAGGAGATCCTCTGGGACCTGGGCTCACGCCTGGAGGGCCGAATGGCGGCCGCTGGCATGGAGACGTACCTGTCGCGCCCGCGCGGTATGGCACCGTCGGACGCGACCCGCGCGTACACCGCGAACACGTTCGACGCGGATCTGATGATCTCGCTGCGCACGGCGCACTACCGGAACGCGAAGGGGAACGGGGTCGCCTCGTTCCACTTCGGCAACTCGCACGGCTCGATCTCGACGATCGGCCGCAACCTGGCCGGCTTCATCCAGAGGGAGATCGTCGCGCGCACGCCGCTCGCCGACTGTCACTATCACGGCCGCACATGGGATCTCGTACGCCTGACGCGGATGCCGACCATCCAGATCGACATCGGCTACGCCACCAACCCGCATGACGTCTCGGTACTCGCCTCGGGTGCCTACCGCGACACGATCGCCGAGGCGATCCTCGTGGCGGTGAAGCGCCTGTATCTGCTGGGTGAGAACGACCGTCCCACCGGCACATACACTTTCGCCGAGCTCCTGGCGTTGGAGGAGTCGACCTCCTAGCGCTATGGCGGTGCCGCAGCATGATTCGCCCCCGGCGGGCGAGACGCGCTGCGGCACGTGTCGTTAGAACGACCTGATCAGCAGCCCGCGGGTACCGCGCCCGACGATGTCAGTGTCGCGTCCGCGAGGCTCGCCGCCAACAGTTGCTCGAGCGCATGCTCGACCCCGGCCTTCCAGCCCAGACCCTCGGTGAGCTCGTACCTCAGCCGGGGATACCGGTGGTGGGGCGCGACCACCTGAAAGCCGACCTGCTCGAGCAGTGAGGCCTGCACCAGCGGCGACGTATCACATTGGCACAGCTCGCATTCCGACGGTGGAACCGCACCGTCTGCGAGGCCGAACGCCTCCACAGCGCGCACACCGCGCCGCATCAGATCCTCACAGACCGCGACGACGAGGTCCTCCGCCACTGCGCGATCGAGTCCGGGCTCCACGCTGACACACGACAGCAGCACCGCGTCTGCGCTGACGGGGGAGGTGGGGAAGAGGGCGCTACGAGGCACGCTGCGGGGTGGAGCGTAGAAGGCCCAGCCGACCATCCGGTCCATGCCGTCGACGCGGGAGAACGCCACCTGGGCGCAGGAACCCCACTCCAGCATGACCATGGAGAGCCAGGCCTCCTTCTCGAACTCGGCGTCCGTCAGGCCGTCGGGCCCGACGGTGCCGGGGTCCACCTCCCAGAAGACGCAGCGACGGGCGTCCTTGGGAAGGCTGTCGAAGCCGGAGAGCCTGAGCGGTGCGATGGTCACCGACAAGTCGTCCACCGCCCTCTCTGGTCTGCCGCATGCCGTCCCGTACGACGGTCGACCGCCGGGACCCCGGACGATTCTAGTCGCGCCCGGACCGGCGCGCGCGACGACCTGTCACAGTGACGTTTCCCTCGGGAGCGGCTGCGTGAGGCCCGTGAACCGGTGGATTCGGTCACGAGGCTACTCGGTGGCGAGCAGCCCGAGAATCCGCTCGAGATCATCCGCCGAACCGAACTCGACGACGATCTTGCCTTTGCGGCGGCCCATATTCACCGTGACCCGGGTGTCGAGCCGATCGGCGAGGCGATCCGCGATGTCCCGGAGTTCCGGCGCCGGCTCCGGGCGCGGCTTGGGCGGAGCCACCGGGGCCGCGGGACCTTCTCGATTGGCGAGGGTGACCGCCTCCTCGGTCGCCCGCACCGACATACCCTCGGCGATGATGCGCGCTGCGAGCGCCTCCTGCGCATCCACGCCTGCTGTGAGGGCGAGCAGGGCGCGGGCGTGGCCGGCAGACAGGATCCCCGCTGCGACCCGCCGCTGTACAGCCACGGGCAGCTTCAGGAGGCGGATCGTGTTGGTGACGACGGGGCGCGACCGTCCGAGCCGGGCGGCCAGCTGGTCGTGCGTCACGCCGAACTCCTCGAGCAGCTGCTGATAGGCGGCCGCCTCCTCGAGCGGGTTCAGCTGCACGCGGTGGATGTTCTCCAGGAGCGCGTCCCGCAACATGTCACCGTCCGGGGTCTCGCGCACGATCGCCGGGATGGTCTCCAGGCCCGCGAGTTGACTTGCTCGCCACCGACGCTCACCCATGACGAGCTGATACCGCACGTCACCGTCGGGCTTGGGCAGACTGCGCACGACGATGGGTTGCATCAGCCCGAACTCGCGGATCGAATGCACGAGCTCCGCGAGCGCCTCCTCATCGAAGACGGAGCGCGGCTGGTGCGGGTTCGGCTGAATCTGAAGAGGCGGGATCTCGCGGTAGACCGCACCGATCTCCGTGCCCTCGACCGCGTCGGCCGTCTTGGTCGCCGCCCTCTTCTTGGCCGGCGCCTTCGCCGCCTTGGCCGGGGCGCCCGGGTCCGGTCGAGTGGGCGCCGGCCCGTCGGCGGGGCGCGCCCCGATGATCACGTCGGCCGCGGCGTTGCCCAGCCGCGGGCCCTCGTCCGGCCCCGTGGGAATGAGAGCGGCGAGGCCGCGTCCCAAGCCGCCCTTGCGCTGTGTTGCCATCAGTGCGACTCCCGGTGTGCGCCTCGCAGGGCGAGCTCGCGCCCAGCGTCTAGGTAACTCATCGCGCCGCGCGAGCCCGGGTCGTAGTCGAGCACCGTCGTGCCGTAACCCGGGGCTTCGGACACCTTGACGCTACGGGGGATCGCGGCCGCCAGCACCCGATCACCGAAGTGACCCCGCACCTCGGCCGCCACCTGATCTGCCAGCTTGGTACGCGCGTCGTACATCGTGAGGAGGATCGTGGACACGTGCAACTGCGGGTTGAGGTGCGACTGCACCAGCTCGATGTTGCGCAGCAACTGGCCCACGCCCTCGAGGGCGTAGTACTCGCACTGGATCGGGATCAGCACCTCGCGCGCGGCCACAAGCGCATTGACGGTCAGCAGGCCCAGCGATGGCGGGCAGTCGATGAAGACGTAGTCCAACTCGTCCGCCGCGGCGTCGGCGAGGGCGTTCTTCAAGCGGGTCTCGCGAGCCACCATGCTGACGAGCTCGATCTCGGCACCGGCGAGGTCGATGGTCGCCGGAACACAGAACAGGTTGGGGGAGTGCGGGCTCTGTGCCATCGCCTCCGACAAGGTGCTGTCGCCCAGAAGGAGCTCGTAGCTCGATGCGACGCCCGAGCGGTGATCGACGCCCAGCGCAGTACTCGCGTTCCCCTGCGGGTCGAGGTCGATGACCAGGACGCGGAGTCCCTGCAGGGCGAGTGCCGCAGCGAGGTTGACCGCGGTCGTGGTCTTACCGACGCCGCCCTTCTGGTTGGCGATCGTCAGCACGCGACGTTCGACGGGGCGAGGGAGGGTCCCGGCCGCCCCCGGGGTCAGGACCTGAGCTGCGCGGCTCGCCGCGGCTCCGATTGGGGTGTCCTCTTCACGCGTTCCACGTGAAACCTGGTAACCGGCGTCGGGATCTGTCACGTGCTCTCCTCACTAGACGATTCCATAGTAGTGGTCGGATCGGCCCCTCACACCAGCGCTCTCGACCCCGAGTTCCACGTGAAACGCGTGCGCCCAGAGAGCTACTCCGCGATCACCGATGCGTGTCGACAAGCGATGGAGCGTACGAACAGAAGAGCAGCCTGACCCGGCCGACGATGTGTCAGAGTCTACGGTGCTTCGCCGCCGACGGCGCGCGGAGGTCGCTCTCGTGCGCCGACGGAAGTACGCGCCGCCACGGAGATCGCCGGTCGGCTTCCGGCGTGGACGCATACGGATCCGGAAGGTTGCGCCGACTTGCCCGGCGGGCATCAGCCGGGCGCTCGCGGGTGACTCCGTGCCGGCGCTGACAACGACGTGAGCGACGAGTCGCTGAGCGGATGCACACGTCGCGACGACGACCCTTCGCGATCGCCGCGGAGGCGCCCACACCGCCCGGCGGTGGCGAACAGTTCGACACGGTCGATGCTTTCGACGAGGACGCCGTCGGTCGACCGACCCAACCCGACCACGGCAACAGCGACGTCGGGCCACGTGTCGCGTGCAGTTCCCCGATCGGACCGTTCGCGCGCACCTACGGGCGGCCGCCCGCAGCGTATTCAGGGCGGCGCGCGCAGCCCCACCGCGAGCAGCGCCACGCGATCGGCCGCTGCACCGGGCCCAGCGGCGACGTTCGACGGCGGCCATTCCGCCGCGACAAGAGCAAGCTCCGTTCGCCGACGGCCAGACCATACGCCAGGCCGCGGGCCCGACCGCTCTCGTCCTACAGCCACTGCCTCTCTCGATCACCGAATAGCACCCGTGTAATTCAATGATCGGTCACGTCGCCGCAGTTCCACGTGAAACTGGTGCCACGCGGCGCATCGGCGATCGAGCTCCGGTCCGGAGGATAGGAAGCAGTGACACGCCCATGGTGCGCGGAGGGCGCTACGGCGACTCTCGTACGGAGGGGCTCAACAACGCCACCTGGCACAGCTGCGCCAGTCCGCCCAATGCTCTCGACGAGCCGATCCGGCCGCGCATCGCCGCGACGGTGCCACTGTTCCAGCGACGGGCCTTCGTGCCGATTCCGGATCCAACCGGTCGTTCCACGTGGAACCTACAAGTGCGCGGAGGCCGCCTCGCTCGGCATGTGCGAAGTCCACCGACAGGTAGCCGGACTTACCCGGTGCCGCATCACCGTGTCTACGCCGTGAGGGCTTGCGGGCACGCCATACGCCCGAGCCGGCAGGCCGTCGCGCGGCGTGCTCGGCGAGCGACCGAAAATGCCGACACCGACGCCATTCACGACCAGGCATCTCCGCACACCCGGCCTCGGGCATCGGCGGCGCTACTTACTTCTTGCTAGCTTGCGTCTGCCGACGCCCCATGCGGCAAGGTGCAGCGCCTCCAACGGTCGCGTCGTCCCGGTCCGCAAGGCATCGACGACACGCAAATTCGCCGTCCGTCCGACCGCTTCCCCTCGTCCGACAGAAGCCACCTGCCGCGTCCGTTCCACGTGGAACAGCGCACGCACTCACAGCCCACCGTCCGACCGAAGTCCCACACGAGTCCCGCGATTCACTGCCTTCCTATCCCCGCCGGCGCGGTCTACCACCGCACCCCCGGCAGAGCCGCCTACACGGACCGGCGGCCGAGCCGCCCGCACGAGTTCGCATCGTTGGGTGGGCGGGCGCGGGGGAGGAGCGCCCCGACTCCAGGCGATATGCACCCGGCCCCGATGTCGGTACGGGTGCAGTCGACAGCGGAGGAACTAGACCGGTGCTCCGCCGTCCACCGCGGTCGGCCGCTAGGCAACCGGCGATCTGTGGCCGGGTCCATGGACACCCGTTGGTGCGGCGGCGTCGTTCCACGTGGAACAGCGACGCCCGCCGGCTCGGCTCGCAGCCTCGATCGGACCTCTGCCGACGTCCCTGCGGACATCTCGATCTACCTCCCGGCCAAGAGGCCCACATCCTGCACCGGGCGGCCGGTTCGATCACGTCGAGCTCCGTTCCACGTGGAACATCGCGTGTGCCCATGAACCGCATCGAGTCACCTCACCGCGATCGTCTCCGACACCGCTGCACCGCTCGCGCGAGCGGCTACAGGCGTCCGGTCGAATGCGCGGTACCCGCGGCTACGCCCGAGTCGCCCGGAGCAACATATCCCGGCCGCCGACCGCACCACAGCCGTCACCGGGGTCTGATCGCGCGCCGCGCGGGCGCGCTCATCGTCGGTTTCCGAGTGCGGCGAGATGGCGGCGTCCCAACCGGCGCCCATCGTGTCGGCACGATCGGAGGGGAGGGGATTCCCTGCCGTTCCACGTGGAACACGGCCACCCGGCATTTGCGCGGCACGTCCCCACGACGCCGCACCGTCCCGCGCGGCCAGGCGTACCCGCCACCGAGACCACCGCCGCCGCCTGTATGCAGAACATCCACGCTGGCGGCCTCAGTCGCCTAGCGCCACGCGGCTGCCACACTACGTGGAACTCGATACGTGGCAGCGAGGCACGTCCGCTCGGCACACCGTGACGTGGATCAGCGCGGTCGCAACGGCACACCTGGCATCGCGCACCCGCCAGAGACACCCGGGTTCACGGTGGAAGTCGGTGGGCATTCCGACGACGCAAGCCCACGTTGGCTCAACACCCGCGAGCCGACCAGAGACACGGAGCCTGGGCGGACGAACGTGTCGAACTCCCTCACGAGCCCGCCGCGTGTCGGCGACCAACAGCCTGCCCGCCCGGACTGCGACCCGAGATCCTCGCGCAACCGATGCTGCCTTATCGAACGCGACCGTCGACCGACCGACTCCGCCCGGACAAAAGCGAGGAGCATCGCCGTGCGACAACTGACGCCTATAGGCGAGGACCCTTGAGGATCACGCCGCTCCGATGACCCGGCGCAACCCTTCTCCGATCCGCATTCGAGTGTCGCGCCGTGCAGACTCTCGAGCCAGCGGTTGCTGGTGAGGCGATAGCGCCGGCCGACGGCACCGTTGATATCTTCCCAGCCACCTTAGAAATGGGACGTTCGTACAGTAATAGTCAGGTTGCAAGGCCTTCGGCACGGCCTGCCGATCCCCTCTTGTCACGTGACGAAAACGACCGCGGGTGATCGGTCCAGGAAAAGACGTGTCCGATATACACCTATTCGGCCCTGTGCCGACCCGCACACCACCATCCGCGGCTCGCGGCGAACCGACGCGATGTCAAGGCCGATCGGCCTATCGCGTCAGCGCCGGTGGCCGCCACCACGCGGGCCGCCACCACGCCGGCCGCCGCTACGTGAGGTGCGCGTCGACTGACCCGAGCGCGCGACGCCGCCCGGCTTCACGGCGCCGCCGGTGCGGAAAGCGCGTACGACCGTGGTCGGCGGGTCGACCACGCCGGCACCACACTGCACGACCTCCGGATCCCGAAGCCCAGAGCGTGCGAGCAGCGGACCGTGCTCCTCGATCTCTTCGAACGCCTTCGAGCCTTTGATGGCGAGTAGCCGCCCCCCTTCGCGGAGCAGGGGAGCGGACCACGGAGCAAGCTTCGGAAACCCGGACACCGCTCGGGATGTCACGGCGTCGACCCCGGCCAACTCACGGATGATCGCCTTCTCTTCCGCGCGCCCTCGCACCACGCGGACATTCGGCAGCCGAGTATCGCAGAACTCTTCCAGGAACTGGACCCGTCGCTGCAGCGGTTCGACGAGCACCACCTCGACGCCGGGGCGCGCCATCGCCACCGGGATGCCGGGAAGACCCGCGCCGCTGCCGATATCGACGAGCCGCTCACCGTCGTCGAGCAGTTCGCCCAGCGTTGCACAGTTGAGGATGTGACGCTCCCACAATCGCGGTACCTCACGCGGACCGAGAAGGCCGCGCACCACACCGTCAGTCGCGAGAGCCTCGCAATACTCGACGGCAACGGGAAGCAGGTCGCCGAAGACCTGGGCGGCGACGTCGGGCACCGACGGCAGCTCGGCGGACGCGTCGCCGGGCCGATCGCGATCCTGTTCCACGTGAAACCTCCGAATAACAGTCTTGTGATTCCGGGCTGGAAACGACGATGGGCCCCGGGCTTCGTGCCCGAGACCCATCCTTCCGCATACGCGACGAACGCAGAACCTCCGCCGCGACGCTGTCAGTCCGTCTTGATGACAACGACGCGGCGGTTCGGCTCCGCGCCCTCACTCTCGGAACGGACACCTTCGATCTTGGCGATCGCGTCGTGCACGATCTTCCGCTCGAACGGCGTCATCGGCTTCAGCGCCTCCTTGTCGCCTGACTCGAGCACGCGGTTGGCCACCTCCGAGCCGAGGTCCGACAGACGCTCCCGGCGCCCCGCACGCCACCCCGCGACATCCAGCATCAGTCTGCTGCGATCCCCGGTGCTCTGCTGAACCGCGAGCCGTGTCAGTTCCTGCAACGCGTCGAGAACCTCTCCGCGTCGACCGACAAGCTTCGAGAGATCCTCGCCGCCGTCGATGGCGACAATCGCGCGGTCGCCCTCTACGTCGAGGTCGATATCCCCGTCGAAATCAAGGATGTCGAGAAGCTGTTCGAGGTAGTCGGCAGCGATCTCGCCCTCCTCGACCAGCTCGTCGTCCTCGTCGGCGTCATCCGCCGTGGGCTCAGCGGTAGCGACGGTTCCCGGCTCCTCGGCGGGCGCCTCGGTCGGATCCACAGTCATGGGTAACTCCTACTGCTCGATACTGCGTGTGGTACGTGGAGCGTTCAGCGCTTGCGCTTCTTGCGCTGCTGATTGCTGGGCCTGGCACCGGGCTTGGGGGTGCCTGGTTTGGACGCCCCGCCGGCCGACTTCGTCCCGCCCTTGGTGCTGCCATCGGCAACGACCGGAGCGTCGGACTTCTCGAGGTCGACGGCGGCGTCCTCCGGGGTGGCCTTCTTGCCTGAGCCTCCGGCCTTAGCACCGCCGGACGCCTTACCGCCGCCCTTGTTCCGGCTCGGTTTCGCCCCGGGCTTCGGCGCATTCTCTGCCCGTTTAGCCTCGGCCAGCGCCTTCTTCTCGGCGTCCTCCTTGTCGAGGCGGCCGAACACGAGGTGCTGCTGGAAGTACGTCCAGATGTTCTGCGTGACCCAGTAGAGCAGGATCGCGATCGGCAGGAAGATGCCGCCGACCAGCACACCGAGCGGGAACACCCAGAGCATCAGTTTGTTCATGATCGCGGTCTGCGGGTTGTCGAGAGCCGCCGCGGTCTGGCGGGCGATCGACGCACGGGCGTTCATGTGCGTCGCGACGCCCGCGATGATCATCAACGGAATCGCCAGCGCAATGATCTCCCAGCGCTGAAAGTCGAAGGGACCGTGCAGCGTCCGCATGAACGCGTCCCACTGTGTCTGCGGTTGCTGCACATACGCAGACAGCGGCACGCCGAACAGGCGGGCGTCCAGGAAGCTCTGCACGTCCTGCACGGAGAAGAAGTAGTTGGGCGTGTTGCGCGTCTGTTCGGCGGTCATGTTGACACCGCCGAAGAAGCCGCCGGTGGTACTCGCCATCCGGTTGAACGAGCGCAGGACGTGGTACAGCCCGATGAACACGGGTACCTGGAGCAGCGCGGGCAGGCAGCCGAGGAGCGGGTTGAAGCCGTGTTCCTTCTGCAGCTTCTGCATCTCGAGCGCGAGCTTCTGGCGATCCTTGCCATACTTCTTGCGGAGCGCCTGCATCTGCGGCTGGAACTCCTGCATCTGGCGGGTGGTGCGGATCTGCTTGACGAACGGCTTGAAGAGGATCGCACGCAGCGTGCACACCAGCAGCACGACGGCGAGGCCCCACGCGATGCCGCTGTCTGCGCCCAGCACGAAGCCGAACACCTTGTGCCAGAACCACAGAATGGCAGACACCGGATAGTAGACGTAGTCCAGTGATACGGGATTGAACACGGGGAGAGGGACTCCTGTCGGGTCAGGTCGGGAAGTCGACGGTGGCGGCCTCGGGCGTCAACCCTGGGATTCCGGCACCGCCGGGTCGCCTGTCGGCGGCCCCGGCGGCCGGTGGCCGCAGGAACGCTCGGGGACGGGGTCCCAGCCCCCGCGATGCCAGGGGCCACACTTGAGCAGCCGGATCATGGCCAGCACCAACCCCCGCAGTACACCGTGGGTCTGCAACGCCTCGACTGCGTATTCGCTACACGTCGGAACGAACCGACACGTCGGTGGCCGGACAGGAGATATCCAGGTTCGGTAGAGCTCGATCAAGCCGATCAGCGCGCGCCGAGGCAGCTCGCTCACGCCGTGCCGCTCCGGAGCGGATGCGGACACCTTGACGGACGCGATGTCGTTCACAGCGCACCGAGCTTACGCAGACTCGAACGCAGCTGTGCCGCAAGCTCATTCGAATCGGTATCAGCGGCGGGCCGCAATGCGCGGATCACGACCCGCGCACCCGGATCGACCTCGCTCACGACGGTGCGCGCAGCGGCTCGCAGGCGCCTCGCCACCGCGTGCCGCGTCACGGCATCGCCGACCGCCTTAGAGACGATCAGACCGACCCGCGGCCCGCCCCAGGTGGCCGGCGCTCCGAGCGCGGCGCGCGACGCCGACGGCACTACGGAACGCGATCCAGACACACGAGAACCCGGCCTCGGTGCGGAAGAGCACTCGGAGGTCGGGTCGTCGATGTGGACGACGAGGGCACTACGCCCGGCACGTCGGCCGCTCTTGACGGCGGCGGTGAAATCGCGTGCCGAACTCATGCGGTAGCGGGCCGGTAGCACTTGCTGTCTCGTCTGCCTTCGTATCGCGTCTGTGCGCGGGATCCGCCAACCGGTCGGTCGACACCGCCGCGACAGCACCGCGGATGGACTCAGGCCGTCAGGTTCGAGCGGCCCTTGCGGCGCCGCGACGACACGATCGCGCGGCCGGCGCGCGTCCGCATACGAAGGCGGAAGCCGTGAACCCGCGCGCGGCGCCGGTTGTTCGGCTGGAAGGTCCGCTTGCCCTTGGCCACGGTGACTCTCCTTGCTCAGTGGGCGGCCCTCGCCGCCTGGTGTGGACTACTACGTACTCGCTACACATCTAGCTCAACTATAGGGTCGAGTAGGGCCGACGAATCGGCCGTGCGCACAGACCGGACAAGCCTACGTACGCGCGGTGGGGAGGTCAAACCGGCGCCTCTGACCTGCTCTCCTGCGCGTGACCGTGGTCCGGTAACCCGGGCCGGCGACACGCCGATCGTGGCGCGCTTCCCAGAGAACCGGTGGCATATGTGCATTGCCTTGAGAGCCCGGGCTTCCTCTGTTAACTTTGCTGAATGCGATTCCGGAGCCACGTCCCCGCACCGCGAGGCCGCCGCCGCGATCATGCTGTGACCGATCCGGTCCGGCGGCGACGGCTCTGTCGGGCGACCGGCTGACCGGAGCACACGCCCCCGCAATACGGGGGAGAAGATCATCGGGAACGATGATCGCGCATGACGACTGTGGGCCGCCCACGTCTCCATCAACGTTGTCCACAGCTGTGGATGAATCTGTGGAGTACAGTGCTGTCCGCAGGTGGGTAGGGGTTGCCCACGACGGTGTATTTGACGGTTGACGAGCAGGTCGGAGGCCGGACGGGGTGGAAACCGCCCGGTTCGGCGTGGCCGACGAAGGACGGATCGATGACAGTGGACCCCCTCGCCGACATCTGGGCGGCGGTCGTCGATGAACTCTGCACCACCGGGGCCGACAGCGATCGGCAGCTGACGATGCAGCAGAAGGCCTGGCTGCGTCTCGTGCAACCGCTCACCCTGACCGAGGGTTTCGTGTTGGTCGCCGTTCCGTCGAAGATGATGAAGGACGCGATCGAGCGCAATCTGCGCGAGCCCCTCATCGCGGCCCTGTCCACGCGGCTCGGCCAGCCGATAGAGCTGGGCGTCAAGATCGCGCGGGACGCCACCCCGCCGACGGACGGGCAGGTACCCACGGCCGAACCCGCAATCACGTTGCCGCAGACCCCCGATACCGCCACGCGCGCCGACGGGGCGTCCGCCCCGAGGCCCGACGGGACAGGGGAGGCAGCGAGCTCGGCACCGTCGTTCGTGGAACTCGCGGCGGCCGCGAGCAGCGATCCGGCGGGCGCCGGACTGCACGATCCGGCACCGTCCACGACGGACCTGCCCGTCGTAGGCGGGACCGCCTCGACGAGCCACTGGGACGGCAGCGTGCCGGCGAGCCCCCCGATGGCGACGCGGAATCACACCGTCCCCGCGGTCACCCCGGTCACGGCGTCGGGCCGGCATACGGGACCGTCCGAGCCGGTGCACGGCTCGAGTCTCAACGAGAAGTACACGTTCGACACCTTCGTCATCGGCGCATCCAACAGGTTCGCCCACGCCGCCGCTTTCGCGGTGGCCGAGGCACCCGCTCGCGCCTACAACCCCCTGTTCATCTGGGGTGAGTCGGGCCTCGGCAAGACGCACCTGCTGCACGCCGCCGGCCACTACGCGCGCCGACTGTTCCCTGGTATGCGCGTGAAGTACGTGTCCACGGAGGAGTTCACGAACGACTTCATCAACTCGCTCAAGGACGATCGCCAGGTCCAGTTCAAGCAGCGCTATCGCGACGTGGACGTGCTGCTGGTCGACGACATCCAGTTCCTGGAGGGCAAGCTCGGCATCCAGGAGGAGTTCTTCCACACCTTCAACACACTGCACAACGCGAACAAGCAGATCGTGGTCTCGTCGGACCGGCCCCCCAAGCAGCTCGCCACTCTCGAGGACAGGCTCCGTACGCGATTCGAGTGGGGCCTGATCACGGATGTGCAACCGCCCGAGCTGGAGATCCGCATGGCGATCCTGCTCAAGAAGGCCCAGATGGAGCGCATCGACGTCCCGAACGACGTGCTCGAGCTGATCGCCACGCGTATCGAGCGCAACATCCGCGAGCTCGAGGGCGCGTTGATCCGCGTGACCGCATTCGCATCTCTGACGGGCTCGCCCGTGACCTACGACCTCGCCGAGATGGTGCTACGAGACCTCGTGCCCGACGCGTCCACCATCGAGATCAGCTCGACGACGATCCTCGCCGTAGTAGCCGAGTACTTCGAGACGACCGTCGCGGAGCTGCGCGGCACAGGCAAGACCCGCGCGGTCACCAACGCACGACAGATCGCCATGTACCTCTGCCGTGAGTTGACGGATCTGTCACTGCCGAAGATCGGCCAGATATTCGATCGCGACCACACCACCGTCATGTATGCGGAGCGCAAGATCCGCAAGGAGATGCCGGAACGTCGCCGCGTGTACGACCAGGTTCAGGAGCTGACGACGCGGATCAAACGCCGCAGCCAATAGTGCGCCGGCCTGACGCGTCAACCGGCGTTGCACATCACCATGCCGCCCGTCGACGAGTTGTGGACGATCTGGGAGCCGTTCTTGGTGATGCTGCACTCGGCGGCGCCCTGGAACCCTACCGCCGTCACGGAGATGATGAACGAGTCGGACTTGAACGTCGCACGCCACGGAAGTGTCTGCGGCCCAAGGGTGTTCTGGTTCGGTATGCCGACGGCGATGATCTGTGCCGAGCCGCTGCCCGTCACCTCGACGGTGTACTCCGCGGCCGCCGAGTTGGTTCCCGATCCCCCTCCCAGGCCCGGTATCGGGGGCAGGGTGAACGACGGCAGCTCCGACGGCATGGTCACACTCGGTAGCGCGGGCTCGGTGGTGGTCGACGGTGCCTCCGTCGACGACGGCGTCGCATCCGCCGCGGTAGACGTCGAGCTCCCGCTGTTGCCCAGCAACGCGATCACGCCCACGATCGCAGCCACCAACACGACGGCCACGATCGCCGCTGCGATCAACAACGGCTTGCGATTGCCACCGCCGGGGCCCTGTGGCCCGCCGGGCGGCTGGTAGTCACCGGGCGGAAACTGCCCGCCCTGGTACTGCTGCCCGCCCTGATTCGGGTACTGCCCTTGATACTCGCCGGGCTGCCCCGCGTACTGACCGCTCGGGTACTGCCCCTGGTACTGCTGTCCCGGCACCGTATATCCCAGCGCGTATCCCGACGCGTCGGGCGCGGCCGAGGCTCCCTGTGCGCTCGCATAGCCCTGTTCGGCATCGTCGCGCTCGAACGGTCGCGTCGGGCGGTACCCGCCCTGGCCGCCGTCGCCCACAGGCGCGCCCGGACCACCACCCGCCGGAGGCCGACCGTCACCGTCGGGCGCGTACGGCCCCTCTCCCGGATGTCCCATGGTGTTCTCCCCACTCGCGAACGACACGCGGTTTCGACGCCGAATCTACCCGCGCAAGGCCTGTGGACGGAGAGCACTCGACCAGTGCAGAACCTGTGGAGGACTCGAGGACCGGCCCTCACAATCGGAGCCGGTCAACAATGACATCCATGTGGTTCCACAATCCGCTCTCGAGAACTACACAACCGGACACGCCTGCTGCCCTGCGGCTACCCGCTCCATCCACAGGACTCACAGGCGTTACTACTACATCTTTTTCTTCTCTAGAACTCTCTTCTGAAAAGAGCAGATGTGTAGTTCGGTCGCTTGTGCGTCGAGCCGACCACGTAGCCTGTATCCCACGACAACCGTGCTCCGCATGGTCGACCTGTGCTGTCTCCAACCGAAAGGCGTCGCCGGCATGAAGTTTCGCGTCCCGCACGAGGAGTTTGCGGATTCGGTCGCGTGGGTGGCCCGCAGCCTGCCGTCGCGCCCTCCCGTCCCCGTCCTCGGCGGCGTGCTGCTGACCGCGGACGACGCGGGCCTCACCGTCTCGGGTTTCGACTACGAGGTGTCCGCGCAGGTGCGCGTAGGCGCGGAGGTCGCCGACGAGGGCCAGGTCCTCGTGTCGGGCCGCCTGCTAGCCGACATCACCAAGTCGCTGCCGAACAAGCCCGTCGACGTCGAGCTCGACACGACGCGTGTCGCGATCACATGCGGTAGCGCGCGGTTCTCCCTTCCGACCATGCCGGTCGAGGACTACCCGCAGTTGCCCGACCTGCCTACGCAGACCGGCACGATCGAGCGCACGTTGTTCGCCGAGGCCATCACGCAGGTCGCCGTTGCAGCGGGGCGCGACGACACGCTGCCGATGCTGACGGGTATCCGTGTCGAGATCGAGGGCGAGAAGGTCGTTCTCGCGGCGACCGACCGGTTCCGGCTCGCGGTGCGTGAGTTCAGCTGGACGCCCGCGAGCCCCGACACCAGCGCCGCGGTCCTGGTTCCGGCGAAGACGCTGTCGGATGCGGCGAAGACGTTCGCCGTCGACGCAGAGGTGGGCATAGCGCTGGGCGCGGGCTCCGCGATCGGCGCCGACGGCCTGCTGGGTGTCTCGGGAGCCGACCGCCGGACGACCACCCGCCTGCTCGACGCCGACTTCCCCAAGTTCCGCCAGTTGCTGCCCGCCTCGCACACGGCGATCGCGACCATGGAGATCGCGCCGCTGCTCGAAGCCATCAAGCGCGTCGCGTTGGTCGCGGATCGCGGTGCCCAGGTGCGGATGGAGTTCAGCGAGGGCTCGCTGCGGCTGTCGGCAGGCGGCGACGACGCGGGCAAGGCCGAGGAGGAGCTCGAAGCCGAGTTCCGCGGTGAGCCGCTGACCATTGCGTTCAATCCCGGATACCTGCAGGACGGCCTGGCGGCCATCCACGCGGACTCGGTGATGTTCGGTTTCACGACGCCCAGTCGGCCAGCGGTTCTGCGCCCGGCGATGGACAATGGCATCGAGCCGGACGACTCGGGGGCATTCCCTGCGCCACAGAGCGCCTACACCTACCTGCTGATGCCCGTGCGCCTGCCCGGCTGACCGTGACCCGTGCCGCGGGGCGGTTATTCGATGCACTGACGGAAGGCTGGACACAATGCAGTTGGGTCTGATCGGGCTCGGCAAGATGGGCAACAACATGCGCGACCGCATCCGTGCGGCCGGGCACGAGGTGGTCGGATACGACCCCCGCCCCGAGGTCACCGACGTGCCGACGCTGGAGGCGCTCGCCGAGAAACTCGAGGCGCCGCGGGTCGTATGGATCATGGTGCCCGCGGGCGAGCCGACTCGCGACACCGTGGAGAAGCTGGCCGGGATCCTGTCCGAGGGCGACCTGGTCATCGACGGCGGCAACTCCAAGTACACCGATGACCGGCCCAATGCCGACCGTCTCGCGGAGAGGGGCATCGGTTACCTCGACTGCGGCGTATCGGGCGGCGTCTGGGGAAAGACGAACGGCTATGGACTGATGGTCGGCGGCTCCACCGAGAACGTCGAGAAGGCCATGCCGATATTCGACGCCCTGCGTCCCGAGGGTCCCCGCGAGGACGGCTTCGCGCACTCCGGCCCCGTCGGCGCCGGCCACTACGCGAAGATGATCCACAACGGCATCGAATACGGCCTGATGCACGCGTACGCGGAGGGTTACGAGATCCTCGAGGCCGAACCTCTCATCGAGAACGTCACCGGCACCATACGTGCCTGGACCAAAGGCACCGTTGTCCGTTCGTGGCTGTTGGACCTGCTGGTCAAGGCCCTCGAGGAGGATCCGGGTCTGGCGGCCATCACGGGCTACACCGACGATTCAGGGGAGGGACGCTGGACCGTCGAGGAGGCGATCAGGCACTCGGTCCCCGCGCACGTCATCGCGGCCGCTCTGTTCGCACGGTTCGCGAGTCGGCAGGAGGACTCACCTGCGATGAAGGCCGTCTCGGCACTGCGCAACCAGTTCGGTGGTCACGCCGTCCAGAAGGCCGACTAGCACTGTACGTAGAGCGACTGAAATGCCGTGACTTCCGGTCGTGGGAGGACGTGGACGTCCTGCTGGGGCCGGGAGTCAGCGTATTCGTCGGCCGTAACGGGTTCGGTAAGACCAATCTGCTCGAGGCGCTGAACTACGTTGCGACGCTCGGCTCGCACCGCGTGTCTAGCGACCAACCGCTCATCCGTGTGGGGTGCGAGAGCGCGTCGGTGTCGGCGACGGTGCACAACGCCGGTCGCGAACTCACCGCGGAGATCGACATCGTCGCCGGCCGGGCCAACCGGGCTCGTATCAACACCGCGCCGTGCCGGCGTCCGCGGGAGCTGCTGGGGATCCTGCAGTCGGTGCTGTTCGCGCCGGAGGACCTCGCGCTCGTGCGGGGCGATCCGGGCGGCCGGCGCCGGTTCCTCGACGATCTCGCGATACTGCGCACCCCGCGTATCGCGGCTGAGAAGGCGGATTACGACCGCGTGCTCAAACAGCGGACCGCCCTCCTCAAGACCGCCGGCGCGGCGGCGCGCCGGGGTGGAGCGGATGCCGCGTCCATGCTGTCGACACTCGATGTGTGGGATCAGCAGTTGGCACGCTTCGGCGCCGAGATCCTTTATGCACGAATGGAACTCGTGGCCGAGTTGCGCCCGCACCTGACGACGTCGTACGCGGCGCTCGCGCCGGGGTCGCGAGTGGCGGACCTGCGGTACCGGGACACGCTGAGCGCCGAGGCGGGCGATGCCGCCACGGTCTCGGCGCTCGAGGAGCAGTTGCTGACGGATCTCACGGCGTCCCGGCAGAAGGAGATCGACCGGGGCGTGTGCCTGGTCGGTCCGCACCGCGACGATCTCGAGCTGATGCTCGGCAGCGAGCCTGCGAAGGGATTCGCGTCGCATGGTGAGTCGTGGTCGTTCGCGCTCGCCCTGCGGCTCGCGTCGCTCGAGCTGTTGCGCGCCGACGGTGCCGAACCCGTGTTGCTGCTCGACGACGTCTTCGCCGAGCTGGACACCAAGCGGCGCACGGCCCTCGCCTCGGTCGCCGAGGGCACGGAGCAGGTGCTCGTCACGGCAGCCGTTCCCGAGGACCTACCGGAGTCGTTGCGCGCCAAACGCTTCGACGTGCTCGTCGACGGCCCTGCCGAGGCCCGTGTGTCACGCCTTGCCGGTACCGCGGAACAGCGCGACGGTTCCGATCAGCCCGCAGACCCAGCCGACGATGAGCCCGGCGAGGAGGCTTAGCGGCACGACGGACGAGCCGTATTCCGTGATCAGCACTGGTGCGAAGACCGGAAGTAGTGCGAGGACCAGCAGTGTGACGCTCAGCGCGCGGCCGCTGCCCGCCTGCGCGCGCCGTAGGGCCCAGGCGAAGCACACGATGCCGAGCACCCCCACCACGTACAGGTACGCATAGAGCGGCCCGGCCTGGCCGTACTTGCCGACCGGGTCGTACATCGCGTGCAGGTGCCGGTCCAGACCATGTAGCGCCGCCTGGTCGGCGACGGTGTACGCCAGGCCCGCGAGCGTTGCCAGGGCCCCGGCCGCATAGGCACCGACGGCCGCTCCGGTGCGGCGGGTCTGCGGTGTCCGGATCTCTGTGGTCGTCATTACCTCTCCCTTGGTACTCGGTGTACCAACTTGGTACATCAAGTACCATAGAGGCCATGCCCCGGACTTTGGAACCCCGAGTACCGAAATCGGGGGAAACCCCTAGGCGCCCGCGCCTGTCGCTCGATGAGACGAGACGCCGGGTTCTCGATGCAGCCGCCGAGCGCGTCAAGGGTGGCGGTCTGGCGCCGGGACTCGAGCACGTACGACTCGAGGATGCGGTGCGCGACGCAGACGTATCGCGGACCGCGGCGTACCGGTGCTGGCCGCGGCGCGACGATTTCGTCGCCGACCTGCTCGCGGACCTGGCGGCGGTGGCCGTGCCTGTCGGGGGTGAGCGTGGACCGCAGGCGACGGCGGCGCTGCGCCGCGTCGTGACCGCGCGTCCTGGGCGGTTGCGCACCGTGGGCGGCCGGCGTGAGGTGTTGCTGGAGGCGGTGACCGCCGCGGCTGTGGACGACCTCGAAGCCGAGACCGCGGCGGGGTGGCGGATGTACCTGTCGCTGGCGCTCGCGCTGCCGGCGCTTCCGGCAGGCGATGGCCGGGATCGGGTGGTCGCGGCTGTGGCCGAGGCCGAGGACGCACTGCTCACGCGCCTCGAGCGCGGATATCGCGCCGTGCTCGAGCTCCTGGGATTCGCGCCCCGCGCCGGCTACGGCGCGTTGGCGGGCGTGGCGAACGCACTGTTCCGCGGCCTCGTCGTGGGAGGGCAGGCCGGCAGCGATGCCGGGCGCGCCGTGGCGGCCGCGATGGCGGTGCTCGTCGACGGCGGCACCGAACCGGTGGACGACGCGGACTGGAACGAGGAGCGGATCGCCGTCGTCGTCGACGCCGTCGCCGCCGAGGACGTGTTCGCCGTAGGCTCGTCGGAGACCGACCGAAGGAGGGCGTGATGGCCGACGAGGATCTGCACGGCTCCGACATCGCCCGGCGCGCCCTCGAAGAGGCACGCGCCGCCGCCAAGGCCGCGGGAAAGCAGGTCGGGCGGGGCATGGCATCACCCATGACGGGTGGCGTGCGGCGACTGCGCTCGGGCTCGCGGAAATGGTCCGGGCCGGGCGCAGACGCGCGCGATCCGCAGCGGTTCGGAACCCTGATCACCGGAATCTCCAAGGCGCGCGGCTGGGACCGCAAGGTCGGTGAGGGCACCGTGCTGGGGTGCTGGGAGACCGTCGTCGGCCCCGAGGTGGCCGAGCACGCGACGGCGACCGGGCTGCGTGACAGGACGCTGTACGTTTCCGCCGAGAGCACCGCCTGGGCCACTCAGTTGCGGCTGATGCAGAGCCAGCTGCTCGCGAAGATCAACGCGGCCGTCGGTCAGGGCGTCGTGACCAGGTTGAACATCACCGGACCGGCTGCTCCGAGCTGGCGGCACGGCGACCGCAGCGTGCCCGGGCGCGGCCCGCGTGACACCTACGGATAGGGCGCCGGCTCCACCGAACCGTCTCAGTGGCGCTCTGCGGATTCGCGGAAGCGGCCCGGCCTGCCGCAGACCCCGCCCGGAAAAAAGTCGTCCTGCGGAGCGTTCAGGGGCGTGCCTGGCCCGCTTCGCACCTACTTACGGGTAAGATGAACGGGTAACTGGGCGGCGCCGCTGGAGCGGCTGCCGCGAGAGACGGTCACCCGCCCCCGGTTGGGCTCGCGGGTGCGGTCATGAGACGAAGGAGTGCCGAGGACACGTGGCTGCTCAGAAGAAGCCCGAGACCAAGGGCGAATACGGCGCCAGTTCCATCAAGCAGCTCGAGGGTCTGGAGGCCGTTCGCAAGCGGCCCGGCATGTACATCGGCACCACGGGTCCCCGCGGTCTGCACCACATGATCTGGGAGGTCGTCGACAACTCGGTCGACGAGGCGATGGCGGGCTACGCCTCGCGCGTGGATGTGAAGCTGCTGGCCGACGGCGGGGTCGAGGTGATCGACGACGGCCGCGGAATCCCCGTCGAGATGCACCCCAAGGGGATGCCGACGGTGCAGCTGGTTCTGACGTCGCTGCACGCCGGAGGCAAATTCGACTCGGATGCGTACGCGGTCTCGGGCGGGCTGCACGGCGTCGGCATCTCCGTCGTGAACGCCCTGTCGCGGCGCGTCGAGGTAGAGATCGACGTCGACGGCTACCACTGGCAGCAGGATTTCCACTGGGACGAGAAGAAGAACGATGTCGTCGCCTCCGAGCTACGGAAGGGCGAGCCGACCGAGCGGACCGGCACGACCGTCCGGTTCTGGGCCGACGACCGCGTCTTCAAGGAGGGGACGCGATACGACTTCGACATCGTGTCGCGCCGCCTGCAGGAGATGGCCTTCCTCAACAAGGGCCTCACGATCTCGCTCACCGACGAGCGTGCCGAGGAGGCGGCGGTCGAGGACGACTCGACCGAGGAGGCCAAGTCCGCGCACGACGAGGCGGTGGAAGAGGCCGAGGACAAGAAGCCGAAGATCCGGGAGCGGGTCTTCCACTACCCCGACGGCCTCGTGGACTACGTCAAGCACATCAACGCGCGTACCGCCAAGCAGCCGATCCACCCCTCGATCATCGGTTTCGAGGGCAAGGAGGCCGGGCACGAGGTCGAGATCGCGATGCAGTGGAACTCCGGATTCGCGGAGTCCGTACACACCTTCGCGAACACCATCAACACGCACGAGGGCGGAACCCACGAGGAGGGCTTCCGCGCGGCGCTGACGGGCATCGTCAAGGCGTACGCCAAGGACAAGAAACTGATCAAGGAGAAGGACGGCGACCTCACGGGTGACGACATCCGCGAGGGCCTGGCGGCCGTCATCTCGGTCAAGGTCGGCGAGCCGCAGTTCGAGGGTCAGACCAAGACGAAGCTCGGCAACACCGAGGTGAAGAGTTTCGTGCAGCGCGTCTGCCGTGATCAGCTGGGCCACTGGTTCGAGTCGAACCCCGCCGAGGCGAAGCTGGTCGTGCAGAAGGCCGTCGCCTCCGCGCACGCCCGCCTCGCCGCGCGCAAGGCCCGTGACCTCGTCCGCCGCAAATCCGCTACCGACATCGGGGGCCTGCCGGGCAAGCTCGCCGACTGCCGTAGCAACGACCCGGCCCTGTGCGAGGTGTACATCGTCGAGGGCGACTCGGCCGGCGGCTCCGCCAAATCGGGCCGTGATTCGATGTACCAGGCGATCCTGCCGATTCGGGGCAAGATCATCAACGTCGAGAAGGCGCGCATCGACAAGGTCCTCAAGAACACCGAGGTCCAGTCGATCATCACCGCGTTCGGCACAGGTATCCATGACGAGTTCGACATCGCCAAGCTGCGCTACCACAAGATCGTGTTGATGGCGGACGCCGACGTCGACGGCCAGCACATCGCCACGCTGCTGCTCACACTCCTGTTCCGGTTCATGCGCCCGCTCGTCGAGCAGGGCCACGTCTACCTGGCCCAGCCGCCGCTGTACAAGCTCAAGTGGCAGAAGGGCGCGGAGCCGGAGTTCGCGTACAGCGACCGCGAGCGGGACGGCCTCCTCGAGGCCGGCCGCGCGGCGGGCAAGAAGATCAACCCCGACGACGGCATCCAGCGCTACAAGGGACTCGGCGAGATGAACGCCAAAGAGCTGTGGGAGACCACCATGGATCCCGCCGTGCGCGTGCTCAAGCAGGTCACCCTCGACGACGCCGCAGCCGCCGACGAGCTGTTCTCCATCCTGATGGGCGAGGACGTGGTCGCACGTCGCTCGTTCATCGCCCGCAACGCCAAGGACGTCCGCTTCCTCGACGTCTAGTTTCGATTCTTGTTGATCGCCAAAGGATTTGAGATCAGATGACTGACACCACCCTGCCGCCCGACACCGGCGACGGCGACCGTATCGAACCGGTCGACCTGCAGCAGGAGATGCAGCGCAGCTACATCGACTACGCCATGAGCGTGATCGTCGGCCGCGCCCTCCCCGAGGTACGCGACGGCCTCAAGCCCGTGCAGCGCCGCATCCTGTACGCGATGGCGGACGCCGGTTTCCGGCCGGATCGCAGCTACGTCAAGTCGGCCAAGCCGGTCGCCGAGACGATGGGCAACTACCACCCGCATGGCGACTCGGCGATCTACGACGCGCTCGTGCGTCTCGCTCAGCCGTGGTCGATGCGGTACCCGCTCGTCGACGGGCAGGGCAACTTCGGCTCGCGCGGTAACGACGGCCCGGCCGCCATGCGGTACACCGAGGCCCGTCTCACGCCGCTCGCGATGGAGATGCTGCGCGAGATCGACGAGGACACGGTCGAGTTCATCCCGAACTACGACGGCAAGACGCAGGAGCCGACCGTGCTGCCGGCCCGTGTCCCGAACCTGCTGATCAACGGTTCGGGCGGCATCGCGGTCGGCATGGCCACCAACATCCCGCCGCACAACCTCACCGAGGTCGCGAACGCCGTGTTCTGGTGCCTCGACAACCACGAGGCCGACCAGGAGGAGACGCTCGCGGCTTGCATGGCACGGGTCTCCGGGCCGGACTTCCCTACGTATGGGCACATCGTCGGCACCCAGGGGATCCACGACGCGTACACCACCGGTCGCGGATCGATTCGCATGCGCGGCGTCGTGTCGATCGAGGAGGAGGCCAAGGGCGCCACCACCATCGTCATCACCGAGCTGCCCTACCAGGTCAATCCGGACAACCTGATCCAGTCCATCGCCGAACAGGTCCGCGACGGCAAGATCGCCGGCATCAGCAAGATCGAGGATCAGAGCTCCGACCGCGCGGGCATGCGCATCGTCGTCACCCTCAAACGGGACGCCGTCGCGAAGGTCGTGCTGAACAACCTCTACAAGCACAGCCAGCTGCAGACCAGCTTCGGCGCCAACATGCTGTCCATCGTTGACGGCGTGCCGCGCACGCTGCGGCTGGATCAGATGATCCGCCTGTACGTGGCGCATCAGTTGGACGTCATCGTGCGGCGCACCCGGTACCGCCTGCGCAAGGCCGAGGAGCGGGCCCACATCCTGCGCGGCCTGGTCAAGGCGCTCGACGCCCTCGATGAGGTCATCGCCCTGATCCGGCGGTCGCAGACCACCGAGATCGCGCGCACGGGCCTCATGGAGCTGCTCGACGTCGACGAGATCCAGGCGACCGCGATCCTCGACATGCAGCTACGGCGTCTGGCCGCCCTCGAGCGGCAGAAGATCGTCGACCAATTGGCCGAGATCGAGCGCGAGATCGCCGACCTCAAGGACATCCTCGAGAAGCCCGAGCGCCAGCGCGCGATCGTCCGGGACGAACTCGAGGGCATCGTCGAGAAGTTCGGCGACGAGCGGCGCACGCAGATCGTGCCCGCCGACGGCGACGTGGCCGACGAGGACCTCATCGCACGCGAGGAGGTGGTCGTCACCATCACGGAGACCGGCTACGCCAAGCGCACCAAGACCGATCTGTACCGCAGCCAGAAGCGCGGCGGCAAGGGCGTCAAGGGCGCGGATCTCAAGCAGGACGACATCGTGGCGCACTTCTTCGTGTGCTCGACCCACGACTGGATCCTGTTCTTCACCACGAAGGGTCGCGTGTATCGCGCGAAGGCGTACGAGCTGCCCGAGGCCAGCCGCACCGCCCGCGGCCAGCATGTGGCGAACCTCCTGGCCTTCCAGCCGGAGGAGAAGATCGCCCAGGTCATCCAGATCAAGACCTACCAGGACGCGCCGTATCTGATACTCGCCACCAAGGCCGGGCTGGTGAAGAAGTCCCGCCTCGAGGACTTCGACTCGAATCGCAGCGGCGGCATCGTCGCCATCAACCTGCGTGGCGAGGACGAGCTGGTCGGTGCGGTGCTCGCGTCGAAGGCGGACGATCTGCTGCTGGTCAGTAAGAACGCGCAGTCGATCCGGTTCGCCGCCACCGACGAGGCACTGCGCCCCATGGGTCGTGCCACGTCGGGCGTGCAGGGCATGCGGTTCAACGGCGATGACGAGCTGCTTGCCCTCAACGTGGTGCAGGACGATACGTATCTGCTGGTCGCAACGTCCGGCGGATACGCCAAGCGCACCGCTATGGACGACTATCCCGTGCAGGGACGCGGCGGCAAGGGCGTGCTGACGATCCAGTTCGACGCCAAGCGTGGCACCCTGGTGGGAGCGCTGATCGTCGACGACGAGACCGAGCTGTACGCCATCACCTCCGGCGGTGGGGTCATTCGCACCGCAGCGCGCCAGGTTCGAAAGGCGGGGCGACAGACCAAGGGTGTCCGCCTGATGAACCTCGGCGAAGGCACTACGCTTTTGGCGATCGCGCGCAATGCCGACGAGGGTGATCCCGACTCGGCGCAGGACGACGACGCCGGCCGGTAGGGCGGCGCGGTAAGGAGCTTTGGACGTGAGCACTCCGGGAGGCCCCACCGGTCGAGGTCCTGACGATGGCCCGCGGGTGCCGCGCCGCGACACGGCCGCCGGGCGAGCGGTGGACGCGAAGACGTCGAACGTAGACCGCGCCGACGTACCGAAGGATCTGCCGGACCTCGACAAGATCCACCACACCGGGAACTACAGTTACGTCCCGCCGCGATCCGCTGCCGCGTCGGCTCCACAGGCGTCTGCTCCGGCGCCGGCGGGAGCGTCGACCACCGCAGCGGCACCGGCCGCGGCTCCCCAGCGAGCACCGGCGACGCGGGCGTCGAACGGGCCCCTGCGGGCAGCGATGCAGCTGCGGCACATCGACCCGTGGACCACGTTCAAGCTCTCGCTCGTGGTGTCCGTCGTGCTGTTCTTCGTGTGGATGATCGCCGTGGGCGCGCTGTACATCATCTTGGACGGCATGGGCGTGTGGGCGCGGCTGAACAACAGCTTCTCGACACTCGTCAACGACCAGACGGGCGCGAGCCTGGTCTCGTCGGGTGACGTGTTCGGGTGGGCGGCTCTGGTCGGCATCGCGTATGTCGTGCTCTTCACCGGGCTCCTCACCGTCGGTGCCTTCGTGTACAACCTGTGCGCAGAGCTCGTCGGCGGCGTCGAGGTGACGCTCGCGGACCGCGACTGAAATAGCTGCCTGCCTGCCGTTTTGTCGATCCGACAGACGTTGGGGTAATGTCTCACTTCGGTTCGAGGGCCTATAGCTCAGGCGGTTAGAGCGCTTCGCTGATAACGAAGAGGTCGGAGGTTCAAGTCCTCCTAGGCCCACCCTCCCGTTCTCGGGGCCTTAGCTCAGTTGGTAGAGCGCCGCCTTTGCAAGGCGGATGTCAGGAGTTCGAATCTCCTAGGCTCCACCAGTTTTATCGCGAATCAGAAGCGGTTTCCGGATCGATCTGGAAGCCGCCTCTCGCGTCCTCGGCCCGTGGTTCGACCGGACTGGTCGCGGGTACCCGCCAGCAGGTCAGCGCGCCGGCCTCAGACCGTCCGTCAGGATGTCCAACAGGCGGGCGGCCATGCCGTCGTCGCCGGATGGGACGGCGACGGTGAAGACGCCGATGAGGGCGGCGGCAACGTCCTCGGCGGTGACGTCGGCACGGAGATCGCCCGCGGCGGCGCCCGCGTCGAGGATCTCGGAGATCGCCGTCAGCAGTTCGGTCCGGGTCTGGCCGTGCGGGATGTCGCCGGACTTGATCATGGCGACGAGTGTGTCCACCATGCCGTTCTTGGTGGCGACCCACTCGCCGAACAGGTCCATCCACGCGCGTAGAGCCGCGGCGGGCGGCTTATGGGACAGCAGTTCGCGGGAGCCGGCGACCAGCCGGGCGACCTGATCCCTGTAGACGGCCTCGACGAGTGCCTCGCGGGTCGGGAAGTGCCGATAGAGGGTCGCGATGCCGACCCCTGCCTCGGTGGCGATCGCGCGCATCGACGGCGTGCGGTCTGCCGACGCGATCACCCGCGTCGCGACGGTGAGTAGTTGCTCGCGGTTGCGGATCGCATCGGATCTCCGCGACGTGTTCCCCGGATCATTCAAAACGGATCACGCTCCGTTTGTGCTAGCGTACTTCACGAAGCGGAGCGTAATCCGTTTCGCCGCGTGCGCCCACCTCGGGGGCATGTGCACCCCGACTCGAGGAGATCGCCGTGCAGAACCACCACAGCAGCACATCGACAGGCGCGAGCAGGGCCGTACTGCTCGAGTCGTTCGACGGGCCGGACGCACTGGGCCTTCGTGATGTGCCCGTACCGCATGCCAACTCAGGCCAGGTCCGGGTGCGGGTCGCCGCTGCCGGGCTCAACCCGATGGACTGGTTCATGACCTCGGACGAGGAGACCGCCGCACGTTTCGGCCTGAGCCTGCCGTGCGGTTTCGGGACCGACTACGCCGGCGTCGTGGATGAGGTCGGTGATGGGGTGCACGAATTCGCAGTCGGAGACCGGGTCTTCGGCGGCGCGATGTCCCGAGCCATCGCCGACCACGTGATCGTCGAGCCGATGGGTACCGTCGCTGCGGGCGGATACGTGCACCGTACGCCCGACGGTGTCGACGATCGCACGGCAGCGACCCTCGCGATAGCCGGATGCACCGCGGCTGCCGCACTCGCCGTCGTTCGGGTCGGGCGAGGAGACACGGTGCTGATCGGTGGCGCGGCGGGTGGTGTCGGCGTGTTCGCCGTGCAGCTCGCCCGGCTCGCGGGGGCGCGGGTGCTAGGGACGGGATCGGCGTCGTCGTCCGACTACCTGCAGGGCCTGGGGGCCGAACCCCTGACCTACGGCGACGGCCTGGCGGACCGGGTGCGCGAACTCGTGCCCGGCGGCGTTACCGCGGTCATCGACCTGCATGGGACCGACACGGTGCAGACGGGGCGGGACCTCGGCGTCCCGGACGAGCGGATCACGACCATCGCCGCGCGGATCGAGGGGATCACCTCTGCGAACGGTGCCGACGCCGCGCACGCGCTCAGCGACATCGCGAATCTCGTTGCGGCAGGCCGGATCCGGGTGCCCATTGCTGCGACCTTCCCGGTCGATCGGATCCGCGACGCTGTCACCCTCCAGGCGGGTCGGCACGTGAAGGGGAAGGTCGTCGTCGACCTGTAGGGACGGTTCCTGGTCGGGGCGTCAGGCCCGCTTACGCCATTCGATGGCGGGGCAGGTGTCCATCACCATCGGCACGCCGGCCTCCTGGGCACGGTCGAAGGCGGCCTCGTCGACCACGCCGAGCTGCAGCCACACGCCGCGCGCGCCCACGGCTATCGCCTCGTCGACGAATCGCCCTGCAGCTTCGGACCGGCGGAACACGTCCACCACGTCGACCTCGAACGGCACGTCCGCGAGCGAAGCGTAGCCCTGCTCACCAAGCACCGTCGGGGCACTGGGGTGGATGGGGACGATCTTCTTTCCCCGCGACTGCAGCAGCTCGGCGATCTCGTAGGCGGTCTTGGACGGGTCCCCGGACAGCCCGACCACCGCCCACGTCTCGCACTCGTCGAGCATCAGGTTCACGGCCGCAGCGTCCTGCCAGGAGATCGTCATGATCCGAACCTACCGCGCAAGCCCGTAGACACGGTCGACGCGGAGGCGCAGCAACTGCCGTCGCTGATCGATCATCGCCTGCGCGTATTCGGCCCAGTCGGGGTGCTCCCCGCGCAGTGCGCGGTAGTAGTCGATGAGCGCGGCGACGGCCTCGTCGTCGGGCGACTGCGCCACGGCGGTGAGCGCGCCGATCCCCTCACCCACCGCGTACCCGCGGTAGAACTCGGCTGCGTTGACGTGCAGCGACACCCGCGGATCGCGGACGATGTTGCGGGTCTTGGCCCGGTCGGCCGTCACGGACACGAGCGCAGTGCGCCGCTCGGCGTCCCAGTAGTGCGTGACGTTCGACGACTGCGGTCGTCCATCGCGTTTGATGGTGATCAGGATCGATTCGGATGTTGCGCCGAAGAGGTCGAGCAGGTTGTCGGACATGTGTCGTGCAACACCGGACTCCGCCTGTCGATTCCGGGTCAGCGGGTGCCCAGCAGAGTCAGATGATTCACGGTGATGTCGTTCGCGATGAGCGAGCCGGTGCCCCGGCCGGTGCCCATGCCGTCCCTGCGCGTGGCGACGCCGTTGACGACGCCCACCGCCGTATACGAGCCGTCGTCCCACTTCGCGTACACCGGACCGCCGGAGTCTCCCTCGACCGCCGGGATGCCCGCCCAGTCGACGCGCACCGCTGACACGTACGTCAGCACGCCGCAGTGCAGTCCCGTGCGCGATCCGACGATGCAGATCTGCGGGTTCCCGGTCGTGAGGTCGGCGGCCGTGCTGTACCCGCGAACGGGCCCGACGGCACGCGCAACGGGCTGGACCCGCGCGTTCACGGTCTGGATCATCGCGAGATCCTGCCCCGTCGGCCGGCTCACCGCTTTGATGTACTCGCCGAACGGCACGCTGTAGCCGTCGCCGGACAGGTATCGGGCGACCGGCGGGCTGTCGGGTTGGGCCTCGCGCGCCAGGTTCGCACAGTGCCCCGCTGTGAAGACGACGACGTGTCCGTCCGGGTACCGAGCGAAGAACCCGAGCGTACAGACCGCCGCCACCACGCCGTAGCGGCCCGCGAACGTGGCGAAGCCCGAACCCGCGGTCGGGCGGGACGCCGTGGATGCGGGACGGCCCGAGTCCACGCGGTACGGGGCTATCGACGGGGTCGTCTGCGCCGTCTCCACCGCGACGCCCGTCGATGGTGCGGTGACCACCTCCAGCGAGTTCGGCATGAGATCGCAGCCCGTCAGCGCAACGGCCGTCGCGAGCGCACACGCAGCCGCCACGAGGCGGCTGCGCGGCGTCATCACCCCGCTGACGCTAGCCGACGTGCAGGTCGCGTGACCATTACGCTGGGGCCATGAACCGCCGTTGCTGGGCCGCGTGGATCGGCGCTTTCCTGGCCATCGTGCTCGCCGTCGTCGCTTTCTTCCGTAACGCCGACGGGATCGACGGACTGATGGTCATCATCGCGCTGGCCTGCGTGCTCCTCGCGATCCAGTCGCACCAGGCCGTCTTCCGCCGCTGAGCGGAGTTCACTCGCCGCGCTTGCGGTCCTCCTCGCCCTCGGCCGCCGCCTGACCGAGGTCGAGGTCGGCGGTGTCCGGGGAGCTGTCGCCGGTCGCCCCCGACGGTGCCTCCGGCTCGGCGACGGCCTGAGCGTCCGCGGGTGCGGGAGCAGACGGTGTAGGCGCGGGCGCGGAGCGCACCCGCGGAGGCTCGGGAGCGACGGGGGGGACCGACGGCGTGCGAAGCAGTTTGAACGCGACGCCGCCGACGCCGAGCACTGCCGCGATGCCGAGCGCGATGAGCGCAGGTGTGCGCCACGAACGGCCGCCGTCGGCCGACACGTCGGAGACCGATGCGGAGGCGTCGTCATCCGAAGAACGCGCCTTGTAGCGCGAGCGGACGGTCGCCAGGGCGAGGCGGGCGGCGGTGAAACCGCCGCCAGCGCTCTTCACGCCGAGGCCGAAGCCCCCGCGAGCGATATCGATCGGTCCGGTGAAGGTGTGCTTGACCCCGGTGGAGATGCGCTGGACATCCGTGGGTCGCTCGAGTGTGGTGGTCATCGTCGTCTGCGAGTCCTTTCGTTTCCCGTACGGGCCGGCGGATCGAGCCGCCCAAGTCATGCCTGTGAATGGCAGAATGACCGGCGTGACTAACACCAACGCTACCGCCCACGCGACACTGCACACCTCCGAAGGCGACATCAAGATCGCACTGTTCGGGAACCACGCTCCCGTCACGGTGGAGAACTTCGTGGGCCTGGCGCAGGGCACCAAGGAATACTCGACGGCCAACGCCGCCGGCGAGAAGACGGGCCCGTTCTACGACGGGTCGATCTTCCACCGCGTGATCGACGGTTTCATGATCCAGGGCGGGGACCCGACCGGCACCGGTACCGGCGGACCGGGTTACAACTTCGTCGACGAGTTCCACCCCGAGCTCAAGTTCGACCGCCCGTACCTGCTGGCCATGGCCAACATCGGCCGGCCCGCGACCAACGGCTCGCAGTTCTTCATCACCGTCGGAAAAACGCCGCACCTCAACAACCGCCACACCATCTTCGGTGAGGTCGAGGATGCCGACTCCAAGGCCGTGGTCGACAAGATCGCCTCGGCCCAGACGGACCGTGCCGACCGCCCGGCGACGCAGGTCACGATCAACTCGATCACGATCGACTAGAGCCCGGGCGCCGGAGATCTCGGGTTCGCAGCGTCGTAGGAGGCGCTACGGTCGGTGCGAGCCCGAGATCTCGGTGAGTTCGTCGGCGACCGCGGAAGGCGATTCGCCCAGTTCCCAGCGACCGAGCACCACGAGACGCTCGCCCTCGTCGAGCTCGAGCTCGAGCGTGATCGAGTCGCGGCCCCAGCGGCGCACTGATTTCGCGCGTATGCCGAGACCCTTCCACGGCAGTAGCCGCTCGCCTCGCAGCCCGCGCACATACACACCGTCGGCGCTCGCGCGCAGGCGAGGCCGCAGCAGCAGCGACGTCAGCCCCAGATAGGCGGCGACGAGTGCGGCCACGCCGAGCAGAAGAATGCCCGGGCCGGCCGTTCCCGTGGACCCGGCGAACACGGGCCAGAGCGCTCCGACGCTCAGCAGGAGCGCGCCCGCGAGCAGGCAGACGCCCGTGCCCAGCGGAGCCGACCAGGATCTATCCACAGGGTTCATCCACAATGGGGATAACTCTTACACCGATGTGATTCAGCTGGTGAGAGCGCTTTCTACTTCCACCACATCGTCATCAGCAGGCCCACGATCATGAGCCCGAAGCCGATCACGAAGTTCCAGGCACCGAGATTCACCATGAACTCGAGCGGCTTGCCGGGCGCACCGAGGCCGTTCTCGTCGGCACCGAGGTAGTACACGATCAGCCAGGCCAAGCCGGCAAGCATGAACCCCAGGAACAGGGCGACGAACCACCGACCCGACGGAGCGCTCACCTTGACGGGCGTGCGCGACGCAGACGACGAATTGATGGTGTAGTCGGTCTTCTTCCGGACCTTGGACTTCGGCATGACTTCCTTCGCGCGTGGACACAGTTCGTACGCCAGGGTAGCCCAGGTCCCGCGCGAGGAGAAACGACCGGCGACGTACCCTGATGCGATGCGGATCCTCGTCGTCGACAACTATGACAGCTTCGTGTTCAACCTGGTCCAGTACCTCGGTCAGCTGGGCGTGGAGGCGGATGTCTGGCGCAACGACGACGAGCGTCTGGCCGACCCCGCGGCTGCCGCGGCCCCCTACGACGGTGTACTGCTCAGCCCCGGCCCGGGCACCCCGCAGCGCGCCGGAGCCACGATCCCGATGGTCGAGGCGGCCCGTGAGAGCGGGAGACCGCTGCTCGGCGTGTGCCTGGGCCACCAAGCTATCGGCGCGGCCTTCGGAGCCACTGTCGACCGCGCGCCCGAACTGCTGCACGGCAAGACGTCCCTGGTGCACCACACCGGTCGGGGCGTCCTCGCCGGTCTACCGGACCCGTTCACCGCGACGCGCTACCACTCGCTGACCGTCCTCGAGCCCACGATCCCGGACGAGCTGGAGATCACCGGCCGGACCGAGTCGGGCGTCGTGATGGCGTTCGCCCACCGCGAGCTGCCCATCCACGGCGTGCAGTTCCATCCCGAGTCGGTGCTCACGCAGGGCGGTCACCGCATGCTTGCGAACTGGCTCGCGGTGTGTGGCCTCCGCGTGGACGAGGCGCTTGTGGGACAGCTCGAGCGGGACGTCGCCGCGGCGCTGGCCTAGCGGCTACTTCCTCGCCCAGTACTTCAGCGTCACGGAGCCGTTCGCGTCCACCTGCGCCCCGGTGCCGGGGCTCTGCCCGTACACCTGATTGTCGGTCCACGGCAGGTTCGACTTGACCGAGCCGTCCACGTTGATCGTGCCGGTGAACCCGGCCGAGATCAGCGCGGCCTTCGCGGCGTTGAGATCCATGCCCGTGACCCGCGGCATCGTGATCTTCGGCGGCTGCTTGGCGACCTGCAGGGATACCGCGGAGCCCTTGGTCACGGTGGTGCCGCCCGTGGGGTTCTGACCCACGACGGTGCCGGTGGGCTGGTCGCTCTCGACGTCGCTGGTGGTCACCTTGAAGCCGAGCTCCGAGAGATTGGACTTGGCCTGGTCGACCTGCTGGTTGGTCACGTCGGGCACGCGGATCTGCTCGGGTCCGGTACTGACGGTCAACTTGATCGGCTGATTGAGCGGCACATTGGTGCGCCCGGCCGGGTTCGTGGAGACGACGCTGCCCGCGGCCACACTCGCGGACGACGTGCGTGTGACGTCCTTATCGACTGTGAAGCCGGCCTTCGTGAGCTGATCGGTGGCCTGCTGCTGCGGTTTGCCCGTCACATCGGGAACCAGTGCGATCTTCGGCCCGGACGACACGACCATCGTGACGGACTGTCCCTTGACGGCGCGCGCGTCCGGCGTGGGATTCGTGGTGATCACGTGGTCGAGGGGCACGGTGTCGCTGTTCTCGCGCCTGGTCTGCACGTCGAAGCCCAGCCGCTGCAGGGCGACCTGGGCGTCGGACGCGGGCTTGCCGATCTGATTCGGCATGGAGACCTCGGTCTCGTGCGGGGTGCCCCCCGACGAGTTCAGCCAGTACGCCAGGCCGACGACCGCCAGGATCGCGACGATCACGGCTGCCGAGATCGCGAGGATCAGGCGAGTTCTATTGCGCTTCTGTCCCTGGGCGTGCCGGGCAGGCGGCACCACGCGGGGCTTCCGGACCTCCTGCGTCGGGGCGTCCGGATCGACGTCGTCGGACGGTGACTCGCCGTCGTCGGGCTTCGCCGGGCTCGTGCCGGTCGCGCCGGCGGCGGTCGCACCCGCAGCACCGGCGGCCCCCGCTGCGGCGGCCTGGCGCCCACGTCCGCGGGACGCGCCGCCCAGCATGAAGTCGCGGTCGGCGTCCGACATGATCATCGGTGCCTCGGGCTTACGCCCGGCGAGCACGCGGATCAGGTCCTGGCGCATCTCGCCCGCGGTCTGGTAGCGGTTGGCCGGGTTCTTGCTGATCGCCTTGAGCACGATCGAGTCGAGCTCGGGCGGCACCGAGGACAGGACCGCTGACGGGGTTCGCGGATCCTCCCGTACATGCTGGTAGGCGACGGAGACCGGCGAGTCGCCCGTGAACGGGGGCTCGCCTGTGAGCAGCTCGAACAGGACGCAGCCCGCGGCATAGACGTCGGAGCGCGCGTCGACGGTCTCGCCGCGCGCCTGCTCGGGCGAAAGGTACTGCGCGGTCCCGATGACGGCTGCCGTCTGCGTCATGCCGGCGTTCGGGTCGCTCATAGCGCGCGCGATGCCGAAGTCCATGACCTTGATCTCGCCGGACTTGGACAGCATCACGTTGGCAGGCTTCATGTCGCGGTGCACGATACCGTTCTTGTGCGAGAAGTCGAGCGCGGCGCATACGTCGGCCATCCACGTCATCGCGGTGCGTGGCGCGATATGCCCGTCGCGGCGCAGCACGTCGCGCAGCGTCTCGCCGTCGACGTACTCCATCACGATGTACGGCAGCGGCCCGGTGGGGGTCTCGGCCTCGCCGGTGTCGTACACCTGCACGATGGTCGGGTGGTTCAGCGAGGCGGCGTTCTGGGCCTCGCGACGGAACCGCAGGTAGAAGCTCGGATCCCGCGCGAGGTCGGCGCGCAGGATCTTGATCGCCACGTCACGTGACAGGCGCGTGTCCCGAGCCAGGTGCACCTCCGACATACCGCCGAAGCCGAGAGTGTCACCCAGCTCGTAGCGGTCGGAGATGCGGCGGGGAGGTGTCGTCATCGAGTACCGCCTCCCGGGGCCATCCAGTTGGGCAGCGGCAGGCCGAAGATACCGCGTGGCGGCTCCGTCGTGGTCGGCTCACCACCGGTGACCGGCGGCTCCGTCGTGGTGGGCTCGGGCTCCGTCGTCGTGGTGGGCGGCGGCGGAGTGGTGGTCCGAGTGGGCGGCGGCGTGACGGTCTTCGTCGTCGTCCGCGTGGTGGGGGTCGGGGTCTCCGTCGTCGGTTCGGTCTCCGCGGTCGTACGCGTCGGCGCCTGCGCCGTCGTCCGGACGGTCGTGGCCTGTCCGGACGGAGGAACGGTCGGCTCGACCGCCGACGACGAGTTGGAGTCCGACAGCGGCGCTGTGGGCGAGGTGCCGCCCCCGAAGATGAGGTATCCGCCGATGATCGCCGCCGCGAGCAGCAGGATCAGGACCGACGCGGCGAGCACGGTCTTCTGCGCACGCGACCAGCCCGAGTCCTCGGGGTAGCCCGAGCGGGAGATGGGTGCGGACGGTCGCGACACCGCACGCGGCGTGGGGCGTGACGGCGGGATCGCCGTGGTGGCGCCCGTGTTGTACGTGGTGGGCCGGTTGTCGACGGGCGGGTTGCCCCCGCTCCAGCCGCGCGGCATGGGCGGGCGCTGGCCGGCCTTGACGGCGGCTACGGCGTCGGCGAACTCGCCGCCGTTCGCATACCGCTGCCGCGGATCCTTGACGAGCGTCAGCGTGATCAGCTCGCGGACGTTGGCGGGCAGATCCGACGACAGGGGCTCCGGGTTGTCGCGGATGTGCTTCATGGCGACGGTGATGGCTCCGTCGCCCGTGAACGGCCGCCGGCCGGCGAGACACTCGTACCCGACGACGCCCAGCGAATACACGTCCGACGCCGCGGTCGCGTCCTCACCCGACGCCTGCTCGGGCGAGATGTACTGCGCCGTACCCATGACCATGCCGGTCTTGGTCACGGGCGCCGCGTCGACGGCCTTCGCGATGCCGAAATCGGTGATCTTCACCTGGCCCGTGGGCGTGATGAGGATGTTGCCGGGCTTGACGTCGCGGTGCACGAGACCGGCGCTGTGCGCGACCTGCAGGGCGCGGCCCGTCTGCTCCAGCAGATCCAGCGCCTGCGCCTGGCTGAGGCGACCGAGTCGGGAGAGGACTGCGTTGAGCGGCTCGCCGTTGACGAGTTCCATCACCAGGTACGCCAGAGGCGCTCCACCCGACTTGTCGGGCGTCTCGCCGTAGTCGTAGACGCCCGCGATGCCGGGATGGTTCAGGGCTGCGGTCGTGCGGGCCTCGTTGCGGAACCGGGCGAGGAACTCGCGGTCGTCGGAGAACTCCGCCTTGAGCACCTTGATCGCCACGCGGCGATCCAGCCGCGTGTCCATCGCCTCCCACACCTGGCCCATGCCACCGGTGGCGATGAGCCGCAGCAGCTCGTACCGGTCGGCGATCGTGGAGCCGGTCTGCAAGCTCATCAGTTCCCCTGCCCGTTCACCGCGGCGCCTATCACCGCACGTCCGATCGGCGCTGCGATCGACCCGCCGGTCGCCGCCTCGCCTTCATTTCCACCGTTCTCAATGATGACGGCCACCGCGACCTTGGGGTCGTTCACCGGACCGTACGCGATGTACCACGCGTGCGGGGGCTCGTCGCTGCGCCCGGTCGAGTGCTCGGCCGTCCCGGTCTTCGACGCGATCGGCACCGGGCCTCCCGAACCCTTGGTGTGCTGTTCCGACGCGACCATCAACGTCCGCATAGTAGTCGCCACGTCGGGGGAGATGGCCTGGCCCAGCCGGTGCGGCTGGGTCGTGGCCAGGGTCGTGAGGTCGGGTGCCTGCAGGCTGTCCACCAGGTACGGCTGCATCCGGATGCCTCCGTTCGCGAGTGTTGCGGCGATCTCCGCGTTCTGCAGCGGCGTCAAGGAGACGTCCCGCTGGCCGATAGCGGACTGGCCGAGCTTGGCCCCGTCGTCGACGGGTCCCGTGGTGGACTCCGCGACTCTCAGGGGGATCGGGTCGGGCGTGGTGTTCAGGCCGAAGTTGGTGGCCATCTGCTTGAGCGCGTCCTCGCCGTTGCGCAGCTTCTGCGTGGCGAGCTGCACGAAGGCCGTGTTGCACGAGTACTCGAACGCCTGCAGCAGGCTGACGCTGCCTCCGGCGCTCTCCGGGCACGTCTCACGCGCGTAGTTGGTCAGCGACGTAGTCGAGTCCGGCAGCGTGATCGTCGACGAGGACGTGAGCCGCGTGTCGACGTTCGCGGAGCCCTGTGACAGCGCGGCGGCGGTGGTGATCACCTTGAACGTCGAGCCGGGCGGATACGTCTGCGAGATCGCGCGGTTGAGCATCGGATCGCTGTCGTCGTTCTGCAGCTTCTTCCAGGCCGCTGACGCAACGCTGGGGTCGTGTGACGACAGCGGGTTGGGGTCGTAGCCCGGTGTCGACACCATCGCGAGGATCTTGCCCGTCGTGGGTTCGATCGCGACGGCCGCGCCGTGACACGGCTTCGGGCCGCACGCCGACGTCAGCTTGTCGTAGGCGACCTTCTGCATCGCCGGGTTGATGGTGGTGATGACGTTGCCGCCGCGGGGATCGCGGCCCTGCACAAGGTCGATCATCCGGCGTCCGAACAGCCGGTTGTCGCTGCCGTTGAGTAGGGGCTCCTCGGCCCGCTCGACGCCTCCCGAGGCGTACACCATCGAGTAGTAGCCGGTGATGGGCGAATACGCCTTGGCCGAGGCCTCGGGGTACACGCGCAGGTACTTGTAGCGGTCGTCGGTGCTCACCGAGTTCGCCATCACGTCGGGTCCGGCCAGGATCGAACCACGCTGCCGCGAATACTCGTCGAGCAACACCCGCTCGTTGCGCGGGTCAGCGCGCAACGAATCCGCTCGGAAGACCTGGATGTACGTGGCGTTGGCCAACAGAGCCAACACCATGATCACGACGACCATCGTCACGCGTCGGAGCGGTTTGTTCATGCGCGCTTCACGATCTCGGTCTGCCGGTCGGGAACCGGGGTTCCGGGCTGCTTCGACGTCACCTTCGGCTCCCGCGCGGCGTTGGAGATGCGCAGCAGGATCGCGACGAGTGCGTAGTTGGTCAGCAGTGAGGAGCCGCCGTACGACACGAACGGCGTCGTCAAGCCGGTGAGAGGGATCAGCTTGGTGACGCCGCCGACGACCACGAATATCTGGATCGCCATGGTCGACGCGAGACCCGCGGCCAGCAGCTTGCCGAAGCTGTCACGGACCATCAGGCCCGCACGGAAGCCGCGGAACACGAGGATGAGGAACAGCAGCAGGAGCGCGGTCAGGCCGATGAGGCCGAGCTCCTCGCCGATCGCCGCGATCACGAAGTCGGTGCTCGCGAACGGCACCATCGTGGGTCGGCCCGAGCCGAGCCCGGTGCCGGCGAGGCCGCCGGTCGCGAGGGAGAACAGGGCCTGCGCGGGCTGGTTACCGACCCCGTAGAAGTCCGCGAACGGGTCCTGCCACACCGATACGCGCACCCGCAGATGCGGGAACAGCTGGTAGGCGACCACCGCGCCCACAACGAACAGGGCGAGTCCCACGACGACCCACCCCACGCGTTCCGTCGCGATGTACACCATGATCAGCACGGTGAAGAAGATCAGCATCGGAGTGCCGAGATCGTTCTCCACGCCCAGCACGCCGATCGCGACCGCCCACACCAGGAGCAGCGGCGCGAGGTCGCGGGCCCGCGGGAGGTCGACGCCGAACACGCGGCGGCCACCGCTCGTGAACAGGTCCCGTTTCGACACCAGGAACGCGGCCGTGAAGATGATCAACAGGACCTTGGAGACCTCGTTCGGCTGGATGTTGAAGATGCCGGTCTTGATCCAGTTCTTCGAGCCGTTCACCTCGGACAGGCTCGACGGCAGCACAGCCGGCAGCGCCAGGAAGACCAGGCCGCCGAGGCCGATCGTGTACGCGTAGCGGGAGAGCACGCGGTGGTCGCGCAGCATCGCCAGGACGCCCACCAGCATGAGCACGCCCAGAAAGGTCCACAGAACCTGCTGGTTCGCCTCGTCGGGATGGGTGATGCGGCCGTTCTCACCGTGCGCGCTGCCGAGGTCCAGGCGGTGGATGATCACCAGGCCCAATCCGTTCAGGAGCGCGACTACCGGCAGGATCACGGGGTCCGCATGCGGGGCGAAACGGCGCACCGCGACGTGCGCGCCGCCGTAGAGCGCGATGAACGCCGCGCCGAACTTGAGCAGGTCCCACGTGACGGCCTGCTCCTGCGCCCACTCGACGATGACCAGCGCCGCGAAGGTGATCAGCGTCGCGAGCCCGAGCAGGGACAGCTCGATCATCCGGGACCTGCGCGTGGTCGCGATGGTGAAGCCGCCTCCGGGGGTCGTGAGCGCCTGCGCGTTCACGACGAACCGCCTCTGCAGGGCCGCTCCGGGGTCGACGTCTGCGTGGTCACGGTGGTCACGGGTGCGCCGGACGGATTCGGGCCCGGCGTGAGGGACTCGCTGGGCGCCTGGGGCGAGGGCTGGGCGCCCGACGGTGCGGCGGGCGTCGGTGCGGCACCCGACGGCTCTGCCCCGGGCTGGGCCCCCGAGCGTGGAGGCAGGACCAGCGTCGACACGGCGCAGACGGGCATCAGGTTGCGTGCGAGGGCGCGGGCCTGTTCGCGCGCGTCGTCGAGCGACGCGGCATCGGGCAGACTGCGCAGGTTCGAGCGTCCGCTCGGCGTGAGGTCGGCTACCCGCATGGGGGAGCAGCCACTGTTGCCGGGAGTCGCCGAGGATGCGCTGCCGCCCGCGACGCAGACCACCTCCTGCACATCGTTGAGCGAGGTTCCGAAGAAGCTGCCGCGTACGCCGCGCGAGATCGCGACGGTGCCGTCCGACGTCTCGGCGACGAAGTAGTTCGAGCGCACGATCGACCGGGTGACGATCGCGGCCACCGCGGCAGCGATGATCAGGGCGAGCAGCACCGCGAGCGCGATCCAGCGGCCCCGCGGACGGCGGCGGTCGGGCTCGTCGTCGGACGACTGGGCGATGACGCGGCGGGGCGCCTGACGGGGCGGCCGCAGCGCCGCGGCGCGCCCGGCAGCTGTGTTGGCGGGCGGCACGTAGTCGGTGTCGTCATCGTCGACGGCGCCGCCGACGATGGGCTTGCTCTGCCCGAAGCTGGTGTCCTCCACGCGGGCGACGACGACGGTGACGTTGTCCGGGCCGCCCGCCTTCAGCGCGAGCTCGATCAGCCGGTCCGCGGCGGCCGCGACGTCCTCGTTGTCCAGGGCCTCGCCGATGGTCTCGTCGCTGACGACGTCGGAAAGCCCATCGGAGCAGAGCAGGTAGACGTCGCCCGCCTTCGCCTCGCGCAGCGTGAGGGTCGGCTCGACCTCGTGACCCGTGAGGGCTTTCATGATCAGGGATCGCTGCGGATGCACGTGCGCCTGCTCGGCGGTGATCCGGCCCTCGTCGACGAGGGTCTGGACGAATGTGTCGTCCTTGGTGATCTGCGTGATGACGCTGTCTCGGCGCAGGTATCCGCGCGAGTCCCCGACGTGGATCAGACCCAGCTTGGAGCCCGCGAACAGGATCGCGGTCAGGGTGGTGCCCATGCCGTCGAGGTCGGGGTCCTCGTCGACCTGGTCCGCGATGGACTCGTTGCCGGAGCGCATCGCGTCGTCGAGCTTGGCCAACAGGTCGCCGCCGGGCTCGTCGTCATCGAGCGGTGCGAGGGCCGTGATCATCAGTTGCGAGGCGACCTCGCCGGCCGCGTGGCCACCCATACCGTCGGCGAGGGCGAGCAGACGCGGCCCCGCATACACCGAGTCCTCGTTGTTGCTGCGGACGAGGCCCCTATCGCTGCGGGCGGCGTATCGGAGGATCAGGCTCACGGGCGCAACTCGATCACGGTCTTGCCCACGCGCACCGGGGTGCCCAGCGGGACGCGGGTCGGGGTGGTCACCTTGTTGCGGTCGAGATAGGTGCCATTGGTGGAGCCGAGGTCCTCGACGAACCAGTCGTCACCGTCGCGGGACAGCCGGGCGTGGCGCGTGGACGCGTAGTCGTCCGTGAGGACCAGCGTGGAATCGTCGGCGCGACCGATGAGGACGGGCTGGTTGCTCAGCGTGATGCGGGTGTTGGCCAGCGGGCCGTGCGTCACCACGAGGTATTTCGCCACGCGGTTGCCGCGCCGCGAGAACACGCCGCGTCGCTCGGTGCGGGCTGTGCGGCGCGGGCGCATGCCGCTCGCGACGCGCGCGTCGGAGCGCAGCGCGCCCACGACCAGCCAGACGGCGAGCCACAGCAGCAATAGGAACCCTGCTCGGGTCAGCTGCAGAACTAGTCCCTGCACGGTTCCTCCCTCCTGTCGTGCCGTGGGCAACCGGCAGCCGCGCCCGGTCCTCGGCTCCGGGGCGCGGCGTGCATGTCGGAGAATCTACTGGAAGCGCACCACGATGTCGGAGTGCCCGACGCGGATGCGGTCGCCGTCGGCAAGCTCCCAGTTGGTGACGGGGACGTCGTTTACCGAGGTGCCGTTGGTGGAACCGAGGTCGTTGAGCACGGCGGCGTAGCCGTCCCAACGGATCTCGACGTGCCGACGGGACACCCCGGTGTCGGGTAGGCGGAACTGCGCGTCCTGGCCGCGCCCGATCACGTTGGCCCCCTCACGCAGTTGGAAGGTGCGGTTGGAGCCGTCCTCCAGGTACAGAGTGACCGACTGCGGTGCGTACTGCTGCTGATAGCCGCCCTGGCCGTAGCCCTGGTCATAACCCTGCTGGTACTGCTGCTGGCCGTAGCCCTGCGGGTAACCCTGGTCGTATCCGCCCTGTTGGTAGCCCTGCTGGCCGTAGCCCTGCTGCGGGTAGCCCTGGTCGTATCCGGGCTGGGCATAGCCCTGTTGGTAGCCCTGGTCGTAACCCTGCTGGCCGTAGCCCTGTTGGTAGCCCTGGTCGTACTGCTGGCCGTAGCCCTGGTCGTAACCCTGCTGGCCGTAGCCCTGTTGGTAGTCCTGGTCGTACCCCTGCTGCGCTTGGTCGTAACCCTGCTGGGCCGGGTCGTACCCGTGCTGCGCCTGGTCATAGCCGCCCTGCTGGTATTCCTGACCGCCCGCCGCATTCTGCGGCTGGTCGTGTCCGGGGGTCTGAGTCATCGAATCGGCTCCTGGTTCTGCCATCTGCGGTGGTCTCTGCTGCTGGTCGGGTGCGGACCCCGCGAGCGGTACCGCATCGGGGTCGACGGTGCCGCTTGCACGGAACTGCCCGGTGTGCAGGTGCGGTGACTGCTCGAAATGTACAACCACGTCACCATAAGTCTGCCAGCCGTTGTCTCGAATGTATTCCTCCAAGTGCTTGGAGAACGAGCGTATGGCGAAGTCGCGGTCTGCATCGAAGGTCTGCTGGTCCGTATCGGACACAGCGATGACGTACTTGTTGGGAACCAGGTAGGCACCATCGCCCAGCTCCTGAAGCTGGTCCTCGGCCTCTCGCTGGAGAGCGGCCTCGACCTCCTGCGGAACCACCTTGCCGCCGAAGACGAAGGCGAAGCCGTCGCCGACGGCACCCTCGAGTCGGCGCTCGAAGCGCTGCAGGATTCCCAAGACGAACTGCTCCTTCCATCAGCGTGTCGCAGTGCGCGATCCGTGCATCGATGATAGCGGCGGATCGGCACCACACATGGGTTGTGGTCCCACTGGTGGACAATTTTCTCTTGTGCACCAGCGATGTGTCCAGCGGGGATGCTGGATCGACATGGTGTGCGGCGGGCCGAACGAGGCATCTGCGCAGGTAGCATTGCGATTTCACGCGCCGGGATTCTTCGTGTTAGTGTTCTCGGGTCGCTCGGGCGAGTGGCGGAATGGCAGACGCGCTGGCTTCAGGTGCCAGTGTCCTTCGGGACGTGGGGGTTCAAGTCCCCCTTCGCCCACCACCACGAGCAGTTCTACGAACTGCAGCGCCCCAGATCACGAACTCGAAAGTGTTCTTGAGCTGGGGTTTTCATTTTCTGGGGCCCGCTTCGGTTCAGCATTGTCTAGCCGGTGTCGGGTCCGTAGTAGCGCCAGATCACCGATGACGTCCCGGTGACGGATTCGCTGTGTGCAGTGCGATGCCGCGATACCGCGCGTCCCTCGCTCACCTGAGCTCGAACAGGGCGGCGAGTGAGTTTGCAGTACAGGCCTTGGGCAGCGAACACAGGCGTTTCAGCGCTGCAGCGGTGTCACTTCGAACGGGCTTCCGCACACCATATTGTGGTTCGGGATTGTGATTGCGCGGCTGTCGCCGGGTGGGGTGACGGTCAGTGCGTCCCAGCTGAAGCATCTGTCCGTGCTGGCGACCGGTGCAGCGATGAACGCTAAGTCTGAGAACGCGGACTCACGCGGCTGGAGCGTGATCGGGATCAGTGGGACCCCGGTCGCATCCCAGTTGGTGGTGACGTTTCGTGTCGGGTAGTCACGGGGCGTCCCGCCAGCACGGGCTGGATCATCGGGTAGCCGCCGATAACGCACGGCATGCCCGACACATTGGTCAGGTAGATGTGGAAGCTGCGATGGCCGCCGCTGGAGTGTCGGATAGCAAGTTCGGGCGGCTACCGTCAAATCCCGTGATCGCGCATAGCGCTTCCAGCACCGCCGCCCCATGACCCCGGGTGGGCGGCAGTGTCGTCGTTCGCCCCGGCGTGGTGGCGGACAGGTCGTTGCAAGACCCTGGATACCGTTGAGGGCATGCCACTTGCACTCATCACTGGCGCTGCGCGGGCTGACAGCATCGCCGCAGGCATTGTTCCCCGCCTGAAAAGCGCGGGTTGGGAGGTCGTTACCAGCGATCTTGACGATGTCGATTACGTCTGCGATCTCTCATCGCCCACCGCACCCGACGAACTGATCTCTACCGTGACCAAGGACCGGGGACCCATCGGCGCGCTCGTTCTCAGTCACGCTCACGACGTTGAATCCGGCATCCTCGACACCACGGCCGCGAGCTTCGATACCCACATCGCGGTCAACGCACGCGCCAGCTTATTGCTCATCGCGGCGTTCGCACGACAGATTCCAGCGGATGGAGGCGCTATCGTCGCCCTCACCAGCGACCACACGACGGGAAACCTGCCATACGGGGCATCCAAGGGCGCGCTGGACCGAATTGTCATCTCCGCCGCCCGCGAACTCGGTCCGAGGCGAGTCTCGGCAAACGTCATCAACCCCGGTCCTATCGACACCGGATGGATGGATGACGGGCTCCGAACCGCCCTGACTCCCGCGCATCCCCTCGGGCGACTGGGAACTGCTGCCGATATCGCTGCAATCGTTGCGTTCCTCATCTCGGACGAGGGTCGCTGGGTCTCTGGGCAGCTCATCAACACCGATGGCGGATTCTCGGCGCGCTTCTAAAGCACCGTCAGCTTGACTCGTCCCGCAACCTCGTATTACCCCCGAGCCCGCGTTCCCGTAACTAGTCGGTTCCGGGACGGATCGGAGCGGACTAGGTGCCTCCGGCCAGGTCGACGAATTCGATCGAAGCCGTCCGCGAATCGCTGCGGCGGCGCGAGCAGTCTCGGCGTGATGCTCCGGGCTGCGGACGGTCCGGTCGTTCCGGCACAGGTCAATTCGCGGTGATCGTCTCGTAGTAGCCGAAGCCGTGGCCCTTCGATTTGCAGCTGAAGCTGCCATGGAAGCCGAGGCGGCAGCTGGCACCGCCGTGGTCGACCTCGGGACCGGAGTCCGCGCCGGTGCCGCTGGGGTGGCCGACCTGCTCGATCGGCGGATTGCCACCCGGCAGGGTGTGCGGAGTACCCACGCCGGGCCCCGGGTGCGCCGGCAGCGACGCGCTGTCGATCAGCACTTCGCGCACCTTGAACGGCACCGGTCGATCGGTACCGTTCATGGTGATCGTCATCTGCCGCGGTGTGGGCAGGTCGCAGCCCACCTTGCCGTCTGCGGTGATGGCGCAGTTGAACGAGTCGCCCACCGAGAAATGAACTGTCCCCGCCGGCGCGGCATCGGCGGCAGCCGGCGCGACCAGCGGAGCGGCGACCGCTCCGGCGACTGCGATGATGCTGAGGATGGTGCGTTTCATGTCGACCTCTTCGTCATGGGATCGGCGTGATGTCAGGTACCGGGCACGTGGTCTCGACCGCTGTCTCCCCTGTCGCGCCCGGGATCGCTGGTGTTACACGCCCCGTTCTGCAATGAGTACCGGTCGCGGCGGCTGGACCGGCGGCTGCGGATCGAGCGATCCAGACGATCGAGCTTCGTCACGACCAGAGTGTCGCCCCCGCGCACGACCTCCAGGGCCGTCTTCAAGCCGAGTCGGTTCGTGTTGCGGCCGGTGAACCCGGAGTCGGTGTCGGTGTAGATCCGTTCCGGTGCGGCCTCGGCCTTGCGCAGCTCGTGTTCGTGCGCGCGGAGGTCCTGGCCGCAGGTCGAGCACCGCGCGTAGCCGATCAACGTGCCGTCCATGACGCCGCCGATCCGGTATCCCGGCAAAGGCACCTTTGCCGGGATCTAGTTTCCAGACAACGAAACCAGACAGCTCACCAGGAACGTTGCGCTACGGCGAGATTCGTTGCGGCGTCTGGTTCAACGGGCGTTATAGGGGGAAGGTCGCCGTTGTCTGCTCGGCGACCGTCGAAGCGGGTCATCTCTGGCTTCCCCGCGACGGGACAGAGGCCTCGGATGATGTCGTCGGTCGGGTGCGGTCGGACTTTTTCTAGGGTCATGGGGTGGTTGTTAGATCGCGTCGGCGTCGGTCACCGGAGCGGCTCGGTCGATTGGCCAGCGAGGCGTGGCGCGGCACAGCCTGCAGGGTGGCCTCTAGGCGGGTCTCGAGCATGTCGATGTCGGCGCGGTCGACGGTGAGCGGCGGCGCGATGAGAATCGCTTGCGTGTGCGGGGAGATTCCGGCGGCGCACAGGATCAGTCCGTGGGCTCGTGCGGCGCTGACGATCTGGCGGTTGGTGCCTGCAGGGGCATCGTGGAGTAGGTGCAGTCCGCGCATGAGACCCCTTCCGGTGTGCCCGGATACGAGGTCGTCGTGGCGGTGGGTGATGCGGGTGAGTGCAGCGGCGAGGTCGTCGCCTCGAGCGCGGGCGGCGGCGGGGAGGTTCTCGTCGGTGAGGACGTCGAGAACTGCTCCTGCGGCGGCGCAGGCGAGCGGGTTCGCCGACATGGTGTGGCCGAGGACTACGGGGCCGACCGGTTCGCCGATGCCGTCCTGTACGCGGTCGTTCACGAATGTCACCGCAAGGCTGGTGTAGCCGCCGGTGATGCCTTTGCCGGATGTGGTGATGTCGGGTGCTATTGCGGAGTGTTCGGTTGCCCACCAGTGGCCGGTGCGGCCGAACCCGGACATGACCTCATCGGCGACGAGCAGGATGCCCTCGTCCTCGGTTTCGCGTCGTAGCCACTGGAGAGTGTCCGCTCCGATCGGTGCAGCGCCGGACGAGGCGCCGCCCAAGGGCTCGACGAAGATTGCCGCGATTCTGGAAGCACCGACGGACTCGATCGCTTCCGCCCAGTCGCTGCGCTGCGCGCGCAGTGTTCCGTTGCGAGGCTGTACAAGAATCCGGTCGGGATGTGAGAGGAGCGGGCCGGTAGACGGGTCCCTCTTGCCGGGCATGCCGGTGATAGCTAGCGCTCCAGCGGTCATTCCGTGGTAGCTGGGTTCCTCGGAGAGGATCACGGTGCGTTCGGGTGCATTTCGGCGGTGGTGGTACGCGTAGACCAGTCGCAGGGCGGTTTCGTTCGCTTCTGAACCGGAGTTCGAGAACTCCACGGCTGTCGTGTTTGTGGGTGCGACCTGGAGTAGTCGCGTCGTCAGGTCCTGTGCGGGGCGGTTGTCGAACTGTGTGCGGTGGACGAACGCGACGCGGTCGAGCTGCGCGCGCATCGCGGCGATCACGGCCGGGTGGGCGTGACCGATGTTGACGTTGAGCACTCCGGAGGAGCCGTCGAGGTAGTCGCGACCGTGGGTGTCGTAGAGGTAGCAACCGTGTGCTCGATCGATCAGCGGCAGGGCGCCGATTGGGGAGCGTGTGCTGGTCGTCATCGGTCCTTACCTTCCTGGGAGGGTGACTGCCCTGCCGATCAGGGGAATGGCGGCGGCGACGGCGGCGCCGAGTCCGAATAGACAGGTGATCGCTGCAAACGTCGGTCCGCCTGCTGCGGTTGCGCCGAGCACGGTTGTGCCGACCGCGATCCCGGCGTTCATCATGGAGTTGTTCCAGGCCACGACGCTGGCGCGCTGGGTCGGGTCAGCGGAAGCGAGGTGGGTCTGTTGGCTGGAGTAGAAGCCGCCGCCGAAGACACACCACAGGGCGAGGGCGACCAGGGCGATCGGGAGATGGTGGCTCATGGACGCGACGGCCGCGCATGGAATGAACAGCAGCGCGGACGCTACTGAGACCCAGGTGCCGCGGACGCCGATACGCGTGAGCCGGTCGAGTGTCGTCCCGGCAACCAGGGAACCGGCCATCGAGCCGGCACCGACCAGCAGACCGACAAGCCCGAGCGCTGACAGCGGCAAGCCGAACCTCTCCGCGAACAGCGCGCCGATGTAGGTGTACGCACCCAGACGGCCGGCCTGCAGCAGGAACGTTGAGACGAGACCGAGCCGGATGTGAGGGGAGCGCCACGGACGGACAAGAGCGCCCGCGCCGCGCGGTGTGGCGGCGACCGGTGTCGACTCGAGTCTGCCCGCGAGGGTGACTGTGGCGAGGGCCATGAGGATACTCACTCCGAGGAACGGTGCTTGCCAGCCGCCCGCGTCGGCGAGCAGCGCGCCGAGCGGGACACCGAGAACCTGACCGAGTGAATACACGCTCGCGCCTAGCGAGATCGCGCGACCACGTTGGTGGGTGGCTGTGCGCTCGGCCAGGTAGGCCCAGATGGCGGGCGCGGCGAGCGCCGCGCCGAGACCGGTCACACCGCGCGCGGCGACGAGTGCGCCGAGCGATGGGGCTGCGGCGCAGCCGGCGTTACCGATGAGGAAGACGACTGCGCCGGCGATAGCCGATCGCTTGCGTGGGTAGCGGTCGGCGAGCAGCCCGAGCGGCGGACCGGCCACCGCGTACACCACGACATAAGCGGTGACGACCGTCGCAGCTTGGGCTGTGGAAGCTCCGAAAGCGTGTGAGATCTCGGGTAGGAGTGGAGAGACGAGATACATCTCCGCGCCCATGAGGAAGAACACGACGTACAACAGCGCATGCTGGCCCCACGGCGTGCGTTCACCGATCTGCTGGGCCGAGCAGTTGTGGCGTGTGGTCACCTTGGTCATACCGATACCGCCTGCGGGATGCCCGTGCGGATGGGGGACACTGCTGTAGGCGCATCCTGGTCGTGACCACGAGTACGGGCGAGGCCGAGCTGTGACCATACGCGGTCGACGTTGTCGACGAACCGGTGCACGGTGGAAGGACTGTGTACGGGTGATGGGTTGATACGCAGTCGCTCGGTGCCGCGCGGGACCGAGGGTGCGTTGATCGGCTGGGCGTATTCGCCGTGCTCGTGCAGCAGGATGTCGGCGAGTCGCTTGCATTTGTGCGGGTCTCCGACCAGGACGGGGACGATGTGGCTCTCGGTCGAGACCATAGGTATGCGGCGTTGCCGGAACAGATCCTGCATGAGACCGGCGCGATGGTGCAGCAGGATCCGCTCGTTCTCGGACTCGCGGAGGTGCCGGACGCTCGCGAGTGCCGCGGCGGCTAGCGCTGGGGGCATGGCCAGCGTGAAGATGAACGGCGGCGCGAAGCTGCGTACGGCGTCAAGGATCGGTGCGGGTCCGGTGACGTAGCCGCCCGCGGTGCCGTAGCCTTTCGCGAAGGTACCCATCATCAGGTCGATCTCCTCGGCGCAGCCGAGGGCGGCGGCCATCCCGGCGCCCTCAGGACCGTACATGCCCACGGAGTGCGCTTCGTCCGCGTACGTGAGGGCACCGTGCCGCCTGGCGACCGCGCAGATCTCCGGCATGGGTGCGATATCGCCGTCCATCGAGTACACCGATTCGAACACGACGATCCGCGGGCGGTGCGGATCGGACTCTGCGAGCAACTGTTCGAGGTGTTCAGGGTCGTTGTGCCGGAATATCTTCCGTTCGGCACCGGACGCACGCATCCCGAGGATCATCGAGGCGTGGTTCTGTTCGTCGGAGAAGAACACCGGGTCGGGCAGGTATCGCCCTAGGACTCCGAGGACGGCATCGTTCGCAGCGTATCCGGTGATGAACGTCAGTCCCGACTTCTTGTGGTGAAGGTCGGCGACCTCGCGTTCGAGTTGCACGTGTGTGTGGTTGGTGCCGGAGATGTTGCGCGAGCCTCCTGCGGCGACTCCGGAGCGTGCGATGGACTTGTGCATCGCCTCGGTGACCGTCGGGTACTGCCCCATGCCCAGGTGGTCGTTGCTGCACCACACGGTGATCTCGCGGGTGCCCTCGGACGTGTGGTGCAGTGCCTGCGGAAACCTTCCGGCGAGGCGTTCGATCTCGACGAAGGTGCGGTACCGGCCGTCGGATCGGATGTCGTCGATGTGCGTGCGGAAATAGGCGCTGAAGTCGAAGGGCATGATCTCTACTCCGGGTGGCTGGGGCTGGACGAGGCCGCTGTGCAGGCCGGTGGGGCGGTGCGTAGTTCGGGTGAGGTGTCCCACCCGGTGATCGGTGGATAGGCGTCGGGGTCGGTGATGACGTCGATCACGGTTGTGGTGGTGGACGTCAGGGAATCGGCGAGCGCCGCTGCAAGGTGGGTGGGGGTCGTGACGGTGAGCCCGCGCGCGCCGCAGGCTCGTGCGAGTGCGGCGTGATCGACAGCGCCTAGAGTGACCGCGCTGGTCGCCCTCCCGAACTGGACGAGTTCGGCGTGCTTCTGGTAGCCGAGTTCGGAGTTGTTCAGCACCACGATCACGACGGGTAGATGCTCGCGGACCGCTGTCTCGACTTCGGCCCAGCAGTGCGCGAACCCTCCGTCGCCGGTGAGGCAGACGACGGTCCGGTCCGGCTCCGCGGCTTTCGCCCCGAGCGCTAGGGGTAGACCCCATCCGAGGCCGGCCATACCGCGGGGCAGCAGAGTCCGGCGGCCGGTGCCGGGCATGGTCAGGAACGAACCCACCCAGATGGAGGAGTAACTCGCGTCGGCGACGAAGACCGCGTCGTCGGGGGCGAGTTCGTCGAGGGTGGTGATGACTGTCTCCGGCCGCAGCGGCGTGTGTTCCAAGCGTCTAAGGTGCGAGCGAGACGAGTCGAATGCGCGTCGGCTCGCGGCCACTGCCCGGATCGCTTCGGTACGGGCCGCCGGGTCAGGTGACCGGCTGTCCTGACGAGCACGGTCGAGGAGGTCCTCCACGCCTGCCCGTACGTCGCCGACTAGACGAGTGGCCACGGGGTAATTGCGGCCGATCTCACCTGGGTCGATGTCCAGATGCAGATAGGTGGCGTCATCCGGGAACAGGGTCCAGCCGTCCGTACCGTTCTCGTTGGTTCGAGTTCCCGCAAAAAGGACCACGTCGACGTCGGCGAGCCAGGTGCGGATTCGGTGGGTCATGGCACGTGGGCCCATGTAGTTGCCGACAACCCCGACCGCGAGTGGATGATCGTCGGGTATGACGCCCTTGCCCATCGGAGTTGTGGCGACCGGGATGCCGGTCTGGTCGGCCAAAGCGGTCAGATGCCCCCCGGCGTCGGAGGCGACGGCACCACCGCCTGCGACGATCAGCGGCCGGTGCGCGATGAGTAAAGCCTCCCAGGCGCTGGCGGTCTCGGACGGGGCGGGACGTGGGCGGTCGAGCGGAACCGCGATCGGACCGGCTGGCGAATGGGGCAACAGACGTGTCCGCACCGCCGGCTCGCCGAGAACGTCCTTGGGCACCATCAGTACAGCCGGCCCCGGGCGGCCGCTCGTCGCCGCGCGAATCGCCGCGTCCAGCATCTCGACTGCGCGCGAACCGTCCTCAAGTGTGTCGAACCACTTAGCGCATCCGGAGAACAGTGCGCGATGATCGATCTCCTGGAAGGCGTTGCGGCCGACATGATCCCGCGGGACCCCCTGTACGAGCGCGACGACCGCGATCGAAGCGTGCCTCGCCTCGGTCAGCGGAGGCACAAGGAGGGTTGCCGCAGGTCCGTTCTGGGCCATGATGAAGCCACACGTGCGCCGCGTCCGAGCGTAGCCGTCGGCCATCGCCCCACCGGCGTTCTCGGTCCGGTACACGATCTGTCGGATGCCAGCGTCCTCCGCCGCTAGAACGAGCTGGGATGGCAGGCTCTGGCCGAAGACGACATCGACCCCATGCTCCTGGAGACGACCCGCAAGGACCTCGGCGACGGTGTTTGGTCCGCTCATCACTCCCCGTTCCCACGTTCGGTCTGCACGGGCTCGATGGTCGGACGCGGAATGTGGTGCAGTCCAATAAGATGTGGTCCAGACGACGTCTTTGGTCCGCTTATCAGCGCAGCTCGATCGGGGTGGAAGCTCCCGGAAGTGTGATCAGCAACACAGGCGATAGCTCCGGGGTAGGGCTAGCCTGGCTTCGTGGACGACCTCCGCAGAGTCCGGTATTTCGAGACCCTCGTGCAGCATCGCCACTTCGGTGCTGCCGCCGCGGCGCTGCACATCACTCAGCCGGCGCTGTCCCAACAGATCAAGAAGCTCGAGCGGGAACTCGGGGCCCCACTCATCGACCGCGATCGGCCGGGGTTCGCACTGACGATGGCGGGTGAACATCTAGCCAACCACGCTCCTGACCTACTGCGCGTGGCGGACCAACTCGCGGAAGCAGTGCGGGACCACGCCACAGGTACACGCGGAGAGATACGCATCGCACTGACACGATCGGGAGCGGATGCCGGCATCGCGCCACGTATTCGACGTTTCCGGGAGGAGCATCCACGCGTCCGAATCACATCCATCACGGGCTGGACTGCATGGAACCTCGAAATGTTACGCGCAGGAGAAGTAGACGTGGCCTTCGTCCGCGGCACCATCAGTGCATCCGACATCGACGTGATCCCATGCGGCACAGAGGAGGTCGCGGCCATCCTGCCGCTCGGGCACCGCCTAGCCGCGCGTGCGACCGTAGCCGCGGCCGATCTCCAGCACGAGCCGGTGGTCTTCTGGCCCCGCACCACCGGACCCGACTACTACGACGAGGTCATCGGAGCGATATGGCCGGACGCGCCGCCGAACATCGTTGCGGAGGAAGCAGATGCCGAGCAAGTGCTCGAGCAGGTCGCTAGAGGAGTGGGGATCAGCGCGCTGGACCGCACGCGCTCGACCCGTATCGCCCCGGCAGGCGTTGTTGTCGTGCCACTCACCAGTCCACCATCGGTCGCAATCGGTCTTGCGTCTCGACGTGAGGAGTCCGCACCCGCAGTCGTCGAGCTGCTGGGGTGGTGGACGACCCGGAAGGCTCGACCGATGCAAGATTTGTGACCGGTTTTGCGTGGCATCGCGCGTTGGCCTGAGCGCCGCGAGGCCTAGGGCTGCTGCCCACGTGCTGCGGAACGTGCGACTGCTTCAGCGACTGCCCATACTCCTTTGCAGCATGACACCGCCGACCGCGTACTTGGCGAACGAGACCTCGTTGATGAGGACGTGCACCGATTCGGTGGGGGCGCCCGTGCTCGAGACGATGGCGTCGGTGATCCCAGCGACGATCCCGCTGTACTGCTCCTCCCGGTCCCCCTCCATGAGCTCGGGGACGATATCCACATTGACGATCGGCATGATCTCTCCTTTGTCGGTTGCGGGTTCGATGTTGCTCCTAGCAGGATGTAGTGGGAAGACGGCACTTTCATGTCAGGAACGAACGTCGAGGTAGGAAATGGAATGACCAGCGACTACTGCGGGCACACGGTGCAGGACATCGCCGGCCTCATCGGCGGGAAGTGGACGATGCAGATCCTCTGGGAACTCCGAGGTGCCGACTGCCGCTACGCCGAACTGCAACGTCGCGTCCCCGGCATCTCGCAGAAGGTTCTGTCGAGCGAATTGAAGTCCCTTGTGCGGGCGGGCCTGGTGGAACGCGAAGTCGTCGCCACCACGCCGCCTCAGGTGACGTACCGCATCACGGAGAAGGGCCGCAGCCTCGACGACGTGGTCGCCACGCTGCATCGATGGGGTTCAGATCATGCCCGCCGAGCGTGAGCTGGGCCACGGTACGGTGGCCGCCGCGTTCGAATTATCGTGGCAGATAGACGATTCGGAGCCTGTGTGCGTGTCACACCGTTCGTCAGGAACAACCTGACATCCACTATGGCGCCAGGCCATACCTGACAAGGCTTCGTCAGCAACGTCATGACCCCGTCACAGCGACCGGGTCGCTACATACCGTCTAGACCGCTGGCACGGACGTCTTCTCGGTCGGCACATCGGGTCCGACCCTCAGCTCACGCCACACGACTACGGCGCCCAGCGCGCACAGCAGTGCGACGGTGGCGAGCCCCGCTTGCCACCCCGCGGCGTAAGCGGCGGCGCCCCGTGCTCCTCCGGCCGCGTGACCGGCGAGCAACGTTGCGGCGGTCCCGGAGCCCACCCGTGCGTTCGTCACGGTGCCGATGATCGCGGTAATGACGACGACGGCGATGGACTCTGTACCCAGCCGCACGGTGTTGAAGACACCTGCCGCCATCCCCTCGCGACCTGCCGGGGCGACCGCGAGGGCCGCGCCGTCAAGGACCATCAGCGCGAGTCCCTGGCCCGTACCTATCAGGAGCATCGGCCAGCTGATAGTGGACAGACCGTGAGCCGGCCCTATTGCGGCGAACCACCCGCCCCCGATCGCGATGATCGCGAGGGAAGAGGGCAAGAGAACTCCGAGCGGCAGCCTGTGTGCGATCTTGGACATCGCGAGCGGCACCAATAACGTCGGCGCAGTCAGTGGCAACAGCATCGCCCCGGCTACGAGTGCAGACACCGAAGCGGTAGCGGCGAAGAACAGCCCCAGGGTGAAGATCAGCGAAACGAACCCGAACGCACCGAGCGTCACCGTGAGACATACTGCGCGAAACTGCTTGACCCGTAACAGGTGCAGGTCGACGAGAGGATTCATCGTGCGGCGCTCGGCGCGAGCGAATGCAACTCCGGCGGCCACGGCGAGGGCCAGCAACACCCACACGCCCGGGCTGTTCCAGCCGGCATCCGGGCCGAGTGAGACCCCGACCATGAATGCCGCGAGTGCACCGGTCAGCAACGCCCCGCCGCGGAGGTCGAACTTCGCCGCCGACCGCTGTGGTGGCGTATCCGGTAGGCGTGGCGACAGCAGCAACGACGGTATAGCCACCACCGCATAGGCCAGATACAGTGCGCGCCAACTCGATAGAGCGGTGATTGCGAGACCGGAAAGGGTCGGTCCGAATGCGAGGCCAAGCCCCAATGTGGTGCCGAAGACGGCGAACACCGCACTGCGCTGCGGGCCGCTGTAGGTGGCCGACAGCAGGGCGGAGCCCCCGGTCGTGATGGCGGCGGCACCGACGCCCGCGATCGCCCGCCCGGCGATCACGAGCGCGATCGCGGGAGCGGTGACGATCAACAGATTGCCGACGACGAACACTGCGAGACCGATGACCAGCACGCGACGACGGCCGATCCGGTCCGCCAGGCTCCCGGCGACCGCCATCACTGCCGCGAACGACAGCATGAAGGCGTTCATCACCCAGTTCGCCGTTGTCGCCGAGGCGCCCAAGTCGTTCGAGATACCTGGAATGGAGATGCTCGCGCCGGGTGCGCCGACAGGAATCAGCAGGATCGTCGTGCACAGCAGAATCGCTGGGCCCCAAGAGGTCCTCCGCGCAATGGTCGCTCCCTCGGTCACCGGCGACCGCCGAGAAAGTGGTCGACGGCGGCCGCGAATTCCGCGGGGTCCTCCGCCGGAGCACCGTGCCCGACGTCCAGGCCGGCCTGGGTGCTGTGCGCGATGCCGCTGACCAGGGCTCGTTGGGCGGCGCAGTCGATAAGCCTGTCATGCCGCGAGCTGAGCACCAGGGTCGGTGCGACGATGCCGGCCAGCCGGTCGGTGATGTCGACGCGCATGTCGAGCTCCGTCTGACGGATCGTCTCGGAGACGTCGAACCGGGGAGCCAGCGTGGCCACCAGCTCGTCGATGCTGGAATCCGCTGCAGTGGACCAGAACTTGGGACCGAAAGCCATGATCGGCAGATATCGCAGAAACAGATCGAGGTCGGTTCGCAGCAGACGGATCCACAGCGCGAACTCACTGTGCATCCGCTGATCGGTGCGGACCCATCCGGCGTGCAGCACGAGGCGGCTGACCCGTTCCGGCGTCGTGGCGGCGAGTTCGGCCGCGACGACCGCGCCGAGTGAGTGCCCCACCAGATCGAACTGTTCGAGACCGGCGTCGTCGGCCGCGTCCAGCGCGCGCTGGGCGAGTCCAGCGACGGTCAGCGGCCCGGTGTCGAGAGCGCTTGCGAGCTGCGGCGTCACCACGGTGTGCGTCGCCGACCAAGCCGGCACCATCGGCGCCCACATCCCGGCGTCCGCTCCGGTGCCGTGCAACAGCACCAGACCGGGACCGGTACCCGCGCGCAGCGTCGCTCGATCAGCCGCGGCGGTCGCGGTTCCTGTTTCTGTCGCACTCATCGGGTCGTCCTCCAGTCCGGATTTCGTCGTCCGGTCCACGGTGCTCGCGCCGCACCGCACCGACAACAGGCGATTCGTGCATGCTGGATTCACTGAGACTGAACGGTCTCGGTGGGGCAAGCCATGCTGGACATCGACAACCGAGTCGCGGCGGGAGGTGAAGTACGTTGGAACTGCGGCAATTGCGGTACTTTCTGCGCGTCGCGTCGGAACTGCACTTCGGGCGGGCCGCGGAGCGGCTGAACGTGGCTCCGTCCGCCGTGAGCCAGCAGGTCGCCCGGCTGGAACGGGAGCTGGGTGTGCAGTTGCTGGATCGCTCCCGCCGGACCGTGCGGCTCACCGAAGCCGGCGAACGGTTCGTGCCACTCGCCCAGAACGTGATCGACGCACTGCGCACCGCGGTCGAGCAGATGCGGGATCTATCCGACGAGCAACAGCGCGTCGTCCGGCTGGGTACCAGCGCGGGGCTCGGCGCCAGAATCAGCGATCTGGCTGAGCGCGCTCAGCGGGCCGATCCGCCTGTCGAACTCCGTCTCGAGTACCTCCGCACCGCCGACCGGCTGGCCGCAGTCCTCGCCGGAGAACTGGACGCCGCCATAGTTCGCGGAGACAGCCGGGCCACCGGGCGGTTCGACTTCACCGAAGTGTGGCAGGACGAACTGCTGGTGGCCCTGCCGTCGGTACACCCCCTCGCTGGCGAACACGTCGTCGACCTCGCCGGTCTGGCCGACCTACCTCTGCGGATATCACCGCGGGACGATAACCCCGACCTGTATGACGCCGTCCAGCAGGCGGCTCACGCGGCCGGTTTCACTCCGCGTATCGTCGGTGATTTCGGCGGTTCACTGCATGAAGGGTTCGCCAGGCTGGCGATCGGGGCGCCGAGCTGGACAGTGTTCTTCGCGTCGCACGCGAAGACCCTCGCCATTCCCGGCATCTCTTTCCTGCCGGCGAACGTCGGCGCGCAACACAGACCGCTGCGACTGCCCGCCTATCTCGTGACCGATGCCGGACGACGACTGACCCCCGCCCTCGTAGAGCTCCTGCAGATCTGCCGCGAGTCTGCTTGATCATTCGACCATGTGAGTTACTGCCCGGGCTGGGTGGTCTATCCCGGCGAGTTCAGAGGCTCCGTTCGGCGGCGGAAGTAGAAACCGCAGTCGCGGGTGCCCGCCGACGCGACACTCACCCGACGTGTCGGCGAATCCACTCGAGTATGTGCGACGGGTCTCGCTGAAAGTAGAGGTAGCCGTCCCATCGGCGGCTGGTGTCTTCGATCCAGTACAGCTCGTTGTCGCCGCCGGCGTCCGGGAGGGCTTCGAAGACGGCCTGGACGTCGGACTGACGTGTCATACGATCCTCGCGGACCTGATAGACGAACGTCGGAATGGAGCAGCTGCTCGCGGCCGGGATCGGGGACATCTCTGCGAGCCGGAAACCTGTTCGCGCATGGGTCCGCTCATCGATCGCGTGCATGAGGTCGAGCGGGAGGTCTTCGCGTTCGAGGGCGCGTTCGAGGACCATGTGGGGAGAGAGCGGTTGGCATGCGACCAGACCCCGCACGTCGGCGAACTCCGCGGGTGCGCGCTGTATCGCGAATAGGGATGCGTTGGCGCCCAGGCAGCGGCTGAACAGGACTATGTCCGCGCCTCGGCAGTCGGGGCGGGACCGGATGTAGCGGAGCGATCCGATCACATCGCGCGATTCGAGGATGCCGCCACTGGTCACCGCGTCGTCGGCCGTGGCACTGCTGCCGAAGTTCCGTAGGTCGTAGGCGAGAACGTGGTAGCCGGCACGGTGCAGGATCGCGATGTCGGGGACGAGATCGACCTCGAAGTCGTTGCCGGTCACCGCGAACGACGAGCGCCACGGCTCCTGGTGGGCCGGCAGACCGGAGCGGCTGAAGTACCGCGGGTGGTTGACCACGACGACTGCCCGGGCGTTGTCGGCGGGCACGAACCAGCCTTTGAGCTCGATCCCGTCCTGGGACGGGAAGATGACGCTCTCGAAGGTGAGACCGTGGTCGGCGGGGGAGCGCAGGACAGGGGATCGCCGGTGGCTGACGAACGCGCCCGCGAGCCGTTCCACGGCAACGGATATCGTTGCGGCGTGGACGGATTCGTTCACAGCACCGCCGGTTTCACTACTGCCTCGGCGAACCGCCGGAAGGTGGTGGGTGTCGTGTTCTCGGCTGTCCGTGCGACCGAGAGGTCGATGCCGCGTTCCTTGGCGACGTCCATGTCGATCATCGCCTGGGCGACGGCCTCGGAGTACCCGCATCCGAGGAAGGCCTGCTTGACCGCGTCGCGGTCACCCGGTTGGAAACGGACGGGAGTGCCGAGCACCTCGGTGAGGACGGCAGCCATGTCGTCGAGTGACAGGTCTTCCGGGCCCAGCACGCCGACGGTGTCCTGGCCGGTCCAGCTGTGATCGCGAAGCAGGCGGACTGCTACGTCGGCGATGTCCGTGGTCGCCACGGTCGGCAGCTTCAGGTCCGCGGGAAGCGTGCCGGTGAGGATGCCGTTCTCGAGGCCGGCGGCCTGGTACAGAACGTTGTCCATGAAGGACGGGCAGGCCAAGGCGCGGATGTGAACGCCGGTGGAGCGGAACAGATCCTCCATCGCGAGCGACGCGGAGACGTGTCCGGCGTACGTGCCGGTGCCGCGGCCCAGGGCGGAGACGATCACGACCCGCTCCACACCGTGCCGGTGTACGGCCTCGGCGCCCGAGATACTCGCGGTCACGTATGTGTCGTAGATGCTCCGTGCGGTGCTGTCGGCCGGCATCAGCCAGAAGAGGGAGTCGGCGCCGGTCAACGCCCTGTCGAGCACCGCGGGATCGCGGTGCGATCCCGCAACGACCTCGAATCTCTCACGTGCGGCAGCGGGGACTTTGCGCGGGTCGCGGGCGATGAGACGAACGCGCTCGTCGGACTCGAGGAGTGAAGCGAGGACCCTGCTGCCGATGCGGCCGGTGGGTGCGGTGACGACGATCATGGGGTAGGACTCCATAGGGACCGGGGAGTGAATCAAGTAAACTCAACCGTACCGTTTACTTTGGGCGGAGGCAAGATGGCGCGTCGCGGCGACGTACTGAGAGAGCACATTCTGGACACGGCGAAGGAACTGTTCCTCGAGTCCGGGTTCGAGGGCACGTCCATGGACTCCGTCGCGGCGCGGGCGCAGACCTCCAAGCGCTCCTTGTATGCGCACTTCCCCACGAAGGACGCACTCTTCGGCGCGGTGATCGACCGAATCGGAGAGCTCTTCCAGGGACGGATGCAGACGCCGGATGCGTACTCGGACGTCCCGGACGAGGCTGTCGCCCTCTACTGCGCACGCCTGATGCAGATGCTGAGTTGGGAGCCGGTGGTGCAGACCTGCCGACTGGGTGTCACTGCGGCGCCGAGATTTCCCGATGCGGCACGGCGACTGCACGGCATCTTCTTCGCAGACTCGACCGCCCGCCTCGCCGAGCACCTCGCCCGGCGCTACGGCCTCGACGATGCCGGGGCCGACGTCCTCGCAGAGCGGGTCATCGGAGCGACGGTGCATCCGCACCTGCCGCGTCTGCTGTTCGGAATCGAGCGCCCCCGAACGTCTCGTCCCGAATTGCAGACGCTTGCCGACGACGAGGATCTCCCGGCGATCAGGCGGGCTGTCGACCCGTTATTGGCCACGGTTCGGCGCTGACCCGGCCGCCGCCGTCCTCCGCCGACGACGGCCGACCCCGCGGCTCGCCGGTGCGGAGGTCACCGTCGGTCGATCCGGTCGCGGATGAGCTCGCCGCCGCAGACCACGAACTCGGACGCGTTCCATGGTCTGGGGTTCTTCTCGCTCCACCGGACGGCGCGAATCGCGGAGACCGTCGGCTGAGGGGCGTCGACGACCATGGGACAAGCTCTCCGTTCGGGACATCGCGGCTCATGCAGAGGCGTCGACCACCTCGATCTACACGTTGTTCGGTGGCAAAGACGAACTCGGCGACGCCGTGCGCCGGCACGCATTGGGGCTGCTGCATCGAGCACTGCTTGCGGCACCTGCGAGTTCGGATCCGGTCGCGGATCTACTCGCGATATCGGCGGCATACCGTCGCTGGGCCATCACGGAAACCAACCTGTACCGCGTCGTCTTCGGCGGCGCCGTGACCTACGTCCCCGCCGGGGTACCGCAAGACCATGACCCGGCTGCACCCTTGGTGGACGCGATCCGGCGCGTGCGCGGCGCGGCGTTCGGCATCGAAGACGCGAATCGCGTCGGCGTCGCGGTCTGGGCGCTACTCCACGGCCTCGTCACGTTGCAGATCGACGGCACCGTGCCCGGGGATTACGTCGACACCGTCGTGCCGGGAGCGGTCCGGGCGCTCGTCAACGGATAGGTCTGCAGTTTCCGGGCCGGCTGGCAGGGGCGATTGATCGAATCGTATTGATCAGTTTAAGTTAATCAGTATAGACTGATTATATGTCGCTCATGAGCCAACCACCCGCGGTACCGGCGGACTCGGCTTTCCGCGCCGCCCTGGATCTGCGGGCGGTCACCAGCCGCCTGCGTCGGCGGATCATGGCCATCACGGACACCGACGAGCTGACCCCGGGACAGGCTTCGGTCCTGATGCGGATCGCGCGCGGCGAGGCGATGACGGCGAGCGCGCTGGCGCGGGCCGAGAGGGTGACACCGCAGTCGATGACGGTGACGGTGGCGGCGTTGCAGCGGGCCGGCTACGTCACCCGTACTGCCGACCCGGGCGACGGTCGACGGCAGCTGCTGGAGGCGACCGAGGCCGGCCGTGCCCGCGTGGACGGCGCCCTCGACGCCGGACGGGCATGGCTGGAGACGGCTCTCGCCGAGCAGTACAGCGAGGATGAGAGGCAGACGATCATCGCGGCGATGACGCTCGTGGAACGGATTCTGGGCTGATGCCGAACCCGTTCGCCGGGCGGGCGGCCCCCGGGGACCGGTTCGACCCACGACTGCTGGCCCCGATGATGCTCGGGGCGATCCTCAATCCGGTCAACTCGTCGATCATCGCCGTCGCGCTCGTCCCGATCGGCATCGCGTTGGGGGCACCCGCATCGGAGACGGCGTGGCTGGTGTCGGCGCTTTACCTGGCCACCGCGATCGGCCAGCCACTGGCCGGCCGGTTCGTCGACATCTACGGGCCGAGAAGGCTTTTCCTGATCGGCGCCGCGCTCACCGTGCTCGCGGGCGTCGTCGGCACGGTCGCGCCCGACATATGGGTGCTCGTCGCTGCGCGGGTCGTGCTCGGCTTCGGCACCTGCGCCGGATACCCGGCCGCGATGAGTCTGATCCGCCGCGAGTCCGACCGAACCGGTGTAGCGAGTCCGGCGGGGGTGCTGACCATCCTGTCGATCACGACGCAGACGATCGCCGTCGTCGGGCCGACCCTCGGCGGTCTGCTGATCGGGGTCGGTGGCTGGCGCAGCACGCTCGCCGTGAACATCGTCCTCGGCGTCGCGTGCCTCGTCCTCGGGTGGCTGTACCTGCCGAGCCAGGAGCCGGACACCACACCATCGGCGGACACACCGGGCGTGGACTCGGCCGGCATCCTGTTGTTCGCGGTCACGCTGATCGCCCTGCTGTTGTTCCTGATGACCCCCGCCCTGTCGCTGAGCTGGCTGCCGGTCCTCGCGATCGGTGCCGGTGTCGCGTTCGCCTGGTGGGAGCTCCGTCACCCGGACCCCTTCATAGACGTGCGGGTTCTCGCCGGGAACATCCCGCTGCTGGCCACCTACGCCCGGATGTTCACGGCGTCCGTGGTCTCCTACTGCTTTATCTACGGTTTCACCCAGTGGCTGGAGCAGGGCCGTGGCCTGAATCCCGCGACCGCCGGCCTGGTTCTGCTCCCCACCTTCGCGGTCGGGATCCTTGTCACCGCCCTGACCGGTCGGCGACCGCAGGTACGCGGCAAGCTGATCGCCGGTGCCGTCGCGCAGATCGTGTGCTGCGCCCTGCTGTTCGTCCTCGGCGGGTCCTCCCCGGTCTGGCTGCTGCTCATCGTGGTGATCGTGCTCGGCATCCCACAGGGGCTGGTCAACCTGGCCAATCAGAACGCCCTCTATCACCAGGCCCGCCCTGACAAGATCGGTGCCTCTGCGGGTCTGCTGCGCACCTTCATGTACCTCGGGGCCATGGTCGCCTCATCCGCAACCGGGTTCTTCTATGGGCGGAAGGCCACAACGACCGGGCTCCACCACCTGGCATGGTTCGTGATCGCCCTCGCCGCAGTCTTTCTCGCGCTGACGCTGCTCGACCGCGGGCTGGCCGGGGTCGGTACCGATGAGGCGGGCATGCGCGGCACACCGACAGCGCAGACCACTCCCGCCGCCGCGCCGGGACGGCAGATCGCGCGCGGAACCGCTGGGCGACAAGAGCTTTAGGCTCGACGCGTGCCGGTCCCGCCACGATGGGCGCGCGATCGCGCGCGGTCCGGCCCGCTGCTGCCTCGTGAGCTCACGCGGGTCCGCGGTCGGCGGTCGGCGTCGTGCCCGTCCAGGACTTGAATGCTCGGATGAACGGTGCTGCTTCCGCATAGCCGAGACGTTGGGCGACACCGCCTACCGAAACCCCCTCGGTGAGAAGTCTGGTCGCTGCTTCCCGTCTGGCCTCACTCAACAACTCGCGGAAACTCGTTCCGGCTTCCGTGAGCCGACGGCGCAGGGTACGTGAACTCATGTGCCATTCCTGGGCGACCTGGTCGATCGTGGGTACGCCTCGGTCGAACCGTGACAGCCGCTCTCGGATCCTGTCCGCGAGTGCCGCGCCGTCGCCGCGCCGCGCCGCCGCCAGGATGCCGCATTTCGCAACGCATCTCGCATGCATGGCCGGGTCCGCCTGGGGCAGCGGGGTGGCCAGCAGCTCGATCGGGAGCTCGCTGTACGTCTCCGACCGATCGAACTCGGGCTCGACGCGCCATGCCCGTGCCAACCGGCCGGCGTGAGCGGGCCGGGGTCCTGGCAAGTGGATCACCGTGGGGCGAATGCCCCCGGGCAGCAGGTCGTTCACGACCGACATCAGAGCGGTGATGTCGCGCTCGATCAGTAGATCACGTAGATCGTCCGGCAGGTACTGGTCCTGAATGCGGACCCGGAAGCGCTCCTCGTCCGCTGCCACGTCCGGTACGCAGAAGGCGAAGGTGAGATCGATGTATGTGAGCCCCAGCGTCAGGGCGTCTCCGAGCGTCGGGCTGGTGAGGCAGCCGTACCCCAGCGGACCGAACGACGTGAGACGGTACCGGCGGCCCAGGTCGAGACCGAGGCCGGTGTACTCGGGCTGGAGAGCCCGAAGGTTCCGCAGCACCGTGAGCTCCTGAAGTGCGGTCACCCCGAAGTCCGGATCGTCGAACCGATCCGCGGACAAGCCGGTATCGGCGAGGACATCGGCGACGGCGAGCCCCTGATCAATCGCGAACTGGGAGACGATCACGACGCCGTTGCCCGATCGGACGAAGTCGTAGCCGCGTGGTGACGTGCCAAGACCTGCACTTGTGCCGGTACGAGCCATACGGCACAGTAACGCAGCCCGACCACGTGTCCGAAAAGATCAATTAATTGGCCCCGTTTGTGGCCGAAAAAGTCCATCGGCGTGGCTACCATCACATCTGCGAACCGAGCCGTGACCACGGCGAAATGCCGAGGGACCGCAGCCCCGAGGGCGGTAGCGCGCAGAGATGGGACAGGCATCTGTGATCAAGACTCCGTTGAACTCGGTGGACGAAGCGATCCTGGACCTGGACGGCCCGGTCGAGCCGTGGAGTTGTCACCTGGAGATCCGGTGTGCCGGCACTCTCGACCCGCGCCGCGTCGGTGAGTCGGTCGCAGCCGCGGTCCGCCGTCATCCCCTTGCGCACGCGCGGCTGGTCCCGGCCGCGCTCACCGACACCGGCCGGTCATGGGAGATCACAGACGCCATCCCTCCCATCCCTGTGGAAGTCAGTTACTGCCGGACGGATTCCGAGGTCGCCGAGGCGAGGGCACGACTGCAGAGTGTCAGCCCGCGCCTGCAGGAGGCGCCTCCATTCCAGGTCGCTCTGGTGGCGCACCCCGACGGGGACTACCTGATGCTGAACGTCCACCACGCCGTCGGTGACGGGATGACCAGCTACAGACTCATGGTCTCGATCCTGCGCGCGTACGCCGGTCTGGACGATCCGGTTCCCGCCGTCGATCCTCTGGCCAGCCGTGACCTCGTCGCGCTCGTCGGTTCGAAATCGATCACCGAGCGCCTCCAACGCCTCACCGAGCTCGCCGGACACATCGGCGTGCACCGCAGCGCCCCGGCACGCGTGGCACCGTCCGGCGCCACGGAGCGACCGGGATACGGCTTCCACCTCATGGCGCTCGATGCCGGTGACGTACGGACGCTCGTGGCGCGCCGCACGGGCGGGTCGACGATCAACGACCTCCTCATAGCCGGTCTCGTCGCCGCGATACATCGGTGGAACGCCGACCATTGTGCCCAGAACGGCCGCATCGGCATCATGATGCCGGTCAACCTGCGCCCAGCCGCATGGCGGAACGACGTACTCGGCAACGTGGTCTCCTACGTCACCGTCTCCGTTCCGCGCGAGAGTCAAGCCGATCTCATGGACGCCGTCGGCATGGTCGTCCCACAGACCGCGCGCTTCAAGGAAGCGAGTTCTGCGGCCGCGCTCATCGACCTACTCCAGATCAATTCGAAACTGATACCCCGTCCGCTGCGGTCCAAGATCGCCCTGCTGCAGCCGCTCACCGGCGGCACGATCGTCGCGACCGCGGTTCTGTCGAATCTCGGTCGTCAGAACATGCCTGATCTGCCGGCTCCCGCCGGGCCCATCAAGCAGGCATGGTTCTCGCCTCCGGGCCACATGCCGATGGGAACCTCCGTCGGCGTCATCACTGTGGGCGACCAGCTGTTCATCACTCTTCGTTACCGACACACCCAGTTCGACAGTGCGACGGCCGCGGCGTTCGCAGAGGCGTACCGCGAGATCCTGCTGACTTGACGGCAGGAACATCACGAGCCGTTGTTCCCGGCAACTCGCCGAAGACTCGCTGCCGACCACGCCGCCACTCGACCGACCGGTATTCCGAAGGGAACCACATGTACACCGATCCGCGCTCCACCTCGAGGTCTATCGCGACGTCCGGGCGTATGAGGGGGCGCGTTCGCGCCCTGCTCGTCCTTGCGATGGTGAGCACCCTCGCGTTCTGTATCGGAGCGGTCGACGCGATCACGGTTCCCGCCACCGCTCGGGCCGAGCCTGCGCCTCCGCGGGACTCGTTCTACGACGTGCCCGCCGATCTCGCCCATCTCGACCCGGGGGCGATCGTTCGCACGCGCTCGGTGCAGGTCAAGTCACTGGGGCTGTTCCACATCAACGCCGACGCGTGGCAGATCGCCTACCGGACGTCCGGCCAGCATCGCGAGCCGGATATGGCGGTCACGACGGTCATGGTCCCGCGCGGCACCAAGCCGACGAAGCTGCTGTCGTTCCAGTCGGCGGCGGACGCGACGCTGCGCGTGTGCAACCCGTCGTACCAACTGACGAAGATGGCCCCCGCCGGCGTCGATCTGTCGACGCCGGCCGGACCGTTGCTATTCGACATCGCCCCCGACGAAGTGCTGTTCGCGGCGCTGGGACTGCGCGAGGGATGGGCCGTCACGATGCCGGATCACGGCGGGATCGAGAACCGTTTCCTCACCCCGCACCAGCCCGGCTACGCCGTCCTGGACGGGATCCGCGCCGTCGAACACTTCCGTCCCGCGAACGTGACCCGCAGCTCGCCGGTCACGATGTGGGGTTACTCCGACGGCGGAATCGTCAGTAGCTGGGCTGCCGAAGAGCAGCCGACCTACGCCCCCGAACTGACTCAGATCAAGGGAGCGGCGATGGGTGCCGTCGAGCGTGACCTCCCCGCGTCCCTCAAAGACGTGAACGGGAGCCTCATCGGCGGCTTCATCCCCATCGGTCTCGGCGCGATCGGTAAGGACTCTGCCCAGTTCGCCCGGGCGATCGACAAGTACCTCACGCCGAACGGCAAGGCGAGGGTCGACGCTACACACGACCACTGCCTGATCCAGAACATCATGTCCAACCTCTGGCTCGACTACCGCAACGACTTCTTGACCGCCCCGCTGGACACGGTGCTGGAGGATCCCGTGGTGCGCAAGGCGATCCGCGAACGCGGCATCACCGGGCGAGCCCCACGGATGCCGCTCTACGTCTACAACGGTGTGACGGACGAGATCTCACCGATCGCCGGCGAGGACAAGCTCGTCCACAGCTACTGCGCGGGCGGAACATCGGTCGTCTATCGACGTGAGCAGTTCCCGCCGAACCCGGTGCCGCAACTCAATTCGCCACACGTCGTCGTCGCGGTCACGGGAGCCGCCGCAGCATTCAACTGGGTCAAGGATCGGATGAACGGTGTTCCCGCACAGGCAGGATGCGATACGAAGACGGTGCCCGCGACGCTGCTCGATCCGGGCGCGTTGTCCACTCTCGGCGGCGCATTCGGCACCATCCTCTCGATGATCGCCGGAGCTCCGGTGAAGCCGTGAACGCCGTGCATGATCGGCGGCTGCGGAGACAGTGTCCGCCGACGGCGCCCGCGGTCGATTCCGGCGCATTCCACGGCACGGCCGTACGACAACCGACGAAGTACACAGACCAGCTCGTGAGAGGAATCCATGCGGACCGATGAGAACTGCACGTTCGCGTACGCGATCGTGTGCGCCGTTGCGGCCGTCGTGAACGTCGTGATCGCCGCGGTGACGGTACCCGCGCTGGCCCACGCGGCGCCCGGCCCATCCGCCTATTCGTCACCGGTGCCGTCACCGAGCGGCAGCACTGTCAAATGGTTGTGTCACCCCGGCATCACGGGCGACCCGTGCGATCTCCCGAACGATCGGACCGATCTCGGGACTGGAAAGCGATACCCCGCGACCCGGGTTCCCGAGACCGCTCAGAAGGTGGACTGCTTCTACGTCTACCCGACGATCACCGACAACCTCGGCTTCCAAGCGCCGGCGGAGATGACACCGCCCGTCCGGGACGTCACACGGATGCAGGCGTCCCCGTTCCAGAACCAATGCCGGATCTACGCGCCTCTGTACCGCGAGCTCACCACCTTCGGGCTGGCCCCGGCCGCGCTGACCGCACTCGCCGGCAACCGCGCGATGATGCAGACGGCGTACAACGACGTCAAGCACGCCTGGAAGGAGTTTCAGCGCACGCGCGGAAGCGGTCGCGGCTTCATGCTGATCGGGCACTCGCAGGGCACGATGATGCTGCGCAAGCTGATCCGCGAGGAGATCGACCCGAACCCCGCCGTGCGCGCCGAGATGGTCGGTGCTCTGCTCATGGGAGGCAACGTACTCACGCGTCCCGGATCCACGACCGGCGGCGACTTCCAGCACATCCCGCTATGCACGCGAAGCGCGCAGACCGGATGCGTCGTCGCCTATTCCACCGAGCTGACCGCACTGCCATCGCTGTTCGGCAACAGCACGCTCGACGCACTCAGTCTGATCATGGGCCTGCCCTTCGGTCCGCAGTATCAGGTCGCCTGCACGGACCCACGGAGACTGAGCGGCATCTACAACCCGGTGGGAATCACGCTCGTCAGCGCGCCGTACTCGCCGGGCGTGATCAGGGCGCTGCTGACGATCATGACGCTGCCGGCGCTCGAGTTCCCGACCTCGTCGTCCACATGGACGACGGGCCCCGGCCGGTACACGGTCTCGTGCGTCGATCCAGGCACCTTCCATCGCCTACGCGCTACTCCGATCAACGACCGACAACAGTTGGGTGAGGTACCCCTGTTCAACACACATCTCGGCGACATGAACCTCGGCGTCGAGTATCTGACCACCATCGTCCACGACCAGGTCGCCGCCTACCACGGGTGAGATAGAGGATCGACGCCCAGTCTGCGCGGGCCCGACTGCACGAGGCCTGCTTTGACAACGCTCCGGGCGTCCCCTAATCTCATGTAAGCAGCGCATACTTTGGGCTGCCGGAGGACCGACGTCCACCGAGAACCGCGGCAGGGGAAGGGACCACAACGATGCAGACGATCCTCGGAGCGAACGGCCAGATCGCGGTCGAACTGGCCCGAGAGCTCGGCCGGGCCCACACCGACGACCTGAGGCTCGTCAGCCGCAATCCGCGCAAGGTGAACGAGGCCGACGAGGTCGTGAGTGCCGATCTGCTCGATGCCGGACAGACCGCACGGGCGGTGGCCGGCAGCGAGATCGTGTATTTCACGGCGGGACTACCCGCCGACACGGCCCTCTGGGAAGCACGATTCCCCACCATGCTCCGCAACGCGTTGGCAGCCGCGAGGGCCGCGGGTGCGAAGTTCGCGTACTTCGACAACACCTATATGTATCCGCAGGACGACCATGTGCAGACCGAGGAGACTCCGTTCGCTCCGGTGGGACGCAAAGGCCGTGTGCGAGCGGATATGGCGACCATGGTGCTCGAGGAGACGGTACGCGGCGACGTGCCCGCCCTCATCGCGCGAGCCCCGGAGTTCTACGGTCCCGGGCGCACTCAGGGTTTCACCAACTCGCTGATCATCGACCGGATCAAGACCGGCAAGCGGCCACTCGTGCCGGTGCGCGCCGATCGTCGCCGCACCCTCATCTGGACCCCTGACGCCAGCCGCGCACTCGCCACTCTCGGGAACACACCTGACGCCTACGGCCAGACCTGGCACCTTCCTGTCGATGACGACCGTCCCACCTACCGGGAGTTCGCCTCGATGGCGACCGCCGCGTTCGGTGCCGCCGACCGATACACAGTCGTGCCCGAGTGGGCGCTGATAGCGAGCGGGATCTTCGACGCGCAGGCACGCGAGATCCGGGAGTTGCTCGCACGCTACCGATACGACAACCTGTTCGACGCCTCGAAGTTCGCCGAGCGCTTCCCGGACTTCGAGGTCACCACCTACCGAGCGGGGCTCGACAGCATCCGTGTCGAGGCCGACGCCGATGCCGCGGCGGCGGAGTCCTAGCAACGAAGACCGGACGATGCGCCGCCGTAGCCCGGCCCAGTCGCATCTCCGCCCCCTCGCTCGCCCGTGCGCGTCTCACACGGAGGCCGGATCGCGCATCATGGGAGGCATGCGAGCATTCGGCATCCCGCTGCCTCAACCGTGGCGTTCGACGGTCGCGTTCGGCGAACCGCACGTCACGCCCGACGGCACGACGATCATCACTGTGTCGCGTGTGCGTGGTCGGCCGGATGCAGACGCCGCCGGGACCGTCACCACGGCCATCGGTGTGTACACCATTCGTGACGGGGCTGTCGCTTGGACGCCTGCGGTGGATGTGGATCGGATCGCTTCGATCGGCATCGCAACGGGATTCGTCGCCGCGTTGCTCGGCACTGCCGCGGTGGTGCGGCGACCACCCTGGCCGGCACTCACCGGAACCATCACGGTCGTGCGGAACCGGTAGGACCCCGGCCCACAAGGCCGAGCGTGATGCCTGATCTCGCCTGGCACAGGCTCAGCTGGTGAGCAGGCCGCCTTCGACGGGAAGGACGGTACCTGTGATGTAGCTGCCGGCGTCACTCGCGAGGAGTATCAGGGCCGCGGCGAGCTCGTCCGGGTCGCCGATCCGCCCCACCAGGGTCCGGGGCAGGATGACGTTCTCGATGTAGTCCGGGGCGAACTGGTCGCTCATCTCGGAGGCGAAGAACCCGGGGGCGATGGCGTTGACCCGGATGCCCTTGCGGCCCGTCCACTGTTGGGCGAGGTCGCGGGTCAACCCGACCACGCCGGCTTTGCTGGAGGCGTATGCGGCCTGCGGTAGCCCTGCTGTCGTCAAGCCGAGGACGCTCGAGATGTTGATGATCGAGCTTCCGGGGCGCATCACGTGCGCGCATGCCTGCGCCATCCAGTAGGTTCCGGCGAGGTTGATGTCGACGACCGATCGGAACTGCTCGGGCGTCTCCTTCAACGCCGGCACGGCGGTTCCGACGCCGGCGTTGTTCACCAGGACGTCGAGCCGTCCGAACTCTGCAATCGCTGCTTGCGCTACAGATGCGCAGGCATCGGGATCGGTCACGTCGCACGGCACGGCGTGTGCGCGTCTGCCGGTGGACTCGACGAGTGAGCAGGTGTCGGTCAAGCGGTCGGCTCGGCGGGCCGCGAGTACGACGTCGGCGCCCGCCTCCGCCAGCGCGGTGGCGAAGCGTACTCCCAGGCCGCTGGAGGCCCCGGTGACGACGGCGACGCGGCCGTCCATGCGGAATCGATCGAGGATGCTCATTTCTTCCCTTCGTGTCGATGTCGATGCTCGCGTCGGGTGCGAGCCACCGTGGTCACGATGCGACCCGCCGGACGTAGGTTCCGGGTGCGTCGCCGAGTACCGGGTATGCGTCGTCGCCGAGGTGCGCCGGTGCTGTCGTGGTATCCGGTGATACCGAGGTGAGCCAGGCGTTCCAGTGATCCCACCAGGGTCCCGCGTGCAGTTCGGATCGGCCGAGCCACTCGTCGGCGTCGACGCCGAGGGCGGGCACCGATGTGCGGTACGACGCGCGTTCGGCGCCCGGCCCCCGAGCGATGGCGGCGGCATGTCCGCCGGTCGCGAGGACGAAATCAGCGGTCTCGCCGATCATCGCCACCGTTCGGTAGCAGTCCCGCCACGGTGAGATGTGGTCCGTCGATGCGCCGAGGACGTAGGTGGGCACGGAGATGGCCGAGACATCGATGGGCGTGTCCCGGATGCGCGCGCGTCCTGGAACGACGAATGGGTTGTCGAGCGCGATCTCCAGCAGATCGGCGCCGAACGCCGCGGCCAGGTCGGTCTGGTCGGCGGCCCAGTAGAGCAGGTCGTGTTTCGGGGCTGCACGGCCGAGCAGGTAGCGGTGCACGAACGCGTTCCAGATCCCGTCGACGGGGCGCATCACGGCGAATGAGCGCGCCGTGTCTGCCGCATCGAATCGACCACTCCGCCTTGATTTCTCGATCGCCCGCCGCGCGCGCCCTCGATCGAGGCTCGCTGACCCCGCCGGTCCGGCCGAGAAGTCGGTCACGGCGATCGCGATGGACAGCGTGGCCATGAGTTGTTGCCGGCCGACCGCCGCCAGATAGGCCGCCGCGATCAGTGTGATCTGCCCGCCTCCGCATAACCCGATCGGGTGGCACGAATCGGTGCCTGCGATCCGGCACGCCGTCTCCATCGCCTCGATGAGCGCGGCGATGTAATCGTCGAATCCAACGTCTGCGTGCGAGGCGTCCGGGTTGACCCAGGAGATGACGAACACCCGCCTGCCGGCCCGCAGCTCCGCCCGGATGAGGGAGCGGTCGGGGGCGAGATCCAGCAGATAGAACTTGTTGACGGGGGAGGCGATGAACACCGTCGGGACCGCGTCCACCTTCTCCGTCGTCGGCGTGTACTGGAGCAGTTCGTACAAGCGCTCTCGGCGTACCACTGCGCCGGGGGTGGCCGCGATGGTCTCGCCGATGCGGAATGCCGAGCGATCCACCGCCGCAGGTAGCTTGCTGGGAGTCCGCCAGTCGTCGAGGACGTATCGGCTCCCGCGTAGGAAGTTGCTGCCCCCGGTGTCCAGGACCTCTTTCCACACCTCAGGGTTGACCAGCGGGTTGTTCGTCGGAGCTGCCGCAGCAAGTAGATTGTCTACGGACTGTCTCAGCTGTTCCCTTGTGCGCCAGTCGGTGTCGAGGTCGTCGAGGATCGTCATCACCGCGTCGCAGGTGGTCAGGTATCCGGCGGCGAGACGCCGGAAGAAAGGGTTGCCCTGCCAGGCTCGATCGGTGAACCTGCTGTCGCGGCCCACCCGGTCCGGGGCGCCGCCGACGGTCGCCGTGACCAGACCTCCGGGGAGCCGGGCGAGGGTGCGCACGACGGGCGCGGGGTGCCGCACGGCCGCGGACGTGGCGCGTCGCATCGCCCCAAGAGGCAGCAGTGCGCCGAGTCCGCCGAACAACGCCGAAGCTGCGAACACTTCGATACCGCCCCCGGCGGGTGTGTTCTCGGCCGCGGTCTCCCGGCTCGCCGGGGACACGGGTGTGCCTGTGTTCATCGCAGCGGTTCCCCCCACTCCACGGAGGCGCGCAGGCGCGCCTTGAGCAATTTCCCGCCGGCGTTGCGCGGCAGCGGGCCGTCCGTGATCACGAGGTACTGCGGCACTTTGAAATCCGCGAGCATCGCTCGACAGTGCTCGACCACTGCGCCGGTGTCCGGGATCTCCTCGCCTCCGAAGACCACGGCGCCCACCTTCTCGCCCATCACGTCGTCCGGCACGGCGAGCACCGCGGCCTCGAGTACGCCGGGCGCAGCGACCAGTGCCGATTCCACTTCGATGCTGGAGATGTTCTCGCCGCCACGGATGATGATGTCCTTCGTGCGGTCGACGATGCGAACCCGCCCCGCGTCGTCGACCCGGACGATATCGCCTGTGCGAAGCCAACCTTCGGTGTCGATGGCCTCTCGGGTGGCCTCCGGACGGTTCCAGTACGCAGAGGTGATGTTCGGGCCGCGCGCGACGAGCTCACCAAGCGTGGGATCTGCGGGGTCGTGCGGGACGACGCCGAGGTCGACGGTCGGCACCGCGTAGCCCACCGAATCCGCGTGTTCGACCGCGTCGGTGTGTGGAAGCACGGTCATCAACGAGGCGGTCTCGGTCATGCCGTACCCGTTGAAGACCTCCGCCGTGGGGAAGCCCTCCTGTATGGCCTTCACCAGGCTCGGCGCGATGGGCGCGCCACCGTAGCCGACCCACTGCACGCTGGAGCGGTCCACGTCCTCGAATCCGGGTGTGCGCAACAGTAGGGCGTACACGGCGGGCACGGTGACGAGGAAGCTGATGCGTTCCTCGACGAGCGCTGTGAGCAGACCCTCGCGGTCGAGAGCAGGCATGATGACCGCTGCGCCACCGAAGAGATGGACGAACAGCAGCTGCGAATTGCACCCGGTCACGTGGAACAACGGGACCGAGATGAGGGTGCGTAGACCTCGCCCGATGTCGAATGGTGTGCCGATGGTGCGGGCCATCGTCATCGCGTTGCTCAGGAAGGCCAGATGCTCGGTGGGTACCCCCTTGGGGCTCCCGGTGGTACCCGATGTGTAGAACATGCCCGCCGTGTCGGATGCCGTGAGCCCGTCTACGACGAACGGATCGCCGTCGGGTAGCGGATCGTCGGCGGCGAGGTCGATGCGCGTCCCCGAATCCGCGAGGACGAACTCGACCTCTGGTTGCGCCGAGCGCGTATTCACTGCGACGACGACGCCCCCCGCCATGATCGTCCCGTAGAAGGCGAGAACCCAGTTCACGCCGGCGGCATAGCGAATCGCCACGCGGTCCCCCCGTGCGAGTCCGCGCGCCCGAAGGCCGCCGGCCACTCGCGCGGACCGGTCCCACAACTGGCGGTAGGTGAGTCGCTCACCGCCCAGCTCGACGACGGCTTCCGCCTCGGGATCGACGTCGACGCGCGCATGGAGCGCGGCGATCAACGTGTCGGGGAGCCCCTCGTAGCAGGTGCGGCCACGACTGTCGACTCGGGTGTCGTTGCGTGAGAAGGGATTGTGCTCGCGTCCGACGGGGATGATATCGGTCATCGGTGTGCTCCTGAGAAGTAGATGCGCGGGTTTTCGACGAGCATCGTGGTGATCTGGTCGTCGGAGACGCCGCGTTCGCGCAAGGCGGGAAGGACGTCGTCGCTGACATGGGTGAAACGCCACCGGGGTAATGCGGCCTTGCGTAGCGCCTCCGGATAGAAGTCGCTGTAACAGGACGCGTCGTGCGCGAGGACCATCTTCTCGGCGTAGCCGAGCGCAGCGAGCGTGGCGACCGTGGCGACGCGGTCCTCGAACGGGCAGAAGGCGTCGATCCCGAACCTGTCCATCCCGAGAATCGCCCCCGCGTCCGCGAGCTTGCGGAGGTAGTCGATGTCCGTGCTGTCCCCACTGTGGGCGATGACGACCTTGGACAGGTCGACCCCTTCCTCCCCGAGCACCCGCTCGACGATCAACCCGGTCTCGTCGTGCGCGTGTGTATGCACTGTGATCGGCGTTCCGGTCTCGACGTGCGCTTGTGCCACGGCGCGCATCACCCGCTCGACGTCGGGGGTGAGACCGTGTTCGTCGATCGCACACTTGAGCAGCCCCGCCTTCACGTCGGTGTCGGCTATGCCTTCCCGGATGTCCTTCACGAAGAGCTCGGTCATCGGGTCGACCGGGGTATCGAATATCCGCCCGGGGCCGGTGAAGTGGAACTGGATCGGCGCATCGCTGTACGTGTACACGCCGGTGGCGACCACGATGTTCAGGTCGACCTGCTCGTTGATGCGCTGGATCCGCGGGATGTACCGCCCCAGGCCGATGACCGTCGGGTCGACGATGGAGGTGATCCCCCGCGCCACCATGTCGGTGAGCTGCTGGACAGCGTCGGCGACGCGTACCTCTTCGTCCCAGGGATCCGGGTACTGAGGATAGTTCTGCCGGATCTCCGTCCCCAGGGTGAAGACGTGCTCGTGCATGAGCACACGCCCCAATGCGTCGACGTCGATGGGGCCTCGGACCGTCTCAACTGTGGGCATGTGGTGTGGCAACCCTTCGGTAGGGGATCAACGGATCGGACGAACAGTGATGCGCGTCACGTCTGTAGGAGCATAGACTGCGATATGAACATGACGTCAGGATTGGAAAAGTTCGATCCCCGACACAGTCACACGTGCGTGAGGCGACGTGGACGAGATGAGGAGCACCCATGACCCGCGAAACCCACGCGCCCGTTCGTCCTCCGCACCTGCTGTGCAGCATCACCGACGGTTCGCGCGCACTCGGCGAGCTCAGTTGGTTCGGAGGCTCTGCCGCGTGGCTCGCGACCCGGCCACACAGGGGCGACGGCCGTCCGGTGCTCGTGCTTCCCGGATTCATGGCCGGCGACTGGTCGACGGTTCCGCTCCGACGCATGCTCGATCACCACGGATATCGCACTCACGGTTGGGGGCTCGGGCGTAACCAGGGACCCACGGCTGACGCGATCGAGGGTCTCGACGCCCTCTTCCGTCGAATCCAGGATCAGTACGCTCGGCCGATCAGCCTCATAGGGCAGAGCCTCGGCGGGCTCTTCGCCCGCGAACTCGCGCGCCGCTTTCCCGATAGCGTCGACCGGATCGTCACGCTCGGGTCGCCGGTCTCGATCACCGATCCCGCCCAGTCCCGCGCCGGTCATTCGTACCGGCGGAGAGAGCACCTGCACGTGCCCGAGTTCGCCTTCGACAGGTGGACGACCGCGCCGCAGCCTGCGGTGCCGGCGACTTCCATCTTCAGCCGCTTCGACGGGATCGTTCGCTGGCAGGCCTGCTTGTATCCCCGCACCCCGCTGACCGAGAACATCGAGGTGGCTTCCAGCCACCTCGGGATGGCGGTGCAACCGCCGGCCGTGTACGCGACACTCGACCGACTTGCGGCGCCGCTCGACCCGTGGCGCGCGTTCGAACCGCCGCGGCTGATACGTGGATACTTCCCCGGAACGGCCGACCCCACCTACTTGGCGGCGTAACAGCATGCCGCGCCACTATCGTGGCTACGACACGATAGGAGACAGCAGTGGGAGAGTCGACGGCCGCAACGGTCGGCACCACCCCCGACGGCTCCGGCCAGCACGGCGACGCGGTGCCGTCGCTCGCCGACGTCACCATGTTGCGCGAACTCCCCGCCACGAAACGCGGCATCCGCACGCGCGACGGGATCATCGCAGCGGCCCGGAAGGTCTTCGAGGACAGAGGCTTCATCGATGCCCGTCTGGCCGACATATTCGCTGAGGCCGGTTGCTCGACGGGCACGTTCTACCTCTATTTCGGCTCGAAGGAAGAGGTGCTGCACGCGGTCCTCGACACGGTTCGCGACGACATGCTGCATCCTCGGCTGGACGAACACATACCGTCGGCCGATCCGTACGCGGTGATCGAGGCCTCGATCCACGCCTACCTGGTGGCCTATCGGCGCAACGCATCGATGATGCGATTACTCGAGCAGGTCAGCACGATCGATGCCGGACTCCGTGCACGCCGGATCGCCCGCAGCAAGGCCTTCGCGCAACGGAACGCGCGAGGTATCGAGCGACTACAGCAACGTGGTCTCGCCGATCCCGGGCTGGACCCGTATCTGACCGCCTGCGCGCTGTCGTCGATGGTCAGCCGCCTGGCGTACCACACCTACTGCATGACGGTCGGCACGGAATCCGTCGTATCCGACGACGAGGTCCCGGCCGAGGTGCTCACGCAGATCTGCAGTCGGCTCTGGATCAAGTCACTCGACATCCATCGCGGGTGATCGAGGGGCTCAGCACCTCGGACGCGCCTCGGAGGCGCCACTCAGCGCCGGGCGGCGGCTTCGATCACGTCGGCGCCCGTCGATGCGCCACCCGTCGCCAGGTACCCATCGGCGACGGCGCGAGCACCGGCCGTCATCGAGCCGGCGGCGCGCACGGCTGCCCGCAGCGCCCGCGGACCACGTCGCGGGTGCCGGGCGATCCGTGACGGCAGCCGGATTCCAGCGCGGGCCAGTTCTAGTCGGCGGGCGACCTCGAGCTGATCCCGGCCGAAGGGCACCGCCACCGTCGGTACACCACGCGCGAGGGCCTTCTGGGTGGCGCCCATACCGCCGTGTGTGACGGCAACCGACGCACGATCCAGGATCGAGCCGTGTGGGGCGAAGCGCACGACCGTCGCGTCGGGTGGAACGACGAGGTCTGATGGGACCCCCGCCGGCATGGTCGCGACGACGTGCAGGCCGGTTCCCGCCATGGCCGCGAGCAGGTGCCGGACGAGTACCTCGTCCCGTTGCGGGTCGGACGACGTGGTGACCAGGACGATCGGGCGGTCGATCGCGCCCAGCCAAGGCGGCTGTGCTGTTGGCGGATCCCATTCGCACGCACCGAGATACACCAGGTTCGGGACATCGGGATGTGGGTATTCGAAAGGTTCTGCTGTGGCGACCAGCAGGACGGGCGGCCGACGATAGAAGTCGTCCGGGTCGGTCAGTGCGGGCAGCCCGACGGAGGTACGGGTCGCGTTGATCCGCGGGCCGGCGATCCGTCGGGCGAGCGCGTCCAGGGCCGCGCCGACGAGTACATCCCGTGCGCGACCGGAGATCCCGCGGGCGGGCGCGAGGCCCGGCCCGAACGGAGGCAGCCCCGGGGAGCGGATGGGGATCGGTGAGGCGGAGAAGCAGGCCCACGGCAGCCGGCACGCTTCGGCGCCTGCCATCGCTCCCCAGGCGTTCGCATCGACGACGAGGAGATCGGGCGAGTACGCAGCAACCGCCGCGTCGAGGTCGGGCGCCTCGAACACCGCGCGGCGGGCGAACATCTCCATGCCGTGAGCGAAGGCCTGCACAGGGTTTGTCGCAGATGCGTCATCGGAGGGCACGGATTCGATTCGCGGATCCAGCGCGGAGGCGTCCAGCCCGAAGGATGCGAGCGTGTGCACCTCCGAGGCGATGGTGCGGACGTGTACGACGTGCCCGCGGGCGCGTAGCTCGAGAAGTAGCGGCATCATCGGGTACAGATGCCCGCGGCCGACCGCCGTGTATGCGAGAACCTTCATGCGAACTCACAGAGCGGGTGAGGCGGTGTCGTGAGCACCTGGATCCCTCCAGACGTGCGGTATTCGTAGCGAACCTACCCTGGATCTCGTCGACCAGGGGCGTTCCGCCGCGGGCAGCGATCTTCAGGTGCCCTTCAGACTCGCCCGAGATGGTCTCAGTATGAAGAAGATCATCGCGGTGGCGGTAGCCACCACAGCAATAATGTTGGCACTCTTCGTGTTCGGTGACTCCGTCGCCAACGCGGCACCGCATTACACGCCAGGGTGGTGTTCACCCGCGCAGTGGCATCCCGGCTGGGCGAGCCCGCCCGTGTGGCATGCCGGCTGGTGGGGACGGGGGGTCTGGCACCCGGCATGGTGGGACGGCCACAGCTGGCGTCCGGGTTGGTGGAGCCCGCCCGTGTGGCATGCGGGCTGGTGGAGCCCCGGTCGGTGGCACGCCGGTTGGTGGAGCCCCGGACGGTGCTACCCGGGCCACTGGTGACCCTTCTCCCGTGCCCGGCCGGACTCACCTCCGGCCGGGCGCTCTTTGGCACAATCGCGGGCATGCCCTCGGCCGCCGAGATCGGAGCGCACGCCTGATGGCGCGCGCACGCGTTCTCGTGATCGAGGACTCGACCGCGATCCGCAGCGCACTCGAGGCCGCGCTGCACGACGCCGGCTACACCGCCGTCGGCCGCCCGGACGGTGGTGACCTGTCGGCCGATCTGAATGCCTTCCGTCCCGACGTGGTGCTGCTCGACGTCATGCTGCCGGGCCGCGACGGGTTCACCCTCCTGCGTGAGATCCGTCAGCACTGCGACGCGGGCGTCCTGATGGTGACGGCGCGCGACGGCTCGACGGATCGGGTGCGCGGCCTCACCGCCGGCGCCGACGACTACATCCCCAAGCCCTTCGACCTCCCCGAGGTGATCGCACGCGTGGGCGCGGTCCTGCGCCGCACCGGCCGGATGGGCGCCACGGTCGAGGTGGGGGATCTCGTCGTCGATCCGGACGCGGGGGTCGCGATCCGCGCCGGCCACACGCTGTCACTGACCGCGACCGAGTTCCGGATGCTGTCCTACTTCGCGCAGTGCAGGGGCCGGGTCCTGTCGAAGACGCAGGTCCTGACCGCGGTGTGGGGCTACGAGGGGTTCGATCCGAACCTCGTCGAGGTGCACGTGAGCGCCTTGCGGAAGAAGCTGGAGCAGCACGGCCCCCGTCTCCTGCACACCGAGCGCGGGCTCGGCTACATCCTTCGGGCACCTCCCTCGGGGCGGACGATCACATCGTGACGGCACTCCCGCGGCTCCTGACGGTCTCGCTCCGGGGCCGCGTCCTGGTGACCACACTCTCGGCGCTCGCACTCGCGCTGGTGATCGTCGTCGTGGTGGTGGCGGCGCTCTTCGAGTCCGTGGTGCACCGGGAGGTGAGCGAGGAGCTGCGGGCACGGGTCGGCTACGCCGAAACCCTCGCGCGCACGGTGGCGACGCCGCAGGAATTCGTCCGGCGGGTCGACGTCCGGCTCATCACCGCGCAGGTCACCATGCCCGACGGCGAGGTGATCGGCGAGCACAGGAGGTTGCGCGGCGAGCGTGAGGTGCAGACGCGCGACTTCGTACTGCACGGCGGCCGGCTCGACGGTGCCCGCGTCACCCTGACGGTCGACAGTCAGCCGCTGCAGGTCGTGAAGTCGCGGCTGCTCTGGGGCATGGTCGCGACCGCGCTCGCCACGCTGGCGGTGACGGGTCTTCTTCTCGCCGTTGCGGTGCGCCGTGCGCTCGCGCCGCTCGATGCGATCACGCGCCTGGCCCGGGACACGGAGGCGGGCAACCGGGGCGGCCGGCTCCTGCCGGATCGCCCGGACACCGAGCTGGGACGGGCCGCGAACGCTTTCGATGACATGCTGGACTCGATCGAGAGCGCGGAATCCCATGCGCGCGAGGCGAACGACCGGGTCCGCCGGTTCGTCGCAGACGCCGCACACGAGCTGCGTACCCCGATCACGGGGATGCGCGCGATGGCACAGGCCCTGCTGCAGCGTTCGCAGGATACGGACGCCGCCGAACGCGAGCGGCTCAGCGTGATCCTGGTGCAGGAGTCGAACCGCGCCGGCCGCATCGTGGGCGACCTCGTCGACCTCGCCCGCATCGACGCGAGCATTCCGCTGGACCTCGACCTCGCCGAGGCCGACCTGTACGAGCTTGCTTCTGCGCAGGTGGAGCGAAGTCGGTTGGTGCATGCCGGGCTGGTACTCGAGCTGCGGGGCGGGGGCGCCGTGGCAATGGTGGATGCCGCGCGCGTCAGCCAGATCTTGGCGAACCTCGTCGACAACGCCTGCCAGGCCACGCCGGAGGGCGGACGAGTCGTCGTGACGGTGGGTGCGGCAGGGGAGATGGCCGAGGTGCACGTCGTCGATACCGGGACCGGTATCCCCGCCGCGGATCGCGAGCGCGTCTTCGATCGACTGGTGCGCCTGGACGCGAGCCGCCGGATCGGCGGAGCGGGATTGGGGCTCGCGATCGCTCGTGGGCTGGCGCGCGCCCACGGCGGGGATCTGACCTGCAACGAGCCTCCTGCCGGTTTCGCGACCGACTTCCGGCTGGTCCTACCGATCAGGCGGTGAAGGCACCGTCGGAAACGGCTCCGTCGGGTTCCGCGGCGGGGGTGGTCCCGTCGGCGCAGGGGAGCGGAGCGCCCTGCTCAGTCCCCACCCCGCTGCGCAGACGGCGATGGTCTCGGCACAGACCGACACCACGCCGAGCGGCTCGAACCAGTCGCCTACGTCGTCGCCGAGCTCGGGAAAGGACATCGACCGCGTCGCGATGTAGCCCACGACGGCGAGGGAGCATGTCGTGAGTGCGGCGGCGTACACGGCCCCGGAGTCCACCCACAGCGCGGTCGCCGCGACGAGCCCGCATGCGGCGGTGAGCACGACGAATGCGATGCCCATGTAGGGCGCCTCGTCCAGGTGCGGCGCTATCACCGGGATGTGCGCTACGGCGGCCACGGCCGCCGCAGCCGCGAGCACCCAGCGGGCGCGGCTGCGGGTCTCGCTCCAGGCGAACGTCTCGAAGCCGGCAGCCATGTCACGGTGTCCATTCCCGCGCGAACGCATGCGCCAGATCGTTTCCGGGCACGAAGAACACGTGCATCATCAGTGACGCTCCGCCGCTGCGGGAGTGATAGTGCCACCGCGTGATCGGGCCGCCTGGGGTGGGTGGTGCCGCCGGGTACGACTCCGCGGCGGTGTACATGACGCCGATCAGCTTCCAGTGCCCGCCGGCCTGATACTCGTACATCAGGGTCTCGGGTGCGTTCGGGTCGAGTACCTTGCCGTCCTTGCGGAACTCGACATTCGCCACGTGCAGCATCGGCATCATCTTCGGTGTGGCACCGGCGTCCACGCGCTTCAGGTGCTTCGCCAGTGCGGGGCGCTTCTTCTCGGCGCGCTTCAGTGCCGAGTCGAGGTCGTAGCCGGCCGCCTTGGCGGCGGTGACATCCGAATACTTCGCGGTGTCGGCCTCGGACTGCTGCAGCAGGTCCGCCGCCGCTGCGCGCTGCGCATCCGATGCGGCCGCCACGTCGGGCAGGTTGGGCATCGAGGCGGCGTCATGACCGTACTTGTGCGCCCAGCCCTTATGCGCTGCATCCAATTTCGTCTTGGTGTGTCGCTTCTTGTCCGCGGGCGCGGGCGAGGACATCTGCGAGGACATCGCCGCATCGGTCTCGTGCGACGACGATGCCAGCGCGATGCCGGCACCGGTAGCCCCGGCGGCACACAGTGTCAGGCCCGCTGCGGCGCACACGGCGACGATCCGCGTGCGGCGCCCCATGATCCTGCGCGGACGGTTCGGCGGCACAGGCGGTAACGGTTCGGTCGGGTGTGTCATCGCGCCTCCTGGAGCATCGGTGCCACCCGATGCGGTGGCTCTCCCCATGGTCGGAAGCGGGTCTGAAGACGACCTGAAGTCGCTCGGTGCTGCGAAAGACGCTGGTATCGCCCTGGCCGACCCGCCCGCAGCCCGACTGAGGGCGGCGCGATCGGACCGAGCCGAGGCGCTAACCGCCTGCGGAACAGGCGGCGAGCTCGCGAATGAAGCCGGAGATCTCGCCGGGCTGCTCCTCGGCCATGAAGTGGCCGGCATCGATGGTCCGATAGGTCAGGTCCGGCGCCCACGCGCGCCAGAGCGAGGCGGCGTCGAATCCCAGCCGCGAGCCCCAGTCCTGCGAGACGACACCGACCGGCATATCCAGGGTGTGGCCGGCCTCGCGGTCGGCGCGGTCCATGTCCAGGTCGATCCCCGCCGTGGCGCGATAATCGGCGACGATCGAGTCGACGGCATCGACTGAGCTCTCGATGTAATGGCGACGCGCCTCGGGCGTGAACGTGCTGCCGTCCGTGTCCCACACGTCGAGGAACGACGCGAAGAAGTCCTCTGCGACGGCGGCGATCATCCGCTCGGGCAGCCCCCTGGGCTGCGCCATCAGATACAGATGCCAGGCGACTCCGGCGTCGACCCCTTTAAGGACGTTCCAGGTGTCGAGGGTCGGCAGGACGTCGAGGATGCCCAGGAACTGCACGCGTCCGGGATGGTCGAGGCCCGCACGGACGCCGACGAGGGCTCCGCGGTCGTGTCCCACGACACCGAAACGTCTGTGGCCGAGCGCATCCGCGATGGCTGTGAGGTCTGCAGCCATCGTGCGCTTGGAATACGTGGTCTCGTCGCGCTCGACGGGCTTGGCGCTCGCACCGTAGCCCCGCAGGTCGGGGACGATCACGGTGTGATCGACCGCGAGGTCCTGCGCCACCGCCCGCCACATGTAGTGGGTCTGTGGAAAGCCGTGGAGCAGCGCGACGGCCGGTCCGCTGCCCGCGGACGCGACGTTGAGGCCGACCCCGTCGTGGCCGGGGATGCGCTCGTAGCGGAATCCATCGATGGCGGGCGTGGTCATGGGTGCCTCTCGTCTAAGGTGGCCGCTGCGGGCGCGGGGTGGCCGGAGAAGACCCCGGCGGGAAGGGGTGGCGCATCCTGCGCGCTCGCCCGCAATGCTGGGATGAGGATCGAGTCGACCAGGGCCGCAAGGTAATCAGTGCCCGTGTCCAGGCCGTTGAGACGGCGGATCAGCAATACCGACCCCGCGACCTCCTCGAAGGGGAACGGATCCACATCGCTGGGCAGTTCCCCGCGACGCACGGCGGCGTCGACCACCGTCGGCGGCAGGCGCGCTCCCGTCGGACCGACCGTTCGCTCGATCTCGTCGCACAGCTCGGGATCCTCTAAGCCGGCTTGGAGCAGGACCAGTGCCGTCTGTCCGTCGGTCGAACGCATCGTCGCGATCAGGCGCTCGCACAGGGCGAGCAGGTCGCCGCGCAGAGTGCCGGTGTCGATGTCCGCCAGGCTGTCGCGTCCGGCGGGACCCGCCTTCACGGCCGCCACGACCATCTCCCGCCGGGAACTCCAACGCCGATAGAGGGTGGGCTTGGATGCGCCGGCACGACGCGCCACCGCCTCGAAAGTGACGCCTTCATAGCCACTCTCGGACAGAAGCTCTGCCACCACCGCGAGGATCTCGGCCTCCCGCGTCGCGTCACGGGGGCGCCCCCCGCCCTGCCGTCTCTCAACGGGTCTATCTGAATACGACACGTTTCGTATCGTATCGGATGGCGGCTCGGCGCGTCGCAACGATTAGCGCGCGAGGGTGAGCCTGTGATGTAATAGGTTCAATGCATTACATACGAATGAGGTGATTATGCCGACAGAACTGACCCGGCCGGCCGAGGCGGCGCAGCCCACCGCTGCGCTGCCGGTCCTTCACTGCCGTGGACCGCGGTACAAGTGGGGCGTACTCGGGATCGGCGTCGGCGCCCAGGCGGCCTTCTCGATCGCCTTCCAGGGCATCCCCACATCGGGTCCGGTGCTGCAGGCGGCATACCACCTGACCACCCACCGACTCGGGATCGTCCTCGCCGCCGTCACCTGTGGTATCGCCATCACCGAGGTCGCATGGGGCATCATCACCGACCGGATCGGTGAGCGCCCCGTGTTGATCACCGGCCTCACCGGGACGACGATCATGTTCGTCCTCGCCGCATTATTCGTTGCGCCGCATGGGAATTCGGTTCCTAGCTACTGGCTGCTGTCGGCCGTCCTGCTCATCGCCGGCGCCTCCGGCGGATGCATCAACTCGACGAGCGGCCGAGCGGTGATGGGATGGTTCGGACCGAGCGAACGGGGTTTCGCGATCAGCATCCGCGCGACCGCGGTACCCGTCGGCGGCGCAATCGGAGCAGCCGTACTACCTCCGCTGGGCATGGCCTTCGGGTTCCGGTGGGTCTTCGTGTTCTTGGCTGCACTGTCGGCGCTCGCGACCGCGGCCGTCGTCGCATTCCTCGAGGACGCGCCTATCGCGAAATCCGAAGGCGCCGTGACGAACACTGCCGTGGAAAACCCGCTGCGAAGATGGGTGATCTGGCGGATCGCCTTGGTCGCCTTCCTGCTCGACCTGCCCCAGTTCACGGTCCTGACCTTCGGTGCGATCTTCCTACACCAGGTCGAACACATGTCCATCGGCTCCATCGCGGCCCTACTGGTCATCGTGCAGGTCCTCGGTGGTGCGTCCCGCGTCATCGGCGGGAAGTGGACCGACCTCCAGGGCGGCCGATACCGTCGCCGCATCGTGCGGATCTACAGCTGGCTCATCGCAGCGGGATTCGTCCTCCTGTCGGTGTACAGCGTGCTCCCGACGTGGGCGGTCGCCACCCTGCTGGTGGTCTCGGGGGCATTGGCCTGCGGCTGGCACGGCGTGCACTACGCCGACATCGCGGTCACCGCGGGCGCCGAGCGTTCCGGCACCGCGCTCGGGCTGGAGAACACCATGGTCTTCGGCGGTGCGTTCATCACTCCGATAGCCGTCTCGGCTCTCCTGCCGATCACGTCCTGGTCGCCGGTGATGTTGCTCGTGGGCGCCATACCGGCATTGGCCGCGGTGTTCCTGATGCCTCGTGAACCGCGTGTGGCCGCCGTCCCTCGGAGGCGCGTAATGTTGCGGACCGATCATCGGAGTTCCCGCGGGAAGGAGCGCGGATGCGTGAGATGAGGCCGCCGGTCAGCCTCGAACTCGTCGGCACGGTCCACGGCAGGTTCTCCGAGCATCCTTCCGATGATCTGACGAACCCGGAGACTGCCGCTGGGTGGCTACGCAGCAACGGATTCCCCACCGCGAAACCGTTCGGTGAGGAGGACTTAGCCGACCTCCGGGCTCTGCGGCAGGCGATCTTCAGCGTGCTGGCCGCACAGACGGAGGGCCGCGCGCAGGACCCCGCGGCGGTGTCTGAGCTCAACCGTGCACTGCAGCGCGGTCACATCACCTCGCTGGCCGCGGTGGATCCTCGGTCCCAGCACCGGCTGACCGTTGTCGAGGTCGGCGCCGACGGTCCCGAGGCGATCGCGCACCGCATAGCCGCCGACGCGCTCGCGCTGATCACGGGGCCGTTAGCCGAGCGCGTGCGCCAGTGCAGCGCCCACACGTGCGGCAGCTTCTTCCTCGACACTTCGCGAGCCGGCAACCGCAAGTGGTGCTCCTCCACCGCGTGCGGTAACCGTGCTCGCGTAGCAGCGCACCGGAGTCGCCATCAGGGCGGGGGCCGGAGGGGTGAGCGGCCGACGGATCACCCGTAGAACGTCGCCACATCCAGATCGTCCAGGGGAATCCACTCCCGATCCGCGTCGTCGACCGCGTCGGAGCCGGCCATTCGCAGCTCGAGCGCGAGCCGTGGCCGCTCGTCGATGCGCATCGACAGCGCGTAGAGCGTGGCCAGGATGTGCACGCACGGCCGTTTGCGGCTGCGACAGTCGCAGGTCGCGGTGTGCTCGTCGAGTGGCACCGCGAATGTGATTCCGGCGGAGGCGAAGTCGTCGGCGAGCCCATCCGGTAGGTCGCCTGCGGCCAGGCCCGGATGCGCGGCGAGAGACGCGGCGAGCAACTCCCGGGCCGTCCGCTGCACCGGCTCGGGCCACGAGGGGAACTCGATTCGCACGTTGGCCGCCGCACCGGATACGGCGACTGTCGCTGTCACCGTGCCGACCTCGGTGGTCACCGTCGCCCCCTGGTTGCGGGCGACGGTGCGCGCCTTGGGGAGCGACGGGTTCGGAACCGATGCGGAGGTCTTCTCCACCGTCCGGGTCCAGGCGCGCCCCCACACGGTGGCACCGAATTCCGACATCATCAGATGGCTCCCAGGTCGAGGTCGAGTACGGCGTGCAGGTCGTCGTCGGACAGTTTCGCGAGGGCGGCCTCCGCATTGCCGTCGACGACGTCGGCCAGCCCGCGCTTGGTGTCGTGCATCTGCGCGATGCGGTCCTCGATCGTGCCGCCGGTGATCATTGTGTACACGTTGAGTGTTCGCGTCTGGCCGATGCGGTGGGCGCGATCCGTGGCCTGCGCTTCGACGGCCGGATTCCACCACCGGTCGTAGTGCATCACGTGCGCGGCGCGGGTCAAGTTCAGGCCGAATCCCGCTGCGCGCAGGCTCAACAGCAGCACCGGTGGCGCGTCATCGTCCTCCTGGAACGCCCGGACCATCTGGTCGCGCCTGTCGCCGGAGAGCCCACCGTGCAGGAACGGCACCGGTGCGATTCCGAGGGTCTCGCCGAGCGTCGTCGACAGCAGCTCGCCCATCGTGCGGTACTGCGTGAACACGAGGGCGCGATCACCGTCGTCGGCGATCTCGGCCAGCATCTCGGTGGCCCGGTCGAACTTGCCGGACCGGCCCGATCCGGCCGGCCCGTCGCCCAGGTACTGGGCCGGATGGTTGCAGATCTGCTTGAGCGCGGTGAGGAGCGCGAGCACCTTTCCGCTCCGCCCGATGCCGCCGCCCAGGCCCTCCGTGAAAGCGCGATCCACGGCCTCCCGGTAGAGTCGGACCTGCTCCTCGGTGAGGGTGCAGACCATCGACGTGTGCTGCTTGGCCGGCAGTTCGGTAGCCACCAGATCCTTGGTGCGGCGCAACATGTTCGGCCGTACCAGAGATGAGAGTGCCTCGGCGGCGGGAGCCGAACGCCGCTTCTCGATCGGCGCCGCGAACCGCTGTCGGAAGCGGCTGCGAGAGCCGAGTAGTCCGGGGTTGGTCACGTGGAACAGCGCCCACAGTTCATCGAGCCGGTTCTCGACAGGCGTGCCCGTCATCGCGATCCGCACGGTCGCGGTGAGTTTCGCGGCCGCGCGGCTCACCTGTGCCTCGGGGTTCTTGATCTGTTGAGCCTCGTCCATCACGACCACGTCCCATGCGGTGGCGGCGAGCTTCTCATCGCTGCGCAGCACCGGATAGCTGGTCACGACGACGGTGCCGGGCTCGAAATCGTCGGGTAGCCGGCGACTCGAGCCGTGGTAGCGGACGACTGTCGTGCCGGGGGAGAAGCGCGCCAGCTCGCGGCGCCAGTTCCCGATGAGCGACGTCGGGCAGACCACGAGGTGCGGCCGCTCGGTGCGCCGCATCGCGAGTAGGCAGATCGCCTGCAGCGTCTTGCCGAGCCCCATCTCGTCTGCGAGCACGCCGCCGGCGCCCAGCTCGATGCGAGAGCGAAGCCAGGCCACGCCGTGCACCTGGTACGGGCGGAGCTGTGCGTCGACGGCGCCGGTGAGCTCGGCGGTCGTGCTCGCAGCCCGGCGGAACTGCGCGAGAAGCGCGGCCGGCGCAGCCACGGCCGAACCGTCCTCGTCGGTGACGGCGTGCGCTGCGGTGGGCATCCGCGCGGCGAGCGCCGCGAACTCGTCGTCGCGGTCGGCCGGGCGGTTCGCGGTCGGCTCCGCGGCGGGGTCGACGAGGCACGCCGCCTCCTGCCAGGTCTTGATCGAGCGTCCCACACGCGAGCGTCGGTCGAGCGCTGTGAGCGCTGCGACCGCCTCGTCGACATCGACGAGGCGCACCTCCCTTTCGGCGGCGACGATGCGGGCGCCGTCGGGGACGGCCAGCATGCAGGTTCCGGGTCTGCCCGGCGGGAGGTCGTGCGCCGCGACGGCGCGGTCCAGTCGGTCGGGTCCCCACCAGGCGAATGCGTTCTCCGCGGGGACGAAAGTGGCCTGCAGGGTGACTCGTGTCCGTCCGGACAGGGCGACCATCTCCTAGCACGTGCTCGGGTGATGCGCAATAGGCGATTCGCGCGGCGCAAGGCTACGCCGATCGGTCGGAACGTGCATATGCGGTGACGCGCTGTCACACCCGTCCCGACCGGGCCGGTGGAGGCTCGCGCGTTTCGTACTCTGTACGCGGTGTTGGTCACACCTGCCGCAATCGGTGATAGATAGGCCCTACACTCCTATCAGCCCGGGTGCCTGCCTGCGGCGACGGACCTATGTACCTGTGACAGGAGGTGCGCGATGCACATCGTGGTGAGTCGCGAGGACTACTTCGCGGCGGCGCGCACCGTGCTCGCCGAAGACGGTGTCTCCGGCTTGAAGATCGGCACACTGTGCAAGGCGCTGAACGTCACGAGCGGCTCCTTCTACGGGTACTTCGGCAGTCTTCAGGGGTTCATCGACGAGTTCCTCGCCGATTGGGAGGCCGAGCAGGTCGCCCGTATCCGGCGCCAGGGCACCGTCGACGGGGATATCCGCGCCCAGATGCAGAGCCTGAAGGCGCTGGCCGAGGGGCTGCCCCACGAGGCGGAGGCGGCCCTTCGCGGCTGGGCCCACATAAACAAGGCGGTCGAGGCCGTCCAGGAGCGGCTCGATGCGCGCCGGAAGACGATGCTCGTCGAGCATTTCACGCCCCTCGTCGGGCCCGAGCGAGCACATGCACTCGCCGTCGCGGGTATGGCGATGCTGATCGGGGTGCAGCAGTGGCGACGCCCGGCGGTTCAGGGCGATTTCGACATGCTCTTCGCGGAGTTCGAGCGCCTATTGGAGGCCGAAGAGGCCAGACGGGGTCGCGTACGCGATCTCGAATGTAATAAAGACTATGTTACAGATGTGCGTGGCGGCGCCGGGACGGACGACGTGACGGAGGACCGGCGATGAACGCGCACCTGATCGAGCAACTCATCACGATCCCGCTGTTCACCGGGATCATCGGGTACATCACCAACTGGACAGGCATCCTCATGCTGTTCGAGCCCAAGCGGTTCTACGGCGTCAAGGTGCCGGGTGTCCGGGTCCTGTATCCGCTGCTGCCGCGCAGGGTTCAGGTGATCCCCGCGATCCGCGCCGACGGCCGCGTGGGCTGGCAGGGCATCGTCCCGTCCCGTGCCGAGAAGATGGCGAGTATCGCGGTCGACAAGTCGCTCTCGAAGGTCGGCAGCATCGCCGACTTCTACCGCATCCTCGACCCCGAGTACGTATCGGAGCATCTCACGCGCTCGGCGCTGCCCGAGGTCCCCAGCATCGTCGAAGGCATCATGCAGCGGGAGAATCCCCGCCTGTGGTATTCGCTTCCCGACGAGTTGAAGGCGGTCGTCTACAAGCGGGTCGCGGCGAGTCTGCCAGACGACATCCGGCGCATCACCGCGACGATCGGCGAGAACATCGACGATTACGTCGACGCGAAGCTGATGGTGATCCGGCACCTGTCCGCGAACCCGAAGATCCTCAAGCAGATCTTCTACAACATCGGCCGCAAGGAGCTGAGGTTCATGCAGAACTTCGGTTTCTACTTCGGCTTCCCGATGGGCTTCGTGCTGGTAGCGCTGCTGCACTACTTCCCGCACTGGTGGCTGCTGCCGCTGGGCGGCATCGTGATCGGCTACGTCGTGAACTATGTCGGCATCACGATGATCTTCGAGCCGCTGCACGCCAAGCGTTGGGTGCCGTGGCGGCAGGGTCTGTTCCTCAAACGCCGCGAGGAGATCGCGCAGCAGTACGCCGAGGTGATGGCCGATCAGGTGGTGACCATCGAGAACATCTGCGACGAGTTGCTGCACGGCCCCAGGTCGGACCGGACGCGCGCCACGGTGGAGCATGTCCTGCGGGAGTCCGTCGATACCGCGGCCGGGTGGGCGCGGCGCGTGGTGAAGCTGTCGGTGGGCTCCGAGGCGTACGCCCGAGTCCCGCAGCTCGCCGGTATCGAGGCCCTCAAGGTCGCCGAGCAGACGGTGGCCGAACCCGCCTTCGTGGAGCAGCAGCGGAGCAAGGTGCGGGCGTTCGTCTCAGCGCGGATGACCATTCTGCGGCCGGAGGATCTCAGCGAGCTCCTGCGGTCCGCCATCAAACAGGACGAGTGGCTTCTGTTCCTGCACGGCGCGGTGCTCGGCTCCGCGGCGGGGTTCCTCCATCTGGCGATCTTCGGGGTGTAGACAATGACAGACGGTGTAGTGGTTTTCAACGGAGTGGTGATGACGGAGGACGGGGTCCCGATAGAGGACGACGGCCGTGCGCTCGAGCGTCGCGGGCCGCAGATGCCGGCGTTGCCCGAGTCGACCCCGCTCGTCGGGGGCGTGTTCGGGCGTCTGAACAAGGCGTCATCGGCGGCATTCGAACTCGGCAAGGAGGTCACCGGTTCCGCCGGCCGCCTCACGAGGCAGTTCGTCACCGAGGCCGAGCATCTGGTGGATGTCGCCCTCCCTGCGGGGACGCCCCGCATCGTCGTACACGCCGAGGTCGTCGAGGACGAGCCGGCCACGCAGCAGACCCCCATCGAGCCGCCGCCGCCCACCGCAGAGGAGTTGCGGCGGGCGGGCGACAGACTGCTGGCACGGTCGGCCGAATCGCGCCAGGGCGTGGCGACGCATCCGGCGTTCCAATACATCCTCGAACAGCTCGCGCCCGACGAGGCCCGCATCCTGCGGCTGCTGGCGAGCGGACCGCAGCCCGCGGTCGACGTACGCACCAACCGCCCGTTCGGCGTGGGCTCTGAGGCGGTGGCGTTCGGGCTCTCGATGATTCCCGAGGTCGCGGGGTGCCGGAACCCTGAGCGGATCACCGCGTATCTCGGCAACCTGCACCGGCTGGGGTTGATCTGGTTCTCGAAGGAGCCGGTCGAATTGCACCGCTACGAGCTCGTCCAGGTCCAGCCTGCCGTCGCCGAGGCGATCAGCAAGGCCGGCCGCTACGCCAAGGTGATCCGGCGGCGCATCGAGGTCACGGCGTTCGGTGCCGAGTTCTTCGACTGCTGCTTCACCACATAGCTTCCGCGCCGGGGAGTGCCTTTGTTCGCGGGACCGTCAGACCCGCGCGGCGCCCCGCGGGACGGGGAAGCCGCTCGGGTACGGGGCGGCCACATCGTGTGCTTCGAACGCGCCCAGGATCCGTCGGCGCAGCTCCCGTTCGACTGCCCACTGGGAGTTGGCGCGTACGGCCACCGTCAGGCGCAGGGTCACGGTATCGGCGGTGACCGAGGAGACCCCGAGCATCTGCGGGGGTGAGAGCATCTCCGATTGCAGTTCGGCATCGTCCGATGCGGCCTGCGCCGTCTCGTGCGCGACCCGGCACGCGAGGTCGACGTCGGTGGCATGGGCGACCGGCAACTCCACCACCGCGACGGCGTGTTCCTGGCTGAAGTTCGCGACGCGCTGGATCTCACCGTTCCGTACGTACCAGAGCGTGCCGTGCATGTCGCGCAACGTCGTGATCCGCAGGCCGACGGTCTCGATGGTGCCCGTAGCCTCCCCGAGATCGACTATGTCGCCTACTCCGTACTGGTCCTCGAACAACATGAACAGTCCGGTGATGAAATCCCGCACCAGGTTCTGAGCGCCGAATCCGATCGCGATACCGACGACGCCGGCCGATGCGACGAGCGGTGCGACGTTGACGCCGAGAATCGCGAGCGACTGCAGTACGACCCAGATCAACACCAGGAAGGACACCGCTGACTTCAGCACCGAGGCGATGGTCTCGGCGCGCTGGGCCCGACGGGCGCGCGCTCGCGGGTCCCGCGGCGGCTTCTTCTCGACCGGTCTGCGCCGCCACCGCAGGCGCGGTGGCCGCCCCGTCCCCGAGGCACTGCGCGCGAGGCGATCGATGAACCGGTGCAACACGAAACGCAGTACCAACGCGAGCGCCACGTAGACCGCGATGCCGACCGGCTTGTCGATCAGCCAGTTCCGGCTGTTCTCGGACAACTCCTCTGCCAACACGGCCCCGAGGCTACAGATTCGCGCCGATCTCGCCAGTGTGCTCAAGCGAGGGTGATATTCCCCTCCCGCGAGGGCACGGTGCCGAGCTCGGTCATCGCTTCGGCGTCCAGTACGACGTCGCCCACTGCGAGGTTCGCCTCCAGGTGCTCCACGGCCGCCGTGCCCGGGATGAGCAGAGCGTGTGGCGCGTGCGCGAGCAGCCACGCCTGACCGATCTGCGCGGGTGTCCGGTCCAGCCGCTGTGCCACCCGTACGACTGCGGGCTCGTCGACGACCTTGGGCAGGCCGGGCCACGCGCCCCCAAGCGGATAGAAGGGCACCCACGCGATGCCCTCCTGACCGCAGAGTTGCAGCAGGGCTTCGTCGCCGCGGGAGACCAGGCTGTACGCGTTCTGCACGCACACGATGCCCGCGGGGAGCGCGCGCTGCACGGCCTCGAGGGACACCGCGCTGAGCCCGATCGCCCCGATCAGCCCTTCGTCTCGGAGCGAGACCATCTCTGCGAGCTGGTCATCCAGATCGACGACCTGATCCCCCGCCGCTCGCAGCCCGGGGCCGACGTCGGCGCGGCGCAGGTTCACTACGGGAAGCTGCTCGCGGCCGAGCGAACGGAGGTTCGCCTCGACGGAGGCCCGCAGCTGCTCGGGACGCTGAGCCAGCCGCAGAGGTATCGGCCCACCGTCGGGATCCCGCTCGGCGCCGACCTTGGTGACGACCACTACGTCGTCGTCTGCCGTGAGTGTGGTGCCCAGGATCCCGTTGACGAAGCCGCTGCCGTAGAAGTGCGCTGTGTCGATGTGATCGACACCGAGCTCGACAGCGCGCCGGACGACGGCGCGCGCAGCGTCGGGATCCTCTGCGAGGCGCGCGAGTTGCATGGCGCCGTAGCCGATCCGGGAGACGGTCTGGGCACCGAGCCTCCCGACGCCGCCGGGCCGTGTGACCTGTGGATTCATGGTCGCCTCCTGATTGACAGCGGTAACCGGAGGACCCTCCGGTAGCGCCAGCATAGCACTAATCGGAGTGTCCTCCGTTTCTCTGTGGAAGGGTTCGGGCCCCGCCGATAACAAGGTTGCCCAGGTGCGTGAACTCGGCGGCGACCTGTTCCCCGGGGGACACCGGAACGGCGTCGGTCATGCCGCCGGTGAATACCATCGTGCCCGGCGCGAGTCCGCCGAGGGCGTCGGCGGCGAACGCGAGCGCCTGTCCGGGGTGGCCGTGGACGGCGGCGCCGGTCGCCGAGTCCACCACCACCCCGTTCACCGAGAGCACACACGCCTCGAGCGAGAGGTCCACTTCGTACGGTCGGCGCTCGACCCCGCCTATGACGACCCGCGTCGCCGCGGCGTCGCCGGATGCATCCAGTAGCTCGAGTCCGGCGTGCACGGATCGCACCGCGGCCATCGCCTCCGTAGCGGTGACACCCGGGCCCGCCGGCCGCTCGCCGACGACGAGCACGATGTGTGGCGCGATGCGGATTCCGTCCGTCGCTACGGGTGTGCCTGCCGCGAGCAGCATCTGCCTCGTGACCCGCGTGACGAGGGGCTCCGTGCCCGGCGGCCCCAGTCTGACCCCGATGTTCCGCCCGGCTGTGTCGATCACACGGACACCGGCTTCCGCTCCGCGGCGAGTTCGATGGCCACGTCGATGATCATGTCCTCCTGGCCGCCGACGTACCCGGCCTGTCCGACGCGCGTGAGTATCTCGTGGGCGGGCACCCCGTACCGCTGCGCTGCGCGCTCGGCGTGGAACAGAAACGAGTTGTACACGCCGTACCGGCCCTGGATTATCGAATTCCTGTCTGCGATAGGAAGTCTTGGTATGAACGGCCGGGCGGTCTCCTCGGCCACCGCGAGCACCGCATCCGAGTCGATGCCGGTCCGCACGCCGAGGCGGTCGAGGACGACGGTGAGGATCTCCGTCGGGGTGTTGCCCGCGCCGGCACCGAGCGCGCACAGCGTCCCGTCGATCTGTCTGGCCCCCGCCCGCATGCCCGCGATCGAATTCGCAGGGCCCATCGACAGATTCTGGTGCGCGTGCACGCCGACCTGGGCGTCGTCACCCAATTCCGCGACCAGTGCGGCGACGCGATCGGCCACGCCATCGGGCAGCAGGGCACCGGCGGAGTCGACGACGTATACACAGTTGCAGCCCGCGTCGGCCATGATGCGCGCCTGTTTCGCCAGGTGCTCGGGCGTGGTGCGGTGCGAGAGCATGAGGAAGCCGACGGTGTCCATACCGAGATCCCGTGCGGCGCCGAAGTGCTGGATCGATACGTCGGCCTCGGTGCAGTGCGTCGCGACGCGGGCGACGGACGCACCGGCGCCGTGGGCGCGCTCGAGATCGGCGACGGTGCCGAGGCCCGGTAGCAGCAGCACGGCTATCCGTGCCTGCTTCGCCACATCTGCTGCGGCGCTGATCAACTCGATCTCGTCGGTACGGCTGAAACCGTAGTTGAACGTCGAGCCGGACAGGCCGTCTCCGTGCGTGACCTCGATGACGGGCACGCCCGCTGTGTCGAGCCCCCGGACGACGTCGCGCACCTGATCGACGGTGAACTGGTGCGCGACGGCGTGACTGCCGTCGCGCAGGGTGGTGTCCGTGATGCGGACTGCGATGTCACTCATGATTGTTCGGCCCTTCACGATGCGATGGTGGCGGTTCGGGCGCGGGCCAGGAGCTCGGCCGAGCGTGTGGCGGCGGCGGTCATGATGTCGAGGTTGCCGGCCCACTCCGGGAGGTGGTCGCCGTTGCCGCGCACCTCCAGGAACACGGCCACGCGCGCGTTCCCGCGCCAGGTGGACAGGGGATCGTCGAACTGCGGGTCCGCGCGCAGGGTGTAGCCCGGAACGTACCGCTGCACCTCGGTGACGATATCGTGGATCGACTCGCTGATCTCGTCGCGGTCCGCGTCGGGTGATATCGCGCAGAATACCGTGTCGCGCATGATCATCGGTGGATCCACAGGGTTGAGGACGATGATGGCCTTGCCCCGCCGTGCGCCCCCGACGGACTCGATGCCCTCGCTCGTGGTCACGGTGAACTCGTCGATGTTCGCGCGCGTACCGGGCCCCGCCGAGCGCGACGATATCGACGCGACGATCTCGGCGTAGGGAACCTCGGTCACGCGGGAGACGGCGTGCACGATCGGGATCGTCGCCTGCCCGCCGCACGTGATCATGTTGACGTTCGGTGCCTGCACGGTGGCGCCGAGATCGACTGCGGGGCAGAGAAAGGGGCCGACAGCGGCGGGGGTGAGGTCGATGGCGGTGATCCCGGCCTCAGCGTAGCGCGGTGCGTTCGCTGTGTGAGCCTTCGCCGACGTGGCCTCGAATACGAAGTCCGGCAGGTCGTCTCGGGCGAGCAACCAGTCGACCCCGCCTGCGCTGGCTTCGACGCCCAGCTCGCGGGCGCGGGCCAGACCGGCGGACTCCGGGTCGACGCCGACCATGCACGTCACGTCGAACTCGGCGCTGCGTTGTAGCTTGATGAGCAGGTCGGTCCCGATGTTCCCGGGGCCGACGATGGCGGTGGTCACCATAGCGGTCCTTCTCTCGTAGTGCTATCCCGCGAATGTCGCGGTGACAGATCCGATTCCGGCGAATGTGGCGGTGGCTGTCGAGCCCCGTCGCACGGGCACCGCGGCGGTGACCGAACCCGGCAGGATCACGGATCCGGCTTCCAGCGTGATGCCGAGCGGCCCGACGGTGTTCGCCAGCCACGCGAGAGCGTTCACCGGTGAGCCCAGTGCCGCGCCACCCGCGCCTGTGCCTACGATCGCGCCGTCCACATGCAGGTTGCATCCCAGTGTGCGCAGTGACAGGCCCCGCGCGGTGAGCTGTTCGAGCGAGACCGGTGTCGATCCGAGAACGACGCCACCCGACGAGGCGTTGTCGGCGATAGTGTCGGCCAGGGTGATCCTCCAGTTCTCGATCCGCGAATCGATGATCTCGAGGGAGGGGAGCACGTAGTCGATGGCCGAGATCGCGTCCGGCACCGTGACGCATGGGCCCTCGAGCGAACGCCCGAGCACGAAAGCGATCTCGGGCTCGACGCGCGGGCTGATGTACCGGTCGGCGGGCACAGGTGTGTTCTCCATATGGAACATGTCGTCCATGAGGTGCCCGTAATCCGGTTGGGTGACACCCATCTGCCGCTGCATCACCGCGGAGGTCAGGCCGACCTTGTGGCCACGTACCGTCCGGCCTGCGTCGGTCCACGCGCGAACCTGCGCGAGCTGCACGGCGTACGCCTCCTGGGGCGTCATCTCCGGGTGGCGTAGAACCAGCGGCGCTATCGGCCTACGGTCGCGGTAGGCGGCGAGGAGGTCCGCCGCCAGGCCCGCGGTGTCTATGCCGCTCGGCGTCGTGGGTGTTCGTGTCACGCTTGAAGCGTGCGCGCGCCGCCTGTGATACTCAACGCATGCGTCCCGGTGAGCGGAACACCTTCGCGCCAGACTCGGCAACCGTGCGGGCGGAGCCGACGTCCGTCGTGCGTCGCGTCTCGGAGATCCTCGGGGCGTTCGGCCACGAGGATCGCGCGCTCGGCGTCAACGAGATCGCCCGCCGCACAGGTATTCCGAAGGCGACGGTGTCGCGCCTCGTAGCCGAACTCGTCGACGAAGGCATGCTGGAGCGCCACGGTGCGCAGATCGTCTTGGGGCTGCGGCTGTTCGAGCTCGGCGAGCGAGCGTCCCGGCGGCGCTCGATGCGCGAGGTCGCGCTGCCCTTCCTCGCGGATCTGCGGGCGGCCACGGGACAGACCGTGCACCTGGCCGTCCTCGACGGGTCCGAGGTCGTGTACGTCGAGATCCTGCGTGGCCGAGGAGGGCCCACGCTTCCATCGGGGGTGGGGTTGCGGCTGCCCGCACACGCGACCGGGGTCGGCAAGGCTCTGTTAGCCGCGGCGCCGCCCGACGTTCTGCAGCGCATCCTCGAGCGCGGCCTCGCCCCCGTCGGGCCCCGCACCATCACCGCACCGGGCGCCCTGCTGGCGCATCTGCGCCGCATCGCAGCGAGTGGCATGTCCTACGAGCACGAGGAATCGGCGGCCGGAGTCGCATGCGTCGCCAGTGCCATCGTTCCCGACGGCGGTCCGGCGGTCGGCGCCGTCTCCGCGACGGGGTGGATCGGCAAGGTCGATATCCGCCGCGTCGGGCCGGCCGTCCGCACCACCGCCCTGACCATCGCCCGTGAGCTCGCGGCGGCCGAGCCCTGAGCCCGGTCCGCTAGGCGGTTTGCCCGTATTGTGCGACACGGTTGCACAGGTCTACCTCATTGTGGTTAGGCTCCCCTCATGAAGACCCTTCCCAAGTTGGCGTCCGCCGTCGCCTGTGTAGCTGCCGCAGGCTCGCTCGCCATCGCTCCCGTCCAGGCAGCACCCGCCACCGGTCCGGTCAAGGACGTCGTGATCGTGCCCGGCCAGACCTTCGGCTCGCTGCCCTACACACCGCTCAAGGATTCGCTCGAGCAGAGCGGTTACCGGGTGACGGTGCTGAGCACCGAGGGCACCAACCTGCCGGCGGACGCGCGGGTCATCGCGGGGACCGTCGACGGGATCCGCAAGGCTCACCCGAAGGACGGGATCGCGCTCGTCGGGCACAGCGTCGGCGGTCTGTCGGCCCGCTACTACCTCAAGGAGCTCGGCGGCGCGAGCAAGGTGAAGACCTACGTTGCCATCGGTACGCCGCAGTACGGCAACCCGGCCGGCTGCACGCAGTCCGGGACCGCGCACGACGTCTGCCCCACGACGCCCTTCATGAAGGCCCTGAACGGGGGCGTCAACGCGGTCGGGTCGACGCAGTACTACTCGATCCGCTCTTCGAAGGAGTGGGTCGACGGCCGCCTGACCGGTCGCCAGTGCCGCATGGCGCCGATCTCGTCGATCACCAGCAAGGGCGACATAGACCACATCATCGAGCCGCTCGACCCGCGCGTCGCCGCGCAGGTCAAGGCTGCACTCGCCGGCAACTGCCAGGGCCAGACCGTCACCGCTCCGGTCGGCTCCATCAACGTGAATCAGACCCTGTACCCGGGCGGGCGATAGCCGCCGACCCGGGCGCGGCGGCCGTCATTCCAGCAGTCCCGCCTTCACCGCCTTCCGGTCGACCTTGCCGACGGCGGTGTACGGGAGCGAGGAGACCGATTCGAGCCGGTCGGGAAGCTTGAACCGTGCGAGCCCGCGGCCTAGGAGAAAGGTCCGCAGCTCGGGCAACGACGGTGCCGTGCCCGAGGTCACGACGACTGCGCACGTCCGCTCGCCGAGCGCATCGTCGGGCAGCCCGATCACGGCGGCCTCGCGGACGGCGGGATGGAACAGCAGTTCCTCCTCGATGTCGTCGGGCGCGATGTTCTCGCCTCCCCGCACGATCGTCTCTTTGAGCCGCGACACGTACTCGATGTAGCCGTCGGCGCGCACGCGGACCCGGTCACCGGACCGGTAGAAGCCATCGGGCGAGAAGCCGCGCCTGTTGATGGCCTCGGCGCGGTAGTAGCCGCGAATCGTGTACGGCCCGCGGGTCAGTAGCTCGCCGGGCTCGCCGGCGGCGACGGCAGCACCGTCCTCGTCGACGACCCGTAGTTCGTCGAATGCACTGATGGGGCGGCCCTGCGTGCGAGCCAGGATCTCGTCGTCGTCGCCGATGCGCGTGGCATTGATCAGGCCTTCCGCCATGCCGAAGACCTGTTGCAGCGCACCTGGAAACGCGACCGAAGCCGCCCGTGCATCGGATTCCGTGAGGAGCGCGCCGCCGACCTGGAGCAGCCGCAGCGACGACACGTCGGCGGGCTCCCAGGTCCGCGCGGCGGTCCACAGCTGCGCGAGCGCCGGCACCAGGGCCGTGACGGTGACGCCGTGCTTCTCGATGAGTCCGAAAGTGTTGTCCGGACTAGGGTTCTCGGTGAACACGACGTGCCCGCCCACGCCCAGGACGCCGAGGACGCCTGGACAGCACAGGGGGAAGTTGTGCGCCGCGGGCAGTGCCGTCAGGTACACATCGCCCGGTGCCAGCAGTGTCGCCTCGATGGAGCACTGCGCGTTGTACCAGTAGTCGTTGTGCGTGCGCGGGATCAGCTTGGGAGCGCCGGTGGTACCGCCCGAGATCAACAGCAGCGCCGGCTCGTCCGGGTCGACAGTGGCGGGCGTATGGTCGGAGGCCGAAGGGAGCGGGCTGTGCGGGCCGGGGTCCCCGTGGACGAAGACGTGGCGCACGCCCCGTACGCGCGACTGCAGCTCGGCGGCCAGCTCGCGGTAGTCGACGCCGGGCCTAGTGTCCTCGCATACGTATCCGGCAGCGCCGGACGCCTCGGCCAAGTGCGCGATCTCCGCGATGCGGTGCGCGGGCAGCGACATGACCGGCACTACGGCGGCGCGCAGTAGACCCAGCAGGGTCACAGCGAACTCGACGGTGTTCTGCAGTTGCAGCACCACGCGCTCGCCGGGCGCGAGCCACTCGGCGAAGCCGGCGCCGCGCTCCGCGGCCGCAGCGTAGAGCTCCGCGTATGTCAGCGTCCCGGCGGGATCGGTGACGGCGGGTGAATCGGGCCGGGCGAGGCCGGCAGCCTGGACGGACTCCCACAGCGGTCGGTCCGCGAACAAGCCCGCATCCGCGTAGCGTTCGCGCATATCGTGTCGATACCCAACGAAACCTTCTGCTAGGTAATTGTTTTCAGGGTCCGTCATGTGACGCTCCTAACGATGGTCCGGCGCCACCCGGAACTTGCCCGGGAGCCGCCGCTTACCATAGCCTCACCTCAGTTGATCCCCGGAGGTAACTCGTGTCCGTGACCCTTGACCAAACGTCCGCGCTGCGGCCGGTCGCTGTCGGCCCGCTGGATGCCGCACGCATCTGTGCTGCGTGGGCGCAGTCCGGTCTGGCGGACGACTACGTGGCCTACGAGCGGCCGTCGGGCTTCGTGTTCGCGGGTGGGGTCCGTGCACGAATCATCCTGTCCGCCACAGAGATCACGATGGATATCGCAGGTGACCGAACGCGTACGCAGTACGGCGGGACGCCCGCACAGGCGCTCCAGACGGCGTTGGGCACCATCGAGGGCACGTGGACCGCGTACGGCTGGGTGGGCTTCGAGTTCACGTCGCACCTCCGGCGGGAGGACCGGTCCGACGGCGTGCTGGGTGAGCTCGTCGTGCCGGAGTTCGAGGCGGTGATCGCACCCGATGGCACGATCACGGCCACCGGGATCGAACCCGAGATCCTTCTCACACATGCCCGCGGCGCCCTGGCGGCGCCGGTGCGCGACACGATCGCCCTCGACGTCGGTGACGACCCCGACGACTACCGCGGGCGCGTCGCGAAGGCCGTCGCCGAGATCACTCGCGGCGACTACCTCAAGGTGATCCTGTCTCGGCGCGTACCGGTGCCCTTTCCTGTGGACCTGCCGGCGTCCTATGCGGCAGGCCGGAGGGCGAACACGCCGGCGCGTTCGTTCCTGTTCCGTCTGAGCGGGTTCGAAGCAGCGGGTTTCAGCCCCGAGATCGTCGGCCAGGTGGATGCGCAGCGCAGCGTGACCACTGAGCCGCTCGCCGGTACGCGCGCGCTGCACATGGACGGTGCCGACGCCCGGGCGCTCCGAGAGGAGCTGCAGTCCGATCCCAAGGAGATCGTGGAACACGCTGTGTCCGTGCGTCTCTCGTGCGAGGAGGTGCGTGCTGTCGCCAAGCCGGGTACCACCGTCGTCACGGAGTTCATGGCGGTGCGCGAGCGCGGCAGCGTCCAGCACCTCGCGTCGACCGTGCGGGGCGAACTCCTGGACGGGGTCGGAGCCTGGCGCGCGCTGGACGTGCTGTTCCCCGCGGTCACAGCGTCGGGCATTCCCAAGGAGCCCGCGGTGCGCGCCATCACGCGGCTCGAGCCCGTGGCGCGGGGCCTGTACTCGGGCGCCGTCGTCGTCGCCGGTTCGGACGGCACGCTCGACGCGGCGCTCGTGCTGCGCGCGGCGTACGCACACGACGGGAAGGCGTGGTTGCAGGCGGGCGCCGGCATCGTCGGCCAGTCCGACCCGGATCGCGAATTCGAGGAGACCCGGGAGAAGCTCAGCTCGGTGGCGCCGCATCTCGTGCGCAAGGAGGCCGACTCGTGATCGAGGTCGATGGTCTGGTCAAGACGTTCGGCGGTGTCAGGGCGCTCGACGGGGTCTCGCTGTCGGTGCCCGGCGGCACGGTGCTCGGGCTGCTCGGGCCCAACGGTAGCGGCAAGACGACCACGGTGTCCGTCCTCTCGACCCTCGTGCGCCCGGATGCCGGTCACGCCACGATCGGCGGGCACGATGTGGTCGACGAGGCCGAGCGTGTGCGCGAGCTGGTGTCTCTCACCGGGCAGTACGCGTCGCTCGACCAAGCCCTGACGGTGCGCGAGAACCTGACGATGTTCGGCCGCCTGACGGGCCTGAGGCGGCGTGACACCGCCGCGCAGGTCGATCATCTCGCGGACACGTACGATCTCGGCGAGTTCCTGGATCGCCGGGTCGGTGCCCTGTCCGGCGGCATGCGCCGCCGCGTCGACATCGCGTGCGCGCTGGTCACACGTCCGCAGGTGCTGTTCCTCGACGAGCCCACCACGGGGCTGGACCCGCGGAGCCGCCAGGCGGTGTGGGCCGCGGTCCGCGGCCTGCGAGCCGAGGGCATCACCGTCCTGCTCACTACGCAGTACCTCGAGGAGGCGGACCAGCTGGCCGACCGCATCGTCATGCTGGGCTCGGGTCGCGTCCTCGCCGAGGGCACGCCGGGCGAGCTCAAGGCGCGCACGGGCGCGGCCGTGTGCGAGGTGACGCTCGCGGCACCGTCGGACTCCGAACGGGTGGTGGCCGCGCTCGCCGCGTGCGATCTCCAAGCCAGTGTGGACGGGGCCGCCGGGGCCCATCCGGTCGTGCGGGTGCCTGCAGCCGACGGTGCCGACACCCTGCGACGGGTGCTCGACGTGCTCGCGGGAGTGGAGTTCATAGACGCGGGTCTGCGGCAGCCGAGCCTCGACGAGGTGTTCCTCTCACTGACCGACACGACGCGGGCCGACGCGTGACGGCTCCCGCTGCGCAGAAGCCGGCCACCCGCCGCACCGTCCCGCTTCCCGCGGCCGTCGGCGCACTGAGCCTGCGAGGCATCCGTGCCAGCGCCCGCGATGGCGATCTGGTCCTGGCGATCGGCTCTCCGATCCTGTTCTTCCTGTGCTTCTACACGCCGCTGCACCGCGCCTTCGATGCTGCCGGCGGCCGGTATGCGCAGTACCTTGCGCCCGTCATCGTGCTGCAGTGCGGACTGTTCACGGCAATCGTCGCCGCGCAGGTCGCGGGGACGGACGCGCGGAGCGCCGCGCGCGACCGCTTCCTCACGCTGCCCATCCCGCGCGTCGCGCCCGCCGCCGCGCGCATGGTGACGGCCGCGTTCCGCGTGAGCGTCGCCGCGGCGGTCGCGGTCGGTATCGCATCGGTCTTCGGCTTCCGGTTTCACGGGAAACCGCTGCACATCGCGGCCTTCTTCGCGGCGGTGATCGCCGTGACGGTGGCGCTCTCGATGTTGTGCGATGCGCTCGGCTCGTCGGCGACGAACCCCGAGAACGTCGCCCAGGGCCTCATGATTCCACAGCTCCTCCTGGTGATGCTCTCAACGGGACTGGTTCCAGCCCAGGGCTTTCCGGGATGGGTGCAGCCGTTCGTGCGGAATCAGCCGATCTCGGTGCTTGCCGACGCCATGCGCGGTTGGGCTGACGGCGAGCCGACCCGCGTGGGGCCTGCCGCAGCGTGGATCGCGGGGCTCTTGGCGGTGGGCGTCGCCGTGATCGTCGTCGCCGGCCGCAAGGAGGCCACGCGGTGACCGCCGCGGGTGCGCCGCAGCGGACGGCGGCAGCGGGACCGAGACGCGCCGCCGTCGGGCTCGGTACGCAGACCCTGGTGCTGGCCGGATCTCTGGCGCGGTCGTGGGCGCGACAGCCGGGTATCGCGATCCAGGCGGTCGTGTTCCCCGCGTTCCTGCTGCTGATGTTCCAGACCGTGCTCGGCCGTACCGTCGACGCCATGGGCGGCGGCGAGAGTGTGTATCGCAACGCGGGTCTCATCGCCCTCATCGGCGTCATGTACGGCAGTCTGGCGACGGGCATCGGCTTGATCACCGAGCGCGAGTCGGGCCTCCTTGCCCGGCAGTGGACTCTTCCCGTGCCGCGCGCGGGCTTCCTCGCCGGGCGCCTGCTGGCCGAGTTGGCGCGTGCGTTGGTGAGTACCGCGGTGCTGTTCGGGCTTGCGGTGTGTCTCGGCTTCCGCTTCTCTCAGGGGTTCGCCGCGGGTATCGGTGCGTTCGTAGTGCCGGTCGCGTTCGCCGCCGCGTGCGCGCTCGGCATCATCGCGATGGCGACGGTGACATCCGAGAAGCAGATAGTGCAGGTGTTCGGCGCCCTGTTCCTGCTCGCCATGTTCTTCAACACCGGCTTCGTGCCGCTCGACCAGTACCCCGGTTGGCTGCAGCCGGTGGTGCGGTGGCAGCCGATGAGCCCGGCCATCGATCTCATGCGGGGCCTTACCGAGGGTGGGGCCGTCGCCGTGCCGCTCGCGGCCTCCGCGGCGTGGATCGTGGTGATCGCTTTGCTGGGCGGGATCGTCGCCGCTCGCGGCTTCCGCCACGCGGCCACCGCCCGCTGAACCCAAGGAGTATCAACGTGTCCGATCACCTCGACGAGGTCCGTGCCGAGGTCGCCGCGCTGCTGGCGACGGAGGCCGGCGCCATCGATCCCGAGGCCGACCTGATCGAGCTGGGCCTCGACTCGATCCGCATGATGGCCGTCGCGGGTGGGTGGCGCAGCCGTGGTGCGACAGTGAACTTCGCGCAGCTCGCGGAGACCCCGACCGTGGCCGCGTGGGCGCGCCTGCTGGCGGAATCAGACCAGGGCGCCGCCGCTCCTGCACCTGAGCCCGAGCCCATGGCCGGGGACGCGCTCGAGGCTGCCGACACGGACGATTCGTTCCCGCTCGCGCCCATGGCGCACGCGTACTGGACAGGTCGGCAGACGGACGATCTCGGCAACGTCGCAGCGCATCTCTACGTCGAGTTCGACGGCCCCGACATCGACCCCGAACGTCTGCGGGCCGCGCTGCTCGGCCTGCTCGAGATCCACCCCATGCTGCGCGCGCAGGTGCTCGCCGAGGGGCGACAGCGCATCGGCGAGGCACGCGACCTGCTCGCGGTCACGGATCTACGCGCCGCGCCGGCCGGCGATCGCGCCCGCGAGCTGGCCACGTTGCGCGACAGTAAGACCCACCAGCTGCTCGACGTGCATGCCGGACGCGTCCTCGACGTCGCGCTCACCCGGTTGCCCGACGGCAGCCGGCTGCACGTCGACATCGACATGATCGCCGCGGACGCCCTGAGCTACCGGGTGTTCATGCGTGACCTCGCCCGGTTGTACCTGGGGGAGGAGGTCTCGGCGCCAGCGGTCACGTACCGCCGGTACCTCGACCTGCTACCGGATCGGACCGCCGAGCGTGCGGTCGACGCCGCCTGGTGGCGCGAACGCCTGGACGACCTGCCCGGGGCGCCGGACCTGCCGCTGTCCGCCGCCGGTCGCACCGGCACCGCGACACGTGTGGTGCGGCTGCACCACCACGTCGATGCGCAGGCCGCGGCGGCTATCGCGGAACACGCGCGTGCGCAGGGTGTCACAGCCGCGATGGCGTTGGCCGCGGTATTCGCGTCGACGGTCGGCGCGTGGAGCGCCACCGAATCGTTCCTCCTGAATCTTCCGATGTTTCATCGGGAGCCCGTGCATCCCGAGATCGACCGGGTGGTGGGGGACTTCACGTCGTCTGTGCTGCTGGATGTGCAGGCGTCCGCCGAGTCGCTCGCCGAACGAGCGCGAGACCTACAGAACCGGCTGCACCGCAATGCCTCCCACTCGGCCCTCGGTGGGCTCGACGTGCTGCGCATGCTGGGTCGTGCGCGCGGCGAACAGGTACTGGCGCCGGTCGTCTATACCAGCGCACTGGGCTTGGGGGAGCTCTTCGAGCCTGTGGTCACCGAAGCCTTCGGCGGCGCGGTGTCCATTGTGTCGCAGGGGCCGCAGGTCCTCCTCGACGCGCAGGTCACCGAGTTCGACGGCGGCCTCCTGCTGAACTGGGACATCCGCGCCGACGCGTTCGAAGCCGGTGTCGCGCAGGCGATGTTCGACCACTACCGTGCGGGCGTCGATGCGTTGGTCGCGGGCACCTGGACCGAACCGGGCGTCGCCGACGTGCCGGCGGCTCAGCTCGTCCGGCGGGCGGAGGCGAACGACACCGGGGCCGACAACCCACCCCGCACGTTGCACGGCGCGTTCTTCGTTCGCGCGCAGGCGGATCCGGATGCGGTTGCGGTCACGGGCAGCGGCGGCACCCTGACGTACGGCGAGCTCGCCCGCCAGGCGCTGGCCGTTGCGGCCTGTCTGCGGGCCGAGGGCGTCAAGCCTGCGGATGCGGTCGCCATTCGGCTGCCGAAGGGGCCGGACCAGGTCGTCGCGGCGCTGGGCGTGCTCGCGGCCGGCGGCGTCTACGTGCCGGTCGGGTACGACCAGCCGGAGGCCAGGCGCGGGGCGGTCATCGCGGGTTCCGGTGCACGGGTTGAGATCTCGGACGACGGTGTCGGCATCGCACTCGCCGACGCCCGGGGATCCGAGGCGCTCGTAGGGCCCGTCGATGTGCAACCAGGCGCCCTCGCCTACATCCTGTACACGTCCGGCTCGACGGGTACACCCAAGGGCGTCGAGGTGAGCCACGACGCGGCCGCGAATACGATCGACGATCTGGTCGACCGTTTCGCGATGGGACCCGGTGCCAGGACGTTCGGCATCTCGGCGCTCGAGTTCGACCTGTCCGTGTTCGACGTGTTCGCACCGCTCGCAGTGGGCGGTGCGGTCGTCACGGTGACGGAGGCCGAGAAGGGCGACCCGGCGGCATGGCTGCGGCTCGTGCGTGAGCACGGCGTCACTGTCGTGAACTGCGTGCCGTCCATCCTCGACCTACTCCTCGTGGAGGCGGAGCGATCCGGCGTACGGCTGGACTCGCTGAGGACGGTGCTGCTCGGCGGCGACCGCGTGGGAGCCGATCTGCCCCTGCGGCTGGCCGCCCGCGCCGACGGTGCCCGCTTCGCGGGGCTGGGCGGCGCGACGGAGGCGGCCATCCACTCCACAGTGCGTGAGGTGCCGGCGGCCGATGCAGCGACGTTCGCCACCACGTGGGACTCGGTCCCGTACGGAACCCCGCTGCACAATGTGTTGTGTCGAGTGACGGATTCCGCAGGTAGGGACCGCCCGGATTGGGTGCCCGGCGAGCTCTGGATCGGCGGTCGCTCGGTCGCCGACGGCTACCGGGGCGAGCCTGAGCGCACGGCTCGGCAGTTCGTGACCGCGCCCGCGGCGCCGGGCGGCCGCGATGTGCGGTGGTACCGCACGGGTGACCGCGCCCGCTACCTTCCAGACGGTTCGCTCGACTTCCTCGGGCGAGCCGACGACCAGGTGAAGGTGCGCGGCTACCGGGTCGAGCTGGGTGAGGTCGAGGCGGCGCTCCGGGGCTGCCCGGGCGTGACCGGAGCGCTTGCCACCGTCGTCACCGACGGCCGCCTGCCTGCGATCGCGGCTGCCGTCTGCGGCACCGCTTCGCCCGATACCGTGCTCGAAGCCGCAGCCGCGCGGCTCCCGGCGTACATGGTGCCGGCCCGGGTCGCGGTGCTGGCCGAGTTCCCGCTCACGGGCAACGGCAAGATCGACCGCAAGGCGCTCAGGGTGATGCTCGCCGAAGGCGCAGCCGTCGACTCGTACGCCGAACCGCAGTCCGACCTCGAGCGGGCGCTGGCCTCGCTGGTCGCGGCGGTTCTCGCCGATCCGGACTCGGGCCCCATCCGTGTCGGCCGAGCCGACGACTTCTTCGGCGCCGGTGGCGATTCCATCCAGGCGACCGCGCTCGTGGCCCGGCTTCGCGCGTGGCTGGACGCACCCTCGGCGACGGTGGCCGACGTCTTCGCGGGGCGCACGGTCGCAGGGATCGCGGAGCGGCTGCGTGCATCGGACGACGCGGCACGGCTCGAAGCCGTGGCGCAGATCTATCTGGAGGTGACGGCGATGGACGAGGCGGATGTGGAGGCGGCGCGATGACATCGCTCGTGGTCGTGGGCGCCGGTCCCAAGGCGGTCGCGGTGGCGGCCAAGGCGGCGGCTCTCCGCGCCGAGGGTCTGCCCGCGCCGGACGTCACCGTCGTAGAACCACGCGGCGTCGCGGCGAACTGGCGCAGCGTCGGTGGCTGGACCGACGGTCTGCACCGGTTGGGGACGAGCCCGCACAAGGACATCGGCTACCCGTACCGCACGCGCATCGCGCGCGGCGCCGATGCCGCGGTCGACAGGCGGCTGCTCGCGTTGAGCTGGACCGGATTCCTCACGGCCCAGGGGACTTACGCTGACTGGGTGGACCGCGGCTGCCCCAGCCCGCCGCATGATCAGTGGGCCTCGTACCTGGCGTGGGCCGCCGCCGAGTCCGGTATGACGGTGACGCCTGGCGTCGTCGAAGGTCTGACGGCTGCCGACTCGGGCTGGCAGGTCTCGGTGGGCGGGGCCGCGCCGCAGGTCCTTTCGGCCGAGGCGGTCCTGGTGACCGGGCCCGGCCGCAGCGATCAGGCGATGTCCGACGATCCGTCGGTGCTCTCGGTGTCCCGCTTCTGGGAGCTCGCCGCCGCGCGCGGAGTGCCTTCGAACGCGCGGGTGGCGGTGATCGGAGGCGGCGAGACCGCGGCGTCGGCACTCGACGAGCTGGTGCGGCACGATGTCTTCGCGGTTTCCGTGATCTCGCCGGCGCCCACGATCTTCACCCGCGGGGAGAGCTACTTCGAGAACGCCCTCTACAGCGACCCGACGAGGTGGGCGATGCTGTCGCAGGAGGAGCGGCGGGACGTCATCCGGCGCACCGACCGAGGAGTCTTCTCGACGCGCGTGCAGGAATCACTGTTGGCGGAGAGCAGGATCCACCACATCCGCGGCCGCGTGACTCGCATAGTGCGCGGCGATGCGGGACTCGAGCTGACCCTGACCGGCGGGCGCTATCCGCAGACGCCGACAGCCTACGACCTGGTGGTGGACGCACGCGGCGGGGACGCATTGTGGTTCCTCGACCTGCTGGACTCCGGGGCCGCGGACCGGCTCGAGCTCGCGATCGGCGGACCGGCGTCCGTGGGGCGGATCGAGGACTCGATCCGCTACGACCTGTCCGTCGGCGGCCTCGAGCCGAAACTGTTCCTGCCCAACCTCGCCGGTATGGCGCAGGGCCCCGGGTTCGCGAACCTCTCGTGTCTCGGCGAGCTGTCGGACCGCATACTCTCGGGTCCGGTTCGCGGCGCCGTCGGGTCCGCCCGTCTGGGCCGCGCCTGGGCCTGACGCTCCGCGACGGCCAGGCTGGAGGCGCGGGCTCAGGGGCGCTCCACTATGTACAGCGCGATGCGGCGTCCGGGGCGGACGTCGACGTCGCCCCGATGCGTGTATCCGTGCTTCCGGAGCGCCGCGTGCATCCGGGCGTTGCGGACGTCGGGGTCGGCGATCACGCGGTGCACAGCGGGATCGGCCTCGAGCAGCGCCGCGGTCAGGGCGCCGAGGAAACCGGACGCCCGCCCGCGGCCCACGAATGCGAGATCACCGGTCGCGATGTGGATCCCGAGATCCGCCGGTTCGGCCTCGTAGACACACGCTACTTCGTCCTGCGCGGCCCTGTAGACCTCGGCATAGCCGACCTCCACTCCGTCGATGGAGAAGATCAGCGGCCGTGAGTACCCGCTGTCGAGACGGGCCTGCGAGTCTGCGCGCCACTTCTCCACCGGCCAGGGCTGCTCCCACGTCTCCGAGAGGTGCGGCTGCGCCATCCAGGTGGAGATCCTCTCGGGGTCGCCGGACGCGGGATCCACCAGTCGTACACCGTATGGTGAGGCCAACGACGGAATGATCGGCGCAGGAACGGATTTGACGTCTAGCGAAAGATCCGTGAGCAGCCGCGGAAGGGGATGTGACGGGTGCGACGATGAGGGCAACGACAGACTCCAGCATGCTAGGGTAGGAAGGCCTTGCTGAGGCGAGGTTAGCCTAACTGTTTCAAGGAGTCACACTCGTGCCTGCCACTCGCGGCTGGGTCCGCAGATTCCACACCGGCCCCGACGGCGCAGACGTCCCGGCGTTCGTGGTGTTCCCCCACGCGGGAAGCGGAGCCTCGGCCTATCGCGCCCTGTCCGAACGCCTGTCGAAGGTGGCCGACGTGCTCGTGCTGCAGTACCCCGGGCGCCAGGACCGGATGGCGGAGCCCGCACTCGGGACGATACCCGAGATCGCGTCCGGTGCGGCCCCGGATGTCGCGACCGAGTTGCGCGGCCGCAAGCCGATCCTGTTCGGGCACAGCATGGGTGCCATCGCCGCCTTCGAGACGGCGCGGCTCTTCGAGGCGGCTGGGATCCCTGTGCGGCGCCTCGCCGTATCGGCCGCGGTACCACCCAGCATGGTGGCCGACCTGCCGCCGCACCCGAAGACTGACGAGGAGTTGCTGGCGCACATGGCGCAGTTGGGCGGTACCGAGGCGTCCGTCGGTGCCGACGACACGATCATGCGCATGGCGCTTCCGGCCATGCGGGCGGACTTCGGCGCCTTCGACGCGTACTCGTGCGAGCCCGGGGTCACGGTCGCGGCGCCCGTGACAGTGCTCGGCGGGCGCGACGATCCCGCTGTCCCGGTCGGCCGACTGCACGGGTGGGCCGGTCACACGACTGCGGAAGCGGATGTCACGGTCTTTCCCGGCGGTCACTTCTACTACAACGACCAGTTGGATCGCTTCGCGTCGGTCCTCACGGCAGACCTGGCGGAGGCCACGGCGTGAGGTCGGACGCCGTCGTCGTCACCGGCATCGGCGTCGAGGCCCCGGCCGGCGTCGAGACCCCACAGCAGTTCTGGGACGCACTCGAATCCGGCGAGGAGCTGCTCGGTCCCATGCCCCGGGATCGCGGCTGGGACCTCGAGGACCTCTTCGCGCTGCACGCCATACCGGGCTACCAGCGGGTGCCGGACCGGGGCGGATTCCTCGTCGGTGCGGCGGAGTTCGATCACCGGTTCTTCGGCGTGAGCCCTCGCGAGGCGGTCGCGCTCGACCCGCAGCAGCGGGTCGTGACGCGCGTCGCCCACCGGGCTCTGGAACACGCCGGCATCGCCCCGGCCTCGCTCGCCGGCAGCCGAACCGGCTGCTACCTGGGCGCGTCCGCGATGGAGTACGGGCCGCGGGCCGCGGAGGCCAACGAGTTCTCCGGGCACCGCGTTGCGGGCGGAGCGCTGGGCGCCGTCGCGGGACGCGTTGCTCACACGCTGGGCCTGTACGGACCCGCGTTCACCGTCGATGCGGCATGCGCGTCTTCGCTCACTGCCCTGCACGTCGCGGCCCAGGGCCTCCGCGCGGGGGACTGCGACCTCGCACTCGTCGGCGGCGTGTGCGTGATGGGATCGGCCGCGGCCTTCTACGAGTTCTCCAAGAACAACGCACTGGCCGTCGACGGCCGCTTGCGCGCGTACGGCGCGGAGGCGTCGGGCACCGTCTGGGGCGAGGGCGCCGGGGTGTTCGTCGTGGAGACGGCGGAGCACGCCGCGCGGCACGGACGCAATCCGCTCGCCGAGGTCGTCGCAACCCGCGTCGCACACAACGGCGGTGGCGGCCCCATCGTGGTGCCGAGCGCCGAGGCGCAGGAACGCCTGATCGCGGAGACGGTATCCGCATCGGGCATCGACCCGGACGACATCGCGGTCGTCGAGGGCCACGGCACCGGTACCCCGCTGGGCGACCCGGCCGAGCTCGCGGCGCTCGCGACGACCTACGGCCGTGGCGCGCACACCTGCTGGCTCGGTTCGGTTAAGAGCAACACCGGGCACACGCAGGCCGCCTCCGGGGCGCTCGGGCTGGCCAAGACGATCCTCGGTGCACGAGTGGGCATCGTCGCGCCCACACTGCATGCCGAGGCGCCCACCGAGCGATTCGATTGGGGGGCAGGAAATCTGCGACTCGCAGCCGAGCCACGACCCTTCCGGGAAGTGGCCGGATCGCGGTTCGCGGCGGTGTCGTCGTTCGGGGTGGCCGGCACCAACGCGCACGCGCTCGTCGCGATGCCCAGTATGGCAGGACCATCATGAATGCACCCGTATTCGCCGACGGTACAATCGGATTCGCCCTTTCGGCCGATAGCCGGGAGCTGCTAGCACGGACGGCGGCCGAGGTCGCGGGGTACGTCGAGTCCCACCCCGACGTGCCCATCGAAGACGTCGCATATGCGCTCTCCACGCTGCGTGCATCCCGGCGGCAGCGCGCCCTGATTCGCGCGTCCGACCGCTCCGGCCTCCTCGGCGGCCTGAGGGACGTGAGTGGGAACGGTTCCGGGGCCGAGGGGTACACGGTCCACGCCGGTACCCCGACAGCGGGTCGGCCCGCATTCGTCTACCCGGGTCAGGGCAGCCAGCGGCCCGGTATGGGTCGGCTCTACTACGAGCTCTCTCCCGTGTACCGGCGCTCGGTGGACGAGACGCACGAGGCGTCGCTGGCGCTGTTCGGTACATCGCCCCGCGACTACGTGCTGGGAGAGTATCCGGTCGCCGAGGACGCCCCTGTCGACGTCGTCCAGCCGGGCATCTTCATGCAGATGTTGGGCATGGTGGCGATGTGGAACGCGGCGGGTGTGCGCGCGGATGTCCACGTGGGCCACAGTCAGGGCGAGATCGCGGCGGCCGTTGCGGCCGGGGTGATCTCGCTGCGCGACGGTCTGAGTGTCGTGACGTGCCGAGCCAGGACCGTGCTCGAACTCGCTCCCGGCGGCTATTCGATGGCCGTACTGGGGATCGACCGTGAGACGACGGCTGCGATCTTGGCCCGCCGCAACGGTTTCGTGGAGCACTCGGTCGTGAACTCGGCCCACATCCAGTGCGTGAGCGGCGAGCGGGACGAGATAGACACCATCGTCGCCGGGCTCGGCGAGCAGGGCGTGTTCGCGCGGGCCATCCGTGTGGCCTATCCGGCGCACACGTCGATCGTCGCCCAGTTCACGGCGGGCCGCGACGCGCACGTCGGCGATCTGGAATCGGGGGTCTTCGCGGATTCCGGCCAGCTGTGCATCGGCGGCACTCTCGGCGGCCCGATCACGCCCGAGTACGCGCCCGTCGACTACTGGTTCTGGAATCTGCGCAATCCGGTGCGCTTCGACCTCGCCACGGCTGCGGCGCTCGAGGCGGGTGCAGACAGCCTCATCGAGGTGTCCGAGCACCCGACGTTGCAGCTTGCCCTCATGGAGAACATCGCCGACGCGCAGAGCGACGCCCGCGTGTACGGGACGTCCCGGCGCGACGCCGAGGATCTCACCGTGTTCTCGGACTCAGTGGCACAGGTCCTGTTGCGCAGCAAAGGTTTCGACCTCGCGTCACTCGCCGGCGACAGGGGCGTGATCCCGGAGGACTTCCCGCCGGCGCCGATGGCACGGACCGCATCGTGGGCGCCCGCCGTGCGGCCCTCGCGGCGCGTCGCACCGCACCCGCGGCCACGCCGGCTCACCGCCGCCTGGGTCGATCCGGGTGTCACGTCGGCCGCGCGTCCGCGTCCGCTCGCGGTGCTGGACCCGAGCGGTGCGGTCCCGGATTTCGCGGTTGCCGTCGTCGCCGCCGCCGAGCGGTACGGCGCCACCGCGCGCCGCGCAGCGGTCGCCGAAACCGGGGAGACCGCCTTGCTGGTCCTGCCCGCAGCGGTCGACCCGGTGGCAGCGGCCGATGCGCTCCTCGCCGACCGTAGTTGGTGGGCGAGCGATGAGAGCCCGGCGGCGGAGGTGTGGCTGGTGACCCGCGGCGCCGTGGATACGGGCGACGACTCGGTGCCGGAGCCGGCCCAGGCGGCCGCCGCCGCGGGACTGCGAGCGCTCGCAGCAGACCTGCCGGGACTTCGCGTGCGGCACTGCGACGTCGGTGCGCAGCTGTCCGACGCCGACGCCGCGTGGGACGCCGTCACCGGGCTGCACGTGGCCGCGGAGCCGCGGGTCGCGGTGCGGGCCGGGACGCCTCTCGTATGCAGGCTGGTATCTGCGGGTCCCGATCCGGCCGAGGCTGCGTCACTCGATCACGTGATCATCACGGGGGGAACCGGATTCATCGGCACCCGCGTATGCCGCGACCTCGCCGCACGCGGCGCCCGGCGGATCACACTGCTGTCCCGCTCGGGCGACACCGCCGACGTGCGTCGCACACTCGCGCCCGCGCGCCGGACATCGGACACGGAGATCGTGGTCCGCGCGTGCGACGTCACGGACCCCTCCGCGGTCGCCGAAGCCCTGGCCGGGGCACCCGACGCGACGCTGGTGGTGCACGCGGCCGTCGGGTACGCGGACACCCCGACGACGGAGATCGAGCCCGGTGCGTTCGCCCGTGCCTCCGCCGCGAAGGTCGGCGGGCTCGAGACCCTGCTGAAAGCGGCGTCGCTGGCAGACGACGCGCGCATCGTGGCGTGCTCCTCCCTTGCTGCGACGGTGCCGGGACGTGGTCAGGCGCTGTACGCCGCGGCGAACGCCCTGCTCGACGCCGAGATCGCCGCGCTGCGCGCCGCGGGGCGTGCCGCTGCGGCCGTTCAATGGGGGTTGTGGGAGACCGCCGGGCCCCTGGACGAGGAGGGCTTCGCGCGCGTCGCCGGGACCGGCGTGGTGCCCATGGCCGCCCCGGACGCGCTCGCCGCGATCGATCTAACCTCGTGCGCTGACGCGGTGGTTCTCGCCGCCGACCTGCCGCGGCTGCGCGTGGCGGCCGAAGTGCTCGGCGTCGCACCCCTGCTGGAGGGTCTCGGCGATGACGGTCCTGTGCCCGACGCCGGGTCCGCGGCTGCGGCATGCGAGCCGGACCCCGACGTCGCCCTGAGCGCCGACCCCGCGCCGTCTCCCGACCCGGCGTCCCCAGCCTCGGCTTCCTCGGCGGCCGACCCGGGCGAGACGTTGCGGGCCCGGCTCGCGCATGTGCTGGGCATGGGGCCGGAGGAACTGGACGCCGACGTCCCGCTGGTCGCGCTCGGCCTCGACTCCCTGCAAGCGCTCGAGCTCCGTACCGCGGTGCGCACCGAACTGGGCCGTGACCTCCCACTGGAAGCGGTCCTCGGCGGGGCGACCCTCGCCGACATGACCGCTGCGCTCGCAGAGCAGACCTCCTGACGAAGGACACCATGACCGCGAATCTCACAGCAGCACACCGCGAGCTCCTCGAGCGCCGACTCCGCGAGCAGGGGCTCAAGGCTGCTGCGGACACGGGCCGGGTAGAGCGTCTCGCCGGAGGCTCGCCCCTGTCCCCCGCACAGCGTCGGCTCTGGTTCGTGGCGCAGCGCGACCCCGCCGGAACGGTGCTGACGATATCCGTCGCCTACCGGCTCGACGGTGCCCTGGATCCCGGGCGGCTGCGCTCCGCATTCGATGCCGTCGTGGCGCGCCACGAGGTCTTGCGGACCACCTACCACGTCGGTCCGGACGGTGAGCCGGTGCAGCGCATCGGATCCGGCGGCGTGGAATGGGAGCAGACGTCTGCTCTCGGCTTGGGGGAGGGTGAGCGTCACCGGCGCGTGAGCGTGCTCGCCCGCCGCGCCGCGGCGCGGCCCTTCGACCTCGAGCGCGACGCGATGCTGCGAGTACACCTCGTGGACGTCTCCGATGCGCGAGCAGACGGCACCGACGGTTCCCGGCACGTGCTCCTGCTGACGCTGCATCACATCTGCTTCGACGACCTGTCGTGGCCTCTACTGTTCGAGGATCTGAGCGCCGCGTACTCCGGTACGTCGCTACCGGATCTCTCACCGCAATACCTCGACGCCACCGCCCCGGTAGCCACATCCGCGCTGGCCGACGACGTCCGGCACTGGGTCGATCGACTCACCCCGGTGCCCACGCCGGTAGCGCTGCCGGGTGACCTCGGGGCTGGTGAGATCGACAGCCGGGCGATACGTTCCGGACTTCCGGACGGTCTCGACGGGCGCGTCGAGACCGTCGCGCGTGAGCTCGGTGTGACCCCCTTCTCGGTGTACCTCGCGGGCTTCGCAAGCCTGGTGCGCCGATACTTCGGGACCGACGACTTCACCGTCTCGGTTCCGGTCACGGACCGACCGGCGGGGGCGGAAGGCCTGATCGGGTACTTCGGGAACACGTTGGTGCGCCGCGTCACCGTCGACCTCGACGAGCCCTTCGCGGACCTCGTCCGGCGCATACAGGGTGACGGCGCAGAGGATCTCGCGCACGCCGGCGCCGGGATCGATGCGGTCGTGGCTGAGCTCGACGTGGCGCGCGGTGGTGAGGACGCGTTCACCCGACTCGTACAGCTCAGTTTCTCCACACGGTCGCATACCGGCGGTCCGACCCTGGGCGACGTCGTCGCAACGCCACTCGAACTCACGGCACCGCTCGCGCAGGTGCCGTTCGAGGCGACGCTGGTGAGCACGCCGTCCGGTGCCGACCTCGAGACCAGGTACCACCACGGGCGTATCGACCCCCGCGTCGCGGAGGGTTTCGGACGCTCCTTCCCAGTCCTGCTCGAATCGGCGCTCGGGGCACCGACGACAACGTTGCGCCTGCTGCCCGTGCGGGACTCGGCGATGCCGCGAGCGCAAGTGTGGGGACCCGGCACACCCGATGTTCCGACCACGCTCTCGGGCCTGCTCGACCGCGCCATCGCCGAGCACCCGCACTCGATCGCCGTCATCTCCGAGAGAGACGGCAGCACGGTCGAACTCACGTACTCGGAGCTCGGGGAGCGAGCGCGCCGCCTGGCGCGGTATCTGGCGGCGAAGGGCATCGGGCCGGGTGACATCGTCGCCCTCCAGCAGCGTGGGTCGGAGGGCTTCCTGGTGTCTGCGGTCGCGGTCCTCGCGGCGGGCGCGGCATACCTGCCCGTCGACCCGGCGTACCCCGCGCAGCGCATCGAATACCTACATGCCGACGCGAAACCGGCTCTGACACTGGACGACGAAGCGCTGGCCGCCGCCGAGCTGGACGCGGAGGGGCTCGACGCCTGTCCGCTCACGGATACGGATCGGACGGCGCCGCTACTGCCCGGGACGCTGGCCTACGTGATCTACACGTCCGGCTCGACCGGCGATCCCAAGGGTGTCGCGGTGGAGCACGGCGCGATCGCAGACCACCTGGCGGGTCACGTCCTGCAGGAGAGCCTCACGCCGGACGACCGGCTGCTGCTGACGTCGTCGGTGAGTTTCGACGCGTCGGTGTTCGAGATCTTCACGACCCTCACGCTCGGTGCGACTCTTGTGATCCCAACCGACGCCAAGGATTTCGGCGCGGTATCCGACCTCGTGCAGCGGCACCGGGTGACCGTCGTGCACATGGTCCCGTCCGCGCTCTCGACGCACCTGCTGTTGCCGGGGATCGAGAAGTGGCGCTCCGTGCGATGGGTTCCCGTCGGCGGAGAGGCGCTGCCGGGGGACGCCGCAGATCGCTTCGCCGCGGTGCGTGGCGCGGTCCTCACCAACAACTACGGTCCGACCGAGGCGGTGGTCGCGGCGTCGCGCTACGTCGTGGACCGGCCGCAGGGACACCGCACTGTTCCCATAGGCGGGCCCACGCCCGGGGTCGCGCTGTATCTCCTCGATGAGGCGCTTGCGCCCGTTCCCGACGGTGCGGCGGGCGAGATCTACATCGGCGGAGACCAGCTCGCGCGCGGATACCTGCGTGACCCGGCCCGCACCGCCGGGCGCTTCATCGCCGATCCGTTCCGCTCCGGTGCCCGGATGTACCGCACCGGTGACCGCGCACGGCGGGATTCGGAGGGCCAGCTCGAATTCCTCGGCCGCACCGACGAACAGGTGAAGATCCACGGCTTCCGGATCGAGCCGGGTGAGATCCGCAACGCGCTACTCGGCCACTCGGACGTCGCCGACGCCGCGGTGATCGCCCGCACCGACGATGCGAGCGGGCCGTACCTGGCCGCATACCTGGTCGGCGCGCCGGATGTCGCCCGCGTGCGTGCGTATCTCGCGGAGCGGCTCCCCGCGCACATGGTGCCGGCAGCGTTCGTAGTGATCGACCGGATTCCGCTGGGCCCCAACGGCAAGATAGCGCCTGCGGCCCTGCCGCGACCTGATCGGTCCGTCGCGGCAGATGAGCGGGGACGGGCCCCCGCAACGCGTGCCGAACGGGCCGTCGCCGCGCTGTTCGCGGAGTTGCTCGGAATAGACGATGTGACTGCCGAGGACTCGTTCTTCGAGCGCGGTGGGCACTCGCTGCTCGCCACGCGGCTGGTTGCGCTGCTGCGGCGGGATTCCGGAGTTGCGCTGCCCGTGCGCGCCGTGTTCGACGCGCCCACGGTGGAGTCACTGGCGGCTCTCGTGGAGCGGGCCGCGGACGGTGGCGATACGGACTCGGCGCTGCCGCCGGTGCGCCCGGCACAGACGCGGCCCGACACGATCCCGCTCACGGCGTCGCAGCGCTCGGTCTGGTTCGCGCACGTCATGTCCGGCGCCGCCGCGGCCACGACGGGTGAGACCGTCGCGGCCGGCACCATCGAGGTGGCGATCGCCCTGGAAGGCGAGGTGGATGCGGACGAACTCGAGGCAGCGCTCGGCGACGTCGTCGCCCGGCACGAGTCGCTGCGCACCGTGCTGGAGCAGGGCGAAGGCGCCGACGGCGTGCCCGTCGCGCGCGTGCTGGGCGACCGCATGGTGGAGCTGGAGCGGGTGACCGCCGCCGATGTCACCGCGATGCGCGCCGAGCTGGCTCGCCGCCCGTTCGAGCTCCTCGGTGGGAACCTGTTGCGCGCCGCGCTGATCGCTCCGGTGCAGGGCGAGCCGGTGCTGCAGCTCCTGGTGCATCACGTCGTGGTCGACCACGCGTCCTTCGCGGTGATCCTGGACGATCTGTACGCCGCGTATCGCGCCCGGGTCGGCGGGCTGGAAACGAACGACCCGGCGCCGCCACAGTTCCCCGACTATGCGCTGTGGCAGGCCGATGTCTTCGGCAGCGCCACCGGGCGGCGCGAGGTCGAGCATTGGGTGTCGGCGCTGAGCGGCCTCCCGGCCGAGATACCCGCCGGTCACGACCATGCCCGCCGGCTGACCCATGCGTTCGCGCCCGGTCACCGGGCGCACTTCACCGTATCCGCAAAGACGCGGAATCTGCTGCACGCGTGGGGAGATCGGAACGGTGCCACCGAGTTCATGATCGGGCAGGCGGCGCTGGCGGTGCTGCTCCACCGGCATGGCGGGGGCACCGATATCGCCGTGGGGACGCCGGCCGCGGGCCGCATCGACGCGGCGACCGAGTCGATGGTCGGCCTGCTCGCCAACATGGTCGCTCTGCGTACGAGAGTGTCGCCGGACTCGACTCTCGACGACGTGCTCGCGGCCGCGCGGTCCGCGGCGCTCGACGCGTTCAGCCACCAGGCTGCGCCGTTCGAGCTCGTGGTGGACGCCCTCGGCCCGCCGCGTCTGCCCGGCCGTAACCCGGTCTTCCAGACCATGCTGCACGTGCGCGATGACGCCGCAGCGCTTGCGCCGGTACCGGTCTCCGATCGGCTGACGGCCCGAGGCCTGCCGAGCGACTTCGACGTGGCGCTCGTCGACCTTTCGGTGAGCCTGTTCGCCGCGTCCGACGGTGGGTGGGACGGCATGGTCATCGCGAGTCCCACGGTGTACCAGGCGGATACGGCCGACCGGCTTGCCGCGGGGATGCTCGCCGTGCTCGAGGCGATGGCCTCGGGTGAGACGGCGACCGTCGGGGGACTGGACCTGCCGGATCTCGGATCCCCCCATGCGGCGGAGGCCGCCGAGGCCGCGCGCGTGGTCGCCGAGGGCAGCGCCGAGACGGCCGCGCGGCTGATCGCGCTGCTCGAGGAGTTGCTGGGACTCGACGGGATCGAGTCCGGGGACGGCTTCTTCGCGGTCGGCGGTGACAGTGTCACGTCGCTGCAGTGGGCCGCTCGCGCGGCCGCGGAGGGACTGCCGCTCACCCCGCAGATGGTCTTCGAGTGCGCGACCATCGGCGAACTCGCGGCCGCCGTCGACGCTGCCGCGGCGGGTGACGAAGTCGACCACCCGCCTGTAGCGGAGCCGGCCCAGCCATCGGCGCCGATGAGTGCCTCCGGCCTCGGCGCCGACCAGCTCGCGGCGCTCCGCGCTGCCTGGAAGGGTGACGCGTGAGCGATATTCCGGACATCGAGGACGTCATCGCCCTCACTCCGTTGCAGGCCGGGATGCACGCGCTGGCAACGCTGTCCGACGGCGTCGACGTGTACACTATGCAGTTCGTGGTGCAGGTGACCGGGGCGCTCGACACCGAGCGGCTACGGTCTGCGGCGGAGGCGCTACTCGCGCGCCACGCGAACCTGCGGGCATCGGTGTGGGACACCGATGTTCCGCAACCCGTCCAGATCGTGCCGACTCACGCCGAGCTGCCTTGGGCCGAATTCGACTGCACCGAAGCCGATTTCGACGCGTATGCGAAGCGCGACTCACGCGAGCCCTTCGATCTCCGCCGCGGTCCGCTGCTGCGCATCGCAGTGGCGCGCTTGGGCTCGCACGAGTGGCGCTTCCTGTTCACCGCGCACCACATCGTCATGGACGGCTGGGCGATGGCGGTGTTCTTCCGCGAGCTCATCGCCCTGTACGAGGCCGATGACGTGTCCGTGCTGCCCCCCGTTCGGCCGTTCCGCGACTACGTAGCGTGGCTCGCAGGTCAGGACACCTCGGCTGCGCTCGACCGGTGGCACGAGTACCTGGACGGTGCCGAGACCACTACTCTCGCCGACGCGCCCGTTCGCCCTGGTGAGGTCCCGGGCAGCGAGACGGTGAGGCTGACGGAGCACGAGACCGCCGAGTTGCTCGCCTGGGGGCGCGCCCGCGGGCTCACACCCAGCACGCTCGCCCAGTTCGCCTGGGCAGCAGTCCTGTCCAGGCTGACCGGGTCGGACGATGTCGCCTTCGGAACGACAGTCGCCGGCCGGCCGCAGGCCCTCGACGGAGTCGAGACCATGGTGGGCCTGTTCCTCAACGCGGTCCCCGCGCGCGTCTGCGTAGACGACGGCGAACCCGTTGCTGCGGCGCTGAAACGGACGCAGGCCGAGGCCGCGCGAATGCGAGAGATCGGCTACGTACCGCTGCAGGACGTCACGCGTGGATTCCGGGGCGGTCTGTTCGACACTCTGTTCGTCTTCGAGAACGCCCCCATCGGCGACGCCACGGCGACGGTCACCACAGCCGAAGGCACGAGCTTCCGCCCTCTCGCCATGGAGTCCCTCGCCCACTATCCGCTGTCTGTCGTCGCGCTCATCGACCAGGGCCGGCTCACCATCGTGGCGGAGGCGACCGAGACTCTCGCCCAAAGGCATCCCCCCCGAGCGCTCGGCGAGCGGATCCTCGCGGTCCTGCGCGCCATGCCGACCGCCGAGACCGTCGGAGATCTGCCGGTCGCGACGCCCGATGACGCCCTACCGCAGGCGGATCGGCTGCCCGTGCCCCGCAGCCTCCCCGAGTTGTTCGCGGTCAATGCCGCCCGCACCCCGCACCTTCCCGCGCTGTCGACGAATACGGACTCGTGGACCTACGGCGAACTCGCTGCGGAAGCCGGTGCGCTGCAAGAGCTCCTGATCGAGCATGGGGTCGCACCCGGCCAGGTGATCGGCATATCGCTCCCGCGCGATCACCGCATCGTCGCTGCGGTCCTCGCGGTGCTCGGTCTGGGCGCCGCATACGTGCCGCTGGCACCCGATCTGCCGAGCACCCGCGTCGCGTCGATGGTCGACAGCTCGGGGGCCGTGGTGATCCTGACCGAGCCGCACCGCACGGCGGAGCTGGAACCGCACGCACGGACGATCGCGTACGAGCCAGCAGACGGCGGATACCGGGCCCGCGAAGTACATCCGGACGACGCCGCATACGTCGTCTTCACGTCCGGGTCGACGGGCGAACCCAAGGGTGTGGTCGGCACCCACGGCGCGCTCGCGGCGTACTTCGCAGATCACGTCGAGCGCATGTACCGCCCAGCGCAGGCGCGGCTCGGCCGTCCGCTATGCGTTGCGCACGGCTGGTCCTTCGGGTTCGATGCATCGTGGCAGCCGCTGCTCGCGCTCTTCGCGGGTCACAGTATGCGCCTGCTGGACGATGATGAGACCCGCGATGCCGCAGCGCTGATCACGGCCCTGCGGACATCGCGTGTGGACATGATCGACACGTCTCCGTCGATGTTCGCGCAGCTCGTCGCCGCCGGTCTCGTCGATACGGGCGAAGAGGATGAGAAGGGAGGGCATCACCTCGCCGTGCTCGCGCTCGGCGGCGAGGCGATCCCGGCACATCTGTGGGATCGGCTCGCGGCATTGCCGGACACCATCGTGCACAACTGCTACGGACCGACCGAAGCGACCGTCGAGGCCGTGGTCGCGCGCGTCGCCGACACCGCAGAGCCCCGCATAGGACGCCCGACGGCCGGGACCGCCGCGTACGTGCTCGACGCCCGGCTCCGTCCGGTACCGCGCGGCGGCGCCGGTGAGTTGTATCTTGCCGGGCCCCAGGTGGCCCGCGGTTACGTCGGCCGCCCGGACCTGACGGCGGGCCGCTTCGTCGCGGACCCGCACCGTCCCGGCGGACGCATGTACCGCACGGGCGACGTGGTTCGAGTCGACCCCGGTGGCAACATCGCCTATCTGGGCCGCAGTGACGACCAGGTGAAGATCCGCGGGTACCGGATCGAGTTGGGCGACATCGAGTCCGCGATCGCCCGCGTCCCGGGTGTCACCGCGGCTGCGGTCACCGTCGTGCGCGGGGCGCACCCGCAGCTGGTGGGCTTCGCCACGGGGCCGGGGCTGGACCCGGCGCGGGTGCGCGGCCACGTCGCCACCGGTATCCCCGCGTACATGGTGCCCACCCGTATCGAGGTGCTCGCTGCACTCCCGTTGACGTCCAACGGAAAGGTCGATGGCGGCCGTCTCGCTCTGCTCGCGCAGCAGGCGCTCGCGGCGGCCGCCTCGAAGGGCGCCACGCCGACCACGGACACCGAGCGCGCGGTAGCCGCCGTGTGCGCCGAATTGTGGCCGGGCGCAGGGGAGGACGTGCGCGCGGACTTCTTCGACCTGGGCATGGACAGCATCGTCGCCATCGCGGCCGTGGGCGCTCTGCGGCGCGCCGGTCTCGACGTCACGCCGCGAATGGTCCTGGCACATCCGACCATCGAGACCCTTGCGGCTGCGATCGATGCGGGCGTGACGGCCAGGGGTGAGGGCAGCGACGCCGTCGACATGTCCGGGTTGCCCTCGGTCGCAAGGACTCTCGCGGCCGGCGGGTACGAACGGTACGGGCAGGCCGGCGTGGTACGACTGCCGCACGGGATCACGCGACGGGAGATCACCGACGCGCTGGACGCAGTGCTCGAAGCGCATCCGGCGTTGCGGGCCACCGTCGAGGATGGGCGCCTGCTGGCGCGGCCTGACGCGACCGTACGCGCGGACGATCTGCTCACGGAGGCAGACGACTTCGATCCGGCGGCCCTCGTCGTCGGCGCGCGACGCATGGTGGCCGCGATATGGCTGAGGAGACCGGAGCCGTATCTCGTGCTGGCGGTGCACCACCTCGCCGCGGACGCCGTGTCGTGGCAGGTTCTGCTCACCGACCTGGCGGATGCGGCCGAGGGGCGCACGCCGCTGCCCGAGGTGACGTCGGCCGCGGCCTACGCCGATTTCGCAGGTACTCCACCGTTGCCGGCGCACCCGAGCCTGAGCCATGCCGACACCGCAGCCACGCTGCGGACCATCCGTGTGGCACTGACGCCGGACGAGACGTCGCGCCTGGTGCAGGGTGACGTCGAGGCCCGGCTTCGCGATGCCCTCGGGACGGCCACCGGTATTGCGCGCGAGGAGATCGCAAGTGCCTGGCACGGCCGCGATGACAAGCGACACGGCACCGATACGTCCCGCACCGTCGGGTGGTTCACGGACTACCGGACGCCGTCCGGTGCACCGGCCGCGGCCGTGGTGAACTACCTCGGCCGCCGGGACCTGGCTCCCTCGGATGGGCCCTGGCGGCCGGTACTGCGCGGTCCGCTCGTCGATGCGCTGCCGGCGCATCCCGAGCCGGATCTACCTGTCGCGTTCCCGCTCGAGGTGATCGCGACGGTCCTCACCTCGCCGGACGGCCCTGCGTTCACCGCGGAATGGCGTTACGTCGAGCGGCTCATCGACACCGGCACGGCCGAGCGGCAGGCAGCCGAATTCGCCGCCGCCCTCGTCGCTACCGACTCGGCCCCGGCCGACCGGACTCCCCGCTGACCAGGCCCCGCCGATCGGGGCGGGTAGAAACGAAAGGAGGCGCACCCCGCACGGGGTGCGCCTCCTTCACATCGTGTCCGGCCGGCGGCCGATCAGTACCAGACCCACACCCAGACCCACCGGCGCCAGCGCCAGTCCCACCTGCGGACCAGGCGGCGACGGGGGCGGGGACGAGGGTGCGGGCGAGGTCCCGGACGGGGTCCGGGGCGGGGTCCATGGTGCGGCATCTTCGTTCTCCTCCACTTGGTTCGGCACCGTGACTCGATGTCCGATGGCTGATTGTCGCCGCGGTCCCGCGGACTGTTACACGGATCGCGAAGATTTCTCCGGGGAGCGCGATATACGCCGCAAACATCCGGATCGGTCGCGGTTCGAGTGTGGTCTCGACCTCGTTTGGGACACGATCACAGAATTTGTCCCATGGACGGTGTATGGTCGCTCCGACGCCGACCGAGGAGGCCTCAAATGACAGCCCTGAACTTCGGGGCCGCAACCGCGGCCACCGGGCAGCTCGCCGAGCAGTGGCCGGCGCCCGCCGTACCGGAGCCCGTCGGTAGCGATCCGTTCTTCGATGCGCCCGCCGGTTTCGAGGAGAGCGCGGAGGGGACGCTGCTGCGGTATCGAGACATCACCATCGGCTTCCTGGGCCGGATCAAGCAGCGCGTGCGTGCGACCCAGCTGCTGTACCGCAGCACCAATCTGCGCGGCGAGCCGGAGGTGACCGCGACGACGGTCGTCACCCGCGCGAAGGGGGCCGCGCCCGGTGCGCCGCTCGTCTCCTATCAGTGCGCGATCGACTCGCTTGCACCCGATACGTTCCCCTCCTACGTCCTCCAGCACGGTGCGCAGGCGCGCGGAACGTCCTTCCCGCAGATCGAGTGGGTCTTCATCGCGGCGGCCGTCGCGCGGGGATGGGCGGTGTCGATCCCCGATCACGGCGGCCAGCCGGGCCGGTGGGGCATCCCGCGCGAGCCGGGCTACATGGTTCTCGACGGCCTGCGGGCGTGCCTACAGTACGAGCCCCTCGGGCTGGCATCCGACACGCGCGTCGGCGTGTGGGGCTATTCGGGAGGCGGGCTCGCGACCGCGTGGGCCGCCGAGATGCAGCCGACCTACGCCCCCGAGATCAACCTCGTCGCCGGAGCGATGGGCGCGCCGGTGTCCGACCCGGGCAGCACGTTCGTCTACCTGAACGAGACACTCTTCACCGGCCTACCGACGCTCGTCATCGCCGCCCTTGCGCGGGAGTACCCGTCGCTGCAGAAGGTGCTCGCAGACCACGTGGACGAGAAGGGCCGCAAGGTCTTCTACGAGGACGCGCCCCGCTGGACCCCCGAGCAGGCGATCCGCAGGATGGCACACAAGGACCTCGCCTACTACGCGGACCGGCCGTTCCCCGAGATGGCGCAGCTGCCCGCTCTCCTCGAGCTGTTCGACGACATCCGGCCGGGTCAGCAGGTCCCGTCGGTGCCGATGCTCGTCGTGCAGTCGACTCGGGATCAGATCGTGCCCGTCGCCGATGCGACCGCCCACGTCGGGCGCTACGCGACGGGCGGTACGCACGTCACGTATGTGACCGACGACTGGAGCGACCACTTCAGCCTGCACTTCCTGTCGGCGCCGATGCTTTTCGGGTGGCTTGCAGACCGGCTCGACGGCCGCCCTGTCACGCCCGCCGGACACCGCCCACGCAAGACGATCATGGCGTCCGGCGCGCAGCTCGCGCGGACGGCCCGGTTGTTCGGCGTCGCGGCGCGTGTCTGCCTCGGCCGGGGGCTATAAGAGACGTCACACGGCGCGCCCGCGGGGGTCGGAATCGGTAACGTCTGCCTCCAGCGGCACGATTCTGTCGGCCGTGGACACATGTCGAGAAGGGGCGCGCGGTCTTGGTGCGGTTGCTGCGGACTGAGGCCCTGCAGTCACGTCCGCGGGTCACCGTCGTGATCCCCAACTACAACTACGAGCGATACGTCGGGCGCGCGATCGCGAGCGCGCTGGACCAGCCGGGTGTGGACGTCGACGTGCTTGTGGCGGACAACGGCTCGACGGACGGCAGCGTCGAGTACATCCGCGCGCTGGCCGCGGACGATCCGCGTATCCGCCTGACGACGCGGCCGGCGAACATTCCTTATATCGAGAACTTCAACGGCGGGATCGCTGCCGCTACAGGCGATTACACCGTTGTGCTGTGCTCGGACGACCTGCTCGCACCAGGTTCACTGGCGCGTGCGACGGCGTTCCTCGAGGCACGGCCCGACGTTGCCTTTGTATACGGCCACTGCCCCACGTTCGACGATGCGCCGCCGGCGCCGCGCATCGACCCGTCGGGCTGGACCCTGTGGGGCGGCACCGAGTGGATCACATTGCTCTACATGTCCGGTCGCAACTTCATCCGCCACCCCGAGGTGGTGATGCGCACATCCGTCCTGCGAGACGCCGGTGCCTATGACGAATCCCGGCCCGAGGCGTCGGACATGATCCTATGGATCCGGGCTGCGGAGCTGGGGGGAGTGGGCCGTGTGAACGGTGCCGACCAGGGCTACTTCCGGATCCACGGTGGGAACCAGCACCTGCACCTCGACGACGGGCTGCTGTCCGATCTCACCAATCGCCGGGACGTGTTCGACCTGTGTGCGGGGCGAAGCATGTGGCATCGGCACCTGGCGAAGCGCGCGCGGAGCGCGCTCGCGGGGCACGCCGTGCGGTTCGCCACTGTGATCCTCGATCGTGCCGGGCCCAGCGCGCACGCAGAAGCCCAGCGGCTGGCGGACTGGGCGCTTGCGACGAGCCCGGGAATCAGACATAGGCCCGGATATCGGGCGCTGTCGGCAGCGTTGGCAGGCAGCGATGCGTGCGCTCTCGTAGCCTTCCGGTGGGCCCGTAACACGCGGAGCGCGTTGGCCGTTCGTCTTAAGAAGCATGTGGGCGTATAGGAGGGCAGGAATGCGCAGTTGGGGCTGGGGTATGCGGGTCTCGGCGTCGGTCGCCGCCGTGGCCGCCTCGGTACTGGCGACCGGCTGTGCCGCGGCCGATCCTGCGCCTGGGAACCCGGTGTGCGGCTTCTGGTACGCGATCGGGCAGACCCCGACGACGGAGCAGATCGATTCGGTCGCCAAGTCCGTGTCCATCGTGGTGCTCAACGCATGGGACACCGACGCCCGCGCGCGGCTCAAGGCCGACAACCCCGCCGCGACCGCGCTCGTCTACAAGGACATGTCGAGTACTCGTAACTACGCCGGAGCCGTCACAGCGGGCAAGGACGATGCCAAGCTGCCGAGCGGCGTCGGGTATGTCGCTGCGCCTCAGTCGTGGTTCGCGACCGGCGCCGACGGCGCCCGGATCCAGTGGAAGCAGTACCCGGGGCACTGGCAGATGGCGGTGTGGAGCCCCGGATATCGCACGGCGTGGGTGAACGCCGTGAGCGGCGAGGTCGCGGCCGACGGGTGGGACGGCGTCCTCGCCGACAACGATCTGTCGACGCTCTCCGTGTACTCCCCGGAGCTGCTGCGCGGCACACGGACCCATGCCGCGACCGATGCCAGGCTCACGTCCGGCCTGACTTCTCTCGTGAACGCTGCCGGTACCGAGCTGCAGTCCAAGGGCAAGCTGTTCGTCCCGAACATCGCGTCCGCACGGCTGGGGGATCCGCGGTGGAACAGTCACTCCCGGTTCGGCGGGGCGATGGCTGAGTTCTTCACCAGCGCAGAGGGCAAGACCGCGCAACTGGGGGACTTCACCTCAGCCGCGGTGGCACCGGGCAACGGCGAGTACCGCTTGTTGATCACCCAGGCGGACAACGACGCCGAGCGCGAGACGGGCTACGCCACGGCCGCACTCGTCTCGACACCGAAAACCTGCTGGACCAGCGCTCAGAACGGCGACTACAAAGCCGTCCCCGACACGAAGTACACGAGTCTGCCGCTGGGCGCGGCCACGGGGCAGGCGTCCGCCGCCGCCGACGGTGTCTGGCAGCGCACCTTCAGCGGTGGCCGCGTCGTGGTCAACCCGACCGGCAAGCCGGCCGCAGTCGCGGTGGGACCGGGTGAGCACAGGCCGGACGGCTCGGCGCCGCCGATGACGTTGCCGGCCCGCACGGGCTGGGTACTGCTCGGCTGAACCGGATCGACCGGCCTCGGCACGGTGGGAACGGCGAGCTGACCTGCCGATTTGCGTTCTGTGGTGGTGGTGCGTAACTTATTGCGGGTCAGTGAGACGAGGTGCTGTCCCTGT
>NZ_JARFTP010000011.1 GCF_029167375.1 Tsukamurella sp. 8F
CCCCCCCCCCCCCCCGGGGGGTTTCTGCTTTCGCTAGGGCGTGGGATGCGCCGGGAGGAACGTCGATGCGTGGTGCGACTCCTCGGCGCGGATGACGTGCACGACCGCATTGATCAGCGCCAGATGGGTGAACGCCTGTGGGAAGTTTCCCAGGTGCTTACCGCTCTTGGGATCGATCTCCTCGGCGTACAGCTTCAGCGGGCTGGAGTACGACAGCAGGCGCTCGCACAGGGAACGCGCACGGTTCACCTCACCGATCTCCACCAGGGCAGACACCAGCCAGAACGAACAGATCGTGAACGCTCCCTCCTCGCCGCTGAGCCCGTCGTCGGTCTCCTCGACGCGGTACCTCAGTACGAGGCCGTCCTCCGTGAGTTCGTCGGCGATGGCGAGCACCGTCGCCCGGACCCGTGGATCGTCGGACGGCAGGAACCGCAGCAGCGGAACGAGGAGCAGTGACGCGTCGAGGGCGTTGGAGCCGTAGCGCTGCGTGAACACACCGCGGTGGTCGACACCGTGCTCGAGGATGTCCGCCTTGATGACATCGGCCTCGTCTGACCACTGCTGAGCGTAGTCGTCCTCGCCGTGCAGCGCGGCCAGCTTGGACCCGCGGTCCAGGGCGATCCAACACATGACCTTGGACGAGGTGAAGTGCTGCGGGTCGCCGCGCACCTCCCAGATGCCGCGGTCCGGCTGGCGCCAGTGCTTGAGCGTCTCCTCGACCTGCGCCTTGAGCACCGGCCACAGGGTCTCGGGGATGCGCTCGCTGGACTTGGTGTTGAGGTACACCGAGTCCAGCATCGTGCCCCAGATGTCGTGCTGGCGCTGGTTGTACGCGCCGTTCCCGATACGCACGGGGCGGGCGCCGTCGTAGCCGGACAGGTGGGTGAGCTCCTCCTCGACGAGCGTGCGCTCGCCGCCGACGCCGTACATCACCTGTAGCGGGTTCTGCTCGCCGTTGTTGGCGCCCGACACGTCGGCGATGAACGAGAAGAAGTCCTCGGCCTCGCGGTCCAGGCCCAGCGTGTACAGGCCCCACAGAGCGAACGTGGAGTCGCGCACCCACGCGTATCGGTAGTCCCAGTTGCGGACACCCTTGGGCGTCTCGGGCAGCGACGTCGTCGACGCGGCGAGCAGGGCGCCGGTCGGGGAGTAGGTCAGACCCTTCAGGGTGAGGGCCGAGCGTTGCAGATAAGAGCGCCACGGGTGGTCCGGGAAATGGCCGACGTTGATCCATTGCCGCCACGACTCCGCGGTGGCCCACATCTTCTGCGCCGCCTCCTCGAAGGTCTGCGGCACGGGGTGCTTGCTCCAGGAGAGCGCGACGAACACCTGGTCGCCCTCGCTCAGCCGGGTGTGGGCGCGTGCCTCGCGGCCCTCCAGGCCCAGACGCATGTCCGTCGTGATCTTGAGGGTGGGGAAGTCGTCGGCGTCGGCGGTTCGCGGCCGGGCCTCGGCCTCGCCGTAACCGTCGGCCGAGTACTCCCACTTCGCACCCGCGCGGTTGTAGTCGAACGCCGGCTCGCAGTTCATCTGCAACTCGACGGTGCCCGAAACGCAGCGCGCGGTGCGCAGCAGGATGTGCTCGGCATCCCAGTCGGTGGGCGTCCGGCGGTGCGTCCGCGACCGCGTCTGCGTGTCGTGCCAAGGGCCCATCACCAACGCGTCACGGACGATGAGCCAGCCCGTCGACGTCTGCCACGTCGTCTCGAGCATCAGGCTGCCGGGTAGGTAGCGGCGGTCCGACGGGACTCGCACCCCGTAAGGCGCGAGTCGGAACGAGCCGGCGCCCCGGTCCAGGATCGCCCCGAAGATGCTCGGGGAATCGGGGCGTGGCACGCACATCCACTCGACGGTGCCGTCGCGGGCGACGAGGCACGTGTTCTCGCAGTCCGACAGGAACGCGTAGTCGTGGATGGGTGGGAACGCGCTCTCGCTGTAGGGGTCCGACGAGGGTGCGGACGCGGGCACCGGTGCGGGGTCGGCGCTGGCATCGGCGTTCTTGTGTCGGGTCTTCGACCCGTTGGCCGATCCGTTGGTGGTGACGTCAGGGGCGTCCGTGGGCGCGGAGGTGGCGGCGTTCTTGGATGGCATGTGTTACATCATGAACCACCGACGACTCGACTGCGCACCGGTTGGCGATAGGCTCGGTGGCGATGCACGCCATAGCCCACTGGTGGGACACATTCGAGTTGTGGATCTCGAGCCTGCCGTACGTACCCCAGGTGGCGCTGGTGCTGATTGTGCTCACGCTGACCGCAATACTCATCGTCCGCGTCCTCACGGTGCTGATCGACCGCTTGGCCGGCCTCCGCGAATCCGCGCAGCCCGGCGGAAAGGACGAACAGGACGGAGAAATCGCAGGTCAGCGTCCTGAGGAAGGAACAGTGACGACTGTGGCGGGTAATGACGGAGGACGACGGCTGTGGCTGCCGCAGTCGAAGGTGACCTGGGCGCTCATCGCTTTGCTGGTGCTGCTCGTGGTGGCGTGGGCGGTGACCCACTAGCCGGGCGCCTACGATTCCGGCGTACCCCGGCCCGACCGGGTAGCCCGATCGACACGAAGAACGGTCCGAAGACACCCATGCCCAGACGACCCCGACGCCGTAGCGTCGCGAGACGGTACCGACGCGGCGGTGTCGCGAGCGTGCTCGCTCTGCTGCTCGCCGCCGTCCTCGCCGCATGTGGCGGCTCCACCGACGAGCCCGGCGGGATCGACATCTCGAGCGGCAGCCGCCATCTGAACCTCGTGGCGTTCTCCGCAGCGAAGCCCGCGTTCGACCAGCTGATCCCGCTCTTCCGCAAGGAGCACCCGGATATCGGCTTCTCCCAGTCCTACGGCGCGTCGGGCGACCAGTCCCGCAAGGTCGTGCGCCACGTCCCCGTCGACGTGGTGAACTTCTCGGTCGAGCCGGACGTCACCCGCGACGTCAAGGCCGGCCTGATCGACGACGACTGGGACACCGTGCATCCCAACCACGGCGTGCCGTTCACGTCCGCCGTCGTGATGGTGGTGCGACAGGGCAATCCGAAGGGGATCCACGACTGGTCGGATCTCCTCAAACCGGGCGTCGACGTCGTAACGCCCAATCCAGCGAGCTCGGGCTCGGCCAAGTGGAATCTGATGGCGCCGTACGCGTGGGCGTCCGACGGTGGCCGGAACCCACAGGCCGGCGTCGACTTCGTGAAGAAGCTGATCAAGCAGCACACGCATGTCAGCCCGAACTCGGGTCGTGACGCGACCACCGCGTTCCAGGCCGGGCAGGGCGACGTCCTGCTCAGCTACGAGAGCGAGGCCGTGATGCTGCAGAAGCAGAACAAGGCCGCAGGCCTGAAGCCCGTCGAGTACTTCATTCCGCCGCAGTCCTTCCGGATCGACCTCGCTGTGGCCACGGTGAACACGAGTACGGACGCCGCCGCCGCGAAGGACTTCGTGACCTTCCTGTACAGCGACGCGGCGCAGCGGGCGCTACCGACCGCCGGTTTCCGCCCCGTCGTCCCCGCGGTCGTGGCGCAGACGGCGGGACAGTTCACCGCCCAGCCGCAGAAGCTGTGGACCACCGACGAGCTGGGCGCCGAGCTCGGTAGGGGCACCGCCGGCAAGACGGTGTCGGGGAAGAAGCTCACCAAGGACCTGAAGGGCTGGCCGGCCGTCGACGCCGCGCTGTTCGGCGACAAGGGGTCCATCTCGAAGATCTACACGTCGGGAGGGAAGTAGGTGAGCACGCGTAGCAGGCTGGCGGTCGATCCGCTGCGGATCGGTGTCGCATGGGTCTGGATCTCCGTCATCGTGTTGCTGCCGATCGCGGCGATCGTCACGAAGTCCTTCGACCGTGGTCTGAGCGGCTTCTGGGACGCGCTGACCGCCGAGGGGGCCGTGGACACCCTCGTGGTCACCGTGTGGGTCTCCGTCATCGTGACGATCGTGAACGTGGTGATGGGCACGCTCATCGCGTGGGTGCTGGTGCGCGACGACTTCCCGGGCAAGGGCGTGGTCAACGCGATCATCGACCTGCCGTTCGCGCTCCCCACGATCGTCGCGTCGATCGTGCTGCTGTCGTTGTACGGCCCGGACAGCCCGGTCGGTCTGCACCTCAACGCGACGCAGCCTGCGCTGGTCATCGCTCTCGCTTTCGTGACGCTGCCGTTCGTGGTTCGGCAGGTCCAGCCGGTGCTCCTCGAGCTGGATCACGAGGTCGAGGAGGCGGCTGCGTCACTCGGAGCGAGCAATCGCCTGATCCTGACCAAGGTCGTGTTGCCCACGCTGGCGCCCGCGATCCTGTCGGGCGCGGGTCTCGCGTTCACGAGGGCGATCGGCGAGTTCGGCTCGGTCGTGCTCGTCGGCGGCAACATTCCGGGCAAGACACAGGTGGCGTCGCAGTACATCCAGCAGCAGATCGAGGTCGACGACAATACGTCGGCGTCGGTGGTGTCGGTGGTTCTGCTGCTCATCGCGTTCGTGCTGCTGTTCGTCATGCGCTACTTCGGGTCGCGCGCCGCCAAGCGGGAGGAGAACTCGTGAAGCTGAAGAAGGGCACCGTGCTCGGGCTGCGCGGCCTGGCACTCCTGTATCTGCTCGTGCTGCTGGTGCTGCCGATCGTGATCATCCTCTACCGATCGTTCCAGCACGGGCTGGGCCGGTTCTGGGACTGGATCACCACGCCCGCCGCGATCTCCGCACTCGAGATATCGCTGATCATCCTCGTCATAGTGGTGCCGTTGAACGTGATCTTCGGCGTGTTGACCGCGATCGCCCTGGCGCGCGGCCGGTTCCGCGGGAAGGGGCTGCTGCAGGCCGCAGTCGATCTCCCGTTCGCCGTCTCCCCGGTGGTCGTGGGCGTCGCGCTGATCATGCTATGGGGCGTCGGCGGGTGGTTCGGGGGCATAGAGTCGCTGGGCTTCAAGGTGATCTTCGGGCTGCCGGGCATGGTGCTCGCGACGACGTTCGTGACGCTGCCGTTCGTAGTGCGCGAGGTCGAGCCGGTGCTGCACGAGATCGGCACCGAGCAGGAGGAGGCGGCAGCGACGCTCGGCGCGGGCGGCTGGCAGACCTTCTGGCGGATCACGCTCCCTGCGATCCGCTGGGGCCTGACCTACGGCGTTGTCCTCACCATCGCCCGCGCGCTCGGCGAGTACGGCGCGGTGACGATGGTGTCGTCCGGCTTCCCCGGGATCTCGCAGACCTTGACGCTGCTCGTGTCGTCCCGTTTCACGGACGACTACAACACCTTCGGCGCGTACGCCGCCGCCACACTGCTGATGCTGCTGGCGCTCGTCGCGCTGGTGGTCATGACCCTCCTCGAAGCGACGCGACGGAAGAACAACGATGACGACTGACAACGAGCAGGCCGTGACCATCAGTGTCCGCGGCGCCAACAAGCACTATGGCGACTTCGCCGCCCTGGACGACGTGTCCCTGGACATCCCCGACGGCTCCCTCACCGCGCTGCTCGGCCCGTCCGGGTCGGGTAAGTCGACGCTGCTGCGGTCCATCGCGGGCCTCGACCACCTCGACTCCGGCTCCGTGTTCATCAACGGCGAAGACGTGAGCGGTGCGTCCCCACAGCAGCGCGACATCGGTTTCGTCTTCCAGCACTACGCCGCGTTCAAACATATGACGGTGCGGGAGAACGTCGCGTTCGGGCTGAAGATCCGCAAGCGTCCCGCCGCCGAGATCAGGTCCAAGGTCGACGAGCTGCTCGAGGTCGTCGGGCTCACCGGCTTCCAGACCAGGTATCCGGCTCAGCTGTCGGGCGGCCAGCGGCAGCGCATGGCACTCGCGCGGGCGCTCGCCGTCGACCCCCAGGTCCTGCTGCTGGACGAGCCCTTCGGCGCGCTCGACGCGAAGGTGCGTGAGGAACTTCGCGCATGGTTGCGACGGCTGCACGACGAGGTCCACGTGACGACGGTGATCGTCACCCACGACCAGGAGGAGGCGCTCGACATCGCCGATCGGATCGCCGTGCTGAACCGCGGGCGGATCGAGCAGGTGGGTTCGCCGGAGGACGTCTACGACCGGCCCGAGACGCCGTTCGTCATGTCGTTCCTCGGGTCCGTGGCCAAGCTGAACGGGGTGCTGGTGCGCCCCCACGACATCCGCGTGGGGCGGACCCCCGAGATGGCGCGTGCGGGCAGCGTCACGGCGGAGGAGGCCGGAGTCACGCGCGCCACGGTGGAGCGGATCGTCTACCTGGGCTTCGAGGTGCGCGTGGAGCTCGTCAACGGCGCGACCGGCGAGCGCTTCCACGCACAGGTCACCCGTGGCGACGCGGCCGCCCTGGACCTTTCGGACGGCGAGGATGTGTACGTGCGCGCGACCCACGTGCCGGCGATAGCGGCGTCCTGACGGTGCGCATCCCTGCGGCGCGGCGCACCATGGGGCGATGACGACTCTCGCTGCGGACTGGATAAGCGCCGGCCAGGGCTGGCGGCAGATCGAGGAGTTGGTTCTCGCGTTCTGCCTGTCTGCGGTCGTCGGCGTGGAGCGCGAGGTCCGGGGCAAGAGCGCCGGGCTGCGCACGCAGGCCATCGTCGGGACGACCGCGGCGTTGTTCATGTTGGTCAGCAAATACGGCTTCGCCGATGTGCTTGCGCCGGGCGCTGTGGTCCTGGACCCGTCGCGCGTGGCGGCCCAGGTGGTCTCCGGCATCGGCTTCCTCGGTGCCGGGCTGATCATCACCCGGCGAGGTGCGATCCGCGGCCTCACGACTGCGGCGGCCGTATGGGAGACCGCGGCGATCGGCATGGCTGCCGGGGCGGGCCTCGAGGTGCTCGCCGTGGTGGTGACCGTGCTGCACTTCGTGGCGGTGCTCGGATTCACCCCGCTCGGCCGCTTCCTGGGCTCCCGCGGGACGGCGGAGCGCGGATTCACCGTGACCTACGAGGACGGGCGCGGCGTGCTGCGATCCCTGCTCGCGGAGTGCTCGCGCCGGGGCTGGACGGTCGCGTCGCTCGCCGTGCTGGACGGACACAGCAAGGGAGGCGATCCCGAAGTGACCGTCTCGCTGTCCCTCGTGGGGCGCGGGGTCGCCGAGGCCGCCGGAGCGCTCTCCGCCGTCGACGGCATCCTCCGTGTCGACCGCGGCGCCGACGAGGATTGACGGTGATAACCGGTTGCGGTGCGCGGTAGCGTCGGACCGTGAAGAATGGTAACGAGATCCGGTTCGAGCGGGTCCGCACGGGCGAACGGCTGCGCGAGTTCCGCGAGACCGTCGCCGTCGGCTTCCTCGGCGGCACCATCGCACCCGAGGTATGGGCCGATGCGTTCCGCCCCCGTATCGACATGGACGCCTTCGACGTCGCGGTCGACGGGCGCGACATCGTCGGGACCTTCTGGGCGTTCGACCAGACGATGACGGCGGTAGGGGGAGCGGACGTGCCCACGCGGGGCGTCAGCTCCGTAGTCGTGCTCCCCACGCACCGCCGTCGCGGGATCCTCACCCGGTTCATGCGCGACTGCCTCCGTGACGCCGCGGAGGCGGGCTGTGCGGCGGCGACGCTGGTGGCGGCCGAGTACGGCATCTACGGCCGGTTCGGCTTCGGGCCGGCGTCCCGGGCAGCCGGGTTCACCGTCGACGTCGGTGCGGCTGATCTGGGCGATGTGGGCGGCGCCGACCTCCGGTTCGCCTCCGGCGCCGAGTACCTGGCCGCGTCAGAACTGGTGCACGACGCCGTGCGCATACCCGGCAAGGTGTCCCGGCCGCCCCGGCGGGGCGAGCGGCTCGCGGGCCTCGCCCTGCGGGACGGGCCCGACACCCGTCGCCGCGTCGTGCTGCACCGCGGCGACGGGCCGGCCGGGGTGGTCGCGTACCGCGCCGAGGAGAAGTGGGAGGGCAATCTGCCGCGCGCCGAGGCGACCGTCGAGGAGTTGCTCGGCGTGGACGCCGACGCCGAACGCACGCTGTGGCGGTTCGTGGCGAGCGTCGACTGGGTCACGACCGTGCACACCGGCCCCCGGCCCGTCGACGATCCCCTGCAGGACTGGGCGTCGAACCCGCGCGGCGTCGTGATGCGGGACCTGTCCGATCACGTCTGGCTGCGTCCGCTCGATCTGCCGGCGCTGTTCGCCGCGCGGACCTACGCGTCGGCCGGGCGAGTCGTCCTCGACGTGACGGATCCCGGCTGGGGAGACGGTCCGGGCCCCGCGCACGGGCGCTTCGCGTTCGAGTCCGACGGCCGCACCGGTCGCTGCGTACCGTCCGACGAACCCGCGGCCGATCTGGCCCTCGATGTCACCGTGCTCCCGCGGCTCTGGCTGTCCGACGACACCCTCGGGCGGCGGGTCACCGTCGGCGACGTGCGTGAGCTGACCCCGGGTGCCGCCGCGCGCGCCGACGCGATGCTGCAGCAGTCGCGCCGCCCGTGGGCGGTCGAGGGCTTCTGACGCTGCGGGAGGCGTCTCAGACGACGTGCGTGAGCGCGTTGCCGACGAGGCCCGCTGCGAGCGTGTTGCCGGACTGCGGCTCGATGAGCAGGAACGAGCCCATCTCGCGATTCACGTCGTAGTCGTCCGCGACGATCGGCTCGGCGGTGGTCACCGAGATCGAGCCGATCTGGTTCAGTTCGAGTGATTCACCGTCGGCGATGGTCAGTGCCTGCTCGTCGAAGACGGAGTCCACCGAGCCGACGATCGCCGGCGTGGTACGCGTGCCGTGCTTGAGCAGCAGCCGCGAGCCGACGCGTAGCGGCTTGTCCGCGAGCCAGCACACCGTCGCGGTGAACTGCTGGCGCGGCTCGGGCGCGTCCTGTGCTGCCACCAGCACGTCCCCGCGCGAGGCGTCGACCTCGTCGGCGAGCACCAGCGTCACGCTGCGACCCGTGTGCGCAGACTCCAGTTCGCCGTCCGCGGTGTCGATACGCGCAACGGTGGTGCGGGTGCCTGCGGGGAGGACGACGACGTCGTCGCCGACCGCGATCGTGCCCGCCGCGACCTGGCCCGCGTAGCCGCGGTAGTCCGGGTACTCGGGTGTCCGGGGACGGATCACGTACTGCACCGGGAAACGGAAACCGATGGGCGCGGTGTCGGGGTCGGTCGGCACGTTCTCGAGGTACTCGAGCAGTGAGGGACCGTCATAATACGGCGTGTTCACGGAGCGGGTGGCCACGTTGTCGCCGTGCAGCGCCGACACTGGGATGGCGTGGACCTCGGCGTCCGACCAGCCGAGCGAGCGCATCAGCGTGTGGAACTCGCCGGAGATCCGGCCGAACACCGCTTCCTGATCGTCCACGAGGTCGATCTTGTTGACCGCCAGAACGACTCGTGGCACCCCGAGGAGTCGGATGACGGCGGCGTGTCGCCGGGTCTGCTCCACGACGCCCTTGCGTGCGTCGGTGAGCAGTACGACCACCTGGGCTGTGGAGGCGCCGGAGACGGTGTTCCGCGTGTACTGCACGTGGCCGGGGGTGTCGGCGAGCACGAACGACCGGTTGGGCGTTGCGAAGTAGCGGTAGGCGACGTCGATGGTGATGCCCTGCTCGCGCTCGGCGCGCAGGCCGTCGACGAGCAGCGAGAGGTCGGGAGTGTCCAGGCCGCGATCGACAGACGCCCGCGTGACCGCGTCTATCTGGTCCGCGAGAACGGATTTCGTGTCGAACAGCAGGCGACCGACGAGGGTGGACTTGCCGTCGTCGACGGAGCCCGCAGTGGCGAGCCGGAGAAGCTCGGGGGAGCGCATCAGAAGTACCCTTCCTTCTTCCGGTCCTCCATGGCCGCCTCGGACACGCGGTCGTCGCCGCGCGTCGCGCCGCGCTCGGTGAGCCGCGACGCCGCGACCTCGGCCAGGATCGCCTCGTTGTCGGCGGCCTCGGAGAGGATCGCGCCCGTGGTGGAGCCGTCACCGACGGTGCGGTACCGCACCGAGAGTCGCTGCAGCTCTTCGCCATCGCGCGGACCGCCCCATACGCCGGGGGTCATCCACATGCCGTCGCGCTGGTAGACGTCGCGCTGGTGAGCGTAGTAGATCGACGCGAGCGGGATGTTCTCGCGGGCGATGTACCGCCACACGTCGAGCTCCGTGAAGTTGCTCAGCGGGAACACGCGCACGTGCTCGCCCGGCGCGTGCCGGCCGTTGTACAGGTTCCACAGCTCGGGGCGCTGGCGCTTGGGGTCCCACTGCCCGAACGCGTTGCGCAGGCTGAAGATCCGCTCCTTGGCGCGTGCGCGCTCCTCATCGCGGCGACCGCCGCCGAACACGGCGTCGAAACGGTTCTCGGAGATCGCGTCCAGTAGCGGCACCGTCTGCAGGGGGTTGCGGATGCCGTCGGGCCGCTCCGCGAGCCGGCCGTCGGCGATGTAGTCCTCGACCGAGGCGACGTGCAGGCGCAGGTTGTGCCGCTCGACCACCTCGTCGCGGAATCGCAGCACCTCGGGCAGGTTGTGGCCGGTATCGACGTGCAGCAGCGCGAACGGCAGCGGCGCGGGCCAGAACGCCTTCACTGCGAGGTGTAGCAGCACCGTCGAGTCCTTGCCGCCGGAGAACAGGATGACCGGCCGCTCGAACTCGCCGGCGACCTCGCGGAAGATGTGGATCGCCTCGGATTCCAGGGCGTCCAGGGTGGAGAACGCCGTGCCCGGCTGTGTCGTGGTCTCTGTCATGACGTGTGGAGTCCGCATTCTGTCTTGGCGTTGCCGGCCCAGCGGCCGCTGCGCGGGTCGGAGCCGGGGGCCGGCTTGGTGGTGCACGGTGCGCAGCCGATCGAGGGGTAGCCCTCGTCCACCAGCGGGTTCACCAGGATGCCGTGCGCATCGATGTAGTCCTGCATCTGCTCGTCGGACCAGGCCACGATCGGGTTGATCTTGACCAGTCCGAAGCCCTCGTCGAACGAGATGGCCGGGGCGTGCGCGCGGGTGGGCGCCTCGACCCGGCGGATTCCTGTCACCCACGCGGGGTAGTGGGCGAGAGTGGTGCGCAGCGGGACGACCTTGCGCAGGCGGCAGCACTCGCCGGGATCGCGCGCGAACAGGTCCTTGCCGAGAGCCGAGTCCTGCTCCGCGACGGTCTGCTCGGGGGTCACGTTGAGGATCTCGACGTCGTAGACGGCCTCGGCGGCATCCCGCATGCCGATCGTCTCGGGGAAGTGGTAACCGGTATCGAGGAACAGCACCTTGGGGCGTTCCTGGACCTGCTTCGCGAGGTGCACGAGCACGCCGTCCTGCATGTTCGATGCGACCAGGTAGTCGTCGCCGAAGGTGTCGGCCGTCCAGCGCAGGAGCGTAAGCGGATCTGCGTCGCCCAGCTCGGCCGCCCCGCGGTCGGCGATCGCACGCAGTTCCTCGGAGGTGGCGGTGCGGGTCGGTGCGCTCATCTCAGGTCCTCCTCGGCGGCCCGGACGGCCCACTGCGCGAAGCGCTCGCCTTCCTCGCGCTGCGCCGCGAACCGCCGTACCACTCGCTCGATGTAGTCCCCGAGCTCCGTGGACAGCACCTTGTGCTGGCGCAGCTTGCGGCCGAATCCGCTGTCGAGCCCGAGGCTTCCACCAAGATGAACCTGGTAGCCCTCGACTTGATTCCCCTCGTGATCGTCCACGAGCTGGCCCTTGAAGCCGATGTCTGCGATCTGCGAGCGTCCGCACGAGTTGGGGCAGCCGTTGATGTTGACGGTGACCGGAACGTCGAGCTCTGCGTTGAGGTCGGCCAAGCGCCGCTCCAACTCGGGGACCAGCACCTGAGATCGCTTGCGCGTCTCGACGAAGGACAGCTTGCAGAACTCGATGCCGCTGCATGCGATGAGATTCCGACGCCACAGCGAGGGGCGGCCCTGCAGGCCGAGTGTCGCGAGCTCGTCGATCAGCGCATCGACGCGATCGTCGGGGACGTCCAGGACGATGAGCTTCTGGTAGGGCGTGAACGACGCGCGGTTCGAACCAGCGCGCTCCATCGCGTCCGCAACGCCGCTGAGGACGGTGCCCGAGACCCGGCCTGCGATGGGGGTGAAGCCGACGGCGTTGAGCCCGTTGCGGAGCTTCTGCACGCCGATGTGATCGATGGGGCGGGCGGGCTGCTCCGGTGCGGGGCCGTCGATCAGCTTCCGGCCCAGGTACTCGTCCTCGAGGACCTGGCGGAACTTCTCGATCCCCCAGTCCTTGATGAGGAACTTCAGCCGGGCCTTGTTGCGCAGGCGGCGGTAACCGTAGTCGCGGAAGACCGAGACCACGCCTTCCCAGACGTCGGGCACCTCGTCGAGCGGTACCCACGCGCCGACGCGCTGCGCCAGCATCGGATTGGTCGACAGACCGCCGCCCACCCAGAGATCGAGCCCCGGGCCGTGCTCCGGATGCACGACACCGACGAACGCCACGTCGTTGATCTCGTGGACCACGTCCTGCTGGCCCGAGATGGCGGTCTTGAACTTGCGTGGCAGGTTGGAGTACTTCGGGTCGCCGATGTACCGGCGGACGATCTCGTCGATCGCGGGTGACGGGTCGAGCACCTCGTCGAGCGACTCCCCGGCCAGCGGCGAACCGAGGACCACGCGGGGGCAGTCGCCGCACGCCTCAGTCGTCTTCAGGCCGACGGCCTCTAGACGCTTCCATATCTCGGGGACGTTCTCGATCTCGATCCAGTGGAACTGCACGTTCTCCCGGTCGGAGAGGTCGGCCGTGTCCCGGCCGAACTGTGTCGAGACCTCGCCGAGAGTGCGCACCTGAGCCGCGTCGAGCTTCCCGCCGTCGCATCGCACGCGCATCATGAAGTACGGCGCTTCGAGGAGATCGATGTTCTCGTCCCCCGTGTATGTGCCGTCGTATCCCTGAGCGCGCTGGGTGTACAGACCCCACCAGCGCATCCGGCCGCGCAGGTCGGCCTTGTCGATCGAGTCGAACCCACCCTTGCTGTAGATGTTCTCGATGCGGGCACGTACGTTGAGCGGGTTGTCGTCCTTCTTGGACTGTTCGTTGGCGTTGAGCGGTTCGCGGTAGCCGAGAGCCCACTGGCCTTCGGACTTGCGTCGCGTCGGGCGCGCTCTGCGGGCGGGTGCCCCCTCCCTCGCGGGGCGTCCCTCGCCGGTGGCGCGGGCGGGCCCGCCCTCGCGGGGAGCGCGCGGAGTCCGTGCGGTCCCGGCCGAGCCGGTTCCGTTCTCGTGAGCCGTCGGCGACGCTGAGTCCGTGTCAGCGGGAACGGCGTCAGCTGTGGACGTCATAGGGGTGTGCTCCTGGAATCGGGGTGAGGAAAAGCGTGGCGCGGGGCTGAGGTGCGCGGGCACGCTGAGTCGGCGGGACGCCTAACAGCTGCAGCTGTTGACCCGCAGGAAATCGATGTGCCGGCGCGAAGCCAGCAGTGCACCCTGTCCGTTCATCGGGTGCCATTGTGCCACCTGTGGTGCCCGAGACAGGAATCGGGCTGAGACACTGGTGCCGTGACCTCGGTGAACGTTCCTATCGTCGTGCCCGGTGCCGGCGCGGACAGCGCGGCGGCGGTGTCGGCGGCCGGCCCTGCGGCGGAACCGTTCGGGCTGTACCTACACGTGCCCTTCTGCGCGACCCGCTGCGGTTACTGCGACTTCAACACGTACACGGCCGGTGAACTGGGCGGATCGTCGTCGCCGCAGGCGTGGGCGCGGGCCGTCGACGGTGAGCTCGCCGCTGCCGCCGCGGTGACCGGGGACGTCGAGGTTTCGACGATCTTCGTCGGCGGCGGGACTCCGTCGCTACTGGGCGGCGAGGGTCTGGCGGCCCTCCTGGGAAGCGTGCGGCAGCACTTCAGGCTCGCGCCCGAGGCTGAGATCACCACTGAGTCGAATCCCGAATCGGTGTCGCCGGAGTTCTTCGACACACTGTTGGGCGCAGGCTTCACGCGCATCTCGCTGGGGATGCAGTCCGCGGCCGAACACGTGCTGCGCGTGCTGGACCGCACGCACACGCCGGGGCGGGCGGTGGCAGCGGCGCGCGAGGCGCTGGCCGCGGGTTTCACGCATGTCAACCTGGACTTGATCTACGGCACGCCGGGGGAGACCGACGACGACCTGCGTCGTTCCCTAGACGCGGTGCTGGGCGCGGGCGTCGATCACGTGTCCGCGTACGCGCTGATCGTCGAGGACGGCACGGCTCTGGCCCGGCGCATCCGGCGCGGCGAGGTCGCGCCGGTCGACGACGATGTTCTCGCCGACCGGTACGAGATGGTCGACGGCGCGCTGCGGGGCGCGGGGATGGACTGGTACGAGGTGTCCAACTGGGCGCGCGGCGCGGAGGCGCGGTGTAGGCACAACGAGCTGTACTGGGAGGGCGCCGACTGGTGGGGCGTAGGACCTGGGGCGCACAGCCACCTCCGTGGCACGCGTTTCTGGAACGTCAAGCACCCTGCGCGCTACGCCGACGCCGTCGCGGCCGGCCGGCTGCCGGTCGTGGGGCACGAGGTGCTCACCGAGGAGGACCGGCACCTGGAGGACTTGATGCTCCGGATCCGGATGCGTTCCGGCCTGCCCGCGGGCGTGCTGGGGTCCGTCGAGGAGATGAACGCCGAGTACGAGGTCGCCGCCGGCAACCTCGTGTCGACGTCCGGCACCTATGTCCTCACCGATGCCGGGCGTCTGGTCGCCGACGGCGTCGTGCGCCGCATCCTGGGCTGACTCACGGTCCGCCTCTCGGCTGATCCGGCCGGGCATCGCTGTCACAGCGGCGCCCGGCCCCAGGCACCGCGAACTGGACCACCTATTCGGCCAGCCTCCGGCCGAGATGGTCGCCGCGTCGCACCATCGCGAGGATCCGGGCCTCGACCTGCGGCCACCGGAACATCACGTCCTCCCAGGTCAGCCTGATCGGGTCGTATCCGGCCGCGCGTGCGATCTGGTCCCGCGTCCGGTCCTTCTGGTAGTTCTCGCCTCCGTGGTGCGCGCGGCTGTCGACCTCGATCAGCAGAGACCGGCCGACCAGGAGGTCGACCCTGCCGACCCCGGGCACGATCACTTGGATCTCGACCTTGATGTTGCGGCGTCGCAGTCTCACCCGTACCAGCGATTCGGTGCCGGATTCCGCTCGTCGGTCGACCTGGTCGAGGAGCCGGAGCACGCGCCGTGGCGCGCCTTCCAACGCTTCTCGCAGGTCGGAGACGGCCAGTTCGGGATGGCGGTGCAACACCGAGTCGCAGATCGCGACGAACTCGTCGGGCGCGGTACATCGGGCGGAGCAGGCGAACGCGATCAGCAGCGGGTCCACCGCTACTCGCGGTGCGGAGAGCTCCCGATAGGCGGAACAGTACTCGCCGCTGCGCTTACCGCGACTGTGATGCTCCGATGCTCGGCGATGAGTCTTCTTCTGGCCCAGGGGTATCCATATATCATGGTGTGCCAGAGCTGTTACGCACGTGACCGCGGCGCACGCTTTCACGACCGCCACTAGAGCGGGATCGGCAGTAGGTGTGGCGAACCAACCCGGACGGATCCGCTTCAGGTGGCCCCTGCGAACCATGCGGCGGATCGTTGCGGCGTCCCATCCGCAGCGTTCCAACTCTCGCTTCGTCACGACCCCGCCCGCCACCCGCGGCGCTTCGCGATACCCCATGAAGTCGATCCTGGGACACGTCGTCGCCGCCAACCCCCGGCGCGGGCGGTTGGAAGCGCCAGCTGTGGACGGAGCAGATCCATCCACAGGGTCGGTTCTCTGCGGGTGGGGAGGGGCAGGCTCGCATGTACGATGCCCGCGCTGTGCGGCCGAGAAACGAGCCGGCGACTACTTCAGGCGCCACTTCACCGTGACGGATACGCGGACGGTCTGCTGCCCCGGTTCGATCGGGACGGAGGCGGCACGGGGGGCGGCGTAGGCGGTCGGGGTCGGAGCGGACTGATCGGTGGACTCGCTCACCGATATCACCTCGCCCAATGACGCCCCGGCGAGCTTGGCGTACTGATCGGCCTGCGACTTCGCGTCGGCGAAGGCCTTGGCGCGTGCGGAGGACTGCAGTCGGGCATCGTCGATCGGGTCGAAGCCGACGGACGTCACACGAGTCGCGTCCCCACCCGCGGCGGCCGCATCGCCGATCACCTTCGACGCCTTGGTCAGATCCTTGACCCGGACCGTGAGCGACTGCGTCGCCTGATACCCGATGATGCTGCTGGAACCGCCGCTCACGGAGTCGCCGTACCGCGGGCTGACCTGTAGGTTCGCCGTGGTGACGTCGGCCCGCGTGACACCCGCGGCGACGACGGCGTCGATCACCTTCTGCGACAGGTCGCCGGCCTGGTCGAGCGCGCCGCTGACGTCAGCCGCCTGCACCTGCACGCCCAGCTTCGCGGTGAGTGCGGTGGGAGTCCCCTCGACGTCGCCGACACCGACCGATGTCACCTCACGCGCGGCTGCGTCGTCGTTGGAGTGCCGGTCCGACGAGCACCCGGCTACGAGCAGCGGAGTGGCCACCAATGCAGCCAGGGCAGAAGTCCGGAATCGGCGCATTTCCCCATCGTGCCAGTGATCGACACAGATCGTGCGCAAACCTCAATACAGGAAACGCTGGTTTCGGTGCGCGGCTCAATGGCCGCGCCGCGGCCGCGCGGCGTGCCTGCCGTAGTTCTCGGCGTCCGGCCCGGGGGTGGGGCCGGACGGTGGCCCGGCGTGCGTCGGGCCCGAGGCCGGTCCGGAAGTCATCGCTCCCGATGTGGGCCCCGCGGGCGTGCGTCCGGACCTGGGGCCGAGCGGCACAGGTCCCGCGGGGATCGGCCCGGAAGGCGGAACGGAGAGAGTCGCGAGGGGTGATCGCGGCGGGGCCTCGCCGGGCCCGGGAGCGGGCGGCAGCGGCGTGTCGTATTCGTACACACGGCAGTGCAGGATGGTCCGGTTACGCAGTGCGGAGCGGACGGCGCGGTGCAGTCCGTCCTCGAGGTACATGTCGCCACGCCACGACACGGCGTGCGGGAACAGGTCTCCGAAGAACGTCGAGTCCTCGGACAGCAGCCGATCGAGCGCCAGGACAGTGGTCGTCGTGACCAGCTCGGACAGCCGCACCTGCCGCGGCGGGATGCGCGACCAGTCTCGCGGGCTGAGGCCGTGCTCCGGGTACGGCTTGCCGTCCAACACGCCCTTGAAGATCACCCGCCGACTCTAACCCGCGTAAGCTGGACGTTCGAGTAGAGCGCGGATATGGAGGTGGACAGCCACGATGTCGAGCACCGACGACCGCCGCTTCGAGGTGCTTCGCGCGATCGTCGCGGATTACGTCGCGACCCATGAGCCGGTGGGTTCGAAGGCCCTCGTGGACCGGCATCGGCTGGGCGTCTCATCGGCCACCGTGCGCAACGACATGGCGGTCCTGGAGGCCGAGGGCTACATCGCCCAGCCGCATACGAGCTCCGGCCGCATTCCCACGGACAAGGGGTACCGGCAGTTCGTCGACCGCATCGCGGCGGTGAAGCCCCTGTCGGCCGCGGAGCGCCGGGCGATCGTCCAGTTCCTCGACTCGGGTGTCGACCTCGACGACGTCCTGCAACGTTCGGTCCGCCTGCTGGCGCAGCTCACCCGCCAGGTCGCGGTGATCCAGTACCCGGTCCTCACGTCGGCACGCATCCGCCACCTCGAGGTCGTCGCTCTCGCCCCCCTGCGGCTGCTGCTGGTCCTGATCGTGGACAACGGGCGCGTGGAGCAGCGGCTCATCGAGCTGGGTGGGGCGCTGTCCGACGACGAGGTGTCGCGCCTACGAGACCTGTTCTCCGCGGCGGTCAACGGGCAGCGCATCCCGGATGCGTCGGTCGCGGTCGCGGACCTCGCACCGTTGGCGCCTGCGGACCTACGCGACGCAGTGATCAGGTGCTCGACGGTCCTGGTGGAGACGTTGGTAGAGCGGCAGGACGACCGCCTCGTCCTCGGCGGCACCGCCAACCTCACCCGCAACGCCGCCGACTTCGAGGGATTCTCCGGGTCGCTGCGCAGCGTACTGGAGACCCTGGAGGAGCAGGTCGTGGTGCTCAAGCTGCTCGCATCGACGCAGGATCCGGGCACGGTATCCGTCGCGATCGGATCCGAGACACAGGAGGAGAACCTGCGCGGCGCATCGGTCGTCTCGACCGGATACGGCACCGCGGGAGCGGTGTTCGGAGGCGTCGGGGTGCTGGGGCCGACGCGCATGGACTACCCCGGGACCATCGCCGCCGTCGCGGCCGTGGCGCGCTACGTGGGCGAGGTGCTCGGCGGCCGCTGAGGGCACGGATTTCGGGTACGCCCGGATCGCGCGCCATAATGGGCTATTGGAGATCCGCCCGGGTATTCGGCCGGGCGGAGAATTTGTACGCAGACTTGAAGGATGAGCGTTCATCGTGGCTCGTGACTACTACCGGATCCTCGGGGTCGACTCCAAGGCGACCGACCAGGAGATCAAGCGCGCGTACCGCAAGCTGGCGCGTGAGCTGCACCCCGACATCAACCCGGACGAGGCGGCACAGGAGCGGTTCCGCGACGTGTCCGACGCGTACGAGGTGCTGAGCGACCCGGATAAGCGCCGCGTCGTCGACATGGGCGGGGATCCGCTCGACAGCTCGCCCGGCGGCTTCGGCGGGGGGTTCGGCGGCGGCGCCGGCTTCTCGGGCGGCCTGGGCGACGTGTTCGAGGCGTTCTTCGGCGGCGCGGCGGGCGGCGGCGGCCGGGGCCCGCGCGGCCGCGTGCGCCCAGGCAACGACGCGCTGATCCGTATGCAACTCGACCTCGAAGAGTGTGCCTCGGGGGTCAGCAAGGAGATCACCGTCGATACCGCCGTGCTCTGCGATCTCTGCCACGGTTCGGGCACCAACGGAGATTCCAAGCCGGAGACGTGCGCCACCTGCCGCGGTGCAGGCGAGGTGCAGTCGGTACAGCGTTCGTTCCTGGGTCAGGTCATGACCTCCCGCCCGTGCCCCACGTGCGGCGGCGTGGGCGAGGTCATCCCGGACCCGTGCACCCGGTGCGGCGGCGACGGTCGTGTCCAGAAGCGCCGGACCATGACTGTCAAGATCCCGGCGGGCGTCGGCGACGGTATGCGTGTCCGCCTGTCGGGCCAGGGCGAGGTCGGTCCCGGCGGCGGCCCGGCGGGCGACCTGTACGTCGAGGTCGCCGAGCGGGAGCACGAGGTCCTCGTCCGGGACGGCACCACGCTGCACGTCACCGTCGAGGTCCCGATGTTCGATGCCGCGCTCGGCGGCTCGGTCTCGGTCCCCACCGTGCTCGACGGCGAACTGGACGTCGAGATCCCCGCGGGCACGCAGCCCGCTGACACCAAGACGGTGCGCGGTCACGGTATGCCGCAGGTCAACACCGGTGTCCGGGGCAACCTCGTCGTCCACTTCGACGTGCGCGTGCCCAACAAGCTGGACAGGAAGCAGACGGAGAAGCTGCGCGCGTTCAAGGCGCTGTTCCCCGAGGCGGAGCCGACGGTGGCACGGCGTGGTTCCGATCACCACGAGAGCGTCTTCTCCCGGCTGCGTAACAGCTTCGTCGGCCGGTAGGCGCGTGGCGGCGACGGTCTTCCTGGCGCCGGACGTGCCGGAGCCCGGCGCCACCTACGTCCTGGGCGGCGATGAGGGCCGGCATGCGGCGGCCGTTCGGCGAATGCGCGTCGGCGAGCGACTCGTGCTCTCCGATGGTGCGGGGCGGATGGCCGCCTGCGCGGTGACGGCGACGACGAAGCAGGACGTCACCGTCGTCTGCGAGCGTGCCTGGGACGTACCGCGGCCCCGTCCGTGGGTGACCGTCGTGCAGGCGATCCCGAAGTCGGACCGCGCCGAACTGGCCGTGGAACTCGCGACGGAGGCAGGCGCGGACGCCATCGTTCCGTGGCAGGCCGCGCGCTGCATTGCCAGATGGGATGGCAAGGCGGACAAGGCCGTAGCGCGATGGCGCGCGGTCGCAAGATCGGCGGCCAAGCAGGCGCGCAGAGCATGGGTTCCCGAGGTGTACGGCCTGCACTCCACAGCGGGCCTTCTCGCGCTACTCACCAGTATGCATGCGAAAGTGGTTGTCCTTCACGAGGGTTCGAACCTCTCACTGAGAGATGGTGACTTCGCAGTAGCTTCCGACGTGGTTATCGTTGTGGGGCCGGAGGGCGGAATCAGCCCCGAGGAGCTAGACGCCCTGGTCGCGATCGGTGCGCAGCCCGCGTTGCTGGGGCCCACAGTATTGCGGACCTCGACCGCGGCAGCGGTCGCCCTGGGCGCCCTGGGTGTCTTGACGCATAGGTGGGAGGGGTCGCCCCCTTCTTGAGGAGGAGCACATGCCGCGACGGATGTTCTACGGCAACGAGGACTCGCAGCACGGGCACTGGTACCCGGGCGACGCGGACAAGCCCGTCGTGACGCTCGTCCACGGCGGCTACTGGCGGAACCTCTACACGATGTCCATGGAGACGGCGGTCGCCAAGGACCTCAACCAGCGCGGCTATCCGGTGTGGAACATCGAGTACCGGCGCGTCGGCGAGCCGGGTGTGCGGTGGCCGATCCTGGGCGAGGACGTACTCGCGGCGATCGACTACGCCGACGCCAAGCTCGCGAAGGCGGGCCAGATCGTGGTGTCGCACAGCGCCGGCTCGACGCTCGGTGTGTGGGCCGCCGCGCAGCGCGAGAACCTACTCGGTGCGGTCTCTCGAGCCGGTGTCCTCGACCTGATCGAGCGCGGCGACGGCGACCAGTCGATGAGACTCCTCTTCGATCTCGCGCCGAACGCCAACCTGCGCCTGGTCAAGCGCACCTTCGCCGAGGCCAGCCCGGTGGGGCGGATGCCGTTCAAGACCCCGGTACGGGTGCTGCACGGGCGCAAGGACGAGACGGTGCCATGGCAGCTCGCCCAGTGGTTCTGCGACAACGCGCAGAAGAACCACATGGACGTGACCATGCAGATCATCGAGAACGAGGGGCACGACGACTTCCTGGAGCCGACGTCGAGATCGCATGCGGCCACGGTCGCGGCTATCGACGAGCTTTCCACTCGCACGTCGGACTAAACTGGGCGTCGACAACCTGCGGCCGCCGGCCGCGGCACGGCGAGCGAAGGATCCGACCACCCCTTGAGTGAACCCGAACAGGCCCGTTCCACCCTCGAGATCCCGATCGAGTTGAGTTTCGCTCTTCTGGGAGCTGCGGACGCCAATCTCCGCGCCCTCGAAGCGGCCCTGGACGCGGACATCCATGCCCGTGGCAACGTACTCACGCTGTCCGGTCCGCCGGCGGATGTCGCGCTCGCCGAACGTGTGGTCGCCGAGCTTCTCGCCGCCGTGCGCAGCGGCGTCTCCGTGAGTCCGGAGGAGGTCCGGCGCTCCGTCGCGATGATGACCGACGGTTCGGGGGAGTCCCCCGCGGACGTCCTCACGCTGGATATCATCTCGCGACGTGGGAAGACGGTGCGGCCCAAGACCGTCAACCAGAAGAAGTACGTCGATGCGATCGACGAGCACACCATCGTGTTCGGCGTGGGGCCGGCCGGCACCGGCAAGACGTACCTCGCGATGGCCAAGGCCGTACAGGCGCTGCAGACGAAGCAGGTCAGCCGCATCATTCTCACGCGCCCCGCGGTGGAGGCGGGGGAGCGGCTGGGCTTCCTGCCCGGCACCCTGAGCGACAAGATCGACCCGTACCTGCGTCCGCTGCACGACGCGCTGCACGACATGATGGATCCCGAGGCGATCCCGAAGCTCATGGCAGCCGGCGTGATCGAGGTCGCGCCGCTCGCGTACATGCGCGGCAGGAGCCTCAATGATGCCTTCATCATCCTCGACGAGGCCCAGAACACCACCGCCGAGCAGATGAAGATGTTCCTCACCAGGCTCGGCTTCGGCTCCAAGATCGTGGTCACGGGCGACATGTCGCAGGTCGACCTACCCGGCGGCGCGACCAGCGGGCTGCGAGCCGCCACCGGCATCCTGGGCGGCATCGACGACATCCACGTCGCCGAGCTGACCAGTGTCGATGTCGTCCGGCACCGCCTGGTCGCCGAGATCGTCGACGCGTACGCCGAGTTCGAGGCCCGGCTCAGTCGCAACCGGCCGCATCCGCTCTCCGACCGACGAGGCCGCCGATGAGTATCGAGTTCGCCAACGAGTCCGGCATGGATATCGACGAGGCGCAGCTCGTCGCCGTGGCGGCGTTCGCCATCGACGCGATGGACGTGCACCCGGCGGCCGAGTTGAACATGCTCGCCGTCGACCTCGACACGATGGCCGACCTGCACGTGAAGTGGATGGACCTGCCCGGTCCGACCGACGTGATGAGCTTCCCGATGGACGAACTGACGCCCGGCGGGCGCCCGGATGCCGTCGACCCCGGCCCTGCGACGCTCGGCGACATCGTGTTGTGCCCGCAGTTCGCGGCGGATCAGGCCGAGTCCGCCGGTCATGCGACGGAGCACGAGCTCAACGTCCTCACCGTGCACGGCGTGCTGCACCTCCTCGGATTCGATCACGCCGAACCCGACGAGGAGCGCGAGATGTTCGCATTGCAGGACCGCATCGTCGCCGACTTCTACGCGACCCGCCAGGACAGGGCCCGTAAGCAGCGGATGGCCGCGCGGGACGAGAAGTTGCTCGGCCGCACGGGTTTCCTGGGACGGCGGGACTGACGCGCCGGTGAGCTCCACACTCCTCGGCCCCGTGCTGGCGATCGCGGCCGTGCTGTTCCTCGTCCTGTTCGGCGGTCTGTTCGCGGCGGTCGACGCCGCCCTCGTCACCGTCTCGATCGCGCGAGTCGACGACCTGGTCGAGCAGGGACGCCCGGGCGCGAAGCGCCTGCGCCGCCTGCTCGTGAACCGGCCGCTGTTCGTCAACCTCGCGGTTCTCCTGCGCACGTTCTGCGAGATCGTCGCAACCGTGGCGGTGTTCGCGGGTCTCGAGCCGCACCTGCCGATGCCCGCGACCGTCGCGGTCACTGCAGCGGCGATGATCGTCATCAGCTACGTGTTCATCGGCGTCGGCCCACGCACTCTGGGGCGGCAGCACGCGTACACCCTGGGCTGTGCGACGGCGCTTCTGATGCAGGGCGTCTCGGTGCTGATGGGGCCCGTCACGCGGCTGCTCATCCTGCTCGGCAATGCCGTGACGCCGGGGCGCGGATTCCGCAACGGCCCGTTCGCGTCCGAGGTCGAGCTGCGCGAGCTGGTCGACCTGGCGCAGGGCACGGGCGTCGTCGACGCGGGCGAGCGCCGCATGATCCAGTCCGTGTTCGAGCTCGGCGATACCGCTGCGCGTGAGGTCATGGTGCCGCGCCCGGAGATGGTGTGGATCGAGGCCGACAAGTCCGTGCGGCAGGCGATCCGGCTCGCTGTCCGGTCCGGACACTCTCGTATGCCCGTGATCGGGGAGAACGCTGACGACGTCGTCGGTGTCGTGTACCTGAAGGACCTCGTGGCACTGCCCGAGTCCGCGGAGGTCGGGACGATCACGGTCGGCAGCATGGCGCGGCAGGCGCGCTTCGTCCCCGACTCCAAACCCGTCGACGCGCTTCTGCGGGACATGCAGCGCACCAACAACCACATGGCCGTCCTGGTCAACGAGTACGGCTCGATCGCGGGGCTGGTCACCATCGAGGATGTGCTCGAGGAGATCGTGGGAGAGATCACCGACGAGTACGACGCCGGTGAGATCGCACCGGTCGAGGATATCGGCGACGGCGACTACCGCGTTTCCGCGCGCCTCGACCTGGGCGACCTGGGTGAGCTGTTCGGTCTCGAGATCGAGGAGGACGAGGTGGACACCGTCGGTGGGTTGCTGGGTCTGGCGCTCGGCCGCGTGCCGCTACCCGGTGCCGAGGTGACGACACACGGCCTGCACCTCACAGCCGAGGGCGGCACCGACCGCCGGGGGCGGATGCGCATCAGTACGGTGGTCGTGCGGCGCGAGGCCGAGCCCGGCGACGAGGACCCGGCATCGGTGGCCGACCGCGAGGCCACGGCCACGGCCCGGCAGGAGGAGGAGTCCAGATGAGTGTGGAGCTGTCCGACGAGGACGCCAAGCTGGTGACGCTGGCGCGCGGTGCGATGGGTCGGGCGGGCACGGCGCACGGTGCCGCTGTGCGGGATCTCGACGGCCGCACCTACGCCGGTGCCCCCGTCGCTCTCGCAGCCCTGAAGCTGACGGGCCTGCAGGTGGCGGTGGCGACCGCGGTCGGGTCCGGCGCGGAGGGGTTCGAAGCGGCCGTCGTGGTGGGCGCCGACGGTGCCGCCGATCCGGGTGTCGATGCGGCCCGCGAGGTGAGCGCGGGCGTCGTCGTGCACCTGCTGGACCGGAGCGGCACGGAGTCGACCTCATGACCGAGTTCCGTTCGGGCTTCGTGTGTTTCGTCGGCCGCCCGAATACCGGGAAGTCGACGCTCACCAACGCGATGGTCGGCACGAAGGTGGCGATCACGAGTTCCCGCCCGCAGACCACGCGGTCGACTATTCGGGGCATGGTCAACCGCCCGGACCTGCAGCTCGTGCTCGTCGACACCCCCGGACTGCACCGCCCGCGGACCCTGCTGGGCCAGCGGCTCAACGATCTCGTGCGCGACACGTATTCCGAGGTCGACGTGATCTGTCTGACGATCCCCGCCGACGAGCGGATCGGCCCCGGTGACCGGTACATCCTCGAGCAGGTGCGGCACATGGCGCCCAAGACGCCGCTGCTCGGGGTCGTGACCAAGATCGACAAGGTCGGCAAGCAGCAGGTCGCCGAGCAACTGCTCGCGGTGTCCGAGTTCCTCGGGTCCGACGCCGACGTGATCCCCGTGTCTGCTCGGTCCGGCGCGCAGGTCGAGGACCTCGTCCAACTGCTCGGCAGCCGCATGCAGCCCGGCCCGGCGTTCTATCCCGACGACGAGATCACCGACACCGACGACGACACGATGATGGCCGAGCTCATCCGCGAGGCCGCGCTGGAGGGCGTGCGCGACGAGCTGCCGCACTCGCTCGCCGTCGTCATCGAAGAGGTCATCGAACGGGATCGGACGGACGCCCAGGAGAAGGCGGGCCGGCCGCCGACGCTCGAGGTGCATGCCCTGCTCTATGTGGAGCGGCCTTCGCAGAAGGCGATCGTCATCGGCAAGGGCGGCGGCCGTCTCAAGGAGGTCGGCACCAACGCACGCCAGGAGATCGAGAAGCTGTTGGGCCGCAAGATCTTCCTCTCCCTGCACGTCAAGGTCGCGAAGGACTGGCAGCGCGACCCCAAGCAACTCGGCCGCCTGGGGTTCTAGGCGACCGGCCCGACCTGTGCGGCGCGGCGGTGAGGCGGAGTGCCGGCGGAGTGGGAGAATAGATCCTCATGAGGTCGTACCGGGACAGCGCTGTCGTGCTGCGCCAACACAAGCTGGGCGAGGCCGACTACATCCTCACGCTGTTGACCCGCGAGAACGGCCTGGTCCGGGCGGTCGCGAAGGGTGTGCGCCGCACGCGGTCGAAGTTCGGCGCGAGTCTCGAGTTGTTCGCGCACGTCGACCTGCAGCTGTACCCGGGGCGCAATCTGGACACCATCACGCAGGTGCACTCCATCGCGGCGTACTCGGGTGACCTGGCTCGCGATTACGGGAAGTACACCACGGCCTGCGCGGTCATCGAGACCGCCGAGCGGCTGGCGGGCGAGGAGCGGGTGCCCGTGCCTGAGCTGCACCGGCTCACCGTCGGAGCACTGCGGGCGATCGCGTCCGGCGGCCGCGATCGCGAGCTGGTCCTGATCTCTTATCTACTGCGCGCGATGGACGTCGCCGGATGGGCCCCGTCGCTGACACTGTGCGCACGCTGCGGCGGCGAGGGTGTGCTCCGGGCGTTCCACGTCGCGGTCGGAGGGGCGGTGTGCGTGCACTGCCGCCCGCCTGGTGCGGCGGTCCCCGCGCCGGGGGTGCTGGACCTGATGACGGCGCTCGCCCGTGGTGACTGGGTGTTCGCAGAGACCACCACGAGCCGGGTGCGCGGGCAGGCGAGTGGCCTCGCTGCGGCCCACCTACAGTGGCACGTGGGACGGCAGCTGAGGTCGCTGCCGATGATCGAGCGGCACGCGCCGCACAGCGCGCTCCGCGAGCGCACGAGGGAGGTCGACGGTGCCGGGTCTGCGGCGGGGTAGGAGCACGGCGCCGGCGCCGGGAGCACAGCGAGTGGGACGAGGCGCCGCGGCCCAGCAGAAGACGATCCGCCCGCCCGATCCGCACCCGTCGGGTGCGACGCCTCCCGAGATCCCCGCCGAACTGGTGCCGAAGCACATCGCGCTGGTGATGGACGGCAACGGCCGCTGGGCGCAGGAGCGCGGGTTGCCACGGACCGCGGGGCACGAGCGTGGCGAGGCGGTGCTGATGGACACCGTATGCGGCTGCATAGAGATGGGCGTGAGTCACCTCTCGGCGTATGCCTTCTCGACGGAGAACTGGGCGCGGAGTCCCGAGGAGGTGCGCTTCCTCATGGGATTCAACCGCGACGTGATCCGCCGCCGCCGCGACGAGATGAACGAGATGGGTGTCCGTGTCCGCTGGGCCGGACGCCGACCGCGCCTGTGGCGCAGCGTGATCAAGGAGCTCGAGGTCGCCGAGGAATTGACCCGGGACAACACCGTCATGACCCTGACCATGTGTGTCAACTACGGGGGGCGCGCCGAGATCGCCGACGCCGCAAGGGAGATCGCGCGGCTCGCCGCTGCTGGACAGCTGGACCCCGAGAAGGTGAGCGAGAAGACGTTCGCGCGCTACCTCGATGAGCCCGACATGCCGGATGTCGACATGTTCCTGCGGCCGTCGGGGGAACTGCGCAGCTCCAACTTCCTGATCTGGCAGAGCGCCTACGCGGAGTTCGTCTTCCAGAAGACCCTCTTTCCGGACTTCGACCGCCGCGACCTGTGGGCCGCCTGCCTCGAATTCGCCCGGCGGGACCGCCGTTTCGGCGGGGTGAAGTCGTGACCGCGGGGGACGTGCTCGAGCAGCATCGCACGCGACTGGAGGATGCACTCGCTGCGACGATGACGGTGCGCCGCGACGCACAGTCGGCGGTGATGATCGAGTTCGGCGACACGCCGGGGTCTGTGCAGGCCTTCGAACTCGCACCCGGTCTCGAGGTGTACTCCCTGACCCAGGTGATCGCGTGGGACCTGCCGCTCACCGACGAACTGCGCGGCGACGTCGAGTCCTCGCGGGAGCGCGTGCAGTTCGGGACGCTCAAGCTGATCGAGCGCGACGTGTCGGCGGACCTGGTACTGCACTACTCCTTTCCCGCGGGCACGCTCGACGGCGAGCCGCTGCGCGAATTCGTATTGTTCGTCCTGGCACAGGGATTCGATGCACGCAACAGGTTGGTCGGCTGACCGGATTGCCGCATGAGGCTCCGCCCCTCTTGCCGCGACGGCGTTGCGGGCGTACCGTCGGCCCGTGACTAAGGTGACCCTAACCACGGTGCTTCCGCTCCCGGTCGAGCGTGCGCGGGAGCTCGCGTTGCGTCCCGCGACGATGCGCTTCGTCCTGGCTCCGGTCGTGGGCCTCGCCGAGGAGGTGGACGAACCGGAGGTCATCGAGGAGGGTACCGAGGCCTCGGCACGGATATCACTGTTCGGCATCCCGGCCTGGCGCCACACCATCCGCGTCGTGCGACTCGCGCCGGACGAGATCTACACCAACGAGCGGGGCGGCCCCGTGCACACCTGGAACCACCGCCTCACTTTCGCACCACTGCCGGGCGGGCGCTGTAAGTACACGGACGAGATCGAGATCGAGGACGGCGCGCGCGGCTGGCCGGTGCGGCTGTTCATCGAGCTGATGTTCCGGCATCGGCACCGCCGTTGGCAGCTGCTCGCCGCCGCTGCCGGTTGAGTCTCTGCTCGCGTGCTCGCCGGAGGCGCGGGCCCACGATCAGGGGTCAGGGGGTCTCGCGGGCGATCGCCTCGACGAAGGCGTCGACGTCCTCCTCCGTCGTGTCGAAACCGCACATCCAGCGGACCTCGCCGCGCGCAGCGTCCCAGTCGTAGAAGCGGAACGACCCCCTGAGGCGGTCGGCGACGCCGGGGGGTAGCGTCGCGAAGACCGCGTTCACGTCGGTCGCCTGGCTGAACGAGACGCCCGTGATGGACCCGTCCGCCTGCCGCTGCTCGATCCCGGCGCGTAGGCGTGCTGCCATGGCGTTGGCGTGAGCGGCGTTGCGCAGGAACAGGTCGCCTCCGTAGAGGGCGAGTAACTGCGCCGACACGAATCGCATCTTCGATGCCAGCTGCATGTTCGCCTTCCGCAGATACGTGAGTCCCTCGGAGGCTGCGGGGTCGAGGACCACTATCGCCTCGGCGGCCAGAGCACCGTTCTTCGTCCCGCCCAGGCTCAGCACGTCGACGCCCACGTCCCTGGTCATCGCTTGAAGTGAGACTCCAAGGGCTGCAGCCGCGTTCGCGATCCGGGCCCCGTCGACGTGGACACGCATGCCGAGTGCATGGGCGTGCGCGCAGACGGCGGCGAGCTCGTCGCGGGAGTAGACGGTGCCGACCTCCGTCGACTGCGCGAGGGAGATCGCGAGCGGCTGGGCCCGGTGCTGGTCGCCCCAGCCCCACGCCTGGCGGTCGATGAGTTCGGGTGTCAGCTTGCCGTCGGGGCAGGGGACGGTCAGCAGCTTGATCCCGCCGACGCGTTCCGGAGCGCCCTGCTCGTCGACGTTGATATGCGCCGATTCCGCGGCGACGACCGCGCCCCACCGCGGCAGCATCGACTGCAGCGCAGTGACGTTCGCTCCTGTGCCGTTGAAGACCGGGAACACGGACACCGGGCCCCCGAACCGGGCGGCGAGCACCTCGTTCAGGCGCGCTGTGTACGCGTCCTCGCCGTATGCGACCTCGTGGCCGCCGTTCGCAGTGGCGATCGCCGCCAGTACCTCGGGGTGCACGCCGGCGTAGTTGTCGGAGGCGAATCCGCGTAGCGCGGGATCGTGCAGTCCCGTGCCGAGATCGACGACCCTGGTCATGCGGCCGTCCCTCGGATACCTGCCGTGGACGCGATAACCGGTCGCATCCGGCGTTCGAGCGCCTCGTAGAACATCGACAGCGGGAACTCGTCGTCCAGCACGGCGTCGGTGAAGCCCCGCGGGGGCCCCGACAGCACTTCGTCCGGAAGGCCACGCGCCCAGCGCGATGCCGGGTGCGGCGTGAGAACCGATCGGAGCAGGTCGTACGCGTCGAGCCAGTGCGCCGCCTTGGGCCGGTCGATCGAGCGCCAGTAGAGCCCGTCGATCGCTTCGCCGAGCGCCGCCATCGCTCCAGGAACACCCGACCAGTCGAATCGCAGCGCGGTGTCGGTCCAATGCAGGACGCCGTGCTGGTGCAGCCACGCGAACACCAGCTGGCCACCGAGCGCGTCGTAGTTGCGCACGCGCGTCCCCGTGATGGCGAACCGGAAGATCCGGTCGAAGACCACGGCATACTGCACCATCCGCGCGTGCTCGACGGTCGCGAGATCGACCGCGTCCGGAACCGGCAACGCCGCGAGCCGACGGCGTACGGCCGCCGCCTCGCGGAACGCGGTGAGATCACATCGCAGCTCCTCCAGCGCGTAGAGGAAGTAGGGCATGCGCTGCCGGATCATGAACGGATCGAACGGCAGGTCCCCGCGCATGTGGGTGCGATCGTGGATGATGTCCCACATCGCGAAGGTCCGCTCGGTGAGCCCCTGATCGTCGAGCATCCGCGCCGCGGCATCGGGAAGTTCGAGCCTGGTGGATTCCGCTGCCGCCCGCACCACACGGCGGTACCGCGCCGCCTCCCGGTCCGAGAAGATCGCCCCCCAGGTCGCTGGCGGAGCGGCCGCCGCCGACACCGTCTCCGGGAACAGCACCGCCGAGTTGCTGTCGTAACCCGCCGTGAAGTCGATCAGCCGCAGGCTCACGAACTGAGGATTCGCGTAGGCCGCCGCCTCGAGCCGGGCCACGAAGTCCGGCCAGATCACCTCCACTATCAGTGCCTCCAGCCGCCTGTCCGGCGAACCGTTCTGCGTGTACATCGGGAATACGACGAGATGGCGCAGCCGGTCCACGCGCTGGTGCTGCGGCGCGAAAGCGGCGAGCGAGGCGGAGAAGTCCGGCACACCGAAGGCTTCCGCCGACCAGCGTTCGAGGTCGTCCACGAGGGCGGCGAGGTAGTCGTCGTCGTGGGGGAACGACGGTGTCAGGACCTGCACGGCACGCACCATGCGCCGGATCTGGGCGCGGGCGTCGGCGTGCTCCGCTGGGTCGGGGACCGAACCGTCGGGGGCCTGCCATGCCTGGATCGCCGTGGCAGCCTCCTTGATGTCCTGCCAGGCCCGCGAGTCCTCGACGACCTCGGGCTCGCCGATGACCGACTCGATGACGTGAACGTCGTGTGAGGACATGGGGAACCTCCTTGCCGAGGCTCGGGCCGCCGGCGCGACGGCGGGCGTTCCGGGGTATCCGTCCGGTCCGTCGAGGTTACGCCCGATCGATGCGGCTCGCCTGCGACGCCGGCGGCATGGCGCTCCGCAGCATGATTACGCGGCGCGTATTTACAGATCAACGAACAATGTCAAATTTCCTCTTGACACTTGGCATCAATCTGTCCAATACTGGTCTCATCAACGTGGCGCCTGTCACAAGCCGGCTAGCCGGTCAGCCCTCGGAAGACAAAGGAGTTCACCGTGAAGGGACTGCAGTACATCGATGCGGACGGCAATCCTGCCGTCTGGGTCGATCACAAGAAGCGGATGTGGTTGTGGGGCCTGTTCGTCCCCACCGCGCTGTTCTACGCAGTGGCGCTGATGTGGCTGCTCGGTCTCGGGCACACGCCGCTGATGTACCTCGCTCCGGTGTTGTGGTGGATCGGCCCGCTACTCCTCTACGTGATCCTCCCGATCGTCGACATCAGGGCGGGCGACGACGGTGAGAATCCGCCCGAAGAGGTGATGGAGGCGCTGGAGGAGTCGATGTACTACCGCTGGCTGACCTACATCTTCCTGCCCTTCCAGCTCGCCTCGCTGGTGGCCATGTGCTACTTCCTCACCGCGGATGACCTCACCTGGCTGGGCGGGATCTACTCCCACGGCGGCGGACTCAGCCTGATCAGCAAGATCGGCCTGACCTTGAGCCTGGGCGTCGTCGCCGGCATCGGCATCAACACCGGCCACGAGCTCGGGCATAAGAAGCCCGAGAACGAGCGCTGGATCGCCAAGCTCACCTTGGCGCCCGCCATGTACGGCCACTTCTTCATCGAGCACAACCGCGGTCACCACGTCCGTGTCGCCACCCCCGAGGATCCGGCGAGCGGCCGCTTCGGCGAGACCTTCTGGGAGTTCCTGCCGCGCAGCGTCTGGGGCAGCCTCAAGTCCTCGTGGCAGCTCGAGAAGACCCGTCTGCACCGCCTCGGCAAGAGCCCGTGGACCCTGAAGAACGACGTGCTCAACGCCTGGCTCATGACCGTCGTCCTGTTCGGCGCGCTCACCATCGGCTTCGGCTGGGAGGTCCTGCCGTTCCTCATCATCCAGGGCATCTACGGATTCAGCCTGCTGGAGTCCGTGAACTACCTGGAGCACTACGGCCTGCTGCGCCAGAAGACCGCTTCGGGCCGCTACGAGCGCTGCGCACCGCGCCATTCGTGGAACTCGGACCGCATCATCACCAACGTCTTCCTGTACCACCTGCAGCGCCACAGTGACCACCATGCGAACCCCACGCGCCGGTACCAGACCCTGAGGTCGTTCGAGGAGGCGCCGTCGCTGCCCCAGGGCTACGCGACCTTGATCGGCGTGACCTACTTCCCGCCCCTGTGGCGCAAGATCATGGACCACCGTGTGCTGGAGCACTACAACGGTGACATCACGAAGGTGAACATCCAGCCCCGCGTCCGCGACAAGGTGTTCGCGAAGTACGGAGTGACAGGAGAGAAGGCCGCATGAGCGCATTCAAATGCCCGGTCTGCGACTTCGTCTACGACGAGGACCAGGGAGCTCCCCGGGAGGGATGGCCCGCCGGTACCGCATGGTCGCAGATCCCGGACGAGTGGAACTGCCCGGACTGCGGGGTCCGCGACAAGATCGACTTCGAGCCGGTCTGAGGACCGCCTGAACCAACCTGAATCACAGACCACGAATCCTCAAGGGAGGCATCATGTCCAACAGCACCACCACCGCGTACAAGCTGTATCGTTGCATGCAGTGCGGCTTCGAGTACGACGAGGCCGAGGGCTGGCCGGAGGACGGTATCGAGCCTGGCACCCGCTGGGACGACATCCCCGACGACTGGTCCTGCCCCGACTGTGGGGCGGCCAAATCGGACTTCGAGATGGTAGAGGTGGATCGGGGATGACCGCGGGTGTCGTGATCGTCGGGACCGGAGTCGCGGGTGCTGGCGCCGCTCTGGCGCTCCGCAAGGAGGGCTACCGCGGCGGCATCACCGTCGTCGGGCGCGAACCGCTCCTGCCATACCGCCGTCCGGTCCTGTCCAAGGAGATTCTCACGGCCGCAATGCCGATCGAGAAGGCGCTGATCAAGCCCGACGCCCACTGGGCCGAGCAGGACGTGACGCTCCGCACCGGGGTCACCGTCGACGGCGGCGATCCGGCGGCGCACACCGTCGCCCTCTCGGACGGCACGACACTCGAGTACGACACCCTCCTGCTCACCACAGGCAGTCGCTCACGGCATCTTCCAGACCTTCCACCCGGTGACCGGGTCGCCTATCTCCGCGACCACGAAGACGCCGTTGCGCTTCGCGACCGGCTCGCGGGGTCGGATGCCGTCACGATCCTCGGATCCGGACTGATCGGATCCGAGATCGCCTCAGCCGCAGAGGCTCTGGGTGTACAGGCAACTATCGTCGAAGCAGCCGCACTGCCGCTGGCCCGCGTCGTCCCGCCCGTCCTCGGGGAACGTCTCGCCAAGCTGCAGCGCGACCACGGCGTCGATCTCCTGCTCGGTCGGGCGCCCGACGATGTGGTCGTGGACACCGACGGTGTGACAGTCACCGTCGGGGACCGCTCACTGCGCTCGGACCTCCTAGTAGTCGCCGTGGGCACCGTGCCCGATACCGTGCTGGCCGAGAAGCTCGGCGCCGCAACGGATAACGGTATCGTCGTCGACGACCGGTTCCGCACCGACCTACCCGACGTGTACGCGGCGGGCGACGCCGCCTCGCTACCGCATCCGCTGTTCGGCGGCCAGTACCGCGCCGAGAACTGGACCGCAGCGCAGGATCAGGGAGGCGCGGCCGCGAAGGCGATCCTCGGCGGCCTTCCGGCGCCGACGGTCCCGTGGGGTTGGTCCAAGCAGTTCGGGGTGCTCGTCCAGTTCGCCGGCTGGCCGTCGTCGGACTGCGAGATCGACATCGCCGGATCGGTCGACGAGGGGAAGTTCGTGGCGCGCTGCATGCGCGGGGGAGAACTGGTCGGTGCCGTCGCCCTCGATGACGCCCGCGGCCTCACCGCCGCCCGGCAGGAGCTCGGAGCGCGGGTCGTGCCCGCGCCGCAGTCATGAGTATCGCGCCGGAGCGCCGGCCGCGACCCACGCGGCAGACGCGCTCCGGTACCGCAGACGCCGCCCTGGATGCGGTCGCGCTGTTCCTTGCCGACCACGAATGGTCGCAGGTGACGATGGCGGCCGTGGCCCGGCAGGCGGGCGTGAGCCGGCAGACGCTGTACAACGAGTTCGGTAACCGGCAGGGCCTCGCGATCGCGTACGTCACCCGGTTCATCGATGGGCTACTGCTGGTGGTCGAGCATCGGCTCGATGAGCATCCGGGCGATATCGCCGGCGCGATGCAGGCGGCACTCGCGGACGTCTTCACGATCGGCTTCGAGGATCCGCTGGTGCGGGGGATCGTCGGGCCCAACCCGCACCGCGACCTGCTGGCAACAGTCACTGTCGACGGCACGCCCGCACTGCACCACGCCGCAGTGGAACTCGCCGATGTCCTGGTGAACAGCTGGGCGATGCCGGAGCGCGCCGAGGCCGCGGTTGCTGCGTCGACACTGGTCCGGCTCGTGTTCAGTCACCTCACGCTGCAGCTGGGCGAGCCGGCGGACTCGGCACGCGAGATCGTGCTGGCGATCGGCCCGTTCCTAGAGCGCGCAGTACGGGGCTGAGTTCCCGAGCGCCGGTCCGTTTCCCGAGTCGTTCGGCGCTGATCCCAACGCGCAGCCTGGAGTCCACGTCTTCTTACCGTCAAGTAGCATCCGAGCCACCGGTACGTAAAGCAGTGCCCGCTCACCCTCCGGTTGCTGCTGCCCGACCCAACCGACGCCGCCCGCCCGGGCCGCGTCGGTACTAGAGACGAGGACTACACGTTGGAGATCACGGATCTTCTGCCCGCCCGGGTGTCCCGCACCGTGGGCGACGCCGTCGAGACGGCACGGGCCTACCTCCTTCTACAGACCAGTGGCTTCATCGACCTGCGCAACCCCGCGCGGGTGCTGCGCGCGGTGAAGGGGAACCGGACGATCGGGCCGGCCACGACGATGATCAAGAAGTCGGCCGAGCAGTGGCCGGACTCGCCCGCCGTCACCGACGAGCGCGGCACCTTCACCTTCCGGGAGCTCGACGATGCCTCCGACCGCCTCGCGAACGCGCTTCTCGCGAGTGGACTGAAGGAGGGCGACGTCGTCGGCATGCTGGCGCGCGACCACCGCGGCCTGGTGCTCACGATCGCCGCCGCGGGCAAGGCGGGCCTGCGCCTGGCGATGATGAACACAGGCTTCGCCAAGCCTCAGTTCGGCGAGGTCGCGAAGCGCGAGCGCGTGCAGGCGATGCTGCACGACAGCGAGTTCGTAGGCCTGCTCGATGCCTTGCCTGCCGATATGCCGCGTTTCCTGACGTGGGTCGACGAGGGCGACGAGCTGCCCGAGGGCAGCGTCACCATCGAGGAGCTGATCGAGCGCGGCGCGGCGACCCCGCCCCCGACACCGGCGAAGGCCGGTGGCTTCATCATCCTCACGTCCGGGACGACGGGGCTGCCCAAGGGAGCCCCGCGCACCAAGGTGGACCCGACGACGAGCGCGGTGTTCCTGGACCGGCTGCCCATCCCGACGCACAGCACCGTGGCCGTCGCGTCCCCGCTGTTCCACGCCACGGGCTTCGCCCTGTGGACCGTCGCGACATCGATGGGCAACGAGACCGTCACGATGCGTCGCTTCGACCCGGAGAACACCCTTCGGTTGATCGACGAGCACCGCGTGGAGCTGCTGGTCGCAGTGCCGACGATGCTGTCGCGGATCCTGGCGCTCGGGCCCGAGACCATCGGCCGGTACGACACGTCGTCGCTGAACGGCATCGTCGTCGCCGGTTCGGCACTCGCTCCCGAGCTGGCCGAACGCGTGCAGGACACCTTCGGCGACGTGCTCTACAACCTGTACGGGTCGACGGAGGTCGCGGTCGCCGCTGTCGCCAAGCCCGACGAGCTGCGCCGGGCCCCCGGCACCGTCGGCCGCCCTCCGATCACGAGTCACGTGGCGCTGTTCGACGCCGACGGCCACCGCATCACCGAGCCCGAGACCAAGGGGCGTGTGTTCGTGCGGGCCGGCGCGGCGTTCGAGGGGTACACCGACGGCCGTACCAAAGAGGTGCTCGACGGTTACATGTCCAGTGGCGACATGGGCCACTTCGACGCCGAGGGGCTGCTGTTCATCGACGGGCGCGACGACGACATGATCGTCTCGGGCGGTGAGAACGTCTACCCGCTCGAGGTCGAGAACCTGTTGGCGGCGCACCCGGAGGTGCTCGATGTCGCGGTGATCGGCGTCGAGGATCCCGAGTTCGGGGCCCGGCTGCGGGCGCTCGTCGTACGCACGGACGGATCCGGGCTGGACCGGGACGCCGTCCGGGAGCACGTGCGCGAGAACCTCGCTCGGTACAAGGTGCCACGCGACGTGGTCTTCGTCGACGAGTTGCCCCGCAACCCCACCGGAAAGCTCATCCGCAAGCAGCTGCACGAGATCGAGGCCGACTGACATGCCGACTGTTTCCCACACCGCCGTCGCCCGCACGTCGGTCCACGACGCGTTCGAGTACGTCTCGGACTACCGCACGGTCCCGAACTGGTTCTTCGGCATCACTCGATTCGTCCCCAAAGGTGAGCTGGATCACGGTCTCGGGGCGGTCTACGATTCGGCGGTCAAGGTTGGTCCGAAGACGCTCGACTCGGTCGTGAAGGTCACCGAGTTCGAGCAGGACGAGCTCGTGACCCTGACCTCGATCGAGGGCTTCTCGACCAACTCGCGATGGGAGTTCGCGCCCACCGATGACGGTCAGACGCGTTTGTCGGTGGACTTCACGTACGACCTGCCCGGCGGTATCGCGGGCAAGATGCTCGGTAAGCTGCTCGAGCCGTTCGCGGTGCAGGCCGTGAAATACATCGACACCACGCTGCGGCGCCAGCTCGAACAGGGCTAGCCGCGCGCGCAGGCGGTGCAACGACCGAAGATCTCCAGGGTGTGCGTGACGTCCGTGAAGCCGTGCGCCGCAGCGGTCTTCGCGGACCATGTCTCGACATCGCGGTCGGTGACCTCGACGGTGAGCCCGCACTCGCGGCACACCAGATGATGGTGGTGCTCGCCGGAGCAGCGGCGGAACAGGGCCTCGCCGGTGTCGGTGCGGAGTGTGTCCACGGCGCCGGCGTCGGCCATGGCCTGCAGGTTCCGATACACCGTCGTGAGGCCGATCGACTCACCCGATGCGCGTAGCTGCTCATGCAACTCTTGGGCGGACTTGAACTCCGCGACCGACGCCAGGACCTGCTCGATCGCGCCGCGCTGCTTGGTCGCGCGGACGCCGGTCGACTTCGCGCGCTCGGTGCCCGTCACGAGTGCTCGCTCGCGTGCGCCACAGCGTCGAGGACGATGTGGGCCAGGTGCGCGTCGACGAGGCGATAGGTGATCTCGCGTCCGTTGCGCTCGCCTTTCACGACTCCCGCGGTCTTGAGCACCCGCAGGTGCTGGGACACCAGCGGCTGCGTGACGCCCAGCTCGCTTACGAGCTGGTGCACGCACTGTTCGGATCGCATGAGCGCCAACACGATCGAGATACGGACCGGCGCTGCGAGTGCACGCAGCAGGTCGCCAGCGGCGATCAGCTCGTCGCCGGTGGGATCGGGGACATCGCGCGTCGCGGCGTCGGCGGCGCATTCGGAGCCGACCGGGACGGTGCAGTCGGGGTCGACGGGGCACTCGGCGACGGGGATCGGTGCGAGTTCGGTGGGAATGGGAAACCTCCATCTGTCGGTAACGATTTTCATATGCACCTATCGCTATGTCAAGCCGCGACGGAGTTCGGCGGTCGGGCGGTCTGTAGAGTCAGGGCCGTCCCAAGCCCCCCGAAGAAGAGAAGAAGAATCTCGCCGTGGCCAAAGCAACAAGAGTGGAGACCGTCGCCAACCTGTGCAAGCGCAGGGGGCTCGTCTACCCGAGCGGTGAGATCTACGGAGGTACGAAGTCCGCCTGGGACTACGGCCCCCTCGGTGCGGAGTTGAAGGACAACATCAAGCGCCAGTGGTGGCGCAGCATGGTCACCGGCCGCGACGACGTCGTGGGTCTCGACAGCTCCGTGATCCTGCCGCGCCAGGTGTGGGTCGCGTCCGGCCACGTGGCCGTGTTCAACGACCCGCTCGTCGAATGCCTGAACTGCCACAAGCGGCACCGCCAGGACCACCTGCAGGAGGCGTACGCCGAGAAGAAGGCGGCCAAGGGCGAGACGATCGAGCCCGACGACGTCCCGATGACGGAGATCGTCTGTCCCGACTGCGGCACCAAGGGGCGGTGGACGGAGCCCCGCGACTTCAACATGATGCTGAAGACGTACCTCGGTCCCATCGAGTCCGAGGACGGCCTGCACTATCTGCGCCCCGAGACCGCGCAGGGCATCTTCGTCAACTTCAAGAACGTGATGACCACGGCGCGCAAGAAGCCGCCCTTCGGCATCGGCCAGATCGGTAAGAGCTTCCGCAACGAGATCACGCCTGGCAACTTCATCTTCCGCACGCGCGAATTCGAGCAGATGGAGATGGAGTTCTTCGTCAAGCCGGGCGACGACGAGGAGTGGCATCAGTACTGGATCGACACCCGCTTCCAGTGGTACGTCGACCTGGGCATCGACCCCGAGAACCTGCGTTTGTACGAGCATCCGGCCGAGAAGCTCAGTCACTACAGCAAGCGCACCGTCGACATCGAGTACCGCTTCGGGTTCACCGGCAGCGAGTTCGGTGAGCTCGAGGGCGTCGCCAACCGCACGGACTTCGACCTCGGCACGCACACCGAGCATTCGGGAGAAGCGCTCGAGTACTTCGACCAGCAGTCGGGTGAGCGGTACACACCGTACGTGATCGAGCCCGCGGCCGGCCTGACCCGTTCGTTCATGGCCTTCCTCGTCGACGCCTACACCGAGGAGGAGGTCCCGAAGGCGAACGGCGGCACCGACACTCGCGTCGTGCTCAAGCTCGACCGGCGCCTGGCGCCGGTCAAGGTCGCGGTGCTTCCACTGTCCCGCGACGAGAAGCTCTCGCCCAAGGCACGTGAACTCGCGGCGAAGCTGCGGCAGTACTGGAACGTCGAATTCGACGATGCGCAGGGCATCGGCAAGCGCTACCGCCGCCAGGACGAGATCGGCACGCCGTTCTGCATCACCGTGGACTTCGACACGCTGGACGACGACGCCGTGACCGTGCGTGAGCGGGACACGATGGCGCAGGAGCGCGTCCCGCTGACGACGGTGCACGAGTACCTCGCCGCACGCCTCGTCGGCTGCTGAGCGTGGGCTCTACTTGCAGGTGATCTCTATGGAGAACGACTTGCTGCCCGTGACTCCCTGCGCGGTTCCGGAGATGCTGTAGCGGTCGCCGCTCTTGGTCACCTTCGCGGATCCGAGCTTCACTCCGAGCGCGTTCGTCACGGTGACCGGGTTGCCGCCGACCATGATCCCGAGCGTGTTGACGGTGGGCGGGTTGCCGTCGGTGATGTTCGCGAACACGCCCTTGAAGTGCTGGACGCTGCCCGAGCCCACGGTCACGTTGTTCCCCGCACGGTTGCAGCCCGCGTTCTGGAACTCGGCACCGTCGAGCTTCTTCCCCTCGACCTGGACGACGGTCGACGAGTCGGTGTTCGGCGTGGAGCAGGCCGCCGTGGCGGCCACGAGCCCGCACGCGGCGAGCGCGGCGAGAGCGATCCGGCTGATGGTCATGCCTGCAAAATACCCGAGCGGTCTACGGTTCCGCGGTGCGCGACGGTGCTTGGTCCCGCGGTGCTGGGCGGGCGTGGGATACTACGAACCATGGTGAACGGCAAGGTGGTCTACTTCGACTCGCAGCGCGGCTTCGGTTTCCTCTCCCCGGAGGCCGGCGGCGACGACGTGTTCCTGCACGTCAACGACATCGACTTCGACGAGGCGTTGCTGCGGCCCGATGTGGCGGTCACCTTCGACGTGATCGACGCGGAGAAGGGCAAGAAGGCGGTCAACGTGGCGGTCGAGGGCGCGCCCGCCGGGGGCGCGCCGAAGCGGGAGCGGCACGATCGCGGCGGCCGTGACCACGGCGACCGAGGCGGCCGGGACCACGGCCGCCGCGAACACCGTCCGCGCGGCGGCGAGGGCGCGATGGACATGCAGGCATTCCTCGATGAGATCACCGAGCTGCTGTTGGACTCGTCGGACGACCTGACCGCGGGCCAGATCATCGCTGTTCGGCAGCGCTTCACCGATTTCGCATACGGCCGCGGCTGGGTGACGGAGTAGCCGCGGGGTGTCGGACTTCGTCGCGGCGTACGGCCCCGCCGACGTCGAGCGGCGCGTGGTCGAGTCGCCGAAGACGGCCGCCCTGGTGGGTGAGCCGGAGTGGGGCCTGTTCGACGATCCGCGCTGGGTCGCGCCTCGCTGGGAGGGACACAGCTCTCAGTTCGCGCGCGACCGCGCGCGCGTGCTGCACAGCGCCGCGTTGCGCCGTCTGGCCGACAAGACACAGGTCGTGGGCCCGCGCGAGGGTGACACCCCGCGGACCCGCCTGACCCATTCGTTGGAGGTCAGCCAGATCGGCCGAGGCATCGCGATCGGCCTGGGCGCCGACCCCGATCTCGTTGATCTGGCGGGCCTCGCGCATGACATAGGCCACCCGCCGTACGGTCACAACGGTGAGCGCGCTCTCGACGAGATCTGCACCCACATAGGCGGATTCGAGGGTAATGCCCAGAATCTGCGTATCCTCACCCGGCTCGAGCCCAAGGTACTGGACACGGAGGGGCGCTCCGTCGGTCTCAACCTGACGCGGGCCGCGCTCGACGCGACCACGAAGTATCCGTGGCTGCGCCGGAGTCCCGGCGGCAAGTTCGGCGTGTACGACGACGATGCTGCCGTCCTCGACTGGGTGCGGGGCGGTGAGCACGGCCCGCATGGTGCCCGGCAGTGCCTCGAATCCCAGGTCATGGACTGGTCCGACGATGTGGCGTACTCGGTCCACGACGTGGAGGACGGCGTCATCGCGGGGCGTATCGACCTTCGGGCCTTGTCGGCGCGCGGCGAGGCGCAGGATCTGGCGGGCTTCGGCGCGCGGGAGTTCAGGGGCGTCGAGGCCGCCGAGCTGGAGGCTGCAGCCGAGCGCATCGCGGGCCTCGAGATCGTGGTGGAGGCATCCAAGTACGACGGCGGGCTCGCGGGCTCCGTCGCGCTCAAGCGGATGACCAGCGAGCTGGTCGGCCGGTTCGCTTCGGCAGCCACGGAGGGTACGCGCGCGGAGGTGGGGGAGCGGCCCGTCAATCGATACCAGGCCGACCTGGTGGTGCCGCCGCGCGTGAAGGCAGAGGTCGTGCTCCTGAAGACCGTGGCACTGCACTACATCTACACGAGCGACGCGCATCGGGAGACTCAGGTCCGCCAGCGCGAGCGTATCCATCGCGTCGCCGACGCGCTGCTCGCGGGCGCCCCGGGGGCTCTGGACCGGCTCTTCGCGCCGCAGTTCGAGGCTGCACCAGACGACGACGCCCGGCTGCGGGTGATCATCGACCAGATCGCTTCCATGACCGAGTCACGCCTGGAGCGCCTCGACGCTGCTGTCGCGGGCTCCGCGGGTGCTCCCACCATCCGTCAGTAGACTCCAACCCGTGGTCGGCAGAATCCCGGAGCGTGACATCGCGGAGATCCGCGACCGCGCGCGCATCGAGGAGATCGTCGGCGACTACGTCACACTGCGCCCCGCGGGCCCGGGATCGATGAAGGGGCTCTGCCCGTTCCACAGTGAGAACACGCCGTCGTTCCATGTCCGGCCGAGCCACGGCTACTTCCACTGCTTCGGGTGTGGCGAGGGTGGCGACGTCATCTCGTTCCTGCAGAAGTACGAGCACATCCCGTTCGTGGAGGCCGTGCAGCAGCTGGCCGACCGGGTGGGCTACACCATCAACTTCGAGGGCGGTGCCCCCGGTCCGCACGTCGATCGCGGCACCCGCATGCGGCTGGTCGCCGCGAACGCGGCCGCGCAGCGCTTCTACGCTGAACAGCTCCAGTCCCCGGACGCGGAGGCGGCGCGGAAGTACCTCGCGGACAGGGACTTCGACGCGGCGGCCGCCCAGCTGTACGGGTGCGGGTACGCGCCGTCGGGCTGGGACACGATGACGAAAGCCCTGCTGCGCCAAGGTTTCGAATTCAAGGAGTTGGAGGCCGCAGGCCTGTCCCGGATGGGACAGCGCGGGCCGATCGACCGCTTCCACCGCCGGCTGTTGTGGCCCATCCGCAACCTGGCCGGCGAGGTGATCGGGTTCGGCGCGCGCAAGCTGTACGACGACGACAACCTCGGCAAGTACATGAACACGCCGGAGACCATGCTGTACAAGAAGTCTCAGGTCTTGTTCGGCGTCGACCAGGCGAAGAAGCACATCGCGCGCGGGCACCAGGTGGTGGTCGTGGAGGGCTATACCGATGTCATGGCGATGCACGCGTCAGGTGTCGAGACGGCGGTCGCGTCGTGCGGTACGGCCTTCGGTGACGACCATCTAGCTCTGGTGCGCCGACTCATGATGGACGACAGCTACTTCCGCGGCGAGATCATCTATACCTTCGACGGCGACGAGGCCGGTAAGGCCGCCGCCCTGAAGGCGTTCGACGGTGAGCAGAAGGTCGCGGGGCAGACGTTCGTCGCCGTGGCCCCCGACGGCATGGATCCATGCGAGTTGCGACAGCAGCGCGGCGAGGGCGCGGTACGGGACCTGATCGCCCGCCGGATCCCCATGTTCGAGTTCGCGGTCAAGGCACTGCTGGGCGAGTTCGACCTGGACACCGCCGAGGGGCGCGTGCATGCCCTGCGTCGGACGGTGCCCGTGGTCGCCAGGATCAAGGATGTCGCGCTGAGGGACGAGTACGCCCGCCAGTTGGCCGGGTGGGTCGGCTGGGAGGAGGTGCCGCAGGTACTGCGGCGCGTCCGTGAGGAGGCGGCCCGGAACAGGCGGTCGGGTGGCGCGCCGTCGGCGCGGGTCGACTCGCGTGGCCCGGGGCGCGACGTCGGCGGGCGGCCGATCTCCCAGCGTCGCGACGACCGGGGCTCGGCGGGCGCCTGGGGGCCCACCGAGGTGCCCGGCGCGCCACCGTCGGGCGTGGGTGGGCTCGCGTCGGCGGGGAATCAGGCACCGTCGGGCCCCCCGCGGCCGGACCCGCACGATCCGGCCTTGTGGGCGCAGCGCGAGGCGCTCAAGTCCGCGTTGCAGGTCCCGGCCATGGCCGGGCCGGTGTTCGACGCGCTCACGACCGATTGCTTCACGCACCCGGCCTACGTCGCCGTCCGCATCGCTATCGAGAACGCGGGCGGCACGGCCGCGGGTCTCGGCGGCGCGGAATGGGTGGACACCGTGGGGAGGCACGTCGATGGCGGTGTACTCGAGCGCCTCGTGTCGGAGCTCGCGGTCGAGGCACTCCCGGTGGGCGAGGATGCCATGCCCCGGTTCGTGCAGGGCACCCTCGCGCGTGTGCAGGCCGCTTGGGTGGGGGTCCAGATCGCGGACCTGAAATCCAAGCTGCGACGGATGTCGCCCAACTCGGACCAGGACTACAACCGGCTCTTCGGCGATCTGGTAGCCCTGGAGGCGTACTACCGCAGCCTCAACGAGCAGGCCAACGGGGAGGCGGAGTTCTAGGCGGAACAGGGTTGGAAACAGCGAAACCGCCTGTCGCCAGGCGGTTTCCGTGGCTCCCCCAGCTGGACTCGAACCAGCAACCCTTCGATTAACAGTCGAATGCTCTGCCAATTGAGCTATGGGGGATCAACCGAGAGAAGACTCTAGCGTATCCCCTCTCGGGGAGACCAATCGGCTGGTCAGAGGTCATTTCAGGACCTGGCGGACCGGAGCCGAACGGGCCTCCCCGAGGGGATCTACGCGGCTACGCTACTGGTGGCAGTTCGGCTGAGTCGGTAGGCAGACCTTGCCGCCGCCCGAGCCGCTGACGTGGCCGCCGGCGCCGCCCGAACCGGCCTGAGCGCCGCCGTTCGCCTCGGCACCGCCACCGACCGCGCCACCGGAGGCCTTGGTGGTCGTGGTCACCGGGGCCTGAGTGGTCTCAGGCGCCTGGGTGGTCTTGGGGGCCTGCGTCGTCTCCGGGGCCTGGGGCGCGGTCGGACGCTCGCGAGTCGGTTGCGTCGCGGTCGCGCCGCCGCCTGCACCGCCACCGGCGGAGCCGCCCGGCACAGTCGCTTCGCCCGCGCCGCCTGCGCCGCCACCGACACCGCCGTGGCCGGCACCCGCCGACGCACCGGCGCCGGCCTCGGCGCCTGCACCCGGAGCCTTCGCGCCGCCGGATGCACCGGCGCCGCCTCCCACACCGCCGCGACCGGCGGTGGCGCTCGCGGATAGGCCACTGCCGGCGTTGACGCCGGGCAGGCCTGCGACACCGGACGCGTTCGCGCCGCCGGCCATCTCGACTGCTGTCGGGTTGGCGCTGGTGCCCAGCTTGGCGCCCGAACCCAGCCCGGTCACGAAGATCGGCGTGGTGATATTCGCGTTGGTGTTCACGTTGCCGACCACCTGCTGGCCCGGCAGGGCGGTCGAGCCACCGTCACGAGCATGCGGGTTCATCGGCGGCAGGACCACGCCCGGGAAGACCGGCGGGGTGTAGACGCCGGCCGAGGCCGACACCGTGAAGTAGGGCAGTAGCGGCGGGGCGACGTATGCCTGGCCCTTGACCTCGACTGCGGCGCCCGGGGTGACGCCCCAGATCGGGTAGTAGGGCACGCGGTCGCGGGGGTCGGGCTTGGCCTGTGGGTTGCCGTTTATGTTGATGGTGATGGAGACGTTGATGATGGGCTGGGGCTTGGGGCGGTGCCAGTCGGGCGGGTAGACCCACATGACGGGGGTGTCGGGGTGCCAGCCGCGGTCCCACCAGGGGCGTGGGTAGTTGGCGTGCTCCCAGGGGCGGTCGCGGTCGCCGGGGTACCAGGGCCTGACGCCGAGCTGGCGGCCGTAGACGGTCCAGCAGCTCTGTGCCTGGATCTCGACGGGCGCATGGTAGGTGCGCCACGTGCCGGTGGTGCAGATCTGGCGGTAGACGCTCACGACGTCGTCGGTGTAGCCCCACGGGCGCTGGTTCCCGGGGCGCTGCATCGGCGCCGGGGGAGCCTGCCTCTGGGCCGCGGGGATCGCGAGACCCGGAACGCTCGGACCGGCCGGGTAGTAGACGGTCGTGTTGTTCGAGGTGGAGGTGATCGTGCCCTGCTGGAGGCCGTTGTTGGCGACCGCCTGCGCGGCGACTGCGTCGCCGATCATCGTGACACCCGAAGGCGGCACCGGGACACCGCCGGTCTGCGGTGCGCTGACGTTGCCTGTGAAGTTGTCGCCGACCACAGGCGAGAAGGAGACAGGCTTCTCGTCGGTCGACGACTTGCCACAGCCGGCGACGGTTGCGGCGATGGCCACGGTCGCCAGCGCCGCGGCGCCGAACTTCTTGGTGTTCATGGACGTTCCTAATCTTCCAAGGGGACGTGGTTCGGAGGTGTTATCGCGGACCCCCGGAATTCGTTACAAGTCCACGGGATCGTCGAAAACCACGCTCGTAGTGGCACGGTGCGGTCCGGGTAGGATCGGCGCCATGATTCGTCTCGTTCTGGCCGCAGGCGCCGGTTACGTCCTGGGAACCAAGGCCGGACGCCGTCGCTACGAGCAGATCAACCGCACTGCGCGCGCGATCGCGACCAGCCCGGCCACGAAGAAGGCCATCGAGGTCAGCCGACGTAAGCTCTCCGAGTCGCTCAGCCCCGATGACAAGATGCGGACCCTCCGCGAGATCGACGCGGACACCACGGTGTACTCACCCCGCACCGACCTGGATTGAGTTCCGCGCAACCCGACCGCCGTATCCACGCGGCATACGTTCGCCTGTTTCGACTGGCGGTCTGCGAGTATGGCGCACATGGCCGAGGACTCGCGGATCCATCCGCCACAGGACGCAGGTGAGCGTGCGTCACTGCTCGCATTCCTCGACTACCAGCGCGCGACACTCGCCATGAAGTGCGGAGGGCTCGCCGAGGATCAGCTGAAGCAGCGTGCCGTGCCGACCTCCGGGTTGACACTCCTGGGGCTGGTTCGTCACATGGCCGCCGTGGAGTCGAGTTGGTTCGTCGTCGCCCTCGACGGTGCGGATGCCCGCGCCGTGTGGGAGGGGGACGTAGATGAGGACTTCCGGGTGGAGTCTGCTGACGTGGTCGAGGCGTTCGGTCGGTGGGGCGCCGCATGCGACGCCTCCCGCGACGTTCTCACGCGCCTTCCCGAACTCGACCACACCGTCGAGTACGGCGGCGAGCGCTACTCCGTGCGGTATGTCCTCCTGCACATGATCGAGGAGTACGCGCGGCACAACGGTCACGCCGACCTGCTCCGCGAAGCCGTCGATGGCAGGGTCGGAGAGTAGGGGCGTCTGCCACGGCGGATCCCGTTGCGACACAATGGTCGAGTGACCACCTGTGACGTGCCGGGCGCCCCCGCGGTGCACGCGGCCCTGCTGCGGCGATTCAGTCCCACCGCTTTCGAACCGGGACACGAGCTGACGGACGCCCAGGTGGACGTGTTGCTGGACGCCGCGCGGTTCGCGCCGTCGGCGGGCAATTCGCAGCCTTGGATGTTCGTGGTCGGCAGGCGCGGGGACGCCGTTCATCGCCGGATCGTTCGCCATCTTGCGGGTAGCTCCGCCGGGTGGGCCGCGGATGCGTCGCTGATCGTGGTGAACATAGCGCGACTGCGGGTGGAGGGCACCGACTGGGAGTACTCGGAGTTCTCCCACTACGACCTCGGCCAGGCGGTGGCGCATATGACGGTCCAGGGGTTGTGGATGGGGTTGGGCGCGCACCAGTTCCGCGCTTTCGACCGGGACGCGATCACGCGGGAGTTCGAGGTGCCGCGCGAGTGGGAGGTGACGTCCATGACGGCGTTCGGCGTCGCCGCGCGTGCAGGTCGTCCTGCGGTTCCCGGCACGGCCCGCGAGCGCCTGTCTCGCGACGCGGTGACATGGCGCAGGGCACAGCCGTCGATGGACGCCTAGCTCTCCGCCAGGCGCCGAAGCAGATCGCGGAGCAAGGCACCGTCGGCCGCGGAGAGCCTGTCGCCCAGGTATTCGTCCTCGGCCGCCCGGATCCGGCGTTTGGTGTCGCGGTGCAGGACTCTGCCCTCGTCGGTGAGTCCGACGGTGCGCTGCCGCCCGTCCTGCGCGCGTGTGCGCGTGACGAGCCCGCGGGCGCCGAGGTCGTCGAGGTGACGACCCAGGCGGGTGGGATCTCGGTGTGAGCGGCGTGAGAGCTCGACCTGCGAGACGGCGTCGTCCTGGTCGAGCACCGTCATGATCGCGTACTCCCACATCGACAGACCGGCGTCCGCGAGGATCGGCTCCTCCATCCCGATCAGACTCGGGAACACGTCGGCGAGCAGTGCGGCGAGGTCCCTTTCGCCGGCCGGACCGTCGTCGGACATGGACAACCCCTCCTAGATCATCTACCGTGGTAGACGATTACACCGAATCGTCTCCCCGGAGGTCGCGAACATGGACGCATCCACTCTGCACCTACTTGCCGAGGACCTCGCCGCCTACCTCTCCGAGGCCACTCCGGGCGACCTGGGTCGCCCGGTCGCCGGTACCGGCGGCACCCTGGCCGAGCTGTACCTCACCGCGGTCGATGGTGTGCTCGAAGCGGTTGTGGGAGAAGAAGAGTCGACAGAAGATGAGCGTGCTAGAGCTCTCCGGGCGGCACGCGGCGCACCGTTCGCCTCGTGCGCCTGGCTCGGGCTCGACGGCGCGTATCGCGACGCGGTGCGCCGGGTCGTCCGCATCTTCGACGCCGCCGGGCCGGACGCGGAGGCACGCTACGAGCGGCTGCTGCGCGACACGGTCGTGCACACCTGGGACGTCGCGCACACGCTCGGATTCGAGTACCGCCCCGACCGCGCCGTCGCCGAGCGGGTCCTTCGAGGCATCGTCCACGACGACGATGGCAGCGCGTCGGGCGAGAGCCTCTTCCAGTGTGTCCTGGTCCTGTCGGGGCGCGCCCGTTCGGACCGGTCGCCTGTGGCGTGAGCGCCCTTGCCCGGCAACAGCTCACAGGCCTGCCGAGGCAGAACTCCGCTCGGGCCCGACCTGGCACCCTGGACATATGTCGGAGAATCCGGACCCTGGACCGATCGCGACCCCGCGGAGTCGTTCGGCTCTGCGGCAACGGAATACGATCGGACACGCCCCACCTACCCGGTGCGATTGCTCGACGGCTCTCGAGCCGCGGGGCGCGATCCGGAAGGTGCACGGGCTCCTCGCTCCGCGTGGTCGGCTGGCACTGGTGTGGAACCGGATCGTGCCTACGGCACCGTCGCAGACGGCCCTCGACGATGCGGCCAACGCCCACTCCGACCGCCCGCGGAGGGCGCCCACTCCGGGAAGGGCGTCAGCCGCGCGTGAGGTGTTCGATCTGCTCCGACGCGAGGGTTTCGCGTACGAGGTGCGAGAGGAGGTCGTGCCGCTCCGCTACACCGCGGCCGAGTGGGTGGACATGGCGTCGACCTACTCAGTGCACCTGACGCTCCCGCCCGAATCGCGTGTGGCGGTCCGGGATAGGCTCGCGGCATTCATAGGTGACACGGGGGTCGAGGCGGAGAATCGCGCATTCGCGGTGATCGCGCGCCTGTAGTGTCCGAGCAATGGACGCCTCGCCCGACCTCAGCGGCCCGCTCGATATCAGCACCGACGGCGCCGTCCAGACGTGGACACTGAACCTGCCCGAGGTGGGGAACGCGATCACCGGTCTCGACGTGATCGAGGCGTTCGAACGCGCGGTCGAGGCCGCCAATGCGGACCCGATGATCTGCGCGGTGATCCTCACGGGTGTAGGAAAGATCTTCTCCTCGGGCGGGAACGTGCGCGAGATGGCGGACCGTGCAGGGATGTTCGGCCTCGAAGGTGTAGACCAGCGGCACGCGTACTCCGCTGGGATCCAGCGGATTCCGCGTGCCATGCTGCGGCTCGAGGTGCCGGCGATCGCCGCGGTGAACGGGGCCGCGATCGGAGCGGGGTGCGACCTGGCAATGATGTGCGACATGCGGGTGGCGTCCGAGAAGGCCTACTTCGCAGAGAGTTTCGTGCAGATCGGCCTCATTCCCGGTGATGGTGGCACCTGGTTCCTACCACGCGCCGTCGGGTACGAGCGGGCGGCCGAGATGACTTTCACGGGTGACCGCGTCGACGCACGGACCGCGCATGAATGGGGGATGGTCGGCCGCGTGGTTCCACACGAGGATCTGCTCGCCGAGGCGCACGGCCTCGCAGACCGGATCGCGAAGAACCCGGGGCACACGTTGCGCATGGCCAAGCGACTGCTCGCGGAGTCCCGTCTCGCGCCGCTGGACTCGGTCCTCGCTCTCGCGGCGTCGATGCAGCCGCTCGCGCATCAGGCGCCCGAACACCACGAGAGGATCGCGCGCTGGCGTACGACCTGACCGACCGCAGCGGATCCGTTGTCGGATTGTGACTCGCATCGCGAATTGCAAATATTGAATCTTTGCTATCTGCAAATTACGCTTGCGTCCATGCACCTAGCAGCAGCCTGCCGCTACCCGGCAAACCCCGCCATGCTCGCCTCGCTCGTCGCTGCGGTCACCGTCGCAGCGACCGCGAGCGCAACGATCGCCGGGCCCACTGTGTTGCCGCAGGCTGCCGCCGCACCGTGCGCGCCGGCGCCGACCGTGGAGACCGCCAACAGGCTGAATCCCGCCGAACCCGAGGTCAAGCTCCCTGTGCCCAAGGGCTGGCACCGCGTCCGCAACCTCGACTCGAAGGATGTGCGGCTCGCCGTCGCGAAGCCCGCTCAGCGCGGCACGTTTGCGCCGAACGCCGTCGTGACCGTCGGGCGCGCGGGCAAGTCGAACGCCCTTCGCACGGTGATCTCCGACGAGGTGGCGGCGGTCCGCCCGATCGCGACGGCCGAGCCTTCCATCAGTCGCGGCACCACGTGCGGCTTTCCCAGCGCGGTGGTCTCCTACACCGCGGCGGCGCGCGGTAGCGACCCCGCGCGTCCCGCGAAGGCTCTGGTCGTGGCGGTGCCGCGCGGCGCGGATGCTTACGCCGTCGTAGTGACGCTGCAGACCACCGACGCAAGCGATCCCTCGTTCCAGCGGGCCACTGCGACGGTCATACGCGGCATCCAGATCGACTAATACCGAGGCTTCACCTGGTAGACGTGCAGGTGGCGCGGCGCGCCTTTCGCCTTGAACCGGCGCGGCCGTAGCTGGTAGCGCTCGCGATCGGCGATGTTGAACACCGTCTCGGACGCAAGTACCTGGCCGCCGTTCGCGGTCTCGGCCACACGCGCTGCGATGTTGACGTCGACGCCGATCAGATCGCCCTTCACGCGTCGCGGGGTGCCGGTGTGGAGCCCTGCGCGCAGAATCGGTTGGTAGCCCTCCGCTACGGCGATCTGCCCGACCGCCTCGATGGTCTCGAACGTCGCCTCGATGGCGGTGTCGCCGTCGAAGGCGGCCATCGCCCCGTCTCCCATCGTCTTCACCACGACGCCGCCGTGTCGGCCGATGACATCGCGCGTCGTACGGTTCACCGCTCCCAACAGTTGCACGATCTCGTCGTCGCTACGGTGCAGTGCCCATGACGAGAAGCTCACCAGGTCGGTGAACAGGATCGTTACCGGCTGCGGCGGCAGGTAGTCCCGGTCGCGCCGAGACAGTAGGGCCTGCCAGGTCGAGGTGGCGATGTCGCCGAGCTCCCGGGTCACCGTCGCCTCGTCCCCGGCGATGCGGTCGAGGAGCGCGTTGAGGCGAGCAGTCGACTCCGACTCGGGACGGAACAGGTCCTTCTTGGGGCCGCCGGGCAGGTGCTCTCGCGCGGAGCGCACGAACCCGACTGCGGACTGGCTGTGGTTGAGGGCCCGGATGCCGCGCAGGCCTCCGGTGATTGCGGACCGCACCGGTCCGGGGGACTGGCCCGCGCCTGGCGGGGCCGTGACCCCATCGGGGGCGGTCGGCTCGATCTCGTCCGTCACGCCCCGATCATTGCAGACGCCTCAGCCGCAGGCGTCGCGTGCGTGCTCGGCGTCCGAGGCCTCAGCCGCGTAACGCGCACCGCACACCATTGCGTCGAGGTCCGCTGCCGCGTTGAGTAGCGCCATCCCGAACGCGCGCAGGCGCCGTTGCGGTTCCCGCTGTTCGGTGGGCCTGATCCCGAAGGTGAAATTCTTGCCGTGGACGTCGTAGTGGTCCAGCATGTCGCCTCCGCTCGCCTATGCGGCTGTCCGTTTCATCGGGTTCCCGCGTTGACGTGATTCACGCTACACACATCGCATCGCGATTAGGTGACGGGGATCACAACGTGTCGGAATTCGGCGTACGGTCAGGGTATGTACGTAGAGACGCAGACCACGGATCCCTGCCCGGTGTGCGGCCAGCTGCTGATCATGCGCCGCCCCTACATCGAGGAGGACGGCAATCGCATCTGGCAGACACCTCACGTGCACTGTCGGGTGCCTGGGCACTACAGCGCGGCGCGGCCTACCCGCCGGCCCGCGGAGGCGCACACCTAGAAGCACGCGGGCGCACGCCTAGAGGTAGGGGCTGGTGAGCAGTTCGATCCCGTGGCCGGCTGGGTCGTACAGGTAGAACCCGCGTCCGCCGTGCTCGTTGTTGATCGTTCCCGGTCGCTGCCAGAACGGGTCCGCGGCGTAGTCGAGACCACGTTCGGTAACGAGCGCGTGGGCGCGGTCGAAGAGGCCGTCATCCACCAGGAACGCGTAGTGCTGCATCTGTATGTCCGTCGGCGGCTCGGCGAACTGGAGGAGCACGCCGTCGGCGAGGGTGATGTTGGTGAATACGCCCCACGAGGGTGCGGGGCTCGCTTCGAGCAGATCGATGTAGAAGCGCGCCGACTCCTCGCGGTCTGTCGCGGCGATGATCGTGTGATTGAAACGTGCCGGCATGAAGGTCCTTTCGGTCGATGAGATGTGACGTCGGCTCATCGACGCGGGGGGCCGCGGGTCACGCGGCCGCCGGGCGTTCCCTCCATGAGTGCCCGCAGGCGGTCCCGGTCTTCATGGTCGAAGAGTACCGCCGATTACGAGATTCCTGTGACGGGAATTCTCAGCCTTGCTACGTACCGTCGCCGCCATGGCTGTCGATGATGTGGCTACAGACACGCGTGTGTTGAGCGGATGGTCGCGCACGAATCGAGTACGCGGCGAAGTGCTCTCGACCCCGGACGTCGAGGTGATCGCACGTGCGGTGTCGCGAGCGGCCGACGACGCCGCAGACGGCCGCGGCGGGGGAGTGATCGCGCGTGGCCTCGGGCGCTCCTACAACGAGTCCGGGCAGAACCGTGCGGGCCTCACAGTGGACATGACGCCGTTGAACCGGATCCACCGCATCGATGGCGATGAGCTGGTCGCGGACGTCGACGCGGGCGTGAGCCTCGACGCGCTGATGCGGGCCGCGCTGCCTTTGGGGCTGTGGCTGCCGGTGCTGCCCGGTACGCGGCAGGTGACCGTCGGCGGGGCGATAGCGCATGACATCCACGGTAAGAGTCACCACAGCACGGGTAGCTTCGGCGACCAGGTCGTCGACCTCGATCTCCTGCTGGCGGACGGCAGCGTGCGCACGCTGGCTCCCGGTGGGACGCCCGACGATCCCGGTGGGGAACTCTACTGGGCTACCGTGGCCGGACTCGGACTCACGGGCATAGTGCTTCGCGCGCGACTTCGCCTGCAGCGGACCGAGACCGCGTACTTCCTCGCGGACGGGGTGGTGACGGGCGATGTCGACGAGACGGTCTCCCTGCATCGCGACGGCTGGGGCGAGGCCGCCGATTACAGTGCCGGATGGTTCGACGCGGTGTCGCGCGGCCGTGGGCTCGGCCGCGGCTACTTCACCCGCGGGAGGCTCGCAACCCTCGACGAGCTGCCCGCGAAGTTGCGCCGGAGTCCGCTCGCATTCGACGCGCCCAGGTTGTTCACCGTGCCGGACATCTTCCCGAGTGGCCTCGGTAACCGCCTGACCTTCGGGCTGATGAGCGCCGGTTACGCGCGGACCGGCTCGGATTTCACCGGCAAGGTCCTCAACATCACCGACTTCCTCCATCCCCTGGACTTCATGGGGGAGTGGAATCGCTTCTACGGTCGCAGAGGCTTCCTGCAGTACCAGTTCGTGGTCCCGCCTTCGCAACTCGACGATTTCGCGCCTCTGCTCGAGGCGGTGGCGGCGTCGCCGCACGCCAGCTTCGTCAACGTGCTCAAGATGTTCGGTGAGGGCAATCGGGCGCCGCTGTCCTTCCCGATGCCAGGGATGACCGCGACCTTCGACTTCGCGATCCGCCGTGGCCTGGACCGCCTCATCGCCGACCTCGACCGCCGCGTACTCGACATGGGCGGTCGGTTGTACACGGCGAAGGACTCGTGCTTGTCGGCACACTCGTTCCGACTCATGTATCCGCGCGTGGACGAGTGGATCGCGGTCCGTCGGTCGGTCGACCCCGCAGGCGTCTTCGTCTCTGACATGGCGAAGCGCCTCGATCTCGTCTGACCGAGGCCGCTGTTCGTCGACTGGCCGGGCGCCGGCGAGGGGCATATCGTCGGTGAACGTGTATGTCGTAGAGCGAGGGACCGGGACGCCGGTCGTGTTCCTGCACGGCTTCCCCGTCGATCACCGAATACTGCTGCCGCTCGACGGCGTATTCGAGCGGGCGGGTGGCTGGCGTCGCCTCTACCTCGACCTTCCAGGGATGGGCAGGACTCCCGTCGACGACGTCGCGAGTACCGACGACATCGTCGACGCGGTCGTCGTCGAGATCGACGCCCGACTGGGGGCAGCGCCGTTCGCCCTGGTGGGCAATTCTTTCGGCGGAATGGTCGCCCGCGCCGTCGCTGAGCGTCTGCGGGATCAGGTTCTCGGGTTGGCGACGATCGCGGGTGCCGTCGTGGCCGACCACGCTCGGCGCACGCTGCCGGATCACACGGTGCTGCGCCGCGACGACGACGCCGTAGCGATCGCTGCTGAGAACGGCGCCGCACAAGACTACGTCGAGATGGCGGTGGTGCAGTCACCCGACGGAGCCCGGGCGTTCGTCGAGCACGTGTGGCCCGGCCTGGAGGCCGCCGACGAGCACGCGGTGGAGAGGATCCGATCGCGGTACGCCCTCGGTTCGGAGCCGGAAGACGCTGAACCCCTTGCTATTCCCACGCTGTTCGTCACCGGGCGCCAGGACGCGACCGTCGGCTACCGGGACACGTGGTCCACGGTCGAGCACTATCCCCGGGCGACCTTCGTCGTGCTCGACTCCGCGGGACACAACGTCCATCTCGAAAACCCCGCCGTCACCGAGGCATTGATCGCCGATTGGCTCTCCAGGGTCCGCACAGAAGCCGAACGCTGAGCCTGCGTGGCTCACCCGACGGTGGGACCGGGGCGTTCGCGTCGTACTGATCGCTCACCGAGCCGCCGCCGGGGCAGCTGTTGGATAGGGCCGCACGCGCCGCGCGCGGTGAAGGGAGTCTTCATCTGCGCGATATACCCGGTGGGGTAGTCGGGCTTCGCAGCCATTCCCAAGTCGCCGGTGGTGAATCTGCGGTCGGGGTCGAAGTCGTAGGTTCCCGCGAGGTGGTCCCAGATCAGGGTGAACAGGCCGAAGTTCACATCCCCTGCCCCAGCGAACTTGATGTGGTGGAAGCGATGCCCCGCGTTGAGTGCGAGGACGCGTCCGAGCAGGCCCACTCGATAGTCGGCGTTCGAGTGCTGCATCAGTAATTGCACCGCGACACAGACCGCGAGCGCGGACGCGACAGGGACGGGTATGCCCACGACGATCAGAGGCGCGACTCCGCCGAGCATCTCGAGGGTCTGGTGCACGGGGTGTTTCATCAGGCCGTTGAGCCCGTAACAACGGGTCACGCTGTGGTGGACCGCATGCAGTCGCCACATCCACGCGAAACGATGGCTGGCCATGTGTACCAGGGTGATACCCATGTCCGCGGCCAGGACCGAAATCAGTACCTGCACCCAGAACGGCTGATCCGCCGGCCACCACGTGTGCCGGCCGCGCAGCGCCGCGAGGACGGGAATGGCCGCCACGCTGAGGAGAATCAGTGACTCGTTCACGAAGACATGTATCGCGTCACGTAGCGAGTCCTCGTGGGAGTGGTTCCACTCCGGCCGATACGGGATGGCCCGCTCGACCGCGAAGGAGATTGCGACGGCTACCAGTACGACCCCGAGCAAGGCGATCTTGTGAACACCAGCGGAGGCCAGCCAGATCGCCAGACCGTTGATACCGAGGAGCATCAGAGGTGCGTAGGAATATCTGAGCGTTGTCTTGATCATGCTTCGATCGTTCGTGGCGACACGCCTCGAGGGCTTGAACGGATCGATCAGATCACAGTGATGCCGGCGGTCAGCTCCAATGGCGACAGGCCGAACATCTGACGACAGACTCGGGAGGCGTGTGCGCCGTCCGCGAACCCGGCACGGTGCGCTGCATCGGTGATCGTTGCGCCGTCTCGGACGGCCCGGCCAGCTTCACGTAGGCGTTCCCAACGCACCCAGCTAGTGAAGGACAGTCCGAGGTCAGCGCGCCACAGTCGGCTCAAGTGCGAGCTGGAAACGCCTATCTGATCGGATACATGCCCGAGGGTGACCTTGCCGCCCAAGTCGCGTGAGACGGCATCGAGTGCCTGACGGACGTAGAGGTGCAGGTCGGTCGAACTGCGTTGCCATTCCTGCAGATGCTTGACCAACTCGAGCACTGCCGCATCCGAGTGCGTGCCCAGCGGCCACGATGCGGTGATGTCCCGGCATGCATCCCACCAACGGAGTGGAGGATGAGCGCGCACGCGTTCGCGGATCTCGATGCCTATCGTCGTGTCCACATCCACGTAGATGCTCACCGCTGCGGTTGCCGAATCGGTAGGAAGAAGTTTGTGACGCACGCCGCCGGGTACGACGAGATGGCAGGCGGGCCCGACAGATGCCCCTCCGACCTCGGCGCGAAGCGTCGACACCTCGCCCACGGTGAAGGCGAGCTGGTGGGCTGCATGTACGTGTTCAGTGGTCACGCCGACGCGACCGGCGTACACGAGCACACCCGATCCCAACCACGCGCGTCCCCGCCAAGACATGTATGGAACCTACTCCCGCCGTGCGGCTTCGACGTGCGGGTGCGGAAGTCGTCCGGCACATTGGAGATCAGCTTCCGACCACGCAAGTCTGTGGGGCAGGCGGGGCTCGAACCCGCGACCAGCGGATTATGAGTCCGCGGCTCTAACCGACTGAGCTACTGCCCCGAATCACCGTCCCCGGTTGCCGGGCAACGATGATCACCGCAGGTGAGAGTACATGACCACGTCCGCTGGCCGCACCATCGGGCCACGTACGGGGCGGGGGTACGGGCTGCGCGGCGGCGCGTTCGTCGAAAGAGGTTGTCCCGACTGTGCGTGCGGGCTTACGTTCGGAGAGTTCACTGGTTGCACGAACTGCACGGTCCGGAGGAAGTCCGGATGGCGTGACCCGATGATCCATTCGCGGATCCAGGCTCGGGCGCGCTCGTCACTTCGCCGTCGAAGAGTCCAGATGCTGCCGGGTTGCTCACGCATACCTGGAGGTAGAGATGGATTCCGACACGTTCACTGTGTACTTCGACGGCCAGTTCTGGGTGGGGCTGCTCGAGGTGACCCACGACGGCGAGTTACGAACCGCCCGCCACGTCTTCGGTTCCGAGCCGACCGCTCCCGAACTGTACGAATTCGCCCTGCATGAGTACGGTCGCCTGTCTGCCGTCGCGCACTGTTCCCCACCCGTAGATGCGGGTGGCGCCGAGCGTCCACGCAGACCGAATCCCAAGCGGCTGGCGAGGCAGGTGGCAAAGGAGACGGGCCGGCCTCCCGTCAGCACCGCGGCGCAGGAGGCGATGCGGCTCGCGATCGAGTCCGGTGCCACCGCGCGGAAGCGCGAGTCCAAGATCCGACGGGAGGCCGACGGTGCCCGTCGGCGAGAGCTCGCCCGTGCCAAGGCGAAAGCGCGGCACCGCGGCCGTGCCTGACGCGGATTCGCCGATCACTGCCCGCGACTGTCGGCCCCGTCGCAGACTGAAACTATGAAGCGGTTGCGGACCTCCAAGCAGGTGGGGCTCGTGCGGGTCACGGTCGCGCCCACGATCCGGTCGGGTGCTCAGCGCCGGCGCTCCGGCGACGACGAGGGTGGTCGCATCGCTGCGGCAGTCGCGCCGACGGCGAAGGCGGCCCGAGTCGCGGGCGCGAGGCTGAAGGGCACGACCCTGTCGGCTCCGACCTCGGCGCCGCCACCCATCGCACCGGCGGGCTGGTACCCGGACCCCGATAACGACGCGGCAGTCCGGTGGTGGAACGGGCGGAAGTGGACCCGCCGCACCGCGCCGCGGGTCTGACACCGCCGCGGTGCTAGTGGATGGTGCCGCCTGCGCCTGCGCTTGATCCTGCCTCTGCGGCATGTGAATTCGCCGAGCCCGCCGAACCTTCCGCGTTCGACGAACCGCTCGCACCCGCCGCGCCCGCGGCATCGCCGGTCGCGTGCGATGCCGAGCCCACAGCCGAGGACACACCGTCGACGGCGCCCTTCACCGCCGAACCGACCTCCTTGGTCGCGTTCTGCACCGCTTCTCCGGCGGACTTCGCGGGCGACGTCGCCCTACCGCCACCTGTGTTGCCGGTGGCTCCATCGCTGGTTCCGCTGCCGCTGCTACTCGTGCCCTGGCCGCCGGAATCGCCGGCGGCGCTCGCCTGTCCGTTGACGGAGGAGATCGAACTGCCGGACTCATCGGCGCCTGAGCCTGTGGCGGTAGGCGTGATCGCCTTCGCGGACGTGTGGGCACCCGCCGGGGCGACGGCCGCCGCGGCCGACTGCGAGGCCGTCGGGAGATTCGCGGTCTGATCCGCGACAGTGCCGCTCGCCGACGCCGCCGTGCCGGCCGCGGTGTCGACCCAGGTGCCGACGTTGTCGTCGAGGTAGTTGGTGATCGGCCCGCCGACCGCCGACGCGACGGGTGTGTAGACGCTCCCGAGGGCCTGCTCGGCGGTGCCGAAACCGCCGTCCAGACCGAGGATCTGCGCGAGATTTGTCGCGGGGGAGGAGGTGACGGTCCCGACACTGACGAGGGAGTTGATGATCGATGCCTGCACGAGACCGTCGTCGGATGTCTGCCCGGGAGCGGTGCCGATCTGGATAGACGGGATGAGCCCGACGCCGAACAGCGACGGCAACGTGAACCCGAAACCGGTAGTGCCCGCGTTGATCGAGCCCATCGAGTACTCGACCGGGATCGTCAGACCTCCCGCAGTGATCGTCGCGACCGATGCGCCGCTATTGGACTGGAAGCCGTTGGTGCCGTAGTACGACGTCTGACCGGTGGTCGCCGTCAGGAGATTGAAGCCCGCGAGCGGGAGGCCGAAATTCGTGATCGATGTCCCGCCGACGGTGGAGACGCCCGTGGCGGTCGGCAGGACGAGGCCGCTGGTGCCAATGGTCCCGTACGTGAACAGGTTTGCCGGTGCGGTGATCCCGTAGGCCCACACCGGCAGTGCGACGACGGTGTCGGACGTGGAGAGTGCGACGCCGGGGATCGGCGTCGTGATCGGGCCGACGTCGAGGACGGGCATCGTGGCGAGCCAACCCAGGGTGCCACCCAGCGGAAGTGTGTAATGACCGGTAGCCGTCGGGGCCCAGGCAGTGAGCGTCGGCGTCGAGAAATCGAGACCGCTGTCGCCGACCACGTCGGAGACGTCGCCGAGCGCACCACTGATGATTCCGCCGATACCTGTGACTGGGACCCCCGCGATGTCGATGTTGTTGAGTTCGTCGGTCAGAGTGTCGCCCAACGCACCGACGAGCCCGCTCGCGCTGATGCTCTGAACCTGGATGAACAGGTTGTCGATCAGGGACTTACCGCTGATGCCCAGCAGGCCCCAGTCCACCGACTGGGTCAGCTGGCTGTTGGTTGCGACGATGCCGAGGTCGCCGAGCAGGTCCGCCAGGCCGGGGAGTGCAGGCAGGGAGACCAGACCACCCGTCAGTGTGTCGACGTTGTCGATGACGGCGTTCAGATCGCCGATCGCATCGCTTACAGGCGACAGCACGTTCAAGACGTCTGCGACACCGCCCAACGCATCACTCACGGTGTCGAGGTTCCCGGTCAAGCCACCCAGCGTGTCGGTCACAGCATTCGCGGGAATTCCAGGGACGGTGCTTATTCCGCTCGGTACATCAAGGATGTTCGCGATCTGGTTCAGGGTGGTGCCGAGACTCTGGATATCCAGCAGGTCGGCCTCCGTGTACCCCGAACCGAAGGTGGGCAGTACGCCGCCGGTCTGGCTCGCGACGGGATTCCAGAAGCTGTTGAAGGCAGTGCTGACGTTGTTCGACGCCTGCATCGAGTTGTCCAGCGCGGTGTGCAGGTCTGTGATCACCTGCGTGTAGTCGGGTCCCGCGGCTTGCGCGGTACCGGGCGTCGCGACCCCGATGGCGGCGGTTGCGGCGATGGCACCCGCCGCTGTGGCTGCCCGTCGGCGAGTGATCTGCATGGAGGCGCGCTTGTGGGTACCACTCATGACCTGCTCCTTAAGCGATGGAGGTCCCTGCGGCGCAGAAGCGCCGCTTGAAACTCTGAGCGTATGCCGATCCCGTGCGTTCTGTTGAAGAATCAATGTGTTTGCATGATCGGAAATCCGTTGTGCCGGTACGTGTCTAGGCGAACATCAATGAACTGAGGGGAACGAAGTCTTCTGCAAGGCAGTGATGTGAAAGCTGTCGGGCACCGTCGGTAGGCTTCGATGCGCATCGGAACGGAGGGATGATGGCTCTTCAGGACCTGACGGAGTGGCCCGTCGACAACGCCGCGGGCGCACTGCTCGATCTCGCGGCCGACACCGTCGAGACGGTCGGAGACGTCGACCGCGTCTACGAGCTCGCCTCCGTGACAAAGCTTCTCGTGGCGTACGGCGTGCTCGTGGCCGTCGAGGAGGAGGCGATCGCGCTCGATCAGCATGCCGGGCCGCCGGGGGCTACCGTCCGCCATCTGCTGGCACACGCGTCCGGGCTGGCCTTCGACAGCGACCACGTGGAGGCGCCTCCCGGTTCGCAGCGTATCTACAGCTCCCGGGGCTATGAGCTGCTTGCGGAGCTCGTCGCCGCCGAGACGTCGATCCCGTTCCCGGACTACCTGCGCGAGGCCGTCTTCGAACCGCTGGCCATGCGGGGCACCGAGCTCGCCGGGCCGGCCGGGCACGGTGCGCGCTCCACGGTGCGCGACCTGGTCGCCTTCGCGCGCGAGGTGGCTGCGCCGCGCCTGCTCGCCTCATCCACCGTCGACGGGGCTTGCGAGGTCGAGTTCCCGGGTATCCCCGGGTTCGTCCCGGGCTACGGAAAGTTCAGAGACAACACATGGGGGCTCGGTTTCGAGGTCAAGGGGAGCAAGCGGCCGCACTGGACGGCGGTCGCCAACTCGCCCGGCACCGTCGGGCACTTCGGGCAGGCGGGAACGTTCCTGTGGATGGATCCGGGGCTGTCCATGAGCGCCGTCGTGTTGACCGATAGGCCGTTCGGAGCATGGGCCAAGCCGCTGTGGAGCGACTTCAACGGCGGCCTCATCCAAGGCCGCTGACCCGGGCCGATCTCGAACCGATTGGGGACACGGCGACGCACAACTAGCGCAACACGCGCACCATGGTGCACAATGGCTTCATAACTACATAGATGTGATAAGGCCGTTGCAGGTCATCGCTGGTTTCGAAGAGGCGCTTGGGGAAGACGTCCTCGTCGAAACAGAGAAGGTGGCAACTCATGCAACAGCTGAGTCAGTTCGCAGAGGTGACGACGGGAGTCGTCTGGATCCACGCGTCACCTTCTGCACTGTGCCCGCACGTTGAGTGGGCACTGTCGACGACCCTTGACGCCCGAGCGAACCTGAAGTGGACGGCGCAAGAGGCCGTCACCGGCATGCAGCGTGCCGTAGTCGATTGGGTTGGTCCGGTCGGTTCCGGCGCACGCATGGCGAACACACTGCGCGAGTGGACCTCGCTGCGGTTCGAGGTCACCGAGGACCCCTCTGAGGGGGTCGACGGTGAGCGGTTCTGTTACGCCCCCGGTCTGGGGCTGTGGCGGGGCTCGATGTCGGCGTCCGGAGACACCGTGATCGGCGAGACGCAGCTGCGGGCGCTCATGCAGGAGTACGGCGGCGAGGGGCTGCAGTCGGCCCTCGACTCGGTACTCGGCACCGCCTGGGACGAGGCGCTGGAACCCTTCCGGCGCGGTGGCCAGGGCGCCGAGGTGACCTGGCTGTCGCAGGCGGTGGGCTGACACCGACCGCGGCGCGGCGAGGACGTACGGCGAAGGGGCCGTCCCGGATACACCCGGGACGGCCCCTTCGCCGTATCCGCCTAGCGGGGGAAGTGCGCGGGCCGCGGGCTAGGGGCGACCCGCGCACGTCAGGGGCCCCAGACGGTGCGTCCCGCAGCATCAGTGCGCGAGGCGGGCTCGTCGTCCGTGGACATGCGGTGGGTTGCTACGGCATGGGCGGTGCCGCGCGTCCCCGTGCGGCTGCTCGAGGTCGTGATAGCGAACGTCGGTGTAGCGCTCTGGGGCTCGTCGTCCCGTGCGGCCGCCGTGTTGCTGACGATGACCGTCGCGAGAGGTACCACCGCGGCCGTGGCGATCGCGCTCGCGACGAAGGACGTCCAGTCGAGCTTCACTACGGAGCCCCTTCCCGTCGGTTTCGTCACGGACGAGTCTGCGGGTGCGGGGGAGAGACGGCACGAGTAGACGGCTACTCGACTCGCGAGTTGATGCGGATAAATGAAACCGCCCCCGGAGTGTTCTCCGAGGGCGGTCTCTTCGAGGGCTTCGAACCGACGGTCAGTAGCGACCGAACGCGAGGGCCACGTTGTGGCCGCCGAAGCCGAACGAGTTGTTCAGCGCGTACTGGATGTCGGCCTTGCGCGGTTCCCCGTGCACGACGTCGAGGTCGATCTCCGGATCCTGGTTCTCCAGGTTCAGAGTCGGCGGGATGACGCCGTCGCGGACGGCCAGCACTGTCAGCGCGGCCTCGAGCGCACCCACGGCACCGATCGAGTGACCCAGCGCGCCCTTGGGCGCGTAGATCGCTGCGTCGGTCCCGACCACCGCATTGATGGCCTTGGCCTCGGCGACGTCGCCGATCGGCGTCGCGGTGGCGTGGGCGTTGATGAGGTCGATGTCCTTGGCGGTGAGCCCGGCGAGCTGAACGGCACGATTCATCGCGCGCGCCGCTCCCCGACCCTCGACGTCGGTCTGGACCATATGGAACGCGTCCGACGTGATGCCGGCGCCCAGCAGCCGGGCCAGCGGCTTGGCGCCGCGTGCCAGGGCGTGCTCCTCGGTCTCGATGATCATCAGGGCCTCGGCCTCGCCGAAGACGAAACCGTCTCGGTCCTTGTCGAACGGACGCGAGGCGGCCTGGGGATCGTCGTTGCGCGTCGACAGCGCTCGCATCATGGCGAACGGTGCGATGACCGGGCTGTCGATCCGGCCCTCGATGCCGCCGCACACCGCGATATCGGCGTCGCCGAGCACGATCTGCCGCCACGCGTGGGCGATCGCCTCGTTGCCGGTCGAGCACGCGGAGACGGGAGCGATGGCTCCGCCGCGGGCACCGATCTCCAGGGCTGCGACGGCGGCCGGGCCGTTCGGCATGGACATCTGGACCGCGAACGGCGACACCTTACGGACCCCGTGGTCGCGCAACGCGTCGACGGCCTGGACCATCGTCTCGCCACCGCCGAGTCCGGTGCCGACGACCGCCGCGAGGCGGGTCGCGTCCACGTCGGGCCGACCGGCCTTGTCCCAGATCCGCTTCGTCATCACGTGCGAGACCTGCTCGACGTAGGACATACGGCGCTTGGATACGTGCTGCTTGGCGATGTCCCCCGCGTACTGACGGTCGGGGCGTTCGGGAACCTCGCTCGAAGGATCCTCCAGCAGCTGTCCGCCGAAGCGGACCGGCAGATCGGGGATGTCGACGCCGATGAACTCACCTTCGAGCGGCCGGATGCCGCTCTTGCCGGCGAGCAGGGCCTCCCAGGTGGAGTCGGTGTCGACACCGATCGACGTGGTGAGTTCGACCGCGGTAACGACGACGCTGGGGAATTGCCCGCCGAGCGTCGAGAAGTTCCTCAGGTCTGCCACCATGGTCTACTTGCCCTTCTCGGCCTCGTACTTGGCCTTGAGCTCGGCGGCGACCTCGGAGTTCTCCGCCTCGAGCTTCTGGATGTAAGCGACGGCGTCGCCGACGGTCTTCAGGCCCGCGAGGTCCTCGTCCGGCACCTTGACGCCGTACTTGTCCTCGAGCTGCACAGCGATCTCGACCATGGAGAGCGAGTCGATGTCGAGGTCGTCGATGAACGCCTTGTCGGGGGTCACCTCGGAGGGCTCGATACCGGTGACCTCTTCGATGATCTCGGCGATGGCGGCGACGATCTCTTCCTGGCTGGTTGCCACTGCTGTGGTTCCCTTCTCATTGGTTTGCCCGCGACTCGCTTGAGGCCCGGGAGTCTTGCGTGTCCCGGCCGACGGTGTATCGGCCGGGTCGAGCGGTTCTGGTCTAGTTGGCCGGGACGGCCATGAGCTCGGCGATGTCACCGGGCTGCTTGATCGCGGTCTGCGGGACGCCCTTGAGCTCGCGCTTCGCGATGCCCACGAGGGTGCCGGCCGGCGGCAGCTCGACGATCATCGACACGCCGGACTCGCGCATCGTATCGGTGCACAGGTCCCAGCGGACAGGCCGGGTGACCTGGTCGACGATCTGCTTCAGTGCGGCCTCGCCCGTCGAGACGGGCAGACCGTCGCGGTTCGACAGCAGCGTGAGTTGCGGGTCGCGCGGGGTGATCGACGCGGCTGCTGCCGCGACGGCCTCCCGAGCGGGGTCCATGAACTCGGTGTGGAACGCACCGGCCACGGCGAGCGGGCGCAGGCGCGCCTTCTCGGGCGCGTTGTCGGCGAGCTTCGCGAGGTTCTCGACGGCGCCGGCGGCGACGATCTGGCCCTTGGCGTTGCGGTTCGCGGGAACCAGATCGAAGGACTCGAGCGTGGCGAGCACATCGGCCTCGTCGCCGCCGAGGACGGCGGTCATCGAGGTCGGGACCAGGCGGCAGGCCTCGGCCATGGCGCGGCCGCGGATCGCGGCGAGGCGCACGGCGTCATCGGCGGAGATGACTCCCGCGACGGCGGCTGCGGCCAGCTCGCCGACGGAGTGGCCCGCGACCACGGTGTCCGAGGGATGCGACGCGGTGTCGCCCATCGCCTCGAAGGCGAGCAGCGCAGCAGCGACGACCAGGGGCTGGGTGACGGCCGTGTCGGTGATCTCGTCGGCCTCGGCGGTCGTGCCGAGACGCACGAGGTCGAGGTCCGCGATGTCCGACCAGGCGCGCAGACGCTCGGCGGCCGCCGGCTGATCCAGCCACGCGGTCAGCATGCCGGGCTTCTGGGATCCCTGTCCGGGAGCAAGCAATGCAATCACGACTACAAGGAAACACGCTTCCGGCGGATGGCGGTGGTGTCGCAGGCTGAGAACCTTGCAACGGCATTTTGTGGGGTTCCCACAAAACCGCCCCGGTTCGTGTCCGTGCCTTTACCGTACTGCAATCTGCTTACAGAACATCGACGTCTGTCAGCGAATTTGTGACTGAGGGTGGAGGTGTTATCTGAGTGAAGCGCTCCGGGTTCGCGTCCGACAGTCGCCCGATCGTCGCCGCGACCCGTAGGACGAAGGCGTCGCGAGGGTTCTGAGGGTCTCTCCCAGTGATCTCTGCGATCTTCTTAAGGCGGTACCGAACGGTGTTCGGGTGGACGTACAGCTCCCGGGCGCAGGACTCGACCGCGCCGCCGGAGTCGAGATAGGCGTCGAGGGTGTCGGACAGGGCCGAGCCCGCGTCCTGCAGTGGCTTCACGAGGAACTCGTACAGGGTGCGGCTCGCGTGCCGGTCCCCGATGAGCGCGCGCTCGGGCAGGAGCTCCCAGCTGTGCACGGGCCGCGGCGCCCCCGGCCACCCCGCGACCGCATTGACGCCGGCGATCGCCTCGACCGCCGAGGCGTGCGCGTCCTCGAGGGTGGGGGTGGTGTGCCCGATGACGACGGGGCCGTCGGAGAAATGCCCCATGAGGGCCTCGGCGAAGACGTCGTGCGTGGACACGGGGCCGGACACGATGACCACCAGCTTCGTCCCCTGCACGACCGCCAGAGCCGCCCGCTGATGCGAGCGGGCCGTGTCGTGGATCGACCCGGCGACCGACACGTTCTGGTCCGGCGGGGGATTCCCGACGATGACGGTGGCCCGCGCCTGGGGGTCCCAGTTCAGGGCGGCCGCTCGGGACAGCAGGTTCGCGCCGGTGTCACCGCGCACCACCGCGTCGACGACGAGGGCCTCCATCCGAGAGTCCCACGCGCCGCGAGCCTCGGCCGCCGACGCGTATATAGAGGCCGCCGCGAACCCGATCTCCCGCCCGTAGCGCAGGACGGCCTCGGTCAGCGCGACCAGCTGCTCCTCGTTGCGAGCGAGTAGCGGCAGCCATTTCTCGAAGAACTCCATGGCCACACGGACCATCTCGACGGTCTGCAACAGCGACACCCGTCGCGCCAGGTCCTGCGGGACGGACTGGAACGCCTCCACGGTGAAGCCGACGCTGCCCTCAGGGTCCTGAATCCACTCGACGAAGTTGACGACCGCGGTCTGCACGACCAGCTGGATCGACGCGCGCTGGCTCGCCTCCAGTGTCTCGAAGTACGGCAGTTGCTCCGCCATCGAGTGGACCGCATCGGTGGAGACCCTGCCCGAGTACTGCCGAATACGGTTCAGCAGTGACTCGGGCAGCACCTCCCGCGGCTCGGGCCGGTTCCGCGCGAAGGCGCGGTCCGTCTTCCCGGGCCTCGGAAACGAGCCGGTGTCGGTCATAGCCCCCTACGCTACGCCGGGGTCCGACGTCTGCTCCGGAGCGGCGAGCACGTCGTCGATCCGGTATTTCTTCGCCGCCTCGGCCGCGACCGAGAAGTCCAGTTCTCCGTCACGAGCGAGGCCGAGCAGGACCGCGACCACGATCGACTGGGCGTCGACGTTGAAGAAGCGCCGTGCGGCCGGGCGGGTGTCCGAGAACCCGAACCCGTCGGTGCCGAGCGTGACATACGTGCCCGGGACCCATGCGCGGATCAGGTCCTGTGTCCCGCGCATGAAGTCCGATACCGCCACCGTCGGGCCCTGGGCGTCGGCGAGCACCTTGGTCACGTGCGGCACGCGCGCCGGGGCGGACGGGTCCCGTAGGGCGTCGCGCTCCGCGGCGATGCCGTCACGCTGCAACTCCACCCAACTGGTCGCCGAGTAAACCGAGGCGGATACGCCCCATTCGTCGGCGAGCAGTTCCTGCGCTACGAGCGCGTCGGGCATCGTGACGCCCGATACCAGGATGTTGGCTTTGCGCTCGTGCTGGTCGGTGCCCTTGCGGAACAGGTAGAGGCCCTTGAGAAGAGCCTCGACGTCGAGACCCTCCGGCTCGGCCGGCTGATGGATGGGCTCGTTGTAGACGGTGATGTAGTAATAGACGTCCTCTGGTGCCTCTCCGTACATCCGCCGCAGGCCGTCGATGATGATGTACGCCAGCTCGTAGGCGAAGGCCGGGTCGTAGGCGACCGTCGCGGGGTTGGTCGAGGCGAGCACGTGGCTGTGGCCGTCGGCGTGCTGCAGGCCCTCGCCGGTCAGCGTGGTGCGGCCGGCGGTCGCGCCGATGACGAAGCCGCGCGCCATCTGGTCGCCCGCAGCCCACAGGCCGTCGCCCGTGCGCTGATAGCCGAACATCGAGTAGAAGATGTACAGCGGGATCATCGGTTCGTCGTGTGTGGCGTACGACGTGCCGACCGCGGTGAACGAGGCGGTCGAGCCGGCCTCGTTGATGCCCTCGTGCAGGATCTGTCCGACGGGACTCTCCTTGTACGCGAGCATGAGCTGCGCGTCGACCGCCGTGTACAGCTGGCCGAGGCGGTTGTAGATCTTCAGCGACGGGAACCACGAGTCCATGCCGAACGTGCGGGCCTCGTCGGGGATGACGGGCACGATGCGCGGGCCGATGGTCTCGTCGCGCAGCAGTTCCTTGAAGATGCGGACGAGCGCCATCGTCGTCGCCACCTGCTGCTTGCCCGAGCCCTTGCGCATGACGTCCAGGGTCGAGATGTCGGGGGTCGGCAAAGCCTTGGCCTTGGTGCGGCGGGACGGTACGAAGCCGCCGAGTTGCTTGCGGCGGTCCTGCAGGTACTGGATCTCCTTGGACTCCGCCCCCGGGTTGTAGTACGGGGGAAGATATGGATCCTTCTCGAGCTCGGCGTCGGAGATCGGGATGCGCAGGTGGTCGCGGAAGCTTTTCAGGTCGTCGAGCGTCAGCTTCTTCATCTGGTGGGTGGCGTTGCGACCCTCGAAATGCGAGCCGAGGCTGTAGCCCTTGATGGTGAACGCCAGGATGACCGTCGGCTGGCCCTTGTGCTCCATGGCCGCCTTGTACGCCGCGTAGATCTTGCGGTAGTCGTGGCCGCCACGCCGCAGACCCCAGATCTGCTCGTCGGTCATGTCCTTGACGAGTTCCTTGGTCCGCGGGTCGCGGCCGAAGAAGTGCTCGCGGACGAACGCGCCGTCGTTGGCCTTGAAGGTCTGGTAGTCGCCGTCGGGCGTGCTGTTCATGATGTTGACCAGCGCGCCGTCGCGGTCCTTGTGCAGCAGGTCGTCCCAGTCCCGGCTCCAGATGACCTTGATGACGTTCCAGCCGGCGCCCCGGAAGAACGACTCGAGCTCCTGGATGATCTTGCCGTTGCCCCGGACCGGGCCGTCCAGCCGCTGCAGGTTGCAGTTGACCACGAACGTGAGGTTGTCGAGGCCCTCGGTGGCTGCGATCTGGATCTGGCCGCGCGACTCCGGCTCGTCCATCTCGCCGTCGCCGAGGAAGGCCCAGACGTGCTGGTCGGATGTGTCCTTGATACCGCGGTCATGCAGGTAGTGGTTGAACCGGGCCTGGAAGATCGCGCCCATCGGGCCCAGACCCATGGATACGGTCGGGAACTCCCAGAAGTCCTTCATGAGCCGGGGGTGCGGGTACGACGGGAGCCCGCCGCCGTCGGCGAGGTGCGACTGCTCCTGCCGGAAGCCGTCCATGCGCTCTTCGGAGATGCGGCCCTCGAGGAAGGCACGCGCGTAGATGCCGGGGGAGGCGTGGCCCTGGATGTAGACCTGGTCGCCCCCGCCCGGGTGGTCCTTGCCGCGGAAGAAATGGTTGAAGCCGACCTCGTACAGCGAGGCGGACGACGCGTACGTGGAGATATGGCCGCCGACGCCGACGCCGGGACGCTGCGCCCGGGTGACCATGACGGCCGCGTTCCAGCGGATCCAGGCGCGGTAGCGGCGTTCGACCTCCTCGTCGCCGGGGAACCACGGTTCGAGATCGGTGGGGATGGTGTTGACGTAGTCCGTCGACGTCAACGACGGAAGGGAGACCCGCTTGTCGCTGGCCCTCTCGAGCATGCGCAGCATGAGGTAGCGCGCGCGAGCAGGCCCGGACCTCTCGAGGAGGTCATCGAACGACTCGAGCCACTCGCCGGTCTCCTCGGGATCGATGTCCGGCAGATACGAGGCGACACCTTCGCGGATGACGCGGACGCGCTCGCTTGAGTCCTTCGGTGTTGCGGCGCCGGGTGTGGCGCTGGGTGACTCGGTCACGGACAGTGCTCCTCATAAGGTTGTTTGGGCACGACTGCGTGCGGGAAGGGTGATCCCGGTCCCATCCTGCCCCACGTCTGTTGCTACTCGCGAGGAAGTTCGCGGGTTGGGATCGGAACATGACGTCGCCTAAGAGTTGCGTGGATCGCGTGGCCGGGGTCTGCTATAGCCCGGCGGTCTGTATCGTCAGCACCGTCCGACACGTAAGAAAGCGCCGTTATAAGGAGGCAGCAACCGGTGTCCACGAATGGGTCCAACGCCCAGAAGATGGGCCTGCGCCCGGGTGATGTGGTGCAGGAGATCGGCTGGGATGAGGACACCGACGACGACTTGCGGGCCGAGATCGAGGATCTCATCGACGCGGAGATGCTCGACGAGGACACCGACGAGGTGGTGGACGTCGTGCTGCTTTGGTGGCGCGACGACGACGGGGACCTCGTCGACACGCTGATGGACGTCATCGGCCCCCTGTCCGAGGACGGCTGCGTGTGGGTCCTCAGCCCCAAGACCGGGCGTCCCGGTCACGTCCAGCCGAGCGATATCGCCGAGGCCGCGCCCACTGCGGGGCTCATGCAGACCTCGTCCACCAACTTGGGTCCCTGGATCGGCTCGCGCCTGGTGCAGCCGAAGTCGGGACCCCGGCGATAGTGACCTCGGATGAGGCGGGGCCGCTGCCGCTAGGCGTGGTCGCGCCCGATTTCACGCTGCGCAATCAGAACAACCAGCCCGTACGACTCGCGGACTACCGCGGCCGGAAGAACGTGCTGCTGGTCTTCTTCCCGCTCGCGTTCACGGGGACCTGCGAGAACGAACTCGGGCAGGTCCGCGACAACCTGCCGGCGTTCGAGAACGAGTCGTCCGCGATCCTGGCCGTATCGGTAGGACCGCCGCCCACCCACAAGGTGTGGTCCGGCTCGCAGGGCTATCTGTTCCCTGTGCTCTCCGATTTCTGGCCGCACGGTGAGGTGGCCCGGAGGTACGGCGTGCTCAACGACAAGAAGGGGTACCCCAACCGCGGCACCTTCGTCATCGACCGTGAGGGCGTCGTGCGATTTTCGGAGATGAACGAGCCGGGGCTACCCAGAGACCAGCAGCTTTGGGAAGACGCGTTGGCTGCGCTAACCTCATCCGGTCCGCGCGTGTAGCTCAGTTGGTTAGAGTCCCGGTCTTACACACCGGTTGTCGGGGGTTCGAGTCCCTCCGCGCGCACCACAGGATTGGTAGTCGGCCCGTCTGCACCGCGGGTCAGGCAGATCACCGCGCCGATGAGCAGGCCAGCGGATCCGATCCACACCAGTGGGGTGAGGGCCGCGATGAATTGGTACGCGGTGATGAGACTGCCCAGATCGCGCTGGTCCGTCGTGGCCTGACCAGCCGCGGCGATCCGCCGGACGTCGGCAACGCGATCTGCGTGATGTGCCAACTCGCCGATCAGCAGAGCGGCGGCGGCCCCGCACATCAGCAACGCGTAGAAGCGGAAGTCGCGGCCGACGATCGCCGTCCGCGAGGCGACGGCCCAGGCGAGACAGAGGACGACTATCAGCGCCCATACCACCACGTAGACGTCTGTCATGCCCGGCATGGGTAGCGCCGACTCCGGGCCGAGCGAGTCGATGTGCAGCAGTCCGCGTGCGTCGCGCGTGCTGTGCTCCGTGATCGGCTCGATAAGCATTACGGCTGAGGTGAACACCAGAACCAACACTGCCAACATGGTCGAGGCGAATATCCAGTTCCGTAACGAATACTGGGCTCGCATCGTCCGCGCGAGACCGTTCCTCTCCTTGTCGGCGGTCGAAGAGAGGACCGGGATGCCGACCGCCACCGCGACAGCGAGCGCGAGGGCTACCGCCCCGCTCGATGAGAAGCCCTGTAGGACCCAGTGCTCGATAGCCAGCCCGATGAGCCATCCGACGAGCAGCACCGCGACACCGAGTATCAGGCTCCCCTGCGCGAGGCCTCGAAGCGGCTGTCCGAACGTCATCCTGCGGGAGCGCGGCAGAGAGACACACGCGAGCTCCACCACGGCGATCACCGGGACGAATAGGCGCGCGAGGGCGAGGAAGACCGTCATGCGGGTGCCCTGCGAACCAGGGATCGAGGTGGTCTGCGGCCATCGGCACCGTCGGACGAGCCGATAGACACTGCGACGAGCAGTGCGGTGGTGCCGAGGAAGCCGAGCACGCCGAACGCGAGGATCTGACTGAGGGGGACCGCGAGGCGGGCGAGATCCGCGTCGCCTGTCCGCTGCGCGGCGGAGATCAGTCGGACAACGCCCACGGGGCGATACGCGTCGAAAGCCACTGCGCCGATTATGTGAGCACCGGCACCAGCGCACACGAGCATCGCATAGCCCCGGAAGCCATGTGCGTCGGGAGCGAGTGTCGCTGCTCGCACGACCGCGATCCCGGCGACGACAGCGAGCAGAGCGAGGAGGATCGCGAGGAGCGGGATGGTTTCGTCGTCGAGCACCGTAGTCGTCAGACTCGTGCCCGACACCTCTACGCGGAGCTGCCCCCGATCGTCTACCACGCCGTATCCCCTGATCACCCGGATGGTCTTGTCCAGCAGACCGAGCACTACCCAGCCGGTGAGGAGGGTGAGGCCGATGACGACGAACGCACGCCACGGCGGCGGTGAATTCCGCCGCTCCGAGCGCGCTATCCCGACATGCAGGGGGATCGCGAGGGCGACCGTGGCGGCCAGTGCGATCGCGATGGGGTCAACCCAGCCATACTCCGGCACGACACTCGGCCCGACGATGTTCGCCAGAACCAACGTTGCGGTCGCCGTCACCAGGCCGATCTGCGCCGTTCCGCGTAACGGTCGCCCGAAGGATATGCGTCGCGACCACGGCAAGACCAGCAGGTACAGCGTGGCGCCCACGAGTGCTCCGCCGGCAATGAGCAGAGCGTGTGAAATAGCCATCGAAGTCCCCCTTGCGTGGATGTTACGCCCGCGGGCGGTCACGTTCTCGCAAGCAGCGGCCTTTCGGCTCCGATCGGCGACGGCCGGGCGCCACGGTGGCGGTCGACCGAGCGAGCCTGCCTGATCGATCGCTAACGTGGGCTCGATGAAGGTGCTGGAGCTGGCGGCCGGCGTGGCGGCCGACGAGATGTTCGGCGACCCACGCAGGTACCACCCCGTCGCGGGATTCGGGGCGATCGCCGCCCGCCTCGAGACCGTGCTGTACCGGGATTCGAAAGCCGCAGGCGTCGTGTACACGGCGGCTCTGATCGGAGGGGTCGCGGCGGTGGGGTACGCCTTCCGCAGGGTTCCCGGTGCGACGGCGGCCGGTGCCTGGGTGGCCCTGGGCGGCGCGGGCCTGCGCGCCGTGGGAGCCGACCTGGGCAGTCGGCTTTCAAACGGCGACGTCGACGGTGCCCGGGATCTCCTGCCTTCCCTGTGCGGCCGCGACCCGTCGGTGCTCGATGAGGCCGGCCTCGCTCGTGCGGCGCTCGAGTCGGTCGCCGAGAACACCTCCGATGCGGCGGTGGCGCCCCTCTTCTGGGGCGCGGTGCTCGGCCTACCCGGGCTGCTTGTGTACCGGGCGATCAACACACTCGACGCGATGGTCGGCTATCGCAACGACCGTTACCGCGAATTCGGTTGGGCGTCAGCTCGTCTGGATGATCTCGCCAATTACGTGCCCGCGCGTCTGGCCGGGTTCCTCACGGTCGCCGTGGCGCCGGTGGTGGGCGGGGCACCGTCGTCGGCGTGGCGCGCGTGGCGGCGGGATGCGCGCAAACACCCCAGTCCGAACGCGGGCGTCGCCGAGGCGAGCGCGGCCGGCGCGCTCGGGCTGCGGCTCGGGGGGCGTACGCAGTATCGGCACGGCGTCGAGATGCGTCCGGAGCTCGGCGAAGGGCGCGCCCCGGCACCGTCGGATCTGCGGCGGGCGGCGCGGCTGTCGCTCGCCACAGAACTGGCAGCGCTGGCAGCGCTCGCGGTGGTCAGCCCTTTCGCCCGTAGCGGTCGGCGAGCCGGGCGGCGCGTGCCTCCTCGGGCGTGACCACCTTCTCCGGCTCCGTCGGGGTGGCGGCCGCGAGCACCGCGCGCTCCTCGCGGCGACGACGCACCTCGCTGAATACGAAGTAGCCCAGGGCGATCGGCGCCATGACGCCGAACGCGAGCCACTGCAGCCCGTACGACAGGTACGGCCCAGCGTCGAGTTGGGGTAGCGGCACGGTACCGAGCCCGCCCGGTTGCTTGTCGGTGAGCCCGAGGTAGCCCGGCGCGAACGTCGTCCCCACGGTTCGGCCGACGGCGGCGGGATCGATCGCGAAGACCTGCCGGTACCCGCCGTCCTCGATCGGCTGGCGGGTGGTGGTCTCGGCCTGCCGCAGGCGCGCCACCAGCGTGACGTTGCCCGACGGCGCCGGATCGAACGTGGGCACGGAACCGCCCGACGCCGTCTTCACGAAGCCGCGGTCCACCAGATAACTGTGGCCGTCGGACGCGACGAACGGGGTGAGGACCTCGTAGGCGGGGTCGCCGTCCCAGTTGCGTAGCCGGGCCAGTACCTGTTTGTCGTTCTGATAGGTACCGGACACGGTGACCTTGTGCCATTCGAGGTCGGTCGGAAGTGTGGTCTTGCCGTTCAGCAGTTGCGCGGCGGGCACGGGATCGGCGTTGACGGAGTTGGCGATCCGCTGGTTACGGGCGCTCGTGGTGGTGTTCTTGCCCAGTTGCCAGGGTGCGAGGACCGACCAGCAGAGCGCCGAGAAGAGCACGACGAAGACCGCCAGCGCGATCCAGCGTGGCTGCAGGATCACCCGCACCCACTGTCCCAGGGTCCGGTCAGCCAAGGCGGTTCCTCGTCCATTCGACGAGCCCGGGCATGGAGCCCTCTACCTGCCGCAGGGTGGTCTCGAAGTCGTCGAGGTCGCCGTAGTACGGATCGGGAGTGTCGTGCACGGGGGCGGCGGGGTCGAAGGAGCGTAGTAGGACCAGCCGGTCCTGCGGTACCCCCAACGCCGTGAGATCGGCTAGATGCGACGAGCTCAGGGCCACGACGAGGTCTGCGGACAGGTGGCTGTCGCCGACCTCGGCGGCGGTGTGCGCGGTGGGGTAGCCGTGCCGGGCCAGCACCTCGCGGGCACGCGAGTCGGCGGGATCGCCGGCGTGCCACCCGCCCGTTCCCGCGCTCGTCACCCGAACGCGGTCCGCGAGGCCGGCGTCGTCCAGCGCGCGCTCGTACACGATGCGCGCGATGGGCGACCGGCAGATGTTGCCCGTGCAGACGAATGTCACATGCAGGTCCAGATCACCGTCACTCACGTATCTATCCTCTACCACGTGTTGCTGAAGGACGTCATCGCCGTGTTGGACGCTGCCTATCCGCCCCGTCTGGCGGAGGACTGGGACAGCGTGGGCCTGGTCTGCGGGGACCCGGCCGTCGAGGTCACACGGGTGCTCGTCTGCGTGGACGTCACGGCCGGTGTCGTCGACGAGGCGCTGCGCTCCGGCGCCCAGCTCATCGTCGCGCACCACCCGCTGCTGCTGCGCGGCGTCGATACGGTGGCCGCCTCGACGCCGAAGGGGGCGCTCATCCATCGGCTGATAGCGGGCGGCTGCGCCCTCTTCACGGCGCACACCAACGCCGACCGCGCGCGTGGCGGCGTCAACGACGCCCTCGCCTCGGCGCTGGGCCTCAACATCACCGGGCCGATCGAATACCTCGGTGACGCCGAGCCGCTCGACGGGTGGAATGTCAAGGTCCCCGTGGGCTCGGCGGATGCGGTCCTGGCGGCCGTGTTCGCCGCGGGCGCCGGCCGTGTCGGCGACTATTCGGAATGCGCATGGCGGGTCGACGGCACCGGCCAGTTCCTGCCGGGCGCGGGCGCCCGCCCCGCGATCGGCGAGGTCGGTGTACCGGAGACCGTCGCTGAGCAGCGTCTCGAGTTCGTCGCGTCGCGTTCGTTGCGGGAATCGGTCGTCGCCGCGCTGTGGGAGGCGCATCCGTACGAGGAGCCGGCGTTCGACGTGGTGGAACTGGCCGCGCGGGAGCGTGAATGGGGGTTGGGGAGGATCGGGACGCTGGAATCGCCCCTGTCCCTCACCGAGTTCACCGCAGCGGTGGGGAAGACCTTGGGCGTCGCCGCGCGGGCTGCCGGTCCCGCGGATGCGCAGGTGCGGACGGTGGCAGTCTGTGGAGGAGCGGGCGACTCGCTGCTGGGGGCGGTCCGCCGCCTGCCTGTCGACGCGTACGTGACCGGCGACCTGAGGCACCATCCCGCCGACGAGCATCTGCGCGCCGGCGGGTGCCCCGTCGTCGACGCCGGGCACTGGGGTACAGAGTTCCCGTGGTGCGCGGCGGTCGCAGAGCTGCTCGGCCCCGAGCCGGCCGTGGACGTGTACGTCGAATCGACCGACCCGTTCGGGGTACGGCCCCGGTAGCTGCCCCGGCGGCGCGGCCTTCCGCGGAGGGGTATACGGATGGGAGGTGGCCACCGGGCGGCGCGTCGGTAAGGTTGGCCGAATGAACGCCGACCCCGCCGCGCAGCGCCAGCTCCTCGACCTCGCAGACGTGGACGCCGAGATCGCCCGGCTGGCACACCGGCTCCGCCACCTCCCCGAGGACGTCGAGATCGCTGAGCTCGAGAAGGCCGCGGCCGCGGAGCACGACGAGTCCGTGAAGGTGTCGATCGTCGTGGAGGACTTCGACCGAGACATCAAGAAGTTGGAGCATGAGGTCGACCAGACCCGGCTGCGCGAGGAGAAGGACCGCGCGCTGCTGCAGGCGGGCACGGTGGGGGCGAAGCAGCTACGGGAGCTCGAACACGAACTGGGCAGCCTGGAGCGCCGCCAGACCGCGCTCGAGGACGACCTGCTCGAGCTCATGGAGAAGCGCGAGGCGGTACAGCTGGACCAGCAGCGTGCGGAGGCGGCGGTCAACGCGACGCGCGAGAAGATCGAGACGGTTCAGCGTCGACGCGAGGAGTCGCTCAAAGACGTCGAGGTCGCGCGCCGCCGCACCGCCGGTCAGCGTGAGGACCTGGTCGGGCAGCTGCCGGGCGATCTCTACTCGGAGTACGAGCGGCGTCGCAGTGCCTCGGGCGTGGGCGCGGGCCTGCTTCGTGCTCGACGATGCGGTGCCTGTCGCCTCGAGCTCGACCGCGGCTTCCTCGACCGCGTCGGCAAGGCTGCGCCGGAGTCTGTGATCCATTGCGACGAGTGCGGCGCGATCCTGGTGCGTACCAACGAGTCCGGCCTGTGACGCCGGGGGATCAGCGCGGCGGCTGGACGGTCTCCGCGCACGCTCCCACGCGGCTGATCCTGCTCCGGCACGGGCAGACCGAGGCTTCCGTCGGCCGCCTGTACACGGGGCACGGTGATCCGGTCCTCACCGAGACCGGTCGCGCCCAGGCGGCTGCGGCCGCCGCAGACCTGGCGGGCGTGAACATCGACGTGGTCGTGACGTCGCCGCTCGCCCGTGCCCGGGAGACGGCCGCAGCGGTCGCGGATCCGCGCGGTCTCGACGTCGCCGTGGCCGACGAACTCATCGAGACCGACTTCGGCGAGTGGGAGGGGCTGAGCTTCTCCGAGGCACGGGAGCGCGACCCCGAACTGCACTCGCGGTGGCTCTCGGATCCGTCGGTGCCGGCTCCGGGCGGAGAGAGCTTCGACGACGTGCTGATGCGCGTGGCGCGGGCGCGCGACGAACTGCTGGCGGATCATGCCGGCCGCACCGTTCTGGTGGTCTCCCACGTCACTCCCATCAAGACCATCCTGCGGATCGCCTTGGGCGGTAGGCCCGAGGTGCTCTACCGGATGCACCTGGATCTTGCATCGGTGTCGATCGCCGAGTTCTACCCGGACGGGGTGGCCTCGGTCCGGCTGGTGAACCGGACCCCCGAGCTGCGGGATTGAGATGCTCGGCGCGCGCTCGACTAGTCTGTAGCGCGCGGACGAGCTGACCGGGCGGCCGCGGCGATCGGGAACGGCTGGCTCACCAGCGCAGCCCGCGTCGAGGAAAGTCCGGACTCCACAGGGCAGGGTGGTTGCTAACGGCAACCCGGGGCGACCCGCGGGAAAGTGCCACAGAGAACAGACCGCCGGCGCGAGCCGGTAAGGGTGAAACGGTGCGGTAAGAGCGCACCAGCGCGCCGGGTGACCGGCGCGGCTCGGTAAACCCCACCCGGAGCAAGGTCGAATGCGGCACCAGCGGCTTGCGGGCCGACGGTGCCGCTGCGCACGTGCACGAGGGCTGCTCGCCCGAGCGTGCGGGTGGACCGCTCGAGGCACCCGGCGACGGTGTGTCCAGATGGATGGCCGCCCCCGGCTCCGGCCGGGACAGGATCCGGCTTACACGTCAGCTCGTCCGCCCACCTCCGGCAGCCTCGCAGCCAGGCCGTCGAGGATGGTCTGCAGCCCGAACTCGAAGCTCTTCTCGAGCCGGCTCCGACGCTCGTCGAGGCCCATGGCGGCCGCGCCCTCGAGCTCGGGGACCGCGTCGAGCGCGCCTTCGTTCCGGCCGCGGACGGTGTTCATCCACTCCGCCATGAGCTCCTCTTCGGTGCGGCCCGACTTGACCACGGTGGTCGCCCACGCGGCCTCGGCGCCGGCGAATCCGTGGACGTACGAGTGGATGAGGGTCGTGGTCTCCGCCCACTGGTCCGCGTCCAGCCCGGCCTGGGTGCACACTGTGCGCAGGTGCACGGTGACCGACGCGATCCGCGGCCCGTACGTGGGGGAGGACGCCAGTTCGGCGGGCATCCAGGGGTGCCGCAGCATCGTCTCGCGCAGGGATCTGGCGTATGCCTCGAGCGGAGTGCGCCAGTCGCCGTCGACGGCGGGGACGAGGTCCACCTCGGAGAAGATCTCGTCGCCTGCGAGCTGCAGGAGTTCGTCACGACTCGGGACGTGCCAGTAGATGCTGGTCGCCCCGGCGCCCAGTCGTGCTCCCAGGCGCCGGATGCTGAACGCCTCGACGCCGTGGGAGTCGAGCAGCTCGATGGTCGCGGCGATGATCTGGCCGCGCGTGAGGTGGTCCCTGGCCATGGCGGGAGTCTAGCGGCGCGCCCGGCCGGTGTCGTACAGTGTTCGAGAGACAGACTCGAACACTGTACGAGACGGGGTGTAGATGGTATTCGACGACGTGGTGGAGTTGCTGCGGGCGTTGCCGGGCGTGGACGTTCAGATCCCCGGTCCGGGATCAGATGCGCCGGAGATCGCCCAGGGCGATGCCTTCGCGTTCGTCGGCGGTGGGCGGATGCCTTTCGCGACAGTGGTGACGAAGGACTACCCGGGCGACGCCTCGTCGCGTCTCGGCGCGGGACGCTTCCGGGTGAACGTCGATGTAGGAAGGGCGCGGTTCGCCGAGATCGTCGGGTATCCACCCGTCGAGCACTCTGAACACGACGGCGAATGGGATTACGCGGCAGACGATTCCGTCGTTCCGCACCCGGTGTACGCGAATGCCGCATGGGTGTCGGTCACGTGCCCGACAGAAGGCGTGATCGCGCCGCTGGTGACCGAGGCGTATGCGCGTGCCGCAGGGCGGGGAGCGCGTGTTCGGTAAATCGCGTGGAAAGGTGTCGGTGGGTGGGTCTAGTGTCGGCGACATGAATTCCTCAGCCGGTGTTCATCAGGTGGAAGCTGCTGATGCCCATAGTGATTCGGCGATCGAAGCGATCGGTCTGGTGAAGCGATTCGGTGACTTCACGGCAGTGGACGACGTCAGCTTCACCGTGCCCCGCGGGACTGTACTGGGCCTGCTCGGTCCCAATGGTGCGGGCAAGACCACGACGGTGCGCATGATGACGACGCTCTCGCTGCCTACGTCCGGTACGGCGCGCATCGCGGGATATGACGTGCGGGAGTCACCGGAGCAGGTGCGGCGTAGCATGGGGCTCACTGGGCAGGCGGCCACTGTGGACGAGATCCTCACGGGCCGTGAGAATCTCGCGATGATCGGCGGCCTGTACGGCATCCGGCGCAAGCAGTTGGCTCGGCGCAGCGACGAACTGCTCGAGCAGTTCGCCCTGACCGATGCGGCCGATAAGCAGGTGAAGGCGTACTCGGGCGGCATGCGCCGGCGCCTCGACCTGGCCGTCAGCCTGCTCACGGCGCCGCCTGTCCTGTTCCTGGACGAGCCCACCACGGGTCTCGACCCGCGCAGTCGTAACGAACTCTGGGACGTCCTGCGGGATCTGGTCCGCGGCGGCACGACTCTGCTGCTCACCACGCAATACCTGGAAGAGGCGGACCAGCTCGCCGACGACATCGTGGTCGTCGACCACGGACGCGTGATCGAGCACGGCACGCCGCTGCAGCTCAAGGAGCGTGCGGGTGCGGCGAGCCTGGTGCTCACCGTCTCGCACGCCATGGATCTCGGACGTGCGGAGGAGCTGCTGCGGTCCGGAGGCGCCGAGGTCTTCGTCGAGCCCGGCGCCCGACAGCTCACCATGCCGGCCGGCGGGCTTGCGGACCTGAACCGCGTGGCGGGGCTGCTCGACGAGACCGGCATCGAGATCGACGATCTCGGGCTCGCGCGGCCCAGCCTCGACGACGTGTTCCTCTCCCTGACCGGCCGCCGGGCCGAGGCGGAGCCCGAGAAAGAGGAGGTACAGGGATGACACAGGTGGACACCCATCCGACGTCGCTGCTGCAGCAGTCCTGGATCATGGTTCGGCGCAATCTCATCCACACGAAGCGGATGCCCGAGATGCTGTCGGACGTCACGATCCAGCCGATCATGTTCGTGGTGCTGTTCGCGTTCGTGTTCGGCGCGTCGATCACCAATACGGGCGGCGCGAACTACAAGGAGTTCCTGCTGCCCGGCATCATGGGGCAGACGATCGTGTTCACAGCGTTCATCGTCGCGACCGGCATCAACAACGATCTCGACAAGGGCATCATCGACAGATTCCGGTCGCTGCCGATCAAGCGGTCGTCGGTGCTCATCGGGCGCTCCATCGCAAGCCTGCTGCACTCGTCCATCGGTATCGTCGTCATGGCGGTGACGGGGCTGGCGATCGGCTGGCGCATCCGCACATCGGTGCCAGAGGCGATCCTCGCGTTCGCGCTGATCCTGCTGTTCGGATTCGGGATGATCTGGTTCGGCATCCTGATCGGCTCCTGGCTGCGCTCGGTGGAAGCGGTCAACGGGTTCATGTTCGCGCTCCTCTTCCCGATCACGTTCGTCGCCAACTCGTTCGTGCCGACCGGGCCGATGCCGTCGTGGCTGCGTGTCATAGCCGAGTGGAATCCGCTGTCGGCGTTGGTTCAGTCGCTGCGCCAGCTGTGGGGGAATGGTCCGCATGCGGCGGCCGGTGCGCAGCTTCCGCTGCATCACCCGGTGCTCGCCACGGTGATCTGGGCGATCATCCTCACACTCGTGTTCGCTCCCTTCGCGCTGCGTGCCTACACTCGGCGCACGTCCGACTGACCTGCGCTCAGCGAGTCCCAAGCCGGGGCCCGCTACCGTCGCCGGATGGATATTGCGCTGCGTGCGTGCGGACTTCACGGCCATGTCACCTACGCGCCGGACGACCCGGAAGTGCGGAAGCGGCTGCACACCGATACCGCCCACGGTGAGGCGTGGCGGTGTCTGCGCTGTGACGGCTTCGTCGTAGGCCAGCCGACGCACACGGGGCCTCCACCGACAGTGCTGCGCGGCAAGGCCATTCGCGACCGTTTCATCACCCGTCTGCTGGCGCTGGAGCGGATCGTCCGCACTGTCCTGTTCGCGCTGCTCGCGTTCGGCGTGTTCCGGGTGCGTGATGCGCGTGTGCACCTCCAGGCCGCATTCGAGAAGGACCTGCCGCTGCTGCGACCGCTCGCGGATCAGTTCGGCTGGAACCCGGACAGCAGCAAGTTGGTGCACGAGATCGACAAGGCGTTCTCGCTGTCCTCCACGGCGCTGACGTGGGTGGCGTTGGGGCTCGCCGCGTATGCGCTGATCGAACTGATCGAGGCCGTTGGTCTGTGGCTGGGACACCGGTGGGGTGAATACTTCGCGGTGGTCGCGACGAGCGTCTTCCTTCCGCTGGAGATCTACGAGCTGACGGAGAAGGTCACCGTGTTCAAGCTGGTCGCTCTTGCGATCAACATCGCCGCCGTGGTGTGGCTGCTGTGGAGCAAACGCCTGTTCGGCCTCAACGGGGGCGGACGCGCCTACCGGGACGAACACGCGGAGCTGGACGCCGTCTCAGCGGCAGCGGGTATGCCCGCATAGCGACCGGAACGCTCTCCCATGCGGGGCATAGTGCGATACGCGATGGCGCGACCCGTGGCGGACGATCCGGTGCGACGCCTGCGTGTGCTTGTATGGCTGACGTGATCGGACAGCCACTGGACCCGCCGCCCGCCGACCCCGCGCTGCGCGAGAACCGCGCAGTGTTCCGCACGACCCGCACAGTGCGGGCCGACGCGGTACGCCCGGACCAAGGCATCAAGTTCGACGGCGTCGCCCGATTCCTGCAGGACACCGGGATGGACCACCTCATCGCCGCCGGCTTCCACGAATCGCACAAGACGTGGATAGCGCGCCGCACCATCATCGATATCCACGCGCATGGGGCGTGGCCGGAGACCATCACACTCGAGCGGTGGGCGTCCCGGATCGGTACTCGCTGGAGCGATGTGCGTATCGATCTGCGCGGCGAGACCGGGACCCACGTCGAGACCGAGGCGTTCTGGATCAACTTCAACACCGAGACCGGTACGCCGTCGCGCATGTCCGACGAGTTCCTCGAACGTTTCGGCGCCGCGGCCGCCCCGGGTGTCCTGCGATGGAAGCGACTGCTCGACCCGACGCCGCATCCGGATGCCGAGGAGGTGCCGTTCACCCTGCGCAGCACGGACATCGACTTCTTCGAGCACGTCAACAACGCCGTGTACTGGACGGCGCTCGAGCACGCGCTCGACGGGCATCCGGACCTGCGTGCACGTCTGCCGCTGCGGGGCATCGTCGAACACGATTCGCCGCTGACGCTCGAGGACGCGCCCCGCCTGTTGCGTCGACGCGACGGCGACCGACTCGACGTCTGGCTGGTACAGGACGACCCGGACGGAGTCCGCACCGCGGCGCCCATGTGCGTCGTGCCGCTCAACGAGGCCTGACATGCCAGGATGCGGACATGACTGACGTCGACTTCCAGGCCGTGCGCTCCGAGTTCGAGCTGACCGAGGCATTCGGCGCGGAGGCTCAGGCCGAGGCCGACCGGGCCGTCGATCGGTGTGCCGAGGGCCGCGCCGACCGCACCGACATCCCGCTGGTCACGATCGACCCTCCCGGATCCATGGACCTCGATCAGGCCATGCACCTCGCCCGCGAGGGTGACGGCTACCTCGTGCATTACGCGATCGCCGATGTCGCCGCTCTCGTCACTCCTGGCGGGCAGCTCGACACCGAGACTCGGAGGCGCGGCCAGACCGTCTACCTGCCGGACGGTTCCGTGCCGCTGCACCCGCGGTCGCTGTCCGAGGGCGCGGGCTCGCTCCTTCCTGACCAACGCCGGCCCGCCGCGCTGTGGCAGATCCGGCTGGATGCGGACGGTGAGGTGACGTCGGCGCGTGTCGATCGTGCGTTCGTCCGCTCGACGGCAAGGCTCGACTACGCGGGTGTGCAGGCGGACGCCGACGCCGGGCGGTTGCACCCGTCCATCGCGGCGCTGCCCGATGTCGGCCGACTGCGTGCGGCGTGGGGTCGGTCACGCGGCGCCATCGATCTGCGCCTGCCCGCGCAAGAGGCGGTGCGGTCCGACGACGGGTGGCGGCTGCGGGTGGAGCCGCGGACCCAGGCGGACGGCTGGAATGCGCAGATATCCCTGCTCACGGGCATGTGCGCGGCGCACATCATGCTCGATGGTGGGGTCGGCCTGCTGCGTACGCTCCCGCCCGCGCCCGACGATGCCGTGGCGGATCTCCGGCGCGGCGCGGCGGCGCTCGGCTTGGAGTGGCCGGCCACCGTCGGTGTCGGCGACTTCCTGGACGGCCTCGACGTGACCACACCACACGGCCTGGCGGCGATGGCGGACGCAGTCACCCTGCTGAGGGGCGCCGGGTACGCCCCGTTCGATGGCGCGGCGCCCGAGCAGCCTCTGCACGCGGGGGTCGGCGCCCCCTACGCGCATGTGACGGCGCCCTTGCGCAGACTCGCAGACCGCTTCTCGACGGAGGTGTGCCTCGCACTGTGCTCCGGCGCGAAGGTCCCGGACTGGGCGCGGTCCGCGCTGTCGGACATGGCGGAGGTCATGAAGGCGACGGACGCGCTGAGCGGCAAGGTGGAGCGCGCCTGCATCGACCTCACCGAGGCGGTCGTACTCGCGGCGCGCGTGGGGGAGACGTTCGACGCCGTGGTGATGCGCGGCGAGCAGGTGTTCGTCGAGGATCCCGCCGTGATCGCCAAGTGCGAGGGCGACCCGCCGGAGGGCCAGGCGGTGCAGGTGCGCCTCGCAACCGCCGATCCGGACACGCGCAAGGTGTCGTTCGCGTACCCGGCCTGAGGTGGTCCGAAGCGTCGCACGGGCCCCGCGCATTCACGGTAGGTTGGCGCTCATGAACCGTGCCTCAGCTCTGACCGCTCTCGTTGCAGTGCCCGTGCTGGTCGGATCCGGGCTGACCGGGGTCGGAGCCGCAGTCGCGGCCCCGTCATGCGCCGATTACACGTTCATCGGCGTCGCCGGCTCCGGCGAGGGGGCCGAGGCGGGTGGAATGGGAACGCTCGTGTCGAACGTCGTGTCCGACCTGGCACAGCGCGCCAGGGCCAAGGGCAAGACCGTCGCTACCCGGGCCGTGCGCTACCCGGCGCTGCCCGTGCCGCAGACCGTGGAGACGGTCGGCCCGTTCTTGCAGTCGATGGAGACCGGGGCGCGGAACACGCAGGGCGACATAGGGATCGTCGCGCGCGGCTGCCCGTCCACCAAGATCGTGGTGGTCGGGTACTCGCAGGGCGCCGCAGCCGCGCATCGGGCGCTGCAGCGCACCGCCAACGGCAAGCAGATAGCCGCCGCCGCCCTCATCGCCGACCCGGATCGCCGGCCCGGCGACACCGCGCGTTCGGGAGGATCGGCGAGCGGGGGCCAGGGACTCGCTCGCGCCGTCCCGATCGGAGGCGCGCTGCCGCAGGCACTTCCGGTGCCGATCGGCGCCCACACTCTGAGCTGGTGCAACGCCGGCGACGGCATCTGTGACTGGACCGGCTCGATGGACGACGCCAAGTCGTCCGTCCACACCTCCTACACCGCCGCCCCGATTGCGGCGGGCCTGGCACCGCTCGCGGGCCTGTAACCCGCAGCTCTGTCCATCGATCGGTGGACAGAGCAGTCGACCGTACGTACGTCGCGACATCGGTGCCGGCAGCGCGACGATCCATGCATGAGGACGATCGAGGCATCCAACGAACCAACCGGACACCCTTTCCTGCAAGGCAATTACGCCCCGGTGCAGGAGGAGGTCACGGCTACCGACCTGTCGGTGGCAGGTGCGATCCCGCCACATCTAGACGGGCGGTACCTGCGGATCGGTCCTAATCCCGTGGGTACTGCCGACCCCGCGCGCTACGAATGGTTCATGGGGTCTGGAATGGTGCATGGTATCCGGATCAGCGATGGCCGTGCGCAGTGGTACCGCAACCGGTGGGTACGGTCCGCGGACGTTTGCCGACGGCTGGGGGAGCCTCGGCGGCGCGGGCCGGCGGGCGCTGGGATCGATTTCGCGTCCAACACCAACGTCCTCGCGCAGGCTGGCAGGACGCTGGCGATCGCGGAATTCGGCGTTAGTCCCTATGAGCTGACGGAGGACCTCGACACCGTGGGTCCGTGCGACTTCGGCGGGACGCTGCGCGGCGGCTATAGCGGTCATCCCAAGCGCGACCCGGAGACCGGCGAGCTGCACGCGGTCTCGTACAGCCCGATGTGGGGAAACCTGGTGCGGTACACCGTGACCGGAGTGGACGGACGAGTGTGCCGGCGCGTCGACATCCCCCTGCGGCGCAACGTGATGATCCACGACTTCTCGTTGACGGAACGGTACGTAGTGATCTATGACCTACCGGTCGTGATGGATCTGGCGGTGGCAGGCCGCTCCCGGTTGGCCCGTCGCCTCGGCTACGAGCTGACCGACTGGGTCTCCCGCCATCCGGCCCCCGGCCCTATCATCTCTGCAGTGGGCCGAGCATCGGGCATGATGCAGCCGGACATCGGGCTGCCGTATCGGTGGGATCCCACGCATCAGGCGAAGCTGCTGGTGATGCCGCGGGACGGCGGGCCCACCGACGTTCGCGAGTTCGATATCGATCCCTGCTTCATCTACCACACGCTCAATGCTCACGACGACGGCGTACGGATAACCCTCGAGCTGTCGCGCTTCCCGAAGGCGTACGACGGAGACTCGAATCCGATGGTCGGCCTGCCCGCCTTCGAGCGATGGATCGTGGACCTGAGCGCTGGCACCGTCAGGCGCGAGGGGCTAGACGACCGTCCGCAGGACTTCCCACGCGTCGACGAGCGCACGGTCGGTCGCGCCCACCGGTACGGTTATACGATCGGGTACGGTCGCCGTGAGGACGCACTCGGCGCGCCCGAGGTGCTGGTCAAACACGACGGCGACGGTGCGACGCAGGTGAAGCATTTCGGCAGCGACCGCGAGCCGGGCGAGTTCGTGTTCGTCCCGAACGCTCCCGACTCCGGTGAGGACGACGGCGTGCTGATGGGCTTCGTGTACGACCGTGCCGAAGACCGCAGTTCTCTCCAGATCGTCGATGCCCAGACACTCGATCAGGTCGCCACCGTTCACCTTCCCGCCCGGGTACCCAACGGGTTCCACGGCAACTGGATCTCGTCCGAGCAGAGTTAGGATCGCGACATGGCCGACCGCGTCTCCCTCTCGCTCTGGGACGCGTACGTGCTCGGGGGCTGTGCTGCGGCCGTGGCGGGCGTGTGGATGCTGGACGACAGGTTCCCCGGCACGCCGTGGGCTGCCACGGGTGCGATCACGGCGATCGCGGTGTGCGCGACGGTGTTCCGCGACGGCCGTTCCCAGGCGGCTGTCGTGCGCGGCGGGTATGCCGCGGTGATCGTGGTGCTGTTCGGCATCGCCGTGTTCTTTGCGGGCCCGTCGGTTGCGGCCATGCTCGTCATGTATCCGGTGCTGTTCCGCGCCCTGCCGGTGCGCCCGGCGGTGGCGGCTACCACCGTCGTCAATGTAATCCCCACCGCGATCGCTCTCTTCTGGGCGGGAGTCCACTCGGAGAAGTTCGTCATCGCTGCGACGATCACCGTTCTCGCGCTGGTGAGCTCGCCCATCATCGGCATCGCGGTCGTCACCGTCAACCGGCACAACGACGAGCAGGCGGCGCTACTCGCTGAACTCGAGACCAGCCGGGCGGACGCCGCTCGCATGTCCCGGGCCGCCGGAGCCGCGGCCGAGCGCGAGCGCCTCGCGCGCGAGATCCACGACACGCTGGCGCAGGGGTTCACGAGTATCGTCGCTCTCGCCCAGGCGATTTCTGCCGAGATGGACGCCGCGCCCGACAAGGCGCGCCGGCACGTCGACCTGATCGGTGACACGGCTCGGGAGAATCTGGCGGAGGCGCGAGCGATGGTCACTGTCCTGACTCCGGCAGCGCTTACCACCGCGTCCGTCTCCGACGCCGTCGAGAGGCTGGCGACGCGACTCGCCGACGAGACGGGTGTGTCGGTGACGGTGGTCCGCCCGCCGCAAGCGGCGGAGTCGACGACGGCCCACGAGGTGGTTCTCCTCCGCGTCGCGCAGGAGGCGTTCGCGAACATCCGCAAGCACGCCCACGCATCGTCTGTCACGGTCACGCTGTCGTCGGAAGACGGCCAGGTGTGCATGTCCGTCGCCGATGACGGTGTCGGGTTCGACTGCGCAGCGGACGATCTTGGATTCGGTCTGGGGAACATGCGCGCCAGGATCGAGGGCGTGGGCGGAGGTCTCGCCGTGAGCAGCGGCCCCGGCGCGGGTACGACGGTGGACGTACGGGTGCCGTCGTGATCACGGTGCTACTCGTCGACGATCACCCTATGGTCCGTGAGGGGCTCCGCGGAATGATCGAGGTCGAACCAGACCTCGCGGCAGTCGGCGAGGCGGGCTCCGGGGAGGAGGCGGTTGCGCAGGCCGAGTCGCTCGAGCCTGATGTGGTGCTGATGGATCTGCGGATGCCTGGCGCGCTCGACGGCGTCGGGGCCATCGCGCGGATCCTCGCCGGTCGACGACGGCCGAGAATCATCGTCGTCACGACGTACGATCGCGACGCCGACATACTCCGTGCCGTCGAGGCCGGCGCTGCCGGATACCTCCTCAAGGACGCGACCCGTACGGAGCTGATCGACGCCGTGCGTGCCGCGGCCCGCGGCGAGACCATCCTGTCTCCGGCTATCGCTCGCCACGTGGTCGGAAGGATCGGGCGCTCGGCGCGACCACGCCTGTCTGACAGGGAGGTCGAGGTCCTCCGTCTGGTCGCCCAGGGATGCTCGAATCCTGAGATCGGGCGCCGACTCTACATCAGTCACGCCACCGTCAAGACCCACCTGCTCCGGATCTTCGCCAAACTCGAGGTCACGGACCGAACGGCCGCCGTGACCACGGCGATCGCCCAGGGTGTTCTCGATCTCTGAGAACTCTCGTAACACGAGATGGTGGAGTCAGCGCAGCCGACGCAGCAGCCCGGGTAGTGCGGCGCGGGCGTCGACGGTGCGTCGCTCCTCGATCGCGTCGAGGCGTCCGAGTTCGAAAGCCGTCGCGGCGTCCAGCGATGCGATGTCGACGGCCGCGATGGCATCCCGCGCGATGTGCGCGTCCTGGAATTCGCCGAGCCGCTGCTGCACGGCGGCGAGTCCGGTGAGCGACTGCCGCGCCTGCTTGTCCAGGGCCGGCTCGGGTACGGCAGCCGCGTAGCGAAGCTTCTTGGCGCGCTTGCGTACCGCGTGCACGTCGCGGTCGGTGGCGCCAGGCGCGGTGAGCACGTGTGTCGCGTCCTTCGCGAAGGTGCGGATGCGCTTGCGCAGCAGCGGCACAACGGTGTCCTCCGCCGCCTTCGCCGCACGCTTCGTCGTGGGCGGGTCGTCGATGGTGGCGTCCACCGCGTCGAGCAGCGCGAAATACCGGTCGCTCGTCAGATAGGCGTCGACACGATCCCATGCGGCCACCTCCTGGGCGGCCTGCCGGTCGGCCAGCAGCGTGGCAGCGCCCGACAGGGAAGGCTCGACCTGCGCCAGCCCGGTGAACCGCTGCACGAGTACCTCGGCGTCCCGTACCCCGCCCAATACGACTGCGAGTGAACGCAGCTCGGTCGACAGGGCGGCGGGGGAGGGACCGGCGAAGTACGCGCCGTACTCGCTGAGGATGCTACGTAGCTGTCGGGTCGCGACTCGCATCTGGTGGACGGCGTCGTCGGCGCGGGCGCGCACCAGCGGGTCGTGCGTGAGCAGACGGTCTCGCGACCGCGCGAGCGCCGCGACCAGCAGCCGGGACGCGGGTGCTCTGCTCGCCTTGGCCTTCCGAGGAAGCGACGGTGCCGGCGCCTCCGGTTCGGAGTCGATCGCCCGAGCCAGCTTCGAGGCGCTGTGCGCCTCATGCGCCCCTGCAGCCTTCAAAGCCCTGCCGACCGCGACGGCGGTGGCGCGGCCACCGTCGGTGTCGGGTACTTCGAACTCCCACTCCCGCCACGTCTTCTCGTCCCCGCCGGGCAGCAGCGAGATGGTGTGCACGTGGTCGTCGGCGAGCTCGCCGAGCGCCTCGCCGTCGGGTGCGTGCGCGTATGTCGTGTGCCGCTCGTTCTCGACGATCGCGATCGGCACGAGGGGACGCAGGCGGGTGTACACGAGAACCCGGGTCGCGAGCTCCGCGGGCACGTCGTCTGCGCCCAGCAAGGAGCCGTCCTCTGCGAGGAGGGGGACGGTGACCTCGCGGCGTTCGTCTCCCGCGGGTAGCTTCAGGTGCCAGCCGTCGTCCTTGCCGCCGAGCCTGCGCCGCAACGTGATCCGACGGCTGGCGAGGTCCAGGGCCTCGGTGTCGAAGTAGGTCGCGTTGAGGTGGAAGACCTCGTCGGTCGATGTCGAGGCCACCCCGGGCACGTTCGTGAGGTCGGGCGCCGCGACTGCATCGTCGACCTCGTATTTCGTCTCGATCTCGAGCTGCTCACCCACGGCGGGCCCTCAGGTAGTCCGGAAGCGGTCGGTGGCCTCGATGAGCGCGGAGCGGATTCCGGGCTCGAACGACGCGTGGCCGGCGTCCGGGATGATGTGCAGGTCCGCCTCCGGCCAGGCCCGGTGCAGGTCCCATGCGCTGCGCGCGGGACACACCACGTCGTAGCGGCCCTGCACGATCACGCCCGGGATGTGCCGTATCCGGTCGACGTCTCGCAGCAGCTGTGCCTCATGCAGGAAGCCGTGATTCATGAAGTAGTGGTTCTCGATCCGCGCGAACGCCAGCGCGTAGCGCGCGTCGTCTGAGCCGGCAGCCTTGTCGGGGGTGTTGATCAGGTAGCTGGTCGACTTCTCCCACGTGGTCCACGCGATCGCTGCGGCCGTCGCGACATCGGGGTCCGCCGAACGCAGCAGCCGGTCGTACGCAGCGACCTTGTCGGCCCCCGGGACGCGATCGGCCGGGGCCAGCGGGGCGAGGTAGTTCTCCCACTCGTCGGGATAGACGTGCGACGCCCCGTCGTTGTAGTACCAGTCGATCTCGCTGCGCCGCAATAGGAATATGCCGCGCAACACGAGCTCGGTCACCCGCTCGGGATAGGCCTCGGCGTACGCGAGCGAGAGCGTCGACCCCCACGAGCCGCCGAACACGAGCCAGCGCTCGATGCCCAGGTACTCGCGGATCCGCTCCATGTCCGCGATCAGGTGCTGCGTCGTGTTGACGCGCAGGCGAGCCTCGATAGTGTCCTCTGGGCCGCCTTCGGCGTCGGCGATGTGCGGCTGCGACTGCCCACACCCGCGCTGGTCGAAGACGACGATGCGATATGCGGCGGGGTCGAAGAAGCGTCGCACCGCGGGGGACGTGCCGCCGCCCGGCCCTCCGTGCACGAAGACGGCGGGCTTACCGTCTGGATTGCCGCTGCACTCGACGTGGAGTAGTTGGCCGCCGCCCACGTCCAGCAGTTCGCTGGAGTACGGCTCGATCTCGGGATAGAACTCGCGGATCTCGGCCATCAGAACGAGTGCTCCTCTCCGGGAAACGCGCCCGACGCGACGTCGGCGACGTACTGGGCTGCGGCACGCTCCAGCTGATCGCCGACGTCGGCGTACCGTTTGACGAATCTTGCGACGCGTCCGCGGGATAGGCCCGCCATGTCCTGCCAGACCAGCACCTGGCCGTCGCAGTCGAGGCCCGCGCCGATCCCGATGGTGGGGATCGAGCCGGACTCGGTCACCCGCTTGGCGACGTCGGCCGGGACCATCTCGAGGACGACGGAGAACGCGCCCGCGTCGTCGACGGCCCGCGCGTCCGCGAGGATCCGTTGCGCGGAGTCGCCTCTGCCCTGCACGCGGTTGCCACCGAGCGTGTTCACCGACTGCGGTGTGAAACCGATGTGCGCCATGACGGGAATGCCGCGTGCCGTGAGGAATTCGATGGTCGGTGCCATGTGCACGCCACCTTCGATCTTCACCGCCTCGGCTCCCGCCTTCATCATCGTCGAAGCGGCATCGAATGCCTGCTCCGGCGATTTCTCGTACGAGCCGAACGGCAGGTCCGCGACCACGAGCGCATGCGCTGCGCCGCGCCGGACGGCCGACACGAGCGGCGCCAGCACGTCGACGCCGACGGGCAGCGTCGAGTCGTGGCCGAACACCACGTTCGCGGCGCTGTCGCCGATCAGAAGCACCGGCACCCCGGCGGCGTCGAAGGTCTGCGCCGTCAGGTAGTCGTAGCTGGTCAGCATCGCGAAACGCTCACCGCGGCCGCGCATCTCGGCCAAGTGGTGGATGCGGACCTTCTTTCGGCGGGGTGCCTCGGCCTGATCGCCTCCGCCGTACACCGGGCTCTCGGTCATCTCTCCACTCCCTCGTCGGGCTCAGGTCTGGTCGTGCCAGCGGTTGGTGACGGGCATCCGTCGGTCGCGCCCGAAGGCCTTCGGTGTGACCTTGGGCCCGAGGGGATACTGCCGACGCTTGTACTCGGCTCGGTCCACGAGGCGCGCGACCTTGCGGATCAGATCCGGCTCGTAGCCGGCCTCGCTGATCTCGGCCACGCCCTGATCCTGTTCGACGTAGCGCCGCAGGACGTCGTCGAGGACCTCGTAGTCGGGGAGCGAGTCGCTGTCCTTCTGTCCGGGGCGCAGCTCCGCTGAGGGCTCCTTGCTGATGGAGTTCTCGGGGATGGGCGGGGTCTCGCCGCGCTCGAGCGCCACCTTGTTGCGCCAACGCGACAGCGCCCAGACACGGGACTTCTCGACGTCTCGAATCGGGGCGAACGCACCCACGGCATCGCCGTAGATCGTCGAGTAGCCCACGGCCAGCTCGCTTTTGTTGCCTGTCGCGAGTACGAGGTGGCCCTCGGCATTGGAGATCGCCATCAGCGTCATGCCGCGGCAGCGGGCCTGGATGTTCTCCTCTGCCAGGCCCGTCAAGTGCAGCTGGTCCACGAACACGCGCACCATGTCCTCGATCGGCTCGACACGGTAGTGCAGGCCGACGCGCTGCGCGAGCTCCGCCGCGTCGCCCTTGGAGTGCTCGCTCGAGTACTTCGACGGCATCGACACGCAGTACACGTTGTCCGCACCGAGCGCATCCGCGGCGATGGCCGCGACCAGCGCGGAGTCGATGCCCCCGGACAGCCCCAGCGCCACCGACCGCGCCCCGACCTTGTGCACGTAGTCCCGCGTGCCGGTCACGAGCGCGGCCCACACCTGGGCCTCCTCGTCCAGCTTCGTGGGGTCGACCTGGGGTGCCGCCGACGACGGGGCCGGCCGCGCGGGCAGCGCGTGCGTCTCGACCAGCCAGCCCGCCGCGCTGTCCGACCGCCGGCGTCCCAGCGGCGGCACATCGGTGAAGTAGGTGGCCTCGAGGAACTGCGGCGCTGCGCCGGTCTGGCCGCCGGCGTCGAGCGTGAAGGAGTCACCGTCGAAGACCAGTTCGTCCTGTCCGCCCACGAGGTTCACGTACACGACGGGCGCCCCGCCCTCCGCGACGCGGTGCCCGGTCACGCGGCGACGCTCGGCGGGTTTGCCGACCTGGAACGGGCTGGCGTTCAGGCACAGCACGGCGTCGACGCCGAGGGCGCCAAGACCTGCGACGGGACCGTCCGGCCACCACAGGTCCTCGCAGATGACGATGCCGAGCCGCACACCATCGACGTCGAGGGCGACGAGCCGCTCCCCAGGGACGAACCAGCGGTCCTCGTCGAACACGCCGTAGTTGGGCAGGAAGTGCTTGTCGTACCGCGCGACGAGCCGGCCGCCGTGCAATACCCCGGCGCTGTTGCGCGCCCCCGGACGCGGGTCGTACACGCCGTCCGCCGGCGGGAAGTCGGAGTCGCGGTCCAGGTAACCGACCACCACGATGAGATCGCCGCAGCCCGCTGCGTCGAGGGATTCGGCCAGGCTGCGCACCGCGTCGCGCGAGTCGATCGCGAACGAGCGACGTAGCAACAGGTCTTCCACGGGGTAACCGGTGAGCGCCATCTCGCCGAACACGGCTACCTGTGCACCGCGCTGTGCGGCATCGCGTGCAGCGGCCGTGATCCGGCGGACGTTGGCGTCCAGATCGCCCACGACGGGGTTGATCTGGCACGCCGCGACACGTAGTGGCGTCATGCCGACAACCCTATGTGAACAGCCCGGGAGGTCGCTCCTCGGGATCCGCCGTAGCGCGCCTCACCGGCCCGCCCGCAGCGCGCCTCACCTGTGCTGTCAGGAGAGCGTGGCATCATCGGCGCAATGCGAACCAGCGTCCCCCGTCCGGCCGGTCGGCCCATGCGGCTCGCGGTGGCCGTCACCGTCGTCGCGCTCACCGCCGCATGCGCGACCACGATCCCGGGCTCGCCGTCCCGGTCGGACGACAAGCTCGCCGGCCCCACGAAATCGAGCACGCCCGCACCGAAGCCGGGCGGCGGGGCGCCGTCGCCGGCGCTCGAGCGGTATTACACCCAGAAGGTGGAGTGGGGGTCGTGTGCGTCGTTCGCGAAGACCGACGACGTCTCCAAGTTCGACCCGGGGAGTGTCGAGTGCGGGTCGGTGACCGTGCCGATCGACTACGACGATCCCGCGGCGGGCGATGCGAAGCTCGCCGTCGTCAAGCTCCTCGCGAGCGGCGAGAAGCAGGGCTCCCTGCTGATGAATCCGGGCGGGCCCGGTGGCTCCGGCGTCCAGATGGTGCTCGGCCAGTCGGGCGACTACTCGAACCTCGCAGTCAACAAGACCTTCGACATGGTCGGCTGGGACCCGAGGGGCGTCGGGGCGTCCACTCCGACCATCCGGTGCTACAGCGACGCTCAGGTCGACAAGAACCGCGAATCGAACCTGACCCAGGACAACACCCCGGCCGGCATCTCCAAGCAGGAGGCCTTCAACAAGGCCGAGGCGGAGCTGTGCGAGAAGAAGATGGGCAAGGAGTTCCTGGCTCATGTCGGCACGGCCGACACGGTCCGTGACCTCGACGTCCTCCGCTCGGTGCTCGGCGACAGCAAGCTCAGCTACGCGGGGTTCAGCTACGGCACCTTCATCGGCGCGATGTACGCCGAGCGGTTCCCGGGCCGCGTGCGCGCCATGGTGCTCGACGGTGCCGTGGACCCGTCCGAGGACCCGGACGTGTCCGACATCCGCCAGATGGCGGGTTTCCAGACCGTGTTCGACGATTACGCCAAGGACTGCGCGAAGCACTCGGAGTGCCCGCTGGGCACCGACCCGTCCAAGGCCGTCGACGAGTACCACAAGATCGTGCGGCCGCTGATCGACAAGCAGGTACCGGCATCGCAGGGACGACCGCTGAGCTACTCGGACGCGTCGACGGGAACGATCCAGGCGATGTACTCGCCCAAGCTGTGGAACGCGCTCTCCCGCGCGCTGCTGAATATCAAGGCCGGCAACGGCGCGCTCATGCAGAAGCTCGCCGACCTGTACATGAGTCGGGACGACTCGGGCCACTACAGCGGCATGATGGACGCGTTCACCGCGATCAGTTGCATGGACAACACAGCCGATACCGATCCGGCGAAGCTCGGCCGGAAGGACACCGACATCCGGAAGGCGGCGCCGTTCAACGACGACGGCCGCGGGACCGGCCACGCGGCCAAGACCGCCTGCGCCTACTGGCCCGTTAAGAACACGCTGTCACGGCACGTGGTGAAGGCGGCGCCCAGCCTGCCTAAGACGGTGGTCGTGTCCACAACGCACGACCCGGCCACCCCGTACGCCAACGGGGTGAGTCTGGCGAAGCAGCTGGGCGCCGAGCTGATCACATTCGACGGCAGCCAGCACACTGCTACCTTCGAGGGCAACGCCTGCCTGGACGGTGCGGTGACCCGCTACCTGACCTCGCTGACTGTGCCTGCAGAGGGGTTGAAGTGCGGGGGCTGACCGTCCGGGACGCGGCGTTAACACGGAAGTAACAGCGCGGAGAATAGGGTCATCGGCATGGATCGGCAGCAGGAGTTCGTCCTTCGCACGATCGAGGAACGGGACATCCGCTTCGTGCGGCTCTGGTTCACCGACGTCCTCGGCTTCCTCAAGTCTGTGGCGATCGCGCCCGCCGAGCTCGAAGGCGCGTTCGCCGAGGGGATCGGCTTCGACGGATCGTCCATCGAAGGCTTCTCCCGGGTCTACGAGGCGGACACGGTCGCCAAGCCGGACCCGTCCACATTCCAGGTGCTGCCATGGCTCGGCTCCGCGCACGAGCCCTATTCGTGCCGGATGTTCTGTGACATCGCGATGCCGGACGGCACGCCGTCGTGGGCCGATTCGCGGCATGTTCTGCGGCGACAGCTGAACAAGGCAGCCGACCTCGGTTTCAGCTGCTACGTGCACCCCGAGATCGAGTTCTTCCTGTTGAAAGACCTGCCGACCGACGGTAGTGAGCCGGTGCCCGCGGACCACGGCGGCTACTTCGACCAAGCCGTGCACGACACGGCGCCGACCTTCCGCCGGGACGCGATCGACGCGCTCGAGTCGATGGGCATCTCGGTCGAGTTCAGCCACCACGAGGCGGCGCCCGGCCAGCAGGAGATCGACCTGCGCTACGCGGATGCCCTGTCGATGGCGGACAACGTGATGACGTTCCGCTACCTCGTCAAGGAGGTCGCGATGGCGCAGGGCGTGCGCGCCTCGTTCATGCCCAAGCCGTTCACGGGTCACGCCGGGTCCGCGATGCACACGCACATGAGCCTGTTCGAGGGCGACCACAACGCCTTCCACGACCCGGACGACGAGTTGCAGCTGTCCGTGACGGGTAAGGCCTTCATCGCCGGCATCCTGCACCACGCGCCCGAGATCTCGGCCGTCACGAACCAGTGGGTCAACTCGTACAAGCGGCTCGTCGCGGGTGACGAGGCGCCGACCGCCGCCACGTGGGGCGCCGCCAACCGCTCGGCGATGGTGCGTGTGCCCCTGTACACGCCGAACAAGGCGTCGTCGCGGCGTATCGAGGTGCGTTCGCCGGACTCCGCATGCAACCCGTACCTCGCGTTCGCGGTACTCGCCGCCGCCGGCCTCGCCGGTATCTCCGGCGGTTACGACCTGCCCGACGCCGCTGAGGACAACGTCTGGCGGATGACGGCCCGAGAGCGCCGTTCCCTCGGCTACCGCGATCTGCCGTCCAGTCTCGACGACGCGCTGCGCCTCATGGAGAAGAGCGAGCTCGTTGCTGAGGCCCTGGGGGAGCACGTATTCGAATACTTCTTGCGCAACAAGTGGTCCGAGTGGAACGACTACCAGTCGGTGGTGACCCCGTTCGAGCTGAAGCGCTACCTCACGGTCTGACCGGGGACTCGCAGTGAACCCAGACACCCAACGTTCCCGCGTCCCCGGCGTCGGGCGGCTCGGCCTCTTCGACGACTCCGCACAGGCGAACCTCGAGTCTCTGGGCTGGGCGTCCCCGGACACGGTCGACGTGCTGTGGGCGCTCTCGCGCGCAGCCGACGCCGATGTGACGCTCAAGACCCTCGTACGGCTCCGTGAGGCGCTCGGCGCGGACTGGGCCGAGCTCGACTCCGCCATCCGCAGCGATACGACGTTGCGTGGCAGGCTCTTCGGCATGCTCGGAGGTTCCGAGGCGCTCGGCGACCACCTCGTAGCGGAGCCCGGGAACTGGCGACTGCTCGCCGCGCGTGGACCTCTCGCCAGGCGCGACGAGTTGATCGCGAAGATGCTGGAATCTGTTGGTGCAGAGAAAGTTCCGGGTCGGACCGATGACGATCTGCTGTACCGGGCCGCGACCCCGGGCCCGTCCGCGGTGCCCGCTCTGCGCAGTGCCTATCGGAACCTGGTGATGGTCCTCGCCGCACGCGACCTCGCGGACACCGTCGAGAACGAGCCGTACGTGCCGTTCGTCGAGGTGGGCGAGTACCTGGCCGACCTGGCCGACGCGGCCCTCACCGCGGCACTCGCCGTCGCCGTCGCGACGCTCTACCCCGAGGGGGACGTTCCCGGGCGGCTCGCTGTGATCGCTATGGGGAAATGCGGTGCGCGCGAGCTGAACTACGTATCCGACGTCGACGTGGTATTCGTGGCGGAGCCCGCCGACGGGCCGAGTGCGCGACTGGCCGGCGAGATGATGCGGCTGGGCTCGATGGCGTTCTTCGACGTGGACGCCGCATTGCGTCCGGAGGGCAAGAACGGCAGCCTCACGCGGACCCTGGAGTCCCATGTCGCCTATTACAAGAGGTGGGCCAAGACGTGGGAGTTCCAGGCACTCCTCAAGGCTCGCCCGTGCACGGGCGACATGGCGCTCGGAGCCGAGTATCTCGATGCGCTCGATCCCATGGTGTGGGAGGCGGCCGAGCGCGACGACTTCGTTCCCGAGGTGCAGCAGATGCGCCGCCGGGTCGAGGAGAACGTACCGGCCGAGCTGCGCGAGCGCGAGCTCAAGCTGGGCCGCGGCAGCCTGCGCGACGTCGAGTTCGCGGTGCAGTTGCTGCAATTGGTGCACGGGCGCACGGACGAGAAGCTGCGGGTGCGCAGCACCGTCGCCGCACTGGCCGCGCTCACCGACGGCGGGTACGTGGGCCGTGACGACGGCGCTAATTTCACTGCCTCGTATAAGTTCCTGCGACTGCTCGAGCACCGCCTGCAGCTCGAGCGGCTCAAGCGAACGCACACGCTACCGCCGTTCGACGATGACGAGGCCTGGCGCCGTCTGGCCCGTGCGGCGCACGTCCGCCCGGACGGTGAGCGTGACGCCGCGGGCGTGTTGCGTGGCGAGCTGCGGCGTCAGTCGACACGCGTGCGGCGCCTGCATACCAAGCTGTTCTACCGTCCGCTGCTCGAGTCCATAGCCCAGCTCGACGCCGACGAGGTGCGGCTGTCCGACCAGTCGATCGTGATGCGGCTCAAGGCCCTGGGCTTCGATCAGGCGGACCATGCTCTGCAGCATCTGAAGTCGATGGCGGACTCGTCCCGCAAGGGCCGGATCCAGACCATCCTCCTGCCGACGCTCCTCGAATGGCTCAGCGAGACACCAAGCCCTGATGCGGGGCTGCTCAACTATCGAAAGCTGTCCGAAGCCCTCGAGAACGTCGAATGGTACCTGCGTGTGCTGCGCGACGAGTCCGTGGTCGCGCAGCGGCTGATGACGGTGCTGGGCTCGTCCACGTTCGTCGCAGAGCTGCTGCAGCGCTCCCCGGACGTCATACGTCTGTACGCCGACGGTGCTAGCGGACCCAAACTCATCGAGGCCTCGCCGCGCGAGGTGTACAACGGCATGCTCGCGGCTGTGAGTCGAGCTGCCAACCCGGACAAGGCGATCGCTGTCGCGCGTGCCATGCGCCGTGCTGAGATCGCGCGCATCGCCTCGGCCGACGTGCTGGGGATGCTGGACGTGCCCGAGGTCTGCACGGCGCTCTCCTCGGTGTGGTCGGCTGCTCTGAACGCCGCTCTGGTAGCGGAGATCTCGCATTCGGTATCCGAACGCGCCGCGGCGGGCAAGGGCGACGCGGCGCCTGCCCGGATCGCCGTCATCGGTATGGGGCGGCTCGGCGGCAACGAGATCGGGTACGGCTCCGACGCCGACGTGCTGTTCGTGTGCGACCCGCTGTCCGATGACCCCGACGACGAGCCCGCGGCGTCGAAGTGGGCCAACCAGATCGCGGACGCGGTACGCAAGCGGCTCGGGGCACCTTCGGTGGATCCCGGGCTGGAGGTCGATACCGGTCTGCGGCCCGAGGGCCGCAACGGTCCCGTGGTCCGCACGCTCGCCGGCTACAAGCGTTACTACGACAAGTGGGCGCAGCCGTGGGAGGTTCAGGCGCTGCTGCGGGCGACGACGGTGGCCGGCGACGAGGACCTCGGGCTCGAATTCCTGCACGCAGTCGACCCGATCCGTTACCCGGAGGGCGGTGTCTCGAAGGACACGGTGCGGGAGCTGCGCCGCATCAAAGCGCGCGTCGACTCCGAGCGGCTACCGCGCGGTGCCGACCCGGCGACCCATACGAAGCTGGGGCGAGGCGGCCTCTCCGACGTCGAGTGGACCGTGCAGTTGCTACAGCTACTGCACGCGGGTGCTGTTCCTGCACTGCAGAACACGTCGACGCTCGAATCGCTCGAGGCGATCGGCGCCAACGAGGTGCTGGGCGAGTCGGATGTGGCCTTGCTGCGGGACGCGTGGCTCACCGCGACGAGGGCCCGCAATGCGCTGTTCCTGGTGCGCGGCAAGCGCGTCGATCAGCTTCCGGGGCCCGGTGCGGTGCTGTCGAACATCGCCTATGTGGCCGGTGTGCGCGAGGGCAGCGCGCTCGACTTCCTAGAGGACTACCTGCGGACGACCCGCCGTGCTCGCGGAGTCGTGGACCGCGTGTTCTGGGGCGAGTGAGTCAGCGCCCGCGAACCGGTCGGGTGCCGGTAGGTATCGGTTCGGTAGCGGTCCGGCCGGCGGCGCGCGTCGCGGAGCCGTACGTGCCCGGGCCGCGGGCACAATGACGCCCATGCGGACGGCTGTACGGATATTGCTCACCCTGCTTGCGGCGCTGCTGATCCTGATCGGCGTTGCGACGGCCGTGTTGCATTTCGTGCCATCCACCTCGCAGTACCTGATCGCGCTTACCGCGTTCGCGCAGCCGCTGGTCGTGGCACCTCTGCTCGGCGTGATCGTCTGTGTGTTCCTGCGCAGGTGGTTCGGGATCTTCGTCGGTGTGCTCACCACGGCGTGTTGTGTACTGATCCAGCTGCCGATGATCCTCGGCGCGCCGGCGGCGGACCGCGGTGTCGTACTGACTGTGATGCAGGCGAACATCGACCGGGGGCGCGCGGACATCTCGGCACTCGCGAAGTTGGTGGAGGACAACCACGTCGACGTCCTCACCGTGTCGGAGCTCACGGACTCGGCGGAGACGCAGATCGGCGACTCCGCTATCCGCGGGACTCTCTCGTATTCGTTCACCCAACCCGCCAAGGACGCGGACGGCACAGGCGTCTACAGCCGCTTCCCCGTCGAGTCGACGGTCGCTATGCAGGGATACACCCTCGCGAACCTGTCAGCGGTGACCATCGTGCCGGGAGGCGGCCCCGTGCAGCTGTACGGACTCCACCTCGTACCCCCGTACCCACACGCGAAGGACTGGAACGCCGAGATCGCCCGTGCGCGCGATACTCTGGCGCAGGTCCCGGCCGGCCGGGCAACCATCGCGATGGGTGACTTCAACTCGACCTGGGACAACAAGCAGTTCCGTCGGTTCCTCAGCGCCGGCGAGCCCGGCCAGGGCGGCGCAGCCGGCTATACAGACGCTGCCGAGGCCATCGGCGGACGCTGGCTTCCTACGTACCCCACCGATCGCTGGTTCCCGCCTGTGCTGGCGCTCGACCACGTGCTCGTACGGTCGGCGAACGTCGCGTCGCTGCGCTCGTACTCGATGCCCGGTTCCGACCATCGGGCTCTGATCGCGCGGGTCTCGCTGGGCTGACCCGTCAGGTCCACCCGGTAGCCTGACCGGGTGCAGAAGGCAGACGTGGCGGGCCGGGCCCGCGTGGCTGGGCAGCGTGCCCGCGGCGCGGGGCAGCGGATGGCGCACGACGCGACTCAGCGCTGGCGCGAGAGGACGGGACGAGACGAGATCATCTACCTCGTCGCGCCTGCGGGGCACCCCAACTACGGCGACGAGCTCATCGTCCGCACCTGGCTGAGATACCTGGCACAGGTGCGGCCGCACGCCACCGTCGTCGTGGACTGCCACTCACCCGGCCAGGCGTGCCTGTACTTCCAGGACGACCACCCGCGAGTCCTCTTCGTGGACACATTGTGGCAGCTGACGATCTACGCCGACCGGGACCTACCCGACGATGTCGGGGTCCCCCCGTGGGAGTGGGTAGCGGACTCCGCGTCCCGCCTGGGCGGGGCGCCCCGGCTGGCCGAGGGCGTCGACCTGCTGCGGCGGGCTTCGACGGTGCACCTCGTGGGCGGGGGATACCTCAACGCACTGTGGCCCGGGCAGGTCTCGCTGGTCACCGGGGCTGCGGCGGTCGCGCGTTCCACCGGGGCGCGCGTGGTCGCTACCGGTCACGGGCTAACACCCGTTTTTCTGGGGGCGCGCGGCGACGCATTCCTCACGGCGGCATCTGCTTTCGAGCTCTTCGACGTACGTGACGCCGCGTCACTCGAGGTGCTCGCGGGTGTGCCCGGTGCCCGCTGTACGGGCGATGACGTGTGGCTCGCCGTGCCCGATGTCGCCGTGCCGTGCCAGGAACGCCACGCGGGCCCGCTCGATGGCGTCGCGTTGTGCGTTCAGGCCGACCTGGTGGGCGATTTCCGTTATGCAGGGGCCGACGGTGTCGCCGCCCTGGCCGGATTCGTCCGGGACACCCTGGATGCGTGGGAGGTGCCAGGCGATCAGGTGACCGTCGTGGAGGGTATTCCTGGGCGGGACTACGAGGTGCCCGAGCTGCTGGGAGATCGTCTCGCTGGTGCGACCGTGGTGCCGTTCCTCGACGTGTGGAGACTCGGTATGCCGGTAGGCGCGGGCCGGACGTGGCTCGGCACGCGCTTCCACCCGCACCTCGTGGCCGCGGCCGCAGGCGATTCGGGTGTCGCGATCGTTCCGAAGCCCGACTACTACGCCACCAAGCACGCGTCACTCACTGCGGCGGGCTCGAAGTGGACCGTCGTCGGCGGGGACGGGGAGCCGGCGGTGCCTCCGCGCCCGACGGCGGGCGGCTTCTCCGCCGTGGACCGGGAGCGCAACGTCGCCGCGAAGGCCGCGCTCGCCGCCGAGCTGTACCCCCGTCGGCGGCTGCTCTAGCTCACGGCCTGTGCCACTCAAGCGTGTACCGGAAACCGAGGCGGCGGTGCATGCGAGCGCCCGGGAGCAACCCCCGAGCGGTCTGTCGGATCTGCGCATACGACTCGTCGGGATCGCGCACCGGGAAAAGTACGGCGGGCGCCGGTCCTCGACACGGACGTGGGTGCTTTGCGAAGCCGATGACGGGATTGGTCGCCGCGCAGATCGCAAACCACGCGTAATCGCGCGCCGACTCGGGGCGCACGAGACCCGCGACCAGCAACCGTCCGCCGGGGGCCAGCAACTCGTGGCAGCGCCGAAGGGTGGCGTCGAGGTCGAGATGGTGTAGCGACGCGATCATCGTGATCACATCGTAAGATCCTGCGGCGGCATCGAATCCGTCGATGACCCGGACGTCGAGGCCCGCACAGCGCTCGGCTGTGGCGGCGCGCATCGACGCATCGCTGTCGGCGGCGTCGACGCTGGAGAACTCACGTGCGAGTCGCGCAGCAAGCCCGCCACGCCCGCAGCCGACGTCGAGCGCGCGAGCGCGGCGCCCGGGGAGACGACGCAGGATCCACCCCTGGAAGTGGTCGTTGTGGCTCCAAGGGTGCCGCTCGTTGAGGCGCCGCAGCGTCTCTATCCCGACGCGGCCATCGGGTCAGCTGTTCGCGGAGAGGATCTTGATGGCGAAGATCAGGGTGTCGGTGGGCTGGATGCCGGCGTCGGGCTGGCCCTGCGGGTAGCCGTCGGCGGGAACCATCGCCACCGCTACCGTGGAGCCCACCTTCTGGCCGGCGATCGCCTTGCTGAAACCGGGCACCACGCCGTTCAGCGAGAAGTCGGCGGGCGCGCCACGCTGGTAGGCGCTATCGAATACGTTGCCGTCGCGGCCGTTGACGCCCATGTAGCAGACCGACACCGATGCGTTCGCGCCCACGACCGCACCCGTACCCGTCTTCAGCGTATGCACCTGGGTCTCGGCAACGGTGAAGGGGCCCTTCACGGTGACCTTGGGTGCGGCGGTGTCGGTGGAGCCGGTGACCTCGGCAGACCCCGTCTTCCCGGTCACCGTCCACTCGGGCTTCACATCGGCGGCCGGGGCCGCGGTCGGGCAGCCCGACGAGCCGGCCGCGGCATCGGTGTCGGACGGTGCTGCTTTCGTCGATGACGAGCCGCACGCGGCCAGTGCCGCCGCTGCGGCGACGGTGACGGGGATCAGTGCCAGTCTCTTGTTCACCCGGCCAACCTACCGTTGTGCCCGAAATTCGGTGGAGACCGGCGATGCGGCGCGCGTACGGTCGGCCGGTGCCCATCGATATGACAGGAGAGAGCCAGGATGTGATGCGAGCGGTCGAGGTCGTCCGCACGCTGCTCGGCGACACGATCACGACGCCCACCCGCCGCACAGCACGGACGTTCGCCGAGGTCGCACTGGGCGAGCCGCAGGAATGCCACACCGTCGTCCAACTCATCACCACGGCGGCCACCTCGACGGCGACCGCACTCGCCGTCATGAGCTTTCTAGACCGCTACGACCCGGAGGTGGGCCCGGGCACCGGGGACGCGCCACCGTCGTGGGCGGTGGCCGGCGACGCCCGCATCCCGCAGACTGCGTCGTTCGCCTTCCCTGCCCACACACTCTCTGGTGCACCCGTCGTGTTGCGGTGCACAACCGACGGGTGTGGGGACATTATCGTCGGGATCGTAACCCGCACAGAAGATCTCGAATCGACGGTGCATGTGCGTCGTGACATCGTCGTCGCTGCGCGCGAGCTCAACCCGTTGCGCGGCAAGGCGCTTCAGATGGTTCGTCGCGGTCTAGCGTTGGAGCCGTTCGAACTCCGAGGCGTGCGATCCGACGTCGTCGTCGAGGACGCGGTGTGGGACGAGATCGATCTCTCGGTCCGCGCGGTGACGAGCGGCGCCGCGGAGCTGCGGCGACTCGGATTCCGCGTTTCCCGTGGCGTCCTGCTGTGCGGTCCGCCCGGCGTGGGGAAGACCGCGGTCACACGGGCGGTCGCGAACGAGCTGGTGGGAGACTTCACCGTGATCGTGGCGAGTGCCGACGGCATCGCCTGCGGGCTCGGTCCCGTCTATGCCGCGGCTGCCGAGCTGGGACCGTGCGTCGTGGTGCTCGACGACGTGGACCTCGTCGTCGGGCGGCGGGGGGCCGGGGGCGACGGTGCCCTCTCCGACCTGCTGTCCGTGCTCGACGGCATGGACCAGGCGGCCGAGGTGCTCACGCTCGCGACCACCAACGATGCGAAGTCGCTCGACCGCGCCGCTACCCGGGCGGCGAGGTTCGACAGCGTCATCGATGTCGGTCACCCATCTACTGCCGCGCTTGCAGCGATACTGGCGCGGCGCACGGTGGGGCTCGGTTTGACCCCAGCGGAGATCGACGAGATCGCCGGGGCGCTGCCCGAGGGGACCACCGGTGCGGACGTAGGAGCGTTCGTCCGCCGAGTGGTGCTGGGCACCGCCGGCACGGGCGCGGCGGCATTCCGCGCCGAGGTTGCACGGCACGGTCACCCCTGAGACGGCGAACGACCCGCGCAGCGATCCGAAGATCACTGCGCGGGCCGGGCTCGTCAGCGGCTACGACTCACACGTCGTAGTACAGCTCGAACTCGTAGGGGTGCGGCCGCAGGTTGACCGGAGCGATCTCGTTGTCGCGCTTGAGGTTGATCCAGGTCTCGATGAGGTCCTCGGTGAAGACGCCGCCCGCCGTGAGGTATTCGTGATCCTCTTCGAGCCGGTCGATGACGGCAGGCAGGGAGGTGGGCGCCTGCGGGATCCCCTTGGCCTCTTCCGGCGGGAGCTCGTAGAGGTCCTTGTCGACGGGGGCGTGCGGCTCGATCTTGTTCTTCACGCCGTCCAGGCCGGCCATCATCATCGCCGCGAACGCCAGGTACGGGTTGCCCGAGGAGTCGGGGCAGCGGAATTCGATGCGCTTGGCCTTCGGGTTGTTGCCCGTGATCGGGATGCGCACGCATGCGGAGCGGTTGCGCTGGCTGTACACCAGGTTGATCGGTGCCTCATAGCCCGGCACGAGCCGCTTGTACGAGTTGATCGTGGGGTTGGTGAACGCGAGTAGCGAAGGGGCGTGGTGCAGGATGCCGCCGATGTAGTGGCGCGCCACGTCCGACAGTCCGCCGTAGCCGGCCTCGTCGTAGAACAGCGGCTTGCCGTCCTTCCAGAGCGACTGGTGCGCGTGCATGCCCGAGCCGTTGTCACCGAACAGCGGCTTCGGCATGAACGTGACGGTCTTGCCTTCCTGCCACGCGGTGTTCTTGACGATGTACTTGAAGAGCTGGACGTCGTCGGCCGCGTGCAGCAGCGTGTCGAACTTGTAGTTGATCTCGGCCTGGCCGGCGGTGCCGACCTCGTGGTGGCCGCGCTCGAGCGTGAAGCCGGCGTTCTGCAGGTTGGTCGAGATCTTGTCGCGCAGGTCGACGTAGTGGTCGTAGGGCGCGACGGGGAAGTAGCCGCCCTTGTTGCGGACCTTGTAGCCGAGGTTGGGGGAGCCGTCCTCCTCGACCGCACGGCCCGTGTTCCACGAGCCGGAGATCGAGTCGATCTCGTAGAACGAGCCGTTGATCCGCGAGTCGTAGGAGATGGAGTCGAAGATGTAGAACTCGGCCTCTGCGCCGAAGAAGCAGGTGTCGGCGATGCCGGTGCTCTTCAGGTACTCCTCGGCCTTGCGCGCGATGTTACGCGGGTCGCGGCTGTAGGCCTCACGCGTGAACGGGTCGTGGACGAAGAAGGAGACGTTCAGCGTCTTGGCGGCGCGGAACGGGTCGATGCGCGCGGTGGTGATGTCCGGGAGGAGCATCATGTCCGACTCGTCGATCGACTGGAAGCCGCGGACCGAGGAACCGTCGAACGCGAGGCCGTCCTCGAAGACGCTCTCGTCGAACGCTTCGGCCGGGATCGAGAAGTGCTGCATGACCCCGGGCAGGTCGCAGAAGCGGATATCGACGTACTCGACGTTCTCCTTCGCGAGGTAATCGAGCAGTTCTTCTTTTGTGGTGAACACCTTGGGATTCGCTCCTTCTTCGTTCGGTGCAGCGAGCGCTCGGCTCGCCCCCGAGATTACGTCGGAGACGTTATGGACATGGTGTTGCCCGAGAACTAACGCAATGTTTCATCGGTGTTACGCGTCCGGACATGGGCCCCGACCTGCACCGGAACACCCGCGAAGTGCGGGTGGACGTACCCTGTCTGGTATGGGTCGCACTACCGGTTCCTGGCTGTCCGGCGCCTCGGCGGCGCTGCCCCCCGATGCGCACGGGGCCTACAAGGGCGCGGGGGTCGGTCTGCCGGAGCGTGGGGTGGGTTCCGTGGCATCGGCCGGCCAGCGCGTGCTAGCGCTGTTCGTCGATTGGGTGCCGTGCGGCCTCATCGCAGCCGCGGTCGTGGGGTACGGCTCGAATTCGTTCAGCCTGGCCACGCTCGCGCTCTGGTACGTGGTCGGGGTGGTGTCGGTGACCCTCTTCGGCTTCAGCCCCGGGCAGTACTTCACCGGCATCCGCGTGGCACGGGTAGAGGGCGCCGGGTTGCGGGTCGGGCTGATCCGAGCACTGGCTCGGGGCCTGTTCATCGTGTTCTTGGTACCGCCGCTGCTGCAGGACGGCGACGGCCGCGGCATGCACGACCGCGCTACGGGCACGGTCTTGATCCGCGCACGCTAGGGGCGAGGTCGGCGCGCCCGCGGGTTTCGCGTCGGTCGCTACCTTCCGGAGCGGCGGCGGACGGTGCGCTGCATCGACCGCATCTTGGCGCCCTGGGGCAGCGGGCCGCGGGGCAGCTGCGCACCGGAGCGGGAACCGAGCGCCGACAACCGGCCCTCGAGCGAGTCCATCCGGTCGCCCGAGATGTTCGAGGGCAGCTTCTGCAGGGTCCGCTGCAGCTTGCGCAGCGGGACCTGGCCCTCGCCCTTGCCGACCGTGAACTCGTAGATCGGCGTGTCGCCGACCAGCCGGGCGACGCGCTTCTTCTCCTGCGCGAGAAGGCCTCTGACGCGACCGGCGTCGCCCTCGGCGACCAGGATGATGCCCGGTCGGCCGATCACGCGGTGCACCGCATCGGCATGGGTCGTGGTCGCGACACCCTGGGTGACTCGCCACGAGCCGCGCATGTTGTCCAGAGCCCATCCGGCTGCGCCGAGCTGATCCTCGTTCTTCGTGTAGACGCTGCGCTCGAGCCGGCGAGTGAACAGGATGAACGCCAGAAGCGCACCCAGCAGTACGCCCACGATGAGGAACAGCCACCACTTGCTGATCAGCAGCCCGATCAGGATCGCAACGACGATGGTGCCGACGAACACCGCTGCCATCAGCGGGAGGAGAGCCTTGTCCTCCTTGCGCTGCATCTGGAAGGCCTGCCACATCTGCTTCCAGCGCTCGCGGGACGCGGTCTTGCGCGCCTTCTTCGCCTCCGCCTTGGCCGCCTTGGCCCGATCGGCGGCGGGATCGTTGCTCCGTGCCATTCCTACAGACTAATCGGCTCCGCCAGTGCCTCGCCCCGGGTGTGCCGTCACGCCATCCGTTGGAGGACCGACGTGGCCTCCTGTGCGGCGCTGCCCTCTTCGGTCAGGTGGAGCATCGCCTCGGGCAGTTCACGGCCGTGATGCGCCATCGCCTTGGCGTACAGGCGGCCCGCGCGGTAGGAGGAGCGGACCAGGGGACCGGCCATGACGCCTGCGAATCCGATCTCCTCGGCGGCGGCGGTGTGCTCGACGAATTCCTCGGGCTTGACCCAGCGCTCGACAGGGTGGTGCCGTGGCGACGGCCGCAGGTACTGCGTGATGGTGATGATGTCGCAGCCCGCGTCGTGCAGGTCGCGCATAGCCGCGGTCACCTCGTCAGGGGTCTCGCCCATCCCGAGTATCAGGTTTGACTTGGTGACCAGCCCGAACGCACGGGCCTGTCGGATCACGTCGAGCGACCGGTCGTACCGGAACGCCGGCCGGATCCGCTTGAAGATGCGGGGAACGGTCTCCAGGTTGTGCGCCAACACCTCCGGGCGTGCGTCGAAGACCTCGTCCAGCAGGTCGGGCTTCGCGTGGAAGTCCGGGATCAGGTTCTCGACGCCCGTATTCGGATTCAGCTTGTGGATCTGGCGCACGGTCTCCGCGTACAACCAGGCGCCCTCGTCGGGTAGGTCGTCGCGGGCGACGCCGGTGATGGTGGAGTAGCGCAGCCCCATCGCCTGGACGCTCTCGGCGACGCGGCGCGGCTCGTCACGGTCCAGCGGCGCGGGCTTGCCCGTATCGATCTGGCAGAAATCGCAGCGTCGTGTGCACTGCTCGCCGCCGATCAGGAACGTGGCTTCCCGGTCCTCCCAGCACTCGTAGATGTTGGGACAACCGGCCTCCTCGCACACGGTGTGCAGGCCCTCACGCTTCACCAGCCCCTTGAGTTCGGTGAACTCGGGGCCCATCTTGGCGCGGGTGCGGATCCAACTCGGCTTGCGCTCGATCGGAGTCTGCGCGTTGCGGACCTCGAGCCGCAGCAGCTTGCGGGGGTGCTCCGAGGGGGATCCGGACGGGGTGTTGCCGGACGAGACTGGAGGGGTACTCACCCGCTCGATCCTACGCTTTGCCCCGAATCCGTCACTCCGCCCCGCATCGGTGTCACTCTGCGCGCGACGGCCACCACATGCGCTCGCCGAGCATGGTCATCGCGGCGGGGACGAAGATCGTGCGCACGACGGCGATGTCCAGCAGCAGACCGATTCCGATCGTGGAGCCGATCTGCAGCAGGTTGATCACGCTGCCGGACATGAGAGCGAACATGGTTATCGCGAACACGATTCCCGCTGTGGTGATCACGCTGCCGGTCGACCCGAAGGCGCGCAGCACCCCGCGCACCGTCGAATTACCCGCCGCCTCCTCGCGTATCCGGTCCGCGAACAGCATCGAGTAATCCGCTCCCACTGCCACCAGGGCCATGAAGGAGATCGGCAGCACCGACCAGTCGACGTCGATACCCAGGATGTGCTGCCACAGCAGGACACTGGCTCCGGCCGCCGCCGCGAACGACAGCACCACGGTGGCGACCATGAGGGCTGGCGCCACCAGCGAGCGCAGTAGCACCACCAACACCAGGAACACGCCGATCACCGCGACGAGACCGAAGAGCCGGAAGTCGCGTAGAACCTGGGCCCGCATCTGGGCGGATATCGACGCGAGGCCGAAGCCGTCGAACCTCGCATTCGAGAGCACGGTGCCCTGCGCCGCAGCGCGCGCCGCCGCGGGGATCTTCGACGAGGCGTCCAGGGCCTGCGCCGAGTACGGATTCACGGCCCACACCACGAGCATCCGCGCCGTCCGTCCATCGGGCGACATCAGCACCCGCGCCCCGTCGACGAAGCGGTCCGAACGCAGTCCCTGCTCCGGCAGGTAGAAGCCGCGTCCGGGCCCGTCGGTGGTGGCCTTCGACATCCCATCCAGGTAGTCGGTCGCGGTGCCGAGGCCTGCCTGCAGTCGGGCCGTCATGGCTACGACCTGGTCGGTGCCGGTCTTGACCTGGCCCAGCCCGCCCGACAGCGCCTGCAGTCCGGTGGAGAGCTCGGAGACGCCGGACGTGAGTTGCGCCAGCCGGCTCTTGGTCTGCGCGGGAGACAGGCCGTCGAGTCCGGCGAGCAGGGTCTGCATGCGGGTCAGCGCGTCGTCCGCCTGGGTGAGTGCCGACGATGCCCGCGCCCCCGTTCCGGCGGGCAGTACGCCGGCCTCCGTGGCGGCGCGGATCGCCTGCGCAGCAGTCCCGCCGGTGGCTCGGTCGAGGTCGGCGAACGCTCTGCGGGCAGCTGCGCAATCGATGCCGGCTGCGCACGTCCCGCCGCGCAGGAGCGGCCCGAACACCGTCGTCAATCCGGCCACCGACGAGGCCTGACGCTCCTGCGCGGCACGTACGGCGTCGGCGGCCGTGGTGAGCGACGAGACCGCGGTGCGCAACATCGTCGTCGCCTGATCGATGGTGACGGTGCCGTCGCTCGCGGTGGCGAGCGCCCGCTGCGCCGACTCGAGGGTGTCGAGAACGCCGGTAGCGAGACCCACGACCCGCTGGGTCCCGTCGACGAGAGCGGGGACGCGCTGCGCGGCATCGGCAGCACCGGCGTCGAGCCGGTCGACACCCGCGGCGAGCGCCTTCAGCTGGGGCGATGCTTCGGCGACCTGCTTGTGCGCATCGCCGAGTCCGTCGGCGACGCGGCGGGTCTGGTAGCCCACGGCGGACTCCGCGATCGGCTTCCCCTCGGGGCGGGTGATGGACCGGACGTACGCCACCTCGTCCAGGTTGTTCACGCCGATCGCAACGGCCTCGAGCGCGGCGAGGTCGCGGGTGTTGCGCATGTCGTGGTCGGCGCGGACCAGCAGGAACTCCGGCGCGGCCTCGTTCACGCCCCAGTGCCTCGTGACGGTCTCGTATCCGTTGCGAGAGTCTGTGGCGCGCAACTGCATACGGTTCTCATCGAAGCCGACGACCATTGTGGGCAGGATCGCCGCGGATGCGACGAGGAGTACGAGTGCGACCGCCGACAGCGGCGCGGCGCGCCGCATCACCCACGCGCCGGTCCGCCGCCACCGTCGCTCGGTGCTGCGGTGCGGTTCGACCCACCCCCGCGCGCCGAGCAGCCGCAGAAGCGCGGTGGGCACCGTCAGGGCGACGAGGCAGGAGACCGCGATCGAGATGGCCGTAGGCATGCCCGCAGTGACGAAGATCCCGACCTTGCAGAAGATCATCGCGCCGCTGGCTGCGGCGATGGTGAGCGCGGACGCCACGATGATGCGGGTGACGCGTTGCGACGCGGCCACAGCCGACTCGTCGGCCGGCAGGCCGCGACGGCGGCCCTCGTGGAACCCTGCGACCGCGAAGATCGCGTAGTCGGTCGAGGCGCCGAGCACCATCGCCGTCATGATCGCAATGGAGAAGTTGGACACGGGGATCATCTGATGCTCGCCCAGCAGCGACACGATGGGCCGTGAGACCCCGAGGGAGATGCCGATGGTCAGCAGCGGCACGAGCGCGGCGCCGATCGACCGGTAGGTGAGGAGCAGCAGGGCGGAGATCAGCACGACCGACACCGCGGTGATCACCAGGAGCGACGAATCCATCGCGGTGAAGAGGTCGGAGAGAGTCGGTGCGACACCGGTGAATTGGACGGTGGTTCCGGCCGGAGGACGGATATCGGCGATCGTCTCCCGGATCGCGTCCGTGCTCTCCTGTGCGCGGGTCGACCCGACGTCGCCCACCTCGGCGACTACCAGGTTCACGGCCTTGCCGTCGGGGCTGAGCGCGACGTCCCGGGCGGCCGGGCGGCCGTACGCGTCGAGCAGGTACGCGACGTGGTCGGTGTCCGCCTGCAGTCGCTTCACCAGTTCGGCGTAGTAGCGCTGCTGCTGTGGACCGATCCCGCTGTCCGAGGCCAGCACGACGTTGCCCTGGGCGGTCGACGGTGCGGTGCCGAATTCCGTGGCCATCGCTCTCAGTCCGGCCACGCCCGGTAGATCGCCGGGGATGAAGGGAGCCGAGTGCTTGTGCACGGTCTGCTCCAATTGCGGCACAGCGACGTTCAGCACTCCGGCGACGGCGACCCAGAACAGCAGGACCCAGGCCGCGTATCGGACGGTCCAGTGCCTGAACCGGCTCCAGGCGGACCTCATGCGTCGGAAGTGGTCGAGTGGCGTTCGGTCATGTGGGCCTCCGGTCGTACATCGATCGAAGCCCGGAACGCCCGTGAGCGGCGCTGCTGTTGCGCCCTCGGTCCAGAATTCGAACTAGAATCGGTTTGATCGGACGCTAGTGCGCGACGCTCGGCGGCACAACACCGTAGGGTGCGTGATGTTGTCCGACCAGAGGCTGCGAGGTGGTGTAAGTCACATGGATGATTCCGATGAGGGCCGGATCCCGCTGCCCGGTCGGCGCGTACGCGGGTCGGAGACGGGCCGGCCGCTGATGGCCGCCTTCGACCTGCTCGGGCGGCGGTGGACCTTGCGGATCATCTGGGAGATGCGCTTCGGGTCGGTTCGATTCTCGAATCTGAGGTCCGCGATCGAGGGCATCTCGTCGAGCACGCTGTCGCAGCGGCTCAGCGAACTCTCGGAGGCGCATATCGTCACCCAGACCGACGATGGGGTCTACCGCCTCACGGTGCACGGGAAGTCGCTGTTGTTGGCTCTGGGGCCCTTGGAGCTATGGGCGCATACGTGGGCCTTCGCCGCGGGCGAGTGACGAGCACGGGCCGGCCGCAAATGCGCCGGCTGATGCATGATCAGATCATCCGGCGGTACCGCACAGCGAGGTGAGGAGTGCCTTAGGCGCCGCGTTCGATCCGATTGCAGACGGCGTCGGCGAGCTCCGCCGGCTTCTCCTCGGGAATCCAATGGCTAACGCCTGGAAGCACATCCAGCTTGTACGGACCGGATACGTAGTCCGCGGTCAGCTCGATGCTCCGGCGGGTTATGAACTCGTCGCCATCGCTCCACACCATCGTGGTCGGTACCTGGATGCGGTTCGCGAGCGAGGCCGGTCCTGCGAACGGCATGCCGCGGTACCAGTTGATCGCGAAGGGGAGCGCACCCGAGTCGACGATCTCCCGCCGGGTGGTCGCGATGTGCTCGTCGGTCATCCGCGAGTGGCGGAGCATGGCGTCGAAGACCTCAGGGCGCCGGCGGGCCGAGAGTTCGGGCAACAGCGGTATCTGAAAGGCCGCCATGTACCACGAGTGCAGCGCCTGGCTCGAGCGCAGCATCGAGCGCAGGAACGCCGCGGGGTGTGGCACCGAGACGGCGGTCAGCGACGCGAGGAGGTCGGGGTTCCCACCCGCGACCGACCAGGCGACCGCCGAACCCCAGTCGTGGCCCACGAGGTGCACGGGGCGGCCGAGTTGCCGCAGCAGCGCGACGACGTCGGCGGCGAGTTCGCTGCCGCGGTAGCTGTACCGGCCTTTCGGACGCGCGCCGGGGGAGTAGCCGCGCTGATCCGGGGCGATGGTGCGGACCCCGCGCTCGTTCAGGTGCGCCGATACAGCGGCCCACGATGTCGATGTCTGTGGAAAGCCGTGCAGCAGAACGGCGACGGGCCCGTCGAGTGGTCCGCTGTCCCGGACGTCGAAGGTCAGTCCGTGGCGGTCGTAGGACGAGATGCGCTCGGTCATGGCGCCACCGGTGTGAAGATCCCGGACGGGATCGTGGGCGGCGCGGTCCGGATGTCGGCCTCGGTGACGGGGAGGTCGCCGTCGAGAGACCTTTGGACGGCGTCGATCACTGCGTCGCGCACATCCGCGACGGTGACCTCCCGACCTGATTCCTCCGAGATGGAGGCGACGCCCACGTCGCGTAGGCCGCATGGGATGATCGCGTCGAATCCCGCGAAGCTGTTGTCGCAGTTGAGGGAGAACCCGTGCATGGTCACGCCGCGCGTGACGCGGATACCGATCGCCGCGACCTTCCGCTCGGGGCGACCACCGCCCGCGGGCAGCCACACGCCGGACCGCCCCTCGACTCGGCCCGCTTCCAGCCCGTATCCCCGGCACACTTCGATGAGGGCCTGCTCGATGCGGCGCACGTAGTCGACGACGTCGATCGGCGACGCGAGTTGCACGATGGGATAGCCGACCAGTTGCCCCGGACCGTGCCACGTGATCTTGCCGCCGCGATCCACCTCGACGACGGGACTGCCGTCGGAGGGGAGGTCGGCGGGCTCGGTGCGCCGTCCCGCCGTGAACGTGGACGGGTGCTCGAGCAGGAGCAGCGTGTCACCGATCTCTTGGTCGGCACGACGGCCCGCAAGCCGGTGCTGCAGGTCCCAGGTCTCCCGATAGTCGACGGTGCCGAGGTCGCGCACCTCGAGTGGGCGGGAGTCGGCGCGGGCGGAGCGAGTCATGGTAGCGACGTTACGCCCGGCCGTACGGCGCGTCGAACGCGGCGGCGAGGGCGGCGTCGAGTCGCGGGTACGCGAAGTGGAAACCGTCGTCGCGCAATGCTTTCGGCACGGCGCGCTGTGAGGCGAGCAGGCCTTCGTCGGCTATCTCACCGGCGGCCAGCCGCACGACGGTTCGGGGCACGACCCACGGTGCCGGCCGCCCGACGAAGCGTGCCAGCGCGTCGCTGAACGCCGCCTGCCGCACGGGGTCGGGCCCGGTGACGTTGATGGGGCCGGACAGGTTCCCGTCCAGGACGTGCAGGACCGCGCGTGCCGCGTCGTCGATCGCGATCCACGGCAGGTACTGGTGACCGCTGCCGATGCGGCCGCCGAGCGCGAACCTATGGAGTCTGCGCATCGGGGGGAGCAGGCCGCCGCTCGCGGAGAGCACGTGGCCGAAGCGCAGCTTCGCGACGCGTGTGCCGGCATCTGATGCGGCGGCAGTGGCCTCTTCCCAGTCCAGGCAGAGCTCGGCGAGGAAGCCGTCACCGTTGGGCGTCGCGTCGACACCCGAATCGATACACACGCCCTCGCCGGCGTCCCCGTAGAAGCCGACCGCGCTGGCGTTCAGGAATACCGGGACGCGGGCGGCGGCGACGGCGTCCGCGAGTGCCAGCGTGGGCGCGAGTCGCGAATCCCGCAGCTCCTGCTTGACCGCGCCCGTCCACCGCTGACCGGCGATGGGCGCGCCGCAGAAGTCGATCACGGCATCGAAGCCCGTCAGGTCCGGGCGCTCGGGACCCTCGGGGTCCCATCGGATGCTCTTCCCCGTGCCCGACGGTGAGTCGTACCGGACGAGCCGGACCACCGCATCGCCGCGGGCCGTCAGGGCCTCCGACACAGCAGTGCCGATGAGCCCCGACGAGCCCGCGATCGCGATCGACCGATCAGCCACTTACAGGCCCAGATCGGCCTCGAACGCGCCCTCTTCGAGACGATGCTTGATCGTGGTGAGGAACCTGCCGGCGTCGGCGCCGTCGACCAGGCGGTGATCGTAGGTCAGCGGCAGGAACGACATCGAGTGGATACCGATGGACTCGGTGCCGGCCGAGTCGGTCACCACGACCGGGCGCTTGACGATCGCGCCGGTGCCCAGCATCGCGGCCTGCGGCGGGACCAGGATCGGGGTGTCGAACAGCGCACCCTGGCTGCCGATGTTGGTGATGGTGAACGTGCCGCCCGACAACTCGTCGGGCTTGAGGCCGTTGTTGCGCGTGCGGTCGGCGAGGTCGGAGATGGCGCGGGCCAGCCCGGCCAGGCTCAGATCCTCGGCATTCTTGATAACCGGCGACAACAGGCCCTGCTCCGTGTCGACTGCGATGCCGAGGTTGACGACGCCGTGGTAGGTGATCTCCTTGGCCGCCTCGTCGATCGATGCGTTCACGTTGGGGTGCAGCTTCAGCGCCTCGACAACGGCCTTCGCGATGAACGGCAGGTACGTCAGGTTGACGCCCTCGTTCGCCTTGAAGCTCGCCTTCGCCTTCGCGCGGAGTGCGACGATACGGCTGAAGTCGACCTCGAACACCTGCGTGAGCTGCGCGGACTCCTGTAGCGATTCGCGGGTCTTCTTGGCGGTGATCTGCCGGATGCGGTTGATCTTCTGGGTGGTGCCGCGCAGCGATGCCAGCTCGGGACGCACACCCTTGGGTGCCGCCGGTGCCGGTGAAGCCGCCGGTGCCGCCGCCTCGGAGGCCGGAGCAGCGGCGGGCGTCTTGCCTGCCTCCGCGGCTGCGAGCACGTCCTGCTTGCGGATGCGTCCGCCGACACCGGTGCCCTTGACGGTGTTGAGGTCGACGTTGTTGTCGGCGGCCAGCTTGCGCACTAGAGGAGTGACATAGGGTGTCGACTCCGACGCCGCCGGGGGAGCGGACGCAGCTGCGGGCTCGGCCTCCGCCTTGGCCTCCGGCTCGGTTTCCGCCTTGGGCTCAGGCTTGGGGGCGGGCTCGGGCTCGGGTTCAGGTTCCGTCTTCTCGGCGGGTTCGGAGGCAGCGGCGGGTGCGGAATCCGCGTCACCGACGACCGCCAGCACTCCACCTACGGCGACGACGTCGTCCTCCTCGGCTTTTATCTCGAGGAGGGTGCCCGCGACCGGAGACGGGATCTCGGTGTCGACCTTGTCGGTCGAGACCTCGAGCAGCGGCTCGTCGACGGCGATGTCATCGCCTACGGCCTTCAGCCAGCGCGTGACCGTCCCCTCGGTGACGGACTCGCCGAGCTCCGGCATCTTGACCTCGGTGCCGGACGCAGACCCGCCCGACGACGATGACTTCGCTGGTGCGGACTCGGCTGGTGCGGACTCGGCTGGTGCGGACTCGGCTGGTGCGGACTCGGCAGCAGGAGTCTCAGCAGGCTCGGGTTCCGCCTCGGCGGCGGGTGCGGGAGCGGAGTCGGAACTCTCGCCGGCGTCACCGATCTCGGCCAGAGCTCCGCCGACCTCGACGACATCGTCCTCCTGAGCCAGGATCTTCAGCAGCACGCCCGAGGCCGGCGACGGGATCTCGGTGTCGACCTTGTCGGTCGACACCTCGAGCAAGGGCTCGTCCTCGGTGACGGTGTCGCCCTCCTGCTTCAGCCAGCGGGTGACGGTGCCCTCGGTGACGCTCTCCCCGAGCGCCGGCATCTGGACGGAGAAGGCCATGGTCGTTGACTCCTCGTGTAGTTCTGCTGCGTGGTTATGGCTAGCTTGGTCGATATCGGGCCGGTTGCTGCGTGATATCGCGGATAAATCCTGTGACGGCGGGTGTGTCCGCCACCGGACTCAAACCCTACCCGCCGCGCCCGTCACGCTGCGGAGGTCGTGCGGATCAACCTTCTGCGGCGATGTCCCGGAGCACCGCGAGCATGGTGCGTACCGGTACGCCCGTACCACCTTTCGGTGTGTATCCCCAGGCCCCACCGGTATTGAACGCCGGGCCGGCCACGTCGATGTGTGCCCACTGGACGCCGTCGGACACGAATTCCCGCAGGTATACGCCCGCCAGCAGCATGCCGCCCCACCGGCTCGGGCCGACGTTGGCGAGGTCGGCGACGCGACTGTCGATATCGGCGCGCAGCTCCTCGGGGAAGGGCATCGGCCAGCCGCCCTCTCCCACGGAGCGGGACAGCGAGGCGACCCGGTCGCGGAATGCGTCGGTGCCCATGACACCCGGGGTACGGGTGCCGAGCGCGACCATCTGCGCCCCGGTCAGCGTCGCGGTGTCGATCAGGTAGTCGGGTCCGTCCTCGCACGCGCGGACGATCGCGTCGGCAAGGATCAGCCGTCCCTCGGCATCGGTGTTGAGGACCTCGACCGTGGTGCCGCCGTACTGGGTGAGCACGTCGCCGGGACGCTGGGCGGTCGCGGACGGCATGTTCTCGGCCATCGGGACGGTGGCGACGACGTCGACGGCGATCTTCAACCGCGCGGCGAGAGCGACGGTGGCGACGACCGCTGCTGCGCCTCCCATATCGGAGGTCATGTTCTCCATGCCGGGCGCGGGCTTGATGGAGATGCCGCCGGTGTCGAAGGTGATGCCCTTACCGACCAGAGCGACCTTCTTGGCGCCTTCGACGCCGGAGGCGTAGGACAGGCGTACCAGCCGCGGAGGGCGCGAGCTCCCCTGCCCGACCCCGACGATGCCGCCGTAGCCGCCCGCGGCGAGGTACTCCTCGTCGAAGACCTCGACCTCGAGACCCGCGGCCTCGCCCAGCGCGCGGGCACGCTCGGCGAACTCGGCGGGGTACAACGCGTTCGGCGGGGTGTTGACGAAATCGCGCGCGGTGGCGACGGCGTCCGCGGTCGCGACGGCCGTGTCGACCACGGACTGCGCCTCGTCGCCGGCTGCGCCGAGCAGAACCACCGAGCCGAGCGGCGCGCGTTTGGGGGCGGACTTCTCCGAGCGGAACTCGGCGAAGCGGTAGGCGCCGAGCGCGAAGCCCTCGACGGTGGCGGCCAGGTCCAGTGCCGACAGCGTCGTGACCGCGGAGGTCGCTCCCTCGAGAGCCCGCGCCGCGTTGCCGGCGGCCTTACGCACACCGTCGGCGGTGAGCTCGTCCGCCGCACCCAGACCGACTCCGAGCACCGAGGTGACGGCACCGCCGTCGGCGGGGATCCGGGTGACCTCTCCGGCCTTTCCTGTGGCGCCCACGAGCGCGAGGCCAGACAGGATGGACGCCCTTGCGCCCTCGTCGAGGAAGTCGGAACCGGGGGCGAGCACCGGGCCGTCGTCACCCTTCGTGAGGCCGAGGACCAATACGTCCGCCGTGTCCGACGAGGTGGTCGAGAGCGTGAATTCGGGTGCGCTACTGCTGGTCACGGTGGTGCTCCTGCGGTCGACGGCGATACTTCTGGTTCAGGCGGCGATGCTACGCCCGAGGACCGAGGGGCACGGCCTCGGTACTGCCGTACCATCAGCAAACGTGGAGGTTATCGACCTGAATCCGGAAGTCGGCGCGGTCGACAGACGGTGGGAGACCGAGCCCGACACCTATTGGGCGGCAATCGACGCCGCGACGACCGGGCTGGACGCGCCCGTGTTCGCGGCTGATCTCGCGGCTCTGCGGTTCAACACCGGATCGATGCTGCGCCGCGCCGCCGGCAAGCCGATCCGCATCGCATCGAAGTCGCTGCGCTGTCGCGGGATGCTGGACGCCCTACTCGCGATCGACGGATTCGCGGGGGTGCTCGCTTACGACGTCGCCGAAGCACACTGGCTCGCGACCGACACCGACGCCCGGCCCGGCTGCCCCGACGTCCTGGTCGCGTATCCGAGCGCCGACCTCGGCGCCCTCGCGGCATTGGCAGCAGACGAGGACGCCGTGAGCCGGGTGACGCTGATGGTGGACGATCCTGCGCAACTGGACCTCGTCGACGCGGCCGTGCCGCCCAGTCGGCGGCCCGACCTGCGGGTGTGCATCGATATCGATGCATCGTTCCAAGCGCCGGCGCTGGGACATCTCGGCGTCCGCCGGTCGCCCGTCCGAACTCGCGCGGAGGCCTCGGTGCTCGCAATGACCATCGGTGGCCGCAAGGGATTCCGGCTCGTCGGTGTCATGACCTACGACGCACAGATCGCCGGGGTCGGGGACCGTGGGATGCGTGCGCCCGGAGGGTCCGCACTGGTGCGGGCGATGCAGGGGGCTTCCTGGGACGAACTGGTGACGCGGCGGCGCGAGATCCTCACGGACCTGCGTCGAATCGCTCCCCTGGAGTTCGTGAACGGCGGCGGAACAGGATCGCTCGAGCGCAACGCCGAGGATCCCAACATCACCGACATCGCGGCTGGAAGCGGTCTGTACGGACCCACGCTGTTCGACGCCTACTCGCACTTCATGCCTGCCCCCGCAACGGGTTTCGGGCTCGCTGCCACGCGCAGACCCGCCCCCGACGTGATCACGTGTCACGGCGGCGGCTGGATCGCATCGGGTCCGGCGGGTTCGGACCGCGTTCCGCGTCCTGTGTGGCCGTCGGGCCTGAAGCTGCTCGCGCGCGAGGGCGCAGGCGAGGTCCAGACGCCACTACGGGGTGAGGGCGCCGCGCGCATCCCGCTCGGTGACCGCGTGTGGTTCCGGCACGCCAAGGCGGGCGAGCCGTGCGAGCATACGGAGCGCATCGTGGTGGTCGCAGACGGTGGCGTCGTCGACGAGCTGCCGACGTATCGCGGTGAGGGGAAGGTGTTCTTGTGAGCGGAGCGACGGGGAAGTCCAGCCGGTGGGTGCCCTCATGGGAGCAGTGGCTGTCTCGGCCGGGGGAGTGGCGCAACTGGGGCCGCACCGAGAGCGCACGGCCCAACTACACCGCGCGTCCGTCGAAGATCGAGGACGTCTGCCAGGTGGTGCAGCGGGCCGTCGAACGCGACGGTGCCGTCAAAGCGCTGGGCGCGGGCCACTCCTTCACCGGTATCGCGCGGCCGCGAGACGTCGCACTGTCTCTGGAGCACATGCGCGGCCTCGTCGCCGTGGACGCGTCCGCCCGGCGGGTAACGCTGCGCGCGGGCACCTTCCTGCACGAGATCCCGGCTCTGTTGGAGCCGCACGGTCTGGCGATGCCGAACCTCGGTGATATCGACCGCCAGACTCTCGCGGGCGCCATCTCGACGGGGACACACGGCACGGGAACGGCGTTCGGTGGGATCGCCACGCAGGTGGTGGGTGCGACTCTCGTCGACGGTACCGGCCAGGTGCGCGTCGTGTCGGAGGACGACCCGCACCTGCGGGGCGTGGCCGTAGGTCTCGGGGCACTGGGAGTTCTGGTCGAGGTGACGCTGCAGTGCGTGGAAGCTTTCGTGCTGGAGGCCGTGGAATCGCCCGCGCCCCTCGACGAGGTGATCGACGGCTACCTCGATCGGGTCGGGGCGGCCGACCACTATGAGTTCTACTGGTTTCCCGGTACCTCCGTGGCGCTGACGAAGACGAACACGCGGCTGCCCGCCTCCGCCTCGACCAGTCCGCTGACCGACGTCCGGCGGTTCGTCGACGACCGCGTGGTATCCAATGAGGCGCTGCGCGCGATGTGCGAGATCGGCCGCGCGGCACCGTCGTTGACTCCCAAGCTGATCTCTTTGGCCACGTCCCTGACCGGCGACCGGCGGTTCTCCGACGTCTCGACGGGTGTGTTCACCACGCGTCGCACAGTGCGCTTTCGCGAGTCGGAATGGGCTGTGCCGCTTGATCGTACAATGGAAGCATTCGCGGCCGTGCGTTCGCTGGTCGAGTCGCGCGATTGGAACATCACCTTCCCCATCGAGGTGCGGGCCGCTGCGGCCGACGACCTGTGGCTGTCCACCGCGAGCGGCCGCGAGAGCGGTTACATCGCCGTGCATCGCTACTACCGCGACGAGGACACCGAGTACTTCCGCGAGGTCGAGAAGGTGATGCTCTCGTTCGGCGGGCGGCCGCACTGGGGGAAGATGCACACCCGCTCAGCGGACTTCTTCACGTCGGAGTACCCGCGCTTCGGCGAGTTCCTGGAGCTGCGTGACACTTTCGATCCACACCGCGTGTTCGCCAACGATTACCTGGATCGGGTGCTGGGGGTGTAGACACACCGCGGCCGTTCTATTCGCTGCGCTACCGATTGAAAACTCTGCGCGCCAGTCGATTTCCGTGTAAGAAACCTGCACAGGATCGTGGGCATCCAGAGACGAGGTGCAGGAGATGGAACTCAGTCGCGATTGGGGCGGGGAGTGGCTTGATTCCCTACAGTGGATAGCCATCGCGTTCGTGGTCACAGTGGTTGTAGGCGGCGTCGTAACGGCCGTGATTCTGGCGTCAACGGCTGTGGGCAGACATTTTTGGTCGGTCAACCGGGACTTCTTCTTCAAGCAAGACGCACGGGGCCTAGCGATGGTCTGGGGATCGATGGTGTTGCTTACGTTGTTCCTCCTGGGCTCGGTCCGCCTCGACTATGTGCTGTCCTTTCAGGGCAACGACATGTATACGGCGATCCAAGCGGGCGCAGCGGCGCTGGGTGAGAAGAATCGGGCGGCGCTCGATTCCGCACAGTCCGTGTTCTGGTTCTCGGTGCGGATTTTCGGGGTGCTGGCCACAATTCACGTACTGCGATCGATCGTGGCGCAGTTCGTGTGGTACCGCTTCGAGTGTCGATGGCGGAGTTGGCTGACGTCGGAACTCATAGGCGACTGGATGGGAGGCGAGGCAGCGTATCGTGCTCGCTTCGTCGAGGCGCCGGGCGACAACCCGGACCAGCGCATAGACGTCGACGTTACCGACTCCGTCGAGCTCACTCAGACTCTCTACGGCGGCCTGGTCACTGCAATGGTGTCAATGGTCGTCTTCACCAAGTTGCTGTGGGACCTGTCGGGACCTCTGTCACCATTCGGTGTCACCGTGCCACACACTCTGGTGTGGATCACGTTCGCCTTTTTCATCCTGTCCACTGCAGTCACGTGGATCATCGGTCGCCCCATGATCAGGTGGAATTTCCGGTATCAGCGCGAGACCGGCGCGTTTCGTGCCCAACTCGTGCACACGCGGGACGCCGCGGAAGAGATCGCCCTGGTGCGCGGCGGCCGTTCAGAGGTACGCAGCCTGAATGTACTGTTCGGCGGCGTGATCCGCTCGTTCTGGCGTCTCGCACTGCAGACGATCGGAGTCAGCGCATGGGATCTGTCCGCACGACAGACCGGTGTCATCCTGCCGATCCTGGTGCAGTCGTCCCGGTTCTTCTCCGGTGGCATCACCCTTGGCGGTATGACTCAGTCGATCAGCGCCTTCGGCTCACTGCAGAGTTCGCTGGTCTTCCTGCAGACCAACTACCCGTCGTACGCGCACTACCGAGCCGCCCTCATCCGTCTGCACGGTCTGAAGCAGACCAACACGGAGGCGCGCAAGGTCGAGCTGCCACTGGTCGGCGTACCGCCCACGGGAGTCGCGCTCCGGCTCATCGGGGCAGGCGTCACGAAGCCCGATGGAAGTCCGCTGGTTCGCGACCTCAGCCTGGAGGTGCCGACCGGGGGATCGCTGCTGATCCAGGGGCCGTCCGGTGTCGGCAAGTCGACACTGCTCCGCGCGACTGCTGGTCTGTGGCCTTTCACCGACGGAACTATCGAGGTCAGCCCGCCCTATGTGGTGACGCAGGTGCCGTACGTCCCGCGCGGCACGCTCAGAGAGGTGCTGGCGTACCCACGCCAGGAAACCGTCGATGAGAACGTTGCGTGACAGGTGCTCACCGACGTCGGGCTGCGACATCTGGATCCGGCGGATCACAACGTCGACTGGAGCTTTCTGTCGCCGGGTGAGCAGCAACGGCTAGTACTGGCGCGGGCGTTGCTGGCGGAACCGTCGACCCTGCTGCTGGACGAGGCGACGTCGGCGGTCGATTCGGACTCCGAGATCAGGCTGTACGGGTTGTTGCGGACGCGTTTGCCAGGGGCGGCCATCGTCTCGGTCGGCCACCGCGCATCGCTCATCCCGCTGCACGATCGGGTGATCACGCTCGAATCGGCGATCGCTCCCTGAGGTTGCCTCGGGGCGGGCCCCGATTCCGGGGTGTGCCGGTGAGACGTAGGTTCCAGGTCGCGCGTGCGAGTGGGACGGACGTCCAGCAGGATGTCCGTCATGCGAATCGGATGGGACGCCGTCGACGGGACGGACGTGGTGGCGCCGGGACAGCGGCTGGCGTGGCCGAAGACGGTCGGTCTCGGCATGCAGCACGTAGTGGCGATGTTCGGGTCGACATTCCTGGTGCCCGTGCTCACCGGCTTCCCCCCGGCCACGACGTTGCTGTTCAGCGGGATCGGCACGCTGCTGTTCCTGGTGATCACCGGCAACCGGCTGCCGAGCTACCTCGGCTCGAGCTTCGCCGTCATCGCGCCGATCACCGCGGCGACGGCGACACACGGTGCGGGCAGCGCGCTCGGTGGGATCGTGGCGGTGGGTGCGCTGCTCATCCTGATCGGCGGGATCGTGCAGCTGGCGGGAACCGCCTGGATCGAGCGGATCATGCCGCCCGTGGTGACGGGTGCGATCGTCGCGCTGATCGGCCTCAACCTCGCGCCTGCGGCGAAGGCGAACTATGAGAAGGGCGCCGTCACGGCGACGATCACGCTCGTCCTTCTCGTGTTGTCGCTCGCGGTCTTCAAGGGCATGCTCGGCCGCCTCGCGATCTTCACGTCGGTGGTGATCGGCTACCTGGTCGCGCTCGCCCGTCATGAGGTCGACGCCTCGGCCATCGCGCATACGGCATGGGTGGGCCTGCCGCACCTGCAGGCACCGTCGTTCTCGTGGGCCGTGCTACCCATGTTTCTGCCGGTGGTGCTGGTACTCGTCGCGGAGAACGTGGGGCACGTGCGGTCGGTGGCCCAGATGACGGGGGAGGACTACGACTCGTTGATGGGCCGGGCTATCGCCTCAGACGGCCTGGCAACGCTGCTGGCCGGCGCGGGCGGTGGCTCCGCGACTACGACGTACGCCGAGAACATCGGCGTCATGGCGGCGACCCGTGTCTACTCGACCGCGGCGTACTGGGTAGCCGGCGTGACTGCGATCCTGCTGGGCATGTCGCCGAAGATCGGGGCGGTCATCGCCTCCGTCCCGCCCGGCGTGCTGGGCGGCGTGACGACCGCGCTGTACGGCCTCGTCGGGATCCTCGGCATCCGGATCTGGGTGTCCAATCGGGTCGACTTCTCGCAGCCGATCAACCAGATCGTCGCCGCCGTCCCGCTGATCATCGGCATCGCCGACTACACCTGGGCGCTCGGGCAGGTGACCTTCACGGGCATCGCGCTGGGATCCGTCGCGGCGATCGTCATCTACCAGGTGATGGCCGGTCTGGCGCGGACCCACGGGCGATAGGGTTGCCCACATGACTGATCTCCTCGAGGGCCCCCTGCACGCAGTCCACACCGAGCTGGGCGCGGCGTTCGCCGAGTTCGGAGGGTGGAGCATGCCGGTCAAGTACGCGGGCACCGTCGGCGAGCACACCGCCGTCCGCGAGGCCGTCGGCATCTTCGACGTGAGCCACCTCGGCAAGGCGACGGTCGCGGGACCCGGCGCCGCTGCGTTCGTCAACAGCGTCCTCACCGCCGACCTCGGCAGGATCCACCCCGGCAAGGCGCAGTACACGCTGTGCACCAACGAGTCCGGGGGCGTCATCGACGATCTCATCGTCTACTACGTCTCCGACGACGAGCTCTTCCTGGTGCCCAACGCCGCCAACACCGCAGCAGTGGTGAAGCATCTGGAAGCGCATGCGGCAGAGCAGGATCGGGAAGGAATCACGATCACCGACCAGCACCGCGACTACGCGGTGCTGGCCGTTCAGGGGCCGCGTGCGGCCGAGGTGCTGACCGCCGTCGGGCTCCCGACCGACATGGAGTACATGGCGTACACCGACGCAGAGTTGGACGGCGTACCCGTCCGCGTCTGCCGCACCGGCTACACCGGCGAGCAGGGCTACGAAATGCTGCCCCGATGGGCCGACGCCGAAGTGGTCTTCCGGCGTCTGCTGGCCGAGGTGACCGCGCGCGGCGGTCAGCCTGCCGGCCTCGGGGCCCGCGACACCCTGCGAACCGAGATGGGCTACCCACTGCACGGACACGAGCTCACCGTCGACATCACCCCCGTTCAGGCCCGCGCGGGCTGGGCCGTGGGCTGGAAGAAACCCCGATTCGTCGGGCGCCAGAAGCTGATCGCCGAGAAGGAGGCCGGGCCCGCGCGGCGCCTGTGGGGGCTCAAGGCGACCGGGAAGGGCGTGCTGCGCGCGGAGCTCGACGTCCTGTCCGCCGGCGGTGATCGTATAGGTACGACCACATCGGGCACGTTCAGTCCGACGTTGAAGACGGGAATCGCTCTGGCGCTGATCGATTCGTCCGCGGGCGTCGCTGCCGGCGACGCGGTCACAGTGGACGTCCGCGGACGTGCGATCCCGTGCGAGATCGTGGTGCCGCCCTTCGTGACCGCGAACACGAAGTAGGTTCTCGGGCCGCCCGGTGCGGCAGTAAGATGTGCCGCATGACCACAGGCCTGACCTTTGCGCACACGCCCAACCCGACGCCGAAGTCGGACGTGGAGCGTGACGCGATTCTGGCCGCCCCGGGTTTCGGCACCTACTTCACCGATCACATGGTCTCGCTGCGCTGGAATCCGGAGCAGGGGTGGCACGATGGCGAGGTCGTCGCATACGGCCCCATCACGCTCGAGCCGTCCGCGGTCGTGCTGCACTACGCGCAGGAGATCTTCGAGGGACTCAAGGCCTACCGGCACGAAGACGGCACCATCGCCACCTTCCGGCCCGAGGCGAACGCGGCGCGCTTCCAGCGCTCGGCGGACCGGCTCGCGATTCCCGAACTTCCGTCGGAGCTGTTCCTCGATTCGTTGAAGGAGCTGGTCGCCGTCGACAGGGCGTGGGTGCCGAAGGCCGGCGGCGAGGAATCGCTCTATCTGCGGCCCTTCATCTTCGCCGACGAGCCCGGTCTCGGGGTGCGGCCCGCCAACAGCTATCGCTACCTGCTCATCGCGTCGCCCGCCGGCGCCTACTTCCCGGGCGGCGTCAAGCCGGTCTCGGTGTGGCTCTCGCGCGAGTACGTGCGGGCTGCGCCGGGCGGCACCGGCGCCGCGAAGTTCGGCGGCAACTACGCCGCATCGCTGCTCGCGCAGGCCCAGGCCGCCGACGAGGGGTGTGACCAGGTCGTCTGGCTCGACGCCGTGGAGCGCGAGTACATCGAGGAGATGGGCGGGATGAATCTCTTCTTCGTCTTCGGCTCGGGTGCCGACGCACGGCTGGTCACCCCCGAGCTCTCCGGATCGCTCCTGCCGGGGATCACGCGCGACTCGTTGGTGCAGCTCGCCGCCGACGCCGGATTCGGTGTCGAGGAGCGCAGGATCAGCGTCTCGGAGCTCGAGGCGGGCGTGAAGGACGGCTCGGTGACCGAGGTCTTCGCCTGCGGAACCGCGGCCGTCATCACCCCGGTCGGCAAGGTCAAGGGCGCCAAGGAGGACTTCACCGTCGGCGATGGCGAGCCGGGGCAGGTGACGATGGCGCTCCGTGACACGCTGACGCGGATCCAACGGGGGTCTCTCGCCGACACCCACGGGTGGATGACGAGGCTCGCATGATGCGAGTGGCGGCAGTGGCGCTGTCTGTTGCCGTAGCACCCGCAGGGCACGCGGCACCGGTCCCGGCGTTGCAGAACTGCGGTTACGGCGCGGCGCAGATCAAGCCGACCGGTCTCCTGCTCTACTGCGGAGACGCCGGTGCGGGTATGGAGAACATCGTGTGGCAGCGTTGGGATTCGAGGACCGCGGTGGGCTCTGGGAGTCTATGGGCGAGGGTCTGCGAACCGAACTGTGCGGCCGGCAGGGACCATCGCACGACGGCCCGGATCGTTCTCGGCGGCGTGAAGAACGGCCGGTTCACGACCGCCGTGATCCACTCCGCCGACGGTACCCTCGCCGACGCGGGAACCTTCTCGATCGGTTGACCCGGACCAGCTCCGACGGATGCGCTAACGGAATCGTCTTCCCATGCGATAGCTCCCGTAACAACGGAGGGATGGGAAAACATGAGGATTCGACTGATCGTGGCGGCCGGGCTCGCGGCCGGGGGAGTGCTGGTAGCGGGGTGTGGGCAGCAGGGGAGCGCAGCTCCGGGTTCGACGGTGACCGTCACGGCCACGCAGGGTGCGCAGGCAGGCGGCGGCACGGCAGGCGATGGCGGCACACCGGCAACCACCGAGACGCCCACCGCCGGCAAACGGGTCCTGACGCCTCCGCGTGGCGCGGGGCTCACCGCCGCGGATCCGGCCGAGTACCACAACGGCGACGGGGGCGATGTCGCGTTCATATCGCCCACCAAGAACATCTGGTGCCGTCTGGGAGCGGGGAAGTATGAGGCCGGGTGCCAGGCGATGAAGGCGCCGATCCCCGAGGGCGCCGGCGACCGCTGCAAGGGCAACGACATGTATCCGCAGAGCTCGCTGTCGCGCGGCTTCTACCTGCGCGGGAACACGGTGGAGCCGGCGTGCTTCAACCAGGGCGTCTTCACGTCACCCAATCCGAAAGTGCTGCCGTACCAGTCGACCATCGAGGCCAACGGTTACACCTGCACCTCGCGCGAGACGGGCATCACGTGCACGACGAGCAACGGCCGCGGGTTCGTCCTGTCGATGCAGGAGGCCCGCGCGTTCTAGGCCTCGGGGCGGGTGTCCACCCACTCCATATAGCCGGACCCGCTGATCGCCTCTCCGCGGTAGGCGCCGTCATAGGTGTACGCGGTGACATAACCGCGCCCGTGCCCATACCGCCACGGCGCGTCGTTGTGGCAGTCGAGCTCGAGTACGACCGCGCCCGCATCGCGGACCGTCCACCGGCTGACCAGCGGGACGCGCATCGTCCGACCGATCGGATCACGTTGCGGGTCAGCCCATTCGAGCACCTCGTACGTGACGTCTTCGAGGACGTCCGCTTCACCGCCGCGGGTGCGAATCTGCGCTAGACGGCACGCGGTGTACCCGCGGGCGCCCACGTCGGTGAGGAGGATCTGCGTATCGCCGAACTCCACGATCTGGTAGGTGAAGAGGTCGACCGGCAGCTTCAGTGGGGCGGGGAGTGCGCGCGGGAAGAACGCCTGATGGGTTCCGAATCGCGCGTACTCGAACGTGCCGAGGCCCGAGATCTCCGTCGCCCCGGAGTCGTCGGCGATCGTGCCGCGATAGGGCGCGAACAGACTGATGTGGTCGTACACCGGGGTTTTGACGAAGTACGAGACCTGGTCTGTCACGTCGAGTTCGAGGTCGACCGAGAAGGCCTCGTATCTGCCGGCGACGGTGACCTTCGGCAGGTCTACGCGCAGCGTCAGGTCGTCGCCCCAGCGCAACTCGTGATCGGTGAACGAGCACTCGTCGGTGATGCTGTAGCCGCGGTAGTGGTGCTGGTCGCCTGCGGCGGTCGACGACAGCACCGTCGCGAGGTTGCGCGGGTCGCCTCCGCCGGCGAGGTAGTCGTTGTCGAAGGTCTCGGTGCCTGTGGTGCCGATGAAGGTCATCGTGTTGAGATAGCGATAGGGCTCCGGGAGTAGCGGGATGAAAACGCCGTAATGCGTTGCGGCCCAGAGCCGACCGTTGCTGTGCGGCCTGATGATGTCCGCGCGGTCGAACGGCCGGCGCGATGCATCGATGCGGGAGTCGATGCGGGGCAGCAGGCCGTCCACGACCAGACGGGACAGTGCGCGCGAGATCGGTTGCGTGCTCAAACGGTGCCTCCAGCGTTGAAGTGACTTGCGGGTAATATACCCGTGCCGCCCGATGCGCCGCCTCCCGGCCGCGATACGGCGATATATGCGTTAGCGACGCTCACAGCCGCGTCGTGCCGCAGCACCGTCGCGTGGTTCGGATCGTGGTGAGCGGGACGGGTGACCTGCGATGGCGGCGTGGCTAGCGTCTCGGTGCATGACGATCACCATCCAGAAGATCTCCAGCAGACTCGGCGCCGTGGTCTCCGGGGTCGACCTGACCGGTGAGCTCGCGCCCGAGCTCGGTGCCGAGCTGCGTTCGCTCCTGAACGCGCACAAGGCGCTCGTATTCGACGGCGTGCGGGTCGACGACGAGCAGCACGAGCGCATCGCGTCGCTGTTCGGGCCGGTCACGCGTGCGCATCCGACCGTGCCCGGCGCCTCCGACAACGTCCTGGCCGTGGACAGCGAGCGATCGCGCTCCAACGCGTGGCATACCGACGTCACGTTCGTCGCGAACCCGCCGCAGGTGACGACGCTGCGCAGCCTCATCACCACTCCGTACGGTGGAGAGACGCTGATCGCCGATTCGCAAGGGGCTTATCGGGATCTCCCCGAGGCGCTGCGCAACCTCGCCGACTCCCTGCGGGCCGTGCACACCAACACGCACGATTACGTGCGCGCCGACGACCAGCCCACCGCCGCGCGGGCCGAGCACCGGAAGGTGTTCGTGTCCAAGCAGTTCGAGGCAGAGCATCCGGTGGTGCGAGTGCATCCCGAGACGGGGGAGCGCGGCCTGTTCATCGGCGGCTTCGTGCGTGAGATCGCCGGCGTGTCCAAGGCCGACTCCGAGGCCCTGTTGCGCCTGTTCCAGCACCGGGTCACGCGCCCGGAGAACGTCATCCGCTGGAGCTGGCAGCCCGACCAGCTGCTCGTCTTCGACAACCGAGCCACCCAGCACTACGCGATCGACAACTACGACGACCTCCCGCGGCTCCTGCACCGGGTGACGGTCGCTGGCGACGTGCCGGTGGGTGTCGACGGGCGTTCCAGCCGCCAGCTGCTCGGGGACCCGTCGGACTACTCGGTGGTGGCCGCGTAGCCGCGTTCTGTGTGCCGTCCGCGACGTCGGACTAGAAGCACACGCCTACGAGCGCCGCGGCGCACGCGATCTCGATCCCGCATCCGAAGACGTCGCCGCTTGCGCCACCGAAGCGGCGGATGCAGTGGCGCATGACAAGGGTGGCGAGGGCTAGTGAGGCGAGGACTGCCACCGGACCGTGCCAGGGCGCAGCGCTTACCGGAAGCGTTGCGGCACAGGCGAGCACGATCCAGGTCCCGATCGACAAGACGCCCTGCGTCCCGGCGGTCAGGGCGCCGAAACCGTCCGGATTCGACGGCGCCCAGCCCCTCCGGCACCCGATCACCGCCGCGACCCGCGCGACGGCGACGGACACGCCGATCGCGAGCCACCGCCGGTCGTCGGCCAGAGAGGTGATCGCAGCGGCTTCGATCAGGAGCACCAGCACGAGCGCGGCCGCTCCGAAAGCGCCGATCGTGCCCTGCCGCATGACCTCTCGCGCGCGCTCGGGTGGACCGTAGGTGCCGAGTCCGTCGGCGCAGTCGGAGAGCGCGTCGATATGCATACCACGCGTGACGAGAACGCCGCCTGCGACGGCCAGCGCGCCCGCGAGCAGCGGTGCCAGGCCTGCGGCACATGCGCCCCATGCGATCGCGGCCACGAGCGTCCCGACGAGCGCACCCGTGACGGGTACGGCCGCGATGATCCGCCGGGCGTCCTCGCGGGTCGGCGCGGCCTGGGGCGGCATGGGCAACACCGTCATCCACGCGAACGCTCCCGTCACCGCGCGCAGCATGTCAGCCCTCGCTGACCCCGGCCTCGTCGAACGTGGCCATCGATGCGAGCACGGATACGGCCGACTGCACGATCGGTAGCGCCAGCGCGGCGCCGCTGCCCTCGCCCAGCCGCATGTCGAACGTCAGCATCGGCTCCAGGCCCAGCTGCGCCAGCGCAAGCGCGTGCGCCGGTTCGGAACTCAGATGCCCGGCACGCCACCACTCGACGGCGCCCGGCGCGAGGTCCTGCGCGACGAGAGCGGCGGCCGTGACCACCACACCGTCGAGCACCACCGGAGTGCGGCGCACCGCGGCCTGGGCGAGGAAGCCCGCCATCGCCGCGAGGTCGGCGCCTCCGACGGTGCGCAGCAACGACTTCGGGTCGCGCGCGTACGGTCTCCCACGCCACATGGCGTCCCGGACCGCGGCGGCCTTGCGCATCCAAGCGTTGTCGTCGATGCCGGTGCCGCGTCCGACGACGACCACGGGTTCGTGATCCGTGAGCAGGCCGATCAGCACCGCGGACGGTGTCGTGTTGCCGATGCCCATGTCACCGGCGATGAGAAGATCGGCGCCGGAGTCGATCTCATCGTCGGCTATGGCACGGCCGACGGATATGGCTGCGACTGCCTCCGCATCGGACAGCGCGTCCTCGTGGGCGATGTCGCCGGATGAGTGCCGCACCTTGTGGCGGCTGAGTTCGGGGCCGGTATCCACGGATACCGCGATGTCCTCGACCCGGACCGTGGCGCCCGCCTGCGCTGCCAGGACGTTGACCGCTGCGCCGCCGGCCGAGAAGTTGGCGACCATCTGCGCAGTGACCTCGGGTGGGTACGCCGAGACGCCGCTTGCGGCGACGCCGTGGTCGCCCGCGAACACCACCACCCGCGGGCGCTCGAAAGCCTTTGGTGGGCAGGCGCCCTGGCATGCCGTCGCCCACACGCCGAGATCCTCGAGCCGACCGAGCGAGCCGATCGGTTTCGTCAGGCGGGAGTGTCGCTCGCGCGCCTGAGCGACCACCTCCGCATCCGGTGCGACGAGCGGCGGGAAACGCAGGGGATCGTCCGAATGTTCTGGCAGCGGGACCGGCTCGGGCGCGGCGGGCGCGATGGATCCCGCTTCGGCAGCCGATGCGGGGCCGGTCGCGGCACCTACGGCTGCGGCCGTCTCGGCCTTGGTGAGCACCACCGCGGACGCAGGGGAGGCATCGTCGGCGGGACCGAGTGCCTTGACCGTCACAGGGTTCCCCGCGACGACCAGCTCTACGCGATCCGCCACCGCGGCCACGGCGGCGTTGAGTGCGCCCAGGCCGTCCTGGAAGACGCGCCCGGCGGGGGTCGTGGGGACCAGCGACAGGCCCACCTCCGAACTCACGAGGACCAGGTCCCCGGGGTACTCGGAGACCGCGGCCACCAGACGCCCGATGGCGGCGGGCAGCACATCGTCGGGCGTCTCCCACGCCGCGGCACTGTCGAGGACGGCCGTGAGCCACCCGCCGAGGTCGTCGACGAGGGTGGCCGGATACGGCTCGGATCCGAGTAGCTCGGCCACGTCGGCGGTCTCGACCGTGGTCCAGCCGGCCGGGCGCCGCGCGCGGTGAGTCGCTATGCGGGAACGGAACTCGTCATCGACGCCCACCTGCGCGGCGGCGGTCGCGACGTACCGTGCCGACTCGGGCAGCAGCGATTCGGCTCGTGCCGACTTGCCTGAGCGGACGCCGCCCAGGACGAGGGTGACCGCCACGGATCAGACCGCGTCGCCGGGCTTGACCCGGGGACGGGGGATCCGCATGCGCCGCAGCTGCGTCGAGCGCATGAATGCATACCAGCCGAGGCGGAAGCCCGCCTCCGTGGTGTTCGGGAACTTCTCGTACACCTTCTTGTTGATGTTGCGGCCCACCAGGAAGCCCTCGATCGCCATGATCGCGACGAACACCAGCAGGATGGGCATCGCGAGGCCGGACAGCACCGGGTTCTGGATCACCACGAACATGTAGACCATCACGATCAGGGCGAGGGGGATGAACAGTGTGGAGATGTATCGGCGCGAATCGACGAGGTCGCGCACGAAGGCCTTGACCGGGCCCTTCTCGCGGACGGGGAGGTAGCGCTCGTCGCCCTGCATCATCAGCTCGCGACGCTCGGCGGCGACGGACCGGCGCTTGGACGAGGCCTCCCGGCGTTGCTCCTTGGTCAGGTTCGGCTTCGTCTCCTTGCGACGCTGCCGCGCTTCCCTGCGCGTCATGGGCGCAGGCGCGACGGGGCCGCGGCGGCGGTTCTCCGCCTCGCGGCGTGACGGCGTCGGGCGGCCCTTGCCTGGTGTGTGGCGCGGCGTGCCCGTCGCGTCGGCGTTGTAGTCGTCCACGGCGGCGTCGTCCGCTGCGCCGGATTCCGCGACGTGCGCGGAGTCGTCCTTGTTCCACGGGAGCTTCACGCTGACCAGGGTATTGGATGAGCTGTGAGCGGCGTCCGGTGTGGCCGGGGTTCCGGGCGTGGCGGCCCCGACGACCTGTGGCGCGGGCACGAGGCGACCCGCGGGAATAGCGGTGGAAGTAGTACCGTTGGTTACGAACACCTGCGTGTGAGGAGAACTTTTATGACGACGGCTGACCTGAACGCCCCGGCCGAAGCGGCCACGGGTGTGGTGCTGACCGACGCAGCGGCGTCCAAGGCCAAGGCCCTGCTGGACCAGGAGGGGCGCAACGACCTGTCGCTGCGCATCGAGGTCCAGCCCGGCGGCTGCGCCGGTCTGCGTTACCAGTTGTACTTCGACGACCGCAGCCTCGACGGTGACGTCAACACCGAGTTCGACGGCGTCAACCTGGCTGTGGACCGCATGAGCGCACCGTTCCTGATCGGCGCGAAGATCGACTTCGTCGACACGATCGAGAAGCAGGGCTTCACAATCGATAACCCGAACGCGACCGGCTCGTGCGCGTGCGGCGACTCCTTCAACTGAGTCGATGAGTCCGGATCGACAGGGTCCGGCCTGAGCGCGGAACCCTCCCGGGAGATAGGGTGTCACGGTTGGTGTCGCCTACTCGGGAGGGTTTTTCGTGCCCATAGCAGTCTCCGGATCCATCGCAACCGATCACCTGATGCGGTTCGAGGGCAAGTTCTCGGAGCAGCTGCTCGCCGAGCATCTCGCCCACATCTCGCTGAGTTTCCTGGTCGAGGACCTGGTGATCCAGCGTGGCGGTGTCGCCGCGAACATCTGCTTCGGCATCGGCCAGCTCGGCCGGCGCCCGGTCCTCGTCGGCAGCGTCGGCGTCGATTTCGAGGAGGGATACCGCGGCTGGCTGGAGGGCGCAGGCGTCGACACCACTGCGGTGCGGGTGTCGGACACCGCGCACACCGCGCGCTTCATGTGCACAACCGACGCCGAGATGGCGCAGTTCGCGTCGTTCTACTCGGGCGCTATGGGCGAGGCCTCTCAGATCCACATCGCCGACGTCGTGGAGCACGCGGGCGGCTTGGACCTCGTAGTCGTCGGCGCGAACGACCCCCTGGCCATGACGAGCCACACCGCACAGTGTCGCGAACTCGGGATCCCCTTCGCGGCCGATCCGTCGCAGCAACTCGCCCATCTGAACGGCGTACAGGCGCGAGAGCTGGTGGAGGGCGCCAAGTTCCTCTTCACCAACGAATACGAGTGGGGCCTTCTGCAGCAGAAGACCGGCCTGTCGGACGCGCAGGTCGCGGCGATGGTCGAGGTCCGCGTCACCACGCTGGGCAGTAACGGCGTCGACATCGTGCCGTCGGACGGCGCAGCAGTGCACGTGGGAGTCGTCCCCGAGCACGCGAAGGTGGATCCCACGGGCGTCGGCGACGGCTTCCGTGCGGGCTTCCTCGTCGGTATCGACTCGGGCCTGTCCTATGAGCGATCCGCGCAGCTCGGCGCGTTCGTTGCGACGAAGGTGCTCGAGACCGTCGCGCCGCAGGACTGGGACTTCGACGCCGACGAGGCACGCGAGCGCCTCGCGGGAGCCTACGGCGCGGATGCCGCCGCGGAGATCTTGACAGTGCTGCAGTGATCCCGCCGACGCCGCAGCCGCTACCGGGGGCGATGCAGCCGCGGCCGCGGCTGCGCGGCGTCATCCACACCTACGGCGCCGCGGCGGCGGTACTGGCGGGGATCCCGCTGGTGATCGCGGGTTTCCTGCATTCGGAGGCAGCGGGCTTGGCGCTGTTGGTGTACGCGATCACCGTGTTCGGCGTCTTCGCCGTGAGCGCCTCGTATCATCGCGGGCCGTGGTCGCCGGCCGTCCGGGTCTGGATGAAACGCGCGGACCACTGCATGATCTTCGTCTTCATCGCGGGAAGTTATACGCCGATAGCCGTCATCGCCCTTCCGTGGGCCACCGGCCGCATGGTGCTGCTGGTGACGTGGATCGGTGCCGCGGCCGGCGTCGCGATGAAGCTGTTCTGGCCGCACGCTCCGCGCTGGGTGGGCGTCCCGCTGTACATCGCTCTCGGTTGGGTGGCCGTGGCCGTGGCGCGCGAGCTGATCCTCGGGGCCGGCTGGGCGGCCGTGGTGCTGCTCGTGATCGGCGGGCTGCTGTACAGCGGGGGAGCGGTGCTCTACGCGGCTCGTTGGCCGGACCCGTGGCCGACGGTGTTCGGGCACCACGAGTTCTTTCATGCCGCCACCGTGATCGCGGCCGCCTGCCATTACGCGGCGATGTGGATCGTGCTGCTGCGATGACCGGTCAGGATCTCGGCCGGAGCGCATGAGTATCGCCGTCACGGCGATGCCGATGCTGTGCAGCCGAGATCTCGACCACCGCAGCGACGACGAGCGCCACCGCGACAGCCACGCACAGCCCTGCGATCACATCTGTGGCCAGGTGGTAGCCGTACCAGATCAGTCCCGCGGCGACGCCGGGTAGCGTCGCGGCGATCGCGACGGCCCAGGCGGCCCGCCCGCGGCCGGTGCGCGCTGCCAGCACGAACGCCGCCGCCACGGACGCGTAGGCGACGGTGTGCCCGCTGGGGTAGGCGAGGAACGGGTGGTCGACGTAGGCGCTGGTCAGCGTCCGGCCGAACAACTGCTTGAGCACAAGAGTGTTGAGCAGCACCGCCGCCGCGGGCGTGGCGATGAGCAGGGCGGCCCGCCGGAACTCGCGGGCCCAGCCGTAGAAGCCGACGCCCACCACGACTACGGGCAACAGGTACGGCGTCTCCGACGGCGCGAGGAACACCCGTGCGACGGGATGGAAGGTCGCGCGCACCCAGTCGGTGGCCGTGCGATCGAACGCCGTCGCGCCCATGCCCGGCGGGAACGTGAGCGGAAGCGCCACCACGACGGCGATGCACACCGCCACGAGGAGCCACCGGACGGCCGCGCCCGTGCGGAAGGACACGGCTAGAGCCGGACCGGGTAGTCGGGCTCCTCGATCGTGGGGTGGATGCGGTTCTCGACGAAGATGCCGTGCCAGACCATGAACACGATCACCGTCCACAGACGGCGGGAGTGATCGGTGCCGCCGGGCCAGCCCTCCGGCGCCTTGGCGCGGTGCTCGTCGAGCATCGCGAGGACTGCGGGCTTGTCGATCCACTGCTCTGTCTGCGACTGCTCGATGGTCTCGCGCGCCCAGTCGTACAGCTCGGGCCCGGCCAGCCAGTGCCGCAGCGGCACTGGGAAGCCGAGCTTCTTCCGGTGCAGCACGTGCGGCGGCACGATCTCCTCGAGCGCCCGCCGCAGCGCGTACTTCGACGTTCCATGCGCGATCTTGGCGTCGACGGGCAGTTGTTCGGCGACCGCGAAGACCTCCTTGTCGAGGAAGGGCACGCGCAGCTCGAGCGAGTTGGCCATCGTCATCTTGTCGGCCTTGACCAGGATGTCGCCGCGCAACCACGTGAACAGGTCGAGGTGCTGCATCCGCGCCACGGGGTCCAGTCCGCGGGTCTGCGCGTAGATGGGTGCCGTGACGTCCATATGTGTCCACTCGGGACGGAACTCGGTGAGGACCGACCGGAGCTGCGTGTCGTTGAACGACCGCGCGTTGCCGTAGTAGCGCTCCTCGAGGCGCAACGAGCCGCGCTGCAGGAGACTCTTGCCGCGCTGCCCCTCGGGCAGCCGGTCGCCTGCCCTACCGGCGAGGCGCCGCGCCCAGGGCGGCAGCTTGTCGAACGGTGCCAGCGACAGCGGCTCGCGATAGATGGTGTAGCCGCCGAACAGCTCATCGGCCCCCTCGCCGGAGAGCACGACCTTGACGTGCTTGCGGGCCTCCTTGGCGAGGTAGTACAGCGGCACCAGCGACGGGTCGGCCACCGGGTCGTCCAGGTACCAGACGATCGCGGGGATCGCGTTGCGGAAGTCCTCGGGGCTCACGACCCTGACGATGTGGCGCGCTCCGATCGCGTCCGCCGATTCCGCGGCCACGTCGACCTCGCTGTACCCCTCCCGCTCGAAGCCCGTGGTGATGGTGATGAGGTCGGGGTTGTGCTGGATCGCCAGCGCCGCGATCGCGGTCGAGTCGATTCCGCCCGAGAGGAACGAGCCGACGGTGACATCCGCGCGCATGTGCATCTTGACCGAGTCGCGCAGCACCTCCGCGATCTCGTGGTAGCGCGCCTTGGCGTCGGCGGAGTCCGGTCCGCCCGAGATGGGGCGGACCGGATAACGCGGGTGGAAGTAGCGCCGGCCGGTCACGTGGCCGCCGGGTGTGAGGACCGCGTACGTGCCGGACTCGAGCCGTCGCAGGTGCTTGTGCAGGGTCTCCGTCTCGGGAACGTACTGCAGGACGGTGTAGTGCTCGATCGCGCGCGGGTCGAGCTCCAGGTCGACGTCGGCGACACCGGCCAGCTGGAGCACGGACTTCTTCTCGCTGGAGAACGCGGTGCCCTTGCTTCCGGTCGCGTAGAACAGCGGTTTGATGCCGAACGCGTCGCGGGCGACCGTCAGCTCGCGGCGCTCGGTGTCCCATACGGCGAAGGCGAACATACCGCGCAGGCGGGGCAGTACACCGTCGACGCCCCAGTGGTGGAGCCCGGCGACGATGGCCTCACCGTCGCCCTCGGTGCGGAACGTCGCTCCGAACTCGTCGGCCAGCTGTTTGCGGAGTTCGAGGTAGTTGTAGATCTCGCCGTTGAACGTCAGGACGTACCGGTCCGGGTTCTCGGGCGGGCCCCAGCGCAGCGGCTGATGCGCGTGTTCGATGTCGATGAACGCGAGCCGATTGAACGCCAGGGCTAGGTCGTCGTCGTGCCACGAGCGGCCGAACTCGTCGGGTCCGCGGTGCCGCATGCACCGGCCGGCGGCGGTCACGGTGTCGACGGCCGCAGCCGCGGTCGAGTCGGCGGACAGGAATCCCAGAAGGCCACACACGAGTGATCAGTATGCCGAAACCAGACCGGGGATGCCGACGCCGAGGGCGCGCCGCGCGATTCTGTGACCCCGGAGCGATTCCGGGCATCGTTTGGTCTACGCTGCGTAGTACATCGGGAAACGTCCAGCCCCTCCTGTGAGTTCCAAGCGATTCGCGGAGCCACGACGGAGCCCGCAGAGAGAAGTCCCGTTTCAGCAGGAAGGCGCGAAATTGGCTCCCGGAAGTACGGCCCCTCGTAAGACGGGTAAGAGTGCTCTCGCTGGTCGTGGCCGCGTCGGGCGTGCAGCGTGGGCCAAGCGCCTTACGTTGGCTGCCGGACTCGTCGTAGGCATGTTCGCCATGTCGGGCTGCTCCGTCGAGGAGGCGATGCGTTTCGGTTGGCCCGAGGGCGTGACCCCCGAGGCCCGCGACATGACCACGCTGTGGAGCTGGTCTGTCGTCGCCGCGCTGATCATGGGAATCCTCGTCTGGGGCCTGACCTTCTGGACCATCACGTTCCACCGCAAGAAGGAGGGCACGCCCGACTTCCCGCGGCAGACCGGTTACAACGTGCCGCTCGAGCTCATGTACACGGCTGTGCCGTTCGTCATCATCGCGATCCTCTTCTACGCCACTGTGGTCGTGCAGACCAAGGTCGAGAAGATGGAGCCGAATCCTGCCGTCACCGTCGACGTCACGGCGTTCCAGTGGAACTGGCGGTTCGGGTACCAGCAGGTCACCTTCCAGGACGGTGAGCAGCTGAACCTGTCGAAGCCGAACCCCTACGGCACGCAGCCCAAGCCGGGGGAGCCGATCGAGCAGGACGGCAAGGAGGTCCACGGACCCAACAACGGCAAGTTCCAGGAGATCCGCGACTACCTGCAATTCAGCAAGATCGAGACGCAGGGCAGCTCCGCCGAGATCCCCGTGCTGGTCCTGCCCACGCAGTCGCGTATCCAGTTCGACCTGGCCTCCGCCGACGTCGTGCACTCGTTCTACATCCCGCAGTTCGCATTCAAGCGCGACGTGATGCCGAACCCGGTGCAGAACCACACCAACAACAAGTTCCAGATCACCGAGATCGACCGCACGGGTTCGTTCGTCGGGCGCTGCGCCGAGATGTGCGGCGATTACCACTCGATGATGAACTTCGAGATCCGAGCCGTATCGCCGGCCGATTTCGAGAAGTACATCAAGGCGCGCCAGGGCGGCGCCGACAACGCGGCCGCGCTGCAGGCCATCGGCCAGCCCGGCAAGGCAGTGACCACCGCGCCGTTCGACACGCGTCGCCTGGCCCGCACGGCCTCGGCAGTAGGGGAGAGCAACTGATATGAAGGTCGAAGCCAAGCTCTTCGAATTCCTCACCGCGTTCTTCTTCCTGTGCGGTGTCATCTACACCGTGCTCACCGCCATCTGGGGGACGGGGCACGACGGTGGTGGAGTGGAGTGGGTCGGTACCGCAGCGCTGTTCCTCACCGCCGGCCTGACCCTCATCACCGGGACGTATTTCCGCTTCGTCTCCAACCGTGTCGATACCCGCCCCGAGGACTACGAGGACGCGGAGATCGCCGACGGCGCCGGTGAGCTGGGCTTCTACAGCCCGCATTCCTGGTGGCCGATCCTGCTGTCGGCGTCCGTCGCCGTCGTGGGCGTCGCCATGGCCCTGCACCTGTTCTGGTTGCTGGCTTTCGGTGCGGTCATCGTCATCACCGCCGCGTGGGGTCTCGTCTTCGAGTACCACAAGGGCCCCGAGAAGCACTAGAGCTCACGCACAGGCCGCCCGTCCCCGGCAGGGGTACGGGCGGTTTCTGCTTTGTCGGACGGCATTCGTGTCGCGGCTCGTGCCCGTTCACCTCGGCGTCGCCCTGCTGTGGTTGCCTCGCTGGCGGATGCCACCGAAGGGAAGTGCCGTAGCGATGACCAGCTCCGGATTGTCCGTCCGCCGGCTCAGCGACGACGAGCTGCGGGGCCGCAGCCGCTCCGGCACCGTCGCCGTCAAGCCCGCCAAGCTCGACTTCACCCGCGCCGAGAGCGACCTGTATTCGATGCCCGAGGGATTCGGGGTCGTAGACGCCCCTGCGCGCTCGTTCCTCGCCATCGACACCCACGGCAGTCCCCGCACGTGCGAGGACTACCGCGTGGCGACTGAGGCCCTCTACGCGGCCGTCTACGGTGCCAAGCTGCGCAACAAGGACCTCGTGCGCCGTGGAGCGCCCGGTGTCGATGGTGCCGCTCGCACCGACTTCTCCGTCCCGCCCCTCGAGCGCATCCGCGGGGAGCTCACACGGGCCACCGTCGACGACGCCCGGTGGACCCTGTTGCTCCGCGTGCCGTCGTGGATCGCCGACGACGAGATCGCCGACGCGCTGGAGCGGGTCGAGGTGTCCAAGTCGCTGCCCGCGGTCGCCCGTGTGTATCGCACGTCCCATCCGGAGCGGACGTACCTGCAGACCGGGGTGACGGGATCGTGGTCGCGCTCGCTCATCCCGGTATCGAAGGCGACCGCCGTGGAACTCAGGGAGCGGGGGCTGGTCGCCGCCCCGGAGTGGTACGAGGCGTGCCTCGATAACGCCGATCTCGCCGCCGACCAGCCCCGGTACATCCTTCGCCGCCGCGTCTGACGCCCGCGGCTCGCCCGGCGGTGCCGGGTTCCAGACAAGGGCGGGGCGGCGACTAGGACAGAGAGAACGGCGAAGGCCTCTCCCCTGGGGTAGGGGAGAGGCCTTCGCCGTCCGATCAGTGCCGAAGTGAGATCACTCGATCTCGATCTTGCCGCCGTGCTCCTGGACCTTGCGGGTCGCTTCGAGCGCCTTCTCGTGCTGCTCGTGT
>NZ_JARFTP010000012.1 GCF_029167375.1 Tsukamurella sp. 8F
ACACGCCCCCGCCGCGGGGGGGGGCCTTCTTCGTGCGTACGTGGAACCGGGTGTCGCCGCGCGGCGATGACTTCGGAGGGCGTCGAGCCCGGACGGTCAGCGCTTCTCGAGCCGCCCCTCGAACTCGTGCTCGAGCGCGCGCCACGCCTCGGACTCGTTCTCGAAGGGCTCCGACGGAGCGAGGCGACGCGGCTGCGGGTCAAGCGCGTAGGACACGAAGAAGCCGAGCGGCGTGGTCGGGCGCAGCGCATCGCGGACGGCGCTCTCGTCGGCGAAGTCGGCCGCGTCCAGCAGCAGCTCGACGGCGAGGTCCAGCTGATCGCGGTCTATGCGGCGCGGTCCGTCGGCGATGTCCTCGGCGATGCCGGGCAGCACATACACGTTGTCGTCGTGCACCTCTACCTCGAGCGTGCCGTCGGTTGCTGCGACCTGTACCTCCTCATAGGTGGAGACCTTCGACAGCTCGGTGTCGTTGTCGTCGGCGAGGTACCGCTCCAACGCCGAGGTCGAGTCGAAGACGTAGATCCTGCCCTTCTTTCCGAGGAACACCGGCGAATCGTCGAGGTAGCAGCGCAGGGTGTAGTACTCGCCGTCGCGCGTCACGACCTTCACGGGGTCGATGCCGACGGACCCCCAGAACGAATCGTCCTCGTAATCCTCGTCCTCCTCCTCGTCCTCGTCGGAATCGGTATCGGCTGCGTCGATACCGTCATCGTCCAGATCGTCGTCGGAGTCGTTGTCATCGGTGTCCAGATCGTCCAGGTCGTCGTCGAGGTCGGCTTTACCCGCGGCGAGCTCGGCTGCCGTCTCCGCTGCGGCGGCCAGTTCGGTCTCGGCGACCTGGACCGTGGCCTGCGGCACCTTGGGCGCCGTGACAACGCCCTCGATCGCATCGACCACGTCGTCCCACTTGCGGGCGATGATCTGGCCGACCTTGTGCCACATCTCGCGGCCCTCGCGACCCTCGAAGTTGCGGGTGCCGATGCGGACCGTCCCCAGCACCGGGTTGCCGTTGAAGAACTTGGTGACGTCGAGCAGTTCGCACACCTCGCCGATCAGCGACACGATCTCGAGGGTGTCCTCGAGCTCGGCGATGACCTCGGGTGTCGGCTCCTCGGCGGCCAGCTCGGGCACCGAGATCAGGTCGTACGAGCGCTCGTCCTTGGGCGTGAACGCCTCGGCGGGAAGGTCGGTGAGCCCGCTCCAGGCAGGGTGGTCATCGAGGTCGTTGTCGGCTCCGCTGCGCACGAATGCGACCAGTTCCGCAACGGATCCGAACCCGTACAGGTCGTCCTCGAGACCGAGGAATGCCTCCCATTCGTCGTCTCCCTCCCGCCAACGCGGGGCCCATAGGGAGTACACCGGGCCGTCGGTGAGGCCGAGCTCGATCGGGACGATGTCAGACGCCATGGCCGCCAGCCTAGTGCACGGCGGTGACAGCCTCGCGATGCTGACCTGCGAGTGCCGGATCGCTCCACTGGCCGGTGCGGGCGAGGTGCCCGGCCTCGTCGCTGCGTACCCGGACCAGGCACTCGACAGTGGAGCAGAAGGGCGGGAACCACGCGGTGTACTCGCCGGGCCGGAACACGGGATCGCGCATGTAGCGCAGCCGCAGGATCATGTCGCCACAGTCGCAGCTCCCGAGCAGCTGCGTCTGAACCCCGGGGTAGACGGTGTCGACCGTGGCATCGCGGCCCCACGGCCACGGGGCGCGGAGGAAAGCCCTCTCGAGGCTGAGCTTCCGGATCATGCAGTGCGGTCCCGAGCAGACCGGCGGATACCAATCGGTCATCGCGCCCGGCGACCCGGCGGGTGCGGTGTGTCGTACCTGCGCGATGGGCCCGCCGCATTGGCAGGTCCCGACGGTGCGACCCTCTACCCGACCGTAACCCTGTGTCGAGAGATGCCCGGTCGCGGTAGCGCGGTGGGCGCCCGGTTCGCGCGCGGGTCGGTCGTCGAAGCCCGGCCGCGCATGCCTGCCTGCCATGGCTGACAGCCTATGCGCGCTGATCGCGATTCGCCCTGCGTACGGAGGATTTGTGCAGCGACTCCTCAGATCGGATCGAACTCTGTCGAGGGGGTCTCCGGTCGGCGTCGGATGCCGGCCGCGGCGGTCGTCGTTCTGGTGGCCACGGTGATGAGTACGCGTCCCCGATCGCTGTTGCGCGTCGGGCCGCGTGGGGAAGCCTGGTCGTCCACCGGTGCGCGATCTCATGCCGGTCCCTCGGTGGGCCGGAAGAATCCCATGAAACCCATGCCGACGTTGTCGGTGCGCACCGACGAGATCTGGACCGGGTCCCCGGCCTCGATCATCCGGCCGTCGCCGATCACCATCGCCACGTGCCCGTCCCATACCGCCAGGTCGCCGGGGAGCAGCGAGTCGGCGGACACCTGCGCGCCGACGTGCTGCTCCTGTGCGAGCCGCGGGATCTCGATCCCGGCCTGCCGGTACGCCCACTGTGTGAGCCCGCTGCAGTCGAGTCCCTGGCCGGGAGAGGTACCGCCCCATTGGTAGGGGACGCCGAGTTGCGTCAGGGCGGCCCGCACCGCGGCGGCCGCCTGCTCGTTCGGGGCGCGGACAACACGACCGTCCGGTAGCCGCACCTCTACACCCTCGCCGGCGAGGATCGAATGTGACGCTACCCGTTGCGCGTTCACACTCGGAGGGCGCGCGGACGAGCGACCAGAGCCCGCTCCACCTGTCGCATCCGGCACCGACGACAGCGCCGAACCGAGTCCCGATGCGCCCGATCCACCGGTCCCCGTGCCGGATCCCGCTCCCGAACCACCGGCCCCGAGCGCCGACCCCGCGCCCTGTGCAAGGGTGGGCGCCGTCGACGTACCGGCGGATGCGGGCGCCGTCGCTGCGCCGGCCGAGCCGCTCGTGCCGTCCACCGCCTCGGGTGCCGACGGGGTCCGCTGGGCCAGCCCGGCGACGACGCCGGTCTCGCCGTCGAGGGCCTGACGGGTCTTCTCCAGCACCTGCAACGCCTGCTGTAGGTGCTCGGCAGCGAGCCGCAGCACAGCGAGCAGCCCGGCGGGATTCGTCAGGGTCGGGTTCGCGGCCTCGCCCTGCTGCACGAACGAGTCGACTACGCGTCTGAGCTCGGTCCGGCCCTGCTCGACCACGTGGGCAGCCGTCTGCAGCGAGGTCTGCAGTCTCCCGGTGTGCGTGCCCATCGCCTGCGCGCTCGTCCCGGCCTTGCCGAGGGAGCGCTGCGCCGCGCCCGCGTCGACGCCGGCCCAGGCGTGGCCGACGGTGACATTGGTCGAGCGAGTCTGGTCGCCGACCGATTCGAGCTGCTCCCGCAGCGTCGCGATCGCCCGGTCGATGCCCGCGGCCGTCACGTCGCCTGAGCCGAACGAGTCGAGGATCGAATAGAGCGGGGTCGCGAGGGCGTCGACGATGCTCACGCCATCACTCCGAACACGCTCGCGGCCCCGGTGGTCTCCGACGCCGCGACCACAGCGACCGACTGCGCGGTCGCCGTGCCGGCGGACGCGTAGTAGGCGGCGAGCCTTCCCACCTCGACGTCCGTCGATCCCAGCGCGCCGACCAGTGCTGCCAGGTAATCGCCGCCGATCACGCCGAAGACGGGCGCCAGGGCTCCCATCGTGGCCGCACCCGCCACAGCCCCGGATGCGGTCTCGCCTGCCAGCGCCCCGATCCGTGTCCCCGCGGCGGCGACCGCGTCCGTGTCCATCCGAAACGGCTCCATACGCCCTCCTCCCAGCACCCCTGCACTGATTAGACGCGCCAGGTGCCGCTCCGGTTCCGCCGAATCCGGCACCCGGCTGGCAGTCCGGAATGCCGCGCGGCGCCGGTAGGGTATCGATCCATGCAGACGACCGTCGTCGACCATCCGCTCGCCGCCGTGCGCCTGACGGCGCTTCGGGACCGGGGTTCGGACAACGCCACCTTCCGGGCCGCGCTCAAGGAACTGACCCAGATGCTCGTGTACGAGGCGATGCGTGGTGCCCGGGTCGACACGGTCGCCGTGGTGACTCCCCTGGAGACCACCGACGGCCACCGCCTCGCGGCCCCGCCGCTACTCGTGCCCGTGCTCCGCGCCGGCCTCGGCATGGTGGATCAGGCGCATGCCATGATCCCGGAGTCGCAGGTCGGCTTCGTCGGGATGGGACGCAACGAGGAGACCCACATTCCCGAGCCGTACTTCGAGTCGCTGCCGGCCGATCTGTCGGACCGCCCCGTGTTCGTGCTCGACCCCATGCTCGCGACCGGCGGCTCGATGGTGCAGGCCCTGGAACTGCTGAACGATCGCGGCGCCACCGACGTCACCGCCGTCTGCGTCGTCGCGGCACCGGAAGGTGTGGCGGCACTGGAGGAATCCGGCTATCCGGTGCGTTTGGTGACCGCCACCGTCGATCGGGAACTCGACTCCAACGCCTATATCCTGCCCGGGCTCGGCGACGCGGGTGACCGGCAGTTCGGGCCGCGCTGGACCTGAACGCTCCGAGCTACCGGGACCAGTACGCTAACGCGGCCTCGGGATGTTGCACGCCGTCACGGGTCGTGATCAGCAGCCCGGCCGGTCCGACCGTGTAGACGGTGGCGTGGTCGCTGCCGCGCACGACGTAGCCCGCCGACGAGCGGCTCACCGCGGAGAGCGTGATCCCGTGGCCCGAGGCCGTTCGGTAGCCGCGGTAGTACAGCCCGCCCGGGCCGGAGCAGATGGCCACCTGCGACGCGGAGGTCGACAGCAGGGCCTGCGCCTCGTCGATTCCTTGGCAGCGCGCGTCACCGGTCACGAAGCCTTGCCGGTCGGTGCCGGGCACGGTCGGCGCGTTCCCGCTGGTCGTCTGCACATTCCCCGTGGTCGTAGTCCGCGTGGTCACGGTCGCGGGCATCGGTGCCGCGGAGACGGTCACGGTCGTGCCGCCGACGGCGCTCACCGCGGCGGGTGCCGGGGTGGCCGAAGCCGCGGAGGACGAGCTGTGCCCGCCACGTGTCAGCAGCAGCGCTGCTGCGACGGCGCCCGCGAGGATGAGGAGTCCCACGATGACCGCGAGCACCACCACGGGGGTGTGGTTCGGCTGCCGGGGACCGTTCTCCATGGCCGTGAATGTACCGGGTCACGACATCGGACGTCACACGCCGTCGACGAGGTGGAGTCGCGGATCCACGTCGTGGATTCGCGCGAGCAAGGCGTCAGCCGGCGGCAACGGGAACGGTCGGTAGCCGACCCTCGAGCGCCCATTCGAGCATCTGCGAGCCCGGTCCCACGGCGGCGAACAGTGTCGCCATCATGTCCAGCGCCGGCTGGTGCTGGGCTATCGGTGCGGACGTCGCGTCGGCGGCGACGTACATGTCGAAATCGCGCTGCTGCCCCGACCGCACCGTCGACTCCACGCACACGCTGGTGACGACCCCACCGACCACCAGGCGACTGATTCCCCTGGCGCGCAGGACCACTTCCAGATCGGTGTACAGAAAGGCGTCGTAGCGGTTCTTGTCGACGATCGTGTCGCCGGGTTCGGGGGCCAGCTCGTCGATCACCGCGGCGTCCCAGCTTCCCCGCAGCAGTGCCGGCGGGTGCAGGGGCAGGCTGTCTGCGACCATGCGCGGCAGGTCCACCCGATCGGCACGGTAGACGTGCCGCGTGTAGATCACCGGCACCGATCGTTCCCGTGCGGCGGCGATGAGGGCCACGTTCGCTGCGGTCACGGCCTCCATGTAGGGGAGCCCGCGCCCGGCGGAGGGCAGCGACCCCCGGGGGTGGACGAATCCGTTCTGCATGTCGATGATCAGGACGGCGGTGGTCATGATGCTCCTTCCCGGGAGAGATCGGGACCGGCTCGGTGCCAGTCGGTGGACTGCTGGAAGGCGTCTGCCGCGCGCAGCACGGTGGCCTCGTCGAACGGGCGGCCCGCGAGCTGCATGGCCAGGGGGAGTCGGTCGGCCGTGAAGCCGATCGGCACGGACACGACGGGATTGCCCATCGGATCCCAGTAGGCCGTGTTGATCGAGTCGAACCACGAGAGCCCGATATCGAGTTCGTCGTAGGCGAGGGCGCCGGTATAGGCCGTGGCGGTGAGGATCAGATCGAGCCCCCGATCCGCGTAGAGGTTCGCGAGCTCCTGGTGTGCCACCCGCCGGACACGCTGTGCCTGAACGTAGTCCGCGGCACTGTCGGCCGTAGCACTCGGCAGCGACAGCCGCAGGGACGGCGAGTAGTCGGCGAGACGTCGCCGTGCGTCTCCGCGGTGATAGGCCAGCGTCTCACCGTTGTTGATGACGAACAGCGCCTCCGTCACCTCCCGATACCGCGGAAGGGTCACCGGCACGGTCTCTGCTCCGCGGTTCTGCAGCACCTCGATCGCCCGGTCCAACGCGGGATCGAGCGCGGGGTCCACGTCCGCGGTGTCGCGCCCGCTCGTCAGGTCGACGCCGATGCGGAGTCCGGTGAGGTCGGCGGTGAGTGCGGTGGTGTAGTCGCTGGTGGGGGTGTCGATGGCGGTGTGGTCGCTGGGGTGGTGTCCGGCGAGGACGGTGAGCATGGTCGCGCAGTCGCGGGCGCTGCGGGCCATGGGGCCGATGTGGTCGAGGCTGTATCCGAGGGGGACGCAGCCGGATTTGGGTACCCGGCCGAAGGTGGGCATGAGTCCGGTGATTCCGCAGAATGCGGCGGGGATGCGGATACTGCCGCCCGTGTCGGTGCCGAGGCCGCCGAGGAACATCCCCGCCGCCACGCCCGAGCCGGTGCCGGAGCTGGAGCCGCCCGGCCAGTGCGAGAGGTTCCACGGGTTGCGCGGTAAGGGGAAGTCCCTTGCGGCGTCGGGAAGCCCTGACGCGAACTCCATGGTGGTCAGCTTGCCCAGGATGATCGCTCCGGCATCCCGCAGGCGTTGCACGACGACGGCGTCGCCGTGGCTCCATGCCGGGTCGAGGACCAGGCTCTGTGCGGTGGACGGCGCCTCCGAGGTGGTGATGATGTCTTTGATTCCGATCGGAATGCCGGCCAGTGCCCCCGGTTCGCGGCCGGCGGCGCGGTCGGCGTCCGCCTGTGCCGCCGCAGCCAGGGCCTCGTCCGTGAAGCGGATGATGAAGGCGCCCAACGTCTCATCGTGTCGATCGGCCACATCTATGCAGTCCTGCACCAACTCCAGGCTGGTCAGGTGGCCGGCATGGAGTGCGGCCGCGGCATCGGTCAGGGTCGATACCTGTCGCGTGCCCGCCGTCGTCATGCCGGGACCTCTGCGGCCGTCGGCGTCATCGCGGGAGACCGCAGATGCCAGTCGGAGGCGGCCTGATAGGCGTCGCCGACGCGCAGGACGGTGGCCTCTTCGAAGGGGCGACCCGCCAGCTGCATCGACATCGGTAGGCCGGCGTCGTTGAACCCGATCGGTACGCAGAGCACCGGGTTGCCGGTGGTGTCCCAGTAGCCGGTGTGCATGGCGCCGGTGGTTCCCGAGGCCAGTGCTTCGACGAACCCGTCCATGTCCGCGTAGGAGGGCGCGGCGGTCGAGCTGGTGGGGGTTGCTATCACGTCGACGTCGGCGTAGAGCTCGGCCAGCGCCTGCTGCCCGACCCGGCGACACCGCTGCGCCTGCACGTAATCGGCTCCGCCGTAGAAGATCCCCGATCCGACGGTGGTGCGTGTGGCGGCGAAGTAGTCGCCCCATCGAGTCTGCAGATCGCCGCGGTGATAGGCCAGCGCCTCACCGAACATGATGACCAGATCGGCGATGGTCATCTCCTCGTAGAACGGCAGCTCGATGTCTACTATCCGGGCTCCGCGAGCGCGCAGCACATCCATCGCGTCGTCCCACAACCGCGGCAGCGCCGGATCCTCGTCCTCGAGCGCATATCGGGCCAGGCGGTCGACGCCGATGCGGAGGCCGGTGAGGTCGCCGGTGAGTGTGGTGGTGTAGTCGCTGGTGGGGGTGTCGATGGCGGTGTGGTCGCTGGGGTGGTGTCCGGCGAGGACGGTGAGCATGGTCGCGCAGTCGCGGGCGCTGCGGGCCATGGGTCCGATGTGGTCGAGGCTGTATCCGAGGGGGACGCAACCGGATTTGGGTACCCGGCCGAAGGTGGGCATGAGTCCGGTGATTCCGCAGAATGCGGCGGGGATGCGGATACTGCCGCCGGTATCGGTGCCCAGCGCCCCCAGCACCGCTCCTGCGGCCACGGCGCTGCCGGAGCCGGAGCTGGAACCCCCGGTCCAGTGCTGCAGATTCCACGGATTACGCGGAATGGGAAAGGGTTTCGTGGCGTCCGGCGAGCCGATCGCGAACTCCATGGTGGTGAGCTTGCCCAGGATGATCGCTCCGGCATCCCGCAGGCGTTGCACGACGACGGCGTCGCCGTGGCTCCATGCCGGGTCGAGGACCAGGCTCTGTGCGGTGGACGGCGCCTCCGAGGTGGTGATGATGTCCTTGATTCCGATCGGAATGCCGGCCAGTGCCCCCGGTTCGCGGCCGGCGGCGCGGTCGGCGTCCGCCGCGGCTGCAGCCGCGAGGGCCTGATCGGTGAACCGGGACAGGAACATCCCGGTCTGCTCGTCGTGGGCATCTGCCACCGCTATCGCGGCGGTGACGAGTTCGGTACTTGTGGTGGTGCCCGCCGCCAGCGCGGCGGCGGCATCGGACAGGGTGGTCGCTATCGACACGAGTGAGACCTTTCTCTTCAGGGGCGGGGATCGAAGGTGACGGCGGGTTCGGCGTACCGGACCCCGGGCATCGCGTACAGTCGCTCCACGCGGGCGCGGCTCGGCGCGTATGCGGCGACAAGCAGGTCCACCTCCGCGGAAGGTGGTGTCAGCCCGTGCATCTGCAGCAGTGCCTCTACGATCGTTCGATCATCCATGTTGTGACTCCTTCTCTTGCAATGTGATACGGATCTTCGGAGGTCGGATCGAGGTCAGTCCACGCTGACGGGTACGAGGTCCAGGAACCAGGACTTGGGTTGGACGAAGCCGTGCACGTCGGGAGCGAGCACGCGGGGATTGCGGTCGTTGAACGCGGTCAGCCAGGCGGCGTCTGCGGTCACCTGAGCCGAGATCTGTCCGTACAGGCTGTTGCGGGTGGCCGGATCGATCGTCGCCGTGGACCGCGTGATCAGGTCGTCGACCCGAGGGTTGGAGTAGTGGCCGATGTTCGTCGGCGATCCGGTGCCGAAGAGCAACCCCCAGAAGGCCTCCTGGATGAAGGTCAGTGAGATGTTGATGGCGTCGGCATGGTCCGGGATACTGCCGCCGGAGAATGCCGTAAGCATCGCCGCCCATTCGATCGGCTTCAGCCGCACCCGCACACCCACCGCTGCCAGATCGGCCTGCATCGCCTGATTCATCGAGCCCGGTTGCATATTGCCCGAGCCGCTCGTCGGGTATGACACCGTCATATCGAAGCCTCGGGGGTATCCCGCCTGCGCCAGCAACTGCCTGGCCTTCTCGGGGTCGTATCCGTAGAGATCGTCGTCTGGTCGATAGGCGAGGCTGGCGCGGGGCGCCACCTGCTCGGCGGTGTCGGCGGTCCCGGCCAGGAGGTGGGTGGCGATCGCGCGTCGATCGATGGCGTAGTTCAACGCCCGGCGCACTCGGACGTCGTCGAGTGGCTTCTTGGTGACGTCGAAGATCCACGGCCACACGTGGTCGTATGCGTTGGTGAGAACCTGGTAGCCGTGGCCCCGTAGCCAGTCGATGTCGTCGGGGTTGGGAGCCTCCGCCCAGTCCACACTGCCCGAGCGCACCGCGGCCAGCCGGGCCGATGCGTCGGGGACGGGCAGCAGGACGAGCTCCCGCAGCTTCGGTGCCCCGCGCCAGTAGTGCGGATTGGCCCGCAGCGTGAGCCGCTGCCCGCGCTGCATCGACGAGTAGACGAACGGCCCGGTTCCCACCGGGTGGGCGCCGAACTCTGAACCCCACCGGGTGACGGCCGCGGGGCTCGCCATATAGACGAACACCATGTCCTCCGGGAGATGTGAGTAGACGCCCTTGGTCTCGATCGCAACGGTGCGATCATCGATCCTGCGATACGACCGAACGCCGGACAGCGATAGGGCTGCGCGTCCCGATGCCGCCGTGTTGAACTGTGGCGCTGCAGGATTCATGTAGCGATCGAGGTTGAAGATCACGGCGTCGGCGTCGAAGGGGGTGCCGTCCGTGAAGGTGACCCCCGGCCGCAGGTGGAAGATCCATTCGGTCCCGGTGGGCGACAGCTCCCACGACTGTGCCAACGCCGGCACCACGCGAGGGGTGCTGGTGGACTGGTCGAGGTCGTACCGGGTGAGACCGTCGTACAGCTGATTGCCGACGAACCGGTTCCCCTCGTATCCCTGATTGCCGGCGAGGGTGGTGTCCAGTGACGGGATGTCGGACGCGGTCATCGCGATCCTCAGGGTCCCCGGATGATTCGATCGCTCCGGCGCGCCCTTCTCGCCGCAGGAGGCCAGCATGCCGCACACGACGATCAGGGCCAGGACGGCACGTGGCCGGATGATCCGCATCATCGGACGCTCCTTTCGGGCAGGGGGTATCGACGCAACGCGCCGGTGGGCGCGATGCGCGGGTGTCGTTCGCTCAGCCGGCGGCGGGAGCCATCAGCGCTTGGGGGTCGAGGTGTACGCAGGCGGCCAGGTGGCCTCTGTCACGGACCTGCAGATCGGGCCATTCGCGGGTGCAGGCTTCGACAGTGACGGGGCAGCGGGTGCGGAAGCCGCACCCGCTGGGCGGATTGCTGGGGCTGGGCAGTTCGCCGTCGAGCACGACGCGCTCGCGGCCACGGCCCGGTGTGGACGACAGCAGTGCCGCCGTGTAGGGATGCCGAGGCCCGCGCCACAGCTCGTCCGCCGAGGCCTGCTCCACTACCCGCCCGAGGTACATGACGGCCACACGATCGGAGATGTGCTGCACCACAGCGAGATCGTGACTGATGAACAGGTAGGCGATCCCGAGATCCGATTGCAGCCGGGTGAGTAGGTTGAGCACCTGGGCCTGCACGCTCTTGTCCAGCGCGCTGACGGCCTCGTCGCAGATCACCACATCCGGGTCACTACACAGTGCACGGGCTATGGCTGCGCGCTGGAGCTGACCGCCGGACATCTGGTGCGGATACCGCTGCGCATAGGACGGATCGAGCCCGACGCGATCGAGCAGCTCGGCAACGCGTGTGGTCCGCGCGCGCCGCGGGAAGCCGTGCGCGCGTAGATGGAAGGCGAGGGAGTCGAACACCGTCAGGCGGGGATTGAGGCTGGTCTGCGGGTTCTGCGGAACCACCTGTACGCGTCGGCGGAACTCCTTGCGTTCGCGCCCCCGAAGGCGGGCGATGTCGCGCCCTTCGAAGAACACGCGTCCGGCGTCCGGCTGTAGCAGACGCAGCATCATCTTCACTGTCGTCGACTTGCCGCAGCCGGATTCGCCGACGATGCCGAGCGTCTCGCCGGCGCGCAACGCGAGGTCGACGTTGCTGACCGCCCGTACGCCGCCGCCGAACGTCTTGCTGATGCCTTGTGCCTCCATCAGGTATTCGGTACTCATGCCGGCTGCCTCTCGCGTTCGCCGTTCACGGGCGCCACGACCGGGCAGGCCGTCCAGCGGCCTCCTGTATCCACCAGCTCCGGCTCGACATGCCTGCAGGAGTGGACGGCGTGATCGCAGCGTGGCGCGAAAGCGCAGCCGGCGGAGTGCTCCCCGGTGAGCGGCGGACGGCCCACGATCACCGGAAGCCGGCCGCGAGGCACGCCCGGAGTGGGGAGCGAGGACAGCAGGCCTGCGGTGTAGGGATGTTGAGGATGCGTGAGGATGTCGCGCGCAGAACCGGATTCGGCGATACGACCGGCATACATCACCGCCACCATCCCGTCCAGTTCCTCGGCCACCCCGACATCGTGCGTGACCATCAACAGGGCCATGCCCATCCGGCGCTGCAGCGAGGTGAACAGGGACAGCACCTGCGCCTGGACTGTGACGTCCAGGGCGGTCGTCGGCTCGTCGGCGATCAGCACGTCGGGCTCGCCGGCGACGGCGATGGCGATCACCGCCCGCTGCCGCATTCCGCCCGACAGCTGATGCGGTCGGCTGGCCAGCACCTGTGGTACGTCCGGGATCCCCACCAGCGTCAGCAGCTCCTCGCAGCGCGCGCGGGTGCCGGCACGAGTGCGGGTCAGACGGTGGGCGCGGAGCACCTCGGCCAGTTGTGAACCGATGCTGCGCAGGGGATCCAGCGCCGCCGTCGGGTCCTGGGGGACGAGCCCTAAGCGGCGTCCGCGAAGAGTCCGCATCCGCTTCTCCGGCATCGTGAGCAGGTCCTCCCCGTCGAGGGTGACCGAACCCGTGCACGCGGCAGCCGACCCGTACAGGCGCAGGACGCTGCGGGCGGTGACGGACTTTCCGCTGCCGCTCTCGCCCAACAGGACCAGTGTCTCGCCGGCGTCGACGGAGAGGCTGACGCCTCGGACGGCACGAATCGGGGAGTGGCCGCGAAACGTGGTCGTGAGGTCGGATATCTGTAGGCGTGGTGTCATCTGATCCTCCGGCGTACATCGAGGGCATCGCTGAGAGCGTCGCCGAGCATGTTGAAGACGAACGAGGCGGCGAAGATGACGCACGCGGGGATCAGGGCCGCCGCTGGGTGCGAGAAGAGGTACTGCCGTTGGTCACCCACCATCTGGCCCCATTCCGGCTTCGGTGGCGCGACACCGAGCCCCAGAAACGACAGCCCGCCGGCGAAGACCAGGGCCAGGCCCACGAGGCTGGTGCAGTACACGAGCAGCGCGGGTGCGACGTTCGGCAGGACCTGGCGATAGGCGATCGCGATCCGCGAGGCCCCGCTGACCTGTGCGCTCTCCATGAAGTCCATCCCGGCCAGGCGCAGTGTCTCGGTCTCCGCGATCCTCGCGACCGGTGGGATCAATACGATCGACAGCGCGATGACCGTGCTGGTCGTGCCCGCACCGAGGGCGGTGGCTATGGCGATGGCCAGTAGCACCGCCGGGAACGCGTAGAACACGTCCAGGGTGCGCATGATGGCGGAATGGATTCCGCGACCGGACATCCCGGCGGCCATACCGAGTACGGTGCCGAGGATGCCCGCGATGATCACCGGCACCAGAGCCGCCGTCATGCTGGGCCGGGCCCCGGCGACGAGCCGGTCGAGCACGTCGCGGCCCAGGCCGTCCGTCCCAAGGGGGTGGCCGCTGGCGCCGATCCCCTGCATGCGCTCGCTCAGCTGTCCGATCGTGGGATCCGATACCAGGTAGGGCCCGACGATCCCGAGTGCTACCAGGGCCAGCCCGAGCGCTCCGTAGCCCCACAGAGCCACCGGCATCCGGCGCATCCAGATACGCACGCGGGTGCGCGCGATGGACGCGCTCGTTGGAGCGGAATCGCGGGCGATCGTCCCTTCATCGGTGGCGATGCTGGTCATGATGTCCTCACTCGGGAATCGATCATCGCCAGTGCCATGTCGACGACGATGTTGATGAGTACGAATGCGACCCCGCAGACGAGCACTCCCGCCTGGGTGACGGGGAGATCACGCGAGGAGATGGACTGGAACAGCAGCAGACCGATGCCGGGCCAGGCGAAGATGGTCTCGACGAAGACCACGCCGCCGAGCAGGTAGCCGATCTGCAGTCCGGTCATGGTGATCAGCGCGGGCAGCGTGTTGTGCACGGCGTGCGCCGCTATCCGGGGGCCGGGTAGGCCGCGGGCCCGTAACGCCTCCACGAAGTCCATCGACAACACCTCCAGCAGGGACGACCGGAAGGTGCGCGCTATCACCCCGGCCGGCACCAGGGCGGCGGTCAGGGCGGGCAGGAGGCCGTGCCACATCAGGTCGATGAATCCGCCGCCGTCGAAGCCGTGCATCCCCGATACCGGAAAGAACCCTGTCGCCAAGGCGAGATAGACGATGAGGATCAGCGCGACCGAGTACTGCGGGGCCGACAGAGACACGGAACTGAGTGCCGACGTGACGCGCCCCGGCAGGCTCCGCGGATACCGCGCGGCGACCCCGCCGAGCAGCAGCCCCAGTGCGACGGCCAGGACCGTCGCATAGAGCGCCAGGATCAGCGTGTTACCGAAGGCGTCGGCCACCAGCCCGAAGACCGGCCGCTGCTGCGAGATGCTGATGCCGAAGTCGCCGCGCAGCGCATGTGTGAGCCAGGCCCAGAACTGGATGGGTAGCGCGCGGTCGAGCCCGAGCCGCTGGGTGAGCGCGGCCTTGGTCTGGTCGGAAGCGCCGGCGCCGGCCAGGAGTGCCACCGGGTCGCCGGGGATCAGCGCGATGGTGAGGAAGACGACCACGGCCACACCCAGCAGGATGGGGATCGCGAAGCCGAGACGGCGACATGCGAAGACCAGCATGTCTCACCTCGACCGATCGCCGCGCGGATCGCGGGAGGCACGGGAGGACACAGCGATCCGGTCGCCGCGATTGCGGAGCAGCGCGTAGTCGAACGGGACACCGGCGGGATCGAGGATCAGTTGCTCGACGCCGAGTACCGGCTGCCCCGCGGCGATTCCGAGGGTGTCGGCCAGGACGTCGTCGGCAGGGAGGCTCTCGATCCGCAGGTCGGTTCCGCCGACTCGTAGGCCGGCGTCCGCCAGCAGCGTCCACCAGTCGCTCCGGAACGGGGTGCGCGCCACGGCCTCCGCCTCCGGGAAGCGGATGTAGTTCGTGTAGATGCCGATGGCGGAGCCGTGGAGACGACCGATGTACTCGAGCAGCAGGCAGTCGTCGCCCGTGTCCGCGCGTAGCCGGGCGGCCACGAGCCGGGGCATGGGGATGCGTTCGCAGGCGACCACCTGATTCGTGATACCCCGATCCGAGAGCCCCTCCGCGCCATGGAGTTCGGTGATTCGGTAGGCGAATCGCTCGGCCACCGCGAACGTTCCGGTTCCCGGGATGCGTTCGATGACGCCTTCGTTCCGCAGCAGCGCCAGTGCCTCCCGGACCACCGAGCGCGAGACGTGATGCGTCCCCATGAGCTCGGGTTCCGGCGGGATTCCACCGTCGCCCGTGCGGCCGGCCAGTATGTCGCTGCGCAACACGTCCCGGAGCCAGCGCGCGTGATCGTGCGAGGAACCGCGAGAAGAGCCGGCCGCCCGCTGCGACGAGGTGGGCTCCTGCCTGCGTGCCGGGGTGGCCGTGCGCCGGGGGACGCGGGCGCCGCACGGTGGGCGCCGGTGTCGCTGATCTGCAACGTTCATGTCCCCATGGTGCGAGGCCGTTGTTACCGCCGGCATCTGCGGAGTAACGCGATGGTTTCGCCGTCGATCGCCGGTGAAACTGCAGGTCAGGGCTTCGGCTGCGTCCGCTACGCCGGATCCGGCTCCAGTTCCGCCGGTGCACGCCGATAGCTGGAGGTATTCGCGAGGCGGTGCCCCGGGTTGCGGATGAACGCCACGTCGAACACCGCGCCCTCGGCGGTGCGGATGACCTGCTCACCCAGCAACACCGGCTCGCCCTCCGCGACACCCAGCAGCCGCGCGTCGTGGGTGTCCGCCTGCGAGGCCTCGAACAGGAAGGTCGACTCGCCGATATCGATGCCGGCGGACCGCAGCATCCGATACCAGTCGACGCCGAACATGTCGCGGCGCAACAGGCCCGCCTGGGGGTAGCGCGTGTAATTGGTCGCCAGGCCCAGCGGCGCCTCGTTCAGCATGGCGACGTAGTCCACCCGCAGGACGGTGTCACCAGGCTCCACGCCGAGGCGATGGGCGATCCCGGCGTCGGCGGAGGCATCCGCCCAGTCCAGGATCCGGGTGCGCATGGCTCCGTCGAATATGCCGGTGGGAGCCGGATCGGACACACCGTGCGATTCCTGCAGGGAGACTGTGACCTGGCGGTGCGTAGCAATGGTGCCGATGCCGCGCAGCCGCACCACCAGGCCTTCCTGCTGCAATCGGGTGAGTACGTCGCGGACCGCCGCGCGCGAGACCTGGAACTCGGCGCGCAGCTCCTCCTCGGTCGGCAGACGCCCGTCGGGGAAGCCGTCGGTGACGATCTGCGTGCGCAGCGCGTCGTGCACGCGGCGTGATACGAACGAGCGGGGCTGAGGCGGGTCGGCCATGCATTCAGCATTCAGCATCGTGCGAGATCCGCAAGCGGGAGCGCCCGGTCGGCTGGACCGGCAGCCGCCGCTCGGGGTGCTGCCGCGCCCCACCTGTCGGGGAGCCGCGGTGTCAGAGGCCGGTGGGCCGGAACAGCGGGGCCCGGTCCAGCACGGGGTGTGGTTCGGCTAGTGGCGACCGTTCCGCAACGCCGTGACGGGGCACGACATCCGATGTCACCACGCCCGCACCGCCTCGGTCACGGAGTCCAGGCGTTTCTGCGCGGAACTCCTTGCCTCTGAGACGGAGCCGTGCTCGACCACCTCGAGGTAGAACTTGGCCTTGGGCTCGGTGCCCGACGGGCGGACGGTGATTCGCACACCGTCGCCGGTGAACACCAGGGCGTCTGCGGCGGGCCGAGCCGTGAGCAGATCCGCGACGGCGAGCGGGACACCGGCCGCCGACGGCGGCGGGTCGGCCCGCAGCCGGGCCATCAGGCTCGCGATCTGAGCCACGTCGGTGACGCGCCGCGACACCTGGGCGGTGAGATGCACGCCGTGCCGGGCGTAGAGATCGTCCAGCGCATCGAACACGGTGCGTCCCTGGGACTTCAATGCCGCCGCGTATGCCGCTGCGACGACCGCCGCGGAGATGCCGTCCTTGTCCCGCACCGCGTCCGGATCCACCGCGAGGCCCAGCGCCTCTTCGTACGCGAACACGAGCCCATCACCCGCGCGCATCAGGTTCTTGAAGCCGGTGAGCGTTCGCGCACACCGCGCGCCGCGCCCGGCCGCGATTGCGCCCAGCAGCTCGGAGCTCACGATCGTGGTGGCCACCAGTGGATCCCGCGCGTCGGAGGATGCCAGCACGTGATCCCCTAGGAGCGCGCCCGCTTGATCGCCGGTGAGCATGCTCCACCCGCCCAGGTCGCGGGTATCGCTCGCCCGCCAGGTCGTGCGGGCGCCGATGGCACACCGATCGGCATCGGGGTCGAGTGCGATGGCGATGTCGGCGTCCACCCGCTCCGCAAGCGCCAGCAGCAGGTCCGTCGCGCCGGGTTCCTCCGGGTTGGGGAACGATACCGTCGGGAAGGCACCGTCGGGTGCGAACTGCTCGTCCACGAGGTGTACATCGGTGAAACCGCTGCGCTGCAACGCCTCGACGGCGGGGGCGCCGCCGACGCCGTGCATAGGCGTCAGTGCGATCCGTAGGTCGCGCGGCCCGTCCCCGGCCCGCGACGCTGCGCGATCCAGATACAGGTCCGCCAGCGCGAGTGCTCGTTCATCCGACACCACGGGAGTCCGCGAGATCGCGGAAGCCGGGGGCGCAGAGGCGATCAGCGCCTCGATCTCGCGGTCCGCCGGCGCGGTCAGCTGCGGCCCACCCGACACGTACACCTTGTATCCGTTGTCGGCAGGTGGGTTGTGCGAGGCCGTGATCTGGATACCCGCGGCGGCGTCGAAATGCCGTGTCGCGAACGCGACGTACGGCGTCGGTGCCGGATCCGGCAGGGCTATCACCGAGAAACCCTGCGCTGCCAAGACCTCGGTGGCCGCCGCGAAGAACTCCTCCGAACCGTGCCGCGCATCCCGGCCGACCACCACTGCCGAACCACCCAGGCATCTTGCCGAGAGCCACGAACCGACCGCCCAGGTCGCCCGCGTCACTGTCGCCACGTTCATCCCGGCGGGTCCGCCGCGGACCGGGCCACGCAGGCCGGCTGTACCGAAAGTCAGTGGGGTGGAGAATCTCTCGACGATATCATCGGCGGACAGAGCGGCTACCTCGGCGCGCGTAACAGGGTCCGGGTCACCATCGATCCAGGCGCGCACGTCCTCCGCGGCGACGTTCGTTCCGCTCCCGGCGCCGGTTACGTTCGGCCCGCTCGCTCCGCTCCCGGCGCCGGTGACGTTCGGCCCGCTCGCTCCGCTCCCGGCGCCGGTGACGTTCGGCCCGCTCGCTCCGCTCCCGGCGCCGGTGACGTTCGGCCCGCTCGCTCCGCTCCCGGCGCCGGTCATGACGATCCCGCCACCACATCGGCGAGCAGACCGCCCATGCGCTCGGCCGCAGCGCGGCCTGCGGCGAGCACCTCCTCATGGTCCAGTGGCTCGCCCGTGATCCCGGCCGCAAGGTTCGTCACCAGCGAGACCCCAAGTACCGCAGCTCCTTCCGCGCGGGCGGCGATCGTCTCATGGACCGTCGACATGCCGACCAGGTCCGCGCCGAGCGTCCGTAGCATGCGGATCTCCGCGGGCGTCTCGTAGTGCGGGCCAGGCAGGCCTGCGTACACGCCCTCGGCGAGCGACGGGTCCACGTGTCGCGCTGCCTCGCGCAGGGCGGGGGAGTAGGCGTCGACGAGATCGACGAACTGCGCGCCGCGTAGCGGCGACCGCGCCGTGAGGTTGAGATGATCCGAGATGAGCACGGGCTGGCCCACCGACATGTCGTCCCGTAGACCGCCCGCGGCGTTCGTGAGGATCACCGTCCTCGCCCCGGCCGCGCACGCGGTCCGGACCGGGTGCACCACGCGGGACAGGTCGTGCCCCTCGTAGGCGTGGGTGCGGCCCAGCAGCACCAGCACGCGCGAGTCGCCGACGTGTGCCACGTAGGCGACTCCGCGGTGCCCCGCCGCGGTGGGCGGAGCGAACGACGGCAGCTCCGCCATAGGCACCGTCGCCGCCAGGCGACCCCGCGCGAGCAGCGCGTCCGCCGCGGGCGCCCAGCCGGAACCGAGGACGACGGCCACGTCGACCGCGTCGCCGTCGAATCCCTGACCCGCGGCCCGCGTCAGTAGCGCGTCCGCCGCCTCCGCCGCGGCCGCCGCGGGGTCCTCGAGTCCGGTGTCCCGCGCCGTCCGATCGTCGACCATGGTGCCCGATGCTATATCGCGTAACCGTTATGGTTGTCGCCATGCCCTATCTCGTGCGCGACGACGACGTCTTCATCCTCTACCTCGGCGATGAGGGCGTGGAGTTGTCCGCGACCAACCCCGAGAACCGCTTCACACCGGAGTGGATCGACGCCGTCGAGGCGCAGCTCGACGAGGTGGAGGCGCAGGCCGCGCGCACGCCCGGCGCCCTCGTCGTGACGGCGACGGGCAAGTTCTTCAGCAACGGCCTCGACGTGGGCCACATCGCGGCGCACCTCGACGAGCTGCCGCAGTACCTCGACACCGTGCACAGGCTCTACAGCCGCCTGCTGACCATGCCGATGACCACTATCGCCGCCGTGAACGGCCACGCGTTCGGAGCCGGCGCGATGCTGGCCCTGTCCTGCGACGCGGCCGTGATGCGCTCCGACCGCGGCTTCTGGTGCCTGCCGGAGCTTGGTCTGAAGATGAGCTTCACCGTCGGTATGGCGTCGCTGCTGCGCACGCGGATGCCCTACCAGACCGCGGTCGAGGCGATGACCACCGCGCGCCGCTACGGCGGCCCCGACGCGCAGGACGCGGGCATCGTGGCGGCGGTCGCCGAGGCCGGGGAACTGCTGCACGCCGCCGTCACTCAGGCCCGCGGGAACGCCGGTGCCGACGGCCCGACGCTGCGCAAGATCAAGACCGCGCTGCACGCGCCGCTGCTCGCCGACCTCGCGACGCCGCCCGCGCCGATGTCCTTCGGCTGACATGGCCGGTCCCCTGGCGGGGGTCGTGGCCGAGCACGAGGCCGATCTGCTGGCGCTGAGCCACGACCTACACGCACACCCGGAACTCGCGTTCGCCGAACACCGTTCGGCGGCGCTCGTCGCCGACGCTCTGGCTGCCGGCGGTTTCGAGGTGACCCGAGGCATCGTGGGCCTCGACACGGCGTTCGTCGCGACCGCCGGATCCGGAGACATGCGTGTCGGGGTGTTCGCCGAGTACGACGCCCTGCCCGGGATCGGGCACGCGTGCGGCCACAATGTCATCGCGGCGGCCGCCGTGGGGGCGGGGCTCGCTCTCGCGTCCGTCGCCGACGAGCTGGGGATAACCGTCGAGGTGTACGGCACGCCCGCCGAGGAGAGCGGCGGCGGCAAGGTGCTGATGCTCCAGCGCGGCGCGTTCGACGGCCTCGCCTGTGCGGGCATGGTGCACCCGGGGCCATTCGACGTGGCGGGCGCGCGATCGTTCGCCCTTGCGGACCTGGCGGTCGAGTACATGGGCCGGCGGTCGCACGCATCGGCCGCACCGCATCTCGGGCGCAACGCGGGCGATGCTGTGACCATCGCACAGGTCGCGATCGGGTTGTTGCGGCAGCATCTCGAGCCCGGACAGCAGCTGCACGGCATCGTGTCCAGCGGCGGCGAGGCGCCGAACATCGTCCCCGGCGCGGCCGAGCTGCTCTACTACCTGCGCGCCGACAGCGCAGACTCGGTTACGCGCCTGCGGGAGCGCGCGGAGGCCTGCTTCGCGGCCGGAGCCGTCGCGACGGGGTGCACACACCGCGTGCACGAGGTCTCCCCGCTCTACACCGAACTCGTGCCCGACCCGTGGCTGACGGATGCGTACCGCGCCGCCGTGGTCTCGCTGGGCCGGGAACCCGTCCCGGCTGCCGACGAGGTGCGGCATCCCGTCGGCAGCACCGACATGGGGAACGTGTCGCACGCGATCCCGTCGATCCACCCCCTGATCGGGTTGGAGGCCGGCGGCGCGGTGACCCACCAGCCCGAGTTCGCCGACGCGGCCGCGGGGCCGTCCGCCGACCTCGCTGTGACCGACGGTGCGCTCGCCCTGGCCACCGCGTTCGCGGCGGCGGCCTCCGACCCCGACCAGCGGCGGCGGCTGATCGATCGAGGAAACGGAGGAGAGGCGTGAAGTACATCGCGCACGTCGACGACTGGCTGACGCGAAAGGGAGAGTGGCTCCGCGAGTTCCGGCGCGACGTCCACGCCCACCCAGAGCTTTCGTGGCAGGAGCGGCGCACCACGGAGCTGGTGTTCGAGGCGCTCACTGCGGCCGGCCTGCATCCTCGTCGCCTCTCGACGACCGGGCTCGTGTGCGACCTCGGACCGTCCGAAGGCCCGCGGATCGCGCTGCGCGCCGATATGGACGCCCTGCCGATCCACGAGGACACGGGGCTGCCGTTCGCGTCGACCTCCGCGGGCGTCTCGCATGCGTGCGGCCACGACCTGCATACCTCGATCCTGCTCGGCACCGGCCTCGCGCTGGCCACGGTGCCCGAGCTGCCGATCGGCGTGCGACTCGTGTTCCAGCCCGCAGAGGAGGTCATGCCCGGCGGCGCGTTGTCGGCCGTGCGCGATGGCGTGCTCGACGGGGTCTCGAAGATCTTCGCGCTGCATTGTGATCCGCGGATCGAGGTGGGAAAGGTCGGCGTCCGTAGCGGGCCGATCACGTCTGCCGCCGATCACCTGGAGGTCGTGCTGCACTCGGCCGGCGGCCACACGTCGCGCCCGCACCTGACGTCGGACCTCATCTACGGGCTCGGGACCGTCATCGTCGGGCTGCCCGGTGTGCTGTCGAGGCGGATCGACCCGCGGTCCGGCACCGTGATGGTGTGGGGCGCCGCGAACGGCGGCTCCGCGCCCAATGCGATACCCCAGATCGGGCGGCTGAACGGTACCGTCCGTACCGGCGAGCACCATGTGTGGGAGATCCTCGAGCCCCTGGTCCGCGAGGCGGTCGACGGCATGCTCGGCCCATTGCGACTGAAGTACGAGGTCAACTACACGCGCGGGGTGCCGCCGGTGATCAACGACGAGGCCGCCACGGCCACGATCGCCGCCGCGGCCCGGGCGTTCGACCCGGAAGGCGTCACCGACACCCCGCAGTCCGGCGGTGGCGAGGACTTCTCGTGGTACCTGGAGGATGTGCCCGGAGCGATGGCCAGGCTCGGCGTCTGGCCCGGCGAGGGGCCGCAGCACGACATCCACCAACCCGATTTCATCGCGGACGAGCGCGCGCTGGAGACCGGTGTGCGGATCCTCTACGGCATCGTCTTCGAGAGCGGTTCGGAACTCGGCTGAACGGGATCCGGCCCGCGCTAGTCCGCCGAGGCGCCGGGCCCGGGGCCGACGTTGCGGGACTCGCGCGTCCGCAGCGCCAGGACGTAGTCGTCGGGTGCGCCGGCGATCTCCGCGGCGTCGGCCATCACGCCCAGGTAGCGCGCCGAGGGTAGGCCGCCCTCGAACGCGTCGAGCACATACAGCCACGCGAGGGTCGAACCGCCGCCCACGAGGTCGACCCGCGCCTTCACCTTGACGTGGATCCCGAGTTCGGAGCCCTCCCAGCGGTCGAGGGACCGCTCGTCCTCGTTGGTGACGTCGTAGAGCACCACGAAGACCTTGGCCTCCGGGTCGTCGAGGTCCTCGGTGACGGTGGCCAGCGCGCCCTCCCAGCCGATGTCGCCGCCGCCGAAGGTCAGCCGCCACCCACGCAACCACCCGGTACCGGACATGGGAGAGTGGGGTGCGCGCTCCGCCATCTGGTCGGGATGCATGTTGGATCCATAAGCGGCGTAAATCGGCACACCCGAGACTGTAGCCGCCCGCGCCGCGCGGCGTGGCAACCCTTACCGCGGCCCCGGGCGCCGCGACGCGTTACCGTTTCAAACCATGACCAACATCGTGATCATGGGCGGCGGACCGGCGGGATACGAGGCGGCCCTGGTGGCGGTGGCGCACGGTGGGGACGTCACCGTCGTGGAGGCCGACGGTATCGGCGGCGCGTGCGTTCTGTACGACTGCGTACCGTCCAAGACCTTCATCGCGTCGACCGGGATCCGGACCGAGACGCGCCGGGCCGTCGACCTGGGGATCGACCTACAGTTCGACACGGTCCGGATCGACGTCGCCCAGATCCACGGCCGCGTCAAGAACCTCGCGGCCGCGCAGTCTGCGGACATCCGTTCCCGGCTGGTCGAGGAGGGTGTCCGCATCCTCACCGGCACAGCGTCGCTTGCCGCGGCCGACGCGGGCATGGCGCAGCACAAGGTACACGTCACCACGCCGACCGGCGGAGAGATCACTCTCGACGCCGACGTCGTGCTGGTCGCGACGGGCGCGTCCCCGCGGGTGATGGACACCGCCCGGCCCGACGGGGAGCGCATCTTGACGTGGCGCCAGCTGTACGACCTCGAGGAGTTGCCCACGCACCTCGTCGTGGTGGGTTCGGGCGTCACGGGCGCCGAGTTCGTCCACGCCTACACCGAGTTGGGCATCAAGGTCACCCTCGTGAGCTCGCGCGATCGCGTCCTGCCCGGTGAGGACGAGGATGCAGCGCTCGTGCTCGAGGACGCCCTCGTCGACCGCGGCGTCACGCTGATGAAGAAGTCGTACGCCGCTGCCGTGGACCGCACCGACGACGGCGTCGTCGTCACCCTGACAGACGGCCGTACCGTCACCGGCTCGCACTGTCTCATGACGGTCGGCTCGGTGCCCAACACGTCCGGGATCGGGCTCGAGGAGGTCGGGCTGGAGGTCGACGGACGCGGCTACATCCCCGTGGACCGCGTATCCCGTACCAAGGTGCCCGGCATCTACGCGGCCGGCGACTGCACCGGGGTGCTGCCGCTCGCTTCGGTGGCCGCCATGCAAGGTCGCATCGCGATGTATCACGCTCTGGGCGAAGGGGTCTCGCCCATCAAGCTGAAGACGGTGTCATCGGCCATCTTCACGCGTCCGGAGATCGCCACCGTCGGCGTGTCGCAGGTGGCGATCGACAACGGCGTTTTCCAGGCGCGCACCGTCATGCTGCCGCTCGCCACCAATCCGCGCGCCAAGATGAGCGGCAACAAGCGCGGTTTCGTGAAGGTCTTCTGCCGTCCCAATACCGGCGTCGTCATCGGCGGTGTCGTGGTGGCGCCCAACGCATCCGAGCTGATCCTGCCGATCGCGCTCGCGGTGCAGAACGCGATCACCGTGGACGACGTGGCGCAGACGCTGTCGGTCTACCCCTCCCTCTCGGGCTCCGTCACCGAGGCCGCCCGCCAGCTGATGCGCCAGGACGACCTGGCCTGAGCCCGCGCGGAGCGCTGCGCGGCTGCGGGTGCGGGCGTAAGGTCTGCGCATGAAGGTGGAACTGATGCTCGAGGTCGCGTTGAACGAGGCTCGCGTCGGCTTCGGTGAGGGCGGCATTCCGGTTGGTGCAGCGCTCTTCGCTGCCGACGGAACGGCGCTGGGACGCGGCCACAACAGGCAGGTGCAGGAGGACGATCCGTCCGTGCACGCGTGTACGGACGCGTTCCGCAGAGCCGGTCGGCAGCACGACTATCCGTCCATGACCATGGTGTCCACACTCAGCCCGTGCTGGTACTGCGCGGGCCTGATCCGGCAGTACGGGATCGGTCACGTCGTGGTGGGGGAGACTCGCACGTACGCCGGTGTGCACGAATGGCTTTCGGATGCCGGGGTGCAGGTCACGCTGTTCAACGACGAGCGTTGCGCCGACCTCATGACCCGATTCATCGCGAATCGACCCGACGAGTGGAAGCTGGCCCGGGGCTCGCTGTGACGGCGCATCAGGCCCAGTCGAGCGTGCGCTCCACGGCGCGGTTCCAATCCGCGTAGAGACGCTCTCGGTCTTCGGAAGTCATGGCGGGCAGCCACCGTCGGTCCTCTGCCCAGCCCGAACGGATCTCGTCGAGGGTCCAGAATCGCGTTGCGTAGCCCGCCGCGTACGCCGCGCCCAGGGCCGTCGTCTCGATGATGCGCGGACGGACGACCGGTACCCCCAGGACGTCCGCCTGGAACTGCATGAGGGTGTCGTTGACGACCATCCCGCCGTCCACGCGCAGCTCGGACAGCGGGATGCCGCTGTCGGCGTTCATCGCCTCGATCACTTCGCGTGACTGGAATGCGGTGGCCTCCAGTGATGCTCGCGCGATGTGCCGCTTGTCCGCGAACCTCGTGAGCCCGACCACGACCCCGCGCGCGTCGGGACGCCAGCGCGGTGCGAACAGCCCCGAGAACGCCGGGACCACGTACACGCCGCCGTTGTCGGGCACGTCGCGCGCGAGCGTCTCCACCTCCGGCGCCGACGAGATGATGCCCAAGTTGTCCCGCAGCCACTGCACGAGTGAACCGCTCACCGCCACAGAGCCTTCGAGCGCGTACACCGTGGGCCCGTCGCCCAGCCGGTAGCAGACCGTGGTGAGCAGTCCGTGCTCAGAGAACACCGGCCGCTCGCCCGTGTTGACGAGGAGGAAGTTGCCGGTGCCGTAGGTGTTCTTGGCCGCTCCCTCGTCCAGCGCCGCCTGCCCGAACATCGCCGCCTGCTGGTCCCCGAGGATGCCCGCGATCGGTACGCCCGCCAGCACCCCGGTGGCGCGCACGTCGCCGTAGACCTCGGCGCTGGAACGGATCTCGGGCAGCATCGCCATCGGTACGCCCATCGCCGCGCACGTCTCGGCGTCCCACGCGCCGTCGGACAGCCGCATGAGCATTGTGCGCGAGGCGTTCGTGATGTCCGTGACGTGCATGGGGCGGCCCGGGCCGCCGTCGTCGGTGAGATTCCACATGAGCCACGAGTCGATGGTCCCTGCACACAGCTCACCCGCCTCCGCGCGCTCCCGCGCCCCGGGGACGTTGTCGAGGATCCACCGGATCTTCGGGCCCGCGAAGTACGTCGAAAGCGGCAACCCGCACGACGAGCGGAACCGGTCCGGGTCGCCGTCCGCGAGGCTCGTGCACAGGTCCGCCGTGCGCGTGTCCTGCCAGACGATCGCGTTGTGGATCGGCTCGCCGGTGGCCCGATCCCACACGACCACTGTCTCGCGTTGGTTGGTGATGCCCAGGGCCGCGATATCGGATGGACGCAGGTCCGCAGTGGCGAGGGCGTCCGCCGTGACCTTGCGGGTGTTGAGCCATATCTGCGTGGCGTCGTGCTCCACCCACCCGTTCCGTGGGAGTATCTGGTCGTGTTCGCGTTGCTCGGAGGCGACGATCCCCGCGTTCCGGTCGAAGATGATGCATCGGGTGGAGCTCGTACCTTGATCGATCGCCGCGACGTACTGCGGGCCGGAACCTGTAACCACGAGTCGATAGTGACACGGTGAACCTCATGGAACCTGCCAACACGGAAACCGAGCTCTCGCCGGCCTACCGCGCGAAGGCGTGGCAGCGGCTGGGGGAGACCGAGTTCGACGTCGTCGTGATCGGCGGCGGGGTGGTGGGCGCAGGCGCGGCCCTGGACGCCGCGACGCGCGGGCTGTCCGTCGCGCTGGTCGAGGCGCGCGACTTCGCTTCGGGTACTTCGTCGCGCTCGTCGAAGATGTTCCACGGCGGTCTGCGCTACCTCGAGCAGTTGGAGTTCGGCCTGGTCCGGGAGGCGCTGCACGAGCGCGAGCTCTCTCTGTCCACGCTGGCTCCGCACCTGGTCAAGCCGCTACCGTTCCTGTTCCCGCTGACCAGACGCGGGTACGAACGCCCGTATATGGCGGCAGGAATGTTCCTCTACGACACCATGGGTGGAGCCAAGACGGTGCCCGTGCAGAAGCACCTCACCCGCAGTGGGGCGCTGCGCCTCTTCCCGGGCATCAAGCGTGACGCGCTCATCGGCGGGATCCGCTACTACGACACCGTCGTCGACGATGCTCGGCACACCCTGACCGTCGCTCGCACGGCCGCGCACTACGGCGCCGTCGTGCGCACGTCGACGCAGGTGGTCGATTTCATGCGCGAGGCCGACCGGGTGTCCGGGGTGGTCGTGCGCGACACCGAGTCGGGCGAGACGACGCAGGTGCGCTCGACGGTGGTCATCAACGCGACCGGAGTGTGGACCGACGAGCTGCAGGCCCTGTCGCAGCAGAAGGGACGGTTCCGCGTCCGCGCGTCGAAGGGAGTCCACATCGTGGTCCCCCGCGATCGCATCGTGGGCGACGCCGCCCTGATCCTGCGCACGGAGAAGTCCGTGCTGTTCGTGATCCCCTGGGGGCTGCACTGGATCATCGGCACGACGGACACCGACTGGCACCTCGACCTCGCGCATCCGGCTGCGACCGCCAAGGACATCGACTACATCCTCGATCACGTCAACACCGTGCTCATCACGAAACTCACGCGCGAGGACATCTCCGGCGTGTACGCAGGTCTGCGGCCGTTGCTCGCCGGGGAGTCCGACGAGACGTCGAAGCTCTCGCGCGAGCACGCGGTCGCCGCCGTCGCGCCCGGGCTCGTGGCCATCGCAGGCGGCAAGTACACGACGTACCGGGTGATGGGCGCGGACGCCGTCGATGCCGCCGAGCAGTTCCTGCCCTACAAGGTGCCCACGTCCTGCACCGAGAAGGTGCCTCTGCTCGGAGCAGACGGTTACTTCGCGCTCGCCAACCAGACAGCCTCCATCGCGAAGGACCACGGCGTGCATCCGCACCGCGTGTCGCACCTGTTGAACCGGTACGGGGCTCTCGTCGACGACGTGCTCGCGCTTGCCGCCGACGATCCGGGTCTGCTCGAGCCGCTCGGTGGTGCGCCGCAGTACCTGCGTGTCGAGGCGCTGTACGCGGCCCGCGCCGAGGGGGCGCTGCACCTCGAGGACGTTCTCGGCCGCCGCACCCGCATCTCCATCGAGTATCCGCACCGCGGGATCGACTGCATGGACGAGGTGGCTGCGCTCATCGCCCCGGTCCTGGGTTGGGATGCCGCCGATATCGCCCGGGAGATCGAGGTCTACCGGGCGCGGGTCGATGCCGAGGTCAGGTCGCAGACTCAGCCGGACGATGCTGGTGCCGACGCCCTGCGTGCGGCCGCCCCCGAGGCTCGGCAGGAGATCCTCGAGCCTGTTCCGGCACCCGAGCGCACCTGACCGCGGACACCGGACGCAGGCGCGGCGGAGGGCCGACGCACCGCGCCTCGGATCACGCCGAGTAGTCCTGCGTGATCCAGCGGTCGGGGCGGATGCTCAGCAGCACGGAGTCGGAGCCGTCCATCGCGTCTACGAACGCGCGGCCGCCATCGGTGCCGAGGTAGCGGATGGCGAGCTCCTCGCGCGCCTGTCGCGGAGCAGGCTTCTGGCTGGCGACCACGGTGCCCTCGACGATGACGTACTGGTACGGCGGCTCCTCGCGTTGAACGGTCAGGGTCACGCGCCCGGCTGCCTCTATGAGGCGGGCCTTGCGGCTGTTCGCGCCCGTGCTGATGCGGATCACGCCGTCCGGCGTGTAGTCGTACCAGATCGGCGCCGCTGACGGCGGTCGCCCGTCCGGGGCGGCCACCGACAGCACAGCGACATGCTTGGCAGCGAGGAAGTCCTGGCGCTCGGTCTCTGAGAAGGCTCGTGGCATGCCTCCGAAACGCACGCCGTAGCGGTGGCTATTCCCGCCGCTGAGTGCCGATTCCTCGACGCCGCTCGCGGCCGATGGTCCGGCTGTCGCCGCGGAACTCCGCGACCACGTCGCCGTCGCGGGCGCCGACGCGAACCGTCACGTCGTAGATCCCGTTGCGGCCGTATCGCGCCCGTTCGACCGCCTCGGCGAAGAGGCGGTCGCCGAGGTGCGTCGGGGCGAGGAATCGGATGTCGACCCGGGCGGCGACGGCGGGCTCGTCGTAGCCGTTGCAGGCCACAGCGAACGCGGTGTCCGCGACGCTGAACACGAACCCGCCGTGCGTGATCCCGTGCCCGTTCACCATGTCGTCGCGCACCGTCATCGACACCACCGCGTGACCGGGCCGGAGCTCCACGATCTCCATGCCGAGGCCGATCGACGCCTTGTCGTCCTCGAACATCGCCCGCGAGAGCGAACAGCCGCCGCTCATTCCTCGCCCTTGGCGACCAGCGTCAGGACGTCATAGGTGGCGACCGGCTCGCCGTCCTGATTGGTGACGACGGCGTCCCAGCGGACCTCGCCGTAGTCGGCCGAGCTGCGAGGGGTGATCTGCTTCGCGGTGAGCGTGACCGTGAGCGAGTCCCCGGCCTTGACGGGGGTCAGGAAGCGGAGGCTGTCGACGCCGAAGTTCGCCAGGACGGGCCCGGGCGCAGGGTCGACGAACAGGCCGGCTGCGAGTGAGACCACGAGGTACCCGTGCGCGACGATCCCGCCGAACAATGGATTGGCCGCTGCCGCTTCGGGATCGGTGTGCGCGTAGAAGGTGTCGCCGGTGAACTCGGCGAAGTGGTCGATGTCCCCCCGGCTGACGGTGCGTGGCCCGCCGACGATCGTGTCGCCGATCCGTAGCCGCGTCAGGTCCTTCCGGAACGGGTGCACGCCGTCGTCGTTTCGTCTAGAGCCCTGGACCCAGCGACCGCCCGATGCGGTCAGGACATCGGGCGTGCCCTGGATCGCGGTGCGCTGCATATGGTGCAGCACGCCGCGGATGCCGCCGAGTTCCTCGCCGCCACCCGCGCGGCCCGGGCCGCCGTGCACCAGGACCGGCAGGGGGGAACCGTGGCCGGTGGATTCTCGTGCGTCATCGGAGTTCAGCACGAGCAATCGGCCGTGATAGGGCGCGATGCCGAGGAGGACGGTTCGGGCCAGCAGCGGATCCTTCGTCACGAGCGATGCCACGAGGCTGCCGCCGCCCCTCGCCGCGAGCGCGATCGCGTCGGCGGTATCGGAGTAGCCGATAACGGTGGAGACGGGGCCGAAGGCCTCGATCTCGTGTACTGCCGAAGCCGCCGGATCGGTGCAGCGGAGCAGCATCGGGGGCAGGAAGGCGCCTGTCTTCGCGTCGGCCCCGACCACCTCGAAGGCCTCCGGATCGCCTACGACGAGGTCCGCCGCGGCGCGTAGCTTGTCGACCGCGGCCAGAACGTCGGCGCGCTGGCCGAGGCCGACTACCGGGCCCATGGTCACACCGTCGGCGTCGGGTGCGCCGATCACGACCCGGGAGAGTCGCTCCCGCGCAGCCTCGACCACCGCATCGACGAGGGCGACCGGAACGATGGCCCGGCGGATGGCGGTGCACTTCTGCCCGGCCTTGACCGTCATCTCGGTGGTGAGCTGCTCGACATAGAGCGCGAACTCCTCGGAGTCAGGCGTGACGTCCTCGCCCAGGATGGAGCAGTTCAGCGAGTCGGCCTCCGCCGTGAAGTGGACCGAGTTCGCCGCGATCGCGGGGTGGGTGCGGAGCACGGCCGCAGTGTGCGCGGAGCCGGTGAAGGCGACGGAGTCCTGGCCTCCGAGGCACTCGAACAGCCCAGTGGTGGGTCCGCACAGCAACTGCACCGAGCCCTCGGGCAGCGCCCCGGACTCGATGATCCGACGGAAGACCAGCTCGGTGAGGTAGGAGGTCTGCGTGGCAGGCTTGACGATGCTGGGCACACCCGCGATGAACGCCGGGGCGAGCTTCTCGAGGAACCCCCACACAGGGAAGTTGTACGCGTTGATCTGAACCGCCACACCTCGCCGGGAGGTGTACAGATGCTGACCGAGGAACGTGCCGTGTCTGCCCAGCGGCTCGACCGGACCGTCCAGGTGGACTACGTCATTGGGCAACTCGCGTTTGGCCTTGCCTGCGTAGCTCAGTAGCGTGCCGAAGCCGCCGTCGATATCGACACCCGAGTCGCGCACGGTGGCGCCGGTGGACTTCGAGAGCTCGTAGAACTCGGCCTTGCCTGCCACCAGGGTCAGCGCCAGTGTCTTGAGGGCGGCGGCGCGTTCGTGGAAGGTGAGCCGCGCTAGCGCGGGGCCGCCGACCTCGCGGGCATACGTCACCATCGCCGGGATGTCGAGTCCGGTCGATGACACGCGGCACAGCTCCGACCCGTCGACGGCGCTGAGAACCGCTCGTCCCCCGTCGTCGGCAGCGAACCACCGGCCCGCCGCGTAGCTCTCCAGCATCCTGCTCACTAGGGACTCCCATCTACCGTACGTTCGGTCGGTAAATGAGAATGCGCGTGTCCTGTGCCGGTGTCAAGGCGCCGCGGCTCGGTCCTGGGTCAGCGGGGGCGGCGCAACCCGTCGAACGCCACCGCGACAACGGCGTCGGCGAGCTCGTCCGCGGAGTGTCCGGGGCGGGGGCGATACCACTCGATCAGCGAGTTCACCATGCCGAACACGAGTCGGCTGGTGAGTGCCGGGTCGACGTCGGCGCTCAGGTCGCCCTCGCCGACAGCGGCGGTGACCAGGCCAGCGACGAAGCCGTCGAATTCTCGACGGCGCGCGAGTGCCCTGCGCTCGACCTCGGAGTTGCCGCGCACCCGGAGCAGCAGTGTCACGTAGGGCAACTCGGCTACCAGCACGTGCACGCTGCGCCTGACCACGTGCTCGAGACGGTCGATGTACCTGCCGCTGGTCGCGCCGGCCTCGGTGGTGACGGAGAACAGGCCGCTCAGTGCGCGCGTGAGGGCCAGGTCGAGTAGCTCCTCCTTGCTCGCGACGTGGTGATAGATCGACGACTTCGTCAGTCCGAGGCTCGTCGCGAGGGTGCCCATGCTGGTCGCGTCGTAGCCGCGCTCGTTGAAGACCCGGACGGCCACGGAGAGTAGCGAGTCGAGATCGTAGCCGGGCCGTCCGGGCGAACCGGTCCGGCGCTTCATCGGGGCTTCTGGCATCGGTCCATCCTCGCAGACCGTGCACCGGATTCACCGGAGGACTTGAAACCGACCGAATGATCGGTTAATAATTACGGTGTGTCAGCCACCACAGCCCTTCGCGTCGAGCGGAACGAGGACCGCTACGTCCTGACTCTGGACCGGCCCGCCGTGCGCAACGCCATAGACGCGGCGATGATCGCCGAGCTGCATGCCGCGTGTGGGCGCATCGAGGCCGACCCGGCGCCGGTGATCGTGGTCGGTGCCGGCGACCACTTCGCCGGCGGTGCCGATATCGCGCAGCTGCGCGAGCGTGGTCGTGAGGAGGCGCTCGCGGGTATCAACCGGACCCTGTTCGATCGACTCGCCGCTCTGCCGTCCCCGACCGTTGCCGCCGTGAGCGGCTATGCGCTGGGCGGGGGTGCCGAGCTGGCCTACGCCTGTGACATCCGCGTCGCGGCCCAGACCGCCGTCTTCGGCAACCCCGAGCCCGGGCTCGGGATCATCGCGTCGGCGGGCGCGAGCTACCGCCTGCCGGCGCTCGTCGGGCAGTCGGTCGCGAAGCAGGTGCTGCTTGCCGGCCGCACCCTCGACGCTGAGGCTGCCTATCGCCACGGCTTGGTCATCGAGATCGTTCCTGCCGGAGAACATCTCGAAGCGGCACACCGCATCGTCGACCGCTTCCTGCGGTCCGCCCCGCTCGCGCTGCGCCTCACGAAGACCGTCGTCGACGCCCCGGGCAGCCACCCCTGGGCCGACGACATCGCGCAGGCGGTGCTTTTCGAGACCACCGAGAAGTACGACCGGATGACCGCGTTTCTGGAGAAGAGGAGATGATCCGGACGATCCCCGAGCACGTCGCCGTCGTCGGCGGCGGACGCATGGGTGCCGGAATCGCGCAGATATTCGCGCAACTCGGTTCGCACGTCACGATCGCCGAGTCCGGCGACCAGGCCGCCGCCCGCAGGCGCGTGGCGAACGGCCTCGCGCGCGCTGCGGAGAAGGGCGTCGCCGTCGACCCCGACACGGTGCTCGCCCGCGTCGCCACCGTCGGCGGCCCCGAGGAACTGCCGAACCGGATCGCACTCGCCGTGGAGGCCGTGCCCGAATCGATCGAACTCAAGCTCTCCGTCCTGGCTGCGGTCGAGCGGACCGTCGACGACGGTGCCGTGATCGCGTCCAACACGAGCTCGCTCTCGATCACGGAACTCGGTGTCGCTCTGAGTGATCCGGAACGGCTCATCGGGATGCACTTCTTCAACCCGGTGCCGGCGTCGAAGCTGGTGGAGATCGTCCGGGCGCCCGCGACCCGCTCCGACGTCGTCGAGCGCGTCCGCGCCTGGGTGGCTCTGCTCGGCAAGTCCGAGGTGCTGGTCACCGACTCGCCCGGGTTCGCCACCAGTCGCCTCGGCGTGCACCTCGGGCTCGAGGCCGTCCGCATGCTCGAGGAGGGGGTCGCCGACGCCGCATCCATCGATCGAGCCATGGAGCTCGGCTACCGCCACCCGATGGGACCGCTGCGCTCGACCGACCTCGTCGGGTTGGACGTCCGGCTCGCGATCGCGGAGCACCTGTCCGCCACCCTCGGTGACCGATTCACGCCGCCCCGTCTGCTGCGCGACAAGGTCGCCCGCGGCGAACTCGGCCGCAAGTCCGGCCGCGGGTTCTACAGCTGGCCGTAGGAAGGAGACCCCATGTCCGACATCGCCGATGACACCGTCTCGGTCGAGCGTGAGGAAGGCCTCGTCGTCGTGACCCTGCGCCGGGCCGCGGCAGCGAACTCGCTCGACCACGAGCTGAAGACCCGGCTGCTGCAGGTCGTCCAGGCGGTCGCCGCCGACGAGACGGTGCGTGCGGTCCTGCTCGCCGCGGACGGCAGGAACTTCTGCGTCGGCCAGGATCTCGGCGAGCATGCGACGGGCCTCGCCGCCGACCCGGCTCACGCAATGGACACCGTGGGCGAGCACTACAACCCGCTGCTCACCGCGCTGGCGGCGATTCGGGTCCCCGTCGTCGTCGCGATCCAGGGGGCCTGCGTCGGGGCGGGCCTGGGCATCGCCCTTGCCGGTGATATCCGTATCGCGGCGGAGGGAGCGTCGTTCGCGACAGCCTTCACGGCGATCGGGCTCGCCTCCGATTCGGGCCTTACCCGAACTCTCGTGGACGCCGTCGGCGCGAGTCGCGCGCGCGGCCTGATCCTGCTGGGCGACAGGTTCACCGCTGCCGAGGCGCACGCCTGGGGGATCGTGCATCGCGTCGTCCCCGACGACGACTTGCCCGCCGCGGCGAGGACGGTCGCGGCACGCCTCGCCGCCGGGCCGACCGCCGGTCTCGTCGCGGCGAAGCGGCTCGTCGCCGACGCGCTGCCACCGCTGGGCGAGGCACTGGAACGTGAGCGGACGGCGGCGGAGGCGCTCGGCGCGACCGCCGACCACCGCGCCGCCGTCGCAGCCTTCCTCGACAAGGCCCGTCCCACGTTCACCGGCCGCTGAAAGAAGGAGACTCTCGTGACCGACACCGCAGCGCTCGAGGAGGACTTCCTCCGCATAGTCGAGTCCGATCAGCGGATCGAACCCCGGGACTGGATGCCCGCGGGTTACCGCAAGACGCTGATCCGGCAGATCGCACAGCACGCGCATTCCGAGATCATCGGCATGCAGCCCGAGGGCAACTGGCTCACGCGGGCACCTTCCTTGCGCCGCAAGGCGATCCTCATGGCGAAGGTTCAGGACGAGGCCGGCCACGGCCTGTACCTGTACTCTGCGGCTGAGACCCTCGGAGTCGATCGCGCCGACCTGACCGACATGCTCATCGAGGGCCGGCAGAAGTACTCGTCGATATTCAACTACCCCGCGCTCACCTATGCCGACGTCGGCGTCATCGGATGGCTCGTCGACGGCGCCGCGATCTGCAACCAGGTTCCGCTGTGCCGCAGCAGCTTCGGCCCGTACGGCCGGGCCATGATCCGTGTGTGCAAGGAGGAGTCGTTCCACCAGCGGCAGGGCTACGAGCTCCTGCTGACCATGATGAAGGGCACCGACGCACAGCGCGCGATGGTGCAGGAATCGGTGGACCGCTGGTGGTGGCCGGCCCTGATGATGTTCGGGCCGCCGGACGACGAGTCGCCCAACTCGGCGCAGTCGATGGAGTGGCGGATCAAGCGGCACACCAACGACGAACTGCGCCAGCGGTTCGTAGACATGTCGGTACCACAGGCCGAGGTACTCGGCGTGACCTTCCCGGATCCCGACCTGCGGTGGAACCCCGAGCGGAGCTCCTACGACTTCGGTGAGCCCGACTGGGACGAGTTCGTACAGGTCGTCAAGGGCAACGGTGCGACCAGCATCGAGCGCATCGCGCATCGACGCGCCGCACACGAGGACGGCGCATGGGTGCGCGCGGCGGCCGCCGCGTTCGCGGCGAAGAACGACCGGGGGGCGGCGAAGTGACCGACCAGGCGAAGATCGAATGGCCGCTGTACGAGGTATTTCTCCGCGGCAAGCGTGGCCTCAACCACGTGCACGTCGGGTCGTTGCACGCCGCCGACGACGAGATGGCCCTCCGCCACGCCCGTGACGTGTACACGCGCAGGAACGAGGGAGTCAGCATCTGGGTCGTCCGGTCCACCGACATCACTGCGTCCAGCCCGTCGGAGAAGGACCCCTACTTCGCGCCGAGTGGCGACAAGGTCTACCGGCACCCCACCTTCTACGAGATCCCCGACACCGTCCCGCACATGTGATGCTGCGTGTCCGCCGATCCACAACCCAGCCCCGAACAGGATTCAGCCATGATCGATCCCGATAACGCCTATGAGGGGCTCGTCGATACCGACACCCACGGCCAGTGGGCATTCGGCACCAGCTTCGACGAGCCGCTCGCCGGTGTCGACACGACGGTGCCGGACGGCGTGGACGTCCATGCGTTGGCCGTCTACTGCTTGATGCTCGGCGACGACGCCCTCATCTCATCGCAACGGCTCACCGAGTGGTGCACGCGCGCACCGGAACTGGAGGAGGAGGTCGCGCTCGCAAACATCGGGCTGGACCTCGTCGGTCAAGCCCGGCTGTTGCTGGCGCGCGCCGCAGCCGCGGACCCGTCCGTGGTCCCCCGTATATCGGACACCTCGCCAGTGCCCGACGAGGACGCCCTCGCCTTCTTCCGCGACGAGCCCGGCTTCCTTAACGTCCGTCTAGTCGAGCTCGACAACGGCGACTTCGCCGAATCCGTCGTCCGACTGCTGGTGTTCACGTCCTGGCGCCTCGCTGCTCTCGACCGGATGCGAGACTCTCGCGACCCCGTGATCGCGGCCGTCGCGAGCAAAGGCGTGAAAGAGATGACCTACCACCGGGACTACGCCGCCCGCTGGGTAGTCACCCTCGCACGGGGCACCGACGAGTCGCGCCGCCGCACGGATCATGCCGTCTCCAAGGTCTGGCCGTACGTGCCGGAACTCTTCGAACCCGCCGACGAGGAGATCGCGCTCGCGAAGGTCGCTGTCGCCGTCGACCCGCGCGATGTGCGGGCCGAGTTCGACGCCGCGATCGGCCTCGTCTTCGGGGCTGCTGGACTCGACGTGCCGCAGGTGCCGGGCGTCGGCCGCGTCGGCGGGCGGGCCGGGCGCCAGGGGCTGCACACAGAGGCCCTCAGCCGGATCCTCGCCGAGATGCAGTCGGTCGCACGGGCTCATCCAGAAGGGAGGTGGTGACGTGACGTCACCCCTGCGGTGCACCCGCGCCACGACCACGGTGCTCCGGATCGCCGAGGAGATCGTCGGCGCCGTCCTCGATCCCGAGATGCCGCAGGTGACCCTGGCCGACCTGGGGATCGTTCGCGGGGTCACCTCGACCGGGTCTGGGGTCGAGGTGACCATCACGCCCACCTACTCCGGATGTCCCGCGATGGGCACGATCCGCAGCGACATCGTGGCGGCGTTGCAGGCGGCGGGTTTCGGTGAGGTCACGATCCTCACGGCACTGACTCCGGCGTGGACCACAGACTGGATCAGCGAGGCCGGACGTGCGAAGCTGCGCGCCGCAGGATATTCCACGCCTGGTGCGGCGCCCCGCCGGCCCGACGGTCCCGTCCCGCTCACCCTCGTTCCGCTGCCGCGGAGCATCACCTGTCCCGTCTGCGGATCCACCGACACACGTCTCGACTCCGAGTTCGGCGCCACGCCCTGCAAGGCCCTCTACCGCTGCCTGGGCTGCCGTGAACCGTTCGACCATGTGAAGGAGATCTGATGACCGCAGCCGCCCTCTCGTCCGCCAAGGCGCGTGGCCGCGGCTTCCACGCCCTCACAGTCGCGGAGGTCGAGTCCCTGTGCGACGACGCCGTCGCCGTTACTTTCAGTGTGCCGGAGGAGCTCGCGGACGAGTTCGCCTTCGCCGCCGGGCAGTCGCTGACGTTCCGCCGCATCGTCGACGGTGTCGAGCACCGTCGCTCCTACTCGATCTGCTCGTCCGTGGGACAGCGTCCGCGCGTGGGCGTCAGGGAGGTTTCCGGGGGCCTGTTCTCCACCTGGCTGGTGCGTGACGTGAAGGCCGGCGACACGATCGATGTGCAGGGGCCCACCGGTGTTTTCGCGGCCGACCCCGAAGCCGGTGGAGTGCACGTGCTCATCGCCGCGGGCTCGGGGATCACTCCGATGCTGTCGATCGCCGGAACGATGCTCGCGAACCCCGAGGCCCGCGTCGTCCTGGTGTACGGCAACCGGCGCACCCGGTCCGTGATGTTCGCGGACGAGATCGCAGATCTGAAGGACCGGTACCGCGACCGCTTCGACGTCATCCACATCCTGTCCCGCGAGCCGCGCGACGTCGAACTATTCAGCGGCCGTGTCGATTCGGAGCGGCTGCGGACGCTGTTGCGGACAGTCATCCCCAGCGCGGACGTGGATCACTACTGGCTGTGCGGTCCGCACGGGATGGTCGCGGACGCGGAGTCCGTCCTGGGCGAGATCGACGTCGACCGGGGGCGGATCCACCGAGAGCTGTTCTACGTCGACGACGGCACGCCGCCCCCGCAGGAGAAGCATCGTGAGCCGGGAATCACCGGACCGAGCAGCGAGGTCACCGTTGTGCTCGACGGCCGCAGTGTAGCCGGAACCGTGTCGCGCGCGGACACGATCCTCGACGGGGCGGAGGATTTCCGCTCGGATCTGCCGTTCGCGTGCAAGGGCGGCGTGTGTGGCACCTGCCGCGCAAAGGTGTTGTGCGGCGCCGTCGATATGGTCCGCAACTACGCGCTCGAGGAGGACGAGGTCGAGGCCGGCTTCATCCTCACCTGTCAGACATACCCGACGAGTGACGACGTCACCGTCGACTTCGACGCCTGAGACCAAGGATGACCATGACCACAGCACCGGCCTCGACCGAGGATATCGAGTTCGCGTCCAGAGACCGTATCGCCGCCGTCCAGCTGGAGCGGCTCAAGTGGAGCATCGCGTACTCCTACGAGAACGTGCCGCATTACAGGAGGTCTTTCGACGAGGTGGGTGTGCATCCCAGCGACCTCACGGAGCTGTCGGACCTCGCGAAATTCCCGTTCACAACCAAGGCGGATCTGCGGGCGAACTATCCGTTCGGAATGTTCGCCGTTCCGCGCGAACAGGTTTCGCGCATCCACGCATCGTCGGGTACCACCGGTCGCCCCACCGTCGTCGGGTACACCGCGAAGGACATAACCACGTGGGCCGACGTGGTGGCCCGCTCGTTGCGCGCCGGGGGCGTGCGCCCGGGTGACCGCGTGCACGTCGCGTACGGCTACGGCCTGTTCACCGGTGGTATGGGTGTGCACTACGGCGCGGAGCGGCTCGGTTGTGCCGTGATCCCGATGTCCGGCGGGCAGACGGAGAAGCAGGTCCAGTTGATCCGCGACTTCGAGCCGGACGCCATCATGGTGACGCCGTCGTACATGCTCACGATCCTCGACAAGATGGTCTCGATGGGTATCGATCCGACGACGAACTCGCTGAGGGTCGGTGTGTTCGGGGCCGAGCCGTGGACAGAGAAGATGCGGTCCGAGCTGGAGCGCGATATGGGGTTGTCTGCTGTCGACATATACGGTCTGTCGGAGGTCATGGGCCCCGGCGTGGCGATGGAATGTGCAGAGACGAAGGACGGCCTGCACATCTGGGAGGACCACTTCTACCCCGAGATCATCGATCCGACAACGGGCGAGGTCATGCCGGACGGTGAGCGGGGCGAACTGGTCTTCACGTCACTCACCAAGGAAGCGACACCGATCATCCGTTATCGCACAAGGGATCTCACCCGTCTGTTGCCGGGCACCGCGCGATCGATGCGGCGGATGGAGAAGATCACCGGTCGTACGGACGACATGATCATCCTGCGTGGCGTCAATCTGTTCCCGACGCAGATAGAGGAGCTGATCCTGGGTATCGACGCGCTCGCGCCGCAGTTCCAGTGCATTCTCGAACGTCCTGACCGAATGGATCAGTTGACCGTTCGGGTCGAGTACCGGCCGGACGCGCCGTCCGCGACGCATGCCGCTGCGGGCCGGATCCTGCAGAAGCTCGTCAAGGACAGGATCGGCGTCACGGTCGCGGTCGACGTGGTGGAGCCCGGCGGGCTCGAGCGATCGGTCGGGAAAGCCCGAAGGGTTCTGGATCGACGGCCGCGGGACTAGGCTGCGCCCATGACGACGGCCTGTACGCGCTTCGACGCCGCAGAGCTGGACCACGCGGATCGCTTCGACGCGTGGTACGAGACGGTGCGCAGCAGCTTCGTGCCCCTGCGTGCCGACGCATCGGAGCCCGCGGCGTTCACCGGTCGGCTCGTCGCTCAGACGATGGGTGGGCTGGCGATCAGTACCGTCGCCGCGACCGGGGTGACGGTGCGCCGGACGCGGCGCGAGATAGCCTCCGGTGACCCCGGTTTCGTCAAGGTGGGGCTCCAGCTGCTCGGCCGGGGCGCCGTCACCCAGGACGGTCGGACGACGATGCTCGATGCCGGTGACTTCGCCGTCTACGACACCTCCCGCCCGTACCGGCTCGACTACGAAGACGCATTCGCGGTCTTCGTAGTCATGGCGCCGAGCGAGCGGTTGCGGATCCCACGCCCGCGGCTCTCCGAGTTGACCGCCCAGAGGTTCGACGGGCGGTACGGGTTGCCGGCGATGGTCTCGCGTCTGCTCGGCGAGCTCAGCCGGCAGCTCGACGACTTGCCGGTGCGCAGTGACCCGGTCGTCGCCGACGCCGTGCTGGACCTGCTCACGGCGACCCTGGCCGACCGGATGGACGTCGACCCGGCGGCGGACGCGCATCGGCGCGCACTACTCCTCGAGATCCAGACCGGCATCATCTCGCGGCTCGCGGAACCAGACCTCACCGTGCCGGACATCGCTTCTGCGCACCACGTGTCCGTGCGCTATCTGCAGAAGCTCTTCGGCGAACACGGGGAGACGGTGAGTGGCTGGGTGCGGGCCCGTCGCCTCGAGCGGATCCGGCGCGACCTCGCCAACCCCGCTATGGCCGATCGCACCGTCGCCTCCATCGGAGCCCGGTGGGGTATCGAGAACGCCGCCGCACTGTCCAGGTTGTTCCGTGCGGAGGTCGGCTGCACGCCAACGGAGTTCCGCGCGACCGCCGCACGCTGGAGTGCGAGCGTCTGACGCGTCGCACTGCCGCCCACTGCACCGGTGGAGCCATGAGCCCCGGCCGACGGTGCGCCGGAGGGTAATGGTCGTGCGCACATAGGCAACTGCGCATGGGTCGATCCGAGCAGACTCGTGTTCTGAGCCACACCACCAGCACGACGGAGGATCAGACACATGAAGACGCAGGCAGCGGCGATCTTTGAACCGGGACAGGACTGGCAGATCGAGGAGCTCGAGCTCGACGCGCCGAAGTGGGGTGAGGTACAGGTCGAGCTGGCCGCGTCCGGCATGTGCCATTCGGACGAGCACGTGCGAGACGGCAGCGTCATCGTCGGAATGTACCCGTACATCGGGGGCCACGAGGGTGCCGGAGTCGTGACGGCCATCGGCCCCGGCGTCACGACGCTGGAGGTGGGCGACCATGTGGCGCTGGGCTTCATCCCCGCGTGCGGGCGCTGTCGTGCGTGTGCGACCGGTATGTCGAGCATCTGCGACCTGGGCGCGAACCTGCTGGTCGGAGCGCAGATTCTGGACGGTACGGCGCGCCATCACATCCGGGGCGAGGACGCGGGCCTGATGTGTCTGCTCGGAACGTTCGCGCCGCACACCGTGGTCAACGAGGCGTCCTGTGTGAAGCTCACCAACGACATACCACTCGACAAAGCCGCGCTGGTCGGCTGCGGCGTCACGACCGGCTGGGGCTCGTCGGTGTACGCGGCCGGAGTATCGGCGGGGGAGACCGTCGTCGTGCTCGGTATGGGCGGCGTCGGTTGTGGTGCGGTGCAGGGTGCGCATCTGGCGGGCGCCCGCCATGTGGTCCTCGTCGATCCGTCACCGTTCAAGCGCGAGCAGGGCAAGGTCTTCGGCGCCACGCACACGGTCGCGACGATCGAGGAGGCGCTGCCGCTGCTGGAGGAACTCACGTGGGGCCACCTCGCCGACAAGGTGCTGATCACCGTCGACGTGGCGCGCGGCGATCTTGTCGCGCCGGCGATGAGTCTGGTGGCGAAAGGCGGTGTATGCGTGCAGGTCTCGGTCGGAAAGCCTGACGATATCGACGTCCAGATGAGCCTGTTCGATCTGACTGCCATGCGCAAGACCTTCAAGGGCTCGTGGTTCGGCAACGCCAACATCCGCTTCGACATCCCCCACCTGCTCCGGCTCTATATGGAGGGGCAGCTCAAGCTCGACGAGATGATCACCCGCGAGTACACCCTCGACCAGGTGAACGACGGATACGCCGCCATGCGCCGCGCGGAGAACGTGCGCGGGCTCATCCGCTACTGACAGTCCCGCTCGGTCGTCGGCTGACCAGGGACCCACCGTGGCGGGCCGGGGAGGGGTCGGGCGCAGAATGGAGGGATGCGGGTCGCGTTGGTGCTGGGGAGCGGAGGAGCCAGGGGGTACGCGCATATCGGCGTGATCGCGGAGATCCTCGCACGCGACCACGAGATCGTCGGAGTCTCGGGATCATCGATGGGTGCACTCGTAGGTGGCCTGCACGCTGCCGGGCGGCTCGCGGAGTACGCGGAGTGGGCGGGGAGCCTCACACAGCGGGCGATGCTGCGGTTGCTCGATCCGTCACTGACCGCCGCCGGCGTTCTGCGTGCGGAGAAGATCCTCGAGGCCGTGCGTGACATCGCCGGGGACGTCGACGTCGAGGATCTGCCGGTTCCCTTCACGTCGGTCGCGACCGACATGCTCGCCGGCCGTTCGGTGTGGATCCAGCGAGGGCCGCTGCACGACGCGATCCGTGCGTCGATCGCGATCCCGGGTGTCATAGCGCCGCATGTCCTCGACGGCCGGCTGCTGGCGGACGGCGGGATCCTCGAGCCGATCCCGATCGGCCCCGTCGCCGCCTTGGACGCGGACGCGGTCATCGCGGTGTCCCTGTCCGGAGAGGACCCCGCCGCCCGGCCGGGTGAGCGGTTGGGGCGGCGCTGGCGCGCGACGTCCGCACTACTCGACACGAAGGCGGCGAAGACGGTGCTCGACACCCCTTCGGGCCGTGCGATGTTCGGGCGCTTCGTGGACGACGTCGACGATGACGAGACGGCGCCGCGCCTCGGCGGTTTCGAGGTCATGAACCGCACTATCGATATCGCCCAGGGGGCGCTCGCTCGGCACGCCCTGGCCGCCTATCCGGTGGACCTTCTCATCGAGATCCCGCGCACCGTATGCCGGAGCCTGGAGTTCCACCGAGCCGTCGAGGTCATCGGTGTGGGGCGGGCCGTCGCCCGGCAGGCGCTCGAGGATTGGGAGGAAGTGTGACCGATCAGGTCACTCCTCCATGCGGAACCCGATCTTGAGGGTCACCTGCGTGTGCCCGACTCTGCCGTCGTCGATGTGGCCGCGGGTGGAGACCACCTCGAACCATTCGAGGTTGCGCACGGTCTGCGACGCGCGTGCGATGGCGTTGGCGATTGCTGCATCGGATCCGTCGGGGGAGGAGCCGACGACCTCGATCTGGCGGTAAACGTGATTCGTCATGCCTCGATCGTGACACCCGTGGCGGTGCTGTGGGCAGGAATGGACGCGGCGCGGGTGAGGCGGTCGTCCGAATCGCCGGCCCAGAGGTGAAGCATCGCCGTCGGGGGGATGGCGCCGCGGATCCACCGTGAACTGGACCGACCGTGGGTGTGCCGGGGCCCGCCCCAGGCTGTGGGGCGGGCCATGCCGTGCCGCAGGGGGCCGAGTTCAGACGGCGATGGGTTCGCGCGTCGGGAGCTCGCCGGAGCCGGGCTCCTCGGTGCTCGCGGCGTCGGCAGCCACCGCGTCTCCGGTGAGGGGTTCGAGCGCGAGCTCGGTGTCGTCGGTGCCCGCGGTATCGGACTGCACGTCGATCGTGGTGCGCAGCGGCCGGTTCGGCAGCAACGCGACGGCGATCAGGCTGATCACGGCGCATGCGGCGGCGATGAGGAAGATACGGCCGGTGGCGTCGCCGTACGCGGCCTGGACGACGGCCCTGACGGGCGCGGGGAGCGCCGACATGTCGAGACCGCCGCTCGCCGGGCCCGCTTGGATGCCAAGTTTCGCCAGCCCCTCGGCCGACAGCGAGGAGACGCGGGTGGCGAGCACCGAACCCAGGACGGACACGCCGATCGCACCGCCGAAGGTGCGGAAGAAGGCGATGGAGCTGGAGGCGGTGCCGATGTTGCGGGCGCTCACCGTGTTCTGTACTGCGAGCACCAGATTCTGCATCAGGGCGCCGATGCCGAGGCCGACCACGGTGATGAACACGGCCACCGCCCACAGGCTCGTGGCGTGGTCGACCGTGCCGAGCAGGGCGAAGCCCGCGACCAGCAGCGTCGCGCCACCGATGACGAACGGCTTCCAGTTGCCGAATCGGGTGATCAACTGCCCCGACACGACCGACGAGACGAGCATGCCGGCCACCATCGGGATGGTGAGGATGCCGGCCATGGTCGGGGTGTAACCGCGCGCCGTCTGGAAGTACTGGCCGAGGAACGTCGTAGCGCCGAACATGCCCACCCCGACGGCGATCGAGGCGATTATCGCGAGGCCGGTGGTCTTCTCCATGACGATCTTCAGCGGTATGACAGGGTCATCGGCCCGCGACTCGACGAACACGGTGAGCGCCAGCAGCGCGACTCCGATGACGACGTATACGGCAGAGGTGGCGGAGAACCACGCGTAGTCGGTGCCGGCGAACGACACCCAGATCAGCAGGACCGAGACGCCTGCTGTCATGAGAAGCGCGCCGAGCCAGTCGATCGACACGCGGTCCTTGCGCGCGGTCGGGAGGTGCAGCGTGCGCTGCAGCAACGCGAGGGCGACGACGGCGAGCGGGACACAGACGAAGAAGCACCAGCGCCAGCCGAGCGTGCTGTCGACGATGACGCCGCCCAGGATCGGGCCACCGGACATCGACACCGCCATCACGGCGCCCATGTAGCCGGAATACCGGCCGCGCTCGCGCGGGGCGACGATGCTGCCGATGATGGCCACGACGAGGGCGGTCAGGCCGCCCATCCCGATACCCTGCACGACGCGGGCCGTGAGCAGCACGGGAACGCTGTGTGCGAGGCCGGCCATAGCCGAGCCGGCGACGAAGACCACGATGGCCGTCTGGACCAGCAGCTTCTTGTTGAAGATGTCCGCGAGCTTGCCCCAGATCGGGGTCGACGCTGCGTTGGCGAGCAGGGCTGCCGTTATGACCCACGCGTACGCGGTCTGCGAGCCGTGCAGGTCGCCGATGATGGTCGGTAGTGCCGTCGCGACGATGGTCGTGGACAGCAGGGCCGTGAAGAGCGCGGCGAGCAGTCCGGTCATCGATTCGAGGATCTGCCGATGGGTCATCGGCGCGGCCGTCGGTACGGCCCGGGACGTCGTTGATGTGGGCGTCATCGTTACCCCTCCTAACTGGTTCGGCCCGCGCCCTGTGGGGCAGCGAGTCGGTGAGTGTCATTGCAACCGTGTCGTTCTGGTGGGAACCGGACACGATCGCCCACATCGTCGGGGGCTCGGGCGATGACGCCCGCTTGGTTGCACTCTGCAAGTATATGTAGATTGAATGCGATATGCAACTATTCGAAGTATGCAAATGTTGTGGTGTGCGACACTCCGGTCGGAACGCAGTCGCTACGGGTTCTTTGCGAGGATCGTGTACTGCGCGGCCGCGGCCTGCTGCGCGTCGAGCAGTGAGTCGGTGGACAGGGTGAATACATAGCGGCCTACCTGCCCGCTGCACCCGAACGTGCCGTCGTCCGAGTAGTGCGCGCACCGCACGGTGGCCAGTCCGGCCGGCGCGGGCACCGGTTCGGCCGTCGGGGTGCTGTGACTGCGGCGAGCCGCGAGGAATCCGGACGCCGCCGCCTCGTTCCGAGTCCGGTAGACCACCGTCTTGCCTTGTCCCACCGCGTCGATCCCGGCGGCGCGGTACATGTCGGCGTCGGAGATGTCCTCGATGCGCAGGAGCAGGCCGTACAGATCGAAGTAGCTGTTGGCGATCTCGGTCTCGGAGATCGGGGGATCGGCCTCGTACAGAGTGCGGGCGAGGATGCCGTTGTCGTCTCCGGGTAGTGACTGGATCGATGCGGTGGGCGTCGGACTGAACCGCCTGACCTCGGGTACCTCGCGCGCGTAGGCCTTCGAGACGAGCCCTGCCGCCTCGCCGGTCGTGGGGGCCGTACCGCTGATGTTGATCACGAACGGTCCTTCAGCCCGGTAGGAGTCCACAGTGCCGGGCTTGAACTCGGTCGCGAACACGCCGTCGATCCCCACGATCCGCCGCTGGGACCCGGTGCCCTTCTCAACCGCCGCGAGCGCCTGGGTCGCTGAGTCGGGAGTGTCGAATCGATACAGGCCGACGCGCAGGGCCACGGTCGGATCGTCCATCTTGTCGCCACGGGTCGTGGTCATCCCCACGCGCATCTTGTTGGTGCTGAAGGCGGCGGCCGTCTCGTCGGGCACTCGCTTGCTCAGGTTCAGGCCGTCGAGTACGGGGTACGACCGCAGAGCGATGCCGCCGATCTTCAAACGTGGATCGACATCGGAGACCTGGATCAGGGCATCGCCCATACGGTTGCCCTCGACGATCCAACCGCGGTCCCTCGACGACGGCGGGACGGCTCGCATCGTGGTCGGGTACGTGCCGACGTCCAGCCCGGCCGGGACGACCGATCCCGGCGAATCGCCGGCGCTCTCGACCGCATGACCCGCCACCGTAGTGCCGCAGGCCGTCAACGAGGCGGCGGTACCGACGACGAGCAACATGAGGACTGTCTTCTTCATAGAGGCCTCTCCATTCCACGTGCAGTGGATCAGGCACGACTTGGCCGCCGCCAAATGCCCGATAAACACTATCTGCGGAAGGCGTGCAGGCAGACGAGATCCATGCGGCCCGCGACTAGCGCAGGCGCAGCCCCTTCGGCGTGCGGCCGAAGCCTGCGTCGAGGAACGCAGCCGCCAGCGCGTGGCCGTGGACGTGTTCGCCGTCGATGCGCTCCACGGTCAGGCTGCCGATGTGGCGCTCGCGTGCCACTGTGGCCAGCGCCGTCACCGCTGCGGCGGGGTCGACGTCGAATGTGAGGACCGTCCGCCCGCCGCGCTCGACGAACAGGGCGGGTCGGCCTCCGTCGAGCACCACCAGCGCACCGGCCTTGCGGCCGGGACGGGCGCGTGAGGAGTCTCCGTCGGGCTCGGAACGCTCGGGCCAGGGAAGGGCCGCGCCGTAGGGGTTGGCCGGATCGGTGGCTGCCAGGACGAGCGGGTCCGTCGGTTGCTCGCTCGCGCGCAGGGCGTCGACGGTGCCGGTGCGCGCGAACTGCGCGGCGCCGAGGTGCTCGATGAAGTACCCGCGTCGGGCTCTGCCGGACTCCTCGAATGCACTGAGTGCCTTGTATATTCGGGAGAATCCGCCCGGCACCTCCTCTGCGGCGACCGCCCCCTTGGTCACCACGCCGTACCGCTCGAGCAGTTGATCGGCGAGGCCGGCCGTCGCGGCGGTCGGGTCGAGGTCGGCGCGTGGCACTGCGCTCCACCGCCCCGTGAGCATGGGCGGGGCGAGCTCCGTCGGCACACGCACGCGTGCACGCGGCACACGTCCACGCGCACGGTGAGCGCCGCCCCGTGCCCTGCCACGCCCCCCACTCGACAGGGACGCCGAGCTGCGGCCGCCGACCAGGCGTGCGCGGACAGGCGCGAACGTGTCGCCCGTCAGCAGGCCTGCCCACACCAGGTCCCACAGGGCGTCCGGTGAGTGGGCGTCGGTGGGCAGCTGACGGTAGAAGAAGGCCCCGCCGCCCGCGACCGCGTCGAGCAGGGCGAGGTGCCCGGGCGTGAGCTCGAGCGGCGCCCCGGCCGGCACCGTCGTCTCCGCGAGATCCGCGGGGTGGAAGGCGATCCAGCCGTCCTGTGCGCCGATGGAGCCGGAACCGGTCCACAGGACCTCGCCGGTCGCCGTCAACTCGTCGAGCATCGCGGGGGAGTAGTCGCACACGCGCGACGGCAGGACCAGCGTCTCCCACGCCGATGCAGGAAGGGGCAACCCGGCGAGTTGGTCGAGGGCATCGGCGACACCGTCGACGCCGCGCAACGGCCTGTCGAGGTGGTGCCATCCTGCAAGGAATCCGGCGTACGTGGCGCCGGACACCGGTTCCACGTCGTGCCGCAGCTTCGCTAGGCTGCGCTGCCGGATGCGGCGCAGCACGGCGATATCGCACCACTGTGGCGAAGGGAGGTCGGTGACGAAATCACCTTCCACGACGCGCTTCTCGGATGCGAGGGCGGCCAGCGACCGCGCCACGACCGCTACGCCGAGGCCGTATCGTGAGGCGACCTGCTGCGCCGAGAACGGACCGTGCCTCCGCGCGTATCGCGCCACGAGATCGCCGAGGGGATCGGGGACCGCGTCGGTGAACGCGGCCGCGATGCCGGGCTGTAGGGGCACACCGAGGCCGTCCCGGAGGCGGCCCGCGTCTTCGACTGCGGCGACCATCTCTGCGCCTGTCGACCCCAGCCGGAAGGTGAAAGCCCTTCCGGCAGCGATCAACGCATCCACCGCATCGGGCACGGAGTCGCTGCGTTGGGCGATCTCGTCGGAGGTCAGTGGTCCGACCTCGCGAATCAGATCCGCCACCTGCTCGACCGATCGCGCCCGATACCCCGGCGCGACGCGCTGCAGCCCCGCTTCGATCTCGGCGATGATATCGCCGTCGAGCAGTTCGGTGAGCTCGACCCGCCCCAGCAGCTGAGCGAGCACCGCCGTGTCCAAAGATAGTACGGCGGAACGTCTTTCGGCCAGGGGTGCGTCCCCCTCGTACATGAACGCACCCACGTAGCTGAAGAGCAGTGACGCTGCGAACGGCGACGGTGCCTCCGTCTGCACCTCCGCCAGTCGCAGCGACCGCCCGGCGAGCCCGCGCATCACGTCCACGAGTGTCGGCACGTCGTAGACGTCCTGCAGGCATTCGCGCACCGCTTCGAGCACGATAGGGAACTCCGGATACCGGCGAGCCACCTCGAGCAGCTGCGATGCCCGCTGCCGCTGCTGCCATAGCGGCGCCCGCTTGCCGGGTTCGCGGCGGGGGAGCAGCAGCGCACGGGCGGCGCATTCACGGAAGCGTGACGCGAAGAGGGCGGAGCCGCCTACCGCGTCGGTCACCAGCTGCTCGACCTCGTCCGGCTCGAAGCGGAACAGCTCGGCGCCGGGCGGCGCGTCGTCGGTGTCCGGGAGACGCACGACGATGCCGTCGTCGGTAGCCGTCGCCGCGCCCGAGAGGCCGAGACGCTCAGACAGTCTGGCGCCTACGGCGAGGGCCCACGGCGCGTGCACCGGCATACCCAGCGGCGAATGCAGCACCACACGCCAGTCGCCGAGCTCATCGCGGAACCGCTCCACGACGAGAGTGCGGTCCGTGGGAAGTACTCCGGTGGCCTCCAGCTGCTCGTCGAGCAGTCTGCCGAGGTTGCCGATCGCGTACTCGTCCAGACCGATCGCCGCACCGCGCGCCGCCCGCCCGGCCGGGCCGAGGGATGCGAACTCCGAGGTGAACGAGCCCAGTGCGCGGCCTAGCTCGGCGGGACGGCCGACGGTGTCGCCGATCCAGAACGGTAACCGCCCCGGCTGTCCGAACGCGGGTGAGACGAGGACGCGATCGTGCGTGATCTCCTCGATCCGCCAGCTGGTGGCACCGAGCGCGAACACGTCACCGACGCGGGACTCGTAGACCATCTCCTCGTCGAGTTCCCCTACACGCGAGGCTTTCTCGCCGACCATGAACACCCCGAACAGGCCGCGGTCCGGGATCGCTCCGCCCGACGTGACCGCGAGCCGCGCGGCACCCGGCCGGCCGGTGAGCACACCGTTGTCGCGGTCCCATACGACGCGCGGGCGCAGCTCCCCGAACTCGTCGGACGGGTACCGGCCCGAGACCAGGTCGAGCGTCGCTGTGTAGGCCGACTCCGGCAACGTGGCGTACGGCGCGGCGCGGCGGACGACTGCGAACCATTCGTCGACGTCCAACTCGTCCATCGCGGCCGCGGCGACGGTCTGCTGGGCGAGCACGTCGAGTGGGTTGCGGGGGATAGACAGACGCTCGATCTCTCCCGCGCGCATGCGCTCGACGGTGACCGCACAGTGCAGTAGATCCGTGCGGTGCTTGGGGAAGAACGCGCCCCGACTCGGCTCGCCCACCTGGTGCCCGGCGCGGCCCACGCGCTGCAGGCCGCTCGCGACCGACGGTGGTGCCTCCACTTGGATCACCAGGTCGACTGCGCCCATGTCGATGCCCAGCTCGAGACTGGACGTGGCCACCACGCACTTGAGCCGGCCGGACTTCAAGTCGTCCTCGATGGTGGCCCGGCGCTCCTTGCTCACCGAGCCGTGGTGGGCCATCGCCAGAACGGGATCGGCTCCGTTGGACTGCCCGCTGCCCATCACGACCGCAGGGGCACCTCCGGGGACCGCGCTGTTGAGCGCCCGCGGAGCCGTGAGCTCTGCGTGGATCTCGTTGATACGAGCGGTGAGCCGCTCCGCCAGCCGTCGCGAATTGGCGAACACGATAGTCGAGCGATGGCGTTCGATGAGTTCGACGATGTCGCTCTCGACGTGGGGCCACAGCGACCCGGGGGCCGTGGCGGATCCGTCCTCATCGGGGTCGACCGTGTCGAGCGCGGTCATGTCCTCGACCGGCACGGTGACCGTGAGGGCGAAGGTCTTCTCGGACGGCGGGCGCACGACGCGTGCCGGGCGGGGGCCGCCGAGGAATGCGGCCACCTGCTCCGCGGGCTCGACGGTGGCGGACAGTCCGATCCGCTGCGCGGGATCGTCGAGCAGGGCATCGAGTCGCTCGAGCGAGAGTGCAAGATGTGTACCGCGTTTCGTGCCCGCGACGGCATGTACCTCGTCGACGATCACCGTGGTCACCCGTGTGAGGGTCTCGCGTGCACTGGACGTGAGCATGAGGTACAGCGACTCGGGTGTCGTGATGAGGATGTCCGGCGGTGTGCGCACGAGGGCGCGGCGCTGCTGCGCAGGTGTGTCGCCGGATCGCACGCCGACGGTCACCGTCGGCGCCGGGTCGCCGCGGCGCTCGCGAACCCGGGCGATGCCCGCGAGGGGAGCACGGAGGTTGCGCTCGACGTCGACCGCGAGGGCCTTGAGTGGGGACACGTAGAGCACGGTGGTATGCGGTCGCGACGCACTGTGCTCCCGCTCGGCCAGGCGGTCGAGCGCCCAGAGGAATGCGGACAGTGTCTTGCCGGAGCCCGTGGGGGCGACGACGAGCGTGTTGTGCCCGGCGGCGATCGACTCCCACGCGCCGACCTGAGCCGCCGTCGGCGCGGCGAACGACTCCGCGAACCACTCCCGTGTCGCGGGCGTGAACACATCCGGAACCGTCACCCGCCCATCATGGCCGACGGCACCGACAGGTTTCCCGACGCGCCGGGTCGCGGTCGTTGTTCGTGTGACTGGTGTGGTGAATGATGTTTCTGGTGTTCCTGGTATCGAGTGTGAGGCGGGATTCATGAGCGCGATGTCCATTCGGCGCGTGCAGCAGGGTGTCGTCGCTGCGCTCGCACTCGCTGTCGGGGTCAGCGGGGCCTGCGTCGCCGTCGCGCACGCCGATCAGCAGGTCGGTCGCTACGCGGTCAAGGGGCAGATCGAGGTGTCGTACTTCGCGTCGGGCGGCACGTCGACGTGGGGTGCGCCGATCTCGCCCGAGCGCGTCGCCCCGCATGGCGGTCGCTATCAGGACTTCGCGCGCGACACGTCGTTCTACTGGCATCCAGGCGTCGACGGTGGAACTGCTCATCAGGTAGGCGGCGCGATCCGCGCGGCCTGGGCTCACGAGAAGGGGGCCGCCGGCCCTCTGGGCTACCCGACCAGCGACGAACTGCGCGCCCTCAATTCGTTCAGTCAAGTGACGGCAGCCTACAACCAGTTCCAGGGCGGCGTCGTCTACTGGTCGCCCACTACCGGCGCGCACCCCGTGTGGGGAGAGATCCTCGTGAAGTGGACCGAGGCCAAGCGCGAGGCCGGCCAGTACGGCTACCCGATCGGTGACGAGGTGCGCAGCGGCGACACCTACAGTCAGAAGTTCCAACGCGGCACGATCACCTGGCCCTGAGAGCGCCCATCCGAACAGGATCCGGCCGTCGGGGCGGATTCGACGTCAGCCGCGGAGCTTCTCCGTAGCGGTGACGAGGGCGTCGAGTAGGCCGGTGAGCTCCCCTGCTCGGCGGTCGAGCGGGTTGAGGCCGTCGGGGCCGAAGTCGGTGAACAGGCCCAAGGCGACCTGGCTCCGCACGTCGACCATGTGGAAGTTAGCGACGATCTGACGCCACTGTTCGACGGCGCGGATGCCGCCGTCGGCGCCGTACGAGACGAAGCCGACCGTCTTGTGCGCCCATTCCGAGCCCAGCGAGTCGAAGGCGTTCTTGAAGCCGCCGGGCACGCCGTGGTTGTACTCGGGGGTGACGAAGACGAACCCGTCGTGCTCGTCGATCGCCTTGCTCCATGCTGTCACCGCCGGGTCGTCGTACTGCTTGTTCGCGGCGCCGGGCACCGTCGCCGACGTCAGGACGGGCACCCCGAACGACTTCAGGTCGATGATCTCGAACTCCGCATCGGTACGTTCCTCTGCGGCCTTGTAGACCCACTGCGCGACGGCCTCGCCGTTGCGTCCGTCGCGGACCGACCCGATGATGATGCCGATCTTCACGTGCACTTCCTTCCGATTGTGGCGGACTGCGCACCGACTCTAACCCGCAAGGCTGAACACCATCGCCGCCGCGGCCTGATTGCCCGCGGCGGCGGCCGCGACGACCTGGGCGAAAGGGTCGGCGACGTTCCCCGCCGCCCAGACCCCGTCCGCCGCGGTCGCGCCCACTGGACCCGTCGCTACCCGCGTGCCCACCACAGTGCCCATCATCTCCAGCGGCTCGGGCTCCAAGCCCAGTCCCGCCAGGAACCCGGCTCGGGCCTCAACGAACGTGGGGACGACGACCGCGGCGCAGGGTACGGCACCGTCGGCCGTGCGAATGGCGGTGACCCCGGCATCGTCGGACTCGATGGCGACGGCGGGACCGTCTACGACCTTCACGCCGGCCTCGGCGAGAGCCTGCTCCTGCTCTGCGTTCAGGACGCCGGGGGTGTGGCGGACGACCGTCAGGTCGTCGGTCCAGCGTCGCCACAGTCGACCCGCATGGGCGGCGAGGGCTCCGTCCGTGGCGAGGATCACGAGCGGCCGCTCGCGCACCTCCCAGCCGTGACAGAACGGACAGTGCACGACGCCCTTGCCCCAGTGCTCATGCAGTCCGTCGACGTCCGGGAGTCGATCGACGACGCCGGACGCCACGAGCAGCCGGCGCGTGCGGACGACGGTGCCCGACGCGAGTGTGACGGCGATGCGCTCGCCGTCACGGGCCGTCGAGACCGCTGCGTCATCGAGGGTCGTCGCGCCGTACTGCGCGAGCTGCTCGCGGCCGATCCGGACGAGCTCAGCGGGCGCCAGTCCGTCGCGCGTGAGGAAGGCGTGTACGCCCTCGGCGGGTGCGTTGCGCGGCTCCCCACCGTCGACGACCGTGACCGATAGGCGGGCGCGGGCGAGCGTGGTTGCTGCTGCCAGGCCGGCGGCTCCGCCGCCGATGACGAGTGCGTCTGTGTTCATGTCCTCCACAGTGCCCCGCAGCTGAGCAGAGTGGCAATATTCATTGCCGAAGTGGCAAAGTGGTGGCTATGGACGACGCATCGATCCTCGCCAATGTGGGCCCGCGGCTACGCGCAGTACGGCAGGAGCGGGACATCACACTGACCGCCGTCGCCGACGCGACGGGCATCTCGGTCAGCACTCTGTCGCGGCTCGAGGGGGGCGAGCGCAAGCCGACGCTGGAGTTGTTGCTGCCGCTCGCGCGCGCATACGGGATGCCCCTCGACGAACTCGTGGACGCCCCCGACGTGGGCGATCCGCGCGTGCGTCTCAAGCCGCAGCGACACGGCTCGACGACGATCGTGCCGCTCACGCGCCGGGCGGGTGGCCTGCGCTCGTTCAAGGTGGTGCTGGGGCCCCGCAGGAACGAGGTGCCCCAACCGCGCAGCCACGAGGGTTATCACTGGCTCTACGTGCTGGACGGACGCCTACGGCTCATCCTGGGCGAGCGGGACCTGGTGATCGCGCCGGGCGAGGTGATCGAGTTCGACACCCGCCTGCCGCACTGGTTCGGCTGTGCCGACGACCGTCCGGTGGAGTACCTCGCGATCTACGGGCCGCAGGGCGAGAAGGCCCACCACGTGGGTTGACGCGTTAGAGCGAAGCGGAGAAGCGCTGGACGGCGGCGACCGCGGTGCGCAGGCCCTCCGAGTCCGCACCTGACGAGGACACGGCACCGCCGGGAGAGAGGACGACGGAGCCGATCGAGTCACCGGTCGTGGCCTCGCGGACGGCCCAGGAGTAGGACTCGTCCGCGAGCCAGCGATCGGGCGACGTCGCGGTCAGGTAGTACCCGCCCACGTTGAGTCCGATCGGATCCACGGCTACTTGATCTCGAGCAGGACGGTGCCCTGTGTGACGGCGGTGCCCGGCTCGACGGACAGGTCGGACACGACGCCGTCCTTGTGCGCGGCGACCGGGTTCTCCATCTTCATGGCCTCGAGGACCACGATCAGGTCGCCCGCGGCGACCTCTTGCCCCTCCTCGACGGCGACCTTCACAACGGTGCCCTGCATGGGGGCGGTGACCGAATCGCCGGTCGCGGTCACCTCGGCGCCGCGATCGCGCTTACGCGGCTTGGGCTTACGCCGGATCGCGCCGTTCGAGCCGCCGCCGGCGAGGTTCAGCTCGCCGGGCAGCGACACCTCGACGCGGCGGCCGTCGACCACGACGACGACGTTCTGGCGCGGCAGCGAGTCGTCCTCGGGCAGCGGCTCGCTACCCGCGTAGGGCTCGATGGGGTTGTCCCAGTCGGTCTCGATCCACTTGGTATAGACGTCGAACCCGTCCTCGTCGCCGACGAAGGCGGGATTCTCGACGATATGCCGGTGGAACGGGATGACGGTGGCGAGGCCTTCGACCTCGAACTCGGCAAGGGCGCGGCGCGCACGCTCGAGCGCCTGCGTGCGGTTCTCACCGGTGACGATCAGCTTCGCGAGCATCGAGTCGAACTGGCCGCCGATCACGTCGCCCGCGACGACGCCGGAGTCGACACGCACACCCGGGCCGGTCGGCTCCTTGTAGACGGAGATCGGACCGGGCGCGGGCAGGAAGCCGCGGCCCACGTCCTCGCCGTTGATGCGGAACTCGAAGGCGTGGCCGCGCGGCGTCGGGTCCTCGGTGACGTCGAGCTTCTCACCCTGGGCGATCTTGAACTGCTGGCGGACGAGGTCGATGCCCGCGGTCTCCTCGGTGACGGGGTGCTCGACCTGCAGGCGCGTGTTGACCTCGAGGAAGGAGACGGTGTCGCCCTGCACCAGGTACTCGACGGTCCCGGCGCCGTAGTAGCCCGCCTCGCGACAGATCGCCTTGGCCGACTCGTGGATCTTGGCGCGCTGCTCGTCCGTCAGGAACGGTGCGGGCGCCTCCTCGACGAGCTTCTGGAAACGGCGCTGCAGCGAGCAGTCGCGGGTGCCGGCGACGACGACGTTGCCGTGCTGGTCGGCGATGACCTGGGCCTCGACGTGACGGGCCTTGTCCAGATACTGCTCGACGAAGCACTCACCGCGGCCGAACGCGGCGACCGCCTCGCGGGTGGCCGACTCGAACAGCTCCGGGATCTCCTCGATGGTCTGCGCGACCTTCATACCGCGACCGCCGCCGCCGAACGCCGCCTTGATCGCGACGGGGACGCCGTACTGCTCCGCGAACGCGACCACCTCGTCGGCGCCGGCCACCGGGTCCTTGGTGCCTGCCGCCATCGGCGCGTTGGCGCGCTCGGCGATGTGCCGTGCGGTGACCTTGTCGCCCAGGTCGCGGATCGACGCGGGCGAGGGGCCGATCCAGATGATGCCGGCGTCGATCACCGCCTGCGCGAAATCGGCGTTCTCGGACAGGAAGCCGTAACCGGGGTGGATGGCGTCGGCGCCCGACTTGCGGGCCGCGTCGAGGATCTTGTCGAAGACCAGGTACGACTCGGCCGACGTCTGGCCGCCCAGGGCGAACGCCTCGTCGGCGAGCTTCACGAACTGGGCCTGGGCGTCGGGCTCGGCGTACACCGCCACACTCGTGTAGCCCGCATCGCGCGCTGCACGGATCACGCGTACCGCGATCTCGCCGCGATTGGCGACGAGGACCTTGCTGATCTGGTTACTGGCGTGGGCTGCCACTGAAATCTCCTCTGGACCCTGTAGGGCGCTTGCGCACCCGTTCGTTTCATCCGGCTCGTCAGCCGCTCGCTAACCTTCCACGGGAGTCTAAGCGTCTACGCGGAGGGCGGGACTGGCAGGACCCCGCCGCCGTATGCGCTGGAGTCGCCGATCTCGGTCAGCAACGACCGTAGCGCGCCCAGATACAGGGTGACCGCCCGGCGCGCCGTCTCGAAGCCCGGGAACCTGGCAGCGACGTGCAGGCCCGACGGAGTGCGGTTCACCCACAGGTACACGTCCTCGATCGAGTAGTCCCGGGAGCGCAGCACGGCGGCGCCGCCCGCATCGTTGTACGCGGCGCCGGGTGCCGAGCGCGTGTCCATGAAAGAGATGACGAAGCGCGGCGTCGGCGTCGTGCCTATCAGCTCGCCGACCCGCAGGAAGGGCAGTTCCGTGCCCGGTTTGGACTGCTTCCACTGCTGCTGCGCACGACGCGCGAGGTCGCCGAAGCCCCGGGCCCCCGTCGTGTCCAGGCGGAACGGTGCGATCGCCACGAACCAACCCAGCGCAGCGAGCCACTGCTCGGCGTTGCGCGTGTGCCGGGGGATGACGCACCGGAACACCGGCCCGAAACCCAGGTCCGTGTTGATCCGCGCCATGCACGCCAGGACCCCTGTCACCAGCGTCGCCCCGGCCTCCGAGCACACGAGCGTGAATTTGTTGGTGCGGTCGTCGTCGAGCAGGTGGAAGTTGAGGGCGCCCTGCGGGATCCGCGGGACGCCTTCCGCGTCGTGCGTCAGCGCGGCCTTCGTCTCGACGGCCAGCGCGGCCGCCGATGTGGGCAGAAGCGGCATCGGGAAGGACGCCATCTCGCCACCCGATTCGTGCAGATGGGCGCGCCACAACCGGGCTGCGCGATGGTCCGCGTCGGCGCGAGCGGCGTCCTTCCGCTCTGCCGCGGAGAAGTCGACGTAGCTCCCGGTAGGCAGCAGTCGGGCGGGCGATCCCTTGGTCGCCTTCCGGTACAGCGAGGCGATCTCGTGGGGCGCGAGGACCAGCGAGTAGCCGTCGACGAGCGAGTGGTCCGCCGCGAAGAAGAGCGTGAAGGAATCCGGTCGCGCCACCGTCGCGAACATGTACGCAGGCCACGTGAGAGGCGCGGTGGCCCGGTCGAACTCACCCTGCAGCTGATCGCGCAGCGGATCCACCGAGTGGTACGTGCCGATCATGCGTAGGTCCAGCTCGACCCCGTCGGCAGGCAGGCTGCGCCGCACCACCGTGCGCTCGCCTGCGTCCGTCTCCCCGTCGCTGCGCTCGCCTGCGTCCGTCTCCCCGTCGCTTCGCTCGCCTGCGTCCGTTTCTTGGAGGATGACGTGCGTGCGCAGCACCTCGTGCCGGTTGATCCACGCGGTCAGGGCCTCGCGCAGCCCGGGGATGGACAGGGGCTCGTCGAACTCGATCCCGACGGCCAGCCACGACTCGCGCCCGCCGACGATGCGTCGGCGAGCCAGCAGGTCGTAGGCGCCCCGCAGGTGTGCCTCGTGCACATACGAGGTCCCGCGGTCGTCCGGCCGCCACTTATCGAAGTCGCGTTCCGCGGTCGGCATCCACTGGCCCAGCGTTCCCGGCACCAGCGGGTAGGCGCTCAGCTCGGTGAACTGCATGTTCGACTCAGGCGGACAGGCGCCGTTTGATGCGCGCGAGCATCGCCGACATCCCGCGCAAACGCAGCGGGCTGACGACGGTGTCCAGGCGCAGTGCCGAGTAGAAGTCGTCTGGAACGCCGAGGATCTCGTCGGCCGACCGCCCGTCCAGGCCCGCGGCCAGGATCGCCGCGAAGCCCCGGGTGGTCGGTGCCTCCTCGGGAGCGCTGAAGTACAGGCGCACATGTTCCCGATCGGCTGCGTCGACGTCTAGGAACAGCGGCGACTGGCATTCCGGCACCGGCTCCATCGCCGCAGTCTGGAGGTGCTCCGGCAGTGGCGGCAGGTCCCGCGAGAACTCCACGAGCATCGTGACGCGGTCGGACTCGCCGACCGCCGCGAAGTCGTCGACGATCTCCGCGAGCGGTTCCGGCAGGGCTGAGGTCACAACGCGGCCGGGGCCTCGCCCGGCTCCTCGCCCCGAGCGATCGGGGCCCGCACGGTGTTGCCCCACTCGGTCCACGAGCCGTCGTAGTTGCGCACATCCCCGAAGCCCAGCAGATACTTCAGAACGAACCAGGTGAGCGAGCTGCGCTCGCCGATGCGGCAGTACGCCGTCACGGGCGCCGAGCCGTCCAGGTCGCTGTACACGCCGTCGAGTCCCTCGCGGCGAAGGAAGCGGCCGTCCGGGCCCACCGCCTTCGCCCACGGGATGGACACCGCGGTCGGTATGTGGCCGCCGCGCAACGCGCCCTCCTCCGGGTAGTCGGGCATATGCGTGCGCTCGCCGGTGTACTCCTGCGGCGAGCGCACGTCGACGAGTTGCTGGCGGCCCAGCGCTGCGCGTACGTCCTCGGCGTACGCACGGATGACCGAGTCGTCGCGCTCGACGACCGGATAGTCCGTAGGTGGGTAGTCGGGGGTGTCGAGCGACACGTCGCGGCCGTCCGCGATCCACTTGTCGCGGCCGCCGTCCAGCAGACGCACGTCCTCGTGGCCGAACAGCGTGAAGACCCACAGCGCGTATGCGGCCCACCAGTTGGACTTGTCGCCATAGATCACGACGGTGTCGTCGCGGCTGATCCCCTTGTCGCTCATGAGTTTCGCGAAGGCGGTGCCGTCGATGTAGTCACGCGTGACGGGGTCGTTGAGGTGCAGGTGCCAGTCGACCTTCTGCGCGGTCGGGATGTGCCCGATGTCGTACAGCAGGACGTCCTCGTCGGACTCGATGACCCGCAGTCCCGGTGTGCCCAGGTGGGCGCTCAGCCAGTCCGCGGTGACGAGACGTTCGGGGTGGGCGTAGCCCGCTAGCTCGGGGCTGGTGTCGAGGTCGGTAGCCACGGATCACAGAGTAGTCCGTGCCTGCGGGGCGATGTACACGAGCGACCTGGAGGGGTGACGGATCGACCTCCGCGGACTCGGCCCGGCCGGGCCGCCCTCGTTCTACAGCGGTTGTCTGCGGCACCGAAGATCGTGGTGACGCTGCAGTGCGGGTCGGTCGGGGTGGCCTCGTCGACGGTGCCCAGCGCAGGACCCGCTCAATCCCTCTCTGCGGTAGTCGAATTCCTCATCGGCCGCGGACGCCCCGGCGGTCGCCGTGCCCGTTCGCGGCCGAGCAGGATGCGCCCGCAACCGTGGTCCGGTCCCCATCGTTTCACGCCCAGAGCGCCGCGACGTCCAGGTCCAGCTCACCGAGCAGGCGCCGGACCAGGGGGAGCGAGATGCCGATCACGGAGCTCGGGTCCCCGTCGATGCCGTCGACGAACCAGCCGCCCAGGCCGTCGAGCGTGAACGCGCCGGCGACCTTCAGGGGTTCGCCGGACTGCAGGTAGGCCTCCAATTCGGCGTTCGACGGCGCGCCGAAACGCAGTGCCGTCGCACCCGTCCCACGCGCCTCGCCCACGATGGTGCCGGCCCGTACGCGCAGCAGGCTGTGTCCCGTCAAGAGATCGCCGGATCGCCCGGCCATCGCGTGCCAGCGCCGCCGTGCGACATCGATGGTGTGCGGCTTGCCGACCAGCTCGCCACCGATGGAAAGCATGGAGTCGCAACCGATCACGACGGCATCGCCGAGAACGGTATCGTCTGCCAGCCGCTCGGCGACATCGCGCGCCTTCGCCTCCGCGAGCGCGACCACCGCGTCGCTGTGGGAGACGTCACCGAGTGCGGCGAGTACCGCATCCTCGTCGACCTGCGAGACCGACACGGTCGGCTCGACGCCCGCGGCGCGCAGCACCGACAGACGCGCGGGAGAGGCGGACGCGAGGACCAGCCCGACGGTCACGGCGCTCAGTGGCCGCCGGTGTAGAACAGCGGTGTCAGCGACGTGTAGGTGTTGGGCCCGTTGTAGTACTGCGGACGCATCTTCTCGCGGACCGGCGCCCATGAGTTCTTCGGCGCCGGCGGGCCGGAGACGGTTCCGGACGTCGCTGCGGCCAGCACCGTCACGATCGCGGCGACGTCCTCGGCGGAGGGGTTGCCCTTGACGAACTCGATCGCGCTCGCCAGCCGCTGCTTCTCTGCGGCGGCCGCGTCCACGGCGCCGTCGCCCGCGGTGTTCGTGCCGCTCACAGCGGGATGTTCCCGTGCTTCTTGGGGAGTGTCTCGACCATCTTGCGCTCGAGCATGTTGAGCGCTGTGACGATGTGGCCGCGCGTGTGCGACGGCGGGATCACGGAGTCGACGTAGCCGCGCTCGGCCGCGACGTAGGGATTCACGAGGGTGTCCTCGTACTCCTCCTGCAGCTTCAGCCGCAGAGCGTCGACGTCGTCACCGCTCTGTTCGGCCTCTTTGAGCTCCTTGCGGTAGACGAAGCCCACCGCGCCCGAGGCGCCCATGACGGCGAACTGCGCCGTGGGCCAGGCGAGATTGATGTCGGCGCCCATGTCCTTCGATCCCATGACGCAGTACGCGCCTCCGTAGGCCTTACGGGTGACGATCGTGATCTTCGGGACCGTCGCCTCACCGTAGGCGTACAGCAGCTTGGCGCCGTGCCGGATGATGCCGCCGAACTCCTGCTCGGTGCCCGGCAGGAAACCCGGGACGTCGACCAGCGTGATGATCGGGATGTTGAACGCGTCGCAGAAGCGCACGAAGCGCGCGGCCTTCTCGGAGGCGTTGATGTCGAGGCAGCCGGCGAACTGCGTGGGCTGGTTGGCCACGATGCCCACGCTGCGCCCGTCGATGCGGCCGAAGCCGACGACGATGTTCTGCGCGCGCTGGGCCTGGATCTCGAGGAACTCGTCGTCGTCGAGGAGTCTACGGATCACCTCGTGCATGTCGTACGGCTGATTGGCCGAGTCCGGGATGAGCGAGTCCAGCTCGCGGTCCTCCTCGGTGATCGAATCGGCGATCGACCCCGTGAGCGGGTCGGATGCCGGGTACCGCGGCGCCTCCGCGCGGTTGTTCGACGGGATGTAGCCCAGCAGCTCGCGGACGTAGTCCAGGGCGTCCTGCTCCCCGGATGCGACGTAGTGGGCCACGCCCGACTTCGCCATATGCGTCGACGCGCCGCCCAGCTCCTCCTGTGTGACCGACTCGCCGGTGACGGTCTTGATGACGTCCGGGCCGGTGATGAACATCTGGCTGGTCTTGTCCACCATGACCACGAAGTCGGTGAGCGCGGGGGAGTAGACGTGGCCGCCCGCGGCAGCACCCATGATCACGGAGATCTGCGGGATCACGCCGGACGCGCGGGTGTTGCGGAAGAAGATCTGCGAGTACAGCGCGAGCGAGACGACGCCCTCCTGGATGCGGGCGCCGGCACCGTCGTTGATGCCGATCAGCGGGCGTCCCGTCTTCACCGCGAGGTCCATGACCTTGGTGATCTTCTCGCCGTACACCTCGCCCAGTGAGCCACCGAAGACGGTGGCGTCCTGGCTGAACACGCAGACCTCACGACCGTCGACGGTGCCGTAGCCCGTCACGACCCCGTCGCCGGTGGGGCGCTTGGCCGCCATGCCGAAGTTGGTGCTGCGGTGCTTGGCGAGCTTGTCGAGCTCCACGAAGGAGCCCTCGTCGAGAAGGGCGAGGACGCGCTCGCGAGCGGTGAGCTTGCCCTTCTCGTGCACCTTCTCGATCGCGGCCTCACCCATCGGAACGTGGGCCTCCGCGTCGCGCTTGCGGAAGTCGGCGATCTTGCCTGCCGTGGTGTGGATGCTCGGCTCGTCGCCGGCTGCTCCGGCGGCTGCGCCGTCGGTGGTCGCACTCGTCATGCCCCGACTGTAACCAATAGGGTGTCCGCTACAGGCGATCGGCTCGGCGGACCCGCCGTTCGGGTTCTTACTCGAGATCGCGGAGAGGCGACCACATCCATGAGCACATTGCCGGACGCCGACGCGATCACCGCGGGCGTCGCCGGGACCCGCTGGAACTCCGTCGTCGTCGTCCCCGAGACCGGTTCCACCAACGACGACCTCGCTACGGGTCTGCGGGCGGGCGAGGAACCGGGTCGCGTACTCATCGCCGATCTGCAGACCGCGGGCCGCGGGCGGCACCACCGCTCGTGGGGCGCGCCCGCAGGATCACAGCTCGCGATCTCCGTCTCCGTTGCCGTACCCGGCACGGCCGCGCCGAGGGCGGGCTGGCTCAGCCTCGTGATGGGTACGGCCGCCGTCGCCGCGGTACGCGCGGTCGCCGGTTTGGACGCCGGTCTCAAATGGCCCAACGATCTGTTGCTCCCCGATACCGCGGGTCGCGGTGGCAAGACCGCGGGCCTGCTGGCCGAGCTCGTCGTGCCCGTGGGCGGGGGCGACTCCACGGCCGTGCTCGGTATGGGCCTCAACACGACGCTCGCCGAACCCGATCTACCTGTGCCCACCGCCACGTCGCTGGCCCTCGCGGGGGCGTCGACGACCGACCGCGACGCTCTCGCCGTCGCCTACCTGAGGGCTCTCGATGCGGGCCTGACGCGCTGGGCAGAGGACCCCGCCGGGACCCGCGACGCCTATCTGGGCGTTTGTGTGACCATCGGCCAGGACGTGAACGTCTCGCTGCCGAACGGCACCGTCGTCACAGGGACCGCGACCGGCGTCGACGACGAGGGCCGCATCCTCGTCCGAGCCGCGGGCGGTGAGACGCAAGCCCTGTCTGCCGGCGACGTGACACACCTTCGCCCGGCCTGATCGGCGCGTTCGTTTCTTTAGACTGATGGGCGTGGGGTTTCCCGACAACGTCCTGGGGATGGACGAGGAGCTGATAGTGCACTGCCACCCGCACGGGCGGCGGATGACGTTGCCCGTCGCGGCGCTGCTCGTGATGTCGGGCGGGTGTGGTGTCGCGGGCGGCCTGATCTCGCGCACCTCCGTCGCGGGCGACGCGCGGTGGGCCGCGTACGGCGCGGTCGTCCTGATGTGGCTGGTGGTGGTGGGTTGGTGCACCCTGCGGCCATGGCTCCGGTGGAGCACGACGCACCTCGTCGTGACCGATCGGCGCCTCGTGTTCCGCAGCGGGATAGTGCGGCGCCGGGGTATGGATGTGCCACTCGACGACATCCTCGGTGTGCGGGTTCGGCGGTCCGTCGGCGACCGGCTCGTGGGGTCGGGGCGGATCACCGTCGAGACCCTCGGCGGGCCGCTGCGCTTCGAGGACGTACCGCATGCCGCGCGCGTCGCCTCGGTGCTGGATGAACTCGCGACGTTCGGCCACCACGAGCCGGTGTGGTGAGCGGCGGTGCTCGTACACGGGGTGGCTATGCTGGGCCGATGCCCAGAGTTCTGCTAGCCGAGGACGATGACGCCATCGCCTCACCCCTCGCCCGCGCACTCGGGCGCGAAGGCTATGAGGTGGTTGTGGCGTCGACCGGGACCACCGCCCTGAAGCAGGCCACGGACGACGAGTTCGATCTCATGATCCTCGATCTGGGGCTGCCCGAGATGGACGGGCTGGACGTCTGCCGCGAGGTCCGCGCGGCCCGGCCCGGCATCGCGGTCCTCATGCTCACGGCACGCACCGACGAGGTCGACTTCGTCGTCGGGCTCGACGCCGGGGCGGACGACTACGTCGGGAAGCCGTTCCGGCTCGCCGAGCTCATGGCGCGCACCCGTGCACTCCTGCGTCGGCACAGCACGGCCGCCAATGCCCTGGATGTGGGCGGTATCCGAATGGACGTGCGGGGGAGGAGGGTCACCGTCGACGGCCAGGACGTGAGTCTGGCCAACAAGGAGTTCGAGCTGCTCCGCTACCTCATGGAGCACGCTGGTGAGCTGTTGGCCCGCGAGGACATCCTCGGCGAGGTATGGGGCGATTCAGACCTCCGCGGCTCGAAGACCCTCGACATGCACATCTCCTGGCTGCGCCGCAAGATCGGCGACGACGCCGGCACCAGCAAGCGCAGGATCGTGACCGTCCGCGGCGTGGGCTTCCGCTTCGACGCCGAGTAGGTGCTCATACTCAGGGAGCGGATCAGCGGGGTTCGGAGCTGAATTCGGCCTTGGGCTCGCCCGAGTCCGGAGTAGCGGCGGGAACGAAGACGGCGAATGTGGGTGGGCGGCGGTTCTGGAGTTGCAGGCGGCCGCCGTCGGCCTCGACGAACGCGCGAGCGAGCGCGAGGCCGACGCCCGTGCCGCCGGCGCCGGAGTAGCCGCGCTCGAATATCTTCTGCGCGTCCGAGTCGGAGACGCCGGGGCCCTCGTCGGTGACGGTGACGAGCACCGTCGGCGTGCCGCCCGCGCGCCCGACGGTGATCCGCGCCGTCCCGTCGCCGTGTTGCAGCGCGTTGTCGATCAGCACCGCCACGGTCTCGCGGAGCCGCGCCGGGGTGACCCAGGCGAGGATCGGCTCGCCGTCGGCGACCCGGAGGACCAGGCGTCTGCCCACGCGCGTGTAGAGCGCGCCGAAATCGGCGATCAGCGGACGCAGCTCCTTCTCGACGTCGACCGAACTGCGTGTCCCGGGCGGTGTGGCGGCACGTGCAGCGGCGACCATGTCGGTGAGCGCCGAGGTCAGTCGGTCGACCTGGTCGAGGGCGGCGTCGGCCTCCGTGACGACGTCGGGGTCGGGGTGCATCGACAACTCGTCGAGGCGGATTCGCACGGCGGTGAGGCGGCTGCGGAGCTGGTGGCTGACCTCGCCGACGATCTGTCGCTCGCGGTGCAGCCTATCGGCGATCTCGAGGGTCACGGCGTCCAGGACGTCTGACACACGGTCCAGCTCGGTGATGCCGTGCCGTGCCGGATCGGGGCGGAAATCGCCTCGCGCGATGCGCTCGGCACGGCCGGCGACCGCGAGCACGGGATCCGCGAGGCGGCTCGCTGTCATGGCGGCGACGACTATGCCGGCCGCGATCGACAGCGCCACCATCGTCGAAACGATGGTGAGCACCTGCCACTGCTGGTCGCGCAGGCGGTCGCGTGATTGTTGGAGCCGGATCTGGCCGGTGGTACCGAGGGACATCGACTCGGTGATGGGGTTGTGGCACGGTTCGCCGACCTCGATGTGGTGCAGTCTCCCCTGTGGGTCCGGGTAGTCCAGGGTGAGCCGGCCGCCCTCGGGCAGGATCAGCTTGAGCGATTCGACCTTGATCTCGGCGGGCAGGCGCCCGTCCGTGTCCTCCTGTGCGATGAGCTCGGAGCTGACGCGCTGCAGGCGGTGCTGCAGGTCGTTGCGAGCGGTGTCGTCCACCCAGCGCCATGCGTAGAACGTGAGCGGGATACCCAGCAGCAGGCCGGTGATGGTGACGACCGCGACCGTCGATAAGAGGATCCGGCGGCGCAATCGAGGTGGCTACTTCGGCTCGTCGACGAGGATCTGTTCCTCGGCGGGGGCGCCGGAGATGTCGTCCGGGAATGCCCAGCGCCGCAGGGCCCAGAACCGGAAGATCATCTGCAGCAGGTTGCCGACGATGTAGTTCAGCACGAAGTCGACGGTGACCAGCACCATGTGCGAGTCGGTCTCGCGGAGCGCGAACATGTTGTTCGCGACCCAGATCGGGGCCGCACCGATGATGACGCCTACCGCTGAGATCACGAAGAACAGCAGGGCCTCGTGGTGGCGCTCGCGGCCGCCGCGGTTCTTGAAGCTCCACTCGCGATTGAGGATGTAGGAGAGGATCACGGCGCACACGCCGGAGAAGATCTTCGCCACCGTCGGCTTCTCCGCGAGCACGGTGAAGACCAGCCCGTAGAAGATGGCTGCGTCGAAGATGCAGGTCGTGGCTCCGACGATCGCGAACTTGATCAGCTCGTGATGCTGCATCACCAGCCCGCGCAACGGCGCGGGGGTGCGGTCTAGGATCGCCTCGATGAATGCCACGCGCGAGAGTCTACGCGAACTTCTTAGACTACCTCGCAGAGTGTGATGCGGTCCCGGCGGGCCCGGATGTGTCCGCCGCAGCCAGGTGGCCTGAGAGGATGTCGCCGTGACTGACGAACGACCGGTCCCGAACAGGGACGGACCGCCGCGCGTGACGATGATCGGCGGCGGGCAGCTGGCCAGGATGACGCACCAGGCGGCCATAGAACTCGGCCAGAGCCTGCGGGTCCTCGCCGCGTCGCCGGAGGATCCCGCCGCACAGGTGTGTGCGGACGTCGTCCTCGGCTCGCACGACAGCCTCGACGATCTGCGCCGCGCAGCCGACGGCAGTCACGCCGTGACGTTCGACCACGAGGGGGTGCCCACCGAGCACCTCGTAGCGCTGCAGGACGAGGGCGTCGTCGTCCATCCGCCGCCGCAGGCGCTGCTGTACGCGCAGGACAAGCTGGCAATGCGTCGGCGTCTGCGCGAACTCGGCGCGCCGGGGCCGGACTTCGCGGAGATCGCCTCCGAGGACGACGTTCGCGCGTTCTGGGCCCGCGTCGACGGTGCGATCGTGCTCAAGGCCGTCCGAGGCGGGTACGACGGGCGGGGCGTCTGGCTGCCGGACACGCTGGGCGAGGCCGTCGAGGTGGCCCGTGATCAGCTCGCGGCGGGCGTTCCGCTCATGGCGGAGGAGAAGGTCGAGTGGGTCCGCGAGCTGTCTGCGATGGTCGCGCGCTCGCCGTTCGGCCAGGGCGCCACGTGGCCCGTGGTCGAAACGGTGCAGCGTAACGGGCAGTGTGCGGTGGTGCTCGCACCGGCGCCCGGGCTCGATTCCGTGGCCGCGGAGCGGGCCGAGGCGCTCGCACTGACGATCAGCAGGGAGCTGGGCGTCGTCGGGGTCATGGCCGTGGAGCTGTTCGAGACGGAGGACGGCGGCCTGGTGGTGAACGAACTGGCCATGCGGCCGCACAACTCCGGGCACTGGACGCAGGACGGCTGCGTGACGAGCCAGTTCGAGCAGCATCTGCGGGCTGTACTCGACTACCCACTGGGCGGCACCGCACCGCGCGCGCCGATCACGGTGATGGCGAACATCCTCGGCGCGGCCGAGCGGCCGGAGATGTCGATGGACGAGCGCCTGCACCACCTGATGGCCCGTATGCCCGACGCGAAGGTGCACCTGTACGGCAAGGGGGAGCGACCGGACCGCAAGGTGGGGCACGTCAACATCGTGGGTGGAGAGATCGGCGATGCGACGGACGCACCCACCGAGGGCGCGTACGACGAGTACGTGGCGGCCGTGCGGGAGCGCGCCGAGCGGGCGGCGACGTGGATGTCGACCGCCGAGTGGACCGACGGATGGAGCGAGCATGGCTGAGACGGTGGACGGTTCGACGCGAGGTGGCGGGGCGCGGGTCGGCCTGATCATGGGTAGCGACTCGGACTGGCCGACGATGGAGGCCGCCGCGGAGGCGCTCGCCGAGTTCGGCATCCGGTTCGAGGTGGGGGTCGTGTCCGCCCACCGGACCCCACAGCGCATGCTGGACTACGCGCGCGACGCCGCCGGGCGCGGTATCGAGGTGATCATCGCGGGCGCGGGCGGTGCCGCGCACCTGCCGGGCATGGTCGCATCGGCCACGACGCTGCCCGTCATCGGTGTTCCCGTGCCGCTCAAGTACCTGGACGGCATGGACTCCCTGTTGTCGATCGTGCAGATGCCGGCCGGGATCCCAGTGGCGACGGTGTCCATCGGCGGTGCTCGTAACGCGGGCCTGCTGGCGGTACGGATCCTCGGCACGACCGATCCGGTGCTGCGGCAACGCATCGCGGCGTTCCAGGAGTCGCTCGAGAAGATGGTGCTGGACAAGGACGACGCACTCCGGCGGCGCCTGCTCGAGTGAGCGTCGGGAACCCGCTGCGCACGGAGTGGTTCCCTTAGCGGTGCTCAGCCCTTACACTGACCCGCGACACTTCTGTGACAGGAGAGAACAATGGGTCGGATGGGATTCAAGTTCACTGGTGTGATTGCCGCGGCTGTGCTTGCTGCCGGTCTGGCGGCACCCGCTGCGCAGGCCGCCCCAGCGCCGCAGCCGCCGCATGTGGCGCCGTCGGCGAAGCACGCACCGGCGCCGGGTAAGAAGGCCGTGGGCAAGAAGGCCCCGATGAAGAAGGTCGCACCCAAGGGTGCCGCTTCGCCGCAGCAGGTGAAGGCCATGACGGCCACCATCCAATCGCAGCTCGACGCCGTTCTGGCGGGGGATACCGCGCGCGTGAAGAGGCTGTCGTGCGGCCTGTTCGCCGACGACATCCTGCAGCAGCCCAAGATGCTGCCCGCGATCTCCAAGCAGACGCGCCTCGTCGACGGTCGGCTGGTGATCGGCCGTCCGCGCGCCGCGACGGTGCGCAGCAACCAGGGGAAGATCACCGTCGACCTCGGCACGGCCAAGAACAACCGGCGTGCCGCGAAGACTGTCGCGTTCACGCTGGACCGGACGTCGGGCAGCTGGAAGGTGTGCGCGGCGGACAGCCCTTACGTCACGTTCGCGGGGCTCGCCGCATCGGCGTGATCCGCCGCCGGTTACCCGCAGCTAACTGAACCGGCGGTGCGGGCTAGGATCGACCGAGACACCTGCACGTCGGTCAAAGGAGATCTCCATGGCGGGTAACCCCGACTTCGATCTGTTCCAGCTCCCCGAGGAGCACAACGAGCTGCGTGCCGCGATTCGCGCGCTGTCCGAGAAGGAGATCGCGCCCCACGCGAAGGACGTGGACGAGAAGGAGCGGTTCCCGCAGGAGGCGCTCGATGCGCTGGTGGCCTCCGGGTTCAACGCGATCCACGTCCCCGAGGAGTACGACGGACAGGGCGCGGACTCGATCGCGACCTGCATCGTGATCGAGGAGGTCGCCCGGGTCTGCGGCTCGTCGTCGCTGATCCCCGCCGTCAACAAGCTGGGGACGATGGGTCTGATCCTGAACGGTAGCGACGAGCTCAAGCGTCAGGTCCTGCCGACCCTCGCATCCGGCGAGGCGATGGCGTCGTACGCGCTCTCGGAGCGCGAGGCCGGCTCGGACGCCGCGTCGATGCGCACACGAGCCAAGCAGGACGGCGACGACTGGGTCCTCAACGGCAGCAAGTGTTGGATCACCAACGGCGGCAAATCCACCTGGTACACGGTCATGGCCGTGTCGGATCCCGACAAGGGGTCCAACGGCATCTCGGCGTTCGTCGTGCACAAGGACGATCCGGGCTTCTCGGTGACGGGGTACGAGCACAAGCTCGGCATCAAGGGCTCGCCCACCGCCGAGCTTGCGTTCGAGAACTGCCGCATCCCGGGCGACCGGATCATCGGCGAGCCGGGCACCGGATTCAAGACGGCGCTGCAGACGCTCGACCACACGCGCCCGACGATCGGCGCGCAGGCCGTGGGCCTCGCCCAGGGTGCCCTGGACACCGCGATCGAGTACGTCAAGGAACGTAAGCAGTTCGGGAAGCGGATCGCCGACTTCCAGGCGATCCAGTTCATGATCGCCGACATGGCGATGCGTCTCGAGGCCGCGCGGCTGATGGTCTACACGGCCGCGGCGCGCGCCGAGCGCGGCGAGAAGGACCTGGGCTTCATCTCGTCGGCGTCGAAGTGCTTCGCCTCCGACGTGGCGATGGACGTCACCACCGACGCCGTGCAGTTGCTCGGTGGAGCCGGCTACACGCGGGACTTCCCGGCCGAGCGCATGATGCGCGACGCCAAGATCACGCAGATCTACGAGGGCACCAACCAGGTGCAGCGACTGGTCATGTCGCGCCAGCTGTTGCGCTGACGCTTCGAGCACGAAACGGGCCGCCGGGAAACCTCCCGGCGGCCCGTCGTGAATGCTGCGCGTGTGGCGGCCCGTCCCGAGCTTCAGGCTGCGGACTCAGGCGGTCTGGCGTGGCCTCACCGACGTCGCATCATCCGATGAGCGCGTGGATCGAGATGGCAACCGCCGCTACGGCTGCGACGACGGCGACGAGGCACAGCGGCTCGCGCCGGGCGATCGCGCGGATCGCCAACACGACCGGCACGATGCCGATCACCACCAGGTGACTCGTCTCTGCGAGCAGGATGTAGACCAGCGCCACCACAAGGGCGACGATCGTGCATTGGTTACGCGCCCAGCCGAAGCGGCCGGGCGGCGTCGTTACGACGGGGAGCGGCTGAGCCTGTGGGTACAGCGAACCCTGCGGCGGGTACTGCGGCCCCTGCGGATAGGGGTTGCCATGTGGGTACTGCGGTCCCTGTGCGTACTGCGTCTGCCACTGCTGCTCGCCGTGCTGCCACGATCCGGGATTCGTCATGCGTCGTAGTAGACCGGCGGCCCCCAGTCGATCGCTTAACGCATGCTGATGCCATCCAACCGAGCGCTCCCGCGGCCGTTCATCCTTGCCGCGGCCATACGCACAGTCGCGGGTTGGACGTTCGGCCCCGGCGGCAGATCATCGATGGCCCACACGTTCTCGACCGCGTTGTCCGGGTATGGCTCGGTCGACACCGTCGAGTTCGCATCGTGGACCGACAGTCCACCCGGCCGTTGGCCGACCCGCTCCGAGGTTCGCCTGCGTCGGCTCGCCTGACGCCGGCGCAGGCTGCATGAGCCTAGGTGACGCGGGCGGTCGCCTTCTCGGTCTCGAACTTCGCGGCCAGCCCGTCGCGGTCGGGGTTCGATACGTGTATGACGGAGGCCTCGGCGGCGAGGGGTGCGAGCAGGCCGTCGTAGACGTCGTCCACGCCCGCCCACTCCCGCGTGGACAGCACGCGGTCGCCCCGGGTATAGCCCGCGGATGCGGCCAGCGCCGTCGAGCGGGCCACCACGAGGTCGACGGAGTCGCCGTCGAGGGCGGGACCGGCTCCGCCGGGCGTGAACCCGTCGGGGTGCGCGCGCACCTCTGTGGTGTAGTCGTCGATCCCGACGGGGAGGCCGGAGATCGCTACCCCGAAGGCGTCGAGACCCACTGCGAGAACCTCGTCTCCATCGGCCTCAGACACCCGCTCGGGCGTGCAGAACGTCACCGACCCGGATGCTCCGAACCGTACCTCGCAGCCTGCCCACCATGCTCCGAACAGGATCCCGGCCGTCTGCCAGTGAGCGGGGAGCAGCACGCCCACCTCATCACCCTCGCCCAGCCCGTACTGGTCGCGGAGCAGGTTGGCGCACTTGGCGGCCCAGTTCGCGAGCGTGACGCCGGAGAGGCCCATACGCGCACCGGTCGCATCGTCGTACCAGGTGAACAGAGGATCGGGCCCGGCCGCGGGGAGAAGGATGCGATCGGTGACCGTCAGTCCACGCACGGCACACCCCCGTTCTGGGCGGCTGAGAAACCGGGCCGGTTGAGGATCGACGAGTACGTCGCGGCGAGCGACGGATCCATGGCCTCGGTCGTGGTCGTCTCGGAGTCGCTGCTGTCGCTGCTGTCGCTGCTGTCGCTGCTGTCGGTGGAGCCGGACGCGCCCGGCCCCGTGTAACCGTTCGCGAGAACGACCTTCACATGGCCCGAGTCGACTGACGTGTCCGCAGTGACCGGGAGTCCGCCCAGCGCGGCGGCGACGGCCTTGGCGCCGGCGTCGTCCTTGCTCGGCCCCACGACGGTGCTCCGCGAATAGCTCTCGCCGCCCTCCGCGTTCCCGACGGTGCCACGCGCGTAGCCCTTGCCGGCGAGTAGCTCGGAGACGGCGGACGCCAGGCCGGCCGTGTCGCCCGCGTTGACGACGTCGACGGAGACCGAGCCCGCGTTGACGGACGGCGCGGCCGGGGTGGACGCGGCCGACTTCTTGACGGTCTTCGGGATCTCGCCGCCGAGTAGCGACTTGGTGTAGGCGTGCACCTGCTTCGGATCGACGACGACGACGGACTGCTGGCCGTCGTCGCTCCAGCCGTCGTCGCGGACCACGGGGATGGTGGCGAACTTGATCGCGCCTGCGGACAGGTCCGCGAGTTGCTTGGCGAAACTGATGGTGTCCCACTGGTCGTCGATCGTGACCGAGCGGTGGATCGCGCTTTCGAGCTGATTCAGCTTCGACGGGCTGGACAGGGTGCCCGCGGACAGGACCTTATGCGCAAGGGACGCCATGAACACCTGCTGCCGCACGATCCGGTCGAGGTCGCCGCGGGGCAGCCCGTGGCGTTGCCGTACGAAGCTCAGCGCCTTGGGGCCGTCGAGGGTCTGCTTGCCTTTGCGGAACCGTGCGCCGGAGAACGTGTCGTTGACCGGATGCTTGAGGCACACGTCGACGCCGCCGACGGCATTGGTGAGCAACGAGAACCCGACGAGGCCGATCTCCGCATAGTGGTCGACGGTCACGCCCGTCAGGTCTGCGACGGTCTGCACGAGGGCGTCGCGGCCCGCCTTGGTGGCCTCATCCATCGCCTGCTCCTCGGACTCGCCCTCGTTCTCCAGCTCCTGCTTCTTCTGGATGACGGTGGTGCCGAAGGCCGAGTTGATCTTCCCCTTGCCGAGGCCCGGGATGCTCACGTACGAGTCGCGGGGGATCGACATCGCAGTCGCGGAGCGTCCGTCGTTGGGGATGCGGATGAGGATGATGGTGTCGGTGTTGAGCGTTCCGTCGTCGATACCGGCGTGCAGCTTGGCGAGTTCGCTGTCGGACAGCGGGTTGCCCTGCGCATCCACGCGGGAGTCCGTGCCGACGAGCAGGATGTCGGTCGCCCCGTCGGGCGCCGAGCCGCGTGGGATCGAAACGCGGCTCACCGCGGACTCGAGTGCATCGACGCGCGCCCACGCATACCCGACGACGACCAGAACCAGCACGGACAAGAGGGCGACCGCCGCGGTGCCGAGCCGCAGCACACCCGCGCGGTCGGGTGCCGCCGCGTTCGCGGCTCCGCGGAGCCCCGCGGTGCGGGTTCCGCGCTCACCGTGGCGCGCCGCGGACCGTCGGGAGGGCTCGCCGGGCTCGCCCGACGGCGTGCTGCCGCGGACCCCGTGCGCCGGCGCTCCCTGCGGGCGTGCGTCCCGTCTGGGTTGCCGCCTGCGTGTCGGCCGGTCGCCGGAGCCCCCCTGATCCGGGCTCGGGTTTTCGGGCACCAAACGGCTCCTTCGATCTCTGGCTCGTACGCGCGTGAAGAGGTCACGCGCGTCCGCTGTGACGGCACAGTCGCCGGCACATTCGCGTCAACGGTACTTCAGTCCGGTAGGACTTCCGCTGAAGCGGGAATGTAACGAAGTACATCGCGTCGCGCCTTCCGGGAACCCGCCCGGGAACCTGTGAGCTCGCTGCGCACTCACGCCCCGGTACCCTGTCGTCCGTGGCAGAGGACGGAGCCGAACACAGACGCGAACGCGTGGCGGTCGTGACCGTCACCTATTCGCCCGGTGAGCACCTCGACGACTTCCTCGCCAGCATTCCCGCTGCGACCATCACGGCGCCACGGGTTCTCATGGCGGACAACGGATCCGTCGACGGAGCTCCGGAGGCGGCGGCCGAGCGGTACCCGTTCGCGAGGTTGTTGCGAACGGGCGCGAACCTCGGTTACGGCGGGGCCGTGAACTTCGCTGCTGCACAGGTTCCCGTCGACGTGGAATTCCTCCTCGTCGCCAACCCGGACGTGCGCTTCGCACCGGGGGCGATCGACGAGTTGCTCGCCGCGGCCGACAGGCTGCCGGGCGCCGGCGCGTTCGGCCCGCTGATCCGTGATCCCGACGGCACGGTGTACCCGTCCGCGCGCGAGGTCCCGCAGCTCGTATCCGGCGCCGGCCACGCGGTGCTCGGCAAGGTGTGGCCGGCGAACCCGTGGACGCGCACCTACCAGCAGGCGGAGGCGGCGATCGCCGAGCGGGACGCCGGCTGGCTGTCCGGCTCGTGTCTGCTGGTGCGACGTGCGGCGTTCGACGCGCTCGGCGGCTTCGACGACCGATACTTCATGTATATGGAAGACGTCGATCTGGGCGACCGCCTCACGCGCGCAGGCTGGCGGAACGTGTACGTTCCGTCCGCCGAGATCGTGCATGCGAAGGGGCACGCCGCCGGGCGGGTGCCGGAGGTGACGCTCCGAGCGCACCACGTGTCTGCGTACCGCTTCTTCGCCGACCGGAATCCCGGGCCCGCGAGGCTGCCGCTGCGGGTGGCGCTCAAGGCTGGGCTGGGCGCCAGGTCGCGGATCGCGGTGACGATGGCCAAACGTGCCCGTGCGGGCGCGGTCAGGGAGAGGTGAACCGATGACGGATCAGATCGCGGGTAGCGGTGGGGCGGCCGGTCCGGCCGGCACCGATTCGCCGTTGGGCGACGTGGAGGCGGTGATCCTCGTCGGCGGCAAGGGCACGCGCCTGCGCCCGCTGACGTTGTCGGCACCCAAGCCGATGCTCCCGACGGCGGGACAGCCGTTCCTGACACACCTGCTGTCGCGGATCCGCGACGCGGGCATCTCCCGCGTGGTGCTCGGCACGTCGTTCCAGGCGGAGGTCTTCGAGGAGCACTTCGGCGACGGGTCCGAGCTGGGGCTGGAGCTCGAGTACGTGACCGAGACCGAGCCACTGGGCACGGGTGGCGGCATTCGGAACGTACTGCCGCAGCTGCGCGCCGAGACCGTGATGGTCTTCAACGGCGATGTGCTCGGCGGCAGTGACCTCAAGGCAGTGCTCGCGACGCATCGGGAGAAGGACGCCGATGTCACCATGCACCTTGTGCGTGTGGGCGACCCGCGCGCGTTCGGTTGCGTGCCCACCGACGCCGACGGCCGCGTCACCGCCTTCCTCGAGAAGACCCAGGATCCTCCCACGGACCAGATCAACGCTGGGTGCTACGTGTTCCGTCGTTCGGTCATCGAGGACATCCCGACCGGTCGCGCCGTGTCGGTCGAGCGCGAGGTCTTCCCGGCGCTGCTCAACGGCGGACGCAAACTGTACGGTCACGTCGACTACGCCTACTGGCGCGACATGGGGACCCCGGACGACTTCGTCGCCGGCAGCTCGGACCTGGTCCGCGGGATCGCACCGTCGTCGGCGCTCGAAGGGCCGCGCGGCGAGGCCCTCGTGCACCCGGGCGCATCGGTCGCGCCGGGTGCGCTCGTGATCGGCGGAACAGTTGTGGGCCGGGGAGCGGAGATCGGCGCGGGTGCCAGGCTCGACGGCGCAGTCGTGTTCGACGGCGTGAAGGTCGAGGCGGGCGCGATCGTGGAGCGGTCGATCCTGGGGTTCGGCGCGAAGATCGGCCCGAGGGCGCGTCTGCGCGACGCCGTCATCGGCGACGGCGCCTCGGTCGGCGCCCGCTGCGAGCTGCTGCACGGCGCCCGGGTGTGGCCCGGAGTGGAGCTGCCCGACGGCGGCGTGCGGTTCTCCACCGATGTCTAGCGGGACCGTAGGCGACGCGGGTTCATTCCGCCGCTACGTCGCGATCGGCGACTCGTTCACGGAGGGTGTGGGCGACCCGGACCCGACCGGGACCCACGAGTTCCGCGGGTGGGCGGACCGCGTCGCCGAGCAGCTGGCGGCGCATACGCCCGGATTCGGGTTCGCCAACCTGGGGATCCGAGGCAAGTTGCTGGCGCAGGTCGATGACGAACAGATCGAACCGGCCCTACAGATGCGGCCGGATCTGATCACCGTCTACGCGGGGGCGAACGATCTGATCCGCCCGTCTGTGGACATCGACGCTCTGATGCAGCGCTACGACGCGATGATCGGGCGCCTGGCCGATTCGGGTGCGACCGTCGTGGTGTGGACGGGCGCCGACACCAACGGCGGCGGGATCTTCTCGGCGCTGCGCGGCCGTTTCGCCATCTACAACGAACTGGTGCGTGAGATCGCGGAGGACCGCGGCACGTTGCTGCTCGACTACTGGCGCATGCGGGAGTATCGCGACCCGCGCATGTGGGAGTTCGACCGTATGCACATGTCGACTGCTGGGCACACCAGGATGGCGATCGGCGTCCTGGACCTCCTAGGCGTCGAGCACGACATCGAGGCGCTCGATCTGGGCCCGGTCCCGGTCGTCACCCCGGCGGAGGACCGCGAGATCAAGCGCAGATGGCGCCGCGAGTTCGCCTATCCGTGGGTGGTGCGGCGTGTGCGTGGCGTCTCGACCGGCGACGGGCTTCCCCCGAAGTACCCGCGACTGACGTTGCCCGTCATGGCCGAACCCACGGGGGAGTAGGTGCCGAGCAACGGGTCGCGGAAGCGGGGCGACAGCCGAGCGCAGACACGCGCGGCGATCCTCGGTGCGGTGCTCGAGTGGGCGGCCGAGTCGGGACTCGGGCGGGTGTCCATGGACGCGATCGCACGCCGGGCGCGGTTGGCGCGCGCGACGCTGTATCAGCACTTCCCTGGCCGGGACGCGTTGGTACAGGCGGCGATTCGCAGCGAACTCGATCGCTTCTACGTGGAGGTGGACAAGTTCGCCGGCCGCATCTCGGGACATACCGAGCGCATGGCGGCGAGCTTCGGCTTCGTCTATGCATACCTCCTCAGCCACCGGATCCTCGTGCGTGCGATGGCTGTGAATCCCCAGGTGCTCATCCCGCACATCCTCGGGGACTCGCCCACGCTGGCCGAAGGGCGCGCGTTCTTCCATCGGGAGATCCGCAAGGGTGACTACCGCGCCGACTGCGACCTCGAGGCGCTCGCGGACTTCGTCGTCCGGCAGTTGCACAGCGTCGTGCTGTCTCCGCTGCCCGGATCGAAGGGGGCGTCGACCGAGGAGCTGGTCGCGATAGGACGCCACTATGCGGAGGAGTTCGTCGTTCCTATCCAGCGCAGGTATCTGAAGGGCGACGCGCAGTAGACATTTCTTGAAAACTGTCTATTGGCGGAGTTACGTTGGACACATGACCACAGATGTAGCTCGCCGAATGTCCCACGAGGACGGCCGTTCGCCCGAAGACGGCCGTTCCCGCGAAGACGTCGCAGGCCGCCTCCTCGGTGGCTCGGTCCGTCGTTCCTACGCCCCCGCAGTCGATATCGACTGGGAGGCCCCTCTCGAAGAAGACAAGTGGTTCCTGCCGCCCCAGATGTGCACCCTGTACGGCACCGACATCTGGGAGTCGATGAGCAGGGAACAGCAGGTCGAGCTGTCTCGGCAGGAACTCGTGAACCTGCTCTCCATGGGCGTCTGGTTCGAGAACCTGCTGAATCGGATGCTGTTGCGGAACCTCCTGAGCGCCGATCCGACTTCGCGCGACTCGCACTACTCACTGACCGAGATGGGCGACGAGTGCCGCCACATGGTCATGTTCGGCCGCGTCATCGATCGGATCGGCGCCCGGCCGTTCCGGCTGCGCGGCTGGCAGCTCGGTGTCGTCAAGTACCTGCTGCCGCTGCTCATCCGCGGCGATGCGGTGTGGGTGTTCGCACTGGTGGGGGAGGAGATCTTCGATGCGCAGCAGCGCAAGATCCACCAGGATCCGCAGCTGCAGCCCATCGTCGCCCGGCTGATGCAGATCCACGTCACCGAGGAGGCCAGGCACATCGGGTACGCCCGCGACGCGGCGAAGCGCGGCATGGCGACCCGTAGTCGCCGGCAGACGTTCGTCGCCGGCAACCTGCACTTCGCGGCGGCTCTGGGATTCCGGTACCTGTTCGCGAACCCGCGGATGTACGCCAGGGTCGGTCTCGATCCGCGCGCCGCATACCGCGCCGCGGTGACGAATCCGAACCACATCGCGGCCAAGCACGACGGTTTCCGCGGGCTGGGGAAGTTCCTCGAGTCGGTGGGCCTGATGGGGCCGATAGCCCGGGTGGCGTGGCGGCGAGCGGGGTTCTGGGCGTGAACATCCTGGTCGTGACCGACGGACCGCCGCCGCACTGGCTGGGGTCCACGACGGTGATGCGGCCGCCCACGGAGCCGATCACGTTCGATCCGGCGGCCGACCGCTGGCAGGGCGAGTACGACGTCGTCGTATGCGACGCTCGCGTCGCCGTCGACGTGCCCCGGATTCCCGGCCTCCCGCCCGCGCCCGACGAGATCGGCCCGGGCTCGCCGAACGCGTACCTCGGCGTGCTCGTCGACGGTGTTCCGAACCTGTTCGTACTCGGCGACGGGACCGAGCGCTTCGTCCGTACCTGCTTGAAGTGGATGGCCGAGGAGGGCGCGACACGCATTACCTCCCGTGCTGCCGTCACCGCCGATCACGCTGTGCGGCGCGATACCCGGCGTCGCCTGCGTCGCCCGACGCGCGAAGAGGTCGATCTCTCGGATCCGTATCTGCGCGACGACGGTGTGTACTCCGGGCCCGCGTGCATGACGTCGGGTGAATCGGCGTTCACGGTGCCCGTGCGCCTATCGGGGCACCTGGAACCGCTCGACGGGCACTACCACTGGTACGGCACGGTCGACGACCCGGAGGCGGGCGCGCAGCTGAAGAAGGCGAAGAAGGGCTCGGTGACCCTCGCGATCGGCGACGGGCCGACGGTGCCGGCCGCCGTCACGGAGCGCACGGGGTGGGGGAGCTACCGCGTCGAGGGAACCGGCGGTCCACCGTTCCCCCTCGCGGGCTGAACAGCCACTGCTATTCGGTGTACGCCTTCGCGGCGACGACGAGGCCGCCGCCCAGCGGTAGCACGACAGGCAGGAGGCGCTCGTCGGCCGCGATGGATTCGGTCGCCTCGCGTGCGGCGAGCACGTCGTCGTCGGTGACCTTCGGGTCGGCGATGCGCGCACCCGCGACGCCCGTGTTGACGACGACGACTCCACCCTGGCGCAGCAGCCGCACGGCCTCGGCCACGTAGCGCGGAGCGTCGCCGACCTCGCCGTCGACGAAGATCAGGTCGTACGTCTCGTCTGCGAGTCGCGGCAGCACGTCGAGTGCGTGCCCGTTGATGAGGCGTGTGCGGTTGGTCGCGACGCCCGCCGCCGAGAACCCGATCTTCGCGGCCGACTGGTACTCGGACTCCGAGTCGATGGTGGTGAGGACTCCGCCAGGGCGCATACCGGACAGCAGCCAGAGGCCGCTGATTCCCGCCCCGGTGCCGACCTCGACCACCGATCTCGCTCCGGTGGCGGCCGCGAGCACGGACAGCGCGGCGCCCACCGCGGGCGCGACGGCCGGCACGCCGAGGTCGGCGGCGCGTTCCCGAGCCGAGGCCATCGCGTCGTCCTCGACGATCGCGTTCTCGGTGAACTCGAGCAGGGCGGCGGGATCTGCAGGTCGTGGCACGTGCCCGAGCCTATCGTGAACCCTTGCGTGAGTGGCCGCCACCTGCAACAGTTAGTGACGGAAATAGAGTCACAGGCGACACACAGACTGCTATCAGTGGTGCCACACGGGGGTTCGAAAGGCTCTAGCCGACGCCGATGCTCGACGGGAACAAATGCCGAGTGTCGGGAGTTCAGTGCACAGGAGACCCGGCTCGGGCCGGGGCCGAGGGAGGTTGGAATGGCGCGTTACGCCCGATTCGACGATGCGGTGGAACCGCTGGAGTCGGGGGCCGACGACGCCGCGCCGGAGGGCACCGCCGCTTTCGACGAGACCGGGGACCGGTCGCTGCTCCCGTCTTGGGATCAGTTGGTCCGCGAGCACGCCGATCGCGTATACCGTCTGGCCTACCGGCTGTCCGGCAACCAGCACGACGCGGAGGATCTGACGCAGGAGACCTTCATCAGGGTCTTCCGCAGCCTGCACAACTACGAGCCGGGAACCTTCGAGGGCTGGTTGCACCGCATCACCACCAACCTGTTCCTGGACATGGTCCGCCGCCGTGGCCGCATCCGTATGGAGGCGCTGCCCGAGGACTACGAGCGTGTCCCGAGCGGGGATCCGGATCCCGGACAGGTTCTCGACGATGCGAATCTCGGTGCCGACCTACAGCGAGCCCTCGACTCGCTTGCGCCCGAGTACCGCGCCGCCGTCGTTCTGTGCGACGTCGAGGGTTTGTCGTACGAGGAGATCGCCGCGACGCTCGGCGTGAAGCTCGGAACCGTGCGTTCGCGCATCCACCGCGGGCGCGCCGCCATCCGTGAGACCCTGGCCGGCAGCGGTCACACCACTAGCGCCTCGCTCGCCTACTGAGCGTTCCCGTGCTGTCGGGAACCTGAGGTCGCGTCCCGTTCGTTACTCATGGGTATGCAGTAATGTGAACGGGCGGTAGACCCGCACGGCCGAAAGCGAGGTGGACGCGACGTGAGTGGACCGTATGCGCCCGGGCCCGACCCGGCCGAAGACCCGACCCGTGAGCACCGCACAGCGGCGTTGCGCCGAGTTCTGTCTCGGGTGCCCGGGCGGCTCCAGCAGTCCGGAAACTCGGCTTTCCTCGCCCCCGTGGCCCCGACAGCCCCGGGGGAGCGGCGCTTCACCTCCACTCAACACCTCGCCTTCGAGGCCGTCGTCGCGTACGTCGACGGCGAGCTGCGGATGAACGCGCACATGCGCGCGGCCACGCACATCGCGGAATGCCCGGTGTGCGCGGCGGAGGTCGACGCGCAGCGCCAGGCCCGCGAGATGCTGCGCGAGTCCGGCGAGATCAGCGTGCCTCGCCACCTCCTAGGCACGCTGTCGCAGATCCCTACCGCCTTCGACGCCCCCGAATTCCCCGCCTACAGCTCGACGGATGCGGATACACGGCGCGCCGCGCAGGGGAGGCGAGCCCGCCGCAAGCCGCGTGGGTAGATTCGTGGCGTGACGTCCGACGCCAACACGCCCGACGGTCCCGCCGAGCCTTCGCGGGACGTACCGCAGCCGCCGCACTCCGGCGGCGAGAGGGGTCGCGAGGACGAACCACATCCCCGCTTGGCGCCCCGTCCGACCGCGCGCCCCGGAGTCTCGGAGGGCGAGCACGCCGTGTTCGGGCGTCCGTCGGGTGTTGCGGGCTCCTTCGACGGGCAGGCACCGTCGGTCCCGGACGAGCGGATCGGTTCCGCGGACCCCGATCCCGTGTTGCGCGAGGCCTTCGCGCGCCCCGAGGGGTCGACAGAGGTGCTGCAGCGCGATCCGTTCGCGATACCGCCCGGCACCGAGCGGGAGGATGAGGCGCCGTCGGATCCGTGGCGGGACACGGAGTCGTTGGCCGGATTGGGTGACCCCGCCGCTGAGGCGCCGCCGCGGCCCGAGCCCGGGCCAGGCCCCAAGCTGGGCGTTCGCGAGGTGCTGTTCGGCGAGCGGGTAGCGCCGCGAGCCCTGGCCGCCCTCGCGGGAGTGGCGCTCGTGATCGCGCTGGTAGGGGCGCTCGTGGGCGGCTTCGTCGGCCGCATCACCGGTACCACGTACGAGCGGTTGACGGATCCGCACGCCGCCCTTGCCCAGGACTCGTCGAAGATATCGGACCAGGGCTCTGCCGCGGCCGTCGTCTCGCAGGTCGGCCAGGGCGTCGTGACCATCGATGTGCGGACGCGGACGAGCGGCGGGCTGGGCTCCGGCTCGGTGATCGATGCGTCTCGCGGCTACATCCTCACCAACAACCACGTCGTGTCCGACGCCGTCGGTAACAACGACGCGAAGACCGAGGTCGTCTTCTGGAACGGTCGCCGCGTGCCCGCCAAGGTGGTCGGTGCCGATCCGGGCACGGACCTCGCGGTCGTCAAGGTGGATGTGGACGGGCTCCACCAGATCGGTCTCGGGGACTCCGACCAGCTGGCACCTGGGCAGCCGGTCGTTGCGATCGGTTCGCCGGTCGGACTCGAGCGAACGGTCACCACCGGCGTGGTCTCCGCGACCCACCGGGCCATCCAGGAGCCCGCCGACGGCGCAGACGCCCCGGCCGTGCTGGATGCTGTACAGACCGACGCCGCGATCAACCACGGCAACTCCGGCGGGCCCCTGCTCGATATGAAGGGGCGCCTGGTAGGCGTCAACACGCTGGCCAGCAACGCGGAGTTCGCCGTCGGGCTGAACTTCGCCATCTCGATCAACGTCGCCAAGCCGATCATCGAGAAGATCATCCGGGGCGAGAAGGTCGTGCACGCGGACCTCGGTGTCAACGGGCGCACCGTGTCGAACGACACGGCGTCGGGCGTTCGCGTCGAGAACGTCAAGAACGGCGGCGCCGCGGCGCGCGCGGGCATCCGTGAGGGCGATGTCATCACCAAGGTCGGGGATACGGACGTCGCGGACTATGCCGCGGTGGTGGTCGCGATCCGCGCGGCCGGCGTGGGTAAGCAGGTGCCCGTCACCGTCACGCGCGGCGGCCGGACCACCACCGTGCAGGTGACGCCACAGGCGGACTCCTGAGCGCGGTGCGCGCGGAATAGGATGGCGGGGTGTTCAACATCGGCTGGAGCGAGTTCCTCGTGCTCGCTGTCGCGGGGCTCGTGATCCTCGGTCCGGAGCGCCTCCCGGAGGCGGTGCAGTGGACGATGAACGCGCTGCGCCAGGTCCGGGAGTACGCGACGGGCGCCACGCAGCAGCTGAAGGACGAGATGGGCACGGACTTCGAGGAGTTCCGCGAGCCGTTGCAACAGATCCAGAAGCTGCGCGGCATGACGCCGGCCGGCATCGTCACCAAGCATCTGTTCGACGGGGACGACTCGTTCCTGAGGGGGGACCTGTTCGACGCGTCCCCGACCAAGCCTGCGTCGACGCCCGGGGCTCCCGCAGCCGAAGCCGCCATCGAGGCGCCCGCGAACGGCGAGGCCGCGGAGTCGTCGGGCCCCGTCCCGACGATGCCCCGCATGTCGCAACCACTGAAGCCCGGTGAGCGGCCTCCCTTCGATCCCGACGCGACGTAGCGCGGGTCTCGGGGTGACCGCCCACCGGGCTTCAGGGTCACATGGATCGGATCAGGTCAGGGGATCAGCGACGGGGGAAGCAGCGGCCGGGGACCCAGTGGCCCTGGTGCCAGCGACCCGGCTCCCACCAACCCTGGCGGAAGCGTCCGGGCTCCCACCAGCCCTGGTGCCAGCCACGCCAGTCCCAGAATCCGGCGTGCCAACGTCCGGGCGTCCACGAGCCGGGGTGCCAGCGCGGTCGCTCGTACCAGCCGCCGACCCAATGGCCGGGTTCGCACCAGCCGCCATGATGCGGCGCGGCCTGAGCGACCGCGTCACCGAACACGAAGAACAGGACCGAGAGTCCGATCACTGCCGTAGCGAGGAACAGTATCTTTTTCATGTCCTGGTTATAGGGCGTGAAGTGATCGGCGTTACGCAGTTCGGCAGGAAATTCTCAGCGACCTTGTAGACAACGAGAACACCAGTCGGGCATAAATAACCGTCGGTTGTGAACCGTTTTGGGTACCTAAGGTGCTCCACCTGCGGATATCGCGCATTCGGAGTCGGATTCTCCGGTTAGTGATGCACGAAAATTAATTTTCACGAATGGTGTGAAAACTACAGGTGGCGGGTCGTATCGATGCCGAGTGACATGCCGGCGAGCCCACGCTTGCGGACGGCGAGCTTGTCGGCGATACCCCGTAGCGCCGAGCCCGTGGGTGAATCCGGTCCGGACAAGACGATCGGGGTGCCGGCATCGCCGGACTCGCGGAGCGTGGGATCCAACGGGATCTGGCCGAGCAGCGGCACATCCGAGCCGACCGCGCGGGTGAGCCGGGCAGCGACCTGTTCGCCGCCGCCGGAACCGAACACCTCCATGCGCTCGCCGTCCGGCAGCGCCAGCCACGACATGTTCTCGACCACGCCGCATACCCGCTGCCGGGTCTGCAGAGCGATCGCGCCGGCTCGCTCCGCGACCTCGGCCGCGGCAGTCTGCGGGGTCGTCACGACCAGGATCTCTGCCCCTGGGATCAGCTGCGCGATGGAGATGGCCACGTCGCCCGTGCCGGGCGGCAGGTCGAGCAGCAGAACGTCGAGATCGCCCCAGAACACGTCGGCGAGGAACTGCTGGAGTGCGCGGTGCAGCATGGGCCCACGCCAGACGACCGGCGTGTTGCCGGACGTGAACATGGCGATCGAGATCACCTTCACACCGTGCGCGATGGGCGGCATGATCATGCTGTCCACCTGCGTGGGCTTGGCCTCGGTGCCCATCATGCGTGGCACGGAGTGGCCGTAGATATCGGCATCGAGCACGCCCACCTTCAGTCCGCGATCGGCGAGCGCCGCGGCGAGGTTGACCGTGACCGACGACTTGCCGACGCCGCCCTTCCCGGAGGCGACGGCATATACACGCGTGAGGCTGCCGGGCTGTGCGAACGGGATGACCGGGTCGGCGTTGTCGCCGCGCAGCGAGCGGCGCAGCGCCGTGCGTTGCTCGTCGTCCATCACGTCCAGCTCCACGCGCACCGCACCCGCGCCGGGCACATCGGCGACGGCCTTCGTCACGCGCTGGGTGATCTCCGTCCGCAGCGGACAGCCCGCGGTGGTGAGGTAGATCCCGACGTCGATCGAAGTGTCGTCGTTGATCTCGATCGACTTGATCATGCCGAGCTCGGTGATCGGCTTGCCGATCTCCGGGTCGTCGACGGCCGCCAGGGCCGTCCGGATCGCCTCTTCAGATGCCGCGCTAGTCATGGTTCTTCCATGCTATCGCCGGCGCCACTGCCGCCTACGGTCGGTGCCGGGCCGTCACCGGGGACGCGGCGTGGTGGTCGTGGGCGCCGCGGGCGCGTGGGCGGGCTTGGGATGCCGCGTAGTCGGCGCACGCGGCGCGGGCGTGGTGGTCGTCGCCGCCCCCGGCGCCGGTGGGTTTCCGGCGCGCGAGGGGCGCACGGGCAGACCGGGTGCGCCCGGAACGCTCGGACGCGGGGTGCCGGGCCGGGCGCTCGGGGCGCCGGGCAGGCCCGGGGTGGTCAGGCCGCCGCCCGGCTGGGGCACGGGGATCGCACCCGGCATGGGCCCTCCGATCGGCGCGGGATCGTCGCCCGACGACGGCGCCGCGCTCATCCCGGGTGGGCACGTGAACACCGTCGAGGGTGCTGCGGAGCCGCTCGCGCCCGGCGCAGCGGCCTGCTGCGAGGCTCCTCCCGGCTGCGTCGTGGTCGTCGCCGCAGCGGAGGCCGACGGCGCGCCGGGGCGGCCCGTGGTGGTGGTCGCGGCGCCCGAAGCTCCCGGTGCCGCGGGTTCCGTGGAGACCTGCGTCGGGCAGCTGACGATCACGACGGTGTGCGCGCGGGGCTTCGGCGGCGCCGGTGGCGGCTTGGGTGGCGCCGGGATCGGATGCGTCATCTCGGGGATGCCGCCCACCGGGATCGCGCGGTCGCGGTACGCCGCCGCCCACGCGACGACGTTGTCGACGTACTCCTCGGAGTTGTTGTAGGCGAAGACCGCCTTGCGCTCCTGTGCCGTGTCGGTGAGGTCGCTCGCGCTGGCGCAGAGGTAGCGACCGGCGGCGTAGGCGGCGTCGTAGAGGTTGTTGATGTCGGCGACACCGTCGCCGTTGCCGTCGGCGCCGAAGAGGCTCCACGTCGACGGCAGGAACTGCATCGGGCCGAGCGCACGCGCATAGGTCGTGGAGCTGCCGGACTGGGACGCGACGATGACCTCGTTGCCGGCGAGCGTCCCGTCGAGGGTGGGGCCCTGGATGTCGGTGATGGTCCGGCCGGCCTTGTCGGCGTTGCCGCCGTCCGCGTGACCGGACTCGATCCGCCCGATCGCAGCGACCAGGTACCAGGGCAGCTTGCAACCGGGGGAGTCCGAGGCCAAGAGGCGCTGAGCGTTCTGGTAGGCGCGGTACGCGATACCGGGGATACCGAGTGGTCCCGCCGGCAGCTTCACCGCCGACGGCGACAGCGGCGCGGTCGTGCGACCGCCGGGAATCTCGGTTCCGGAACCGAGACCGCCCGCCGAGGCGGCAGGCGTGAGTGCGCCCATACCCGGCGCGGCCTGGGCGAGCAGAGCGGGTCCGGGATCCGTCGCCGCGGGGTCGCGCTGCTCGGCCGCTAGGCGGATCGGCGAATCGCTGCAGGACAACAGCAGAGTGAGGGCCGTGAGCGCGCCGGCGCCGGCGAGGGCGGTGGTCCGGGGACCCGGGCGCCGCGTGGGCAGTGCCGGGCGCAGCCGACCGGAGGCGCGGAACCGCGAGGTGGAGCCGGTGGCGCGGGGCCTGGGTTCGTGCGACGGGGGAGCGTGCAGCGCCGGCGCGCGCAACCGTCGCCTGCGGGGCGCCCGAGGCTCTGCAGGCAGAGTATCGATCGCCTCGGGCGGGGCCGCCTCCTGCGGGTCCGTCGTCTCCTGCGGGTCCGTCGTCGAAGTGTCCGTCCCAGACCGGACGTCTGCTCCCGGGAACAGCTCCTCGGTCGAGGTCTCGTCCGAGGCCGGGCCCGGTGCAGGAACGATCTCGACGGTCGGTGAATCCGCTGGTGACGAGCCTGCCGACGATGCTTCCGTGAACGGTGCGGAGTCGGCGAACAGCGTCGCGTCTGCCGGCTGTGCGGAGTCCGTGGCCGAGATGTCGGTTTCCGCAGGTGTCGTAGAAGAACAGGAATCCGTCGCTGGTGAGGGGGGCGTCGGCGGTGCCGTCGGGGGCCCAGGTCTGGGCACGCGGCGTCGCGGCATCGTCGGTCACCTCCTCCTGCACGGCTGTATGCACACGGGCGTGAGACAGGTTACATATCGTGAACGGAGTGTGTGTAGCTTCCGCCAAAACATCTAGACAGCGTGTATTCGGCGATCGGCGTACGGAATCGTCCGGCCGGCCTGTGCGCATGCTGTGATCCGCCGCGCGCTGCTCGCCCCGACGCTCCCCGATCGCGGAGAAGCGCATCGAGCATCGGGCGTGTCGTAGCGACGTACTCGCGGCTGCCGAACACCACGGAGCGCGCGTCCCCCACCACACCACGCACAACGGTGTGGGCGACGTCTTCGAATCGTCGGCCCAGTTCGGGAAAGTAGGTGTCGTTGTCGTTGCCGACGTCGCGTGCCTCGATCCAGATCCGTTGTCCGGCGACCTCATACGGGAAGCGACGGATCTTGAGCCGCCGATGGGGATCGTCGATGGCCGACTCGACATGGTGCAGCATCGAGCTTCGATTGTGCCCCACGCCAAGCAGCAGGATCTTGGCATCGAGCTCTACCAGACGCGCGAAAGGCGATGCCGCACCGAGTGCGAACGCCAGTGGCTGGCCTTCGCATATGACGTCCGCGTGGCGGCCGATCGCCGCCACCGATGCCTGCGGGTGAGGACTGCGCCGCCTGCCGGGCCTGGCCAGCACCGCTCGTGGAACGGCGCCCATCTCGGTCGCAGTGACGTCCGCGTCGAACAACGGGACCGCGTCACGGGCGGCGAGTACGTCGGGCGTGGTGTCACCGGCGGCGCGATCCGGGCAGGGGTCCGTAACGGTGCCGCTATAGGCAGGGACGACCACTGTGCCTTCCGGGCCCACGGCGGTCAACAGCGCGTCCACCACCGTGTCCGCGCCGCCGTCGACGGTTCCGAGGCTGGACAGGGAGGAGTGGACGAGGACGGAGTCGCCGTGGGTCACGCCTGCGGCGCGGAGGTCGGCGGCGATCGCCGGAGCGGTCGATGGAGCCATGCGATTTCCCCAGTCGAACGGGTCAGGCCCGCTCGAATACCGCGGCGATGCCCTGGCCGCCGCCGATGCACATGGTCTCGAGTCCGTAGCGCGTCTCGCGGCGATCCATCTCATGCAGCAGTGTCGCGAGGATGCGTGCCCCCGTCGCGCCGACGGGATGCCCGAGCGAGATGCCGGAGCCGTTCGGGTTCAGACGGTCGTCGTCGGCGGATAGTCGCCACGCCTTCAACACCGCGAGAGCCTGCGCCGCGAAAGCCTCGTTGAGCTCGATGACGCCCATATCGGCGAGTGTCAATCCTGCACGGCCCAAAGCCTTCTCGGTAGCCGGCACGGGGCCGATACCCATCGCCGCCGGGGCGACTCCAGACACCGCCCACGAACGCAGAACGGCGAGAGGTCGCAGGCCCAGCTTCTCCGCCAACTCGGGTGTCGTTACCACGGCGGCGGCGGCTCCGTCGTTCTGTCCGCTCGAATTACCTGCCGTGACAGTCGATTCCGGATCCAACTTCGCGCGGATGGGCCGGAGCCCTGCGAGCGTCTCGACGGTGGTGTCGGCGCGCGGGTGCTCGTCGGTGTCAACGACGGTGTCGCCTTTGCGGCCGGGCACGGTCACGGGCACGATCTCGTCGGCGAACCGCCCCGCCCGATGTGCTTCGACGGCGCGCTGATGCGACGTGACGGACAACTGGTCCTGAGCCTCGCGTGTGATGCCGTACTCGGCTCGTAGGTTCTCGGCGGTCTCGATCATGCCGCCGGGTACGGGAAAGTTCTCGCCCCCGGCGGTGACGCGCGCCCGAGCGAGGCGGTCGTCGAGGCCCACCGACGGCGCCTTGACGCCGAAACGGATCCTGTCCGTGTAGAACTCGGTGCGGCTCATCGACTCCGCGCCGCCCGCGACCAGCAGATCGGCGACCCCGGTCTGCACCTGCATGGCCGCGAGAGTGATCGCCTGCAGGCCTGCTCCGCAACGGCGATCGACCTGCATGCCCGGAACCTCGATGCCATAACCCGCGTCCAGCGCTGCGACGCGGCCGAGCGCGGGCGCCTCCCCGTTGGGTGATGCCTGACCAAGGATCACGTCCTCGACGCGCGCCGGGTCCAAGCCTGTGCGCTCGACGATCGCGCGCAGTACGTCGGCGGCGAGCTTCTGTACCGGAACGGAGGCGAACACGCCGCCGAACCTGCCGACCGGGGTGCGCAGCGGGGAACAGATGACGGCGTCGGGCATGTGGACTCCTTCGAGCGAGGTGTGGCGTCCCTCGCATCATCACAGACCCCGCAGGACCGCCCCCGTCCGAGTCGACTACAGAGCGGGTTCGGAGCTCATGACGGCGCCGCCCGGCGCCAGGATCGTGAGCCCGTCGGCGTATACGTCGTACTCGTATCCGTTGTTGATCGCGTAGTAGACGGTGCCGCGCGGGGTGCTGCGACTGTAGGCGGGCAGGTCGATGGTGTTGCCGTTGCTCTTGGCCATGCCGTGGTACCGCAGCCGACCGTCGCCTTGGTACTGGCAGATCGCGATGCCGGACGACGCGGTGTCGATCCCGCGGATCAGGGCCTGCCCCGCGTCGCAGGTGGGGCGAGCGGCCGCGGTTCCGGTGCCGATGGTGAGCGTGGCGGCCGCGGCGACCAGGCCGGCGGCGACGAGGCGTGTCTTCATGCTGCTCCTTCTCGGGCTACGGGGTGTACCGGCCGACGGTAGATCCGCGCCCTTGGCCGTGGCTTGGGGTGCAGTTGCCGCCGCTCCGGTTCACGGCGTCGGGGACGTGGCATCGCCTCCACTCGCTGCCTGGACACGCCGAGAGCCGGCCAGCGCTAGAGCCGCGCGATCGCACCGGCCAGGTCGGTGGGGGAGTCGCCGTCGGTGTGCACGAGCCACGGTCCTGACCACGCGATCTCGGCGAGCTCTCGGTACACCGCGCCTGTCCGCTCCTGCAGATCGCCGTCGCGCTCATAGGCGTCCCGCTCGCGGGCGACGTCGAGGGCCTCGCGTCGCCGCGCACGCTCGGCGGCGACGGCGGTCGGCACATCCAGGTACACCTGGAGCGCCGGGACCGGCAGTGCGAACCGGCCGAACTCCAGTTCGCGCACCCAGGTGGCGACCGAGCCCTCGGCGCCCTCCCCGAGGCGGGCTGCCGAATAGGCGGCGGAAGAGCCGGCGTATCGGTCCAGCAGGACCACGTCGTGGACGGCGAGCAGCGAGAGGATCTCGTCGCGGGCCTCCGCGCGATCCAGCGCGAAGAGCAGCCCCATCCCGTACACGGACGACGCGGTGTCGCCGTGGCCACCACGCAGCGCCTCGGCCGCGAGATCCGCGTGCACGGACGTTCCGTAACGCGGGAACGCGAGTGTCGCGACCGATCGGCCGCCGTCCGTGAGCGCACAGGTGACCGCCTTCGTCAGGGTGTTCTTCCCGGCCCCGTCGAGTCCCTCGATCGCCACCAGAACGCCCATGCGCAAGGACTATAGGTGTCGTGACCGGATCACACGGTCCCCGGATGCCACTATGGACGGTATGAACCCCCGCATCCTCGTGATCGACGACGACCCGGCGCTGGCGGAGATGCTCACGATCGTGTTGCGCAACGAGGGCTTCGAGTCGATGGTCGTCGGCGACGGCACCCAGGCGCTGTCCGCGGCGCGTGACTTCCGGCCGGATCTGGTGCTACTCGATCTCATGCTGCCCGGGATGAACGGGATCGACGTGTGCCGCGTCCTGCGCGCCGACAGCTCGGTACCGATCGTGATGCTCACCGCCAAGTCGGACACCGTGGACGTGGTTCTCGGCCTCGAGTCCGGGGCCGACGACTACGTCATCAAGCCCTTCAAGCCGAAGGAACTCGTCGCCCGCGTGCGTGCGCGCCTGCGTCGCACCGAGGACGAGCCGTCCGAGCTGCTGTCGATCGGCAACGTCGTCATCGACGTGCCCGGCCACAAGGTCACGCGCGACGGCGAGCCCGTGCTGCTCACCCCGACCGAATTCGACCTGCTGGTCACGCTCGCTCGTAAACCACGCCAGGTGTTCACGCGCGACGTCCTGCTCGAGCAGGTGTGGGGGTATCGGCACCCGGCCGATACGCGCTTGGTCAACGTCCACGTGCAGCGCCTGCGCGCCAAGATCGAGAAGGATCCCGAGAACCCGGAGATCGTGCTCACGCTGAGGGGAGTCGGCTACAAGGCCGGGCCGGCGTGACGGAGGGACCCGATACGGCCCGTCGGCCGAGGGGCCGGGGGATGTTGCACTCGGCCGCGCTCCGGCGGGCCCGGGAGCGGATGCAGAGCGGTTCGGCACGCTCGGCGCAGGACCGGTTGACGATGGTGACCCGGCAGCTCGGCTCGGCACCGTCACGGTTGGGCCGGATCTGGCGCCGGTCACTGCAGCTGCGGGTCGTCACGTCGACGCTTGCGCTCAGTCTCGCGGTGCTGCTGATGCTCGGTTTCGTGCTCACCTCGCAGATCGCGAACCAGCTGCTGGACGCGAAGCTCTCCGCTGCGAAGGAGGAGACGCTGCGGGCGCGGCAGAGCGTCGAGCGGGTCCTGTCCGGATCCGACGTGCGTACGGACGGCGTCGACACGAGCCTGCGGTCCGCACGCAGCAACCTCACGACGCTCAGCGCCGATACCGGTCAGGCAGGTTCGGGTGCCGGCAGCTTCGACCCGGTGCTCATCGTCCCGCATGCGGAGGGCCGCACAGCCGTCGTCGTCGGCACGGAATCCGAAGTGCCGGAGACGCTGCAGAACTTCGTGCGGCACGGTAAGACGAGCTACCAGTACGCGAGCGTCACGGATACCTCCGGCCGCTACGGCAAGTCGCTGGTGATCGGCACGCCTGTGCAGACCTCGTCGGTGACGGGCCTCGAGCTCTACCTCGTGTTCCCGCTCACGCAGGAGGAGAGCACTCTGTCGCTGATCCGGTCGACGCTGCTCACCGGCAGCCTCGTGTTGCTGGTCCTGCTCGCCGCGATCTCCCTACTGGTCGCACGTCAGGTGGTGCTGCCCGTTCGGTCGGCGGCGCGGATCGCGGTGCGCTTCGCGGACGGCCGTCTCAAGGAGCGCATGCCCGTGCGCGGCGAGGACGACATGGCACGGCTCGCGATGAGCTTCAACGACATGGCCGAGTCGCTGTCGCGACAGATCACTCAGCTCGAGGAGTTCGGCAACCTGCAACGCCAGTTCACCTCCGATGTGAGCCATGAGCTGCGTACGCCGCTCACCACCGTGCGCATGGCGGCCGACATGATCCACGATTCGGCGGACGAGTTGGACCCGTCGCTGCGCCGCACCACCGAGCTCATGGTCACGGAGCTGGACCGCTTCGAGACGCTGCTCGCCGAGCTGCTCGAGATCTCCCGCCACGACGCCGGCGTCGCAGAACTGCACTCCGAGCAGGTCGACATGGAGGTGCCTATCGCGGCGGCTCTGGACACCGTCCGCCGACTCGCGGAGGACGCGGGGACCGAGCTGATCGTCGACATCCCCGACGATCCCGTGGTAGCCGAGGTGGACGCGCGTCGCGTCGAGCGCATCCTGCGGAATCTCCTTGCGAATGCCGTCGACCACAGCGAGGCCAAGCCCGTCATCCTCACAATGCGCGCCGACGCGGATGCGGTCGCGATCACGGTCCGCGACTACGGTGTCGGGCTGCGTCCGGGGGAGGAGAAGCTGGTGTTCAACCGGTTCTGGCGGTCGGATCCGTCGCGTGTGCGGCGCTCGGGCGGCACGGGGCTGGGGCTCGCCATCAGCATCGAGGACGCCCGCCTGCACTCCGGCCGCCTCGAGGCGTGGGGCGAGCCCGCGGGCGGCGCCTGCTTCCGGCTCACGCTGCCGCGCCGGCGCGGTCACAAGGTCCTGGTCAGCCCGCTTCCGCTGAAGCCTGCCCGGCCCCGCGCCCGCACGGAGGAGGCCGACGGTGCCTGACATCAACGTCCCGCCGCGCCTGCCGCGGGTCCTGCTCGCCGTGGTGCTGGTGCTCGCGACCGTCGCGTCGTGCGCCTCCATCCCCGACCGATCGAGCCCTCGCGTCATCGGCGATCTGGGCGGAGAGTCCACGGCCGCGGACCGTGCGATCGGGCCTGTGCGCGACGCGGCGCCCGAGATCATCGTCCGCGATTTCCTCAAGGCCAACGCGCACGCGGCCTCCGATTACGCGGCGTCCCGCAAGTTCCTGGTTCCCGCCGGGACTCAGCGCTGGGAGGTTCCTTCCCAGGCCGTGGTCGTCAGCAAGATCGACGTGATCCCCACCGAGCGGACCGCCAACGTCACCAAGATGACCATCCGCGCGCAGTCCGAGGGGCGTCTCGGCAGCGACGGCACCTACGAGCCTTCGGACGGCTCGATCACGCAGAACGTGCAGTTGGCGTCAGTCGACGGGCAGTGGCGTATCCAGGGCCTCTCGGACGTCGACCGCTCGCCGATGCTGCTGATCGACAGCGAGGAGTTCCGCTCCGCATACCGCCGCTACCTCCTGTACTACCCGGACCCCTCCGGGCGCACCATGGTCCCGGACGCGCGGTGGCTTGCCAGCTCGCGCCAGCGGCTGCCCGGTGACCTGCTGAATCTGCTCGTACGGGGCCCGCGCGCGTCCCTGCAGGACGCCGTCTTCAACCCGTTCGGACGCAACTCGAGTGTCCGGGGTTCGGTCACCGACGTCGCGGGCTCGCCCGACAGCGCAGGCGTCGGCTATTCGGGCGTGCGGGTCGACTTCGACGGCGTGCCCAAGGTGGAGCCCGACGTGGCGAAGCTGCTCGCCGGGCAGGTGGTGTGGACACTCGCCGGGGCGGACGTGCAGGGCCCGTACGTCATAACGGCCGACGGCGTACCGCTCGACGACAAGCACCCGAGCGGGTGGAATCAGAACGACGTCGCGTCCGTGAGCCCCACCGCATCGTCCGATCTCGCGATGGGCCTGCACGGCGTGCTCGACGGACGGTTCGTCAAGGTCACGTCGGGCGCGGCCACTCCCGTCGCCGGCACGCTCGGCCAGCTGACCAACATCCAGTCCGTAGGCATGTCGGGGAGCGGCCGCCGTGTCGCCGCGGTCCTCGACACGCGCGACCGCGGCCCGGACCAGGCCGCCTCACTGCTGGTGGGCGCGTACGGCGGCGTACCGACTCAGGTGCTCACCGCCCGATCGATGACCAGACCCAGCTGGATGCCGGACGACGCGACCCTGTGGACCGTTCTCGACGGGAACCGGGTGGTGCGCCTCCGGCAGGACCAGTCGACCGGCGAGGTCACGCAGATGGACGTCGACTCGAGCGAGGTGGCCCCTGCCGCGCCCGGACCCATCACCGCGCTGCGGCTCTCGCGCGACGGTGTTCGGGTCGCGCTCGTGGTGGGTGGCAAGGTCCTGGTAGGGGTCGTGCAACAGAAGACCAACGGGCAGCCGATGATCGCGCATCTGCAGCAGATCGCGACGGACCGCGACATGTCGGCATCATCGGTGGACTGGGTGAGCGGTGACGAGTTCGTGGTCGGTCGCACCACGTCCGACTCGCCCGTGCTGTCCGTGCGCTACGACTCCGGCGACGTGACCGCCCTGCCCAGCCGCAACCTGTCGCCGCCCGTGTCGACGGTGGCGGCCACCCAGAACGACGTGTACGCGGCCGACTCCTCGGGAGTATGGGAGATCCCCATCGGGGCGGACGCATCGAGTCAATACTGGAGTCAGGTCGACCGGCTGGCGGGGGCGCGGGCGAATCCGGTGCTGCCGGGCTGACGAGGAGGTCTGCTCGCGTGTGGGGGAGCCGAGCGTTGCGCGGGATCTACTCTGTTGCAGGAGAATTGGTGGATCTTGCGATCCCCAAGACGTGTGGGGGATGCGGTGCCGACGGTGTCGAATGGTGTGCCGATTGTGAGCGCGTTCTGCACGACGTGCCCGCGTTGATCCGCCCGACGGTTCCGGTCGGGGTGCCCGTGTGGACGCTCGGGCCGTACCAGGGGCCGCGCAGGTCCGCGGTGCTGGAGCTCAAGGAGAGGGGGCGCGGTGGCCTCGCCCAGCCGCTCGGGCGGGCCGTTGCGCACGCCGTGCTGCGCCTCGCCGAGTGGGGCGAGCTCGACGGTGCGCGGATCGCCCTCGTGCCGGCGCCGACTACCGGGCGCGCGGCGCGGCGCCGTGGCGGCGACGTCGTCACGGACGTGTGTGAATGCGCCGCCCGCATCGCGGAGCCCGTGGCTCGGATCCGGGTGTGCGCTGCGCTCCGGTCCGTCGTGGCAGAGGACTCGGTGGGGCTCGGAGCGGCGGACAGGCTGAGGAACGTCGCCGGCTCGGTGCGGGTGTTCCGGCCGGCCGCCCTGCCTCCGCCCGGCGCGGCCGTGGTGATCGTCGACGACGTGGTCACCACAGGGGCGACGCTCCGCGAGAGCGTGTCGGTGCTGAGCAGGGCAGGCGTAGCGGTCGCCGCAGCCCTGACGGTGGCCGCCGCGTGACCCGTTTGAACCCGGCATTCCGTGTGGCGAACGAAATCCTGGCGGAGTCCGCCGTACCGGGCTATGTTCGTGGGTACCCCAGCGGGGCCTACCCGATGTGAGTGGAGGTGATGCCCACCCGCCTGGCGCCCGGCAATCCGCCGGTCGTTGACAGATGAGTCCAGATCTATTGCGCGCCTTGATGATCTTCATCGGCTTTGGATTGGTGTTCCGGGTCGCGCGCTACATCGAGGGCCGACCGAGAGGCAGAAAAATTCATGACCACTCTTTCCTCCCGTGATACCAACCGCGCGTACGCCAGCACCGTCGAGGTCGATCCGTTCCGCGAGCCAGCCCACGTGTCAGATGAGCGCGAGAAGGAGTTCCTCACTCCCGCAGCCACCGTGGCGATCAACGGCCGCAACGTCGAAGTGCCGGAGCATTTCCGGATCTACCTGTCCGACAAACTCGCCAGGCTCGAGCGCTTCCGCCCCACCATCCGGATCTTCGAGGTGAACCTCTTCCACGAGAAGAATCCCCGTCAGTCCAAGGCGTGCCAGCGGTTGGAGATCACCGTCCGGGGTCGTGGCGTTGCGCGCGCCGAAGCCCGTTCCGACACCTTCTACGGCGCCCTCGAAGAGGCGCTGAACAAGCTCCAGTCCAACCTGCGGCGTGCGAACGACCGCAAGAAGGTGCATCACGGCCGCCGCACGCCGGTGTCCGTGGCAGAGGCCACCGCGTCGGCGGACCCCGCCCCGGAGCCGTCCGACGCCGAGTTCGAGGACGTGGATCTGAAGGCACTCGGCCTCGAGGAGCACGAGCCCGGACGGATCGTTCGGACCAAGGACCATCCGTCCATACCGATGAGCGTCGACGACGCGCTGTACGAGATGGAACTCGTCGGCCACGACTTCTTCCTCTTCTTCGACAAGGAGACGGAGAAGCCGTCCGTGGTGTACCGCCGGCACGCTTTCGACTACGGCCTGATCAGGCTCACCTGAATCCTCGCCTACCATGGACCCCGGTCGCCGGGCCGTGCCGCAGGGCGCGGCCATGGGCGGCCGGGGTTCCAAGTGTCGGACGACGATCGAGATTGAGGGTTCAGTGGTTCTTTCGAAGATGCTGCGGTTGGGCGAGGGCCGCATGGTCAAGCGGCTCGACGGCCTGGCCTCCCACGTCGAATCCCTGTCCGACGAGTTCGAGGCGCTGACCGATGAAGAGCTGCGGGCCAAGACCGACGACTTCAAGGAACGCCTGGAGAAGGGTGAGAAGCTCGACGAGCTGCTGATCGAGGCGTTCGCGACGGCCCGCGAGGCGTCGTGGCGTGTGCTCGGCCAGCGGCCGTACCACGTCCAGATCATGGGCGCCGCGGCCCTGCACTACGGCAACATCGCCGAGATGAAGACGGGTGAGGGTAAAACCCTCACCTCGGTCATGGCTGCGTACCTCAACGGGCTGTCCGGCGAGGGTGTGCACCTCGTCACCACCAATGATTACCTGGCCAAGCGCGATGCCGAGTGGATGGGCCGCGTCCACCGCTTCCTCGGCCTGACGGTGGGCGTGATCCTCGCGGGCGAGGATCCGAGCACACGCCGCGACTCCTATCTCGCCGACATCACCTACGGCACCAACAACGAGTTCGGGTTCGACTACCTGCGCGACAACATGGCGCACAGCACCGACGAGCTGGTGCAGCGCGGCCACCATTTCGCCATCGTCGACGAGGTGGACTCGATCCTCATCGACGAGGCGCGCACGCCGCTCATCATCTCGGGGCCCGCCGACTCGTCCAGCAAGTGGTACACGGAGTTCGCGCGCATCGTCCCGCAGATGCGCAAGGACACCCACTACGAGGTGGACATCAAGAAGAAGACGATCGGCGTGCACGAGGCCGGCGTCGAGTTCGTCGAGGACCAGCTCGGTATCGACAACCTCTACGACTCGTCCAACTCGTTGCTGGTCAGCTACCTCAACAACGCCATCAAGGCCGAGGAGTTGTTCGAGCGCGACAAGGATTACATCGTGCGGTCGGGCGAGGTGCTGATCGTCGACGAGTTCACCGGCCGCGTGTTGCCGGGCCGCCGTTTCAACGAGGGCATGCACCAGGCGCTGGAGGCGAAGGAGAACGTCGAGATCCAGGCCGAGAACCAGACGCTCGCCACGATCACGCTGCAGAACTACTTCCGCCTGTACGACAAGCTGGCCGGCATGACGGGTACCGCCGAGACGGAGGCGGCCGAGCTGCATCAGATCTACAAGCTGGGCGTCATCCCGATCCCGACCAACAAGCCGATGATTCGCGACGATCAGACCGACCTGATCTACAAGACCGAGGAGGCGAAGTTCGACGCGATCGTCGACGACATCGCCGAGCGGCACGCGAACGGCCAGCCGGTCCTGATCGGCACGACATCCGTCGAGCGGTCGGAGTACCTTTCCCGCCAGCTCACCAAGCGCGACGTCCCGCATACCGTGCTCAACGCCAAGTTCCATGAGCAGGAGGCGGCGATCATCGCCAAGGCGGGAACGCCGGGCGCCGTGACCGTCGCCACCAATATGGCCGGGCGCGGCACGGACGTCGTGCTGGGCGGCAACCCGGATATCCTTGCCGACCTGCGTCTGCGCGAGCGCGGCCTCGATCCCGTCGAGACCGCCGAGGAATACCAGAAGGCGTGGGACGAGACGATCGGCGACGTCAAGGCCGAGTCCAAGGCCGACGGTGACAAGGTGCGCGAGGCCGGCGGCCTCTACGTCCTGGGTACGGAGCGACACGAATCGCGCCGGATCGACAACCAGTTGCGCGGCCGCTCCGGCCGCCAGGGTGACCCGGGGCTCTCCAGGTTCTACCTGAGTCTCGGGGACGAGCTAATGCGGCGCTTCAACGGCGCGCAGATCGAGGCGTGGATGAATCGCGTGAGCCTGCCGGACGACGTGCCGATCGACAACAAGTTCGTCTCCCGCGCCATCCGCAGCGCGCAGACCCAGGTCGAGCAGCAGAACTTCGAGATCCGCAAGAACGTCCTCAAATACGACGATGTGCAGAACGAGCAGCGCAAGGTCATCTACGACGAGCGCCGCCAGATCCTGCGCGGCGAGGACCTGTCCGAGCAGGTTCACCACATGATCGCCGATGTCGTGGGCGCGTACGTAGCCGGTGCCACGGCCACCGGCTACGTCGAGGACTGGGATCTGGACGAGCTCTGGACCGCTCTGAAGGGGTTGTACCCGATCGACCTGCGCCACCAGGATCTGACGCGGGAGAACGAGTACGGCGAGCGCGACGACCTGTCCGCCGAGGATCTCGAGGCGAAGCTCGTCGACGACGCGCAGAACGCCTATAAGGCGCACACGGAGAACATCGATGCCGTGGCCGGTGAGGGCACGATGGCGCAGATCGAACGTTCGGTGCTGCTGCAGGTCCTGGACCAGAAGTGGCGTGAGCACCTCTACGAGATGGACTACCTCAAGGAGGGCATCGGGCTGCGCCAGATCGCACAGCGTGACCCGCTCGTCGAGTACCAGCGTGAGGGCTACGACATGTTCCGGGGGATGCTCGAGGGGCTCAAGGAGGATTCCGTCTCGACGCTCTTCAAGGTCCAGGTCCAGACCGAGGACGGTGAGGGTGCGGCCGCCGACGGTGCGCCCGCCGCCGTGCAGGGCGTGCCCGCGGAGCCCGAGCAGAAGCTGACGCTGTCGGGCCCATCGGAATCCGGCGACGCGCAGGAGATCGACGCCGCCGAAGATGTCCCGCCGTCGGGCAGCCGCGCGCAGCGTCGCGCCGACGCCCGGCAGGCGGACCGCGCGGCCCGCAAGTCGAAGTCGCGCCAGCGCCGCTGAGTCAGGCGCTCATGCGACGGTGGTGAACGCCGTCCAGCGCCAGTGGCCGTCCGCGCGCTCGACGCGGCCTGCGGCGGCGAGTACGCGGGGCCCGCGTGTGTAGGTGAGAAACACCTCCGCGCCCACCGTCGGCCGCCGTTGGCGACGACCGCCCACCGGGCGCGGCGCGGCGACGTGCACCCGGCTGTGTCCGGACACCGTCGGCTGCGCGGGCCCGTCCGCGAGCGTGCGCAACACGTCGACGACGGTGGCCGATGCGATCGGCGAGAGGTGGCGGGCCGGGCGCCGCCGGTCGAGAACCTCGAACACCGGCCGCAACGTGGCCAGAACGAAAACGCGGGCCTCGGGGCGCGCCGTGGCGAGCTCGGCCTCTCCCAGCGCCGATGCGGCGTCGATCATGGGCGCCGCGCCGTCGAGCTGTTGCCGCACACAGCTCTCGTCTCCCGGCGCTGCGAAGACTTCACCGTCGGCCGTACCGTCAGGAGGTTCGTCCTCGGTGATCGGCGGCTCGATCGCCGGCGCCCGCAGCACCGTGAACTGGTTCTTCTGCTCTATCGATAGTGCCCCCACATCAATTAGACGTATGAGAGGCCCGTTCGGATCCCGTAAACTCCGAGACTCGGAACGCCGATCGGGCGCCCGGGTGAGGAGGCACTGCGATGAGGGGCCGGTTGAGTCAGGCCGACGCCGAGTTCTACGCACTCGAGGACTCGACGACGCCGACGCACATCGGGTCGCTCGCCATCTTCCGCCGCCCCGCCGTGGGCCTCGACCACGAACAGTTGCTCGCCGCGGTCGAGGAGAAGCTGTCCGAGGTCCCGCGCTATCGCCAGCGCGTGCGCCCCGTACCGTTGGACCTCGGGCGCCCCGTGTGGATCGACGACCGCGACTTCGACATCACGTACCACGTGCGAGTGTCCGCGCTGCCGCAGCCGGGCAGCGACGATCAGCTACACGATCTCGTCGCGCGCTTGAACTCCCGCCCACTCGATCGCGAGCGTCCGCTGTGGGAGATGTATCTCATCGAGGGTCTCTCGGATGGGCGGATGGCGGTCTTCACCAAGTCCCATCTCGCGATCGTCGACGGTCGTGCGGGCGGGCTCGAGATCATGCAGGTGCTGCTCACGCCCGCCAAGAGGCTGCCGGAGCCGCCCGAGGACATGTGGATGGGCCAGCATCAGCCCAGTGACGGCGAGCTCGTCGTGAGCTCGGTCATCGACCTGCTGTCCAGGCCCAAGCGCACGGCGGCGATGGTGCAGGGCGCTATCGGCGAGATCGCCGACTCGGTGGACGGCCTGCGTGAGGCCGTCACCGGCGCAGCCGGTTTCGCGGCCAACCTATTGCGTTCGCAGGTCGCCGCGACCCCGGTCCGCTCGCTCAATGTGCCGATCTCGCGCAGTCGCCGATACGCCGTCGCGAGCATGGAGCTCGCCAGCTTCCGCAAGCTGCGCAGCGCGTACGGCTGCACGGTCAATGATCTGTTGCTGTCCGTCGTCGCGGGCGGCCTACGGACCTGGCTGATCTCCCGCGGCGAGCCGATCTCGCAGACCACACAGGTGCAGGCGCTCGTTCCCATCGCGGTCGAGGACGAGGGCGAGGAGACCGGCACCACCGTGCAGGCGTTCCTTGTGCCGCTGCCGGTGGCCGAGAGCAACGCCGTGGTGCGGATGCGGCAGATCGCGCATGAGGCGGCGAGTCAGGTGGGGCGTAACCGGCAGGTCGCGGCCCGGCGTCTCGCGACGCAGGGCGGATTCCCGGCGTCGACGATGCACGCCGCCGGCACCCGGACTGCGATGAGCGTGCCGACCAAGCTGTTCAACATCCTGATCACCAACGCGCCCGGGCCGCAGGCACCGGTCTACCTGGCGGGCAACGAACTGCTCGAGGTGTATCCCGTGCCGCCCCTGGTCGCGAACCAGGTGGTGACTATCGGGATCACGTCGTACAACGGGCGGGTGTACGTGGGCCTCAACGCGGACCGCGACGGTATGTGGGACGTAGTCTCGATGACGGAGTTCCTCTACGAGGCGCTCGAGGAGCTGGCCGAGGCGGCCAAGTCGTGAGAGAGGCGATCGATGCGGGTGTATGTTCCGGCGACACTGGCGGCGCTCACCGCGCTGCAGCGCGACGGAGAGTTGTTTCCGTTGGGCGGCACCGTATTCGGTGTCACTCCCGCCCTGCGTGAGGCATACACCTCGGGTGATGACGAGGAACTGGCGGAGGCCGCCATGCGGCACGCCGCGCGCGCGTCCCTGCGCCTCCTCGCGGCCGACGACGACGGGGGTTCGGAGCCTTCCGGCGACGGCGACGACGCGGGTGACGGCAGTGAGCTGCCTTTCCGGCGCGTGGTGATCACCGTCGACGTCCCGGAGGCGAAGGAGCGTCCGGATCTCGACGACGCGGTGCTGCGCGTGTCCGAGCCGATCCGGCTGGGTGACGTCGTCGCGGTGCACGTAGACGTCTCCGATGCCGAGGACGCTGTGAAGTCCGCGGCCGCCGTGGTCGATGCGGCCGACCTCGGCGACGAGGACGCGGAACTGGCCGTGGGTGACGCCGAGGATCACGACCTGGCCTGGTATGCGACGCAGGAGCTGCCGTTCCTGCTCGAGCTGCTCTAGAGAGCCCACAGTGAATCGGTGATGCGGCGCGCGGTGGGTATCGTCTTTGTCCATGAGCAACTCACTCCGCGGCATCCGCGACTGGCTCGAGGGCCCGGCGAAGAACGTGGCCTCTCAGAATCCTCGTGCCAATCTGGTCCGTGGCGCCGTAGCCCGGCTGACCACCCCGCTGCTGCCCGACGACTACCTGCACCTCGTCAATCCGCTGTGGTCCGCGCGCGAGCTGCGCGGCCGAATCGTGGACGTGCGCAAGGAGACCGGTGATTCGGTCACTCTCACCATCCGTACGGGATGGGGCTTCACGCCGCACTACCAGCCAGGCCAGTACATCGGTATCGGCGTCCTGCTCGGCGGCCGCTGGACGTGGCGCTCCTACTCGCTGACATCGGTCCCCGAGCATCAGGACGGCCGGGCGCCGAGCGAGGTCAGCATCACTGTGAAGGCGATGGCCGAGGGCTTCCTCTCGTCGCACCTGGTGAACGGCGTGGCGCCGGGCACCGTCGTCCGTCTGCAGGCCCCGGCCGGTGACTTCACCCTGCCGAACCCCCTGCCCGAGAAGATCCTGTTCCTCACAGCCGGCAGTGGGATCACTCCGGTGATGTCGATGCTGCGAACGCTCGACCGGCGCGGCATCCCCGCCGATACCGACATCATCGCCGTGCATTCGGCGCCCGACGCGGACTCGGCCCTGTTCCGCGAGGAGCTCGCCGAGTTCGACGCTTCGCACGCCGGCGTCACGGTGCGGATGCGGTACACCCGCGAGACCGGTCGCCTCACACCCGGCAACATCGGCGAGGCGGTGCCGGACTGGGCCGAGCGCGAGACGTGGATCTGCGGCCCGGGCGCGTTCCTGTCGGACATGGAGCAGGCGTGGCAGGCGAAGGGCATATTCGACCGGTTGCACCAGGAGCGGTTCACGGTCGAGCGTGCCGACGTCTCCGCGAGCGGCGGCGAGGTGCACTTCGCCAAGTCGGACAAGACCATCGAGGTCGACGGTGCGACCACGCTCCTCGAGGCCGGTGAAGCGCAGGGTGTGCAGATGCCCTTCGGCTGCCGCATGGGAATCTGCCAGACCTGTGTCGTGCAGCTCACCGAGGGCCAGACCCGTGACCTGCGCAGTGGTGACCTGCACGTCGAGGGCGAGCGCATTCAGACCTGCATCGCCGTCGCCGTGGGGGATTGCACCCTCGACGTGTGATTCCGACCCGAGTCCGCATTTCCGCATTAGGGATTCGGGAGCGCGGTGGTTGGGGGCCCGAAGCAGCGGCTGCGTGGTCTGAGGCGATCCGGCGATGCCAGACTCCTCCGGTTGACGCCTACGGCCCCGTAACTTACGGTTGCGTAGGTTGACTCCTACGGAAGGTGCCCGCATGGCCATCACCGACATCCCCGAGTATGCGCATCTGACGCCCGAGGACGTCGAGGCTCTCGGCGTGGAGCTGGACGCCATCCGCCGCGAGATCGAGGCGGTGCGCGGCGAGAGCGACGTCCGCTACCTGCGGCGCACGATCGCAGCGCAGCGCAGCCTCGAGGTCGCTGGCCGCCTGATGACCATGGGCGCCACCAACCGTGCGCTCTGGTGGGGCGGCGCCGTGACCCTGGGCCTGTCGAAGATCATCGAGAACATGGAGCTCGGGCATAACATCATGCACGGGCAGTGGGACTGGATGAATGATCCCGAGGTGCACTCGACCACGTGGGAGTGGGACAACGCGGGAACCTCGCGGCTGTGGAAGCACACCCACAACTACATCCACCACAAGTACACCAATGTTCTCGACATGGACGATGACGTGGGCTACAAGCTGCTCCGCGTCACGCGGGATCAGGAGTGGGTCCCGTTCAACGCAGGCAACATCGTCTACAACGCCCTGCTGATGTCGCTCTTCGAGTACGGCGTCGCGGTCCAGCACCTCGAGATCGGCCGCGCGATCAGCAAGTGGAACCGGTCGTACTACGACCGCGACAAGTTCAAGTCCGACGCCCGCGACGTCGGGCGCAAGATCGGCAGGCAGGTCCTCAAGGACTACGTGATCTTCCCGGCACTGGCGGCGCCGATCGGCGGCCGTCGCGGCTGGCGTAAGGCCCTGACCGCGAACATCGCGGGCAACGTGATCCGCAATGTCTGGACCAACGCGGTCATCTTCTGCGGTCACTTCCCCGACGGCGCGGAGAAGTTCACCAAGCAGGACGTGGACAGCGAGACGCAGGCGGAGTGGTACCTGCGCCAGATGCTGGGCAGCGCCAACCTGACCGGCGGTCCCGTGATCGACTTCTTGTCCGGGAATCTGAGCTACCAGATCGAGCACCACCTGTTCCCGGATCTGCCGTCCAACCGGCTTGCGGAGATCGGTGTCAGGGTGCGGGCTCTATGTGACAAGTACGACCTTCCGTACACGGCCGGTCCGCTCCACGTGCAGTACTTCAAGGCGTGGCGCACCATCGCCAAGTTGTCTCTGCCGGACAAGTACCTCTCCGACTCCGCCGACGACGCACCCGAGACCGCGTCCGAGGCGATGTTCGCCGGTACCGAGTACGCCCAGACCCGCGTCGACGGCGCGACGGGCCGCCGGTACGGCCTTCGGGCCGCCCGCCAGGCCCTCCATCGCGGTAAGCGACGACTCACCCGCGACTAGAAACCCTCCATGCCACGAGCCCGACGGTGCAGACCACCGTCGGGCTCGTGGCGTAACCTGACCAGTATCGACTGCGTCACACCCCGGTCGCGATGGGACAACTTTCCTGTTCTTGTCCCATTCGCTCTGTTATCGTCGAGCGCAGGATCTTCCCGTGGTCGACCTATGGGCCGACCGTGCTGAGAGAACGTAAGGACGCTACGTGGCAATCACCGATATCGCGGAGTACGCGCACCTGACCGAGGCCGACATCGAGGCGCTCGGCGCCGAATTGGACGCTCTGCGCCGGGAGATCGAGGAGAGCCGTGGCGAGGAGGATGCCAAGTACATCCGCAGGGTCATCTTCAGCCAGCGCGTCGCCGAGTCCGCGGGGCGCGTATTCGGCCTGGCAGCGGGCGTGAAGGGCTGGAAGGGCAAGGCTGCATGGGCCGCATCGGCCGCGTGCCTGTCCTACGCCAAGGTGATCGAGAACAACGAACTCGGTCACAACATCATGCACGGCCAGTGGGACTGGATGAACGACCCGGAGATCCACTCCAGCAACTGGGAGTGGGACTCGGCGTCGGACGGCAAGTTCTGGCGGCACACGCACAATTACATGCACCACAAGTACACCAATGTCACCGACATGGACGACGACATCGGCTATGGCATCCTGCGCGTCACGCGCGACCAGCCGTGGGAGCCGTACATGCTGTTCAATCCGGTGTACAACCTGATCTTGGCGACGGGGTTCCAGTACGGCAAGGCCGTGCAGCACCTAGAGCTGATGAACGCCATGAAGGCGGCTCTCAACGGCGGCGAGCAGTACGCGGAGTACGACTGGCCGGAGTTCCGCCGCCGCCTGAAGATCGTCCTCACCAAGATCGGCAAGCAGACTGCCAAGGACTACGTCCTCTTCCCGGCGCTCGCCGTGCCTTTCACCGGTGCCCGCGGCTACCGCAAGGCCGCGTCGGCGAACTACGTCGCCAACACCGTTCGCGACGTCTGGGATCACATGACCATCTTCTGCGGCCACTTCCCGGACGACGCCGAGAAGTTCACCATCGAGGACATCGACTCGGAGACCCTCCACGAGTGGTACCTCCGCCAGATGCTCGGCACCGCGAACTTCGAGGGCAGCAACGCGCTGCACTTCATCTCGGGGCACCTGGGCCGGCAGATCGAGCATCACCTGTACCCGGACCTCCCTTCGAACCGGTACAACTACATCGCCTCGCGCGTTCAGGAGATCTGCGAGAAGTACGACCTGCCGTACAACACCGGTTCGATCTGGCGTCAGTACGCGGAGTCGTGGCGCACCATCATCAAGCTGTCGCTGCCGGACAAGTACCTCAAGGCGACCGCTGACAACGCGCCGGAGACGCACTCCGAGAAGCGGTTCTACGATCAGGCGGGTCAGAGCACCGTCGTCAGGGGCTACGTCGACGACGAGGGCCGCCGACGCGGGCTGCGCAGCCACGTCGCCCAGATCGCGGGCTGACGATCGTCGATCACCACCGGGCTGTGGCGTGTCGCCACGCCTTGGTCCGGGCGTGTCTGCGGGCGGATCGGCTATCGTCGACAGGGCATACCGATCGAGGAAGGGCGGCCCGACGTGGCTATCAGTGACGTCGCTGCATATGCGCACCTCACTCCGGAGGAGGTAGAAGAGCTCGCGCGCGAGCTCGACCAGATCCGGGCAGACGTAGAGTCCACGCGCGGCGATGCCGACGCGCGATACATCCACCGGGTGATCCGGGCGCAGCGCGCCTTGGAGGCCGGCGGGCGGCTGGCCCTGCTCGGCTCGCGGAGCCGTGTGCTGTGGTGCAGCGGCGTCGGGATGCTCGCGCTCGCGAAGATCATCGAGAACATGGAGCTCGGGCACAACATCATCCACGGCCAGTGGGACTGGATGAACGACCCGGAGATCCACTCCACGTCGTGGGAGTGGGACATGGCGTGTCCGTCGGCACACTGGATGCACTCGCACAACTACATGCACCACAAGTACACCAACGTCGTCGGGCTGGACCTCGACGTCGGCTACGGCGTGCTGCGCGTGACGCGCGACGAGCGGTGGCAGTTCAAGCGGGTCTTCCAGCCACTGGCGAGTCTGTTCCTCGGTGTGACCTTCGAGTGGGGCATCGCGCTGCACGACATCGAGCTCGCGGAGGCGATCGCCGGCAACAAGCCGTGGCCGATCACGCGGAAGCAGCTCGCCGAACTCGGCCTGAAGTCCGCGCGTCAGGTGGGCAAGGACTTCGTCGCCTATCCGCTGGTCAGTCGCGCGGTCGGCGGATCCTTCCGGCGGACGTTCACCGCGAATCTCACTGCCAACGTGATCCGCAACCTGTGGACCTATGCGGTCATCTTCTGCGGGCATTTTCCGGACGGGGCGGAGAAGTTCACGCCCGAGTCGATCGTGGACGAGACCGAGGGTGAGTGGTACCTGCGTCAGATGCTGGGTAGCGCGAACATCACCGGCGGTCCCGTCATGGACTTCCTGTCCGGGAATCTGAGCTACCAGATCGAGCATCACCTGTTCCCCGATCTGCCGTCGAATCGTCTTGCGTCCGTGGCAGTTCGAGTGCGAGCTCTGTGCGAGAAGTATGACCTGCCGTACACCGAGGGATCCCTCGCGAAACAATACGGGCTCACGTCGCGCACCATCGCCAAGCTCGCGCTCCCGGACCGGTGGCTCAGGGCCACCAGCGACGACGCCCCTGAGACGGCGTCCGAACTCCGCTTCGTGATGCGTGAGAGGCTGACGCATGCGCAGGAGTCCGCGCAAGAGCGCATCGCACACGCGCAGGAGAGCGCCCACGAGCGGTTCGCGCATGCGCAGGAGGGCCTGGCCGCCGCGCAGGTCGAAGTCCAGCGTAAGGGGCTGCGCACGGCCTTGGCCGAGCTCGCGCACCGCAAGGTCGAGGAGAAGCGTCGCCTGCGCGAGGAGCGCCGTCGGGGCTGACGACCCACTCGCCGCGGCGTCAGGCGTGCCAGGCCCGTCAGGCGTGCGGGTTCCCGTACGAGCGGAGTATCCGGAAGTCGAAGACGAAGAGCTGATCGCGCCGAACCCGGTCGAGGTAGTCGCGCTCGGGAAACAGTCGATCGCCACCCGTCGCCTCGTCGTGGCCGAGCACCATACCGGGCGGGGTGCGGTCCCCGTGGCGAGCCTTCAGTAGCCGCACCAGCAGCTCCGGCGCATCCGTGCCGTCGAGAATCCGAGCCTCGGCGTCGAGGCCCAGCCAGCGCGGGTACGGGCCGAAGACGAAGAGCGAGCACCGAGGGTCCCGCCGGATGTTGCGCGTCCGTACCAGTGACGGGGCTCCGGTGCTCTGGATGCGGTCTCCCACGGCCGCGAGCTCGACGCGCGCGACGTGCGTCGACCCGTCTGCTCGCAGTGTCGCTACGGCCGCATCGGGATGGTCTCGGACGAACTCGGTAACCCACCCGCTGGTGGCATCGGTGTCTGTCATGGAACAGATAGTGCAACCTCAACTCGACTTGAAGGCAACCCGGCAGCGGGTCACACTCCCAGCATGGGTTCGGGCTCCGGGATGGACGGATTGCAGTCGATCGATGTCGTGGCGCGCCGGCTCGGGATGCGTGCATCGGCGATCCGCTACTACGAGCAACGCGGGCTCGTGGCGCCGGCGGCCTGGCGCTCGGGCCGACGTTGGTATGGGCCGGCCGAGGTGCGGAAGCTGGCCATGATCGACTTCTGGCAGAGCGCCGCATTGATGAGTCTGGACGATATCGGCGAGATGATGGCGGGGCCGGCGGCGGACCGCCGATGGGACCGACTCGTCACGGCTCAGGTGGCGAGTCTGCGAGAGCGGATCGAGCAGCTGCAACAGGCGTGCGAACTACTGGAGCACATCCACCACCATCATCCCAGCTCCTCGCCGGATGGGTGCCCGCACTACGAGGGTCTCCTGCACGCGCGGCTCGATCTGTAGCGGCGGCGGGGCTCGGGGTCAGCTCGTGGGGATGATGCCGAGTTGCTGGAGGACCTTGACGCCGTCGTCGAGACCGACCTCCTCGGCGATCAGTCCGTTCTGCACCTTCAAGACTGTGGTGCCGGTGAACCGCATCGTCTTCTCCGAGGCCGCAGAGACGGAGCCGATCGGCAGATCGGTGAAGTCGACGTCGCCGGTGTGGGTGCCGCCACCTTCCCACTGCCCCACGACGTAGTCGCCCTCGGCGATGAGATCCGCAGTGCCCCAGAAGTTCAGGTCTGGGAACGCCGCGCGGAAGCTCTCGGCGAAGGCGCGGACCTGATCGCGTCCGCGAAGCGGCTGATGTAGCGAGTACTCGAAGCGGATATCGGGTGCGGCGAGTTCATCGATGACGGCCGGATTCCACGGGTTGCCCCAGAACTCGGTGAACCAGCGCCCGACGATGGCCTTGTTGTCTTCGATCGACATGGTGTTCTCACTTCCTATGCGTCGCAGGTGGATACCGCCTGTGTGGTATCCACTCTGGAGACGCTGCGCACTCTGCGAACGTGAGATCACTCCGCGTGCTGGCCCGACAACGACCTTCGAGGTTAGGGTGAGCTAACTACGGAGGAGGGTTTTCATGGCGGATCAGGCTGCGTTCGACCATCTCATTCATTGGGTCGATGACCTGGGTGAGGCGATGAAGGCCTACGAGGAGTCGGGGATACCCACTCATGAGGCGCTGACGATGCCGGGGTTCCGCAACGGCGCCTGGGGCGTTGACGACGAGCGGTATGTCGAGCTGGCGACCGTCGATGACTGGGAGGCGGTGAGAGCCTCGAAGTATGCGCAGGGCATCGATATTCTCAAGCCCGCCGTTGAGGCCCTGCAGGGCCCTGGCCTGCTGACTTTCGCTGTCGATGTTCCGGATGCTCGTGCCACGGCCGACCGATTTCGGGCGGCCGGGCGGGAGGTCGAGGTGTTGGACGTGTGGTTCGAAGACAGGGGGGTGGGGTTCGTCGAGGTGTTCGTGCGGGATGCACCGTCGTATTTCCCGTTCTTCATCACCTACGAGCCGCCGCGGGCCGAGCTGGGCCGGATGCGCGCCGAACACAGAGCTGCCGCCGGTATCAGCTCGGAAGGTCGTCCGGACCTTGTTGCATTGCTGATAGGCAGTGCTGATCCCGAGGAAGATGCTCGGAAGCTCGCAGGCTTTGTGGGATGTCCTGTGCGGGGGACTGTTGTCGAGCTTCCCGGGGCTGAGGTGCGGTTCCGGCAAGAAGCGCCGTTGGGGCTGTTCGGGATCGACGTTCGAGGATCGTCGATCGATGGATCGACGACGATCGCCGGCGTCATGGTGAACGAGGAACAATAGGCCTTCCTCGTCATCGGCTCTGCTCGGCAGCGGCGCTTCCGAGGCCGATGAGCAGGTGGAATCCGCCGGTGCCGCTATCGCCGATCGACACCGTCGAGACGGCCATAGATCCTGCTCTGCCGGTGTCCGCCCCAGGTGCCGGGCGTGGTGCTCTGGAACAAATGATCCGTGTGATCCCGAAGCGTGTACATGAGGTTCCCCGGCTATCGGATGTCGGTGTCGTCGTGGCCGTATTCATGCCGCCTCGAGGTGCAGGAGCGCCGACTTGGCATCAGCGCCGCCGACGTAGCCGCCGAGGGTGCCGTCGGCCCGCACGACTCGGTGGCAGGGCACTACGACCGGGATCGGGTTGGTCGCGCACGCGGTGCCGACGGCCCGTACGGCCGCCGGGTTTCCCACGAGCTCGGCTACCTCGCGGTAGCTCAGGGTCTGCCCGTAGCCGATTTCCGGAAGGTGACGCTGCACGAGCTGTCGGAAGCCGTGTGAGAGTGATAGGTCCAGCTCGAGGTCGAAGTCCCTGCGTCGGTGCTCGAAGTACTCGTCCAGCTCGCGGGCGGCGCGATCGAGACGCCGCGGCGCTCGTAGGATCCGAGGACTGATCTTGGCGGCGAGCACCTCCAGGACCCGGTCGTGGTCCTCGCGAGCGAAGGCGACTCGCACCAGGCCCCTGTCCGTGGCGGCGAGCAGCAGCTCACCGAGCGGGGAATCGACGGTGGTGTAGGCGACGTCGAGGAGGCCCTCGGTCTGCGCCTGCGTGATCAGACGGTCGCGGAGTCGAGCGAGCGTATCGGAGCTGACGGGCGCCGAGAGCATGCTGGTGATGTCGGTGTTCGTGGTGGATTCGTTCATGCTGGTTCTCCTTTCAGTGTGCGCCCGGATAGGTTCTTCGTAGGTTCTTCAGTCCGTCTGCTGCGGCGCGTCGCGCGGCTTCGACGGTGCCGCCGAGGATCTCGGCGATCTCTGCATAAGGCAGGTCGGCGGCGTATCGGTAAGCCACCGCCGTGCGCTGCTTGTCGGGTAGGCGCGCTACTGCCGTCCAGACGTCGTCGTCATCGCGGTCGAATCCTTTGCTGGTGGCCGATTCTGGTACTTCGTCGACCGGAGTGGGGCGCCGTTTCGCCGCTCGGATCACGTCGATCGCCTTCCTGCGCGCGATCGTCACCAACCAAGCCTCGACGTTGGCGTCGTCCGGAAGATCCGGATATGCGCGCAGCGCGGCCAGGAAGGTCTCCGACCAGGCGTCCTCGGCGTCGTGCGCGCTGAGCATCGTCCGGCACACCCGCAGTACGGTGGCGGCGTTGTCATCTACCACTTGCTCGAAGGGTACTTCCACTCGAGTAGCACCTCCCTCGGAGTCCGCGGCGCGCACAGCGGGTTCGCACCCACCGGCCGGTCTGCCACGCCATTCGCACCTGGTCCAGATACTCGGCGCTCTCTCCATTGGTGATCGTTTCGCCGCACGCGACTTCACCGACCACTGCCCGGACCGCCCACCGGAAGAAATCGCCGTCAGGTGAGGCCGGTAGGTCGAACCGGCGTCGCTCGTCGGCAAGGTACGTCACGATCTCCAGTATCGCCTCCCGGTGCAGGCGGTCCGTATCGATCGCATCGCTGAAGGTGGCGCTGTCGGGCCGGCGGCGATGGTGGCGGAAGTGCGGTCCCACGAGCGCGCGGCTGGACGCCATGATCGTCAGCGGTCCGAGCGAGGTGTCCGCCGCGGTATGCCTGATGCTCATCTGACTTCTCCTTTCTTCCTGTAGACGCCCGACGGCGGGCTGACGTGAGATCCGCGCGGCCTCCTGTAACGGTGTCGGAGCTACCTGTCGAAGACGACGGGGACGCTCACCGGGCCGCGAACGGCGGGTGTGTCCCGCCAGGCCACGGGGCCGGACAACCGCGGTGCGCGCGCCAGAACGCGCGGCAGCGCATGCTCGAGTTCGAGCCGCGCGAGCGCGGCGCCAAGGCAGAAATGTGCCCCGTGCCCGAACGAGAGTGTAGGTGGCCCTTCACGTTCGGGCAGCAGGGTGTCAGGCTCGACGAACACTGCCGGGTCCCGGTTAGCCGCCGCGATCACGACCAGAACGGCATCGCCCGCGGCGATCGTCACCCCGGCGATCTCATGTTCCTCCTCTGCTGTCCGCGCCACCGCCTGGGCGGGCGCGTCCAGGCGCAGCAACTCGGCGACCAGTCGGGCATCCGATCGTCCGGACGGCGGCCCCGCCGGGACCGGCGCCGCGGAGGACAGCAGGCGGACGATCCCGGCGCCCAATACGTTCGCGGTCGTCTCGTGTCCGGCGACGGCGAGCAGCAGGGCGTTGGCGACCACGTCATCGAGCTCCAGGTCCGGATCCGTCGCGAGATAGCTGAGCAGGTCGTCCCCGGGGTGTGCGCGACGGTCTGCGGCGAGCGGCAGGAACATGCCCGTGAGTGCGGCCGCCGCGGCGGCGCCCGCGGCGATCTCGGCACCGTCGGCGAACGCGCCCAGCGCGCGGATCACGCTGGGGGACAGCTCCTGCAGCGCAGCAGTCGCTCCGTCGTCCAAGTCGAGCCACGCGCCGATCACCGCCAACGGCAGGGGCAGCGCGACGTCGGCGGCGAAGTCGACCTCGGCCCCGGCGGGCAGCGAATCGAGGAGGTCGTCGAGCACGGCGTCGATACCGTCGGTGAGACCCGCGATGAAGCCGGGTGCGAACACGTCACGCAGCGAACCGCGGAGCCGGCGATGTGTCGCACCGTCGGCGAAAAGCATGGTACGGCCAGTGAATTCGACCGCGAGGGGATCGGCTGCGTCGCGAACACCCGGGGCGGCCAGCGGGTCGCTGGTCCACCCGGGTCCGGCCAGCACCTGCCGCGCCTCCGCGTAGCCGAGTACCAGCCACGCCCCGGCGCGCTCGTCCCAGACCACCGGACCTTCCGTACGGCGGGTGGCGTAGAAGGAATAGGGATCTGCGGCGGCCCACGGGAGGCGGGATCCGGATCCGCTGTCAGACATGATGGTCCATTCCGTGCGGCAGGCCACGCGAACGCACCCACGCCTCGTGAGCTCGGCCCACCTCGGACACCGGCGCTGCCACGCCGTCCATATCGTCGAGTGCCGCCCGCGCGTAGAACGTGGCACCGAGGGTTGCGAGCATCGCCCCGATCGACAGGCTGATCCGGGAGAAGAAGACGTAGTCGCGCGGAATGGTCATGCGGCGCACCGGATGGTCGGACGACCGCACGTCGATCAGCGCGCGCACCGTCTGCTCGGACTGGGCCGCGGTGAACGTCGCGGGCTGTGGGCCCATCAGCTCCGTTACCATCGACGCCCACCAGCCGTACGCGTCGTCGACCGAGAGGTCCACGCCGTCCGGGAAGAACCCGGCGGCGGCCATCAGGCCGTGCAGATCCTCCCGGCGACCCTCGACGGTGGCACGCAACAGCGACACCATGCGGTGCCGAACCGGCTCGGAAAGCACCTTCACGCAACCGAAGTCGAGTAGTCCGACGCGGCCGTCGGGACGGAACCGGAAGTTCCCCGGGTGGGGGTCCGCATGGAACAGGTCGGCGTGCCGGTACGAGCCGGTGATCATTCGCGACAGCACCTCGGCCCATACGTTCTTCAGCTCCTGGTCCGCGGTCTGCGCTGCGGCCCAATCCATCCCGTCCAGGTAGGACATGGTCAGGACGCGGTCTCCGCTGGCACCCGGAACCGGCTCGGGCACGACGATGTGCGGGTGCCCGGCGTACAGCTCGGCGAATGCCGCGATGTTCCGGGCTTCGCGCCGGTAGTCCAACTCCTCGCCGATGCGCTCGGCGATCTCGGCGGTCGCGCCACGCAGGTCCGACATCGGCCCGCCCATCAGGCGCAGCGCCGACGACACCAGCTCGGTATTCCGCAGATCGTCGCGTATCGCTTCCGCCACACCGGGATACTGAACCTTGACCGCGACCGAACGACCGTCCGGGAGCGTCGCGCGATGCACCTGCCCGATGGACGCCGCGGCCATGGGCTCGGAGGCGAACTCCGCGAACACTTCGCCGACCGGACGGCCCAGATCGTCCTCGATGACCGAGCGCGCGAGATCGGGGTGCATGGGCGGCGCGTCGGCCTGTAGTCGGGCCAGCGCCCGCTGGTACGGCGAAAGGATCCCGCCGGGTCGATTCGGCCCGCTCGCTCCGCTCCCGGCGCCGGGTCGATTCGGCCCGCTCGCTCCGCTCCCGGCGCCGGTTGCCTCGATGACCGAGAACATCTGCCCCGCCTTCATCATCAGGCCCTTGGAGTGGCCGAGCAGCTCGGCGTACCGCGCGGCGGTCCGCTCGTGATAGCGGTCCACTGCGCCGTCGTCGCCGGCGCGCTCCCGCAGGGCTGCCACGACGCGCCCGCCCGCAGCGCGAGCGGTGAAGCCTGTGAGAGGCATCGTCCGGCGCAGCCGTCCGCGCGGGACGCGACCGTCGGTCATCGGGCCCGCCTCGGTGCGCACCACATGTCCATGAGATCGACCGTAGACCGTGGTGCGGTCCGGCCGTTTCCCGACCACGTGACCGCGCTGCCTGCCTGCTCGGGCGGTCAGGCGGACAGCAGACGTTGGAACGTCGCGATGTCCTGTTCGGTGATCTCGGGCTCGGCGGCCAGGACCCGGTACCAGATGAGGCCGAATACGAGGTCGGCGGCGAATGCACCGTCGAGATGGGTGGGCCAGTCACCACGCTCGGCCGCCCGCGTAGTCAGGGACTCGAAAGCCGCCCGCCGTTTGCAGAGGAAGCCCTCCTGGAACCGCAGGCGGAAGTCGGGGTCCTGCTGCGCCTCGCTCATCAACGAACGGAGGACCTCCGCCACACCCGGTCTCACCAGCAGTTCGGCCGAGTCCCGCAGGAACGCCTCGATGTCCGCGCGGAGCGAACCGTGGTCCGCGACCGAGACGGTCAGATCCGCCTCGAGCGTCAGGGCCTCGAGCAGGACGTCGACCTTGCTCGGCCACCAGCGATACACCGTCTGCTTGCCCGATCCGGCCCGCGCGGCGATCCCCTCGATCGTGAGCGCCTGGTAGCCGACGTCCCGCGTGAGCTCGTATGCGGCGGCGAGGATCGCCAGCCGCGTCTGCTCGCTCCGCTTCCTGCCTCGGGTCTCGGTCGGGGAATCGGTCACCTGGACCACTGTAGTCACATTTCCGAGACGTCGCGGTCCGATTTAGTGCTACATTCAACGAGACGATACGTCTCGAAAAAGGAACAGTCATGGCCACCACGCTCATTGTCGGCGGAACCTCCGGTATCGGACTCGCTGTATCCCAACAGCTCTCGCGCAGCGGAGACGAGGTGCACATCGCCGGTCGCTCACGGAAGAGGCTCGAACGCGCGCTCGCCACCGTCGATGCGCGAGGGCACCTACTGGACGGTTCGGAGAGCGCGGCGGTCGAGGCGCTGGCTCGGAGTATCGCGCCGCTGGATCGCCTCGTGATCACCCTTGCCGGTAGCGGCGGGACCGGGCCTCTCGCAGGCGTGGAGATCGGCGATCTGCGGCGCGCTTTCGATGAGAAGTACTGGCCCACGGTCACGGTGATGCAGGCGGCACTACCGGCGCTCGCCGAACGTGCGTCGGTGACACTGGTCGGCGCCGTGACGGCCCGAGCCGCTATGCCGGGCACGGCCGGGATCGGTTCGCTCAACGCCGCCGTCGAGGGGCTTGTGCAGCCGCTCGCCGCCGAGCTCGCGCCCATCCGTGTGAATGCTGTGTCACCCGGCTACGTCGACACCCCGTGGTGGGACGGATTCCCCGCCGCGCAACGCGACGCGTTCTTCGCACAGGCGGCCGCGGCGCTGCCCACAGGACGTATTGCGACGGCGTCCGATATCGCGGAGGCGATCGTCCTCCTGGCCACCAATCCGAACATCACCGGAACCGTCCTCGTTGCCGACGGCGGTGCACGCCTGACTGCGTGACGGTCGTCGACGTGGTGGGGAGTCAGAGCGGCGCGCGTAGGCCGTCGCGGTCGGCGGTCAGGTCCCCGCAGCTCACCGTCTCCGCGGTGGTCCACGCCGGATCCTGTTGCGACCTGGCGATAACGGTGTCCGACGCCCCAGGTGTCGCAGTGTCGCCGCGCAGATCGATCTCGGTGCGCCGGACCGTCCAGCGCCCGGCCTCGTGTTGCTGCAGGAGGACGACCAGCCGGCGGCCGTGGCCGAGGTCGCTGCAGCCCACACCGTCGCCGGTGTCCCTGCGGTGCCCGCGATCGAACACGAACGGCGCACCGTCCGGCCCTACGACCGGAGTCACGGTACAGCCGGAGACCGTGTAGAGGTACGCCGCGCGGCCCGCATCGACGATGATCTGGTGCCGTCCGTCCTGCTGGGCGTCTACGAGCAGTGCGACGCGCTGGAGCGGGCTCGCACTGTTGATAGCCGCGCGTCCGGTCCCTCGTCCGGTGGTGATCCCGACGCTGAAGTCCGTGATCCACAGCGTGGCCGGGGACCCGTACGCCGCGCCGACATCCCTCCGCGCCGAGCCGGGCGGGGCGCCGGCATCAGCGCATCGGGCGGTCGAGGAAATCGGGCCCGCGGCCGATGCGGCGGACCCGGCGGTGGTCGAGGACGCCGGAGGCGGGGTCGTCCGGCTCGCGGCCGGCGTGCCCGGGCCTTCCGCGACGGGTGTCTGCGAACACGCGCCCAGCAGAACGAAACACACGCCTGCTGCACAGCTCATCAGGGGAGCCGCGCGGCCTATCGGCCGGGTTCCGGGCCTCATGCGGGCCGCCGCTCGCGCAGCGACTCGAGGAGTCGACCCAGACGGAGCAGCCCCTCCGTGAGCTGTTCCCGCGATGCCGCGTACGACAGGCGCACATGGGTTTCCGCGGTGTGCGTACCGAAATCCCTTCCGGGCGTGAGGGCCACGTGCGCGTCCTCGAGTGCGCGACGGCAGAACTCCCACGACCCGAGGCCGGTCCCGGACACGTCGAAGTAGGCGTAGAAGGCACCGTCAGGCTCCGAGGAGACGGGGAGCGAGAGCAGTGACAGCCCGTCCACCACCAGCCTTCGGCGGGCCGCGAACTCGAGTCGCCGGGCCTCGCACACGGCGAGGGTGTCGTCTGTGAAGCACGCGAGTGCGGCGACCTGTGCAGGCGCCGAAGCGCAGATGAAGTAGTTCTGGGCGAGACGCTCGACCACCGGTACCAGTGACTCGGGCAGAACGCACCAGCCCAGGCGCCAGCCCGTCATGCCGAAGTATTTGGAGAAGCTACCGATCACGATCGCGTCGGAGTCCGTCGTCAGGACGCTGCGCGCGGGCCCGGATTCGGTGGGATCGGCGAGATCGAGGTAGATCTCGTCGACGATCCGCCACACGTCCCGCTCGCGGGCGAGCGCGCAGACCGCCTCGAGCTCCGCAGCTGGCATCGACGTACCTGTCGGGTTCGACGGCGTCGCGATCATCACTGCCGCAACGGAATCCGTCCACGCGCCCACGACGGCGGCGCGGTCGAGCTGAAAGCGGGTCGCCGCGCTGGTCGGCACAGCGATCGCGCGGCCGCCGAACGTCTCGATCATCGCGCGATTGCACGGATACGAGGGGTCGGCGAGGATCACGTCGTGACCGGGGTCGACGGTGGCTGCCGTGGCGAGGAGCAGTGCTGCCGACGCGCCGGACGTGACGGCGATGCGTGCCGGATCGATCTGCACACCGTGCCGGTCGTGGTAGAAGCCGGCGATCGCCGAGCGCAGCTCCGTGGATCCGAACGCGGACGTGTAGGGGAGAGGGCGGCCGTCCATGGCTGTCACCATCGCATCCCGAACCGCCTGCGGCGCACCGAAATCAGGCTCTCCCAGACTCAGTTTCACCACGTCGTGCCCGGCCGCCTCGAGCTCGGCGGCGCGCTGTGACACCGCCATCGCGTAGAAGGGTTCGGCGGCCTGTGCGCGCTGTGCGGGTTTCACCATCCCAGTGTCCTCATGCGCCCGCGTTGCCGTCGCGGAGGGTGGCGAACGCCCAGGCCAGGTCGTCGACGGTGCCCATCCCGGCCTCGTAGCCGACGAGCAGCTGCATCGCGACGCACGCCAGCCGCCGCGCGAGCACTCGATCGCCGGAGGAGACCGCGAACGCGTCGGTGAGGGCTTCGATGCGGTCCGCATCCACGGCCCGCTGTACCGCGGCGACGGCGGGATCACTCTCCGCCCACACGCGGATCGCGCGTTCCGTTGCATGCGGCAGGGTCAGGGCCACGTCTGTGAGCGCGTCGAGCCTCGCGGTGTTGTCCGCGATCTGCGAGGTGACACGGATCAGCTCGTCGGACTCGGTCTGCCGCCAGTGCGCGATGAGGTCGCGCTGGAACTCCGGCCAGCTTTCGAAGGCGTGGTAGAAGGATCCGGTCGTGGTTCCCAGGTGTCGGCACACTGTGGCGAGTTTCAGGCCGGGGTAGCCCTGTTCGGCGAGCACCGCCATGCCCGCGTCGAGATAGCGGCGCCGGGCGCCGGTCGACCTGCGGCAAGGCTCTGACATGGCCCCACCCTATCCGTCGCGCGCGCTTCCGGGCCCCGCGCAGAGTGACCTGTTGCACATTTCCATAAGTCGACTTATGCTCGGTTCACAGCAGAGGAGGACCGCACATGTCCCGCACGCGCCGCACCGTCGCGCTCGATCCGGAGGACCACTTCGAGGAGATCTACCGCGACGTAGCTCAGTACGAGTTCCCCTGGGACATCAACCAGGCGCTCAGTTTCGCGCTGTTCCGCACCTACGCGGTGCCGAGCATCGGCCGGCTGCTGTTCGAGACCGGAGAGTTCACAGAGCGGGTGCAGAAGCGCTACGACGACACGGCCCTCCTGCTCGAGGCGCCCTTCACGCATGGGATGGACAGCGCGGCAGGCAAGCAGGCGATCCGGCGCATCAACCAGATGCACCACATGTACGAGATATCGAACGACGACATGCGGTACGTGCTTGCGACTTTCGTCGTGATCCCGGTGCGGTGGATCGAGCGGTACGGCTGGCGCGCGCTCGAGCCCGACGAGGTGGTAGCCGCTGTCCGGTACTACGAGGCATTGGGCCGCCGCATGGGGATTCGCGAGATCCCGCACAGCTATGACGATTTCGCGCTGCTACTGGACGAATACGAGGCCGAGCACTTCGCGTTCGACCGAGGGGGCCGTGCCGTCGCCGATTCGACCCTGCGGCTCTTCGCGACCTTCTATCCGGGCGTGCCCGAGAGCGTTGCCGGCCGCGTGGCCCAGGCGATCATGGACCCGCCGCTGCTCGCTGCGTTCGGCTACGACGATCCCGGCCAACGGCTGCGCCGCCTGGTCGAGTCCGGGCTGCGCGCCCGCGCAGCTCTCGTTCGTCGTCTGCCCGCCCGGCGCAGGCCCAAGACCGTCGACTCGTTGCGTCGGATCCGCAGCTACCCGGGCGGTTCCGAGCTGAGGGAGATGGGCACCTTCGCGCCCGGCTGTCCTGTACACCGCACAGCGGGCCGAGCCGAGCGCGCCGCCGGTTAGCCGCCCCGTACCCACAGGCGTCGGAGTGCTCTGACGGAGTGGGGTGGGGAGCGTGAGCAGATCGTGCTCGCAATCGATCACATGCACAAGGAATCGTTCTAGGCCCAGTCGGGCGTCGAGGCGAGGTCGGCGAGTAGTCCACGGACGGCCTCGGCGCGGCGGTGCGCGGTGCCCGTGAGCCCGTCCAGCGCGCACTCGGGATCGGCGGGCGGCCCGAGATGCGTACAGCCCCTGGGACACTCGTCCACGACTGTCGCGAGATCCTCGAATGCGCCCATGACGTCGTCGGGCTCGATGTGCGCGAGCCCGAAGCTTCGGATCCCGGGCGTATCGATCACCCATCCGCCCGCGGGCAGCCATAGTGCGACCGACTGTGTCGACGTGTGTCGCCCCTTGCCCACGCCCGAAACCTCGGCGGTGGCGCGATTCGCCTCGGGGACGAGCCGATTCACCAGGGTCGACTTGCCGACGCCGGAGTGGCCGATCAGTGCTGTCACGTGCCCAGCGAGCAGTTCACGGGCCTCGTCGATCGGGTCCTGCCGCCCGGCTACGAGGACCTGCAGGTCGAGATCGGCGAAGGCGGCGACGAATTCTTCCGGATCGGCGAGGTCGGATTTGGTGAGGCACAGGATGGGCTCGAGTCCGCCGGCGTAGGCGGCGATGAGGGCGCGCTCTACGAAACCGGTACGCGGCGGTGGGTCGGCCAGCGCGGTGACGATGAGCAGTTGTTCGGCGTTGGCTACGACGATCCGTTCGTACGGGTCGGTGTCGTCGGCGGTGCGGCGTAGCACCGTTCGCCGCTCGTCGACGCGCACGATCCGGGCGAGGGTGCCCGGGGCCCCGGAGAGGTCTCCGACCACGGCGACGCTGTCACCCACCACGATCGGCGTTCTTCCGAGCTCGCGGGCCCGCATGCACACCAGCGGCTGGTCGGGGTCTCCGCCGAGGACGCATCCCCAGCGGCCGCGGTCCACGGAGACGACCATCGCGGTCTGCGCATCGGCGTGGTCGGGGCGATTCTTGGTGCGCGGCCGACTGCCCTTACCCGGGCGCACCCGGACGTCGGTCTCGTCCCAGTCGCGCCGGTTCAGGACGCCACCAGCCGGGCCCACAGGGCAGGGAAGTCGGGCATGGTCTTCGCGGTGGTCGCGATGTCCTCGACCTGTACGCCCGGCACCGTGAGGCCGAGGATCGCGCCGGCGGTCGCCATGCGGTGGTCGGCGTAGCTGTGCCACACGCCGCCGTGCAGGTCTGCGGGCTCGATGTGCAGCCCGTCCTCGGTCTCGGTGCATCGGCCGCCCAGCGCCGTGATCTCCCGAGTCAGGGCCGCGAGCCGGTCCGTCTCGTGCCCGCGCAGGTGCGCGATCCCCCGGAGGTGTGACGGTGACTGTGCCAGGGCCGCGAGGACCGCCACCGTCGGGGTCAGCTCGCCGATGTCCCGGAGATCCCAGTCGACGCCGTCGAGACGGCCGGTACCGCGAGCCGTGAGCGCCCCGTCGGCGTGCCTGACCTCCGCGCCCATCGCGGCCAGGACGTCCGCGAACTGCACACCCGGCTGCGTCGAGTCCGGGTTCCAGCGCGGCACCGTCACGGCGCCGCCGGTGATCGCGGCGGCCGCGAGGAACACCGTCGCGTTGGAGAGGTCCGGCTCCACGATCCACTCCCGGCCCGCGAGCGTGCCGGGCGCGACGCGCCACGTGTTCGCCTCCGACGTGTCCACCTCGGCGCCTGCGGCGCGCAGCATGGCGACCGTCATCTCGATGTGCGGCATCGAGGGGACCGGCTTGCCGTCGTGGTGCACCGTCACACCCCCGGTGAAGCTGGGACCGGACAGCAGCAGCCCCGAGACGAACTGCGAGGACGCCGACGCGTCGATCGTCACCGCGCCGCCGCGGATCGGGCCGGTGCCGTGGACGGTGAACGGCAGCGCGTCGCCGTCGACGTCGGCGCCGAGCCCGCGCAGGGCTTCGAGGACCGTCCCCAGCGGGCGGGTCCGGGCCTGGCCGTCACCGTCGAATTCGACGGTGCCGTGTGCGCCCGCAGCGAGTGGCGGGAGGAAGCGCATGACAGTGCCCGCGAGCCCGCAGTCGACGGTGCCGCCGTGCAACGCGCCGCCGGTCAGGTGAACGGTTGTCGACCCGGGGGTTTCGGCAGAGATACGGATTCCGAGTGATTCCAGGCCCGCCATCATGAGGTCGGTGTCCCGGCTGCGTAGCGCGTTGACCAGGGTGGACGGCGAATCGGACTGTGCCGCAAGAATGTAGGCCCGGTTGGTGATCGACTTGGACCCCGGCAGCGTGACGGTACCGGTCACCGGGTCGTCGACGGTCGGCGCATCCCACAGCTCCACAGCTCACATCCTCGCATATGCGATTCGTGCTACCTTGCTCAGGAAAATGTAAGCCGAAGCACGCCAGAGTTGCTGCTGACGGCGAGTGCGTTGGGAGAGATGGATGAATCGCAAGTCGGTGGCGATCGCCGCCCTGTCCGTTGCGGCCTCTGCCGCCCTGGTTGTCCCGTCGGTCGCCGAGGCCGCGCCCGCAGCACCGTCGGGCCCGGCCGCTCCGTCGGGTGCGGCGGCTCCGTCCGCCGCCGGTTCCGCGTCGGGCACCTCGACCCCGCAGGCTCTGGCGGGCCAGATGGTTCTCGACTACAACAGCCTCCCCGACGGCATGGGCTACAACGGCTCGGTGCTCAGCAATGCCTCGGCCGGGTGGAACTCGGTGTGGGCCAGCCTGAACAACGTCAAGGTCACGCCCGCGGCCTGCAAGCCCGTCTACGCCGGCTTCGCGATCCCCAAGAACACGGACACAGCGCAGACCAACGCGACGTCCAACGCGATCACGTACTCGATCGTCGTCTCCAAGTTCGCTGCCAACCTGGCCGCGCAGAAGGCCGCGCTGCCCAAGTGCGGCCAGTTCACCGTCGTCGCCGGCGCCGTCACCTCCAAGGTGAAGGCGGTGCCCGCAGGCGTCCCGGGCGGCGGCTCCAACAGCTTCGGCGTGGACCTGCAGGTCTCGTCGCAGCGCGGCAACGTCAAGCAGTACACGATCTCCCGCAGCCTCAGCACTGTGGTCGACGGTGTGACCGTGGCCTTGCGCGCCTCACGTTCCACCCGCGATCCGATCACCTTCACCGCGAACGACAACGCGATCACCGAGGCCGTGTTCAATCGCCAGGTATCGCGCGTGAAGAACCCGCCGACCCCGATCGTGGTGCCGACGTCGAGTGCTCCCGCGAAGAAGCTGGCCGCCAAGCCCTCGGCCAAGCCGGGTGCCAAGCCCAGCGCGAGCGCACAGGCGAAGCCGTCGGCCAAGCCCGCCGCTGCGACGACGACCTCCAAGGCCGCGGCGCCGCGATAAACCTTGATATTTGTTCGGGTAGGGTCGGATCGTGGCCCTACCACCTCGGGAGTTCAGCGTCGGACAGCTCGCCGCCCGCAGCGGCGTAGCGGTCTCGGCGCTGCACTTCTACGAGCGCGAGGGGCTGATCTCCTCGCGGCGCACTTCCGGGAACCAGCGCCGCTACACGCGTGACACGTTGCGCCGGGTCGCCTTCATCAGGATCAGTCATCGCGTCGGCATCCCCCTGGCGACGATCCGCACGGCACTCGACACCCTGCCCGACGGCCGCACACCCACCAAGAAGGATTGGGCTCGGCTCTCCCGGTACTGGCACGACGACCTCACGCACCGCATCAACGAGCTCACGCGCCTGCGCGATCACCTCACGGACTGCATCGGTTGCGGCTGCCTGTCCCTGACCGGCTGCATGCTCGCCAACCCCGGCGACCGTCTCGCCGTCGACGGCCCCGGGCCCCAGCGCGTGTTCGATCGCTTCGCGGAGGGCTAGCGGCGGCTCAGTAGCCGTGCCTGCGGACCCAGTTCTCGCGGGCGCGGCGCTCGCGCTCCAGCCGTTGCACCTTCAGGATGTCAGGGTCTATCCCGTTGGAGCGCAGGAGGTGAGCGCGGTAGACGTTGCGCAGTGCTATCTGGAAGTACGCCACGGGGATGGCCAACATGAGGATCATCGCGACGCGTACCAGAGCCGGGCCGGGCAGCAGGATGCACACGATGTAGACCGGCAGGAACATGACGATCCCGCGGGTGAAGTACCGGCGGACGTTGCCGTGTCCCATCACGTCGTGCAGAACCCAGTCGTGCATCGACGCGGGGAGTGGCCGCCCGGCGAGATACCGGACGAACTGCAGCACCGAGGGACGCGGACCGGACACATCTCCAGACTAGGCGCGCATACGACCCGCCGGCCGCGGTGCCTTCAGGATCTGTTCAGGAACATCGCGTCAGCGGACCGTGCGGATGAGCTTCTTGTTGACGAACTCCTCCATGCCGAAACGCCCCAGCTCGCGGCCGAAGCCGGAGCGCTTCACACCGCCGAAGGGCAGCTCCGCGCCCTCCGCGCCGACGCCGTTGACGAACACCATGCCTGCGTCGATACGGTCGGCGACGCGCTGGGCCTGCGCCGCATCGGTCGTGAACACGTACGAGCCCAGGCCGAACGGAGTGTCGTTCGCGATCGCGACAGCCTCGTCCTCCGAGCCTGCGCGGTACACCGTGGCGACCGGGCCGAACAGCTCCTGGCCGTAGGCCGGGTTGTCCTCGGTGAGACCGGTGATGACCGCGGGAGGGTAGTAGGCGCCGCGGCGCCCGCCCATGGAGGCGACAGTGGCCCCGCCCTCTTCGGCGGCCTTGACCTGCGCCTCGAGGGTCTCGGCGGCGCGCACCGAACTGAGCGGTGCGATGCCGTCGCCCGCGGCCAGCAGCTTCGCCGTGAACTTCTCGACGAAAGCGTCGTACAGCTCGTCGGCGACGATGAAGCGCTTGCCCGCGTTGCACGCCTGGCCCGTGTTGTCGAGGCGCGCGGCGGCCGCGGCCGCGACGGTCGCGTCCAGGTCGTCCGACGACAGCAGGATGAACGGGTCCGAGCCGCCCAGCTCGAGGACGCACTTCTTGAGATTGCGACCGGCGACTTCGGCGACTGCCGCGCCCGCACGCTCGGACCCGGTCAGGGACACGGCGGCGACGCGGGGATCGGCGATGATGCCCGCGACCTGGTCGTTGGTGGCACGGATGTCGACGTAGGCGCCCTGCGGGAAACCGGCCTCGAGGAAGAGCAGCGCGAGCAACTCGGCGGACTCGGGGCACTGCGGAGCGTGCTTGAGCAGGATGGTGTTGCCCACCACCAGGTTCGGGCCGGCGAAGCGTGCCACCTGGTAGTAGGGGAAGTTCCACGGCATGATGCCGAGCAGCACGCCGATGGGGAAGCGCCTGACAACCGCGGTGCCCTCGCCCTCGAGCAGGTCGATGCTCTCGTCGGCCAGGAACGCCTCGGCGTTGTCGGCGTAGTAGCCGTAGATCGCGGCGCAGAAGTCGACCTCGCCGAGGGCCTCGTCGCGTGGTTTGCCCATCTCGCGCACGATCACGTCGGCGAGCTGATCGCGGCGCTCGGTGTGCAGTTCGCCCAGGCGGCGCAGCAGGGCGGCGCGCTCGGCCACCGTCGTCGTCCGATGCCACGTGCGGCCGGTCTTCGCCGTGGCGTCGAGTGCGGCCTCGATCTCGGCGTCGGTGGCGGTGGGGTACGTGGCCACGACCTCGCCGGTCGCTGGGTCGGTGACGGCGTACTCGCTCATGGTGCTCTCCTTGGTCACTTGTGGCTCCCCGGAGTCCCACGATAGGTGGTGGGCGTCACGCCGGGGTTAAAACGAACAACATTCATTGAAGGGGTTGCGACCCGGATCCGTCAACGTTCCTCGGTGGTGATCGGGATTTGCGCGGGTGGCCCGACCCGCACCCACCTGGGCCCGTCGGGGCCGTAGGCATCCGATGGTTCGGGGAACGCGGCGAGCAGCGCGGGGTAGAGGATCGCGGCTACGCCGAGTCCGATCGGGATGGACAGGTCTACGCCGCCCGCGAGTCGCCCCAGTGGGCCCACGAACTGGCCCGGCAGGTTCACGAACGTCAGGCTCAGTGCCGCGGGTACGAGCCATCCGACGAGTCCGCGCCAATTCCAGCCGTGGGCGAACCAGTACCGCCCGCCGCGCTGGCGGCGATTGAACACCTGCAGGGCGTCGCTGTCGTACCAGCCGCGCCGGAAGACCCAGCCGAGTGTCATCACGACCATCCAGGGCGCTGTGCAGGCGACGATCAGCGCCGTGAACGTCGAGATCGACTGCACCACATCGAATGCGAAACGTCCGACGAAGATCCCGGCGATGGCCAGCACGCCGATGAACAGCGTGGCCTGTACACGTGAGAACCGCGGGAACACGCTGGAGAAGTCGAGGCCGGTGCCGTACAGCGACGTGGTCCCCGTCGACATCCCGCCGATCAAAGCGATCAGGCAGACGGGTGCGAAGAACCAGCCGGGGGAGACGGTGAGCAGCCCGCCGACGTAATCGCCCTTGGTGATGAAGGCCGGCGCGTTCACGGCGACGACGGTCGCGGTGGCGACGCCGAACACGAAGGGCACGATCGTCGCTGCCTGCGCGGCGAAGGTGGCGATCATCAGACGTGCCTTCGGGGTCTCCCGCGGGATGTAGCGCGCCCAGTCGCCGAGGAAGGCGCCGAACGACACGGGATTCGACATCACCACGAGCACCGACCCCACGAACGCCGGCCAATACCCTGGCGCTCCCGGCGCGAGGGTGCCCGCATATCCCGCGTCGAAGCCGGATCCGAAGGCGAATACGCCGAGGAGGAACAGCACCGTCGCCGCCACGACCGCGACCTTGTTCACCAGCAGCATGAATCGGAAGCCGTAGATGCATACGACGAGCACCAGCACGGCGAATATCCCGTAGGCCACGGCCAGCGTCCCGTCGTTCTGCGGGATCCCTGTCGCCTTGTGTGCGGCTCCCACCAGCACGTCGCCCGACGACCACACCGAGATCGAGAAGAAGGCGAAGGCCGTCAGTAGCGACAGGAACGAGCCTACGACGCGCCCGTGGACTCCCAGATGCGCCGAGCTCGAAACGGCGTTGTTGGTGCCGTTGCGCGGACCGAAGAGCGACATGGGTGACAGGACCGCGGCGCCCAGTACCAGCCCGACGACCGTCGCGATGAGGGCGTCGCGGAAACCGAGGCCGAAGACGATGGGAAAGCTGCCGAGTACGACGGTTGCGAACGTGTTCGCGCCGCCGAAGATCAGCCGGAACAGGTCCAGCGGCCGCGCGGACCGCTCGTCGTCGGGGATCGGTTCGACGCCGTGCGCCTCGACCGTGGCGACCGACGGTGCGTCGCCCGGACCCGGGGTGGACGTCGTGGCGGCGTTCACGAAGCTGCTCCCGCCGCCGTCACGGGCGTTCCCGCTACGGACAGGTGCTCATGGACCGCGAGCGGTCCGGCGTCCGTGCGGACGAACACTATGGTCTCCCGCTCATCCGTGGCCTCGCGCTCGCCGTCGGTCTCCGTCACGGTGTGCACGCGGTGGCTGAACGCTGCCGTGTCGCCGACGACGGTGACCACACGCTCGCTGCTGTCGCACGACACGACCGTCCAGCCGGCGTCGATCCAGCCGGCCCACAGATCCTGGTAGGCGGCGCGCGAGGGGAGCGTGGCGGGCTCGGTGTGGAAGACGAACGTCGCGCCTGGATGGAACGCAGCGAAGTACGCGTCTGTATCGGTCGCGGCGAAGGCCGCGATCAGACGGTCGGCGGCGGCGAGCACGTCCCGTTCGGAGAAGGGCGGATGATCCGGCACGAAGGGCTCCTGACCTGGGGAGGCGATGGGATGGACGAACAGTAGGGCGACCCGCGCCGGTCGGCAACACTTATCGTGCGTATCGGGTCCACCGATATGCAGGAAATGGCGCAGCACTTCGGCCTAAGATGCCGGAAGCGCCGATAATCCGGACGGTCTCCGTAGTATCTGCCGGACGGGCGGGTCTAAACGAATCCGCGCGAATTCTCCTATGAGTGCTGTGCGGGTAGCTATGAGGTGCGCGATGGACGAGATCGATGAGCGACTGGTGGAACTTCTCGCAGCCGACGGGCGTGCCGGTCACCGCCACATCGCCGCCGTCACCGGACTGTCGCGTTCGACTGTCGCGGCGCGCGTGCAGCGACTCATCGACTCGGGCGACGTCGCGGTGCACGGTGTCGTCCATCCGAGTGTGCTGGGCCGAGGCTCCCTCGCCTACGTGCGATTCGTCGTCAGCGGCCCGGCCGCGGCGGTGGCGGAGACCGTGGCCGGGCGCGTGGGCATCACGTTCGTCTCGCTGACGACCGGACCGTACGGAGTCACGGCGGAGCTCCGGGTGGCGTCACCTGCGCAGGTGGATGCCGCCGTGTCCGAGCTGCGCGCGCTGCCCGGAGTCGCGAGGGTGGACACCCTCGTGTACCTGGAGGTCGTGCGCGACGTCATCGGGCCGGTGGGTAGGCCGCCTGCCCCGGTCGACGCGATCGACCTGCACCTCCTGGAATTGCTCGAACGCGACGGCCGAGCGTCGTTCGTGCGCCTGGCGGCCGCCGTGGGTCTGTCGCCCACCGCCGTACGGCGCCGAGTCCTGACGATGATCGACGAGCGTGTCGTCCGCGTCGGTGCGGTGGTCCGTCGAGGCGGCGGTCAGCGCGCGCACACCGTCGGCGTCGGGCTGTGCGTACGCGGAGACTCGGCGCGTGCGGCACGCGACGTGGACGCCGTACCGGGGGTCACCTTCGTCGGCCGCACCCTCGGTACATACGACCTACTCGTGACCGTGCACGGCGCGTCCGCGGGCGCGATTCTCGGGGTCCTCGACGCCCTCCGCGGCCTGCCGGACGTGACCGCCGTCGACAGCTGGTCGCACCTGCGCGTGGTGAAGGAGGGTTACGCGTCACTCGGCGCCGCGCAGTAACAGTCAGGTTGCCGCTACCGTGGGCTGCATGTGCGGACGCTACGCGGTCACGTCGGACCCGGCCCGGATCGCGATGGATCTGGACGCGATCGACGAGACCGTCGACGTGCGTGAGGAACTGGACGTTCCGGGCTACAACGTCGCGCCGACGACACGTGTGGTCGCCCTGGTCTCTCGTCATTCGCGGTCCGAACCGGACGCCCCGGCGCACCGGCGCCTGCGCGCGATGCGGTGGGGGCTCGTCCCCTCCTGGCAGAAGTCACTCAGCGGCCCGCCGCTGTTCAACGCGCGCGCGGAGTCGGCGGGTGCGAAGCCCGCGTTCCGCACGGCGCTCGCCACCAAGCGGGCACTCGTACCGATGGACGGGTGGTACGAGTGGCGCACGCCGGCGGGTACCGGCACGAGCCGGCGCAAACAACCTTTCTTCATGACGCCTCACGCCGGACCCGGGCGCCATGAGGGTGGTCGGCCCCATCTGCTGGTCGCAGGGCTGTGGTCGGTATGGCACGATCCGTCCGTCCCGCCCGGTCCTGACGCCGGTCCCCTCCTGTCCTGCACCGTTCTCACCACGGAATCGGTTGGGGCGCTGCGCGATATCCACGACCGCATGCCGCTCGTCCTGCCCGGCGACGCGGCCGATGCGTGGCTCGACCCCGACGGTCCCGTCGATCCCGAGTTGCTCGCGCCGCCGTCGCCGGATCTGGTGCGTCGCATAGAGATTCGCCCGGTCGGCGATCTAGTGAGCAACGTGCGCAACGACGGTCCCGAACTCCTGCGCCGTGTAGACGATCCGGGCGATTCGGAGCAGCTCTCGCTGATCTAGAAGTTGATGCCCGGGAAGCGGTTCGCGGCCTTGCGCGCGAGTTTCGTCAGCCCGGTCTCCTCGGCCAGCCCCAGCAGCGGATGCGTCATCGCCTGCGCACGGTCGCGAGTCGCGGCCAGCCGGGCGAGGCGGCTGCGCCGGGTCATGCCGTCGAAGCCGGGCTCGTCCTCGTCGTCGATTCCTAGGGCGGCCGCCGACTCGGGGAACAGCAGGTAGCCCTGGTGTTGGGCCGCCGCGGTGAGCCGCGGCGACAGGAACTGGCCGAGTTGGGTGATCGTGCCGAGCGGAGAGTCGATGCGGCGGGGCCGCTCGACGATCGCGCGCAGCACGATGCCCGCCGCCTTCTCGACCCGCAGTGCGGTCACGTTGTCGTAGGCGGTGGTCGGCTCGATCATCCTGGTTCGAGTGAGCGGCATGTGGATGTTCGTGAAGGTCACGTGGTCCGACATCGTCTCGGCCGCGGTGACGTCGCTGAAGGCTTCCAGCGCGGACTTCGACGCGACATACGCCGCGAAACGCGGCCCGCGCACCTGCACGCCGATCGACGACACGTTGACCACATGGCCGGACTTGCGAGCGATCATGTGCGGGAGCAACTCCAGGATGAGGTACACGGCACCGAAGTAGTTCACGGCCATGGTGCGCTGGTAGTCGTGGGCGCGGTCGACGGAATTGATGGTCGCGCGCCGGATCGACCGCCCGGCATTGTTGACCAGCACGTCGACGTGGTCGTGCTCGGCGAGGATCGCGCGCACCGTCTGGCGTACGGCCTCGGGATCCGTGACATCGCACGGGTAGGCCCACACGCGGCCCTTCGGGATGCCGGGGGCCGCCGCTTCCGCCTCGATACCGGAGGCCGCCTCCGCGAGCTCGTCGGGCTTGCGGGCCAGGACGAACACGGTCGCTCCCTGAGCCACGCACTGCTTCGCGGCCTCCCGCCCGATGCCGCTCGAGCCACCCGTGATCAGGACGTGTTTGCCGACCAGTGGCCCGCGGGGGTCGTCGCGGCGGTTGCGGCCGGGGTCCAGGTGCTCCTCCCAGTACCGGAAGAGCGCAGGCCCGTATCGCCGCAGCGGCGGCAGCTCGACCCCGAGCGCGCGCAGCTTCGGCAGCGTGCGCTCGGCCGTGAACGTCGTCTTGAAGAAGGGGTAGTCCAGCACCGACGGCGGGATGCCCAGCTGCCGCGCGGCGGCGTCCCGGAACAGCCTGACCTCGCCGCGTCGGCCCACCCGGGTCGCGAGCTCGCCGATCAGTCCCCCCGGCAGCGCCACCGTCTTCGGGCCGCCGAACGCGGGCGCGACGGCGTTGTACAGCTCGGTCATCGCCTGCGGCTGCGGGTTGAGCAGGTGGAAGACCTCCCCGTGCGCCTCCGGGCCCGTGATGAGCGCGACGAGCGCGGCCGCGACGAAGTCGACGGGCACGATGTTGGTGTACCCGAGGTTCGCGAAGGGCAGCCGCAGCCGGCGCGGCAGCGAACTCATCCAGCTGAGGATCGGGAAGAAGTAGTACGGGCCGTCGACCTTGTCGATCTCGCCGGTCACCGAGTCGCCCACGACTACCGACGGTCGGTACACCTGCCACTTCAGGCCGGGCGTCTCGCGGACGAGCTTCTCCGCCTCGAACTTCGTGCGGTGGTACGCGCTGGGGAAGTCCTGGGCCACGTCGAAGTCACGCTCGCCGAACGTCCCCTCGTACGACCCGGCCACGGCCGCCGACGAGACGTGGTGCAGCGTCGCGCCGTACCGCAGGGCCAGTTCCGCGGCATGCCGGGTGCCGTCGACGTTGGCCGCCCGTTGATGCTCCTCTGGGGCGTCCATGTCGTAGACGGCCGCCAGGTGCACGATGTGGTCGACCCGCTCGGGCAACTCCTCGGGTGCGATGCCCAGCCCCTCCAGCTCGACGTCGCCGGGTACCGGAACGACCTTGGGCGCGGCCGCGGGCCCCAACTCCGCGATCAGCCGTTCGAACCGGCCTAGCGACCCGTCGCGTACCAGCAGGAACACTGTCGCCTCGGGGTCGGCGGCGATGAGGCGCGTGACCACGTTGCGGCCGATGAAACCGGTGCCGCCGGTGACGAGGTACGTGCTCATACCGTCGAACCTACAAACAACCCTCACTCCGCCGCCAGCGGAGCCGTGGTGGCGCCGGTCAGGGTGACGAGGTCGGCGGGCGCGAGTTCGATCTCCAGCCCGCGCCGCCCGGCGGAGCAGAACACCGTGGAGAACTCCCACGCCGAGGCGTCGACCGCGGTCGGCAATCGCCTGCGCTGAGCCAGCGGAGACACGCCGCCGAGCACGTATCCCGTGACGCGTGTGACGTCGGCGGAGCCGGCCATGACGGGCCTGTGCAGGCCCAGCACGGCGCCTGCTGCCTTGAGGGACAGTCTGCCCTGTGCCGGTACCAGGGCCACCCCGAAGCGCGTGCCGTCCGTGATCACCAGTGTCTTGAAGACCGAACCGGGCGCCGCGCCGAGGTGCTGCACGGCCTCGTCCCCGTACGACCGCGCCGACGGGTCGTGGTCGTATGCGTGCACGCGGTACTCCACCCCCGCCTTCGCGAGTGCGGCGAGGGCCGGCGTCGCGACGCGCGGCGGCTTCTTCCCCATACGGCCAGTACACCCGTCGCAGCGAGGCGGAACAAGTCCGGGCCCGACGGTGTTGGACCCGTCCGGATGAGTGAGAACGCCGAACGATTCGACAACAGCGGAAGGAAGGCTATGGGCGCGGGCACCGCGGTACTCGAACGACCGGTAGCCTCATCGGATATGGCCGATGACGACACGACCGGCACCCCGGCTCCCGAGGGAGTCGAGGCGGACCAGGCAGAGGAGACGCCCGCCGAGATGACGGCGCGGTTCGAGGCCGACGCGTTGCCTCTGCTCGACCAGCTGTACGGCGCCGCCCTGCGCATGACGCGCAATCCGGCCGACGCCGAGGACCTGGTCCAGGAGACCTATGTCAAGGCGTACAGCGCCTTCGCGTCCTTCAAGCGCGGCACCAATCTCAAGGCCTGGCTGTACCGCATCCTCACGAACACCTACATCAACGGGTACCGGAAGAAGCAGCGCCAGCCGGCCCAGTACCCGACCGACGAGATCAGCGACTGGCAGCTCGCGGCCACCGCAGAGCACAGCTCGACGGGCTTGCGCTCCGCCGAGATCGAGGCGCTGGACGCGTTGCCGGACGACGAGATCAAGGCCGCACTCGCCGCCTTGCCGGAGGAGTTCCGGATGGCGGTCTACTACGCGGACGTCGAGGGTTTCCCGTACAAGGAGATCGCGGAGATCATGGGCACGCCGATCGGCACTGTGATGTCGCGACTGCACCGGGGCCGCCGACAGCTGCGAGAGCAGCTCGCCGGCGTCGCGCGTGAGCGCGGGTTCATGCGCCGCTCCGGCGCCGAGCAGGAGGTTGCCAAGTGACCGGGACGTATTCGTCGGAGGACCCCGACGAGGAGCTCGACTGTTCCGCCGTCATGGTCGACGTGTGGCTCCTCTTGGACAACGAGTGCGACTCCGACGCCAAGCGCCGCCTGCAGGCCCATATCGACAGCTGCTCCTCCTGCCTCGAGCACTACGGCATCGAAGCGCAGATCAAGTCGCTGGTCGGCCGCAAGTGCGGCGGTGAGCAGGCGCCCGACGGTCTGAAGCAGCGGCTCGCCCTCAAGCTGCAGCAGACCGTGGTCCAGTACCGCATCACCGGCGAGTAGCCCCGGTCAGCGGCGGTGCATGCCGTGCTGCCAGGCCGCGAACTCTGCGGGCGGCATACCTGTCACGGCACGGAAGTGCCGCGTGAACTGCGCCTGGTCCGTGTAGCCCAGATCGGCCGCGATATCGGCCACCGTGCCCGTGCCGCCGGAACGTAGGCGGTGTACGCCGTCGTGCAGGCGCCGCCGCTGGATGAGCCACTTGGGTGGCATTCCGATGCGGCGTCCGCACAACCGCTGGAGGGCCCGCTCGGAGATCCCGAACTCCTCGATCACCTGGGACACCCGGGTCACGTCCGGCCGGGACTCGACGTACTCGACGATCCGATCCGCGAGCGCGCCCTCGGCGTCGACGGAGGCCGCGTCGAACAGCGGCGCGAAGGCGTCCATCGAATATCGGTGCGACGCAGGATCGTTCGGGTCCGAAGACATCGCTGAGCGGATGGTCCCCGCCAGCGCCCGGCCCCGTCGGCCCAGCGTTTCTTCTAAGTCCTCGAAGCGATCCGTCCAGTCGGCGACATCGGCGCCGAGCAGTGGGGCTCCCGCTGACGGCCGCAGCATCGCCCCGACGCCCCACCCTTCTCCGGTGAGTATCGTCGTCGACAGACCACGGGCGGGCCCATAGCACCGGGCGTATGCCGCCGTCACGACGACGAGCACCACGGGATACTGGAGCACACGCTGCGGAGCCTCGTGCCCCTCCGGCACCGACCACACCGGGATCCAGAACCGGCGAACGTGCGATGCGAGCTCCGGCGGCGCGGGGTATCGGTGGATGCGGTGCGTCGTGTCCGCGGGGTCGCGCAGGTGGGCACGGCCGATCGGATCTCTGTCGGGTTTCGACAAGCCGGTGCGTCCTCCCGCTGGATACGGTCCGTTCCATGACTACTACAGCAGACTCGCCGACCGCCCTCGACGCCTTTCGCGCGGCCGAGGCGCCGCTCTCAGAGATCGTCTCCTCCTACACAGAGAAGGACTGGGCCGCCCCATCGCCCTGCGAGGGGTGGTCGGCGCGGGACGTGCTCGCGCACGTGATCGACACGGAGCGGGAGTACTTCGCGGGCCACGGTGCGGCGCTGCCGGCACCGGCCCTCGACGACCCCGCCGCTGCCTGGGGTACGCACGCTGCGCGCGTACGAGAACTACTCGCGGACCCGGCCATCGCAGACCGCGAGTTCGACGGGCACTTCGGGCGCACGACGGTGGGAGCCCTGTTCCGGGCGGTCTACGTTTTCGACGTGGTGGCCCACCGCTGGGATCTCGCACGGGCCGCGGGGCGCGACGAGCGATTCACCGATTCGGAACTCGACACCCTAGAGCACGGCGTGGCCGCGTTCGGGGACGCGCTCTACTCCGACGGGGTGTGCCGGCCCGGCGTCAGTGCACCCGACGGTGCCGACCGTCAGGCCCGGCTGCTCGCCGCACTGGGGCGCGCCGAGGCCTGATCGACGCATAGGAACGGCCCGCCTGCGATCCGATCGCGGGCGGGCCGTCTCGTGCGCACAACGCCCCTGCTCAGGCGTTCGGGCGCTTGCCGTGGTTAGCGGCGTTCTTCTTGCGGCTGCGCTTCTTCCGTCCACGCTTACCCATCGCGATCTCCTTCCTGGCGTATGAGTCCGGCCCGCTATTCTTTCATGGCGCTACGACCTCGGACAAAAATCTCCTCTGGAAGGGCCCGCACATGGCGTCTCTGGCCGACCTGCTGGCGATTCACACGGACCTGCCGGGCCGTGCCGCACGCCGCTTGCAGCGGGTCGCGGGGGAGTGGCAACTGCTCGCCGATCTCTCGTTCGCAGACCTGCGGCTGTGGGTTGCGGGTGACACCGACGGGGCCCCGGATTCGGCCGATCAACTCGTCTGTATCGCGCAGTGCCGCCCCAACACGACCCCGACCGTCTACGACGACGACGGCGTGGGGCTCGCCGTCCCGATCGCATCGGCGAGCCCGGAGCGGAGTGGGGCACGCCGGCCGGGCGGACGTATCGGCACCGTCGTCGAGGCCTTCCGCTCGGGGCATATCCAGCGTTCCGCGGAGCCGGAGTGGCTCGGCAGCATACGGGTGCGTCGCGAGGCGATACCGGTGCGCTGGGACGGTGACGTCGTCGCGGTCCTCACGCGCGACGTGAACGTCACCCAGTCCCGCATCCCGAGTCCCCTCGAGGTCGCCTACTCGGACTGCGCGAATGCGCTGTGCCAGATGGTCTTCGACGGCACCTTCCCCGAGGAGGAGGAACGTCCGACGGGGCAGGCGTCACCGCGCGCGGGCGACGGCTTCATCCGCCTGGACGCCGACGGTGTCGTCGTCTTCGCAAGCCCCAACGCGCAGTCCGCGTACCGCCGGATGGGCTTGGACGCGGCGCTGACCGGTTCGAGACTGGCCGAACTGACCATGGCCGTGGTCGGTGACACCTTCGAGTCGGAGGAACTGGCGCAGGGCCTCGACGCCGCGCTCGGCCAGGGGAGCGGCGCACGCGTCGAGTTGTCCCGGGGTGGCGTCACCGTCGTGTTGCGGGTGCTGGGCCTGCGACCGATGGGGCGCCCCGCGGGAGCCGTCGTCCTGGTGCGGGACGTCACCGAGCTGAAGCGCCGGGACCGAGCCCTGATCTCGAAGGACGCGACGATCCGCGAGATCCACCATCGGGTCAAGAACAATCTGCAGTCGGTATCGGCGCTGCTGCGCCTGCAGGCCCGGCGCACCGGTAATGAGGAGGCGAAGCGGGCGCTCACCGAGTCGGTTCGCCGTGTCGCGTCGATCGCGCTCGTGCACGAGACCCTGTCGATGTCCGTCGACGAGCAGGTCGACGTCGACGACGTTCTCGACCACCTCGTGCCGATCATGAACGACGTGGCAGCACCCGGCGATCCCATTCAGATCGTCCGCCGCGGGGACGTGGGCTACCTCGACGCGGATCGTGCGATGCCACTCGTCATGGTGGTCACCGAACTGATCCAGAATGCGCTGGAGCACGCCTTCGAGCCTGGCGCGCCGGGCACCGTCGAACTGCTGGCGGAGCGGTCCACGCGAACGCTGTCCGTGACGGTCCGGGACGATGGTGCCGGCTTGCCCGCGGAATTCGATCTGCATCATTCGGACCGACTGGGCCTGCAGATCGTGCTCACCCTCGTCGCGTCCGAACTGGGTGGGGAGCTGAACATGGTCGACGGTCCGGAGCGAGGTACGGATGCGATCCTCACCGTCCCCCTGCAGCGTGTCGGCTGACGCGGGCGGGGGGC
>NZ_JARFTP010000013.1 GCF_029167375.1 Tsukamurella sp. 8F
TCGTGCCGCCCCACCCGCATTCGGACCCGGCCAAGTTCGGCCGGGTGGCTGACGACGGCACGGTGTATGTGATCACGTCGGGCGGTGAGCGCGCCGTCGGGTCGTGGCAGGCAGGCGAGTCCGCCGAAGGCCTCGCACACTTCGCGCGCAAGTACGACGAGTTGGCGACCGAGGTCGAGGTGCTGGAGGAGCGCCTCGCCACCGGTACCGGTGATCCGCGCAAGACCCGAGCCGCGGCGCAGATGATCGCGGAGGCACTTCCGACGGCCGCCGTCGTCGGCGACCTGGACGAGCTGGCGTCCCGCGTCGGAGCCCTGCTGACCGGCGCCGAGACCGCGATAGTCACCGCGACCGCCGACCGGGAGAAGCGGCGAGCCGAGGCGCTCGCGCGTAAGGAGGCACTCGCCACCGAGGCCGAGCAGATCGCCGCCGAGTCCACCCAGTGGAAAGTCGCCGGCGACCGCATGCGTGCCCTGCTGGAGGAGTGGAAGACCGTCAAGGGCCTGGACCGCAAGACCGACGACGCCCTGTGGCGCCGCTACTCCAAGGCCCGTGAGGCCTTCAACAAGCGGCGCGGTGCGCATTTCGCCGAACTCGATCGTGAGCGGGCCGGCGCGAAGAACCGCAAGGAGGAGCTGATCGCCGAGGCCGAGGCGATCAAGCACGAGACCACGTGGAGCGAGACCTCCGCGAAGTTCCGCGACCTGCTCGCGCGCTGGAAGGCTGCCGGCCGCGCGCCCCGCGATACGGACGACGCGCTGTGGGCGCGGTTCAAGGCCGTGCAGGACGAGTTCTTCGCCGCACGCAACGCGGCCGCGAGCGAGCGCGACGCCGAGTTCGCCGAGAACGGCAAGGCGAAGCAGGCCCTGCTCGACGAGTACGGGCCGCGGATCGATCCGTCGAACCTGACCGCCGCGAAGGCCGCCCTGCGCGAGTTGCAGGACCGCTGGGAGGTGATCGGCAAGGTCCCCCGCGACCAGATGGGCTCGCTCGAGGCCGGTATCCGCGCGCTGGAGAAGAAGGTCAAGTCCGCCGACGAGACCCAGTGGCGGCGATCGGACCCGGAGGCCACCGCGCGGGCCGCGCAGTTCCGCGCCCGCGTCGAGCAGTTCGAGGAGCAGGCGGAGAAGGCGGAGAAGAGCGGCAAGGCCAAAGACGCCGTGCGGCTACGGGAACAGGCGCAGCAGTGGCGCGAATGGGCAGACGCGGCAGAACACGCGGTCGAGGACCGCTGAGGTTCGGGATCGCCCGCTGCGCGAGGCGTCCGGCGCCCGTCCGGTAGTGGCTACTCCTCGTCCGGTTCGGGGCGCGCGGTCTGCGGGTGGATATTGCGCGGCGTGATCTCGCCCGTGTATCGGGTGCGGGTGATCTCCTCCCACTCCTGCACAGCCTCGCGGCGCTGCGCCTCGACCGAGGCCATCAAGCTCGTGCGCGACCACACGACGCGGATCCACGCCACCGCGAGAACCGCGAGCGCAAGCCATCCGAGCAGGAGTCCCACGCCCACGCCCGACGGCGGCTCGCCGTGCAGACCAGGCGTGTGCCGCGACCACACGGACAGCAGGCCGAAGAAGCAGCCCACCGAGCAACCCGCCGCGGCGATGAGCGCGAACACCCAGCGGCGCGTGAGGATCGCCGCGCCGGACGCGACCACGCCGAACAGCACGGACAGCCACAGGAACACCCGGGAGACCACCACGATCGATGCGGCGTCGGTGTGCGGAGCCGATGTGAGGATCGCGATCCCCGTCGCCCCGCGGGTGTGCGGCAACAGCAGCGCACCGATGACCACGAGCACGCCCACGGCCGCAACGATCAGCGTCGGCCCGGCCTCGATCTCGCCGGCCACCCTCTTCTCGCTGGCGTCGACCTCGGCACGCAGCCGGTCCAGTTCGGATTCGCTCATGGGTCCATCATCCTCGCGTCAGGAGCAGCCGGTCGAGCAGCCCGCCGGCTCGGCCGACCCGGCCGGGCGACCGATAGCGGGAAGGCCTAGGCCCACCCGCCCGAGTCCGCCGTCATCACGCTCGCCCCCGACCGGGGCAGTGGTCGGCGTGATCTCCGCCTCGTAGTTGTCGCCCGCGCGGGTGCGCCGGTGCGTGAGCACGCCACCGTCGGCGACGAGATGGTGCGGTGCCGCAGCGGTGACGACGGTGGTGACGACATCGCCCGGCCGGATCCCGGAGGCCGGACGCGCAGCGAAGTGGACCAGACGTCCGTCACGTGCGCGGCCGGACATGCGCCCGGTCTCGCCGTCCTTGCGACCCTCACCCGCCGCGACCAGCAGTTCGACCGTACGGCCGATCCGCTTGCGGTTCTCCTCCAGCGTGATCCGCTCCTGCAGAGCGATGAGCCGGTCGTAGCGCTCCTGCACGACCGCCTTCGGGAGTTGCTCGGGTAGATCGGCGGCCGGTGTACCGGGCCGGATGGAGTACTGGAATGTGAAGGCACTAGAGAACCTGGCACGCTCGACGACGTCGAGCGTGGCCTGGAAGTCCTCCTCGGTCTCGCCTGGGAAACCGACGATGATGTCGGTCGTGATCGCGGCATCGGGAATGCGGTCGCGTACCTTCTCCAGGATCCCGAGGAACTTGGCGCTGCGATAGCTCCGCCGCATCGCCTTCAGTACGCGGTCCGAGCCGGACTGCAACGGCATGTGCAGTTGCGGACAGACGTTAGGCGTCTCGGCCATGGCGTCGATGACGTCATCGGTGAATTCTGCGGGGTGCGGGCTGGTGAATCGCACCCGCTCCAGGCCTTCTACGCCCCCGCACGCCCGCAGCAGCGCACTGAACGCCGTGCGGTCGCGGGGCATCTCGGGATCGGCGAAGTTCACACCGTACGCGTTCACGTTCTGCCCGAGCAGGGTGACCTCGAGGACGCCCTGGTCGGCGAGCGCCTGCACCTCGGCGAGGACGTCGCCGGGGCGCCGGTCGACCTCCTTACCGCGCAGCGCCGGGACGATGCAGAACGTGCACGTGTTATTGCATCCCACCGAGATGGAGACCCAGCCCGAATAAGCGCTCTCGCGGCGCGCGGGCAGCGTCGACGGGAAGGCCTCGAGTGCCTCTTTGATCTCGACCTCGGCCCGGCGATTGTGCCGAGCGCGATCCAGCAACGCAGGCAGGGAGCCGATGTTGTGCGTTCCGAACACGACGTCGACCCACGGCGCCTTGGAGACGACGGTGCCCTTGTCCTTCTGCGCTAGGCATCCGCCCACCGCGATCTGCATGCCGGGGCGCTGCTTCTTGATCGGCGCCAGGTGGCTGAGGTTGCCGTACAGCTTGTTGTCGGCGTTCTCGCGGACGGCACACGTGTTGAAGACCACGAGGTCCGCCTGCTCGCCACCGTCGGCTCGCACGTACCCCGCGTCCTCGAGCAGCCCCGAGAGGCGCTCCGAGTCGTGGACGTTCATCTGGCACCCGTATGTGCGCACCTCATAGGTGCGCTGGCTGGCGGGTGAGGTCATGTTCCCCAGGATATCGACGGCGGCAAATCGTCCCCGCGAACACAGGCGCGCGCAGCCTTTACCGGATCCTTACACACCGATTGGACTGGTTGTGCAATAAACGCCCCTGTGTCCGAATAGGCTGACCGCCATGACCAGTCCCGCCGAACCCGGCTCCGCACCGGGCGGATCCACACCGATGATCGAGATCCGTTCCGTCGACAAGTTTTTCGGAGAACTGCACGTCCTCAAGGACATCGACCTCACCGTCCCACGCGGACAGGTGGTCGTCATGCTGGGACCGTCGGGGTCCGGCAAGTCGACCCTGTGCCGCACCATCAACCGGCTGGAGCCGATCGACGCGGGCGAGATCCGCATAGACGGCAGGGTGCTCCCCGCGGAGGGGCGAGCCCTGGCCGCACTCCGCGCCGACGTCGGGATGGTCTTCCAGTCGTTCAATCTGTTCCCGCACAAGTCGATCATCGACAACGTGACCCTCGCACCGATGAAGGTGCGCAAGGTGTCCTCCGACGCCGCACGCAAGCGCGGCATGGAGTTGCTCGAGCGTGTCGGCATCGCAACGCAGGCCGAGAAGATGCCCGCGCAGCTGTCGGGCGGTCAGCAGCAGCGCGTGGCCATCGCCCGCGCTCTCGCGATGGACCCGAAGGTGATGTTGTTCGACGAGCCGACGTCGGCCCTCGACCCGGAGATGGTCAACGAGGTCCTCGACGTGATGGTGGGTCTCGCGAAAGAGGGTATGACCATGGTCTGCGTGACGCACGAGATGGGCTTCGCGCGTAAGGCCGCGGACCGGATCCTGTTCATGGCGGACGGGACGATCGTCGAGGACACCGAACCTGAGACCTTCTTCACCGCGCCGAAGTCGGGCCGTGCCAAGGACTTCCTCGGCAAGATCCTCGGACACTAGGGGGAACCTGTGCAGACTCCCCGATCATCCGCGCGGGCCGCCTCGGTCCTGGCCGTCGCGCTAGCGCTGCTCGCGACCCTGCTCACGGCGTGCGGCAGCACCTCCCCGCGCGATCTGCTGTCGTCGATCCGGCACGGCAATGTCATCCTCGGCACCAAGTACGATCAGCCGGGCCTGGGCATGCGCAATCCAGACAAGTCCATGACCGGTTTCGATGTCGACGTGCTGCGGTACGTCGTCGACCGCATCGCCGACAAGAACGGCTGGAAGCACCCGAAGATCAAGTGGCGTGAGACGCCGTCCGCGCAGCGCGAGACGCTGATCGGCAACGGCGAGGTCGACATCATCGCCGCGACCTACTCGATCAACGCCGCCCGCTCCAAGAAGGTCGACTTCGCCGGTCCCTACCTGGTGATCCGGCAGGGCCTGCTGGTGCGAGCCGACGATCACGACCTGCAATCCCTCACGGACCTCAACAAGGGCAAGAAGCTGTGCTCCGTGACGGGTTCGACGTCTGCGCAGAACGTGAAGGCGCAGCTCCCGGGAGTACAGCTACAGGAGTTCGACACCTACTCGACGTGCGTCGAGGCGCTGCATCGCAGCAAGGTGGATGCGCTCACCACGGACGAGACCATCCTCGCCGGATTCGCGCAGATGTACCCGGGCGAGTTCCAGGTGGTCGACATGACCTACCCGAAGGACGCCTGCGTCAAGGGCGTACTCAAGAAGGCGGGGTCGCCGTTCTCCACCGAGCGTTACGGCATCGGTCTCTCGAAGGGTGACAAACCGTCTCGCGACGCACTCGACTCGGCGCTGAACGACATGATCTCGTCGGGCGCATGGGAGCAGGCGTTGCGCAAGGCGCTCGGCACCACCGAGGTGGACCGGCTGATCGCGCGCGCGGGCGGTTTCGAGCAGTTCAAGCCCCCGGTCGGCGACCTTTCCTTCCTCGATTCCGCCTCGACACCGTGCGAAGGAGTGTGACGGATGTGGAGTGACCTCGGCCCGCAGTTGCTGCCGGCCTTCTGGATGACCATCAAGCTCACTGTGCTCTCCGCCATCGGCGCTCTGATATGGGGCACTGTGCTCGCGGGCATGGCAGTCGGGCCCGTGCCGATCATGCGCTGGTTCGCCACGACGTACGTCAACGTGGTCCGGAACACGCCGCTCACGCTCATCGTGCTGTTCTGCTCGATGGGCCTGTACATCAACCTGAGCCTCGCCCTCGCCGGCGAAGGGCCCGACTTCACGAAGAACAACAACTTCCGCCTCGCAGTACTCGCGTTCATCGTCTACACGTCGGCGTTCGTGTGCGAGACGCTGCGCTCGGGCTTCAACACCGTTCCGGTGGGACAGGCGGAGGCCGCGCGTGCGCTGGGCCTGCCGTTCCTACAGGTGTTGCGGATGATCATCCTGCCGCAGGCTTTCCGCGCGGTGATCGGGCCGTTGGGTAGCGTGCTCATCGCGCTCACGAAGAACACGACCATCGCCTCGGTCATCGGCGTGGCAGAGGCGTCGCTGCTCATGAAGTCGATGATCGAGACGCACGCCGACGCCCTGTTCCAGATATTCGGGATCATCGCGCTCGGCTTCGTCATCCTGACCCTGCCGGTCGGCGTCCTGTTCACATACCTCGGAAACCGTTGGGCGGTGCGACGATGACCACGACCGATACGTCGGAGAAGAAGGCGCCACGCAAGCCCAAGGCGGCCGAGACCTCGACCGTGCTGTTCGACGCGCGCGGCCCCCGCGGCCGTGCACGGGACCGGGTGACCGCCGTCGCCTTCGTCGTCGTACTGGCGGCGATCGTCGTTCTCGTCGTGAAGAAGCTGGCCGACAACGGTCACTTCGCGTGGGATATGTGGTCGCCCTTCGTGCATACGCAGGCGTGGACGACATACATCCTGCCTGGTCTGATGGGCACGCTGTTGGCGGCCGTGCTGTCGATCGTGTTCGCACTCGTGATCGGCACCGTGCTCGGACTCGGGCGCCTCTCCGACCACCGCTGGGTGCGGATCCTCGCAGGCACGGTCGTCGAGCTCTTCCGCGCGATCCCCGTGCTGATCCTGATGATCTTCGCGTACTTCCTGTTCGCGAAGTACGCCGTGTTCCCCTCGGCGCAGCTCGCGCTGGCAGCGGTGGTGTTCGGTCTGACGATGTACAACGGATCGGTCATCGCCGAGATCCTGCGGTCCGGCATCAATTCGCTCCCCAAGGGACAGCTGGAGGCCGCATCTGCGCTGGGCTTCCGCAAGGGCGGCGCCATGCGCTTGATCCTGCTCCCCCAGGCCGTCACGGCGATGCTGCCCGCACTCGTCTCGCAGATGGTGGTCGCCCTCAAGGACTCTGCGCTCGGCTACCAGATCGGCTACGTCGAGGTGGTCCGGGCGGGCTATCAGACCGGTTTCGCGTTCCGGGGCAACTACCTCCAGTCGCTCGTCGTGATCGCCGTTCTGATGATCCTGATCAACTACACGCTGTCCTGGTTCGCGCGCTGGCTCGAACGCAGACTGCGTGAGCGCCGACGGCACTGACGATCATGCCCCGAACGCCCGGTGGAGCCCGCTCCCCGGGCGTTCGGCTTCGTCGAGCCCGTGCCTCGGCAAGGCCGGGTCAGCCGACCTGCGTCGGCCAGAACATCGACGCCACCTGAGCAATCGCGAGGTTCACCGTGAAGATGAGTACCACCGACAGGACGACGGTGGCATTCACGGCGTCTGCGACTCCACGCGATCCACCCCGCGCCTCGAGCCCTCGCTGACAGCCGACGATGGCGATGATCGTCCCGAAGATCACCGCCTTCGCCAGCGCGATGTACAGGTCGACGGGCCGCGCGAATGCTCCGAACGTCAGCCAGAACGATCCCGGTGTGACGTTCTGCGCGCCCGCCGCCACGAGGTACGCCGACATCACGGCGACGATGGTGATCAGGATGTTGAGCATCGGGGCGACGATCCACGCAGCGAGCAGTCGGGGTACGACCAGCCGGTTGATCGGATTGATTCCCATGACGCGCATCGCATCCGTCTCCTCCCGAATGGTGCGCGCGCCGAGGTCCGCCGCGATGGCGGAGGCCCCGGCTCCGCCGAGCAGTAGACCCGTGGCGATCGGCGACGCCTGTGCGATGATGCTGAGCCCCGACGCCGCGCCCGCGAGTCCCTGCGCGCCGAGCTGATCCAGGATGTTGCCGACCTGGATCGCCATCACGACCCCGAACGGGATCGCGATGAGCACCGCGGGCAGGGTCGTCACGCTGATCATGAACCACGCCTGGAAGAACAGCTCCTTCCACTGCAGCCGCAGCCTTACGACGTCCTCGATCATCGCGACGATGGTTGTTGCCAACATGCGGACGCTCCGCCCCACCGTACGTAGCGAGTCGGCGACAGTGACCGAGAAGTTACGTCGCAAGACCGCGAACAACGACGGTCTGGACGCGGGACGAACGTGATCGGACAGGGTGTCGTCGGTCATGCAGAGAACTCCTCCGGGACGTGGCCGGGCCGGGCCGCGCCGAGCTTTGGTGGGCCGAATCCTGTGGCCTTCCTTGGGATCGGTGTTCAGAGTCCGCTACGCTGCCCATCATTCTCTTGGGCGCGCGTGACAACGATCACGTAACGCCCTGTCCCCCTGAACAACGCGGAGGTGAATCGTGGATCCGGCTACCGCCTGGCTCGCCGAGTTCTACCGCGACGTCGATGCCGACGGCGGCCCGGACGCCCTCGCACACCGCATCGATGCCGGCATAATCACGGACTTCCCGGAGTTCGGGGCCGACGAATCGTTGCGGCGAGACCTGCACGCCTGCACCCGCGGCCATTGGCGGGACTTCCTCGTGCACCTGGGGCGGGAGTCGTTCGAGCCAGGCGTGCCGGTAGAGGCACTGGACCTCATGCGGACCGTCATCCGCCGGGGTCACGACGTCGGATTCCTCCTCGCCGCGTACCGCACCGGCCAACGCTGCGTTTGGGACTACTTCACCGCACTGCTGGACGAACGGATCCCGGCTGCGGACCTGCGTGCAGCGGTGCTCATCCAGTTCTGGGAACGCGCGTCACAGTGGCTGGACCACACGGTCGCGCACGTGATCGACACGTTCGACGCAGAGCGCGTCGCGATCGACCTCGCGACCGCGCAGCGACGGATGAGGACAGTGCGGGCGCTCCTCGATGGCGACGCCCTCGACGCCGACGCGGCGGCGCACGATCTCGGCTACCGCCTGCGCGGCACGCACACGGCCTACGTCGTTTCGATCGCCGACGGTGCCGGCGACGACGATGCGGGCACGATCCTGACTCGCGCTGGAGCAGCCGTCGCCGACGCCACGCGCGCGGACGGCCGCCTGGCGGTGCGAGCCGGTACACGCGCGCTGTGGCTCTGGATCGCGACGGGTGCGCCGCTGGCCCCGGCGGACGTGCCGCCCGGTGTCCGGGTCGCGGCCGGCCGCCCGGGGGTCGGACCCGAAGGTTTCGTCCGATCGCACCGTGAGGCGGTCGCGGCGCAGTCGCTCGACGCGCATGCCGCACGGCCGGCGGGGGCAGGCACGTCTCCACTCGAGACGCCGCGGGCCATGCGCAGCTACGCGGATGTCGAGATCGCCTGCATCGCAACAGGGCTCATAGGTCGCTCGGCTGTCCCGGGCTTGGTACGGCGCGAGCTGGGGATGCTGGCCGCCGATGACGAGAGCTCGCTGCGGATCCGCGAGACCGTGCTTTGCTACCTCGCTCACGGCGCCAGTGCTCGGGATACCGCGGAGGCGATGACGGTGCATCCGAATACCGTGCGTTACCGGCTGCGCCAGGCCGAGGAGGTGCTAGGCCATCCGATTGCGTCCCGGCGGATCTATACCGAGCTCGCGCTGCGCGTGCTCGACGCGTTCGGCACCGTTGCGGCGATCCCCGTCGGCTGACGGTACGCCGCCGGCAAGGGCGGCCACTACGGTCGCGATCTGCCGAACGGCGACATCGGCCGATCCTCGGGGTTGCAGGAGGTGGCTCAGGGTGAGGCGGACGAAGGTCTCGGAGAGGACGGGCGCCACCGCCTCGTCGGGCACCGGCCCGTAGCGTTCACTCAACTCCCGCTGCATGCGGTCGACTGCACGCGCCAGCACGGGCTCGGTCTCCGTCGCGACCAGCGGCAGCAGACCGTCGGCGGTGTGCGGCTCCCCCGCCAGGATCATCCGCAGCAAGGCGTTGTCGGCGCCGGCGTGCAGTGTGAACTCGGCGGCGGCCACGAGCCCGGCGACCGCGTCGTCGGGATGCTCGTCCAGCTTCCCTGCCACGCCCGCGAGGAACTCGTCGGTCTCGTGCTCGACTAGCGCTATCGCAAGATCCCGGCGGGTGCCGACCGCGTGGTACAGCGTGGGCCGGCTGACTTCGACGCGCCGTGCGACCTGCGACATGTTCACGGCGTTCCAGCCGCTTTCGCATACCGACTCGCGGGCGACGTCGAGAACCCGTTTCCGCAGCATCGCCCGCATCTCGGTGTGGAATCCCGTCTCGGTCACGCCACTACTTTACATTCGGGCGATATCCGTCGGGCTCTTGACATATCTATGTTATCTGTAAAATACTTTACATCTCAGCGATAGATGTAAAACGACAGCCGCCAGCTCCGAGAGGGACACCCATGCCAGCCCCGCACACCCACGCCGCCCCGCCCGACACCGACTTCGATGTGCTCGTAGTCGGTTCGGGCTTCGGCGGCAGCGTCACCGCGCTCCGCCTCACCGAGAAGGGCTACCGCGTGGGCGTCCTCGAGGCTGGACGCCGATTCCGCGACGCCGAGTTCGCGAAGACCAGCTGGGATGTCAAGAAGTTCGTCTGGGCTCCGGCGCTCGGTTCGTACGGCATCCAGCGCATCCACCTGCTCCGGGACTGCGTCATTCTGGCCGGCGCAGGCGTGGGCGGCGGCTCCCTCAATTACGCCAACACCCTCTACAAGCCCCCGGCACCGTTCTTCGAGGACCCGCAGTGGAGTTCGATAACCGATTGGCACGACGAACTCTCGCCGTACTACGACCAAGCGCGCCGCATGCTGGGCGTGGTGCGGAACCCGCATATGACGCCGTCTGACGAGATCATCAAAGCCGTCGCCGACGACATGGGCGTGGGCGACACCTTCATCCAGACGCCCGTCGGCGTGTACTTCGGTGAACCAGGCGAGACGGCGCCCGACCCCTATTTCGGTGGCGTCGGGCCGGACCGTACCGGCTGCATCGAATGCGGCGAGTGCATGACCGGATGTCGCCATGGGGCCAAGAACACGCTGCTCAAGACCTACCTCGCGCTTGCCGAGCGGGGCGGCGCCGAGATCGTCCCCATGACTACGGTCATCGGCCTGCATGAGCGCGGCGACGGTGTGTGGGAGGTGACGACCAAGCGCACGGGCTCGCGGCTGAAGCGTCACCGGCACACGCTCACCGCGCGGCACGTGGTACTCGCCGCGGGCACGTGGGGCACGCAGAACCTGCTGCACTCGCTCAAGGACACCGGAGCGCTGCCGAAGCTGTCCGACGCGCTGGGACGCCTCACCCGCACGAACTCCGAGTCGATCCTGTCGGCCGTCCGCTACAGCATCGACCCCGATCTGGACCTCACGCGCGGCGTCGCGATCACATCGTCCTTCTACCCGAGCCCGGACACGCATGTCGAGCCCGTGCGATACGGGAAGGGATCGAATGCGATGGGCGTGCTGCAGACGCTCATGACCGACGGCGGCGGCCGTACGCCGCGCTGGCTGCGATTCCTCGGAACCGCCGCGCGACACCCGGTCGACCTGGCTCGCGTCCTGTTCGTCAAGGGCTGGAGCGAACGTACGGTGATCGCCCTCGTCATGCAGTCGCTGGACAACTCGATCACCACGTTCACGAAGCGCGGCCCGTTCGGGCGGCACCTGTCGAGCCGTCAGGGCCACGGAGAGCCCAACCCGACCTGGATCCCCCTCGGCAACGAGGCGACCCGCCGCATCTCGCAGAAGGTCGACGGGGTACCCGCCGGTACGTGGGGCGAGGTCTTCAACATCCCGATGACTGCACACTTCTTGGGAGGTTGCGCGATCGGCGCGGACCGCGAGCACGGCGTCATCGACGCGTATCACCGGGTACACGGGTACCCGACGCTGAGCATCGTGGACGGATCCGCGGTATCCGCGAACCTTGGCGTGAACCCCTCGCTCACGATCGCGGCGCAGGCCGAGCGCGCCGCAGCACTGTGGCCGAACAAGGGAGAGAACGATATGCGGGCGCCGCAGGCCGAGGGCTACCGGCGCATCTCCCCCGTGGCGCCGGTAGCGCCCATCGTCCCCGCGCACGCCTCGGGCGCGTTACGCCTTCCGATCGTCACCGTGCGACATGGAGAGGCGAGTTGATACGCTGCCCTGCCCTCGTCCCGACCTGTCCCTAGTCGGCCGCCAGAACGTAGACCCAGGCGTCGCGCCCGGACCGCAGCGGAAACCGCCGGCGGACATAGGCGTCCACCTCGTAGTCATCAGCTGCGGCGAGTTGCGCGTCGGTCAGAGTGAATGCGGTGCCGTCGACCTGGGCGACCGGATCCGGCGCAGGTACGAGCACCGGATGGACCGCGGTACCGCTGAGAGCGACGACCTTGGGATCCTCGATCGTCAACCTCCGCAACACGAATCCGATCACTGCGTCACCCTCGCCCGGCACCGATCCACCGAACACCTCGGCCTGTACCGCGGGGAGTTGCAGCGTCCCGTAGGAGAAGAGCAGGTGCGTCACGGCGCATCCCCGGCGTCGACGTCCCCGCCCGCCGACACGCGAACCGCATCGAGCACGACCGACAATGCGAGTGATGGATGGTACCCACGCCGCCCGAGCATCCCGACGAGCCGCTGCACCAGCCTGTCGCACTCCGCACGATCCTCCGGCACCTGTTTCCGTGCGAGCTTGCGCTCGACGAGCTCGGCGGCTCGCTCACGCTCGTCGTCACGGGTCACCTGTTGCAGCGCCTCGGCGGCCTCGGCGTCGCCGATCCCCTTGCGGCGCAACTCCATAGCGAGCGCGCGGCGGCCCCGGCCGGAATATCGGTGCCGCGACTCGACCCACCGCTGCGCGAACATCGCGTCATCCACGAGACCGGCGTTCACGAACCTGGCGAGCACTCGCTCTGCGAGATCCTCGTCGAATCCCCGCTTCGCGAGCTTCGCGCGCAATTCTGCCCGTGAGTGGTCCCGCGCGCCGAGCGCACGGTAGACCAGGTCGCGTGCCTGTCCCTCACGCCGCGCGATCTCCTCGGGGTCGGCGGGCGTGTCACCCACTGCCTCCGGCTCCTCGGGGACTTTCTCGCTCGCCGCGAACTCGGTCTTCGGCCTGAGGGCAGTGAGACGCGAGCGCATGTCGGCGACGGGGTCCGCGCGTGTGTCGGACTGCGTGGCGATCGCGTCGTCAGAGTCCGGTGCGTCGTCGTCGCCGGCGGGCGCGAACCGCTCGCCCGCTCCCACGACGTGCATCAGAATTCGACGGGCGCCGGGGCGATCTCGTCGGCGTCTACCGTGACGTCGGCACCGATGCCGAGCTTCTCCTTGATCTTCTTCTCGATCTCGTCACGGATATCGGTGTTCTCCAGCAGGAACTTGCGGGCGTTCTCCTTGCCCTGCCCCAGTTGGTCACCGTCGTAGGTGTACCAGGAGCCGGACTTACGGATGAACCCCTCGGCGACACCCATGTCGATGATCGATCCCTCCTTGCTGATGCCGTGGCCGTAGATCATGTCGAACTCGGCCTGCTTGAACGGCGGCGAGACCTTGTTCTTCACGACCTTGACGCGGGTTCGGTTGCCGACCGCGTCGGCGCCGTCCTTGAGCGTCTCGATACGACGCACGTCCAGGCGCACGGACGAGTAGAACTTGAGCGCCTTGCCACCGGTCGTGGTCTCGGGCGAGCCGAACATGACTCCGATCTTCTCGCGCAACTGGTTGATGAAGATCGCGGTGGTGCCCGAGTTGTTGAGCGCGCCCGTCATCTTGCGCAGCGCCTGGCTCATCAGCCGAGCCTGCAGACCGACGTGGCTGTCGCCCATCTCCCCCTCGATCTCGGCCTTGGGTACCAGCGCCGCAACGGAGTCGATGACGATGATGTCGAGCGCGCCGGAGCGGATCAGCATGTCCGCGATCTCCAGCGCCTGCTCACCGGTGTCCGGCTGCGAGACCAGCAGCGCATCCGTGTCTACACCGAGCTTGGCGGCATAGTCCGGGTCGAGTGCGTGCTCGGCGTCGATGAACGCCGCGACACCTCCGTTCGCCTGCGCGTTGGCGACGGCGTGCAGCGCCAACGTCGACTTACCCGAGGACTCCGGACCGTAGATCTCGACGACACGGCCGCGAGGTAGCCCGCCGATGCCGAGCGCCACGTCCAGCGCGATCGATCCCGTCGGGATTACCGAGATGGGCTGGCGCACCTCGTCACCGAGGCGCATGACCGATCCCTTGCCGTAGCTCTTGTCGATCTGCTGCAGGGCCAGTTCGAGAGCCTTGTCGCGATCTGCCGCTGGTGCCATGGTGTTCTCCGCTCCGTTGGATCCGACCCCGTGGCCGGCTCGTCCTGTGCTGTGTCACCGACGCTAGAGCAGCCCACCGACAGGTTTCCGCCGCGTCGAACACCCGCAACTGTAGACGAATACGCGTTCGATACAAGGACCGCGCCACGGCGCGTCGGGAATGGCGCCGTCCGCACGTGAGAGGGCGGTCGGCGGGGATCCCACCGGCCGCCCTCCTGCTGGGCTGCAGCAGCTCCGGCTGCCGTCTCGCCGTCAGATGGCGAGACGCGTGACCGCGGCCTCGACGGCGTCGCGGTACTTCGCAACGCCCACCATCTTGACGCCCTCGTAGCCGCGGACCATGTCCGGCAGCGCGGCCAACGACACGACCTCGGCCCGCCGCTCGTCGATTCGACCGGCCTGGACCGCGGCGACGATCCGGTCGAGAAGATCCCGATACTCGTCGACGAGCGCACGCTCGGTGCGACGGATCTCGGTGCGGCCGAAGGGATCCAGCCTGGTGCCACGCAGCCGCTTCATCCGCGCCAGCCCCTTCATGCCGGGCGTGACCCACTCGCCGAGCGCCATCTTGTTCTTCATTCCCAACTCACGCAGCGTGGGCGGGTGCAGGCGGATCGCCTTCTTCGCGTCCGCGCCGAACTCGTCCGCGACCTGCCGTGCGAACGCCGCGTCCTGTGTCAGGCGCGCTACCTCGTACTCGTCCTTGTACGCCATCAGCTTGTGCAGGTACTGCGCGACCCCGGCGGTGAGTTCTTCACTGTCCCAGCGGCGCTCCGCAGCGAATACGCGGGCGACGTCCTCGGCGTACCGCCGCGCGTAGGCCTCGCTCTGGTAGGCGACCAACTCGTCGACGCGACGCGCGACCAGGACGGCGAGTTCCTCCGACGCCCCGGCGAGGCGGCCTGCGAGGCCTGTCGCGAACGCCGACGGCGGCGCTGCTACCGGGATGGAGTGCAGCGCGTCGATCGCCACAGTGACGGCCGCAGGGTCCGCGACGGCCTGGCGGCCGCGACGAAACGCCTGCAGGTTCTTGTCCACGGCGACGCCGTTCAGCTCGATCGCCGATTCGATGGATCCGGCAGAGATCGGCAGCGCACCGGTCTGGTAGGCGGCGCCCACCATGAGCATGTTGGCGAACTGCTCGTCGCCGAACAGCGACTGCACCAGCGCGCCCGGGTCGAGGTAGACCGAGCGCAGCGAAGCCCGATCGATCGCGTCGTGGATGCGCGCCGTCTCCGGGTACCCCACGGACGTGTCGATCACCATGGCCCCCGTCGGGATCTTGGTCGTGGACACCACGGACGTCGTCCGCTCGGGAGATGCGACCTTGAGGTTCATGGGGTCGACGCCGACCAGGCCGTCGCACGACAGGTACACGTCGCAGTCGCCGGACGCGACTTTCGCGGCCTGCTCGACGGGTTCGCGCGACACCTTGATGTCTGACACGACGGCGCCGCCCTTCTGCGCGAGACCCGTCATATCGACGGTACGGGCGACGTTGCCGTCGAGGACCGCCGCCGTGGCCAGCACCTGGGAGACGGTGACGACACCCGTACCACCGATACCGGTCACGCGGATCGCGAAGCCGTCCTTCGTACGCCGCACCGCGTCGGGGGCGGCGACATCGTCCGCCGCGATCGCCGGCACCGAGCGCACCACACGCCCCGCACCCGGCGTGACCGTCACGAACGACGGGCAGTCGCCCTTCAAGCACGAGAAATCGAGGTTGCACGAACTCTGGTCGATTCGGGTCTTACGGCCGTACTCCGTCTCGACCGGGTGGACCGACAGGCAGTTGCTCTTCTCACCGCAGTCGCCGCAGCCCTCACACAGGCGCTCGTTGATGACGACGCGCTGATTCGGCGTAGGGAACGCGCCGCGCTTGCGCTTGCGCCGCTTCTCCGCGGCGCAATGCTGATCGTGGATCAGAACGGTGACGCCCTCTATGCCCGCGAGCTCGCGCTGCACGTCGAGGGTGTCCGCGCGGTCGCGGACCTCGACGCCGTGGGGCAGGCCCGACTTGCGGGTGCGCTTCGGGTCGTCGGACGTGACCACGATCTTCTGCACCCGCTCGGCCTGGATGAGGCGCGTGATCTCCGGCAGCGTCATCTGGCCGACCGGGTCCTGCCCGCCCGTCATGGCGACGGTGCCGTTGAACAGCAGCTTGTAGGTGACGTTCTCGCCCGACGCGACAGCCGCGCGCAACGCGAGGCTGCCCGAGTGCATGAACGTGCCGTCGCCGAGGTTCTGGACGAAGTGCTTCTCATCCACGAACGGAGCCATGCCCAGCCACTGCGCGCCCTCGCCGCCCATCTGGGTGATGCCGGTTATGGTGCCGACCTGCTGCGGGTCCATGAGCACGACCATCGCGTGGCATCCGATACCCGCCCCGACGAGGGTGTCCTCGGAGACCTTGGTGGAACTGTTGTGCGGGCAACCCGAGCAGAAGTACGGACTGCGCACTGCCAGCGGAAGCTCGATCCGGGTGCGTACCTTCGCCTTTGCGTCCAGCCACACGCGCGCCGACGCCACGCCGTGGACGCGGGCGAGCCGCGACGCCAGGCCGCGCGACACGGCGTCCACATCGAGTTCGCCGAACCGCGAGAACAGTGTGGAGCCGTCCTCGTTGGCCTTGCCGACGATTCGCGGCGCGTCCGGGCGACGGAAGAGGATGTCACGCATCATCGTCTCGATGAAGTCGCGCTTCTCCTCTACGACGATGACCTCGTCGAGGCCCTGGACGAACTCGCTGAGGATCTCACGCTCGAAGGGGTAGACCATGCCGACCTTGAGGATGCGGATGCCGAGGCGATGCAGGTCCGCGTCTGTGACTCCGATGAGCCGTAGTCCCTCGCGCACGTCGAGGTAGGTCTTGCCGGCGGCCACGATGCCGATGCGGTCGTCGGACGAGCGGACGACGATGCGGTTGAGCCGGTTGATCCGGGCATACTCCATCGCGCGCGGGAGGCGCACGGTGAGCTGGTTCTGCTCGAGCTCCATAAGGTTGGGGCCCAATAACTTTCCGCTCGGCACATGCGGGCTCGTACCAAGGTCGCCGTAAACGGGCAGGATGCGATCCGGGTGGACGTCGGCCGTCGACGCGCCGTCCGCGACATGGGCCGAGATCTTCAGCGAGGTCCACAGCCCCGACACTCGCGACATGATCGCGGCGTGGACGCCGAGGTCGAGGATGTCCTGCGAGTCGGCCGGGTAGAGGATCGGCATGTAGAGATCGGCCAGCGCCATCTCCGATGCACACGGTACGGACGAGCTCTTGGCCCCCGGGTCGTCGCCGACGAGCGCGACGGCACCGCCGCGGGGGTGCGTGCCGATGATGTTGGCGTGACGCAGGGCGTCCGTCGCGCGGTCGAGCCCCGGTGCCTTGCCGTACCAGTAGCCGACGACGCCGTCGCGCCCCGCACCGAGGTGGGCGACCTGGGCGGCGACCTGCGAACCCATCACAGACGTCGCGGCGAGCTCCTCGTTGAGGCCGGGCCGGTGGACGATGTCGAAGTCCGACAGATATTTCATGCGCCGTGCGATCTCGAGGTCGTACCCGGCGAGGGGGCTGCCCTCATAGCCCGAGATCAGGGAGGCGGTGGCGAGGTTCTGGCGGCGATCGAGGCGGGCGCGGTCGCGGACCATGCGCACCAGGGCCTGGATGCCTGTGAGATAGACCGTGCCCTGTTCGCGGGTGTAGCGGTCGTCCAGAGAGAAAGACTCGACGGCGGAGGACTGTCCGCCTCGGGGATCGAGATCGTGCTTGCCCGAGTGCCGGATCCCGGTCACGTCGAACGGCGAATCGGAGTCAAGGGTCACGGAAACCACCTGGCTTTCTCGTCGTGTCACCGGCCCAGGGGTGGCGGGCGGAGACTTCAGTTATGTCGGTGGTCACAGCATAGCTCCTCGGTGACGGCGCCCACATGCGACGGGACGACGTCGTGTCGTAGACCGCCGTGTCCTCGGCGTGGTTGCCGGCGCCGGTCGTTACCCTGCTCGACATGAGCAGCAGCGCGGCCCCGCCCCGGGGCGGGATAGCACGGATCGTCGCGGTCGTCGCCGGGCTGGCGGGGCTGATCCTCGCCGTGCTCACACCGTTGCTACCCGTCACGCAGACGACGGTGGCGTTCGACTGGCCGCAGGGCGGGACATTCGCGCCCGTCGGCTCGCCGCTCGTCCAGTATCGGCCTCTGGACATCGAGGCGACGGTGCCGTGCTCCGTGCTCGCGTCGGCACCCCCGGGTCGTGAGACGGTCGTGTTGTCCACAGCCCCGGCGGCGGCCGGAGACACCGCGCGGACGTCGGGCCTGTTCGTCACGGTAGACGCGCAGGCAGCCACAGTGCGCACCCGCGGAGACCTCGTCGCCTCCATCCCGCGCGACGAGCTCACGCGGTGCGGCGAGCTGAAGCTCTCCGCAACGGCCGACAGGGTGACCGCGTCGTTCTCAGGGATCGACGACGGGTCCGGCACCCTCGCCGGAGGCAAGGACCACCGGCCGCAGCTCGTCGGTCTGTTCTCCGACCTGGCGACCGGCGGAACCGCGCCCGCCGGGCTGCACGCGCACGTGGCGGTCGACTCCCGGTACTCGACGACACCGTCCCTGCTGAAAGGCCTGGCGATGATCGTCGGCGTGCTGACGGCAATCGCCTCGATCGTGGCTCTCGCAGTCCTCGATCGAAGGGACGGTCGGCGGGCGCGCCGGATGATCCCGGCGCACTGGCTGCGTGTAGACCTCAAGGACACGGTCGTCGTCGGTGCCCTGTTGATCTGGCACATCGTCGGCGCGCCCACGTCGGACGACGGCTACATCCTCGGGATGGCGAAGGCCGCCCTGCACTCCGGCTACATGCCGGAGGTGTTCCGCTATTACGACGCGCCGTACGCCCCGTTCGGCATGCCCTATTACCTGATCTCCTGGATGGCGGAGCTCTCGCTGTCCAGCCCGTGGCTGCGGCTGCCCACACTGCTCGCCGCGATCGCCACCTGGCTCCTCCTGTCACGCGAGGTGATCCCACGTCTCGGGCTCGCGAAGCGGAGATCACCCGCTGCGTACCATCGCGCGTTATGGGCAGCGGCCGCCGTCTTCCTCGTCTTCTGGCTCACCTACAACCCTGGCCTACGCCCCGAGCCCATCGTCGCGTTCGGCACGGTGCTCACGTGGTGCTGCGTCGAGCGATCGATCGCCACGCGTCGGCTCGCGCCGGCGGCCGTCGGACTGGTGGTAGCAGGGCTCACCCTCTCGGCGGCGCCCACTGGCAGTTTCGCGTTCGCCGTCTTCGTGGTCGCGGCGAGGCCGCTGTGGACGGTGCTGGTAGCGCGCGTGCGGGCGGTCTCGGGCGCGACGCGCGGGTCGCGGATGTTCGGCTACACAGCCGAACTCGCACCGCTACTCGCCGCGGCCTGCGCGGTGCTCTTCCTCATCTTCGGAGACCACTCACTGCGCGAGATGCTCGAGTCGACGCACCTGCTGTCACAGGTCGGCCCGTCCGAGCCGTGGTTCAAGGAGATCCAGCGGTACGACGCACTGTTGCAGGCGAATCCGAACGGCTCGATCGCGCGCCGGTTCTCGATGTTCGCGATGTTCGCGTGCACGCTCGCAGTCATCGTCGTCCTGGTCCGTAAGCGACGCATCCCCGGCATCGCGGCCGGACCCGCAAGGCGCGTCGTGGCGGTCATCGTGGTCTCGCTGCTGCTGATGATGTTCAACCCCACCAAGTGGACCCACCACTTCGGCGCGTTCGCGGGCTTCGCGGCGATGGCCGCGGCCATCGCGGTCGTCGCGGTGGGCCCCCAGGTGATCCGGACGGCCCGCTATCGCGTGGCATTCCTTGCGGCGCTCTTCGCGGTGCTCGCGCTGTGCTTCGAATCCACCAACGGTTGGTTCTACCCCGGCAACTACGGGATCCCGTGGGGCGGCGTGGCTCCGGTCGTGGCCGGGATCTCGCTCGGCTCGCTGTTCGCCCTCCTGGCTCTTCTCTGCACCGTGTGGGCAGTGGTGCTGCTCGTACGCGGCGACGCGGGCCGGGCGCTGCCGGAGCGCGTCGACCGCGTCACGGACCGCGTCCTCTCCTGGCCGCTCGCCGCGCCGCTCACACTCGCGACCGTGCTGGTGGTGGCACTGATCGGGGCATCCAACACCGTGTCGATCCTGAATCAGTACCCGGCGTACTCGTACGGGCTGCAGAACCTGCGCTCTCTCGCTGGGCACAGCTGCGGACAGGCGGACGGTGTGCTCACCGAGCCCGACGCGAACGCCGGGATGCTGACGCCCGCATCCGGGCCCGCCGCGACGGCCCTCGCGGCAGCGCAGAACGAGAACTTCACTCCCGACGGCCTCGCCTCGGATCTCACGGCGACGAAATCCGACGCAGCGGACGTCGTGCAGACCGGTGACGCGTCACGTACCGCCGCGAACACCGGCGGCACGGGCGGCGGCGTTGAGACGTCGGCGGGTGTCAACGGCAGCCACGCGGCACTGCCCTTCGGACTGGATCCCGCGCGGACGCCGGTCCTCGGCAGCCAGCAGAGCGGCGTCCAGCACATCGCGAGGGCGGTGTCGGGCTGGTACCGGCTGCCCGCGGCCGGCCTCGGGGGCGCTCCGCTGCTCGTCGTCAGCGCGGCCGGACGCTTCGACTCCGGCGGGCTCACGGTCGAGTTCGGCACCACCGATGGGACGGGGTTCCGCCCCATCGGGTCCGCGACGCCGCTCGACATCGGGCCCGCGCCCGCGTGGCGGAACCTGCGTGTGCCGCGCTCGATGGTGCCCGCGAAGGCCACCGCAGTGCGGATCCGGGCGACGGTGACCGATCCGTCGGACCGCAACTGGATCGCGTACACGCCGCCACGCGTACCGCACCTGGAGACCCTGCAGAAGCTGGTCGGAAACGATCCGGTGCTGGTCGACTGGGGCGCCGCCATAGCGTTCCCGTGCCAGCGGCAGTGGCGGGAGTTCGGCGGTATCGCCGAGCAGCCGTCGTGGCGTATCCAGCCGGAACGCGATCTCGCGGTCGCCGCGACCACCACCTGGGAGGGCGGTAGCGCGGGCGGACCGCTGGGCTGGGCGCTCATGTTGGCACAGCCCCAGACGGTCGCGACCTACCTCGACGGCGACTGGGCCCGCGAGTGGGGCGCGCTCGAGCGATACGTCCCCTACGTGCGGACGCAGCCGGCCCAGGTGTCCTTCGGCACCGCGACCCGATCGGGTCTGTGGTCTCCCGGGCCGATCACGCACTGACCGCGGCCGAGAGCCGGGCCCCGCTACCAGCGTTCGCGTGGCACGTCGAACTCGCGGCAGAGCGCGCGCCACACGTCCTTCGGGTCGACGCCGGCCTCGATGGCGGCGTCGCCCGTGACGCCGTCCAACTCGCCCAGCCGGTGATCGCGCATCAGGGCGTCGGCGCGCCCAGCGCCGAACTCGGTGTGCAGAAGCTCTCGGAACTCGGTCAGACGCACGCCGCACAGGCTACCGACGGCGGTCAGGTGCCGCGCACCACCGTCCGACAGACGGCGACGGGGTCGGCGACGCGGCCGGCCGTCGCGGCGGCCTTCTCCGCGGCGCGCCGATGCGCGGGATCCGTGAGCACCTCCCGAACGGCCGCCCGCAACGATTCCGCGGTCGCGGGACGGACGCAGACGCCGCTCCCCTGCCGCACCACGCGGTTGGCGAGCTCCCACTGGTCGCCGCCGCCCGGTACGGTCACGACCGGCCGCCCCGCCGTGAGCGCCTTGGTGAGCATGCCGTGCCCGCCGCCGCAGACGACCGCGTCCGCTCGCGCCACGAGATGATCCTGCCTGCCGAATCCGCTTGTGAGCCAGTCGCCCTCGAGGGAGGGCGGGGTGAGGGACGAGACGGCGACGCGGACGCGCTGCCCGAACACCCCGGGTGCCAGCGCTTCCGCGGCGAGCTCCGCGAGACCGGCAGTGCCGGTCGCGGCGGTCGACGGCGCGACCATGACGAGCGGGCCGTCTCCCCGCGGCACGGCGATCTCGGCGTCGGTGGGTTCGAGCGTGAGAGGGCCTACGAGGTGGCAGCGTCTCGGCCAGTCCGGGCGCGGCACTTCGAGAGCGGGGATGGTTGCGATCATGCGCGCGTCGGGACCGGGCTCACGCGGCGGCAGGCCGACGACGCTACGGGCGCGCTCCCGCTGTCGCGCGCCCACCCGGATGTCGCGGGCGGTGAAAGCCCTGAGAATCCCATCGCGCAGCCGGCCCCGGAGGTTGACGCCGGGGGCCAGGCCCGACCCTATAGGCGGGAGGCCGCGCGAAGGCCGGTAGAGAGGGTGCGGGGAGAGCTCTATCCAGGGGGCGCCGACCAGCTCGGCGGCCATGCCGCCCCCAGGGGTCAGGATGTCCGCGACCACCAGGTCCGGCGCGAGCTCCGTGATGAGCGGAACCAGGCGCGCAGCGATGTGCGCGGCGCGTGCGTGGATCTTCAGACCGGCGTCTGCATCGTCGTCCCCCGGGCGGGGCGCGAGACCGGGCAACTCACGGGTATCGATCCCGCGTTCCCTCCCCGTGGCCACCCACCGCCCGCCGGTGAACACCGTCGGGTGCGCACCGGCTGCGACGAGGGCCGTGGCGAGCGCGAGGGCGGGTAACGCGTGCCCGGCCTCCGAACCGGCGACTAGGGCTACCCGCACGGGCCCTCCTATCGGCCGGCGGGTGTGCCGGCTAGACGGACGTCTTGGACTTGTCCGCCGAGGAGAACCAACGGACCACCGAGACGATACCGACCACGATCAGCCCCAGAACGAGGAGCGGGATCAGGTGGTGGATGATCGCGCCGAGAATCATGAGGGCAAGCCAGATGACGACGATCGCTGCGAGGATCTTCCAGAACATTTCGTGTGTACCTTTCGCTGGAGTGACGAGTCCATCGTGCACGCGCTCGGACCGAGAAGTCACGTCCTCACCTGGGGTTTCAGGGAAAGATCAGGGGATCCCCCGAGCCTCACCAGACCCGCGGATCGGGGACGGCCGGAAGCGCGGCGATTCCCTCCGCCCAAGCCTGCAAACGCTCGGCGCTGTCCCGCAGCCGCGGTGTGGCGCGTCCCAGCTCGTCGTAACCCGCACCCGGGCGCGCGATCGCAGAGCCGTGCGCGGCGGCGACCGTGGCGGCAGCGGAGCGGACCATGTCCTGATAGGCGGCGACGCCCTCGTCGAGGCGACTCAGTCCGTCATCGACGCAGCGACGCAACACGGGGTCGCGCGAGCGCCCGGTGACGGCCTCGAGGTCCTGCAGTTGCTGGGCATAGCCCACGATCGCAGCGGCGGACTCGTCGGCGTCGTCATCGAGTTCGGTCACCACCGCCGGCGGCAGCGCGTGCGCCCGGGCAAGGACCGCGACGAGCGCCAGGAACTCCTGTTCGGCGTCGACGAGGCGCTTGATCCGCCCATACGTGGCGGACGTCGGGCGCGGCAACTGCCGACGAGCGTAACCACGGGGTGGGACCGGCTTGCGGCGCAGCTCACGCAGTCTGCGGCCGGCGACGACAGCGGGGACCACGAGCACGGCGGTGACGCCGGTGAATCCCAGCCCGACCTCGGGGGCGGCCGCCACGAAGCCGGCGGCGGACACGGCTGCGGTGGTGCCGGCGGACGACACCCAGCCGACTGTGTTCCGCCGGGCGCCCTCGAGGGAGCGCAGGTGCACAGCCTTCGGATCCCGGCGTCGAGCCTGCTTGTCGCGCGCGTCATCGAGCTTGCGATTGGCGGCTTCCACAGCCGAGGCGGCGCTCTCCATGGCGCGGCCCGCGACCTGTGCAGCTGAGGCCGCGACCGCGGACATCGTCTCGCGGTGGCGGCCCCATTCGCCGTGCATCATCGGTCCTAGCCGTTGGCGTTCGGCTGACCGGGGTTGGGCTTCGCGACGTCGACGTTCGGAGTTCCAGTTGCGGGAGCCGACTGGCCGCTGGTGATCTCACCGCCGGCACGCATCGACGCACGGATCTGCTCGAGGCGCGAATGGCCCGCCATCTGCACCGACGCCTGCTGCACCTCGGCCATGCGGCCCTGCACGGAGTTCTGCGCCAGCTCGGTGGAACCGAGTGCGTTCGCATAGCGACGCTCGATCTTGTCGCGCACCTCGTCGAGATTGGGGGTGTTCCCCGGGGCGGACAGCTCGCCCATCTGGTTCAGCGACGCCGAGACCTGCTCCTGCATCTTGGCCTGTTCGAGCTGGCTCAGCAGCTTGGTGCGCTCGGCGAGCTTCTGCTGCAGCTGCATGGCGTTCTGCTCGACGGCGCGCTTGGCCTGCGCCGCGGCCTGAAGGGACTGGTCGTGCAGCCCCTTCATGTCCTCGACGTTCTGCTCGGCCGTGACCAGCTGGGCGGCGAACGCCTCCGCGGCGTTCGTGTACTCGGTCGCCTTCGCGGTGTCACCCGCGGCGGTGGCCTGGTCCGCGAGCTGCACGGCCTGCCGGGTGTTCGCAGAAAGCTTCTCGACCTCGGCGAGCTGCCGGTTGAGCTTCATCTCCAGCTGCCGCTGGTTGCCGATCACGGCTGCGGCCTGCTGCGAGAGGGCCTGATGCTGCCGCTGCGCGTCCTCGATCGCCTGCTGGATCTGCACCTTGGGATCCGCGTTCTCGTCGATCTTGGCGTTGAACAGCGCCATCAGGTACTTCCATCCCTTGACGAATGGATTGGCCATGGACTACTCCCACCTTCTCGTGAACGGCCCGCGCGTGCCGGGCCGACGTGCTGGTCACCAATCTATCGGGTCCGGCGCCCCGGTCCCAGGGTGTATCCACTCGCGGGACCGGCACCCCTAGGGGTCAGGCCGCCGCGAACGCCGGCGGCGCCGGGATGACCACCTTGGGGATGGGCCCACGCATGGACGAACTCGCCTGGGCCACCACCTCGGCGACCTCCACATCGAGTGCGCCGCATATGGCCGCCAGCAGTTCGCTGGATGCTTCCTTCTGGCCGCGCTCGACCTCGGACAGGTATCCGAGGCTCACCTGCGCCGTCGACGAGACGTCGCGCAGGGTCCGGCTCTGCCCGACCCGGGTCCTGCGCAGGCTCTCGCCGATCGCCTGGCGTAGCAGTACTGCCACTGCCCTACCTCCTCACGGGACTACTCGTGGGTCGCGTGGCCCACGGTTCAAGATGTGAAACGTCGTACGGCGCGCAGAAGTTCCCCGAGTGCGCCGTCGACCGCGCCGCGCCGGATCCGCGCACGGTCACCGTCGAGGGTCCAGCGGGCCACATGCACACCTCCGGGACCCGCCACCCCGCAGTAGACGGTGCCGACCGCGACTCCATCCTGCTCGGCCGGGCCGGCGACGCCGGTGAGCGAAACACCCCAGTCGGCGCCACACCGGCTGCGGGCGCCTTCCGCGAGGGCCAGCGCCGTGTCCGGATGCACAGGCCCGCACCGCGCCAACAGCTCCTCGGGTACCCCGGCGAGGCTCGCCTTGAGGTCGGTCGCGTAGGTGATCAGTCCCCCGCGCAGAGCGGTCGACGCACCCGGTACGTCCGCGATCGTCGCAGCCAGCAGGCCTGCCGTGAGCGATTCGGCCGTCGCGACCGTCTGGCCCCGATCGCGCAGCTCCGCGACCACTTGCGCCGGATCAGGCACGCTCGCCCCTACGTAGGCTCAGCACGTAGTCGACTCCAGTGAGCACCGTGATCACCAGTGCGGCGCCCATGACGACGGAACGCGGCCAGTCGCAGATCGCGGGGAGCGGCATCACGTAGAGCCCGATGGCGATGCCCTGGAGCAGCGTCTTGAGCTTGCCGCCCCGGCTCGCCGGGATCACCCCCTCCGCGATCACGACGACCCGCATCAGCGTGATGCCTATCTCCCGCACCAGGATCACGACCGTGACCCACCACCACAGGTCGCCCAGCACGGAGAGCCCGATCAACGCAGCGCCCGTGAGCGCCTTGTCCGCGATGGGATCCATCAGCTTGCCGAACTCTGTGATCATGCCGTAGCGGCGTGCGATCTGTCCGTCGACCCGGTCCGTCAGCATCGCCACTGCGAAAACCGCGAAAGCGATCCAGCGCCATGCGGTGTCGTGCCCCCCGGCTGCGAACAGCGCAGCGAGGAACACGGGGACCATGACGATCCGGAGGACGGTCAAGGCGTTCGCCACGTTCAGGACCGGCACGTGCGTAGCGCCTGGGCGCACGTCGTCCGATGAACTCACGCCGGTAAGCCTAATGGTTCTGCGGAGTACTACTGTTTGCGCATGACCTCCCCCGATGCGGTGCGGCGCGCGCGCACCTCCGACGTCCCCGCGATCAAGCGGCTGATCGACGTCTACGCGGGGAAGATCCTGCTGGAGAAGAATCTGGTGAACCTGTACGAGGCCGTACAGGAGTTCTGGGTCGCCGAGTTGGACGGCGACGTGGTGGGCTGCGGTGCGCTGCACGTGATGTGGGCGGACCTCGGTGAGATCCGCACCGTCGCCGTCGATCCCGCCGTCGCCGGCCGCGGCGTCGGACACGCGATCGTCTCGCGGCTGCTCGGCGAGGCGCGGTGGCTGGAACTGAGCCGCGTATTCGTGCTGACCTTCGAAACCCACTTCTTCGCGCGGCACGGTTTCGTCGAGATCGACGGCACACCCGTCACCCACGAGGTCTATGAGGAGATGTGCCGCTCCTTCGACGAGGGCGTCGCCGAGTTCCTGGACCTGTCCTACGTCAAGCCGAACACCCTCGGCAACACCCGCATGCTCGTCACATTGGAGGAACAGTGATCTTCGCCGTGCACTACACCTACACCGCCGATCAGGCCGCTATCCGCGATGAGCACCGCCCCGCGCACCGCGAATGGCTGCGCGCCGGTGTGGATCGTGGCGACGTCCTGAGCTCAGGCGCATACCCCGACGGTACGGGCGCGTTGATCATCATCCGCGCAGGCGACCAGCGGGCCGCCGAGACGTTCATGACGGACGACCCGTTCGCTGCCGTCGGCGCGCTCGCGGGCGTGCGCATCGTGCACTGGACGCCGGTCATGGGCGCGTTCAGCGAGCTGGACTAGCGGACGCAACGCTGGGCGCATGGATCAGGTCGTCGACGCACTGCGTGCGGCCGGGTGTGTGTTCGCGGAGGACGAGGCCTCGCTGCTGCGCCAGGCGGGAACCGGCCCCGAACTGGACGCGATGATCGCGCGCCGGGTAGCGGGCGAGCCGCTCGAGACCATCCTCGGATGGGTGGAGTTCTGCGGCCGCCGGCTCTCGGTGGCTCCGGGGGTGTTCGTGCCCCGACGACGAACGGAGCTGCTCGCGGAGCTCGCTCGCGCGGCCGCGTCGCACACCGCAGTCGAATTGTGCTGCGGCGCAGCGCCTATAGCATCGATGCTGGCTGCGAGGCGGCTGTTCGCCGTCGACATCGATCCTGCTGCCGCAGTCTGCGCCGAGCGGAACGCCCCGGCGGCGATCGTCCTCGTCGGCGACCTCTACGCCCCGCTCCCGCGGGAACTGCGCGGCACCACCGACCTGATCGCGGCGAACGCGCCGTACGTACCCACCGACGCGATCGCCCTCATGCCGCCCGAGGCACGGGACCACGAGCCACTACACACCCTCGACGGCGGAACCGACGGGCTCGACCTGCACCGCCGCATCGTCGCCGAGGCGCCGGAGTGGCTCTGCCCAGGCGGCACGCTGCTGATCGAGACCAGCGAGCTCCAGGCCGACGAGACGGCTGCGGCGATGCGGTCGGCGGGCTTGACCGCACGGATCGAATGCGATGTCGGTCGGTCGGCGACCGTTGCGGTCGGGGTCCGCTAGTCGCCGGTCTCCGGATCAGGCGCTACCGGCGGCGCGCGATTTCACCAGCGACAGCACCGTGGTCACGACCAGCACCACGACGATCACGGTGAGGGAGACGCCCGTGGAGATATCGGGGACCGCCACATGGTGGCCTCCGTTGATGAAGGGCAGCGTGTTCTCGTGCAGGGCGTGCAGAACCAGCTTCACCCCGATGAAACCGAGGATGATCGACAACCCATAGGACAGGTAGACCAACCGATCGAGCAGGCCGCCGATCAGGAAGTACAGCTGGCGCAGGCCCATGAGCGCGAACGCGTTGGTCATGAAGACGATGTAGGCCTCGGAGGTCAGGCCGTAGATCGCGGGGATGGAGTCCAGCGCGAACAGGACATCGGTGAACCCGATGACGACGAGCGCGAGCAGCAGCGGCGTCACGACGCGCCGCCCGTCCACGCGGGCGATGAGACGGTCGCCGTGGTACTCGTCCGTCGTCGGCAGGATCTTCTTCACGAAGGCCGCGACGCGCGACTCGCGCTCCTCCTCGGCCTCCTCGGCGTGACCGGACTCGCGTACCAGCTTCACAGCGGTGTACAGCAGGAACAGGCCGAACAGGTAGAACACCCAGCTCCATGCCGAGATCGCCGCGGCACCCACCGCTATGAACGCGCCGCGCATCACCAGGGCGAGGACGATGCCGATGAGCAGCACCTTCTGCTGATAGATCCGGGGCACCGCGAACTTCGCCATGATGATGACGAACACGAAGAGGTTGTCGACCGACAGGGCCTTCTCGGTGACGAAACCGGCGAAGAACTCGCCGCCGTATCGGGGCCCCGAGATCCACATGACGCCGAGGCCGAACACCACCGCAAGCCCGATGTAGACGGCCGACCAGAACGCCGACTCCTTGAACGTGGGCTCGTGCGGTTTGCGCACGTGGCTGAAGAAGTCGAAGACGAACAGGCCAAGAACGACCAGGATCGAGGCCACCCACACGGTGGTAGAGACATGCATTCGATACACCTCCGGTTCAGATTCCGGAGGTCTCTCCCCACCGACGATGCGGTTGAACGGAGCCGGGCGGGTATCGACCCACCGTGATGACGGCCACCGCTCCGAGCGGGATACTCCCCTCACGAGTGCACCGCAACCTTACCAGAGCCTCGAGATCCGCTGTTACGGTCGAGTGGTTCGTTACGCAGATCACAGGAGGCATTTCCCGATGCGTCGATCCCTCGCCTACGCCGTGCTCGCTGCCGCTCTCGCGGTCGGCGCCACGGCGTGCTCGAACTCCGACTCGACACCGACGTCGTCCGACTCGTCCGTCAGCAGCACGACGTCGGCCACCGCCAGCGCCTCGGCCGGCGGCACCAGTGGTGGTGGCGGAACCGCCGTCCCGGCGCCTGGAGGCAGCGATGCCGGCGGCGGTAGCGGTAGCAGCGGGGACGCGAGCGGCGGCAACGCAGGCGGCGGTACCCCGGGTGGCGGTAACGCAGGCGGCGGTGACGCCGGCACCGCGGAACCGACCGAGACTTCCGCTACCCCTACCGAGTCGGACGCACCGACCGCGAGTGAGACCCAGCCCGGAACCAGCGAAGGCAACGGCCATGGCGGGGGCGGTCACGACGGCGGCGGCCAGGGTGGGGGCGGTCATGCCGGCGGCGGCCACGGTGGCGGCGGCACCGGCGGTCATGGCGGAGGCGGTCAGCCGACCACGACCGCACCCCACGGAGGCAACTGACAGACGTGCAACGGGGGCGCGACAGTGATCGATCACCGGCGCGCCCCTTTGCTCTTGCGATCAGAAGTCCGGCTCGTCCTCCGGCTCGACATCGGGCTCGCCCCCGCCGCGCAGGACGGCCATGAGACCGGCGAGCTCGTCGGGCTTCACCAGGACGTCGCGTGCCTTCGACCCCTCCGAGGGCCCGACGATGTCGCGGGTCTCCATGAGGTCCATCAGGCGCCCCGCCTTGGCGAACCCGACCCGCAGCTTGCGCTGCAACATCGAGGTGGACCCGAACTGCGAGGACACGACCAGCTCGACCGCCTGCAGGAACACGTCGAGATCGTCGCCGATGTCGGGATCGACGTCCTTCTTCTCGACCTTCGACGCCGTGACGCCGTCGGTGTAGTCGGGCTCGGCCTGCTCCTTGACGAAGTCGACGATCCCGTGGATCTCCTCGTCGGTGATGAACGCACCCTGCATGCGGATCGGCTTGCCACCCATCGGCAGGTACAGGCCGTCGCCCATGCCGATCAGCTTCTCCGCCCCGGGCTGGTCCAGGATGACGCGCGAGTCCGTCAAAGACGACGTCGCGAACGCCAGCCGCGACGGCACGTTCGTCTTGATCAGGCCCGTAACCACATCGACGGACGGCCGCTGCGTCGCGAGCACCAGGTGGATGCCCGCCGCACGCGCCTTCTGGGTGATGCGGACGATCGCCTCCTCGACGTCGCGTGGCGCGGTCATCATCAGGTCCGCGAGCTCGTCTACGACGGCCAGAATGTACGGGTAGGGGCGGTACTCCCGCTCCGAGCCGAGCGGCGTGGTGATCTCGCCCGAACGCACCTTCTTGTTGAAGTCGTCGATGTGCCGCACCCGCGACGCCTGCATGTCCTTGTACCGCTGCTCCATCTCCTCGACCAACCAGGCGAGCGCGGCTGCCGCCTTCTTGGGGTCCGTGATGATGGGCGTGATGAGGTGCGGGATCCCCTCATACGGCGTGAGCTCGACCATCTTGGGGTCGACCAGGATCATGCGCACCTCGTCGGGTGTGGCCCGCGCGAGCAGCGAAACCAGCATCGAGTTGACGAAACTGGACTTGCCCGAGCCGGTCGACCCTGCGACCAGCAGGTGCGGCATCTTGGCGAGGTTCGCCGACAGCATGTCGCCGTCGATGTCCTTGCCCAGGCCGATCACAAGCGGATGCGCATCCTTGCGAGTGCTCTTGGCGGACAGCACGTCCGCGAGGCGCACCATCTCACGGTCGGTGTTCGGCACCTCGATGCCCACAGCCGACTTGCCGGGAATCGGCGCGAGCAGGCGTACGTTGTCCGTCGCCACCGCGTACGCGATGTTGCGGTGCAGCTGGGTGATCTTCTCGACCTTCACGCCGGGACCGAGCTCCACCTCGTAACGCGTGACCGTAGGGCCGCGCGTGTAGCCGGTGACGGCGGCGTCGATCTTGAACTGCTCCATCACACCCGTGATGGATTCGATCATCGCATCGTTCGCCGAGGTCCCGGCCTTGGCCGGCTCGCCCTCGATGAGCAGGTCGGCGGGCGGTAGCTGGTAGTCGCCCTCGATGGTGCGCGCGACGGTGAAGTCTGCGGCCTTCGGTGCGGGCGGAGGCGTGTTGTCCTTCACCACGGGAGCCGGGCGACGACGGGGCGGCGGCGGAAGCTCCGGCTCGGCGGCGATCGGCTTCGTGGCCGTGTCGGTCACGTCGGCCTCAGGCGTGATCTCCTCGGTCGGCGTGTCGTCTGCGGCGGGCCTACGGCGACGCGAACGCTTGGGCTCGGCCGGGGGCTCGTCGGGCGGGTAGCTCTCGTAGGGCGTGAGCGGGCGCTGGTCGCCGTCGTAGAGGTACGGATCCTCGGCCTCGGCCTGCTCGTCGTCGTAGTACTCGTCGTAGTCGTCGTATTGCGCATCCAGGTCGACGCCGAAGTAGAACTTGGCGCGGTCGATCAGCTCTCGCACCGTCAGGCCACTGAACAGTAGTGCCCCGAAGAGGATCACCAGCACGAGCAGGGGCACCGAGATCCAGACGGTGAAACCGTCCGTCAGCGGCCCGCCCACGACGTAGCCGAGGTAGCCGCCCGCGTGTTCGCGCCCGGCGAGCGCACGCGGGCGTCCGGACAGGATGTGCAGCAACCCGAGGAACGGCAGGATCATCAGTGCCGAACCGACGCGGTGCCGTACCCGGCTCTCCGGATTGTCCGGGTAGCGCATCAGGACCACGCCGACGACGATGCAGAGGACCGGGACGACCACCGCGAACCAACCCACGAGCGCACGCACCGCGGTCGAGAAGAAGCCGCCGATCGGCCCGCCCGCATCGAAGTAGACCGCCGCGGCCAGGACCAGCGCGACCGCATACAGGGCCAGCGCGATGCCATCGCGCGAGTGGCGGCTGCTCCGTCGACGGTCCGCCGGGATGTCCTCCGTCTGGTGCCCCCGGCCACCGCGTACCACTCCCCCGATGCCGCGAGCCACCAGTCCCCAGGTGGCGCCTACGCCCCGACCGACGCCGCGGCCCAGGCCGTGCTTCTGCTTCTTTCCCCTGGCAGGAGCCTTGCGCTGAGGGGGGCGCGAGGCGCCACGCGTCGGTGCGGGTCGCCCGGAACGGCCGCCGGCGGCACGGGATCCCGACGCGCGCGACCCCGACGGGCGTGAACCCGAGGAGCGCGCAGACGTCGAGCGCGTGCGCGTGGTCTTCGTGGGTGCCATGGCCCCCACCTTATCGGCTCAGTCCCACCTGTCTCAATCGCCACACAGGTAACGAGAGCCGGACGTTCAGAGTGAGCGTGTGACCTTGGTCAACAGATCGATGTCGGCATCGCGGCCCTCGAAGGTGACCAGGGCGTCGTCGCGTCCGAACGCCCACATGGTGATCTCGCCGGGCGCACCTATCACCGTCACGGGATTGCCTCTGCCCGCCGTCACGACGGTGCCGTGCTCCGTCGTCAGTGAGATGCGCAGCGGTGCGCCCCGCAGGGTGAGGCGTGCGAGCCGCGCGAGCGCGGCCCGCAGGCCCTTCTCCACGCCCGGGTCGAGGTGTCGCGGGCTCCATCCGGACTTCGCGCGCCGGATGTCTTCGCAGTGCACGAAATACTCGGCGAGGTTCGCCTGCTCGTCGAAGAAACGGTACGGCGACAGTCGCGGCGGTCCCGATGCAACCTCGGACAGCAGTCGTTCGAACGAGCGAGCTGCGATGCCCGCCTGCACCCTCTCCGTATAACCGGCCAGCGGCTTGAGGAGGATTCCGGGCGCGGCGTCCAGCCGAGACTCGCGGAGCACGAGATGGGCGAGCAGTTCGCGGACCGTCCACTCGCCGCACAGCGTGGGCGCATCGGGGCCGGCCGCGCGCGCGGCCTCGACGAGGGCGGCGCGTTCGATACGTGCGGGCTTCACCCCACCGACCTTATCCGTGATCCGGGGATCCGCACCGGACTGCGCGCACGCGGCGGGAGGACATCGTACGGAAAAACAACTGATGATCCAGATCACAGAGTTCTATCGTTACTGCATGCATCGGATGACGCGCGTCGCAGCAGCGACGGCCACCGCCCTGCTCCTTCTCCCCCTTACGCCCGCCGCGGCCGCTCCCGCGCCGCCCGACCCGAACAAGGTCGTCATCCAGCCGTCCGACGTGCCCGCCGGGTACCGGTACGTCCGCGCCACCGTCGGGTTCGCGGACAAGACATGGATCCCGGGGCATCCCGAGTGCCAGGCCGCGCTCGACCGCTACACCGCCCGCGGGAAGCAGGCCCGCCGGGCTGCGGCGTCGGCCATCCGCGTGGGCGACAGCGGTACATCGATCTCGATGATGGTCGACGACTTCGACTTCCTCAGCGCGATGGGCGAGGCGACGAGATCCTGCCTGACCGACACCCCGCACCCGACCGCCACCCCGACCCCGACCGCAACGGCCACCGCGCGGCCCGAGATGCCGCGCACCGCCGCGGTGGCCGTGCCCGCCGACCTCGCACGCTACGGCATGAAGGTCACCCGCTCGACCTCGGCGAAGTACACGTCGATGTCGACGCTCGCACCGATCGCGGTCCGCGGCGACTACATCACCGCGACCGCGTCCAGCACCAGCGGCGCCGACGTCACGGCGGCGTACTGGCAGGTGCTGCGGCGCCAGATCCAGCGGATCGAGGCGGGGTAGCTACTCCCCCACCGCGATGACGGTAGGCACGATCATCGGCTTGCGGCGATAGGCGCCGGCGACCCAGCGACCGACAGCCCGTCGAACAGCCTGCGCGATCCGGTGCGGTTCCTTGACTCCCTCGGCGGAGAGTTGCGCAAGCGTCTCCTCGACCAGCGCCGCAGCCTCCTTGAGTGCCGACGGGTCGTCGGAGAACCCGCGGCCGGAGACCTCGGGCGCAGACACCGCGCGGCCCTCGCCGTCGACGGCGACGGTGATCGAGATGAACCCGCCCTCGCCGAGGATGAGCCGATCGGACAGCGTCGACTCGCCCACGTCGCCCACGGACAGGCCGTCGACGTACACGTGGCCCACCGGCACCTGCCCGACGATCTTCGCGACGCCGTCGACGAGGTCCACGACCACGCCGTCCTCGGCGAGCATCACCCGTTCCTCCGGGACCCCCGTCGCCACCGCCAGCGCGGCATTTGCGCGCAGGTGCCTCCACTCGCCGTGGACGGGCATCGCGTTGCGCGGCCGCACCGCGTTGTAGAGGTAGAGGAGCTCGCCTGCGCTCGCATGGCCGGATACGTGGACCTTCGCGCTCTGCTGCGTGATGACCTTGGCCCCGAGCTTCGCGAGCCCGTTGACGACGGCGAACACAGAGTTCTCGTTACCCGGGATGAGCGAACTGGCGAGCACCACGAGGTCATCGGGCGAGATCGTGATCTGCCGATGCTCACCGCGCGCCATACGCGACAGCGCCGCGAGCGGCTCGCCCTGCGAACCGGTCGAGATGAGCACGACGCGGTTGTCGGGCAGCGACGCGGCCGTGTCCAGGTCCACCTCGACGCCCTCGGGCAGGTGCATGTAACCCAGCTCCTGGGCGAGCGCCATGTTCCGCACCATCGAACGACCGACGAAGGTGATACGGCGATTGTGCGCGACCGCGACCTCTGCGATCTGCTGGATGCGATGCACGTGCGAGGCGAACGACGCGACGATGACGCGGCCCTTCGCGCGGCCGATCACGTTGTCCAGCACCGGCCCGATATCCCGCTCGGGCGTCACGAAGCCCGGCACCTCGGCGTTGGTGGAGTCGACCAGGAACAGGTCGACGCCGGCGTCGCCGAGCCGGGAGAACCCGGCCAGATCCGTGAGGCGACCGTCGAGCGGCAACTGGTCCAGCTTGATATCGCCGGTATGCAGCGCGACCTGTCCACCCGCGTGGATGGCGACGGCGATCGCGTCCGGGATCGAGTGGTTGACCGCGAAGTACTCGCACTCGAACGGCCCGTGCTGTGTGGACTCGCCCTCGCGTACCTCGACCAGCTTCGGCCGCAGCCGGTGCTCGTCGCACTTGGCCTTGACCAGCGCAAGCGTGAACTTCGCGCCGATCACGGGGATGTCGGGCCGCAGACGGAGCAGGAACGGCACGGCGCCGATGTGGTCCTCATGACCGTGCGTCAAGACGATGGCCTCGACGTCGTCCATGCGGTTCTCGATGTGCCGGAAGTCCGGGAGGATCAGGTCGACACCGGGCTGTTGGTCCTCCGGGAAGAGGACGCCGCAGTCGACGATGAGCAGCTTGCCGTCGTACTCGAAGACCGTCATGTTGCGGCCGATCTCCGAGATCCCGCCGAGTGCGACCACGCGTAGGCCGCCCTTGGGCAGCTTGGGCGGGGTGCCGAGCCGATGCTGCGGCGCAGGCGCCGGCTTCTGCTGCTGCTGCGCGCGGCCGCGGCCGCCGCGCTTGTTGCCCTTCTTCGGCTTCTCCTGCTTGGGCGGGGCCTTTTCGGCGGGCGCCTGTGCTGCCTCGGCGGGCGGGCGAGGCGGCTCCTGCTGCTCAACGACCTCGCGAGCGGCGGACGTCTGGATCACGGGCGGACCTGCCTGGCGGGTCGCCTTGCGCGGACGGCGCGATGAGGTCACGAGAGCACTCCCGCCCGCTGCATGAGGGCCGCGATCGCATCGAGTTGCTCCGTCGACGCGGAGACCTGCGGCAGCCGGGGCGGTCCGACCTGCAGACCCTGCAGGCTGAGGGCGGCCTTCGAGAACGTGACACCTCCCACGAGCGCCATGGCGCGGAACAACGGGACGAGCGCGGCGTTGATGTCGCGAGCGCGAGCCACATCGCCGGCGAAATACGCTTCGCGCAGCGCGGCGAGCTGTGGCGCGGCGACGTGTCCGATCACCGAGACGAAGCCGACGGCGCCCACCGACAACCACGGAAGGTTGAGTGGGTCGTCGCCGGAGAGGAACTGCAGGCTCGTCGACGAGATCAGGTCGGCGCCGGCATTGAGATCGCCCTTGGCGTCCTTGACCGCGACGATCCGCGGGTGCTCGGCGAGGCGGCGCAGGGTCTCGGTCTCGATTGGCACCACGGATCGTGGGGGGATGTCGTACAGCAGGATCGGTAGTTCGGTGGCGTCGGCGACGGCGGTGAAGTGCGCGAGCAGCCCCGCCTGTGGCGGGCGAGAGTAGTAGGGCGTCACAACGAGCAGGCCGTGCGCGCCGGCCTCGGCCGCGTCCTTCGCGAATACGACGGACTCGGCGGTGTCGTAAGTGCCACAGCCCGCCGTGATCTGCACGCGGTCGCCGACCGCGTCGATGATCCCGCGCAGGAACTCGAGCTTCTCCTCGGGCTGCGTGGTCGGCGACTCGCCCGTGGTTCCCGCGACGATCAGCCCGTCCACGCCCTGGTCGGCGAGGTGGGCGGCGAGCTTCTGGCCCGCGTCGACGTCCAGCTTTCCGTCACCCGTGAAGGGCGTCACCATCGCGACGGCGATGGCACCGAAGGGGGTCGTTGGCGCAGACGAGGTCATGGTCGTAGAGGCTACTAGGCGGTGCCCGCCTCCCGGTACACGCGGCCTGTTCAGATGCGGCCCGCGTCCCGGCCACCGGCGCGCCGGTACGTCAGCCAGCGGAACCGTGGGCCCGCCGACGACGTCTGCCAATCGCCGGTCTCAGTCCGCTCGAACCCGCCGTCGACCGCGGGGGCGTACGCGTCTCCCCCGTGGGTTCCCGCGACCTCGGTCACCTCGAGCACGTCGGCGAACGGCAATGCCGCGGCATAGATCTCGCCGCCGCCCATGACCCATACCTCTCCCACCGGAAGCGTCACGTCGTGCTGCACGACGGCACCGTCGGCGCGCCAGGCCGGATCCCGCGTGACGACGATGTTCCGCCGCCCCGGCAGGGGCCGGAACCGCTGGGGTAGCGAATCCCAGGTCTTACGACCCATGAGAACCGTTGCACCGCCGGTGATCTCGCGAAAGTGTTGCATATCCTCGGGGATCCGCCACGGAATGGCACCGTCCGCACCGATCACGCCGGCCTCGTCCTGCGCCCAGATGAGGCCGATCATCAGACGGCGACCGCGGCCTTGATCGCCGGGTGGTGCCGATAGTCGTGGATCACCACGTCCTCGTATTCGTAGTCGAAGATGCTGTCGCGCCTGCGCAGTTCCAGCCGCGGGTACGGGTAGGGATCGCGGCTGAGCTGCTCGGTCACCTGCGAGGTGTGGTTGTCGTAGATGTGGCAGTCGCCGCCGGTCCACACGAAGTCCCCCGGCTCCAGGCCTGCCTGCTGCGCGAACATATGCGTCAGGAGGGCGTAGGAGGCGATGTTGAACGGCACGCCGAGGAAGAGGTCCGCACTGCGCTGGTACAGCTGGCAGCTCAACCGCCCGTCGGCGACGTAGAACTGGAAGAACGCGTGGCATGGCGGCAGCGCCATCTGCGGGATCTCACCGACGTTCCATGCGGAGACGATGTTGCGTCGCGAAGTCGGGTCGGACTTCAGCAGGTCGAGGGCAGCGGCGATCTGGTCGACGTGCTCACCCGACGGTGTCGGCCAGTTGCGCCACTGCACGCCGTAGACGGGACCGAGATCCCCTTCGGGGCCGGCCCACTCATCCCAGATCGTGACGCCGTGGTCGCGCAGCCACTCGACGTTGGAGTCGCCGCGCAGAAACCACAGCAGCTCGTAGACGATGGACTTGAGGTGCACCCTCTTGGTGGTGACGAGCGGGAATCCCTCCGACAGGTCGTAGCGCAGCTGGCGGCCGAAGACGCTCCGGGTCCCGGTGCCGGTGCGGTCGGGGCGGTGGGTCCCGTTCGCCATCACGTCGCGCAGGAGGTCCTCGTACGGCGTATCGATCACGAGCCCGATTCTACGTCGGGCGCTCCGCCGCTCCCCGCAGCGACGTTCCGCTGGCGCAGGCACAGATCACGGCCGATGCGGCGAGGCGTCGGTATATTTGCCATGCCTGAGCGGAGGGGCCGAGATCCGGACGCGGTCAGGCCATCAACGACGCGGCCACGGTGCCGCCGAGTTCATGACAGGCCTCGCGATCGGCGGCGGACGGGGCACCGATCACCTCGAGCACCGCCGCGACCTGCTCGAGCCCGAGGCCGCCCGTCAGTTTCAGCACCGACGAGGCGGCTCCTGCGGTGTCGTTGTTGCCGTGCACCCAGAGGCCGAACGGACGTCCCCGCACGGCATCGAGCGACGGGTAGTAGACGGTATCGAAGAAGTGCTTGAGAGCCCCCGACATATAGCCGAAGTTCGCGGTCGTCCCGAAGAGGTACCCGTCCGCCTCGAGGAACTCGGCCGCGGAGCACACGAGTGCCGGCCGCACGGTCACGTCGACACCGGAGATCTCGGGGTCACGTGCTCCTTCGACCACCCGCTCGAGCATCTCCCGGACGCCGGGCGACGGGGTGTGCTGCACCACCAGCAGGCCGCTCATCGCTGCTCACGTTCCATGCCGACGGCCTTCGTCATCCACGATCGGGCGCGGGGCCGGTCGCCGGCGTAGTCGTACGCGCGTGCCAGGCGATACGCGGCGAGCCAGGAGCCCGGGTCCGCCTCGTACTCGGCCTTGACGGACGCGAAGAGCTCGTCGGCGGCGGCACGCTGGACACGGCCCGACGGCATCGTCGGGAGGCCCGAGACGTCCAGGTCCCGGCCCGCCTCGCGCGCGAGCCGCACGAGCCTTTGATGCGCGAATCCGTTGCGCAGGATCGCCCAGAGCATCCAGACACCGATGAGCGGCAGCACCAGCACTGCGACACCCAGGCCCACTCCCGCGGCACCGCCACCACGCATTATCCGCCAGGCCCAGTCTCCGATGATGACGCAGTAGGCGATCATCGCGATCGCCAGGAACGCGATCACAGCGAGCTGCGGCAGTGGCGAGCGCCCTCGCTCGGCTGTGCTCACAGGTCCAGCAGCGGTTCGATGCCGACCGTGAGTCCGGGCCGCTCCGACACGGAGCGGACGCCCAGCAGGACACCGGGCACGAACGAACTGCGGTCGAGCGAGTCGTGACGGATGGTCAGCGTCTCCCCCTGGGTGCCGAGTAGGACCTCCTGATGCGCGACCAAGCCGGCGAGCCGGATGGAGTGCACACGCACGCCGTCGACCCGAGCACCCCGCGCACGGTCGAATTCAGCGGATGTGGCGTCGGGGACCGGTCCGCGCCCCGCGTCCTCGCGCGCCTCGGCGATCAACTCGGCGGTCCGGTACGCCGTACCCGACGGTGCATCCGCCTTATGCGGATGATGCAACTCGATGACCTCCACGGACTCGAAGTACTTCGAGGCCTGCGCGGCGAAGCGCATGCAGAGCACCGCGCCGATCGCGAAGTTCGGGGCGACGAGGACGCCTACACCCGGCTTCTCGGCGAGCCATCCGCGGAGGGTGTCGAGGCGGTCGTCGGTGAAGCCGGTCGTGCCGACAACGGCGTGGATCCCGTGTTCGATGAGGAACTGCAGGTTGTCCATGACGACGTCGGGGTGGGTGAAATCGATGACCACCTGCGTGTCCGTGTCGAGGAAGTCGGTGAGCGAGTCGCCGGCATCGACCCGGGCACTGAGCGCGAGGTCGTCGGCCGCGTCCACCGCGTCCACCATCGCCCGACCGACCTTGCCACCGGATCCCAGAACACCCACGTTAAGCATGGGCCCAGGGTACCGGCGCTACCGTGGCGCGCATGAAGGTGACCACGTACGCCTGGCAAGGGGGCGCGCAGACGCATGCCCCGGAGGGCCTCGACGACGTGCTGGGCCTCGTCGAGGACCCCGACGTCCTGGTGTGGGCGGACCTACTGGATCCGACCGAGGAAGACCTCCGCCCTCTCGCCGACGCCCTGCGCCTCGACCCGCACGCCATAGAGGACGCGCTGACACAGCACGAGCGACCCAAGGCGGTCCGCTACGGCGACGTGACGTTCTGCACGTTGTACGCGGTCTCCGACCGCGGCGTACTGGCCCGCATCTCGATGTTCGCGATGCGCGGCGGGCTCATCACCGTGCGGCTCGGACAGAGTCTGGACCTCGACGAGATCGCACACGACTTCTCTGAGAACCCGGATTTCCAGCGGTTCGGTTGCCGCGCGCTGGAACTCACGCTTCTCGATGCGGTGGTGGACGGCTACACCGCACGCGTGACCGCCGTCGACGAGCAGCTCGACGACCTCGAGTCGATCCTGTTCGAGAACCACATGGGCAAGCGCATCGCGACGGACACGTTCGCGCTGCACAAGCAGGTCGGCACGCTCCGGCGTGTGGTGCTGCCGGTACGGGACATCGCGGGGTCACTCGTCCGCCGGACCGCAGCCGACGAGGGCCTGCGCGAGCTCCTGCCATACGCGGAGGACGTCTACGACCACACCATGCGCGCGGCGGACTGGGTCGAGGGTCTGCGCGATGCGGTCGAATCCGTGCGCTCGACCAATCTGGCGCTCATGGACTACCAGATGAACGCCGTGATGAAGAAGTTGACGTCATGGGCTGCGATCATCGCGGTGCCGACCCTGATCACCGGCTACTACGGCATGAACGTGCCGTATCCGGGCGACGGGAAGTCGATCGGATACTGGTCCAGTGTGATCGCGATGGTCGTATTGGTCGCCGTCCTGTACATAGCGTTCCGGCGCCGCAACTGGCTGTAGCAGGGCGACCGACCCACGATGGAGTCCAGGAGCAGTGGGCACGCGCAATCGGGACCGAGCGATCGGTGCCTTTCACGCCGACGGCGGCTCCAACGGCAGGCGCGGGTTGTGCAGATGGGCGACGAGGCCGGTCCACCCGGTCTGGTGGGTGGCGCCTAGTCCCTCGCCCGTGTCGCCGTCGAAGTACTCATAGAACGTCGGGTGCCGCTGCCACAGCGGATTCCGCGCCGACTCGATGCGCGCACCGTCAGCCGGGCGACGGCCGTCTACCGGCCGGAACAACGCGGTGAGCCCTCCGTCGATGACGTCGGCCGCCTGCTCGAGCGTGCACATGTTGTCGCTGCCCGTAGGGATCGCGATCAGGAAGTCCTCCCCGAAGTGACGTCCGTAGGTGCGCAACTTGTCTGCGAGCAGCACGTTCACCGGGAACCAGACGGGCCCGCGCCAGTTCGAGTTCCCGCCGAAGAGTGCGGTCGCCGACTCCCCCGGCTCGTAGGTCATGGACACCTCTCGGCCGTCGATGTCCTCGGACACCACCTGCTCCGCTTTCGACAGCGACCGGATACCGTACGGCGCAAGGAACTCCGCCGGGTCGAACATGCGCTCGAGAATCCTCCGCAGGCGCTCCGGCGACACGAGCGACAGCAACAGCTTGCGCCCCTCGTCACCGGCGCTCAACACAGGCTTCACCAGTTCCGGGCGGCGCTTACGCAACCAGCTGAGCCGCGACGTCACGTCGGGACACTCTTCGGCGATCCACGCCGGGACGTCGGTAGCGCCCAGGATCGGCAGCAACCCCACCATCGATCGCACGCGCATCGGGAGCGCCGTGCCGTCCGGCCGCACGAGCACGTCGTAGAAGAAGCCGTCCTCCTCGTGCCACAGCGAGATACTTTGTGATCCAAAGGAGTTCATCGCCTTGGAGATGGTCAGGAAGTGTTCGAGGAACTTGGTGGCGCAGTCCTGCCAGGCCGGGTCGTGCCGGGACAGCTCTATGGCAATCTTGAACATCTGTTGGCAGTAGAAGGCCATCCAGCTGGTGGCATCGGACTGCTCCAGGCGGAAGCCGGGTGGCAGCGGCGCCGATCGGTTGAAGAAGCCGATGTTGTCCATGCCGAGGAAGCCGCCCTCGAAAACCCCTGTGCCGTCGGAGTCCTTGCGGTTGACCCACCACGAGAAGTTCATCAGCAGCTTCGTGAAGACGCGCACCAGGAAGTCCTGATCGCGATATCCGTCGATGCGATAGACGTGCCACGCCGCCCACGCGTGTACAGGCGGGTTGACGTCACCGAACTCCCACTCGTAGGCCGGCAGCTGGCCGTTGGGATGCATCGCCCACTCGCGGCACATGAGAACGAGCTGCTCCTTGGCGAAGTCCGGGTCGACATGCGCCAACGGGATGCAATGGAACGCGAGATCCCATGCGGCGAACCAGGGATACTCCCACTCGTCGGGCATCGAGATCACGTCGGCGAGCGAGAAGTGTCGCCACGTGGTGTTACGGCGCCCGGGCTCGTCGCGCTCGGGCGGGGCGGGAGCGCCTACGGGATCGCCTGCGAGCCAGCTCTCCACGTCGTACCGATACAGCTGCTTGTTCCATAACATGCCCGCGTACGCGCGCCGCGCGACGTGTTTGTCCTCGTCGGGCAGGTCCGCGTGAATCACCTGTGCATAGAATTCATCGGCGTCGGCACGCCGGTCCGCGACGACGGCGCCGAATCCGGGACCGAACGTGTCCAAGCTCGGGCGCTCGCGCTGAAGACGCAGCCGCACAGTGACACTCGCGCCAGGGGCGACGTTCTCGAAGCGGTACCAGAAGGCCGCCTTGGTCCCCACTCCGTCGGGATTGACCGTGCCGGAGGCACCGTCGACCACCCGCTTGTTGATGCCGTCCTTGGGGTACGGCGTCGCGTTGGCATCGAGACCGAACAGATCGACCGCGTCGGTCTCGTTGTCGCAGAACAGGATCTCGGGCGTTCCCTCCGCGGCTAGGTAGTACTCGCCGAGCATGCCGTGCGTAACCTTCACCACCGCGGCGTCGCCGACGTCCGGGTCCACCCGCTCGATCGATCCGCGCCGATCGTCGTGACCCCACGCCCACGTGTTGCGCAGCCACGCGGTGGGCAGCAGGTCTAGCGGCGCCGGGAACGGCCCGTGATTGACGGCCTCGATGATCATGCATACGTCATCGGGCGCGGCCTTCGCATAGGTGACGTGGACGTCGAAGAACCTGTCGTCCGCGAAGATGCCGGTATCGGCGAGCTCGAACTCCCGCTCGCCACGTCCGCGCCGCGCGTTCTCTTCACGCAGCCGCTCATACGGGTACTCGGCGTGCGGGTAGCGGTACATCCACTGCATCCACGAATGCGACGGCGTGCCGTCCACCGCCCACCAGTACTCCTTGGCGTCCTCACCGTGATTGCCCTGCGCGTTGGTCAACCCGAACAGCCGCTCCTTGAGGATCGGGTCGTTATGGTTCCACAGGGCGACAGCGAGGTTCAGGAATCCGTAGCGGTCGCAGATGCCACCTAGCCCGTCCTCGCCCCAGCGGTACGCGCGGCGGTGCGACTGTTCGAACGAGAACGAGCTCCACGCGTCGCCGCCCGCACTGTAGTCCTCACGCACGGTCCCCCACTGCCGGCCGGCCAGGTATGGGCCCCACAGGCGCCAGGCACCGTCGGGCCCGGGAGACTCGGCGAGCCGGGCGTGTTCTGCGGTGCGCGGGCGCGCAGGGGTGGTCTGGGTGTCGTCAGGCACGTGCCTCATTCTCGCGCACCGCACCCGACGGTGCCGGGTGAGTGGAGGGCATGGCACGCGGCAGTAGCAGCGCCAGGACGACGGCGACTGCGATCAGCGCGGCGCTGCACACGATCGCGACGCGGTAGCCGGGCAGGACGTCGGCCGCGCCTTCCGCGGAGACGCTCGTCGAGACCGCCACCAGCGCTGCGAGGCCGAGCGCACCACCCAACTGCCGCGCCGTATTGACGAGCCCCGAGACCATTCCCGCGTCGGTCGGCGCGAGGCCCGCAGTCGCGACGTTGGGCAGTGGCAGGAAGGTCATCCCGATACCGAACGACGTGACCAGGGACGGCAGCAGCACCGACAGCAGGAAGCCGCCGTCGGCACGCAGCGGAGCGAACAGCAGGAAACCCACGGTGGCTATCACGCCACCGAGCACGACCACCACGCGTGGCCCCACCTTGGGCAGCAGCTTCGTGGCGACCGCGATCGAGGCGACTATGCCGGCGCAGAACGGCAGGAACGCGACGCCTGTACGAGTCGCCGAATAGCCGAGCCCGATCTGCAGGTACAGCGACACGAAGTAGAAGGCCGCGAACTGACCCGCGACCACGACGGCCATCACCAGGCACGGCACGGCGACCGATCGCGTTGCGGCGATGCGCAGGTCGACGAGCGGCACGGGTACTCGCCGCTCGACGGCGACGAACGCCGCCAGCAGGCCGGCGGCCAGCACGAACGGCACGGCGGTGCGGGCACCGTCGTGCTCGGGTGCGGTTACGAGGGCATACGTGAGGATGGACAGCCCACCCGTCGCCAGCACCCCGCCGAGCCAGTCGGTGGAACCGTGCGCATCGCGTGCCGCGCCCGGTGCACCACGGACGGCGAGCGCAGCGCCCGCGAGCGCGATCACCGCCCCGCATGCGACGACGGTGCGCCACCCCAGGGCGTCCGTGAGGACCCCGGACAACACGACCCCTGCGGCACCGCCGGATGCCGAGCCGATCGCCACCGCGGCGAAAGCCTTAGCACGTTCGGCGGGTTCGGTGAAGACGACGGCCACCGATGCCATCGCGGCGGGTGCGACCGCGGCGGCAGCGGCGCCCTGCAGGACCCGTACCGCGACCAGTTGCCACGGCTCGCTGACCGCATAGGCGGCGAGGGACGCGAGAGCGAACAGGATGAACCCGCCGAGCAGCATCCTGCGCGGCCCGACGCGATCCGTGAGACGTCCGCCCAGAAGCAGGAGCCCGCCGAACGCGATCGCGTACGCATCGACGACCCACGACAACCCGGCCGCGGAGAAGTGCAGGTCGTCGCGGATCGCGCGGAGTGCGACGTTGGTTACGGAAGCGTCGAAGGCGACCAGGAATTGGGCGACTCCCCCGAGGACCATGGCCGGCACGGCGGCCGGCACAAGGGTTTGTGTACGTGACATCATAACTAACTAGGCTAGCCTTACTCGTTCCGATCGGCAAGGCACGCTACAAAGAGGATGTGAAACCCGTGACTCCCCGCGTCGGCAGGCCGCCCACCACGTCCCGGGAGGCGATCGTGGAGCGGGCGCTCGCGATGCTCGACGCGAACGGCGTCGACGGTCTCACCATGCGGGAGCTGGCTGCAGACGTCGGCGTGACGCCTATGGCGCTGTACCGGCATGTCGGAGACAAGGAGAGCCTGCTCGCGCTCGCACTCGACTCGACGGCCGAGCCGTTCGCCGCCATCGAGTTCCCCGCGGATCCGCGGCAGTGCATGCTCGAGGCCATGTCGGTCGTGTACGACACCCTGGTGGACCGGCCGTGGGTACCCCAGGCGCTGACGGTGCCGCAGCGGATCGGCCGCGGCGCACTGCGGATCACCGACGCGGTCGTGGGCGCGGGCCTCGAGCTCACGGGGGATGCCCACGAGGCGACGCGCGCCTACCGGGCGCTGTGGAGCATGACGCTCGGCTCGGTGCTCACCACGATCCGCCTGCGATCCGAGATGAGCGCCGACGGCCCGACGTGGATCGCCGAGTTGCTCGACACGCTCCCGTCCAGCGAGGCTCCGCAGCTCCGCGCCAGCCTGGCGGACCCCACTCCCCCGCCTACGCGAGAAGACTTCCGCCACAACCTGTCCGCACTCATCGCGGGATTGTTCGGCCCGTAGCCCCAGGCCCTAGAGCGCGGAGATGGCCGCCGCGTGCATCTCCCAGTACAGGATCTCGGCGTCCTGTACTCCGGTCACGTACAAGTCGCCGGCGCGGGTGGTGCGGAGGACGTCACCGTCGCCGAGGACGTGCTCCGCCACGTCGACGGTGCCGCCGACCACGAACAGGTGCCCGTACGGCGCGTCCGGCAGCGCTACGGTGTCGCCCGGCCTCAGCCGCGCGGCGTGCAGGGCAGCGGAGTCGTTGCCGATCCCCACGGCCGGCGTGTGCCCGGCCATCCCGGATGCGACGGTGACCAGGGAACCCGCATCCAGGGCGACTCCCGCAGTGCGATAGGAAGGCTCCCCACCGGGGGTGTCGGGCGGTAGCCACATCTGGATCACGCGGGCGACCGTGCCGCCGCGCCGCGGCGCGGTATTGGTCTCGGCGTGCGTCACCCCGGAGCCCGCACTCATGGCCTGCACCTGCCCCGCCCGTACGATGCCACCGGCACCCGACGAGTCCCTGTGCGAGAGCTCGCCCTCCACCACCCAGGTGACGATCTCGACGTCGCGGTGACGATGCATATCGACCCCCATCGCGGGGTCGACGAGATCGTCGTTGTGCACCAGCAGAAGCCCATGCGCATGCTCGGCCAGGTCGAAGTTCCCGGTGAACGGAAACGACTGGCGGGTAACGATTCCATCGCCCTGCCAGAAACCACGTTCCTCGGCGGGCACCACCACGATCTCGCTCATCAACCGATACATTACAAACATGGCATACGAAGTCGCAGGTCTGATCGCACGCGCCAAGGGAGCAGAGGTCACCAAGGAGACGATCGTCGTCCCGGACCCCGGTCCGCGCGACGTCGTCGTGGACGTGCAGGCCTGCGGTGTCTGCCACACGGACCTCGCGTACCGCGAAGGCGGTATCAACGACGAGTACCCGTTCCTGCTCGGCCACGAGGCCGCCGGGACCGTGACCGAGGTCGGCGACGGCGTCACCCACGTCGCTCCCGGAGACTTCGTGGTACTGAATTGGCGCGCCGTCTGCGGCACGTGCCGCGCCTGCAGGCGCGGTCGCCCCTGGTACTGCTTCGACACGTTCAATGCCTCCAAGTCGATGACGCTTGCCGACGGAACCGAGCTCACGCCGGCGCTCGGTATCGGCGCCTTCGCAGAGAAGACGCTCGTGCACGAATTGCAGTGCACGAAGGTCGATCCCGGTACCGATCCCGCGATCGCAGGTCTCCTCGGCTGCGGCGTCATGGCCGGCCTGGGCGCGGCGATCAACACCGGTGGTGTATCCCGCGGCGACTCCGTCGCCGTCATCGGCTGCGGTGGAGTGGGCGATGCCGCGATCGCCGGCGCGCGACTCGCCGGGGCGACGACGATCATCGCTGTGGACCGCGACGCGCGAAAGCTGGAGTGGGCCAAGGAGCTCGGCGCGACGCACACGATCGACGGAACGCAGGTCGACGATGTGGTCGGGGCCGTCCAGGAGCTCACCGGCGGTTTCGGTGTCGACGTAGTCGTGGACGCCGTGGGACGCCCCGAGACCTGGAAGCAGGCATTCTATGCGCGCGATCTGGCCGGGACAGTCGTGCTGGTGGGCGTCCCCACGCCGGAGATGACGCTCGAGATGCCACTCGTCGACCTGTTCAGCCACGGCGGCGCGCTGAAGAGCTCCTGGTACGGCGACTGCCTGCCGGAGCGCGACTTCCCCGTGCTCATAGACCTGTATCGCCAGGGCCGCCTGCCGCTGGAGCGGTTCGTCTCGGAGCGCATCGGTATCGACGATCTCGAGGCCGCGTTCGCCAGGATGAAGGCGGGCGAGGTCCTGCGCTCGGTCGTCACCCTCTAGCGGTGGCCGGTCGGGTATCGCGGCCGGCGCCGAGACTCATCCACGCACATGGTCGAATACGAGCGACGTGTGGGTACCGGCCACCTCTTCGCGCCCGTTGAGGTACTCCACCATGTGCCGCAGGTCCTCGGTGTCGGACGCGGCGACGTGCAGGAGGAAATCGTCGTTACCCGCTAGGAAGTAGACGTCGATCACGGCGTCCAGCCTGGATACCGAACGCACGAAGTCACGGATGCGCTCGCGGTAGCCGGCGCGCAACGACACTGCGATCATCGCGCGCAGCGGACGTCCGAGCGCCGCCGGGTCGACGTCGGCGAAGAAGCCGCGCACCACTCGCGAGTCCACCAGTCGACGGACGCGAGCGTGCACCGTCGACGGAGCAAGGCCCACGGCCTCCGCAAGAGCGACGTTCGACATCCGCCCGTCCGTCTGCAGCAGAGTCAGAAGCTGCAGGTCGACATCGTCCAGAGTGGGCCGTGGATCGTTCGGCCGGGAACCTGCTGTGGGCGCATGATCCGACGGAGTCTCGCTCATATCGCGACACTACAGAATTATCTTCCCAGCCGTTGCATGATTTCCGAGCTTTATTCATTCTTGTGTCATCCGCCACTGGGCAGCCTACGAGACACCAAGGGAGCATGAGATGCGCGTCGGAATCCCCACCGAGATCAAGAACAACGAGTACCGCGTGGCCATCACGCCCGAGGGCGTCGCCGAGCTGACACGCCGCGGCCACGAGGTGATCATCGAGGCCGGTGCCGGACTGGGATCGGCGATCGCCGACAACGACTTCAAGGCCGTCGGCGCGCAGATCCTCGCCACGGCGGACGCCGTCTGGGAGCAGGCCGACCTGCTGTTGAAGGTCAAGGAGCCCGTCGGAGCGGAGTACTCGCGGATGCGCGAGGACCAGACGATCTTCACCTACCTGCACCTCGCCGCGTCGCGCCCGTGCACCGACGCGCTGCTCGCCTCCAAGACGACGTCCATCGCCTACGAGACGGTGCAGCTGGCAGACGGCTCGCTGCCACTGCTCGCCCCGATGTCCGAGGTCGCCGGCCGACTCGCGCCACAGGTCGGCAGCTACCACCTGATGCGTGCCCATGGCGGCCGTGGCCAGCTCATGGGCGGCGTCCCGGGCACAGCGCCGGCCCAGGTGACCGTGATCGGTGGCGGCGTCTCCGGCGTCAACGCGGCGCAGATCGCCGCGGGCATGGGCGCCCAGGTCACCGTCTTCGATCTCGATATCACCAAACTGCGACACATCGACGCGCAGTTCGGCGGCCGGATCCAGACCCGCTACTCGACTGCGCTCGCGCTCGAGGAGGCCGTCACGTCCTCCGACCTGGTGGTCGGTGCCGTCCTGGTGCCGGGAGCGGCCGCACCGAAGCTCGTCTCCACGGAGCTCGTGCACCGCATGAAGCCGGGCGCCGTGCTCGTCGACATCGCCATCGACCAGGGCGGCTGCTTCGCGGACTCGCACCCGACGACGCACGACGACCCGACGTTCACTGTCGGCGAGACCGTCTTCTACTGCGTCGCGAACATGCCGGGCGCGGTCCCGCGCACGTCGACCTTCGCACTCGCGGGCGCGACGCTGCCCTACGTCCTGCGGCTCGCAGACAAGGGATGGCGTGCCGCATGCGTCGCGGACCCGGCCCTCGCCGCGGGCCTGTCGACCCACGGGGGCCGGCTGCTCAACGAGAAGGTCGGTGCGGCACTGGGGCTCGACTCGGCGCCGATCGCAAGCGTCCTGTAGTCGCACACCGAGATCGGGTCACCACTCCGAGTCGCCCAGGTAGGTGGCCAGATTCGACATGCGTCGCTGCACGGACGCCACCTCTCGCACAGCCTGCTCCAGCAGGCTGCGCGAGAGCGGTGACATCTGGCGCACAGCGACGAGGTCGTTGGGCTCGCGTCCGGAGTTCATCTGTGTGACCTGATGCTCCAATCGCAGCCGCATGAGCACCGAGAACACCTCGACCAGGATCTGCGCCGAATCATCGGGGAGCACAGGCGAACCCGCGCCCGCTGCCAGGCGATTGCGCGTCTGCAGTTGAGTCGATCCGCTGGCCAAGGCCGCCCACCGCGCGATGTTGACCACCGGAACCAGAGCATGCGCCTTGATATCGAAAGTGCCGGCCCGCAGCGAGACGACGTCCCGCAGAGAACGGATCCGCGCCTTGGTCGTCAGCGACTCACGAAGCATGAGCTTGAATGCACGAGGATGCTCGGACAGGTGCCGGTACACCCCGGCGACGGGTTGCAAGGTGAGGTCTCCCCACACGGGGCGGCCATCTATGAGCAGCGAGGCCATCATCATCGCCTGGTTGCTCAGGGGGTCCGCGATCCAGTCGTGTGCGGCTGCGAGCCACTCGGACTCGGTGCGGCAGAAGCGCGGAACCGCCGCGACCGCGCCATTGGTATCCGACGGGATCCCGCACTCCTCCAGCCTGGTGTGCACGGCAGCGGCGAGCGCCAGGCACGCGCTGCGACGGCGCTCGATCTCGTCGGGAGAGGTCCCCGCAGGCGGGTCCGTGATGATGATCGCGCTGTCCACATCCGAGCTGGGCAGCACCTCGCGCCGTGACACGCTGCCCAGCGACAACCACGTGAGGTCGCCCTCGCCCAGTTCTGGATGCACCGTCAGCTCGAGCTCGATGCAGCGGCGCACCATCGCCTCGATCGCGACCGAGGCGACGCCCGAGATGTGACGCGGATGCTCCTGCTGGCCGGCGAGCACAGGGAAGATCTCCCGGATGCGGTGGCCGAGTTCGGGCAGTTCGGACGCCGGCGCGTGCTCGATCTGCCGCTGTAGTGCGAACGTGGACGTCGTTGGAGCCGTAAGGAAGTCGACGTCTTGGACGACACCGAGCAGGGCTCCGACACCGTCGAGAACAGGCATGTAGTGAAGCTTTCGGTCGAGCATCTCGAGCAGCACGTCGGACGAGAACCTCTCACCCGTCACCGACGTGAGCGGCGTCGTCATCACACCGGACACCGGACCGTCCACATCCCGCCCGACGGACACGACGCGCGCCCGCAGGTCGTGATCGGTGACGATACCCACGGGACCCGCATCGTCCTCCACCACGACGTAGCCGGATCGCGCGGCGGTCATCGCGACTGCGGCGTCACGGATCGTGACGCCCGGTGCGCACACCACCGGCGCCCGCCGCACGATCTCGGCCGCGGTCCGTTCGCGGCGCTCCCCCGAGATGCCCTGCACCACAGGCTCCCTGGCGAGCTCCGTCGCGAGGAATGCAGCACCGGCCGGGGTCGAGAACATCGGACCGACCGCCCACGCAGGCAGCCGCAGCAGCGTCACATCGGACAGGGCGACCGCTCGCGGGCCGCCCTTCGCTCCCGCGAGGATGACGACGTAACCGAAGACCCCGCCGGGGCCCACGACGTCGTCGAGCCCCGGCAGCTCAGCCCCCTGAGGCGGCGGCACCGCCGGGAAATTCCAGAGCCCGACGCGTCCGTCGAGGACGACCCACGCATGCTCGGGAGACGCGGACACGCCGTCGAGTACGACAGCACCCTCGGCGAACTCGAGGAGCGACGACTCGCCGACGACGTGGGCCAGCTCGCCGGGTTCGAGACCATCGAACGGCGCGTACCGCTCGAGGAACGCGGCGAGTTCCTCGGGAGCGGTGAAATCGGTCATGGGACATGTTTACACCGCGAGGCACCACGACATCAGGTGGTCATATCCATGTAACCGACTCCGGAAATCCTTGCAGGGGTCTACATTGACTCCTCGTGCGTGATCCGTATCACCCTTCGGAACGCCTCCACGGACCAGAAAGTGAATCCAACCCATGACCCAGGTCGACAAGTTCGCCGCCGAGCAGGAGGGCTACAAGCAGTCCCTCGGCCGACGCCAGGTTCAGATGATCGCTATCGGCGGCGCGATCGGTACGGGCCTCTTCCTAGGCTCGGCCTCACGGCTCGGCAGTACGGGGCCCGCACTGCTCTTCAGTTACGCCTTCGTCGGCGTCATCGCGTTCTTCCTGATGCGCGCTCTGGGCGAGCTCGTGCTGTACCGCGCCTCGTCGGGCGCGTTCGTCTCGTATGCCCGCGAGTTCTTCGGTGAGAAGGCCGCGTACGTGACCGGCTGGATGTACTGGCTGAACTGGGCGCTGACCGGCATCGCCGAGCTCTCTGCGGTGGCCGTGTACGTCAAACACTGGTGGCCCGATATGCCGCAGGCGATCACGGTGCTCATAGCGCTCGCGGTCGTGCTGACCATCAACCTGCTGTCAGCGCGTGCATTCGGTGAGTTCGAGTTCTGGGCTTCGGTCCTCAAGGTGGGCGCGATCGTCGTATTCCTGGTCGTGGGCATCGTCGTGGTGGCGGGCTCGATCAAGCTCGGCTCGGGCGCCGATGCGCACACCGCCGGCGTCTCGAACCTGTGGGCCAACCCCGGCGGCTTCTGGCCCCACATGGGCGACTTCCACTGGTACGGCCCGATCCTCGTGATGTCCGGCGTCGTGTTCGCCTATTCGGCGATCGAGATGGTCGGCATCGCCGCGGGCGAGATGGAGGATCCGAAGCGCGAGGTCCCCAAGGCCGTCAACGCCGTGGTCTTCCGCATCGCGGTCTTCTACTGCGGCTCGATCTTCCTGCTCGTGTGCATGCTTCCGACCAGCGTCTACGGCGCCAAGGTCAACGGATCGAACGTGTCACCGTTCGTCACCGTCTTCGGCCGAATGGGCCTGGGCTGGATGGCCGACGTCATCCAGGCGATCCTGATCGTCGCGGCGATGAGCTCCCTGAACTCCGGCCTGTACACGACCGGCCGCATCCTGCGCAGCCTCGGCATGTCCAAGGAGGCACCATCGCTCATGCTCAAGATGAGCGGCTCGGGCGTCCCGTGGGGCGGCATCGTGTGCACCTCGGTGATCTACCTGTTCGGTGCCTTCCTGAACGCGCTCGTCCCCGGCCAAGCGTTCGAGATCGCGCTGGAGGCGTCGTCTATAGCGATCGTCTTCGTGTGGGGATCGATCTTCGTCTCGCAGATCCGGCTCCGGCAGCTGAGCGACGCCGGGGTCGTACCCGCGAGCCCGTTCCGGGCGCCGTTCTCCCCGTGGACCAGCTATATAGGCCTGGTCTTCCTGGTGTTCGTGATAGGCGGCATGGCGATATCTGGCTGGCAGTCGTCGCCGGACTTCTGGGGCAAGACCGACTTCATCGTGGTCGTGTTCGGAATCCCGGCGCTTGCAGTCCTACTCACGATCGGCTGGTTCCTGGTGAAGCCCGCGGTCGTCGCCAACACAGGCGGCCAGATCCGCGCCACATGGACCCTTCAGGGGCCCACCTACAAGTAGGCCCGGTCCACATCTCGGTGTATGCGGGTGGGCGTCGCTCGTGGAGCGATGCCCACCCGCATACACCGAGATGTGGACTCGCGCCCGGCCGGGGTTCACCGCGAGTTCACAGCGCCTCGGTAGCGTCGCGGTTCATGCGCCTCCGCAGCCCCGTCCTGCCGCTCCTCGCCGCCCTCGCCGTGGTCCCCGTCGGAGCGATGACGCCTCCCGTGGTATCCGCATCTCCCGCAGCCACATTCGATCTGCAGGCCCACCGTGGAGGCCGGGGCGAGCACACCGAGGAGTCCCTGTACGGCTACGCGAAGTCGATCGAACTGGGCGTGACCACGCTGGAGCTGGACATCGCACTCACCCGGGACGGGGTGCCGCTGGTCTGGCACGACCCCGACCTGCAGGCCGCGAAGTGCGCCGACACCCGGCCCGCGACGCCAGGCGACCCGCAGTTCCCCTACGTGGGCAAGGACATCCACACCTTGAGCTACAAGCAGGTGCAGACCGTGGTGTGCAGCAAGAAGCTGCCCGACTTCCCCGACGCCTACGTCGTACCGAACAATCGCATCGCCACGCTCCCCCAGCTCTTCGCGCTCGAGAAGACTTATCCCGGCGCCACCGTGCGGTACGACATCGAGACCAAGATCGAGGCCGAGAAGCGCTACCGCACAGCGCAGCCCGAACAGTTCGTTTCGGCGATCCTGGGCGCCGCGCGCGCCGCCGACCGCCTCGACCGCATCGAGATCGAGAGTTTCGACTGGCGTTCGTTGCCGCTCGTGAAGGCGCAGGCGCCGCGGGTGCCGACCGTCGCCCTGTACGACGCGACGACGTGGAGACCCGGTTCGCGGTGGCTCGACGGCGCCACCTACGAGAAGTACTCGGGCGACGTGGTCGCAGCAGCGAAGTCGATCGGCGCGGCGGTACTCTCCCCCGACTTCGCGCTCTCCGATCCCGCGCTGGTGCGGCGGGCGCACGCAGCGGGCCTGAAGGTGCTGCCCTGGACCGTCGACGACCCCGGCGACATCCGTGCGCAGGTCGCAGCGGGCGTCGACGGCATCATCACCGACTACCCGACCCGCGCCCGCGCGGTGCTCTCGACGCTCGGGAAGTCCGTTCCCGCGGGCGCCCACCGGTAGGGAGCTCAGGCGAACAGGCCGGCGTACCGCTTCCGCAGCTCGGCCTTCTGCACCTTACCCATCACGTTGCGCGGCAACGCCTCCACGATCTCTACGGCGCGCGGCTGCTTGAACCGCGCGAGCTCGGGTGCGATGTACCGCAGGATCGACGCTCCGTCGGGGGTGGCTCCTGAAGCCGGGACGACCACCGCGACGACCGTCTCGCCGAAGTCCGGGTGCGGCACGCCGACGACGGCCGATTCGAGGACGTCGGGGTGCGCGTCGATGAGTTCCTCGATCTCCCTGGGATACACGTTGAAACCGCCCGAGATCACGAGGTCCTTGTCACGGCCGACGATCACGATGTAGCCGTCCTCGTCGATCCGTCCCACGTCCCCCGTGATGAAGAAGCCGTCGTCACGGAATTCGGCGGCCGTCTTCTCAGGCAGTTTCCAGTAGCCGGCGAAGACGTTGGGGCCGCGCACCTCGATGCTCCCGATCTCGCCGTCCGGCAGCGGGGCACCGCTCTCGCGATCGACCACGCGAACGTCGATCCCCGGCAGTGCGGGGCCGACTGTGCCCGGCTTACGCAGGCCCTCATAGGGATTCGACGTGTTCATGTTCGTCTCGGTCATCCCGTAGCGCTCTAGGATCGCATGCCCCGTGCGCTCGGCGAACGCCGCGTGGTCGGAAGCCAACAGTGGTGCGGACCCGGAAACGAAGAGCCGCATGGAGGCCACCCGATCGCGGTCCACCCGAGGATCGGCGGCAAGCCGTGTGTAGAACGTGGGCACACCCATCAACACCGTCGCGCGCGGCAGCAGGCCGACGACCGCATCCAGGTCGAACTTCGGCAGATAGAGAGCCGACGCGCCTGTAGTCATGACCAGGTTCATCGCCACGAAGAGGCCGTGCGTGTGGAAGATCGGCAGAGCGTGGATCAACCGGTCGGCGCCGGTGAAACGCCATGCCTCCGTGAGGGTCGCACAGTTCGAAGCGAGGTTCTCATGCGTGAGAACCGCCCCCTTGGAGCGGCCCGTGGTGCCCGACGTATAGAGGATCGCCGCCGGGTCCGACGGTGTCGCGTCGTACGTATCGGCGTAGCATTCGCGGCCGTCGAGCAGGGTGCCGTCACCCTGCGTGCCGAGCGTCTCGACCACGAGAGCTCCTGCGCGCGAGGTATATTCATCGCATCGCTCGGGCGAACACACCAGCACACGGGGCTCGGCGTCGCTGAGGAAGTGATCCATCTCGTGGCCCGTGTACGCGGTGTTGAGCGGCAGGAACATCCCGCCGATCCGCAGCACCGCGAGATACAGCGCGATGGCCTCCCACGACTTGCCGACCTGCATCGCCACGCGGTCGCCGGGCATCACGCCGTCGGCCACCAGGCGCGCGGCGATGCGCTGCGTGAGCTCGATCGTCTCGGCGTACGTGACGGAGCGACCGCCGGGCAGCTCGAACAGTGTCGCATCGGGGAGTTCGGCCGCCCGGTCCGCGACCGAGCGATGGATCGACCGGAATGGCATGCGTTGGGGGTCCTTCTGCCTCGGGGGTGAGCGACACTGCCATATATAGCAGCCGCGCGCGAACCCGCGGACCGTCACGCCCCCGCCACCGTGCCGCCCGCGGTGAACGCGGCGGTGGCCTCGCCGCCGTCGGCGGCCCGGGCGGTCACGGTGGCCGAACACGCCGCCCCGGCCTGCGCGATGAGCGTCAAGTCCCGGCCGTGCACCGTGTAGCCGAGGCGCGCACCTGTCGGAAGGTCGATCGTGCCCCCTGCCCCCGCGAGGACCGTGCCCGCCACGGACCACACGACTGCCACCGGCTCGCCGCCACGGGAGGCAGCGAAGGTGGCGGTCGCTCCCGCTCCCGCGGCGGCCCCCTGGCGCGCGACCACGGACACTGCGACCGGATCCATGGCCATCCCTCCCAGTCGGCGGTTCGCCATCACCCTGGCACCGCCCGCGGAAGGGCGAACGAGTAGTGCGCTACCCGATCAACCGAGCCAGTTCCGCACAGCGGATGGCAAGGCACTGCGGCCGCGGTAGGGCCCGACGACGGCGCCGCCGAACGGACGGGACAAGACATCGGAGGCGACGCGCCGCACGTCGTCGGCGGTGACGGAGTCGATGCCGCGCACAGTGCGCGCCACCGACCGCTGGTTCTGGTAGGTCGTCTCCTGCCGGCCGATGCGGTGCATCCGCGACTGGACGTCCTCGAGGCCCAGTACCAGCCCGCCGCGTAGTGCACCCTGTGCGCGCGCCAACTCCACGGGGGTGATGCCTTCGTCGCGCACGGCCTCCAGCACGCCACGCGCGACACGCGCGACCTCCCCGAGCCGATCCGGTGAGCAGCCCGCGTACACGGTGAAGGCGCCCGTGTCTGCGAAGGCGTCGATCCCCGAGTACACGGAGTACGCCAGGCCCCGCATCTCGCGGATCTCCTGGAACAGGCGCGACGAGAGCCCGCCACCCACAGCCACATTGAGCACAGACAGGGCCTGCCGATCCGGGTGGCTCCGCCCGTACGCGCGCACACCTGCGACGATGTGCGCCTGTTCGCTGTCACGCCGGTGCACCACGAGCCCGGGCCGGCCGGGAAACCGCCGGACGCCCGTCCGCGGCTGTGCCGACGCGGCGGCCTCATCGAGGTGGCCCGCGAACGCGGCACGCGCGAGCCGGACCACCTGCGCATGTGTGACGTTCCCGGCGACGGCGAGCACCATGCGGTCGGGGCGGTAGCGCCGTGCATGGAAGGCTCGCAATCGATTCCGCGTCATGTCTGTCACCGACTGCTCGGTGCCGATCACGGGCCGCCCGAGCGGATGGTCGCCGAAGAGTGCGCGCAGGGCCGCATCACTCACGAGGTCCTCGGGATCGTCGTCGCGCAGGGAGAGCTCGTCGAGGACGACTTCGCGCTCGAGGTCGACGTCCGCGGCCGCACACTTACCGCGCAGCACCACGTCCGTCACCAGGTCCACGGCGAGTTCGACGTCGGTGTCGAGTACGTGCGCGTGGTAGCACGTGTACTCCTTGTCGGTGAACGCGTTGAGTTCGCCTCCAACGGCGTCTATCTCGGCCGCGAGCGAGGTCGCCGTGCGCGTCGGCGTCGCCTTGAACAGCAGGTGCTCGAGGAAGTGGGCGGCGCCGGCCGAGGCCGGGTGCTCGTCGCGCGAACCGACGGCGACCCACAGCCCGACGGCGGCTGACCGCGATCCCGGCATCGTCTCGGTGACGACCCGCAGGCCGCCCGGCAGCACCGTCCGGCGCACTCGGGATCCCGACGCGGTCCCCGAGGCGGCGGGACGCGTCTTTCCTACATACGGGCGCGCCGGCCCCGCTGCTGCGGTGCCGGCGCGTCTGATGGCCAGTGCTACTCCCCCGCGTCTGCGGTGGCCGGCTCCTCCTCGACCACCGGGACGAGGCTGATCTTGCCGCGATCGTCGATATCGGCGATCTCGACCTGCAGCTTCGAGCCCACGTTCACGACATCCTCGACCTTCGCGATGCGCTTGCCGTTGCCCAACTTGCTGATGTGCACCAGGCCGTCGCGGCCGGGGACCAGCGAGACGAACGCGCCGAAGGCGGTGGTCTTCACGACCGTGCCCAGGAAACGCTCGCCGACCTTGGGCAGCTGCGGATTCGCGATGGCGTTGATCCGGTCGATCGCCGCCTGTGCGGACGGGCCGTCGGCCGCGCCGACGAACACCGTGCCGTCGTCCTCGATGGAGATGTTCGCGCCGGTCTCCTCGGTGATGCCGTTGATGGTCTTGCCCTTGGGGCCGATGACCTCGCCGATCTTGTCGATCGGCACGCGGATCGTGGTGATGCGCGGGGCGTACGGGCTCATCTCGTCGGGGTCCGTGATCGCCTCGGCCATGACCTCGAGGATGGTGGTGCGCGCGTCCTTGGCCTGGCTCAGCGCGCCGGCCAGCACCTGCGACGGGATGCCGTCGAGCTTCGTGTCCAGTTGCAGAGCGGTGACGAACTCGCTGGTGCCCGCAACCTTGAAGTCCATGTCGCCGAACGCGTCCTCGGCACCCAGGATGTCGGTCAGCGCGACGTAGCGCTTCTCCTCCTTACCGTCCGCACCGGTCACGGTGTCGGAGACCAGCCCCATGGCGATACCCGCGACGGGGGCCTTGATCGGCACGCCTGCACTCAGCAACGACATGGTCGACGCGCAGACGGAGCCCATCGACGTCGAACCGTTGGAGCCCAACGCCTCGGAGACCTGGCGGATGGCGTAGGGGAACTCCTCCACCGTAGGCAGCACGGGCACGAGTGCCCGCTCTGCGAGCGCGCCGTGACCGATCTCTCGGCGCTTAGGCGATCCGACGCGGCCGGTCTCACCGGTCGAGTACGGCGGGAAGTTGTAGTGGTGCATGTACCGCTTGGACGTCTCGGGCCCGAGCGAGTCGATCTGCTGAGCCATCTTGATCATGTCCAGGGTGGTGACGCCCAGGATCTGCGTCTCGCCACGCTCGAACAGGGCGCTGCCGTGCGCGCGCGGCACGACGCCGATCTCGGCGCTCAGCGACCGGATGTCGGTGATACCGCGGCCGTCGATGCGGAAGTGGTCGGTGAGAATGCGCTTACGCACCAGTTTCTTGGTGAGCGAGCGGAACGCGGCGCCGATCTCGCCCTCGCGCCCCTCGAACTGCGGCCCGACCGACTCGAGCACCTCGAGCTTCAGAGCATCGGTGGCGGCGTCGCGCTCCTGCTTGCCGGCGATCGACAACGCCTCGTCCAGCTTCGTGGCGGCCGCGGCCTCGACGGCGGCGAACACGTCATCCTGGTAGGGCGGGAACAGGGGGAATTCGCCCGTGGGCTTCGCGGCACCGGCTGCCAGCTCGCGCTGGGCCTCGCACAGCACGGCGATGAACGGCTTCGCGGCTTCGAGCCCCTGGGCCACGACGGCCTCGGTGGGCGCCTGTGCGCCGCCCGCGACGAGCTCGATGACGTTCTCGGTGGCCTCGGCCTCGACCATCATGATCGCGACGTCGGCATTCGCGCCCGAGCCCGAGACGATGCGGCCGGCGACGACCATGTCGAATACCGCGCGCTCGAGCTGCTCGACAGTCGGGAACGCGACCCACTGACCGTCGATCAGGGCCACACGCACACCGCCGACGGGGCCTGAGAAGGGCAGGCCTGCGATCTGCGTGGACGCGGATGCGGCGTTGATCGCCACCACGTCGTACAGATCCTTGGGGTCCAGCGACATCACCGTGACGACGACCTGGATCTCGTTGCGGAGCCCGTCGACGAAGGAGGGGCGCAGCGGCCGGTCGATGAGGCGGCAGGTGAGGATCGCGTCGGTCGAGGGGCGGCCCTCGCGGCGGAAGAAGGAGCCCGGGATGCGGCCTGCGGCGTACATCCGCTCCTCGACGTCGACCGTCAGGGGGAAGAAATCGAAGTGGTCCTTCGGCTGCTTGCTGTGCGCGGTGGTCGACAGCAGCATCGTCTCGTCGTCGAGGTACGCCGCGACGGCACCCGCAGCCTGCAGGGCGAAGCGACCGGTCTCGAACCGGATGGTGCGCTTGCCGAACGCACCGTTGTCGATGACGGCTACCGACTCGGTGATCGAGTCGTCGTAGTCCACGTCGTTGTTGTCAGTCATGAAGAGAAGCAGAACCTTTCGGTGTTCACGGCCCGCCCGTGCCCGGCCGGCGCACCTCTAGCGCCCGGCCTCGTCGCGCGACGCGGCTGCGGTATGTGCCCCGGCGCGGCCATCGATCGAAGCCGCCGGACGTCGGCTCATGCCGTTCCGGCGACCACTACCGAGGACCACCACATGGGGCCACCCGCTCCGTCGGGGAGCCACCTCACAGCAGACACCCAACGTCGGACAGACCGGCCCAAGGCTATCATCGGGGCCTCGCCGACAGGAGGGTGACATGTCGTTGGGCACTGCCGAAGGCGCCCGGACCAGACGAGGTCAGGCGCCCCGCGCAGCCGCCGCACCGTCGGGTCAGCCCGGTGACAGGCGCGATCGAATCGCCCGGGTGACCGCCACGACCCTCGCCCGGTTGACGCTGCTCGCCGCGCTCGTGTCCCTGATCTCGGCACTCGTCCACCCGGAGAAGAGCCTGACCATCGCCGGGGACGTGATCAACACGATCGGTATCCCGACGGAGCCCAGCCTCTTCCTGGTCGCGCTGCTGGCCGTGCTGAGCGGCGCGCTGCGCAGGCGGCTTCGGGCGGCGCACACCGTCATGGTCGTGCTCATGGGGCTGACGGTGTTCTCCAACATCGCCGATCTCGTCGCGGCCGTCACGGGCGACCGGGCGCTCGATCCCGACGTGCACATCCACGGCTTCTACTGGGAGGCCCGCGAATCGGTCAGCGGAACCATCGTCGCAGCGTCCATCGCGATGTTCGCGCTGGTGTGCGTGCTGCTCTCACGGCGTGCGTTCCCCGCCAGGCTCTCCCACGGCTCCCGGTTCGCCGCGCTCGCCGTCCTCGTCGGCGGCTTCGTCGGCTCCTATCTCGTGACCCTGCTGCTCACCACGATCTTTCCGCACACCCTGCGCGGTCTCGGCGAGGAGGCGGCCTGGGCACTGCGCAGTACGTTCGGGGTCATCGTCCGGCCGGGCGCCGACTACCTCCTGGACGGGCGGGCCGGCTTCCACTGGGTGTACTCCGTATCGGGTGTGCTGTCGGCCGCAGCGCTCGTGCTCACCCTCATGGTGTTCTGGCGGGCCGGGCGCGGTTCCGAACTGCTCACCGAGCCCGAGGAACTCGCTGTGCGCCGCCTACTGCTCGAGTACGGCGAGGACGACTCCCTCGGCTACTTCGCAACGCGCCGCGACAAGGCGGCCCTCTTCGCCCCGGACGGCCGTGCGGCTGTCACGTTCCGAGTCGTGGGAAGCGTCTCGATGGCGAGCGCGGATCCGATCGGCGCCAGAGCATCGTGGCCGGCAGCCATCGACACCTGGCTCGCCGACTGCCGTCGGCACAGCCACTACCCCGCGGTCCTCGCGGCCTCGGCGGAGGGCGCGAGACTCTTCTCCGACGCCGGGCTCAAGACGCTCACCATCGGCGACGAGGCCATCATCGACGTCGACACGTTCACTCTCAAGGGGCGTGCCATGCGCCCCGTGCGGCAGGCCGTCACACGCGTGAGCGCCGCGGGTTACACGCTTGCCGTCCGTCGCCACAGCGAGCTCTCCGAGACCGAGCTGCACGAGGTCGCCGAGCTGGCGGAGGCGTGGCGCGGCGAGGAGACCGAGCGAGGATTCTCCATGGCGCTCAATCGGATCGGCGACCCGGTCGACGGGCGCTGCGTGCTGGTTACCGCGACCGACTCCGCAGGCGTCATCCGCGGGCTGCTGTCCTTCGTCCCATGGGGCGCGCGCGGCCTCTCACTGGACCTCATGCGGCGGGATCGCAACGCCGAGAACGGTCTCAACGAGTTCATGGTCGCGCGCCTCGCCGAGCACTGCCCCTCCATCGGGGTGCGGCGGATCTCACTGAACTTCGCGGTGTTCCGGTCGGTGTTCTTCGACGCCGACAACGTGGGTGCCGGCCCCGTCACACGGCTCACCGACTCGGTGCTCAGCTTCGCGTCGAAGTTCTACCAGCTGGAGACGCTCTACCGCTCCAACGACAAGTACCGGCCCGAATGGGTCCCGCGCGTCCTCTGCTACGACCCCGCCCTGACCGCGGTCCGTGCCGGCATCGCCGTGGGGACGGCGGAGGGCTTCCTGCCGCATATCGGACCGCGTGTGCTGAGCGGCGCCCGAACCCCCGACGAGCAGCCGCGCCGCGATCCCGAGTTCGTGCGCCGCCTGCTCGCCGAGGAGTCCCGGCTGCTCACGCCCGCCGTCCCGGCGCCCCGGCTGTCGGAGCAACAGCGGGTGCGCCGGCGCAAGCTCGAATCCCTCGAGGCCGCGGGCATGCCCGGGTATCCGGCGGCGGTGCCCCGTACCCACTCGCTCGCGGACGTGCGCGCTCTGGGCGACGGGCTGGCACCCGACGAGCGGACGGGCACCGTCGTCTCCGTGACCGGGCGGATCCGCGCGATCCGCGACTACGGGGGCGTCACGTTCACGGTCCTGGAGGAGGACGGGACGCGCATGCAGGTGCTCGCCGAACGGACCGGGACCGACTGTGCCGTGCGCGGGCAGTGGCGCACGGCGACCGACCTCGGCGACGTCGTGTCGGTGACCGGGGAGGTGGTCGCGTCCCGCACGGGCGAGTTGTCGGTGCGACTCACGTCGTGGGCCATGGCCGCGAAGTGCCTGAGCCCGGTCCCGGGGCTGCGCTCCCGCCTGGCCGACGAGGCCCGGACGCGTAACAGGCCGCTCGACCTGATCACCAACCGCGACGCCGTGGACCTGCTCTACCGGCGCGCCGCCGGTGTCGCCGCACTGCGGAAAGCCTTCGGCGACAAGGGTTACACCGAGGTGGAGACGCCGATGCTGCAGTCCGTGCATGGAGGCGCGGCAGCCCGGCCGTTCGTCACCCATATCAATGCGTACGACATGGACCTGTATCTGCGGATCGCACCCGAGCTGTACCTCAAGCGGCTCGCTGTGGGCGGCATGGGCCGGATCTTCGAGATAAACCGCAACTTCCGCAACGAGGGCGCCGACGCGACCCACAACCCCGAGTTCACCGCGCTGGAGGCGTATGAGGCGTACGGCGACTACACCACTATGCGGGTCCTCACCCGCGAGGTGATCCTCGCCGTCGCCGAGGCCGTCAACGGGCGCCCCGTGGCGCTGCGGCCCGACGCGGACGGCACGCTGCGTGAGGTCGACCTGACACCGGAGTGGCCTGTAGTGACCGTGCATTCGGCCGTGTCCCGGGCCTGCGGCGTCGAGCTCACACCGGGCACGCCGCGCGATCAGGTGGCCGCGGTCTGCGAGCGGTTCTCGGTGGAGGCACCGCCCGAGGTCGATGCCGGAAAGCTGGTGATGGAGTTGTACGAGGCGCTCGTCGAGAAGCAGACGCGGTTTCCGACGTTCTACTGCGACTTCCCCGTCGAGGTCTCCCCGCTCGCACGCAGGCACCGCGACGACCCGCGCCTCACCGAGCAGTGGGACCTGGTGGGCTTCGGGGCGGAGCTGGGATGCGCCTACACCGAACTGACCGACCCCATCGACCAGCGGGAGCGACTCACCCGGCAGTCCCTCGCCGCTGCGGCTGGAGACGCCGAGGCGATGCAGCTCGACGAGTCCTTCCTCGATGCGCTCACCTACGCCATGCCCCCGACCGGCGGCCTGGGACTCGGCGTAGACCGCATCGTCATGCTGCTTGCGGGCGTGAACATCCGGGCGACGCTGGCGTTCCCGTTCGTGAAACCGCGGGAGGCCTGAGTCCCGTGGGCGGGCCCGGCGGCGATCTGCGCGGCGATCTACCCGGCGCCGCCGCGGGGCTGGTCGATCGGCTCGCGTCGTCTGCGCGAATCCTCGGCTGGGCCGAAGGGATCCACGTGCGCGCCGAATACCTGGCCGCGCGGGATGCGGTGGTACGGCACCTTGCGGACCGCCTGGTCGCAGTGGCAGCCGAGACTCGAGCAGAGCGGGCTGTGGCCGCCGACCGGTACATCCGTGGCGAGGGCACCGACCGCCTCGACGCGGACGCTGTCGGGAGCGTGTGGACATGGAGCCCGACTCCCCTGCTGCAGAACGCGACTCTGCTACGGACCCTGCGCGCGCACAACGCCTCCCGCGCGGGCGCGCCGGTGCGCTTCTACGGGCTCGAGACCCACGTCGGCGACCACCGGGACCTCGCGGCGCGCGACGCCGCGCAGTACGAGTCGCTACGGAGGGTCGCGGAGCGGCACCCGGACGGACTGATCCTGCTCTTCGAACAGACGGGCCACGTCGATCCGGGCATCCCGGGATCGCTCGGCTCCCACGTCGCGCAAGGGGAACTCGGCGTATACCGCACCGTCGGCGCACTGTGGCGCGCCGGGGACCCGACGGTGCACTTCCCGCTCGGGGACTACGAGCAACTCAGCGCGCGCCTCGACGGCGCGCGGAGCCGGCTGCTACCCATGCCCGGGGGAACCCTGCTCGCCGGGCCGGAGCAGGTTCCGGACATCGCCGGCTCCCCGTTCGACGCCGCCCTCTACGCACCCGCGCTCAGCCCCGCAGCGCACTTCGTCGGCGACGCAGCTACGTAGGCGCGGACGCAGACGTCGGGCGAGGTTCGATCTCGGAAGCGCAAAAACCCGGTAACGTCCCGCAGAACCGCAGGTGGCGGTAGCGTGCCGCAATGGCCGATACCAAGATCAAGAAGCAGAAGTCGAAGAGCAAACCACCGAAGATCCCGAAGGAAGCGTACGAGGCGGAGCTGCGGCGCCTGCAGACCGAGCTGGTGGCGATGCAGCAGTGGGTCAAGGCGACCGGCGCCCGCGTCGTAGTCCTGTTCGAGGGTCGCGACGCCGCCGGCAAGGGTTCGGCGATCAAGCGGATCACCGAATATCTCAGCCCCCGCGTCTGCCGCGTCACCGCCCTTCCCGCGCCGACCGAGCGCGAACGGACGCAGTGGTACTTCCAGCGCTACATCGAGCACCTGCCGGCGGCCGGCGAGATAGTGCTGTTCGACCGCTCCTGGTACAACCGCGCGGGCGTCGAGCGCGTGATGGGCTTCTGTACCGCAGCCGAGTACCGACGCTTCCTGCACCAGGCGCCGATCTTCGAGCGGCTGCTGGTAGAGGAGGGCATCCTGCTCTTCAAGTACTGGTTCTCGGTGTCGGATGTGGAGCAGGAGAAGCGATTCCGCTCACGCGCCACCGATCCGATGCGCCAGTGGAAGCTGTCCCCCATGGACGTCGAGTCGATCGCCCGCTGGGAGGACTACTCGCGCGCCAAGGACCAGATGTTCGTCCACACCGACATTCCCGAGGCGCCGTGGTTCACGGTGGAGAGCGAGGACAAGAAGCGATCACGCCTCAACGTGATCTCGCACCTGTTGTCGGCGATCCCCTACCAGCACCTGGATCCGCCACAGGTGGAGATCCCGAAGCGCCCCAAAGCACACGACTACGAGCGGCCCCCGCGCGAGGACTTCCGCTACGTCCCCGACGTCGCCTCGCGGTTGGCGCCGGCCAGCCGCTGAACCGGGGTTGACGGACCCACCGCCTCCGTCCGCCGAATCGGTACGGTCGCCTCATGACCGTCGCATCGCATCTGCGGGACGCGGTACCAGGACGGCGGATCCTGGCCGCTATAGCCGCGGCCACGCCACGGCGCCCGGCGCCACTAACCCGCAGCTCACCTGTCGGAACGGCGACAGTGCCGGGCGAGCGCGGCTACCCGGTGCTCGGCAGCATGGCGCGGTATCTGATCGACGGCCCGCTGTTCCAGCGCCGCCTGCACGCGACCTACGGCCCTGTCGCGTGGTGGGGTGGTGCCGGGATCCGCGCCGTCTCGGTCGCCGGACCGGAGCCGGTGTGGTCGGTTCTGGTCAACGCCGAACGAGCATATGTCTCGGGCTGGGATCTCATCGGGCCGTGGTTCGCGGGCGGACTCGCGCGCCTCGACGGCCACGCACACATCCGGCACCGCCGCCTGGTTCGAGATGCGTTCACAGCCGAGGCCGAAGCCGGCTACTGCTCCGTCATGGCCGACCGCGCCGCCGACGCGGTGGCGGCCTGGCCCACCGGCCGCTCGGTTCCCGTGCAGCCGCTCGTGACCGAGCTATCGGCCTCCCTCACCGTCGAGCTGTTCCTCGGCCCTGCCGCGGTGGACGACGCGGCGCGGATCGTCGCAGCGATCGACGCCTGCGAGCGCGCAATCCTCACGGCCGTTCGCATACCCGCGCCGGGTACGCCGTGGCAGCGCGGCCTGAACGCGCGGAAGTGGCTGCGACGGTACATCCTCGCACGCGTCGACGCGGCTCCCGCAGGGTCGGTGTTCGGACACGTCGCACGCGCCACCGACGCCGAAGGTGTCGGCCTCACTCCCGACGAAGTCGCCGACCATGTCGTCCTGACGATGCTCGCGTCCCACGACACCACCGCGTTCGGGCTGCTGGCGACGCTCTACCACCTGGGCCGCCACCCGCGCTGGCAGGACGCGGTCCGCGACGAGACGCGCCTGCGGGGGACGACCACCGTCGGGCCCGCGGTGGACGCCGAGGCGCCCGTGCTGATGCAGGTCGTCCGAGAGAGCCTGCGCCTGTACCCACCGTCACCGACACAGCTGCGGCGCACGGCAACCGAGGTCGAGCTGGCGGACCGACATATCCCGTCCGGCACCCTGGTGACGGTCTGCAACGGGCTGAACGGGCTGCTCCCGGAGTACTGGGAGGCCGCCGACGAGTTCCGGCCCGAGCGGTTCGCGCCGGGCGGCGGAGCGCCGCTCGACGTCCGCGGGGCGTGGGTCCCGTTCGGCGGAGGCGCACACAAGTGCATCGGCATGGACCTCGCACTGGAGAAGATCGCGACGCTCGCGGCCACCGTGGTCGACCGCTACCGCTGGCAGCTCCCCGACGACTACCGGATGGCGTGGAAGTACGCGTTCCCCGGCGGGCCCGCGGACGGCCTACCGCTCACCTTGCGGCCGCTCCGACCGGGGACCCGCTAGCGAGCGTCCGGTTCGCCCGCATGGACGCCGTCCGGGTCCCCTGCGTGTACACGGTCACGGCCGGCCTGCTTGGCGCGGTACAAGTGCAGGTCCGCAGCGGCTGTCAGGCGCTCGACGACCGGCTCGCACCACGCCACGTCCGCGACGGGCCGCGCGGGGATCGCGCTGTATACCGCTCCGATGCTGATCGTGACCGTGCGATCGGCGGCCACTGCCGAGCGGATCGACTCGGCGAGTCCAGCGATCGCCTCGAGATCGTCCACCGCGATCAGGACGGCGAACTCCTCGCCGCCTAGCCGGGACGTCCGCGCGCGGGGGCCGGCGTGATCGGCGATGATCCGCGCCGTGCGCGCCAGCACGCCGTCGCCGTACGCGTGGCCGTGCTGGTCGTTGATCGACTTGAAGTTGTCGACATCCAGAGCCAGGAAGCCTATGCCCCGGCCGTGCGCCTGGGCCTCGGCGAACACGTGCGCCGCGTGGGCTACAAGCCCGCGCCGGTTCAGCAGACCGGTCAGGTGGTCTGTACGACTCAGCTCTCGCTGTGCGCGGAGCGCCCTTTCGAGGGAGCGCCGGAGGCTGACGACCAGGATGGTGGGGAACACGATCGCCATGAGGGAGGCCCCCAGTCGAAGCACCATATCCCCGATATCGGGCTCGCGGACAGCCATATACACCACGACGATGCCGACCGCGCCGCCCAGGAATGCCGCGACCATCCGCATCCGTGAATGCATGGCCGCCATCGCCGGCACGGCGGCGAGCAGAGTCAGGATCGCCTGACCGTTGTCCTCGGACGTCATGACGAGGGCCGCTATGGCGATCCCCGCCATACCTCCGATGCTGAGTAGGAGGAAGACACGATCCCCGACCGGTCGGCACGCCAACACGATCACAACGGAGAACAGGGTGAAAACCCAAACCCCCATCAGCACGGGGAGCGTGCCCGGCCGCACCAGTTGCTGGTCGAGCAGCACCACTATGGGCAGCGGGGCCGCACCAGCAGTACTGAAGAGCAGAGCTAACGTGCGCAGGTCAAAACCGCGCGTCCGCCCTGGGCCCGTCTTTTCGAGCCTTCGCCACCGCAGCGGCGACGGAGTCGCCACGTCTCAGTCCCTCCTAGATCGAGGAAAATGCACTCGCGTCACATAGTAATCGCATCCGTCGAATGTTTGTTACCGGCGCCGAACGCCCTACGGAAATCGTCCTCCATGAGTGGCCACACGTCCGGCGCGGCGTCGACGGCAAGGCGCTCTCGGTCCCAGAACATGAGACGTGTCCGGTAGCGGTCATCCGGGTACGGTGTCGCAGGCACTGTGTCGTCCAGCACACCGCCGCCCTCCGACCACCGGGCGAGGACATGGTCGGCGGCGGTCGCCATCATGTAGCGCACACCGACCAGTTCCATCACGATCGGTAGAACACGCGACAACAGGTTCGCGACGGCGCCCGCACGGGCGTCGTGCACTTCTACGTACGCCGACTTGACTTCAGCCAGCCCCCCGCTCAGCCGATCCTCGATCGCGTCGGCAACCAGTCGCTGCCCGGCTTGGCCCGCCCACTCGATGAGCGCATGCGACTGCGCCGCTGCGAGGTACGGCCCCTGAGTACGATGCCCGGCGACCACCTTTCCTCCGTCCCCTTCGCCACCGTCCACCACGACGCAGAACAGAGTCGTTGAGCGACCGTCCGCCACCTGCTCCCGCTCGAAGGCCTCGTCGACGCCCCACGCCCGGTACGCCTGATCCACCCCGTCGAGGTACGCCCGCCACAGTTCGGGGCGGCGGCGAGGCGTGTCGACCACGCACCGTAGCCCGGTACGCACATCGATGAATTCCACCCCCTCGCTGAGCAGGGATGGGGATCGTCGCGCGTTCTCGACGGCTATCACGGGTGCGGACATGTCGGATTCCTTTCGGCGACCCGGCTCGAAGACCGCCGGATCGCCGACGCCCCCGAATGACACCGGATGTCGGAGATGTGTACCCGAATGTTAACGTGCCCGCACACTCTATATCGAGCACTAATATCTTGCGCCCCAAAGCATTTCGCATGCTGCACAAAAACGCCGCCACCGAATCACGGACGTAATGGTTATGCGCCTATGTGAATATCGCATCCGTGTGAACAACATACCGACAGGATGGTAAGTCCCGCCCAACGATGATTCGGCGTGCTGCGTACGCGGCAAGAGCCCCCGCAAGCATCGCGGTACTCCCGAGCTGCGGCCACGATGTGAGGCTGCGGCCCACCTCCTCCAGCAGTGACATCACCGATGGTGGTGCGTCATCTGCCAGCAGAGAACGCATGAGCGCCAACCGGATTCGCGGGTCCCGGCTCCGCAGGTCGTCGTCGCTGAATTCGTCGACGCGTCCGCCTAGTACCGGAGTCTCCGGGTCCAGGTCGTATCGCTCGACATCGACGGTGACGGAGTCCCCCAGATCCGTCGACATCACCACTGGGATCCGCAGCTCCCGGCAGCGGCGCCGCACCAGGACCTTCATGTAGAGGTCGTCTGTCTCCTCGACGAGCACGGACAGCGGCGCGTCCGCACTGCCGGGGGCCCCGAGGAAGGCGTCCAGTGCCGCCTCGTCGAGCCCGGTCTCGAAGGGTTCTACCGACGCGTACGGATCGATCTCGAAAATGCGGCGCCGCACCAGCTCGGCCTTTGGCAGCCCCGCCGAGAACGCGACATCCGCGATGCGGTTGAGGTTGGTGATGCCGAGCACGTCGCCGTCGGCGACGCGGAAGTGCCTGGCGCCCGTCGCCTGGCACGCGGTCACCGCCGACGCTCCCACGCTGAGACCCGCCACGCCCACGAGAGCGGACGACCACGCGCGCTGTTCGTCGTCCGGTATCAGGTGTCGGTTGCGGGACGTACGCAGGATGTGGAAAACCTCGGACACCGGCAGCCTCGCGACCGTGCGGCGCCACGGCCACACGATGTACCGGCTCATCGCCTCAGTGGCCGCATCGTCGGCGGGCACGCTGCCCGGGGCCAGTCCGGCGGGCGGTACAGGCAGCGCGGCCAGAGCGGCGAGTTCGTCGCGCGCCGACGACCAGACGTCGACCACCTCGTAGCCCTCGGCGCGCAGCGCCTCCACCCGTTCTTCCGTCGCCGTCGAAGGCACGAGGATCTCCATCGGACGTCCCCTCTGCTGGAATGGCTGTCAGCAAGGAGACTACGAGAGAACCGCATGCAACAGGAAGGCCCGCCCGGAATGTCGCATCCGGACGGGCCTTCCTGAGCGAAAGTCCTAGCGGCGCAGGCCGAGGCGCTCGATGAGCGTGCGGTAACGGTTGACGTCGACGTCGGCGACGTACTTCAGCAGGCGACGGCGGCGGCCGACCAGCAGCAGCAGACCGCGGCGGCTGTGGTGGTCGTGCTTGTGCTGCTTCAGATGCTCGGTGAGGTCCGTGATGCGCTTGGTGAGCAGGGCGACCTGCGCCTCCGGCGAACCGGTGTCGGTCTCATGCAGGCCGTACTCGGTCAGGACGGTCTTCTTCTCGGCAGCAGTGAGCGCCATGGGAAACTCCCTTTTTCAGTGTCGCGTGGCAAGACATTCGTGCCGCCGCCGCGAACCACAGCAGGCACGATCGACCAGGTTACCAGCCGGGCGCATCCAGCCGAAATCGCAGTGAGGCCGGCGAGCGACTAGGCCTCGCCGACGATCTGGCGTGTCCGCTCCACGTCCCCGTCCATGGCGTCGATGAGCGCATCGACGGAGTCGAAGCGCACCATGCCGCGGATGCGGTCGACGAAGTCGACTGCGACGTGTTGCCCGTACAGGTCGGCCGACGTGTCCAGGACGTACGCCTCGACGGTGCGCGTGCGGCCGGAGAACGTCGGATTGCTGCCTACCGACACCGCGGCAGGGTAGCTCTCCCCCGTCGTGACCTGCCCGACGCTGGGCCCGGGGCCGAGGACCGTGAAACGGGCGGCATAGACCCCGTCGGCCGGGATAGCGGCGTACATGGGCGGCGCGACGTTCGCCGTCGGGAACCCCAGTTCCCGGCCGCGGCCGTCGCCGCGCACCACCACGCCCTCGACGCGGTGCGGCCGTCCGAGTGCCTCGGCAGCGGCCCGCACGTCACCGGCGTCGACGCACGATCGGATGTACGTGGACGAGTAGGTGACGGCGTGCTCGGTGAGAAGCTGCACCGAGTCGGTAGTGAAACCGAACCGCGTCCCCAGGGTGCGCAGCATCGCGACATCACCGAGCGCCTTGTAGCCGAAGGTGAAGTTGTCGCCCACCACGACGGCTGCGACGTGCAGACGCTCCAGCAGCGTCGAATGCACGAAGTCCTCGGCGGGCTGCGCTGCGAGGGTGGGAGTGAACGGCATGACGCAGAAGACGTCTATGCCGAGTTCCTGCGCCAGCTCGGCCCGGCGGGTCAGCGTGGTGAGCTGAGGCGGGTGCGAGCCGGGCCGCACCACCTCGGCCGGGTGAGGGTCGAATGTCATGAGCACCGTGGGGAGATTCCGCGCCTTGCCCTCGGCGATCGCTCTCCCGATCAGCTGGGCGTGTCCACGGTGTACACCGTCGAATACACCGATCGTCACCACGCAGCGTCCCCAGTCCGCAGGAACGTCGTCCAGTCCTCGCCAGCGAAGCACGCGGCCAGCCTAACGGACCGCATAAGGTGGTGCCGTGAGCAAACCCCCGCCGCCCGTCACGGAGCTGTCCGCCGTCACCCAGGACTACCTGAAGCGGATCTGGACGGCGCAGGAGTGGGCGCCCACCAAGGTCAGTACGAAATCGCTGGCCGAGTCACTGGGCGTGTCTGCATCCACCGCGTCCGAGGCGATCCGCAAGCTGGCCGACCAGGGCCTGGTCGATCACGAGAAGTACGGCGCCGTGACCCTCACCGACGCCGGCCGCGCGGCGGCGGTGACGATGGTGCGGCGGCACCGCCTCCTCGAGACATTCCTCGTGCGAGAGCTGGGTTACGGGTGGGACGAAGTGCACGACGAGGCCGAGATCCTCGAGCACGCCGTATCGGAGCGCTTCCTCGCCCGGCTCGACGAGCGCCTCGGGCATCCGGACCGCGACCCGCACGGCGACCCGATCCCCCAGCCCGACGGTTCCGTGCCCACCCCCGATGCCCGCGCGCTCACGGAGCTGGACGCCGGCGAGTCGGGTGTGATCGCCAGGATCTCCGACGCCGACCCCGAGATGCTGCGCTACTTCGAGGACGTCGGCATCGCACCCGACGCCCGCGTCGAGGTGGTGGAGCTGCGTAAGTTCCTCGGCACCGTCGCGGTCAAGGTCGAGGGCTCACCGCTCGACCTCGGCGACATCGCCGCAGCATCGATCTGGGTGCGGGCCTAGCGCACACATCGGGCGGGCACGGGGACGCCGCGCAACCTATCGGGGTCCACCCTCGGCGTCTCCGTCCGGTTCGTACAACTGCGTCGGCACTCCGCGCCCGCGCAGCGTGACGGAGTCGACCGCATGCCACCTGTCGGCGATCGGCACGCTCGCGGCGGCCACCGTCCTCTCGGAGGCGATGGGCACGCCCGTGTTCCGCTTCGCCAGCTCCGACAGTCGCGCGGACTCGTTGACCGGGTCACCGATCACCGTGTACTCGTAGCGGTCCTCGGCGCCGACGTTGCCCGCCACCACGTCGCCGTACGACACCCCGACGCCGGCCGCGACGCCGAGTCCGGCCGCCGCGAGCTCGCGTGCGATCTCCGCGCCCGCATCGAGGGCGGCGCCCGCGGGATCACGGTGCTGGGTGGGTGCGCCGAAGATCGCGAGCGCAGCGTCGCCCTCGAACTTGTTGATGAGCCCGCCGCGCCGGTTCACCGCGGCCACGATCACCGCGAAGAAACGGTTGAGGATCGCCACGACATCCTCCGGCCCGTGTTTGGTTGCCAGGGTGGTGGATCCCACGACGTCGACGAACAGTACGCCGACGGTGCGCCGCTCGCCGCCCAACTGCACACCGCGAGCGAGTGCCGCCTCGACGACGTCCGGACCGACGTGCCGGCCGAACAGGTCGCGGAGCTTCTCGCGCTCCGCGAGCCCGTCGACCATGGCGTTGAAGCCCGCTTGCAATTCACCCATCTCGGTGCCGTCGTACACCACGAGATGGGTCGTCCGGCCGCTGCGCTTGACGCTCTCCATACCGTCGATGACCGCACGTAGGGGCGTGCTCACGCGGTCCATCCCCATATAGGTCAGCAGCAGCCCGGTGAACACGCTGGTGGCGCCGAGGATCCCGACCGAGAGCGCGAGATCCCATTTGGACGTCTGGGAGTTGCCCGCGCCGAACAACATCACCAGCACTATCCCGATGAGCGGTACGCCCGAGCCGAGCAGCCAAGTCACCATCGCGCGCATCTTCAGGCCGCGCCGCTGCATCGTCGGGAAGGATGCCAACGCCATCGCCGCGAACGGGCGCATCGCGAACTCGGTCATCAGGTACGCGGCCGCGCACACCACCGCGCCACTGAGCAGCGACGTGAGGAGCGCCTTCGGGATCAGAGCCGGCTCGCGCAGTCCGTACATCGTCGCGAACAGGGCTGCGCCCACGATCCACAGCACGCCCTGCAGGGCCGTGAGTACCCACGGGACCCGGAACACCGACCGGGCGTCCGCGCGCGTGGGCATGGGATCGTCCTGCGCTGACCAACGCAGCATGCGCACGATCACGGCGGTGCCGCCGACCGCACCGATCAGGAAAGCGAGACAGATGTAGACGGGCAACACGACGAAGTCGATCACCATCAGGTCCGAGCGGAACACCGTCGGGTTGGGTATCCCGACCGTGCCGAGCACCGACACCATCGCGACACCGATCAGGTTGGCGAACACGACGTTGAACGTCAGGAGTATCTGCACCCGCAGGCGCCGCACCGTCGGCGAATCTCTCCTCGACCCGAGCAGGATCGATCCGTATTCGGCTGCGCTCCGCCGGATTCTCATGCGCGGAACACTATTCGATCCCGTGACTTCCCCGGGCCCGGGCGTCCCGGCGTTTCGTCGGGCCGTCATGCCACGTCAGACGTCCGCACGGCCGCGCCAACGCAGCGGCGCCTCGTCGTACTCCTCCGCCACGTGGGCGGCCATCCCGACGATGCGCGAGTACTGGAAGACCACCTCCGGCGCGCCTGCGGGCAGTCCCAGCGCCAGGCACACCGCGGCTCCCGCGAGGTCGACGTTCACGGGCCGCTCGACCCGCTCGCATAGAGCGTCGACGGCGGCGAGCACCGCCTCGCCGCCGAGCAGGTCCAGCACGACGCGGGCGCGGGGATCGTCGCCGGTGTAGACGATGTGCCCGAACCCCGGAACGCGCCCGGTGCGGCGGACGGCACGGGTTATCGCGACGTCCGGGTCGTCTCCCGCCGCGACCGCGGCCAGCAGCTCGTAGGCGTGCACCGGTGCCCCGCCGTGCAGCGGCCCGGCCATCGCTCCCAATCCTGCCGACAGCGTGTCGTAGAGGCCGGCACGCGTGCTCGCAGCGACCCGGGCGGCCGTCGCCGCCACCGCGAGGCCGTTGTCGATGAGGCAGGTCGAGTAGACCTGGAGCCACGGATGCTCGAAAGGGATCTCGGGCACCACGGTGGCGAGCGTTCCGAGCAGCGCGAGGGTGCGGCCGGACAGGCCGGCGCGCTCGCCGCGCAGTGGATCCTCGGCGGCGATCTCCGCGACCGCCAGCGGAATCCGGCGCTCCAGTGGCACGCGCCGCACGCGCGCCACATCCAGGTCCGGCGCCGCCGGGACCGACCCGGAGTGCTGCAGGACGAACGCCGCCGCGTGAGCGAAATCCATTTCCGCGCAAACCGTTTCTATGGGTACCCCACGAAGCGACAGCCCTCGCGGGGTGATCGACGAAACCTTGGTCGCGACCGACCGGAACCGCAGCAACCGCTCCCCGGCCCGTCGGCCATCGTGCTTCGCCGCCGCGAGCGCGTCCACCTCCGCCCGGTCGAACAACGACTCCTCCTGACCGGGCCTGCGCGTCGACGTCAGGATGCCCCGACTCACGTACGAGTAGAGCGTTCCGCGCTTCACGCCGAGCCGCTGCGCCGCCTCCGACGTGGTGATCCAGGTCTGCACGGAATTGATTGAATCAACATTGCGCGGTGTTGATCAACAGCGCCACACTCGACCTATGACCACCATCATCGCCCCTCGGGGGCTCAAGAACGTCGTCGTCGCCGACACCACCCTCGGCGACGTTCGCGGGGACGAGGGCTTCTACCACTACCGCCAATACGAGGCCACGGAGCTCGCGCGCACCGCGACCTTCGAGGACGTCTGGCACCTCATGCTTTTCGGCCGCCTGCCCGAGCCCGCCGAGTCCGACGCCTTCGCTCGACGCGTGGGCGCGCTACGTGAGGTGCCCGGCACCGTCCTCGACCTCATCCGGCGCGCGGCCGGGCCCGGTACCGACCCGCTGCACGTACTGCGCCTGGCCGTCGCCGCGCTCGGGCTCGCGGACCCGCCCATGTACGACCAGAGTCCCGACGAGCGGCTCGAAGCCGCATTGCGGTACGCCGCCGCCGTCCCGACGATCCTCGCCGCCGCCCATCGGACGGCCTCCGGACTGCCGATACTGGCCCCCGACCCTGCCGCCGGCCACGCCGCGGACTACCTGCGGATGTCGACGGGTGCGGCAGCCGCACGCGACGTCGCGGCGGTGCAGACGTATCTGGTGGCCACCGTCGATCACGGATTCAACGCGTCGACCTTCGCGGGGCGCGTGGTGGCGTCGACGGGTTCGGACGTGGCGTCGTGCCTGCTCGGAGCGATCGGGGCGTTCCTCGGCCCACTGCACGGCGGCGCTCCGAGCCGCGCCCTCGCCGCGCTCGACGAGATCGGCGACCCGGCTCGCACGCGCGACTGGGTGCGAACACGCATCGCATCAGGCGAGAAGATCATGGGCTTCGGACACGCCGTGTATCGCACTCACGATCCGCGATCCGAACTGCTGAAAGCGGTCGCGCGCGAGTACGACGGCCCGCTGGTGGAACGTGCCGTCGCGGTGGAGGACGAGATCGAGGCCGCGATCGCCGAGCTGAAACCGGACCACCCGCTGTACGCGAACGTCGAGTACTACGCAGGGGTCGTCATGAGCCTCGCCGGGCTGCCGCCGGAGATGTTCACTCCCACGTTCTGCGTGGCGCGCGTGGTCGGCTGGTCGGCACACCTGCTGGAGCAGGCAGCGGAAGGCAAGATCATCCGGCCGTCGGCGCGCTACTCGGGACCGGAACCGACATCCACGATCAGCAGCTCGGGTACGCCCGTGGGCGCACGCTAGCACCGGCTGTTCGCGGCGTTCTATCGTCGCTGCGCCCACTCCCCGGCCGGGCCGGACCGCGCTCTCCGCATGGGCGGGCACCGCCGGAATGGCTACGCTGGAGTCCATGACCGATCCCGAACCGCCCATCGACGCGGAGATCGTCGATGCTGCTCCCTCGTACGAGCAGGTCACCGGGTACACGGAGGGCGGCGTGCCGACGTTCGACCACGTCCGCGATCTGATCGAACGCCGCACGGCGACTGCGATCGGCGCAGAGGAGCTCGCCCACGAGACGCAGGCCGGCCACGATTCCGAGCGTGCGTTCGACGAGCGGAAGAAGGCCGCCAAGGCCAGACTCGACGAGATCCGCCGGACCCTCGACCGCCCCGACGAGTCCTAGACCGCGGGCCGGACCACGAAGACGGACGCCGCGCGGCGGCCGGACTCCTGCAACAGCGCGATGGCGCGCCCATCGGTGTCGACGGCGGCGTAGACACCGTCGATGCCGACAGGCTCCAGCCAGCGACCCAGGGAGAGGTCGACGGCCTGGTCCGCGGTCACCGGTCGCACGCGGAACCCCGCCGCGACCGCATCGTCGATGCCGTACGACAGCCTCGGCGACTCCGCGAGGGACTCCAGCGTGACCGCATGCGACAGGTCGTATGGGCCGACGCGGGTGCGCCGCAGTGCGGTCAGGTGCCCGCCGACGCCGAGCCCGGCCCCCAGGTCCCGGGCGAGCGCACGGACATATGTTCCACTCGAACACTCCACGGACACATCGACATCCAGGAAGGCACCCGCACGCCGGAACGCCGATACGGTGAACTCCGATACGGTCACCGGGCGCGCGGGCAGGTCGACCTCGACACCCTCACGGACCAGCTGGTGCGCGCGCTTGCCGTCGACCTTGATGGCGCTCACCGAACTCGGACGCTGCGCGATGTCTCCCGTCAGTTCGGCGACTCCGGCGAGCACAGCGGCCTCGTCGACGCCCGCAGCGGAGGCCGACGACACGACCCCGCCCTCTGCATCGTCGGTGGTTGTAGCGGCACCCAGGCGGATCGTCGCGTCGTACGCCTTGGTCGTGAGCGCAAGATGGCCGAGAAGCTTTGTGGCGCGCTCGATTCCGACGATCAAAACACCGGTCGCCATCGGGTCCAGTGTGCCCGCATGGCCCACCCGCCGCGTCTTCATCGCGCGACGGCACCGCGACACGACGTCGTGCGACGTCATTCCCGCGGGCTTGTCCACGATCACCAGGCCGGCCCCCTCGGGCTCCATGAATCCCACGTCATACCACCGCGATCGACGCCAGGATCAGGTCGTCCACGACGCGCCAGCGCCCGTCGAACGCGACGAGCGGCGTCCCACCGTCGGTCACGGAACCGTCGATCAGGATGTGGGACCTGAACTCCCCGCTCACCCCCGCATCCGCCCAGTCGGTGCGCGTGAACGTGATCTCCGCATCCTCGAAGCCGAGCCACCGTTCCGTCAGCGGGAACCACGCCTTATAGGTCGCTTCCTTGGCGCAGAACAGGATTCGATCCCACGCCAGGCCATCGTCGAGACGGGACGCGAGCACCGCGCGTTCTGACTCGACGGACACCGTGTCGAGCACCTTGTCCGGCAACGGCAGGTGCGGCTCGGCGTCTATGCCGATGGCGCGCACCCCCATGCTGCGTCCGACCACGGCCCCACGGAAGCCCTCACAGTGCGTCAGCGCGCCGACGACCCCGCGTGGCCACAGCGGCTGCCCCTTGTCCCCCTTGAGGATGGGCCCCGCTTCGACCCCCAGCTCGGCCAGCGCCTCGCGGGCCAGGTGACGCACCGTCGTGTACTCGCGGCGGCGCTTCTCGACGGCGCGCGCGATCTCGGCCTCCTCGCGCGGCAGCAGCGTCAGTCCCTCCGGGTCCACAGTGGTCTCGCGCGCTATCACGCCGCGCGGCATCATCGGCTGCAGAATCACTTCTCGTCCTCCCCCATCGCCCTGCGGCGCGCCGCCTCGGCCTCAGCCGGATCCACCCGGAAATGCACACCGTATTCGCCGAGCGACTCGGACGTATATCCGGGATGCGGAAGTATCTGCCGCAGAAGGGGTTCCGGCAGACCACGCCGCCGCCACTCGCGCGGGTACCCCACGGAGACCTCCTCGAAGCGCACATCGTCATACCACGTGGTACGCGGAATGTGCAGGTGCCCGTATACGCAACAGTCGGCGTTGTATCGCAGGTGCCAGTCCTCGGTCTCGGTGGTACCGCACCACAGGGCGAAGTCCGGGTAGTACAACACGTCGCAGGGCTCGCGTCGCAGCGGCCAGTGGTTGATGAGCACCGTCGGCTGCGAGGTGTCCACAGCTGCAAGACGTCTGCGCGTGTAGTCGAGGCGCGCCCGGCACCACGCGTCGCGCGTCGCGTACGGCTCGGCCGACAGCAGGAACTCGTCGGTCGCGACGACGTTGCGTTCACGCGCGCCCGCGAGCGCCTGTAGCTTGGTGAGGCCCGCGGCCCGGAAGCTGTAGTCGTACAGCAGGAACATGGGCACGACGGTGACCGGCGACCCGCCCGCGTCCCAGACCGGATACGGATCCTCGGGCGTGAGCACACCGCGGTTACGGCATATCTCGACGAGGTAGTCGTACCGGGCCTCCCCGTGGATCTGCATCGGATCCTTGGACGTCGTGTAGAGCTCGTGATTGCCGGGCACCCAGATCACCTTGGCGAACCGCCGGACCAGCGTGCCGAGTACCTCGTCGAGCACATCCGAGCGCTCGCACACGTCGCCGCAGACGATCAGCCAGTCGTCCTCCGACTCGCTGCGGATCTGCTCGACTACGCCCTCGTTGCCGCGATGCCCGACGTGCAGGTCACTGATCGCATAGAGCTTCGCCACCCCTCCACGCTACCGACCCTCGGTCTGCGCCTCCGGGCCGCCCGTGCAGACCGGACGCCGTGGGACGGCACCGGCAGAGGTCACAGGTTCGGGATAGTCGTCGGGAAGCCCGGCGGCAGCGTGATCGTCGGGGGGACGCCGGGCGGAGTGGGGACGCCGGGCGGCACGACGATGGTGCGCGGGATGGTCGTGGGGATCTGCTCGGGAACCGTGGTGGGCACGGTGTATGCACCACCCTGCCCCGGCGCGGTGGTGGTGGCGGGTGCAGATGTCGTGGGTTCCGACGAGCCGTAGCCGTTACCGCCGGCATCGCCGTTGCCACCGCTACCGCCCTCGACGCCGTTCCCGGTCCCATCGCCGCCGCCGTAGCCGTTACCGGTCCCGTTACCGTTACCACCGCCGTTCCCGGATCCGGCATCGGTGGAGGTAGTCGGCGCCTCCGTGGTGGTGGTCGTGTGGCTCGCGGACGCGCCCGACGGCGCGGTGCCCGCGTCCGACGTCTCGGTGTCCGGGGTCGCGCTCACCGTGAACGACGGTCTGTTCTCCGGCTCCGAGCTACCGCATGCGGCGACGCCGGCCGCCGCACACGCCACAACAGTCACTCCGGCGGCGATGCGACGGACCCGGGACGCTCTCCCCTGCTTCATGTGACCATGTGAATCCATTTCGTCGGGTATTGCAAGTCACACGGCCGATCCGCAGCCGACTGGACCGATTAGCCCGAATGCATATGTCCCGGACGTCAGCGCGTCCAAGCCGACCCGCGGACTCTCCAGACCACCGCCGCGCAGCGCAACACCATGAATGCCGCCAGCCCGGACCAGATGCCCGCAAGGCCCCAACCGAACCAGTACGACAACCAGATCATCGGGAGGAATCCGACGAGAGCGGAGGCCAGTGTCGTCGTCCGCAGGTAGGCCGCATCGGCCGCGCCGAGCAGTACGCCGTCGAGAGCGAACACCACGCCCGCCACCGGCACCATCCCGACCAGGAGCCACCACGGTACGACGAGGGCCGCGATCACGTCGGCGGCCGAGGTGAAGGCGTGCGGGGCGAACGGGCTGGTCACGGCCAGCGCCAGCGAGACGAGAAGCGCGGCGCCGGCCGACCAGACCGTGACGCGGGCTGCGATGCGCCGCGCACCGAGCCGGTCCGCGGCGCCGAGGGCCGCACCGACCAGCGTCTGGGCCGCGATCGCGAGCGAGTCGAGCAACAGGGAGATGAAATTCCACAGCTGCATGGCGATCTGATGCGCCCCGACCGCCTGCGCACCGACGCGAGCCGCGACCGCGCCTGCCGATACGAAGCAGATCTGGAAGGAGAGGCTGCGGACGATCAGGTCCCGCCCCAGCCTGAGCTGCGCAGCCATGAGCGCCGGCCGCGGGCGCAGGAACGCGCCGAGGCTCTCGCCCTCGGGCCGGGACCGCACGAGCGCGGCGAGGAACGCCAGCCCGGAGACCGACTGGCCGAGAAGATTGGCCCATGCCGAACCGACGAGCCCGATGCGCGGCGCGCCCAGCAGACCGTGCGTGAGCATCGGGCACACGACCGCCGACAGCCCGAGTCCCACAGCGACGAAGACCAGCGGCGCCCTCGGCCGCTGCACGCCGCGCAGCCACCCGTTTCCCGCCATGGTGACGAGGATCAGCGGGATACCCCACGAGGCGACCCGCACCCACGACTCGGCCGCGGAGGCGATGTCGTCGCCGCCCGACACTGCGCGCGTGACCGGCCCGGCGAGCACCTGCACCGCAGCCGACAGCACGGCGCCCACGCCGAGCGCGATCCACGTGGCGGCCACGCCTTCAGTGACGGCGCCGTGCGGATCACCTGCGCCGAACCGCCTGGCCGAGCGCGCGGTCGTGCCGTAGGACAGGAACGTCAGCTGCGTCGAGACCGTCGCAAGGATCAGCGCGCCGACCGCCAGCCCGGCGAGCGGAAGCGCCCCCAGGCGCCCCACGACTGCGGTATCCCACAGCAGGTACAGCGGCTCGGCTGCGAGCACGCCGAGCGCCGGCAGGGCCTGACCCATGATCCGGCGCCCCAGCCCGGCGGTGGCAGCGGCCTCAGGCACGCTCGGCTACCGCGTCAGACACGCGCGAGGAAGGCCCGCACGACCTCGTCGGCGTCACCATCGGCGGAGTACCCGGAGGCCAGGCGATGCCCGCCGCCGCCGAAGCCGCGCGCGAACTCGCTCACGTCGACGTCGGCCTTGGCCCGCAGAGACGCCGACCAGCGGCCCGGCTCGCCCTCCTTGAACAGGGCCGCGACCTCGGCCGAGTCGACGGTGCGCAGAAGGTCGATAAGCGACTCGGCCGCATCCCACGGCAGGTCGCCGAGATCATCGGCCGTGCACACCGAGTACACGACACCGCGGCCACCGAATGCGGAAGGCACCTCGGTCGCGGACGCCAGTACTCGTGCGGTCAGACGAAGCCACCCCATCGGGTGGCTGTCGAGCAGGGTCCGCGCGAGTTCCGCCCCCTTTGCGCCCGCCGCGAGCAGGCGCGAGGCGATGGCATGACCGTCGGGGTTGGACCAGCGGAACGAGCCCGTGTCCGTCACCAGACCGGCGTACAGGCAGTCCGCAGTCGGCTGGTCCGGCTCGACGCCCAACGCGTCCGCAAGCCGCAGGATCAGCTCGGTCGTGCAGTTGGCGGTCGGGTCGACGACGTCGACGGTGCCGAAGCCGACATTCGAGCGGTGGTGGTCGATCACGAGACGCACGGGTGCAGCCTCGAATGCAAGCTGCAGGTCGCCCAGACGTTCCGCGCTCGCACAGTCGACGGCGACGGCGACAGCGGCACCGGCGCGCGGTGCCCCGAACGCTTCGGCGCCGGGCAGGGACGCGAGGGCCGGAGGCAGCGGCACGCCGTCGGGAGCGCTGACCGAGGCGTCGATCCCTAGGCGCCCCAGGGTCCGGCGCAGCGCGAGCGCTGAGCCGGTGGTGTCCGCATCGGGCCGCTGGTGGCACATGATGGCCACCGAGTCCGCGCTGCGGAGCGCGTCGGCCACGGCCACCAGGGCCGTGTCCACGTCAGCGTCCGGCATCGGCCTCGCCCGGGTCTGCCTCGTCCTCGTGCTCGTCCTCGCGGGGCGCCCGGTACGGGTCGGCCTCGCCGGCCGGCTTCGCGCCCGCCGCAGCCGCGGCGACGCGCTCGTCCTGCTCACGAGCCCGGGCGAGCAGCGCCTCCATGTTGGCAACCGCCTCCGGGACGCTGTCGAGCTCGAACCGCAGCGTCGGCGTGAAGCGCACGCCCGTACCCGCGCCCACCTTGGACCGCAGCTGCCCGCGGGCCTTCTCCAGGCCTGCGGCGGCCGCCTCATAATCGGGATCGACGTCGAGCGTCGGCCCCATCACGGTGTAATACACCGTTGCATCGTGCAGGTCGCCCGTCAGCCGGGCGTCCGTCACGGTCACGTAATCCAGGCGCGGATCCTTGATGTCGTGCTCGATCGCCGTCGCGACGATCGTCGCGATCCGCTTGGCAAGGCGCTGCGCGCGAGCCGGATCAGCCATGCCCGATCACCTATCTCTCTCGTCGTCTTCTCATCAGTCCTCGGGACCCCACAGGCGCCTCCGCACTGACAATACGGTCACCTCAGGATGACCCGTGGCAGCACGCTCGCAGCGGTCCAGCACCTCTGCGACGTGGGCGCCGTCCGGGCCCACCACACCGACACCGAGGACCGCGCGGCGGTGTAGGTCCAGCGCACCGACCTCGGCCACGCTCACGGAGAACCTCCGCAGCTCGGCGAGGATGGGGCGCACGACGGACCGCTTCTGCTTCAGCGACCTGACATCCCCGAGGAGCAGGTCGATCTCGATCACACCTGTGAACACATCACGGGCCCACCCGGCCCAGGGGCTTCACGGCGCACCCGGCGAAGTATGCGGCCGGCCCCCGACAGTGCGGAGGCCGGCCACCTACGTCGGATCAGTCGCGCGCCTTCTCCACCAGTTCGTAGGTCTCGATGACGTCGCCGACCTTGATGTCGGAGTACGTCAAGGTGAGACCGCATTCGTAGCCCTCGCGGACCTCGGTCGCATCGTCCTTCTCGCGCTTGAGCGAGCTGACGGTGAGGTTCTCCGCCACCACGACACTGTCGCGCAGCAGGCGCGCCTTCGCGTTGCGGCGCATGATCCCCGACTGCACCAGGCAGCCGGCGATGTTGCCCACCTTGGACGACTTGAAGATCGCGCGGATCTCCGCCTGGCCCAGCTCCTGCTCCTCGTACACAGGCTTGAGCATGCCCTTGAGCGCGCTCTCGACCTCATCGATCGCCTGGTAGATGACGGAGTAGTAGCGGATGTCGACGCCCTCACGGTTCGCCAGCTCCGTCGCCTTGCCCTCGGCACGGACGTTGAAGCCGATGATGACGGCGTTCGAGGCCGACGCCAGGTTGACGTTGGTCTCGGTGACACCGCCGACGCCGCGGTCGATGACCCGCAGGGCCACCTCGTCGTCGACCTCGATGCCCAGCAGGGCCTCCTCGAGGGCCTCGACGGTACCGCTGTTGTCACCCTTGAGGATGAGGTTGAGCTGGCTCGTCTCCTTGAGCGCGGCGTCCAGGTCCTCGAGCGACACGCGCTTGCGCGACCGTGCGGCGAGCGCATTGCGCTTGCGTGCGTTGCGCCTGTCGGCGATCTGCCGCGCGATGCGGTCCTCATCGACCACGAGCAGGTTGTCGCCCGCGCCCGGCACCGACGTGAAGCCGATGACCTGGGCCGGCCGCGACGGTGTGGCCTCTGCGATGTCGTCGCCGTTCTCGTCGACCATGCGGCGGACGCGACCGTACGCGTCGCCCGCGACGATCGAGTCGCCGACCCGAAGCGTGCCGCGCTGGATCAGCACGGTAGCCACGGGACCACGCCCGCGATCGAGGTGCGCCTCGATCGCGACGCCCTGAGCGTCCATGTCCGGGTTGGCCCGCAGATCCAGCGACGCGTCCGCGGTCAGCAGCACGGCCTCGAGGAGGGCCTCGATGTTGGTGCCCTGCTTCGCCGAGATGTCGACGAACATGGTCTCGCCGCCGTACTCCTCGGGGATCAGGCCGTACTCGGTGAGCTGGCCGCGGATCTTCTCCGGCTGCGCGCCTTCCTTGTCGATCTTGTTGACCGCCACCACGATCGGCACCTCGGCCGCCTGCGCGTGGTTGATCGCCTCCACCGTCTGCGGCATGACGCCGTCGTCGGCGGCGACCACGAGGATCGCGATGTCGGTGGCCTTCGCACCGCGGGCACGCATGGCGGTGAACGCCTCGTGACCCGGGGTGTCGATGAACGTCACCAGGCGCTCGTTGCCGTCCAGCTCCGTGAGGACCTGGTAGGCGCCGATGTGCTGAGTGATGCCGCCGGCCTCGCCCTCACGGACGTTCGCCTTACGGATGGTGTCCAGCAGACGGGTCTTGCCGTGGTCGACGTGACCCATGACGGTGACCACCGGAGGCCGCTGCTCGAGGTCCTCCTCGGTGCCCTCGTCCTCGCCGTAGGTGAGGTCGAAGCTGTCGAGCAGCTCGCGGTCCTCATCCTCGGGGCTGACGACCTGGACGACGTAGTTCATCTCCTCGCCCAGCAGCACGAGGGTCTCCTCGTTCACCGACTGGGTCGCGGTGACCATCTCGCCCAGATTGAACAGCGCCTGGACCAGGGATGCTGGATTCGCGTCGATCTTCTCGGCGAAGTCGCTCAGCGAGGCACCCCGGGCGAGACGGATGGTCTCGCCCTGGCCGCGCGGCAGCCGGACGCCACCGGCGATGGGCGCCTGCATGTTCTCGTATTCGGCGCGCTTCGCCCGCTTCGACTTGCGCCCCCTGCGCGGAGCGCCACCGGGACGGCCGAACGCACCTGCGGCACCGCCGGGACGACCCCGGCCACCGCCGCCGGGGCGACCGCGGAAACCGCCGGCAGCGGGTGCACCGCCACCGGGACCACCGCGGAAGCCGCCACCGCCGCCGCCCCCACCGGGACGACCGCGACCGCCGGGCCCGCCGCCGGGCCGGCCTCCGGTGGCCGGACGCGCGGCGCGGGCGGGCATGGCACCCGGATTCGGGCGCGGGGGCATATTGCCCGGCGTCGGACGGGGACCGCCCTGGCCGGGGGCGGGACGACCGCCCTGCGGCCGCGGACCGCCCTGGCCCTGCGGACGGGCGCCACCGGGACCGGGACGCGGACCACCCGGCCCGGGACGTGCCGGACGAGGGCCGCCGGCGCCCGGCGCCGGACGCGGCGGGCGCTCGGCCGGGGCCGACGAGAACGGATTGTTGCCGACCCGCGGCGTGCGCGGACCGGGCTTCGGGCCTGCCGGACGCGGACCCGCGGGACGCGGGCCGGGACGGCCGGCGTTCGCCTGCGCATCGCCACCCTCGGGGCGGGCCTGCGCGGGGCGGGCCTCGGAGCGCGGGCCGGGACGGGCGTCGGAACGCGGTCCCGGGCGCGCGGCGCCGGGCTTGGGGCCGGCGGCTGCGGGGCGCTCTTCTGCGGCCGGCTCCTGCGGCGCAGAGTGGTCGGCCGCGGCCGCTCGGTCCGCCGGTGCCGCGGGGCGCGCGGGCCCCGGCTTCGCGCCGGGCTTGGCTGTGCCGGGACGGGGAGCCGACGGCTTCGCGGCCGCACCGTCCGTCTTCTTGGGCGAGTACGACTCGCGCAGTCGACGCGCCACAGGCGCCTCGACGGTGGACGAAGCCGACTTCACGAATTCGCCCTGCTCGCTCAACCGAGCGAGTACTTCCTTACTTGTGACACCGAGTTCCTTAGCCAACTCGTGCACGCGGGCCTTGCCTGCCACTACTCTCCTCACTGCGAGGTCGAGCGGTGACTTATGGTCCCGCCGACCCCGGATTACCTACTCCGACGGCCGTTCATCGCTGAAGCTTCACGGTGTACTCATGACTACAAACTCGTTCCTGTCCTCGAGGCCTGGCCGACCTGCATCAGGTCCTTCGGATCCACGACCGGTCCCGAACACGCCTCCGGTCACGGAGGAGTCTTCTCGGGCCGCCCTACACTGTACCGCGCCAGGCAAACCGGAAACTAATCCGGCGCCGCTCCGAGCAGCGCGGCCTCGTCGACCGCCACCGGCCCCTGCAGCCGCAGGGCCCGGCGGAACGCCTGCCGTCTGACCGCGTTGGCCACGCATTCAGAACGCGGGTGCACCCACGCTCCCCGCCCGGGCATGCGCCGCGCCGCGTCGGCGACGACCCGCACCGCACCGTCGTCGACGGCGACCGCGACCGTCCTGACCAGCTCGGCCTGCGGCGCACGGCCCCGGCAGCCGATGCACATCCGGACCGGACCGCCGGCCGCAGGTACATCCGGCCCCGGCGCCGCGCTCACTTCTGGGCTGCGTCGGCGTCCGAGCGGATGTCGATGCGCCACCCGGTGAGGCGAGCGGCGAGACGAGCGTTCTGCCCCTCCTTGCCGATCGCGAGCGAAAGCTTGTAGTCCGGGACGACGACTCGCGCCGCCTTCTCCTTGGGGTCGACGACCGTAACGGATACGACGGATGACGGCGAGAGGGCGTTGCCGACGAATACCGCGGGATCGTCGTCGTACGAGATGATGTCGATCTTCTCCCCCGCCAGCTCGTTCATCACATTGCGCACGCGCTGTCCCATCGGGCCGATACACGCACCCTTCGCATTGAGACCCGGCACAGACGTTCGCACGGCGATCTTCGAGCGATGACCGGCCTCGCGGGCCACCGACACGATCTCGACGCTGCCGTCGGCGATCTCCGGCACCTCGAGCGCGAACAGCTTCTTCACCAGGTTGGGGTGCGTGCGCGACAGCGTGATCTGCACGCCACGCTGCCCGCGACCTACACCCACCACGTAGAACTTGATGCGCGCGCCGTGTTCGTAGAGCTCACCGGGCACCTGCTCGGCCGGCGGCAGGACGGCGTCGTGACCGCCGTTCTCGGGGCCGATGTGCGCGACGACGAAGCCCTTGGCCCGCGCCCGGGAATCGGCCTGTACGACGCCGCCGACGATCTCGCCCTCGTGTGCGGAGAACTCGCCGAAGTTGCGCTCGTTCTCGGCATCCCGCAGGCGCTGCGTGATCAACTGGCGTGCCGAGTCCGCGGCGATGCGCCCGAAGCCCTCGGGGGTGTCGTCCCACTCGCCGATGACGTTGCCCTCGGCGTCCAGCTCCTGTGCGATCACACGTACCGCCCCCGACTTGCGGTCGATGTCGATGTACGCGTGGGGCTGATGGCCGTCGGTGTGCTTGTACGCGGTGAGCAGCGCGATCTGGATCGCGTCGATGACGGTGTCGACCGCGATGTCCTTCTCCGCCTCGATGGCCTTGAGCGCGGCGATGTCGATATTCATTTGTCTCCTTCGGAATCTGCAGTCCCGTCACCGGTTCCGGTTTCGTCGACGGGGGCGCCGGGCGTGACCCGGCCGGGGGTGAGGCCGGACAACTCCAGCTCACGTGAGTCGGGACGGGAGAATTCGACCTGGACGACGGCCTTCGCCACGTCGGCGAGCGCGATCTCGCGCGCCTCGGGACCGCCCTTCCGGCGCGGGACGACGACGGTGACCGTCGCCTCGTCCGCCGCGAGCTCGCCGATTCGCGCGATCAGACGATCACCCGAGGTGAACTCGATCGCCGCGCGGCGGCCGCGCGCGCGGCGCCAGTGGCGGGGCGCGTCGAGGGGGCGCTCTGCCCCCGGTGTCGTGACCTCCAGGGTGAACGCCTGCTGCCCGTATACCGGGTCCTCGTCTATTGCGGCGGACACGTCGCGCGTGAGGTCGGCGATCTCATCGAGGGAGGGACCCGCGTCACTGTCCACGACCACGCTGACCATTGATTTGGGGCCGGCCTTGACCACGCGGACGCGTTCCAGGTCCAGGCCCGCGGACTCCACCAGGGGTGTCACCGTCCTCATGACCGCGGTCTCATCGAATGCCATTTCCGCCCCCTGTGAAGTTGTCGTAAGCGCCCGAGCAGTATACCCGTTCGCGCTGGGAACTCCCAGCCGGTCAGGTGTTCCACGCGTCGAGGTCGCCGTTCCCGGGCCGCGCCCTGGTTAGTATCGGTACCCGTGCCAGCCATCGAACCGAGCGTGCCGACAGGGCGCACCGTCACCCGCCGCGCGGCCATCGCAATGGCCGGCGTCTCCCTGGGCGCCCTGACCGCGTGCTCGTTCACGCCGGACCGCAGCGGCGACCCCGCGACGAAGACGCTTACGAACCTCGCGGACGCCGCTCGGGCCGACGCCGCCGCCGCAACCGCTCTCATCGCCACCGCGCCTTCCCTGGCCACGACACTCCGGCTGATCGCAGAGCAGCGCACCGAACATGCGCGGGCGATCACCGACGAACTGTCGCGGTTCCTCGAACAGCCCGCGCCGTCGCCCAGCGCGGCGCCGGCGCCGGCGACACGGACGCAGGCGAAGCTCGTCTCCCAGCTCAAGGCATCCGCCCGCGCCGCGGGTGACGCGGCAGTCTCGTCCTCGGGATTCCGTGCGTCCCTGCTCGGCGCCGTCGCCGCCGCCGTCACCACCCACGCGGAGGTACTGCTCGCATGACAGACGAACCGGACGCGCTCAACGCCGCCCTGCAGGCGGAGGACGCCGCCGTGTACGCATACGGCATCGTCGCCGCGTACTCCCTGGCGGCGCGGCAGGACTCCGTGACCGAGTTCATCGCCGCGCACCGGGCGCAGCGGGACTCCGTCGCGGCAGCCGTCAAGACGGCGGGCGCCAGCGCACAGCCTGCTGCGCCCGCATACAAGATCCCCACCCCCGTCACCGACGGCACGACGGCGGCCAAGCTCGCCGTCACCGCCGAGGAGGGCTGCGCTCAGGCCTACCGGCAGCTCCTCTCGGCCGCCGGGAGCGATGGTGTCCGGCGCATCGCCCTCGGGGGTCTGACGGGCGCGGCGACCCGCGCCGCGCGGTGGCGGATCGCGCTGAACATCGCCCCCGCGACGCCCTCTTTGCCCGGCGGCGACGCGTAGTCGCCGCGGGTTGTCCTTAGACTGGCCCGCATGACCGACAGCGATCCGCACAAGCAGAGCGAGCCGGGACCCGACTCGGACCCCACGGGCCGTGCCTTCGACGAGACCGTCATCCGGCCCAATCTGTCCAAGGAGGGAGACGGCGGGTCGGGCCCGTCCGTCGAGCAGCCGAAGTACCCGTCGGGGCCGCCGTCGGCCGGCTACCAGTTGGGCTCGCCGCAGCCGCCCGCGGATCCGTACGCGCCCGCTGATCCCTATTCCGCACTCCCCCAGTACCCCACCGCACCCGACTATCCGGGCGGCCAGCCGGGCTACGGCCAGCCAGGCCAGCCGGGCTACGGCCAGCAGGCCCCCTACGGACAGCAGGGATACGGGCAGTCCGGATACGGGCAGTCCGGATACGGACAGGATCCGTACAACCAGCAGTTCGGCGGACAACAGTTCGGCCAGCAGTACCCGGGGTCCGACCCCTACGGCCAACAGCCTCAGTACCCGCAGGGCGGGTTCCCCGGCGCACCGGGCTTCGGCACGCCCGGTTACCCTCCGTCGGCCCCCGGCACCAACAACCTCGCGATCGCCTCCCTGGTGACGGGCATCCTCGGCATCTGCTGCTTCCTCTTCTCGATCGCGGGCATCATCACCGGCGTGATCTCGCTGAACCAGATCAAGCAGACCGGAGAGGGCGGCCGCGGCCTGGCGATCGCGGGCATCGTGTGCGGGGCCGTCACCCTCGTCCTGAGTGTGATCTGGGGGATCTACGTGGTCACCTCCAAGGACGTGACCACGGGTAACGCCCTACTCGGCCTCTTCTGAGACCGCCCTACGAGAGCCCCGCACGGGATGGTCCGTGCGGGGCTCCGTTCGAAGCGGACGCCCGATCTGCACGTCGCAGCGACCTCTACGCGCGGGCGGCGGCGGCGACCACGTCGGCGGCGTCCGCCACGGGCACCTCGCGGGACTCACCGGTGAGGCGGTCGCGCAGCTCCACGACACCGTCGGCCCAGCCTCGGCCGACCACGACCACGGTCGGGACACCCAGCAGTTCGGAGTCCTTGAACTTCACGCCGGGCGACGCCTTGCGATCATCGAGTACCACCTCGAGGCCCCGTGCGTCGAGGTCCGCGGCAAGCTGCTCCGCGCCCTCCCAAGCGCCCGCGTCCTTGTTCGCGATCACGAGGTGCACGTCGTACGGCGCGACCCCCTTGGGCCAGCGCAGCCCCTTGTCGTCGTGCCACTGCTCCGCGATGACGGCGACGAGACGGGAGACGCCGATACCGTAGCTGCCCTGGATGAGCCGGGCGGGCTTGCCGTCCTCGCCGAGGACATCGACCTCGAAGGCGTCGGTGTACTTGCGTCCCAGCTGGAAGATATGGCCGATCTCTATGCCACGCGCTGAGACGAGCGTGCCGCGGCCGTCCGGCGACGGGTCGCCGTCGCGCACCTCGGCCGCCTCGATCGTGCCGTCGGGGGTGAAGTCGCGGCCCGCGACGAGGTCCACGACGTGCTCACCCGGCGCGTCGGCGCCCGTGATCCACCGGGTCCCGGTCACGACCCGCGGATCCACCAAGTAGCGAACCCCGTTGTCCAGCAGAGCCTTCGGCCCCACGTAGCCCTTCACCAGGAAGGGGTTCGCCCTGAAATCGTCCTCGTCGAGCAGCTCCACCTCGGCGGGCTCCAACGACGCCTCCAAACGCTTGAAGTCGACCTCGCGATCGCCGGGGACACCGATGCCGAGCAACTCCCACTCGTCGCCGGGCAGCCGCGTCTTCACGAGCACGTTCTTGAGGGTGTCCGCCGCGGTGACGGCCCGGCCCAGGTCGGCCGCGTTCGCCCAGTCGACCAACGTCGCGATAGTGGGCGTGTTCTCGGTCTGGTGCACGACCGCCTCGGGCAGGCCGTCGAGGGGGATCAGATCCGGCGCCGGCGTGACGACCGCCTCGACGTTCGCGGCGTAGCCGGACTCGAGGCAGCGCACATACGTGTCCTCGCCCACCGGGCTCTCCGCCAGGAACTCCTCCGACGCGCTGCCCCCCATCGCGCCGGAAGTCGCCGCCACGATCACGTACTGGACGCCGAGGCGCGCGAAGATGCGCTGGTACGCCTCGCGGTGCGCGTGGTACGCGTCCTTGAGCCCGCCTTCGTCCAGGTCGAACGAGTACGAGTCCTTCATGATGAACTCGCGCCCGCGCAGGATCCCGGCTCGCGGCCGTTCCTCATCGCGGTACTTGGTCTGGATCTGGTACAGGATCACCGGAAGGTCCTTGTAGGAGCTGTACTCACCCTTGACGGTGAGCGCGAACATCTCCTCATGCGTGGGCCCGAGCAACATGTCGGTCCCCTTGCGATCCTTGAGCTTCAGCAGCGCGTCGCCGTACTCGGTCCATCGACCCGTCGTCTCATACGGCTCGCGCGGCAGCAACGCAGGTAGGGATATCTCCTGCCCGCCGATCGCTGTCATCTCGTCGCGCACGACGGCCTCGATGTTGCGGAGAGTCTTGAGGCCGAGTGGCAGCCAGCTGTAGACGCCGGGCGCTACGCGGCGCACGTATCCGGCACGCACTAGCAGCTTGTGGCTCGGGACCTCCGCGTCCGCGGGGTCGTCGCGGAGCGTGCGGAGGAAGAGCTGGGAGAGTCGGGTGATCACGGGTCGATAGCTTAGTGTGCCCGGTGTGCTGATCCTGCTTCCCCCGTCGGAGACCAAGACAGGTGGCGGCGCCGGCCGCCCGCTCGACCTCGCCGAGCTCTCCCTGCCCGACCTCACGGACACCCGGGTACGCATCGCCGAGGCACTCGTCGAGGTGTCCGCCGACGATACTGCGGGCCGCGCCGCTCTCGGGCTCTCCGCCGCGCAGGCCGATGAGCTCGAGCGCAATCGCACGCTGTGGTCCGCGCCGACCCGCGTGGCGCTCGAGCGCTACACGGGCGTGCTCTACGAGGCACTGGACGTCGCCGGGTTCACCAGGGCGCAGCGCGCGAAGGCGGATGCGCGGCTCGCGATCGGATCCGCGTTGTTCGGAGTGGTCCGCGCCGCAGACCCGATTCCCGCGTACCGGCTCTCCGCCGGGTCGAAACTCCCCGGGCTTCGCACTCTCGCAGCCGAGTGGAAGCCCGATCTCGCCGACGCGCTGGATGCCCTCGACTGCGGGCTGGTCGTCGATCTGCGATCGGGCGGTTACGCCGCCCTGGGGCGGGTCGAAGGTGCGGTGACCGCCACCGTCGTCACCGAACGAGAGGACGGTAGCCGCTCCGTCGTGTCGCACTTCAACAAGCACCACAAGGGCCTGCTGGCGAGGGCGCTCGTCGCGACCCGGGCGGAGCCCGCGGACGCCCGCGCCGTCGTGCGCGTGGCACAGAAGGCGGGCCTGCGGGCCGAGGTCACCGGCTCCCAGGAGGTCACGATCGTCACCTCGGGGTAGGCCGAGGGGGTCCCGGGAGGCTCAGTCGTCCTGGCGGTGCCGACGCGCGCGGCTGACGCGGTCCGCCTGCGGCGACTGGGCTCCTACACGCATGCTGTGCCGTCCCTCCTGGGACGCGGCAGAGTCGGGTGTCGAGGCGTCAGGGGCGGCGTGACGGCCGTCGCCGCGCTGCAGCGGCGCGCTCGGGCGCTGCACGGGGCCGCTCGGGCGCTGCACCGGGCCGCTCGGACGCGGGATCGGGGCACTCGCCCGGAAGCCCGCCTGTGGGGCCGCAGGCTGTGGGGGCCGCTGCACCGGCGCGCTCGGACGGGGCTGCATCGGTCCGCTCGGCCGCGGCGCGGGCGCGCCCTGACGCGGCATCGGCGCGCTCGGCCGGCCCTGGCGCTGTACGGGCCCGCTGGGGCGGAATCCCTGCCCAGCGGGTACGGGGCGCTGGACCGGCACGGCCTGCGTCGGCGGTGTCTGGGCGGGGCGCGGCGCCGGTGCCTGCACACGACCGTTGCGCTCCGGCATGCGGAAGCCGCTAGGACGCTCGATATCGGCGGAGCGGCGGATCTCGCCGCTGTCGCGCGCGACACCGGACAGAGGCGGCTCGGGTCGACGCGGGACCGGGTCGCTGGGATGGGTGCCGCGAGTCGGCGGCTCGTCGCGGCTCGCCGATGGTGCGCCGAGCGGCAACGCCGTGGTCGCCGACTCGTCGGGCTCCGGGTCGGGTGCGCGCGTGCGGCGCCGGGCGAGGATCGGGATGCGATCGGTGAACGGCGCGGGCTCGGGATCGTCCGGGCTCTCGTTGTAGAACAGCTCGTAGTCGCTCCGCTTGACCGCCGGGAACGTACCGGAGGTGACGTCGCCCTCGATTGGCTCCCATTCGTCCTCGGCCTCGTCTTCGTGGAATGCGAGCGCCGGGAACGACGTCGACGGGATCGCACCGCCGGACTTGTTCGACTCCTGGACGGCCTGGCCCTCGGCGACCTGCTCAGGCGTGAAGCGCATGAATGGGACGACGACTATGCCGGCCAAGACGACGATCGCTGCGCACGCCAGGAACGCGAGGCCGTACCCCGATGCGAGTGCATGCAATTGGACGTCGCGCAGGCCGGGCACGGCGCTCATCTCACCGGATGTGGGACCGCCCTTCGACATGATGCGCGACGTGACGAGCACCTGGACGATCGCCAGTCCCCCGACACCGCCGAGATTCTGCGCGACCTCGGTCAGCGCGGTCAGGGGGCCGATCTCATTGGGCTTGACCCCGGCCACGATGCACAGGGTGAGCGGGATCAGCGCGAGTCCCACGCCCAGGCCGATGATGAACACAGGGACGGCGATCTGCGGGAAGTAGGCGATATGCGCATCGTGCCGACTCGGATTCGACGCGTAGGCGTCGATGGTCGCGTAGACGAACAGGCACGGCAGGAGCACAACGATCCCGCCGAGTGCGACGAGCCATCGCGCCTGCACCATCGTCGCGAGCTTTGCGGACACCGCCGAGGAGACGCCCATGCCCACGGCGAACGGCATCAGCGCCACGCCGGACTGCCACGGCTCGTAGCCGAGCACCTGCTGGAACGTCAGCGAGACATAGAAGCCCATCGTGGGGATGACGGCGCCACAGATGAGGATGGCGATCATCGTCGCAACTCGGTTGCGGTTGCGGAACAGCGAGAACGGAAGGATCGGGTTGCGCGTGCCGCGCTCCACGACGAGGAACATCACGAGGCACACCGCCGCGAGTGCGAATGCGATGACCACGCTCGGACGAGACCAGCCCTCGGGGCCCGCGGTAGCGCCGTACACACCGGACGCGCAGCCGACCACCGCCAGTACCGCGCCGCGCACGTCGAGCGAGTGCCGTCGCTCGGCCGAAGACTCCTCGAGCGCGATGTAGCCACCGATTGCGCACGCCAGGCCGGCGGGCACGCTGATGAGGAACACGAGGCTCCAGTGCCAGGTGGCCAGCACACCACCCGCTACGAGCCCCGAGACCGAGCCGACGCCCGCCATCGCAGCGAAGATCGCAAAGGCCTGGTTACGCGCCTTGCCGGGCGCGAAGGTGGTGGCGACGAGGGCGAGCGCAGTCGGGCATGCGACCGCCGCTGACGCCCCCTGAAGCGTGCGGGCGACCAACAACCACACCTCGGCACTCAATCCGAGAAAGCCGTCCATCGCACCCGCCGCACCCGCGAGGCCTGACGTCACCGTGAAACCCGAGACGCCGTAGATGAACATCTTCTTCCGGCCGAAGGTGTCGCCCAACCGGCCGCCGAGCAGCATCAGACCGCCGAAAGCGACCGCGTACGCGCCGAACACCCACACCTTGGTGGCGTCGGACAGGTGCAGCCCGTCCTGGATCTTCGGCATCGCCACGAAGACGACGGTCCCGTCCAGGACGGACAGGAAGTACATCCCGCTGAGCACGATGATGGCCAGCCCGAACGCGTTGCCTTTAACGGCGTACGTCTGGCCAGTCCCCTCGGGCGCCGATACTGCGGTCATGGGTTCCGACGGTACAGGCCGAACAAAGGCGCCGGGAAATCGTCGCACGTAACAAATGAGGCACAAGTTACCTGTGTGACCGGTATGGGAGTGCTCGCGAACGCGCTGACCTGCAGATGAGAGGAACCTGTGGAGAACCCATCACTCCGGCGACGAAGGTTGCGATTCACACGTTTCTCCGCGCGTGGTCCTACTCGAATCCGACAACGTGCCCTGCTCGAACCCGGCAACCGCCCCGACGACGATGATCGCAGGCGGCCGGATCCCGGCCTCGGTGGCCGCAGCCGCGATCGTCGCGAGGGTGCCGCGGGTGACACGCTGCCGGTCCGTCGAGCCGTTCTCGACGACCGCGGCGGGCGTATCGCTCGGCCGGCCCCCGGCTACCAGGGCATCGGCGATCGCGGCGAGCCGCTCGACGCCCATCAGCACGACGACGGTGCCGCGCAACCGCCCCAGCGCGTCCCAGTCGACGAGGCTGTCGGGGTGCCCCGGCGGCACGTGCCCGGAGACGACGACGGCCTCATGGGTGACGCCCCGATGTGTCACCGGGATCCCCGCCGCCGAAGGCGCTGCAAACGCCGACGTCACGCCGGGCACCACGGTGACCGGCACCCCGGCCTCGACACACGCCTCGAGCTCCTCGTAGCCGCGGCCGAACACGTACGGGTCGCCGCCCTTGAGCCGCACCACGAACCGGCCCGCCTTCGCCCGGTCGATCAGCACCTCGTTTATCGCCTGCTGCGCCATGGCGCGTCCATACGGGATCTTCGCGGCGTCGATGACCTCGACGTTCGGCGCCAGTTCGGCCAGCAGGCGCGGCGGCGCCAGCCGGTCCGCGACCACTACGTCGGCGAGGCCCAGCAACTCGCGCCCGCGCACTGTGACGAGGCCCGGGTCGCCGGGTCCGCCGCCGACGAGGGCGACGCCGGCGGGCTTGGGTCGGTCGTCGGCCTGCGCCGTGTGTCCGGACAACGCCGCCGCCAGCGAGTTGCGCACGGCCGCCGAACGGCGGTGGTCGCCCGCCGCGAGCACGCCGACCTGCACGCCTCCGACCGACGCCGTCGCCGGGGTGACCGCGGTTCCCTCGCGGGCCAGGTCCGCGCGGACGCAGAACGTCCGCTGAGCCTCCGCCTCCGCGAGCACGCGGACGTTCACGTCGGGGTCGTCGGTCGCGGCGAGGACATACCAGGCGCCCGCGAGGTCGCCGTCGGCGTACTCCCGCAGGGTGAGTGTGATGCCCTCGGTCGACTCCACCGCCGGCGTCACGACCGGCGCGATCACGTGTACCTCCGCGCCCGCGGCGAGCAGCAACGGCAGCCGCCGCTGCACCACGCTGCCGCCACCGACCAGCACCACGCGGCGCCCGCGCAGGTCGAGGCCGACGAGGTACGGGTCGGTGTGATCGCTCATGGACGACGAGCCTAATGAGCGCGCCGAGTCACTCGATCAGCGAGTGGACGAACGCAACATCCGTCGGCCGGCCGACGCGGGCCTTCGACACGCAGGGGTTTATGCGGTTCGAGGCAGAAGCCCTTGGTGCCCATCGCCCGTCAGGAATCGTCGCCTCGAGACACAACGGGCCGCGCGTCCCCGCTGGCGACGGCCTTCCACAGAGTCACGTCCATCTCGTTCGAGTCCGTTGGCGACGGCCCACGCAAGTCGGAGGCGATGATCGACAGCAATCGGCCTCGGTACCCTGCTTGTGGATCGCTGCGTCCGCCCGCACTGCGATTTCGCGGAAACGCGCGGTACGTCCGGTCAGGCCGTCCGTTGAGCGGACGCCGGCGTCGCGACCTGTCGAGAGCGGTCACACCACTCGCGGCGACACCGGAGGTGTTTCTCCTGGGGGGATGCCGATCCAATAGATGCCGTCGAGTGAAACCCGCGCGCTCTCGATCAGCGAACCAAGGGGTTCGGACATGCCCATCGCGACGGCGTCGCCGAGTCGGACCGGATCGACGTCGGGCGACACGTGAACGCGACGCCCTACCACCGCGTCCGGCGTCGACAACAGGCGGCGGTAGACGACGCACACGTCAGACGTTCCGTCTGCCCACGCCTTGATGATCTGGACCCGATCACTGTAATCCACAGAGATCGAATGCAGGATCGAGCCGAGAAGCGTGTACGGATCCGGATCGTCCGTCGCATGCCCGACCACTTGACATCCTCTCCTCTGCTATCGCTTCACGGTCTTCGGCAGCTCCGCGGCCGACGATCGCAACAAGACGTCGCCATCGCCGACTGATTCCAACAGATCACGGACGGCCGATGAATCCAGTTTACGTTCCTGACGCGCCCTCAAGTCCTTCGGCAGGGTCGCCTCGCTCGACTTAGCCGCCACACGTGGACCGCTGCCGATGCCCTGCAGCGAGAAGGTCACCCAGTCGGGGCACTCAGCTTCGCCGCCCTGATTGCAATACATTGTCAGCAAGCCAAGCTCGCCGTGGACCGGCCATCCGTAGTAGTACGCCTGGTAGAAAGGGTTGTCGACGCCGATGACCTCACGCTGATCGACCAGCTCGCATGTACCGTCAGTCGAGCACTCATACTTGCCCGCGTACGCGCGAAGCTCCCAAGTCCCATTCCACTTCGGAACGACGTTGGTCGATTCCAAATCACCTTCCGTTGAGCTTCGACTGTCCAAATGTTGTGCTTGTTCCACGCTTTGTCGACCCCGAACCCGGCGTCGGTATCTCCGTTCCAGAACCCGCGGCGGAGCGGAATCTCCCCTCGTAGTGGATTGTTGGCGGTGGCGAGCACTTCGTCCGTGGGATAGCCCGGGGGTGGATCGGCGGCCCGCGCCGTGCCTGCACCGCTGAACGGTAGAGCGGCCACTGCAATTGCGCCTGCTAGAAATCCAACAAGCCTACGTACTTGTGATCTCAACTTTGTGCCCCTCGACTCGACGAGGAGTGCATCCCAGCGAGCCAGGCAGTTCCGATAGATCTCGCCACGCGCACGCCCGGTGCGCCATCTCGCGTTGTTTCCACACCACGGATGAGGTCACCAGACTCGGATCGGCGCGGCGTTCCATCGCGACACGATGCGGAACGAGCTGACTGACACAGCGGTTTCCGCGCATGCCCCCCTCATCGCCATCGGCGATGAGGGGGAGGCGAATCTACGTCCGTCAGCCGACGGCAGCACGGACCAGCCGCTCGACCGCCGCGGGGTGGCCGGCGGGGTGGGTGTGCAGGTAGGAGGCGTGCACGCGCGCTGTCGCGACGCCGTCGCGGACGGGCGAGGACTCGCCGCGCCACCCCCAGGCGGGCGGGGCATCGCCGTCGACCGTGACCGCCGTGCGGTGGAACTCGTGTCCGGTGACCCGCTCGCCCGTCGCATAGAGGAACGAGTCGGACAGCGCGACGGCGTCCCGGTAACCGAGCGTCAGGCGCGGGGTGAAGACGGCGTCGGCGGGCACCGCGCCTGCCATCGGTGCGCCCTCGAGCGCCCGGGCCAGATAGAGCAGCCCCGCGCACTCCGCCTGGACGTAGCCGCCGCCGGCGGCGAGGGCGCGCACCTGCCGCAGCAGCGCGACGTTGGCCGACAGCCGCTCCGCGAACACCTCGGGGAAGCCGCCGGGCAGGATCACCGCGGTCGCACCGTCCGGCAGCTCGTCCACGAGGGGGTCGAACCGCTCGACCCGCGCGCCCGCTGCGGCCAACAGCTCCTCGTGCTCGGCGTACCCGAAGCTGAACGCGGGTCCGCCCGCCAGCCCGACGACGGGCGAACCCATCCGCGAGACCTCGGCCGCGGGATCCCAGGTGGCACCGTCGGGCACCGGCGCGGCGAGTTCGGCCACGCGGGCGACGTCCACGTGCTCGGCGACCAGATCGCTCATCCCGCCCACCGCATCGACAGCCGCCGCCGCGCGCTCGAGCGCGGGCACGAGGCCCAGGTGCCGCTCGGGCACCTCGAGGCGGGGCCGCGACGGGACCGCACCCAGCACCTCGAGCCCGGCATGCGCGCACGCGGCCCTCAGCACGCGTTCATGCCGGGGACTCGATACACGGTTGAGGACGACGCCGGCCACGGCGACGTCGGTCCGGAAGCCGACGAAGCCCGCAAGCACCGCAGCAAGGCTCTGCGAGTGTCCGCGCGCGTCCACGACCAGCAGCACCGGTGCGCGCAGCGCGGCCGCCACGTCGGCGGTCGACCCGATGCCCATCGCCCCGACACCGGCGGCACCGTCGTCGGCGATGCGGCCGTCGAACAACCCCATGACGCCCTCGACGACGGCGACGTCGCAGCCCGTCGCTCCGTGCCGGTAGAGCGGCGCGACGCGATCCGGGCCGCACAGGTTCGCGTCGAGGTTGCGCCCGGGTCGCCCGGCGGCGACGGCGTGATAGCCGGGATCGATGTAATCCGGGCCGACCTTGAACGGCGCGACCTCGCGGCCGGCGGCGCGCAGGGCGCCCATGAGTCCTGTCGCGATCGTCGTCTTCCCGCTGCCCGAAGCCGGGGCGGCGACCACGAGCGCCGGCGTACCTACCACTCGATGCCGCGTTGGCCCTTGCGCCCCGCGTCCATCGGATGCTTGATCTTGGTCATCTCGGTCACCAGGTCCGCGGCCTCCACCAGCGCGGCGGGCGCGTCCCGGCCCGTGATCACCACGTGCTGGTTGCCGGGGCGGGCCCGCAGCGTGTCCACCACTTCGTCGGTGTCGACCCAACCCCACTTCAGTGGGTACGTGAACTCGTCGAGCACATAGAAGCGATGCGTCTCGGCGGCCAACCGGCGCGCGATCTCTTCCCAACCCGCGCGGGCCGCAGTTGCATGGTCCTCTTCCGCGGACTCGTCGCGCCGCAGCCAGGACCAGCCCTGCCCCATCTTGTGCCACTCGACGGGGCCGCCCACCCCGTCACGCTCATGCAGCCGACCGAGAGTACGAAACGTGCTCTCCTCGCCCACCTTCCACTTCGCACTCTTGACGAACTGGAACACCCCTACGGAGAAGCCCTGGTTCCAGGCGCGCAGCGCCATACCGAAAGCCGCGGTCGACTTCCCCTTGCCCGGGCCCGTGTGCACGGCCAGCACGGGCTGGTTGCGGCGCTGGCGGGTGGTCAGGCCATCGTCGGGGACCGACTCGGGCTTGCCCTGCGGCATTCGTTCCTCCTCCTGTGATCACGCAGCGCGAGCGGCACGGGCCAACCCGCTACCGCCGAGGCCTTCGAGTGGCAGCAGCTCGGCCCCCAAAGCAGCGGCGACAGTGCGCGCAAGGCCGAGGCGGACCATCGAAGTCTCGCAGTCGACGACGACGGCGGCACGCCCCTCGGCGCGGAGCGACGTTGCGGCGGTGACTGCGCGCCCGAGCGGGTCGTGGCCGAAAGTAGCGCGACCATCCGTGAGCAGCACGACGAGAGGGCGCCGGGCGTCGGGGCGCAGTCCCTCCCGGTGCAGCAGGCGGCGGGTCTCGACGAGCGCTTCGGCGAGCGGCGTGCGACCGCCGGTGCGAGCGCGCGCGAGCCGCGCGACGGCCACGTCGACGGAGCGCGTGGGTGGGACGAGTACCGTCGCCTCGCTCCCGCGGAAGCCGATCACGGCGACTTTGTCGCGACGCTGGTAGGCGTCACGCAGTAGGGACACCGCCGCGTCCCCGACCAGCGAGAGGCGTTCTCGGGCGGCCATCGAACCCGAGAGGTCGACCGCGAACACCACGAGGTTCCCCTCGCGCGCGACTCGCACAGGAGGGCGCAGATCGTCGGGCTCCAGCCGAAGCGGACCGGCGCTGCGACCGCGGACGGCCTGGAACGGGGCCGCAGCGACGACGGTGGCAGGCAGATGCAGGCCCGGCCCGCTGTTCCCGGCGCGGACCACTCGCCCGCTCTCGGACAGCGCGAGCGAGCGGCGACCGACGACGCCGGACCCGAGGCCGCGCACCGTTAGGCGCCGGACTGCGGAGGGCCGGCCGGGCGGGAACCCCGGGCCCCCGGACGGTGCCGGCGCGGCTGTGTCGGAAGTGTCGTCCACATCGCCGGTGGGTGGCACGTCCTCCGGGACGGATTCGCCGCCGTCGGGGCCCGAGTCGTCCGGCCCCCGATCGGGGTCGTCGTCCGGATCGTCCGGTGCAGGTCCGGGATCCTCCTCGCGCGCCTCGTCGAGCGCGTCGTCGAGGTCCCGCCGGTCCAGGCCGGGCTCATCGAACGGGTCTCGCCGGCGGCGGTGCGGAAGCGCCAGCGTTGCCGCCACGCGCACGTCCTCCTCGGCCACCTCGTCGGCACCGCGCCAAGCGGCGTGCGCGGCGGCGGCGCGGGCGATGACCAGGTCGGCCCGCATACCGTCGACGTCGAATGCGGCGCATACGGCGGCGATCCGGCGCAGCTCGGCGTCGGGCACGGCGACCTTCGGCAGCCGTTCGCGCGCCGAGGCGATATCGGCGGCGAGGCGGGCATCGGCGTCGGCGTACTTCGCCGCGAAACCCTCCGGATCGTTCTCGTACTCGAGCCGCCGCCGCATGACCTCGACGCGGACCCCGACCTCACGGGACGCGCGTACGTCGACGGCGAAGCCGAAGCGATCGAGCAGCTGGGGCCGCAGCTCGCCCTCCTCCGGGTTCATGGTCCCCACCAGAACGAAGCGCGAGTCGTAGCTGCGGGAGACGCCGTCACGCTCCACGTTGACGCGGCCCATCGCGGCCGCGTCCAGCAGGACGTCGACGAGGTGATCGGAGAGGAGGTTCACCTCGTCCACGTAGAGGATGCCGCCGTCCGCGTCGAAGAGCAGGCCGGGTGTGAAGGCCACCTGCCCGTCGCCCAGCACCTTGTGCAGGTCGAGTGAGCCGGTGACGCGGTCCTCGGTCGCTCCGATGGGCAGCTCCACGAGCCGGGCCGAACGATCGTCGGCATCTGGCAGCAGGGGCGCCAATGCACGCGCGGCGGTGGACTTCGCGGTGCCCTTCTCTCCGCGTACCAGCACGCCGCCGATAGCGGGCGCGACGGCGCACAGCGTGAGGGCGAGCCGCAGCTCTTCGTGTCCGACGACCGCGCTGAACGGGTACGCCGTCATTCGTACCCTCGCGTGCGGATCATCGGAATGTGCGGTATGCCGTCCTCGACGTACTCGTCGCCCGCAGGCTCGAAACCGAACTTGGCGTACATCTCTCGCAGGTATGTCTGCGCCGCGAGATGGCAGGGCCGGTCGCCGACCTCCGCGAGCGCCGCCTCCAGTAGCCGTGCACCGTCGCCGCGCCCGCGCGCCTGCCGTGCGACACACAGGCGCCCGACCCTGAACACTGAGCCCTCGGGGCCCTCGTCCTCGAGCAGGCGCGCAGTGGCGACGATGCGACCGTCGTCCTCGATCCACAGGTGCCGGGTGAGCGGAAGCAGGTCGCGGCCGTCGGGATCGACGTACGGCGACGCCTGCTCACCGACGAACACCTCGGCCCGCAGGCGCAGCAGCGCGTACAGGGTGGCGGCGTCGAGGTCCGGAGCCCACGCCCGGTGCAGGGCGGCCATCGTCACGCGGTCGTCGCGGCCTCTGCCCGGCGGGCCGCCGCGGCCTCTTCCGCCCTGGCAACCGAGCCGGGGGCCAACTCCAGAGTGCGCCCCGTCCAGTCCCAGACCTGCTGGAAAAGCGCCTTGTTGTCGTTCAAGGTGGTCCCGTAGGAGGGGATCATCTCGGTGAGCAACGGCTGCCAGGCCGCCATGTGCTTCGGGAAGCACTTGCTCAGGACGTCGAGCATGGCCGGGACGGCCGTCGACGCGCCCGGCGAGGCGCCCAGCAGGCCGGCGATGGTCTGGTCCTCGGCCGCGATGACCGCCGTGCCGAACTCCAGGGAGCCACCGCCGCCGGTCTTCCGGATGACCTGCACGCGTTGACCCGCCGTGATGAGCTCCCAGTCAGGGCCCTCGGCGCGCGGTAGGAACTCGGACAGCGTGTGCACCCGGTTGTGCATCGACTGCAGGACCTCGCCGATCAGGTACTTCGTCAGACCCATCTCCTTGAGGCCCACCGACATCATCGGGATGATGTTGTTCGGCTTCACGGACAGGGGCAGGTCGGTGAACTTGCCGGCCTTGAGGAAGTTGGGCGAGAAGCCGGCGTACGGGCCGAACAGCAGGCCCTTGTCCCCGCCTATGACGCGGGTGTCGAGGTGCGGGACCGACATCGGCGGGGCGCCGACGGCGGCCTTGCCGTAGACCTTCGCGGCGTGGTTCTCGATGAGCTCAGGGTTGGTGCAGCGGAAGAACTGGCCGGAGACCGGGAAACCGCCGAAGCCCTTCGCCTCCTTGATTCCCGACTTCTGCAGCAGCGGCAGCGCACCACCGCCGGCACCGACGAACACGAACCGCGCGTCCACGCGGGACTTCTCGCCCGTGCGCAGGTTCTTGACGGTGAGGCGCCACCCGCGATCGGTCCGGGACAGGCCCGTGACCTTGGTACCGAAGTGCACCGCCCCGCCCTCGCCGATGAAGTTGACGAGCTTCTTGGACAGCGACCCGAAGTCCACGTCCGTGCCGCCGTCGTACCAGTTCACAGCGACGGGGTCGGCGAAATTACGGCCTGCGGCCATGAGCGGCAGGCGCTCGGAGAACGTGGCCGGGTCGGTGAAGAACTCCATGCCCTCGAACAGGGTCTCCTTCGAAAGCGCCTCGTAGCGCTTGCGCAGGTACTCCACATCGTCCTGGCCGTGCACGAAGCTGGCGTGCGCGATCGGGTTGATGAAGTCGGACGGGTCGCGGAGGACCCCCGAGTCCACCGCGTACGACCAGAACTGCCGCGACACCTGGAACTGCTCGTTGATCGAGATCGCCTTGCTGATGTCGACCGAGCCGTCCGCCTGCTGCGGCGTGTAGTTGAGCTCGCACAGCGCGGAGTGTCCGGTGCCCGCGTTGTTCCACGGGTCCGACGACTCGGCGGCAACCGCATCAAGGGATTCGAACAGGTTGATCGACCAGCTCGGCTCGAGCTTCCGGATCAGAGTGCCCAGCGTGGCGCTCATGATTCCTGCGCCGACCAGGGCGACGTCCGTCTCGATCACGTTCTGGGCCATCGGCTGATCCACTCCCTCAGTCGGTTGATCGGGGCGGGCCGGCGCCGCTGATGCGCCGTCGCCCGGTGCGGAGAACCTTACTCCAGCGAGCGTCAGCCGCCCGACGGCGGATCATCCGGCTCGTCGAACCGGTTGTCATTAGAGTCGACACCGTGCCCCAACCCACGCTGCAGTACGAGCCCGACCGGCTCGGGCCGGAATACGCCGCCCATACCTTCGAGCTCGGCCCCGACCCCGACGGGGAGCCCGGTCCCGATTCCGCGCCGGGCAGCGTCGTCGCCACGCTGGTGAAGCATGTCTCGGCCCCCGCGCCTACGCGGGCCGTGCTGTGGGTGCACGGCTTCTCGGACTACTTCTTCCAGACCCACATCGCCGAGTTCTTCGCCGCTCGCGGGTACGCCTTCTACGCGCTGGACCTGCGCAAGTCCGGGCGGTCTCTGCGAGCGGGGCAGTCGGCCCACTACACGACGGACCTCGCCGTATACGACCAGGAGCTCGACCTCGCCGTCGACGCGATCACCGCCGAACATCCCGGCCTACCACTGGTGATCGCCGCCCATTCGACCGGCGCCCTGATCGTGCCGCTGTGGCTGGATCGACGACGGCGGCGCAACGATCTCGGCCCCATCGTCGGCGAGGTGCTCGACAGCCCGTGGTTCGACCTGCAGGGCTCGATGGTGCTGCGCGAGGTCGCGACCCCCGTCGTCAAACTGATCGGCAAGACCGCCGGCACGCGCGTCATCCCCGTCGAGGCGATCGGTGTCTACGGACAGACGGCGCACGTCAGCGAGCACGGCGAATGGGACTACGACACGTCGGTCAAGCCGATCGAAGGCTTCCCCGTCCGGTTCGGCTGGCTGCGGGCAGTGCGCGTCGCGCATTCGCTGCTGCACCGCGGCCTCGACGTGGGGGTCCCCTCGCTCGTCTTGCGCTCGCAGAGATCGTTCGCCCCCAAGGAGTACAGCCCAGAGGCCGCGACCGCCGACGTCGTCCTCGACACCCGGCAGATCGCCAAGTGGTCCGGGTGCCTCGGCGGCCGAACCACCGTCATCCCCCTCGACGGTGCCATGCATGACGTATTCCTCTCGGCTCCCGAGGTGCGCGCAGCCGCCTTCGATGAACTCGCCGGGTGGCTCGAGCGGGAGGTGGAGAAGTGACGGGAAGCGACGAAACGCGCGTCTTCGATCTGGTGATCATCGGTTCGGGCAGCGGCAACTCGATCCCGGACGACCGCTTCGACTCGAAGTCCATCGCCATCGTCGATCAGGGCGTCTACGCCGGGGCGTACGGCGGGACCTGCCTCAACGTGGGCTGCATCCCGACCAAGATGTTCGTCTATCCCGCGGATCTAGCGGACGAGGCGCGCGACGGGGAACGGCTCGGCGTGCAGTCGGCGGTCTCCGGTGCCAGGTGGGCGGAGATCCGCGACCGCGTGTTCTCCCGCATCGACCCCATCGCCGCCGGGGGCCTGCGCTACCGCGTGGACGACTGCCCGAATATCACCGTGTTCCAGGAACATGCGGAGTTCCTGCCGCCTGCGGACGGTGCCCATCGGTTGCGACTCGCCGACGGCACCGTCGTCGCGGGGCGCACGGTCGTGATCGCGGCGGGGTCGCGGCCCGTGATTCCGCCGGTGATCGCCGACTCGGGCGCGGCCTTCCACACCAACGACGACATCATGCGCCTTCCAGACCTCCCGGAACGCGTGGTGATCGTCGGAAGTGGCTATATCGCAGCAGAATTCGCGCATGTCTTCTCGGGGCTGGGGTCCACGGTGACCGTCGTCGCCCGGGGGCCGCGGCTACTGCGTTCGCAGGATGTGACGGTCTCCGAGCGGTTCACTGATCTCGCTGCGAAGAAGTGGGACGTACGCCTGAACACGGAAGTGTCCGCCGCACAGGATGTTCCGGGTGGCGTGCGGGTCGACCTCACGGACGGCACGACCGTGTCCGCCGGCGTCCTGCTCGTCGCGACCGGCCGGCAGCCCAACGGAGATCGGCTGGGAGTGGAGGCCGCCGGCCTCGAGCTCGACGACGCGGGCCGCGTCCCCGTCGACGAGCATCAGCGCACGGCCGTGCGCGGGATCTACGCGCTCGGCGACGTGAGCTCGCCGTATCTGCTCAAACACGTCGCGAATCACGAGGCGCGGGTCGTCCAGGCGAATCTGTTGTCCGAGTGGGACTCCCCCGTGGCGACCACCGACCACCGGTTCGTGCCGGGCGCGGTGTTCACCCGCCCCCAGGTCGCTTCCGTCGGGCTGACCGAGGCGCAGGCGCGCGAGCGGGGGATCGACGTCGTGGTGAAGGTGCAGAACTACGGCGACATCGCCTACGGCTGGGCGATGGAGGACGGCGAGGGCCTGTGCAAGCTGATCGCGGACCGCGCGACCGGGCTGTTGGTCGGCGCGCATCTCATCGGATACCAGGCGTCCGCGCTGATCCAATCGGTGATCACCGCGATGTCGTTCTCCATACCCGTGCACGAGTTCGCCCGCGGGCAGTACTGGATCCATCCGGCGCTGCCCGAGCTGATCGAGAACGCGCTTCTGGGGCTCGAACTGTAGCGGCGGATTCGGGGAACGACGATTGCCGACGGGGCGCGCGGACGGGGACCTGCCCCGCCGGCGATCACTACCGAGGGAGCGCCCCGACCAGCTTCGCCATCGCCGACGCCGCACTGTCCGTCGCAGTGGGCCCGAGGGCGACGAGTGTCGAGATGAGGGCAGCGAGCTCAGTGACGTCGAGCGTCAGGGGCGCACCAGCGCCGGTCGGCGCGAGCCAGGACCCTCCGCCGGGCCCGCGCCGCGAACGGATCGGTAGGCCCGATTCGCGCAGCCGGGCCAGGTCTCTGTCGATGCTGCGCGGCGACGCGCCCAGGGCCCTCGCCAGACGGTCGGTGGATACGGGCACACCCCGGTGCTCGACGAGCATCTCTACCAGACGCTGCTGGCGCTCCACCCGACGCAGTGTGAGGAAGGCGTCCCGCGACGCTGTGGAGAGATCGACGGATCGCGCCATCGTTCTGGATTCCTCCCGATTCCCGCCATCGGCCTGGCGGCTTCTCCTCCTAGCGTTGCCCACATGGAGACGAACACACAAGCAGCCGCCCGGGCCCGGGACTTCTTCGACGACTACCGCGACGCCCTCCTCGCGCGGGACATCGACCGCATAGCCGCCGCCTACCACTGCCCCGCACTGATCGCTTTCCCCGCACAGGTCGTCGCTGTCACCGCCCCTGCGCAGACACGGACCTTCTTCGAGAACGCCGTGGGCCAATACGCGGGGGTCACCCGAGCGCGGGGGGACGTCACTGTTCTCGCCGCGACCGAGCACAGCATCTGGGCCGACGTGACCTGGGACTATGACGGTGCGGCGCCTGCGGAGCGGATGGTCTATCAACTCCTCGACACCGGAGACGAGTGGCTCATCGGAGTACTCACGCCGGTCCTCGGCGCGTCCTGAACTCGAAACGCTATGCCGCCCGCGGAGCACTGCTCCGCGCGGGATCCGAACGCGCCTCAGGGGGCGGGCGTGGCCAGCACTCGCGGCTCGGTCGGGCTCGTCGGCTCCGGCACCTCCGATCCGGTAGTCGGGGCGGAGGGCGCCGTGGTGAGCGGCGTCGCGGTGGTTGTGGTCGCGGTCGTCGTATGTCCGGGGTTGTCCCCGAACGCCTGCGACGGCACGGCGCGATCCTGCGTCAGTGAGCCACCGGACAGTCTGTAGGTGACCGGCACTGGACCGCCGGTGGGGTTCGCGGTCGCATCGCCGGGATTCAGCCAGCGATACTCGACCGTGACGGACGACTTCGTCGCCCCCGAGACGCGGGTGAACGCGGTCTGCTCCGCTGCCGATCGACCGAGGTAGCCGGACGAGTCGAAGAGCAGCACCCAGACCGGAGAGCCGCCCGTGCCGTCGATCAGGAAGGCTTCCGCCCACATCAGGTCGGGACAATCTCCGACGCGGTTCGGCGTCGATCGATAGACCATGAACCCGCGGTCGTAGAACCTCCCGAGCGATGTGACGGCCTTCTTAACGGTCGCCGACTTCGGGTCCAGGCACTTTCCGCTGCCGGCCGTCACCGGTGTTCCCGCGACCTCCCCGCCGCCGTCCGAGCCCGCGCCGACCGAGCCCGCGTTGCCGGAGGCCCCACCCGCACCACCCGCGCCGACACGAGCGCCCGCACCGGCGTCGCCGCGGGAAGCGGCCGGGCCGCTCAGCACCGTCGGGCCGCTACCGCCGTTGCCGCATCCTGCAGCTCCCAGGACCACTAGGGCGGCACATGCCGTGAGCCGCATCGCGTTTCGCATCGCCCCTCGCCTCCCTGGTGCCACACGGGCACCGTTGTTACCGCCAGTATCGCGATTCGTCCGGAATCCGTTACCGTTTCTCGCTTTTCCGCTGCGACACACCGCGACACACCGGTAGCCGGGCAGCGCGCGGGCCGCCATGTTTGGCACAGTGGAGGCATGACGCGCACGACCAGCTCCTTGCGCGGCACGGTCGGCGCATTCGCGTTGCTCGCTGCCGCTGCTGTCGTGTATCTGCTCGCGATCGGCACGTACGCCGGCCAGGTCACCGACCAGGCCGCGATGACCGCGATGTCATCGATGTTCGGAGTCGACAGCCCCACCGCCGGCATTCTCGACGAGATCCAGGTACCTCTCCTGGCCACGGCTGCGGCGGGCCTCGGTGTCGCGTGTCTGCACCGACGGTCGCTGCGACTGGTGGTCCATGTCAGTGTCGCGGTCATCGGCTCGATCGCAGGCGCGATCCTATTGAAGTACGGCCTGATCAGACCCGAGCTCGGCGTCGGCCCCCAGGTCAATTCGTTCCCGTCGAACACGGTCGCTGCATTCGCCGGCGTGGCCCTCGCGTTCATCGCGGCTGTACCGCGAAGCGCGCGCGGCTGCACAGCCGTGCTCGGCGGCCTCACGGTCGGCGTGGTGTCGGCGGGTGTCGTCGCGCTGCAGTGGCACAGGCCGTCCGATGTGCTGGGCGGTCTGCTGATCGCGGGTGCCGCCGCCGCCGCGGGCCAGGGTATGGCCTCAGTCATGCCGGCCCGGCGCCGGCGCGCCAAGCGGATGGCGACAGCGCCGGACCGGACGACCGTCAGCGCCGGCTGACGGTCCCGCCCAGCGCACGGAGGGCCCGCCGGCTCGTGGCCGTCGCGGTCTGGCTCACCACCCCGCTACCAGAAGCAGGCCGATCACGGCGAGCAACGCCGAGCCGGCGACGATCGCGCCCGAACCGAGGGCCCTGCCCACGTATTGCTTGGTGGTGAGTATCGCCGGAGCGGACGCCAGGCATGCGGCGGCGAGGCCCACGGCTGCGGCTATCAGAACGACGATCCCTATCCACGGATGCGATTCCGTCATCGTGCCCCTTCCTTTGCAAAGTAATACAGTGGTCGTCGGTTCCCAGTATGGCCGCCTGGCGGCGAACCGACCACGAAAGGCATTCGCAATGCGTGACTTCCGCTTCGGCGTGAACCTCCTCGGCACCGGCTACGACTTCCTCGAACGGGTCCGCGCCGCGGACGCTGCGGGCGTCGATGTGCTGATGGTCCCCGACCATCTGGGCATCATCGCGCCATTCCCGGCGCTCACGGCGGCGGGCCAGGTCACGTCCAGGATGCGCCTCGGAAACTTCGTTCTGAACGCAGGCTTCTACTCGCCGGCACTGCTCGCTCGCGACTGCGCTACCACCGACCGGCTCACCGGCGGCCGGCTCGAGATCGGCCTCGGCGCGGGATACGTGGCCGACGAATTCGAGGCCGCCGGTCTGGAATTCCCCTCCGCGGGAAAGCGTGTCCGACATCTCGCCGCCACCGTCGAGTACCTGCGGACGTCGCTGGCAGACGAGGCGTACTCGCCCGCACCGATCCAGTCACCACCGCCGATCATGGTCGCGGGCGTCGGCGACAAGGTGCTCACCCTCGCGGCGGAGCATGCGGACATCGTCGCGCTGGCCAGCGTGCCCGACGAGGACACGCTGGCCGACCGGGTCGCGTTCCTGAGGTCGGCGGCCGGCGATCGGTTCGACGAACTCGAGCTCAACCTCATCGTGTTCGCATTCGCGGTCGATCGGGACCCCGACTTCGAGGGCTTGCGGCGGTTCCAGCCGGATGCCACCGACGAGCAGCTGCGCGCGTCGATGAACACCCTGTGCGGGACCTTCGACGAGGTCGTGGCCAAGGTGAAGCGCCTGCGTGCGGATCACGGTGTCTCGTACTTCACCGTCATCGAGCCGGATGCGGCTGCACTGGAGGACTTGAGCAGGGTCATCGCAGCCGTCCGCTGATCACACGTCGCCCGGCTCCTCAACCGGACCGATCACGCCTCGAGGAGGCGCCGCACCCGCGGGATCACCTCCGTTGCGTACAGCTCGATGCATCGCACGAGTTGGTCGTGCGGCATCGGTCCATTGCTGTACTTCAGATCGAACCGGCTCAGCCCGAGAGTCTGCACCGTCCGGGCGATCTTCTCGGCGACCGTCTCCGGCGATCCCACGTAGAGCGAGCCGCGCGCGATCTCCGACTCGTACTGTCCCCGGGTGACGGGCGGCCACCCGCGATCCCGGCCGATGCGGTCGCGCTGGGCCTTGAAGTGCGGGAACAGTTGCTCGCGCGCGTCGTCGTCGGTGGCGGCGACATAGCCCGGCGAGTGGACCCCCACGGGCAACTCGGCACGCCCGTACTCGGCCAGCGCACGGCGGTAGAGGTCGGCGAACGGCGCGAAGCGGGCCGGGTCGCCTCCGATGATCGCGAGCATCAGCGGGATCCCGAGCTCGGCCGCCCTGATCACGGACTCGGGCGAACCCCCGACGCCGAGCCACGTCGAGACTCCGCCACTCTCTGTCTTGGGGTAGACCTGCTGTCCGCGCAGCGGCCCGCGAACCGTGCCTTCCCAGGTGACGGGGCCCTCGCCGCGCAGGCGGGCGAAGAGCTCGATCTTCTCGGCGGAGAGCACCTCGTAGTCGGCGAGGTCGTACCCGAACAGCGGGTAGGACTCCGTGAACGAGCCGCGTCCCAACGTGATCTCCGCCCGGCCGCTCGACAGCGCGTCGAGCGTCGCGAAGTGCTCGTAGACGCGGACCGGGTCGTCGGAGCTGATGACCGTCACCGCGGTGCCGAGCATGATGCGCTCGGTTCGGCTCGCGATCGCCGCGAGCACGACGTCAGGCGCCGAGACCGCGAAGTCGGCCCGATGGTGCTCGCCGATACCGAACGCGTCGACGCCGAGCCGATCCGCGACGACCGCCTGCTCGACGACGTCACGGATGACCTGTGCCGCCGGCACGGGCTCGCCGTCCGCGCCCTGCGTCATATCCCCGAACGTGTCCAACCCGAACCGCACCTCTGTCATACGGCCAAGTATGCCAGACTATCCGGACTACGGTCCGATTCGCTTGGGCTGGTGCGCCCCTACCCTGGGAGACGATGGAGACGTTCACCAAACTGGCCGATATCACCGGCGTGCCACGCTTCGGCGTAGGCGGCACCGATCTGGGCATCCCCTGCCGCGTCGGCGACGAGATCCTCTACCTGTTCGGCGACACGTTCGGCGGGCCCAGCGTCGGCGCGGGCGACTGGCGATCGCCGGTCGGCCTCTTCGGCGACGCGAGCGGCAGGATGACCCGGGCTGCGGGGCCCGATCCCGACAGCGCGCGCCAGCTCATCGACTACCGGCACGATAACGGCCGGTTCACCACCATCATCCCCACGTCGTGCATCAACCTGTCGGGCACGCTGTACATGCACGCGATGGTGATGGCCGGTCTCGGCCGGGCGGTGGGCACGGGCATCTGGCGGTCCGACGACGCTGCCGCGTCGTGGCGGCAGGTGGCCCGGTTCCGCGCGCACGCGGACGGCGGGTGCCGCCAGATGTGGTCGATGCGGCTCGGCCGCGACGGCTACGTCTACAGCATCTCGACAGGCGGCCTGAGTCGCGACAAGGGCCTGCGCCTGCATCGCCTGCAGGCGAGCCGATTCGACGCCATGCGCCGGTGGCGGCCGATGCGCTGGGAGGCGTGGGAGCGCGGTGCGTGGGGCCGCAGGGCGACCGACCTCGGGCTCGGCTCCGGTTACGGCGAGTTGCACCTCGACGAACTCGACTCCGGCTGGGTGCTCACGTATTTCGACGCGGCCGGGTACCGCATCGCCGTGCGGTTCGCGGATCGGCCCGACGGCGAATGGTCCGAGCCCGTGACGCTCGTGCAGGGTACGAGTTGGGCGGACGAGGATCACGCGCGCGGCCGGGTCGCCCAGTTGTACGGCGGCTACCTGGTCCCGGGTTCGACTCTCGACGACGCCCGGCTCGTCGTCTCGCAGTGGAACACCGCTGTCGGCGAGCCCTACAGGTCGATGATGTTCGAGGGCAGCCTGGGCGCGTGCGCGGCGTGAGGCCAGGCTCGGCCGTCCGCCCGACCGAGCAACTCAGTGTCGCATCGACCGCAGCGCGACCTCCGACGCCAGGGCCGCCGGCGCACGGAGCGGCACCCAGTGATCGACGTCGGGGACCTCGGAGAGTCGGAAGTCCGCACGCACGAACCGTTGCGACGCCTGGGCCTGCCGGCGTCCAGCGATGGCATCGCGCTCGCCCCACACCATCGTCGTCGGAACCTCGACGGACGGACAGTCGAGGCCCTCGCCGCCCGGCCGCAGGTTGGCGCGATACCAGTTGAGCGCCGCGGTGAGGGCGGGCTTGGTGCTCAGTGTCTCGATGCCCCCGCCCGGGGCCGTCGCGAGCAATGTCCGTGCGTTGTTGTCGAGAAGGTGCTTCTCTGCGGGGCCGGCCTGCATGAAGAGATCGAGGTAGCGGGAACGGGCGCGCTGGTCCTCGTCGGAGGCCATCGCCTCCGCGAGCGCGCTCGGGTGGCCGAACGACACGGCGACGAGACTCATTGCACGCAGCGGATACTGCGCCGCGAACTGCCACGCGACGAGAGAGCCGATGCCGTGCCCCACGATATGGGCGTAGCGGATGTCGAGCGCGTCCAGGATTCCTGCCGCGTCCTCCGCGAGCAGCTTCAACGCGTACGACTCGATGCCCTGTGGGCGGGCACCGCGACTGTAGCCGCGCTGCCTCGGCGCGATGGTGCGCAGTCCTGCCTCGTGCAGCCGCTGCCGGGTGGCATCGAAACACACCTCGGTCTGTGGGAACCCGTGCAGCAGTAGAACCGCCGGCCCGTCGTCCGGGCCGCCGGTGGACACCTCGAAGGTCATCGACCCAACGTTCACCAACTCGGACGGCACAGTAGTCAAAGGTAGCGTTTCCCTATCGTGAGAGTCGGCGACATCGGCGAATCCACAGCCAGAAGGGCGGTCAACGCGTCGATGTCGCAATGCTGTTCGAGCGCGTCCGCAACGAGGTCGAGCTGCGCGAGCCGCTCCCCCTCATACGAAACCGGCGGACCGAGATCGAGCGCGGGCGCCACGACCGCAAGGTATGCGCGTCGGAATCCGTCGTGCGCGAGCAGGCCGTGCCAGTGTGTGCCGACGACAGCGCCCCGGACCGAGCCCTCGGCGCCGTCCGGTCCCGCCAGCAGGGCCGGATCCGCGGACCGCACAACGCGCCCGTGATGGATCTCGTAACCCGATGCGTCGACACCCAATCCCGAGCCGACCACATTGCGCACCAACTTCTCCCGCGCGAACTCGACATCAAGATCCAGCAGGCCGAGCCCCTCGGCGCGGCCCGCTCCCTCGACGCCCAACGGGTCCGCGAGCGTCCGACCGAGCATCTGGTAGCCGCCGCACACTGCGAATACGGGGCCCGTACGCACCGCGAGCGCATCCGCGATTCCCGTCTCGCGCAGCCAAGCGAGATCGGACATCGTCGCCTTGGTACCCGGCAGAACGACGAGGTCCGCGGCGGCCACGTCGGCAGGCCTGGAGGTCCAGCGGACCGTCACCGTCGGCTCGACGGCGAGCGCCTCGACGTCGGTCGTGTTGGATACGCGGGGCAGTGCGACCGCCGCGACGTCCAACGACGGCCTCCGGCGCGCACCCGGCCCCACCACTGTCGTCCCCAGCGCGGCGAGCGAGTCCTCGGCGTCGATCCAGCGGTCCGGGAGGTATGGCAGCACGCCGAGGGTGGGCCGCCCGGTGAGCTCGGCGAGCTGCTCCAGACCGGGCTCCAGCAGCGTGCGGTCGCCACGAAACTTGTTGACCAGAAAGCCGTGCACGAGTTTCTGGTCCTCCGGTTCCAGGACCGCGACGGTCCCCGCGAGGTGCGCCAGCACGCCCCCGCGGTCGATATCGCCGACGACGACCGTCGGCAGGCCCGCGGCGCGTGCGAGTCCCATGTTGGCGATGTCGGTGGCGCGCAGGTTTATCTCGGCAGGACTACCGGCGCCCTCACACAGCACCACGTCGTACTCGTCGCGGAGCGCGGCGAGTGAGCGCGTCACCTCGTCCAGCAGCCACGCGCGCCTCGTGACGTAGTCGCGTGCACCCACGTCGCCGATGGGACGTCCGTGCAACACGAGTTGCGACGTTCGGTCCGACCCCGGCTTGAGCAGCACGGGATTGAACGCCACCGAAGCCGCCAGGCCGCACGCGAGCGCCTGCGTGGCTTGGGCGCGACCGATCTCGCCCGACACACCGTCGGGCTCGACGGTGGCGACGGAGTTGTTGGACATGTTCTGCGCCTTGAACGGCGCGACGGAGACGCCGCTCCGGGCGAGCAGCCGGCAGAGCCCGGCGACCACCGTCGACTTTCCGGCGTCGGATGTGGCGCCGGCGATCAGCAGCGCGCCCTTCACGCAGGCGAGGGGGCCCGGGACGACGTCGGCAGCGTGAGGATCTCCGCGCCGTCGTCGGTGACGACGAGGGTGTGCTCGAACTGCGCGGTCCACTTCTTGTCGCCGGTGGCGACGGTCCAGCCGTCGTCCCAGATCTCGTAGCCGAGACCGCCGAGGTTGATCATCGGTTCGATCGTGAACACCATGCCCGGCTCGAGCACCGTGTCGACTCCCGGCTCGTCGTAGTGCAGGACGACGAGCCCGTTGTGAAAGGTCTCGCCGATGCCGTGCCCCGTGAAGTCGCGAACGACGTTGTAGCCGAAGCGCTTCGCGTACGACTCGATGACGCGGCCGACCACGTTGAGCTCACGCCCGGGCCGAACCGCCTTTATGGAGCGCATCATCGCCTGCTCCGTGCGCTCGACGAGGAGGCGGTGCTCTTCGCTGACGTCACCCGCCAGGAACGTCGCATTGGTGTCTCCGTGTACGCCGTCGATGTAGGCGGTGACGTCGATGTTGACGATGTCGCCGTCTTCGATCACGGTGCTGTCCGGGATGCCATGGCAGATGATCTCGTTCAGGGATGTGCAGCAGGACTTGGGAAAACCTCTGTAGCCCAGCGTCGACGGATAGGCGCCGTGCGAGACCATGTAGTCGTGTGCCACCCGGTCGAGGTGATCCGTCGTGACGCCCGGTGCCACCTCGGCGCCGGCTGCGGCGAGCGCATCCGCCGCGATCCGGGACGCCAGGCGCATCTTCTCGATCGTCTCGGGCGTCTGCACCCAGGGCTCGTCGCCCTCCTTCGCAGTCTTCTTCCACACGTATTCGGGACGCTCGATGCGCTCGGGGACAGCGAGGACGGGCGAGACGGTGCCGGGGGTCAGCGCAGCGCGAGTCATGCGCCCAGCCTAGTAGCGCTCAGTTGGCGGGTGCCGAAGGCACGGGCGCGTCGTACCGGTCGAAGAAAGTCTTCGTAACGGCCACGGCGTTGTCGGAACTGCCTCCGAACGGGATCAGCGTCGCGAAGGCGAGGTCGCCGCGGTACCCGACGAACCAGGCGTGCGAGCCGCCGTCCACCTCGGCCTCACCGGTCTTGCCGTACACGTCGCCCTCGCCACCGATCAGCAGCGCCGTACCGGACTGGACCACGGCGCGCATCATTGCGCGCATGCCGTCGAACGCCGTCGGGGGTACGGTGTCCCGCGCGCCGCCGACCTTGGTCGGCTGGCCGGCGATGAGCTGGGGCACGACCGGGCCGCCGTGCGCGACCGTCGCGGCCGCCAGCGCCATCGCGAACGGGCTCACCAACACCTGGCCCTGGCCGAAGCTGTCCTCCACCTTGGTGGTGGGATCCTTCGGCACAGGGTACTGGCCCCCGGCGACGTCGAGCCCCGGGATGGTGTAGTCGAGACCGATCCCCAGGCTGGCGGAGGTCTGGTGCAGCTTGTCGGGCGGCAGTTTGTTTCCTAGGAACGCGAATGCCGTGTTGCAGGACGCGGCGAAGGCCTCCTGCATCGACACGTCCCCGAGCGAGAACCGGTTGTAGTTGGGCACCTCGCGCTGCCCGATGGTGATCGTCGCGGGGCAGGGGACAACGGTCGTGGGGTCGGCCACCCCCTGCTCCATCGCGGCGATTCCGGTGACGATCTTGCCCGTGGAGCCGGGCGGATACAGACCGGATGTCGCAAGTGACCCCATCTTGTCCGCCTGCGGATTCTGCGCCACCGCGAGGATGTCTCCCGTCGACGGCTTGATCACCACCATCATCGCCTGCTTGTCGGTGCGCGTGTTCACAGCCGCCTGCGCCGCCGCCTGAGCGATAGGCGAGATCGACACGAAAACCGAGGGTTTCGGCTTCGGATCGGTCTCAGTGAGCACACCCACCTGCGCACCGGTGTCGGCCTGCGCGATCACCGACCAGCCATCGGTGCCGTCGAGCCGCCCCTGCACGTTCTGCTTGATCGAGGACATCAACGCGGGCGCGAACGTGCGGTCGGTAGGCACCATGTCGGACTGCTCGCTCTCAGCGACGCCCGGCAGCTCGGTGACGACACCGGGCAGCTTCTGCAGATCCTTCTGATCGACGGTCGTGACCACGTAGGGGCGTCCCAACGACGTCGCCTGCTCGGTGATCCCGACGGGGTCGAGGCCCGGTGTCACGGGAGCGAGGGCCTGCGCGAGTTGGGTCGCCACCTCGAGCACCGTCGTCGGCGCCTGCACCTTCGATGCGTCGAGGGTGATCCGGGTGATCACGCCCGGCACCAGGATCGACCCGCCCGATGACGAGTTGACCGACGCCTTCGTCGCGGGCAGCGAACGGAGCACCATCGTCTGATTGGCGCCCAGGTTGGGATGCAGGGCCGTGGGCTCCCACCGCACCTGCCACACGCCACCGTTGGACTCCATGTCGAATGTCCCCCGGTAGTCCCACACCCGGTTCTTCGGCAGCTTCCAGACGTATTCGTAGTCGACGACGCTGGTCGCACCCGAGGTCCGGACCTGGCCGATCTTCACCTCGACGCCGGTCGCCTGCAACCCGTCGAACGTGGCCCTGATGCCCTGCGCCGCAGCGTCCGGAGAGTCGGTGAGGTTTGCGGCGCCACTCACGTCGTGATCGTTCAGGGCGCGAGCGAGCGCCTGCCCGAAGCGCGCCGCCGCGGGCCCCGGGCCACCTGAGACGTCGGTGCCGCACGCAGTCGCCGCTACGGCCAGCACGGCGGCGAGCACCGCGGCCACGGTCACACGAGAACTGCGCATCACTGGCAGATCGTAGGACCTGCCTGCGACGCAGTCGCCGCGGCGCGCGGGCGTGTGACCAGTGGGTCTGTTGTGATCCTCGTCAGCTCGGCGTCAAGTCACCGACAGGCCGCCGTCGACGCACAGGTTCTGCCCTGTGACGAACCGCGAGCCCTCGCCCGCGAGGAACACGGCCACCGCCGCGAAGTCCCGCGGCTCACCGAGCGTCCGGGTGTGGGCGCGTGCGCGGAAGTACGCGGAGCGGGCCTCGTCGGCGAGGACAGCCGCCGTCATAGGAGTCACGACGAGCCCCGGCGTCAGGGAGTTCACGCACACGCCGCGCGGCGCCCACGCCTCCGACTGGGAGCGCGTCAGTCCGGCGATCCCGGCCTTCGCGATCCCGTACACGCCGCTGTTCCCGAACGCCCGATGCGCCTGCGTCGACGCCACGTTGATGATCCGACCCCAGCCGCGTTCCGCCATCCGCGGGCCGTACACCTGTCCCAGCGTGAACGCCGCGTCGAGGTTGACGGCCAGGATGTCGTGGTAGAGCTTGTCGTCGATGTCGTCGAGGGGCGGCCGGGGGTTGGTGCCCGCGCAGTTCACCAGGATTCCGACAGCGTGCTCCCCCACACGCTCATCGGCCTGCGCGGCCAGCTCGCGGGCCGCATCCGTACCGCTCGCGAGATCCACACTGATGCCGTTGGGCCCCAATCGATCCCGATTCCGACCTGCGCGCAGCACCGTGGCACCCGCTCCCTCCAACGCATCCGCAACCGCCGCGCCGATCCCGGAACTCGCCCCGGTGACCAGAGCGGTCCGGCCACGGAGGTCGAACAGGGCTGCCACATCGCCGTTCACGCACCGACCCCCGCACTGACGGCACCGAGCCACGTGCCGGCCGCGACCAACGCGCCCGCAAGCTCGATGAGCATCGCAATGCCCACGGCCTTGGTTGCCGCGACGGCCGCACGCCAGCCGGCGCGGGCGTCGCCGAGACGCGCGGACTCGGTGGCCCACACCCCCAGTACGAAGCCGAGGACCAAGCCCACAACGGGGACTACGAAGAATCCGACTATGCCTAGCAGTCCGCCGACGAGAAGCGCCGCCCTGTGCACACCTGTCTCGGTCATCGACCGCCCGGCGACCAGATACTTCGCCGCCCCGGCGACGACGATCGCCAGAGCCGCTGCGGCGAGAACCCACCACGCCGTGCCTCCGACGATCGCCGCCCACACCAGCACCGCCGCCGCGATCAGGATCGAGCCGGGCAGCACCGGTACCACGACGCCCACCAGGCCGACCAGGATCACGAGCCCGACGACGACCTCACCCCACGCATCCACGCGGCCAGCGTAATGTCCGCATCGCGACACCCCGTCGACGCGGCTCGTGCGCGGCCCGAGATCGTGGGCGCCGCGGAGCGCTGGATGGTTCGCTCCGCGCGCCCGCGGGCACTAATGCACCATCACCGTCGCGAACGTGCCGACCTCCCGGAAACCGATGCGCTGATACGCCTTTCGCGCCGACACATTGAAATCGTTGACGTACAGACTCGGTATCCGGCCCTGCCGCAGCACTGCGGCCGCAACCGCGGCGGTCCCTGTGGCACCCAGCCCCTGCCCTCGCAGATCGGGCCGCACCCAGACGCCCTGGATCTGCCCCACCCGCTCCGACAGGGCACCGACCTCGGCCTTGAAGGCCACCGTCGGACCGTCGAGCAGCACGTAGGAGCGCCCCGCGATGATCGAGTTGGTGACGCGGCGGCGGTACGCACGGCCTCCGTCGCCGGTGCACGGATCAACGCCCACCTCGGACGTGAACATCGCGACAGCGGCCCGCATGTACTCGTCGAGGTCCGGGAGGTGCGCGGGCCTCACGCCCGGATGTGGGGCGACCGCAGGCGTGTCTGTCAGTGCCATGAGCGGCTGACGCTCCCGCACCTCGCGAGCGGGCCCCCACGACGACTCGAGCTCGTCCCACATCGACAGGACCAGGTCCGCCGGGCCGACCAGGGACGAGCACGTGCGGGGCCCGCGCGCGGCCCGGCCCGCGAAGTAGCGCATGTCGGTGTCGCTGCCCAGCAGCGGTATGAGGTTCACGCCGGCGAAGCACAACGATTCGCCGGGATCGCCATGTGTCCACAGGCGGCCGCCCAGCGATGCGGGCTCCACGCCGAACTCCTCGATGCGGGCGGTGACCATGCAGGACGCCACGGGGTTTCTGCCGAGCGCGTCGAGCACCTTGGCAGTGTCCCTCGGCGACACCGTCCGCTCGTGGAGCATCTTCAGCATCCATGACCTCCTGCCCGACGGACCCCGGTGGCCGCCTAGCGGAGCCGCCTACGAGACCGTGACCGTGGGGCTCCCGCTCTCACTATCCCCCGACTCCTCCGCGATGCGCAGCGCTTCATCGATGAGCGTCTCCACGATCTGCGACTCGGGCACCGTCTTGATCACCTCACCCTTGACGAAGATCTGGCCTTTCCCGTTGCCGGACGCGACGCCGAGGTCCGCCTCGCGCGCCTCGCCCGGACCGTTGACGACGCAGCCCATGACGGCCACGCGGAGCGGCACGGTCATACCGTCGAGGCCGGCGGTGACGGCGTCTGCGAGCTTGTAGACGTCCACCTGCGCGCGGCCGCACGACGGGCACGAGACGATCTCCAGGCGACGCGGCCGCAGGTTGAGCGACTGCAGGATCTGGGTGCCGACCTTGATCTCCTCGGCGGGCGGCGCAGACAACGACACACGGATGGTGTCGCCGATGCCGTCGGCGAGTAGCGAACCGAAAGCGACCGCCGACTTGATGGTTCCCTGGAACGCGGGCCCGGCCTCGGTCACGCCGAGATGCAGGGGGTAGTCGCACTGCGCGGCGAGCTGCCGGTAAGCCTCGACCATGACAACGGGGTCGTTGTGCTTGACGGATATCTTGATGTCACCGAAGCCGTGCTCCTCGAACAGCGACGCCTCCCACAGCGCGGACTCGACGAGCGCCTCCGGCGTGGCCTTGCCGTACTTCTGCATCATCCGCTTGTCCAGCGACCCCGCGTTGACCCCGATGCGGATGGGGATACCAGCGTCACCGGCCGCCTTCGCGACCTCCTTGACGCGACCGTCGAACTCCTTGATGTTGCCCGGGTTGACGCGCACTGCGGCGCAGCCGGCATCGATCGCGGCGAAGATGTATTTGGGCTGGAAATGGATATCGGCGATCACCGGGATCTGGCTGTGCCGCGCGATCTCCGCGAGCGCATCGGCGTCCTCCTGCCGTGGGCACGCGACACGGACGATGTCGCAGCCCGATGCGGTGAGCTCCGCGATCTGTTGCAGCGTCGTGTTGACCTCGTGGGTCTTGGTGGTGCACATCGACTGCACCGAGATCGGGTGGTCGCTGCCGACGCCGACACCGCCCACGTAGAAGTTGCGGGTCTTGCGACGCGGCGCCAGGGTCGGCGCCTCATCGGATCCGGAGACACTGGGCATTCCCAAACCGACGGACATGGGTGCGCTTCCTCTTCCTGGGGGCTAGTTGAAGAGCTTGATGGGATTGACGATGTCAGCTGTCAGGACGAGCAACATGTATGCGCCCAACACCGCGAACACCACATAGGTGAGCGGCGCGAGCTTCATGTAGTCGACGGGACCGCCCTTGCGCCGCGTGATCAGGTCGCGCAGCCTCTCGTAGACGACCACGGCGATGTGGCCACCGTCGAAGGGCAGCAGCGGCACGAGGTTGATCAGACCGAGCATGAGGTTCAGGCCCGCGAGGACCAGGACGTAGGTCGACCACTGCTTGGCCTGGGCGATCTGTCCGCCGGCCTCCGCCGCGCCGTACACGGACTGCGGGGTATCGATATCGCGAGGCTTTCCCTGCACCGCGCGGACGAGGGCCGGGACCCGCTCGGGCAGGTGGCCGATAGCGATCACGGTCTGCTTGCCGATCTGGCCTGTGAAGACGGCCGCACCACCGACCGCGGTGATGGGGTTGTAGTGGTTGATCACCCCGAGCTCGCCGACGGAGATGCCGATCGTGGGGCCCGTGACCTCCACGAGATCCTTGCCGTTCGGGGCGGGCTGCCACTTCTGAGACGTGACCGGGGTGACGGTGACATCGCGCTGCGCGCCGTCGCGCTCGATGGTGAGCCGGATGGGTCCGCTCGTGCTCTGTAGCGCCGTCGTCACCGTCGAGGCGTCCACCGGGGTGCCGTTCACCGCGGCGATGACGTCGCCGAAGCGCATGCCGGCGTCCGCGGCCGGGTTGCCGATGCACGGGCCGATGCCCTTACTCGGTTGCCCCTGCGCCGGCTTGGTGCTCGTCGCCGTGACGCACTGTGTCCCCGCCACTGCGGCGTGGCCCGGCTGCCCGATCGCGGGCAGTCCCCAGATGCACGCCACGATGAAGATGAGGAAACCGCCCAGAATGAAGTTCATGCCCGGACCCGCGAACAGCACGAATATGCGCTTCCAGGCGGCCTGGCGATACATCGCCTTCTCGCGATCCTCCGGCGCGATCTCGTCGAGCAGCGTCATGCCCGCGATATCGCAGAAACCGCCGAGCGGGATCGCCTTGACGCCGTACTCGATGCCGCCCCGACGGGTGGACCACAGCGTGGGCCCGAAGCCGACGAAGTAGCGCCGGACCTTCATACCCGTGGCCTGCGCGGCCCACATGTGACCGCACTCATGCCACGCGACGGAGCCGAGGATGCACAGTGCGAACACCACGATCCCCAGGACATACAACATGACCTCAAGAGTACCGGGCGGCCCTCAGGCGCCGAGCAACTCCGTTGCCCGCCGCCGGGCCCACCCCTCCGCCGCGAGCACGTCGTCGACGTCGCGCGGCGCCGTCTGCCACTCGTCGCCGCCGGCGATCACCCGCGCGACCGTGTCGACGATGTCGAGGAAGCCGATCCGCTCGTCCAGAAACGCCTGCGCGGCGATCTCGTTGGCCGCGTTGAACACGGCCGTCAGGCTGCCGCCCCGCTCGCCGGCCTCACGAGCCAGGACGATCGCGGGGAAGGCCTCGTGGTCGACGGGCTCGAAGGTCCATGTGCTCGACGTCGCGAAGTCGCACGCCGTCGATGCCCCCGGAACGCGCGAAGGCCAGCCCAGCGCGAGCGCGATGGGCAGCTTCATCGAGGGCGGCGAAGCCTTCGCGATAGTAGCGCCGTCGACAAACGTCACCATCGAGTGCACGATCGACTGCCGGTGCACCGTGACGTCTATCCGGTCGTAGGGCACGCCGAACAGCAGATGTGCCTCGATCACCTCGAGGGCCTTGTTCATCAGGGTCGCCGAGTTGAGAGTGATCATCGGGCCCATGCTCCACGTGGGGTGGTGCCCCGCCTGTTCGGGTGTGACATCGCCGAGCTCCGCTCTGGTCCACCCGAAGAACGGGCCGCCCGATGCAGTGAGGACGAGGCGGTCGACCTCGTCGGCGGTCCCGCCGCGCAAGCACTGCGCGATCGCCGAGTGCTCGGAGTCGACGGGAACGATCTGCCCTGGCGCGGCGGCGTCCAGTACCAGGGCGCCGCCGGCGACGAGACTCTCCTTGTTGGCGAGCGCCAGGCGCGCGCCGGTCTTCAACGCGGCCAGTGTCGGCCCCAGCCCCAGGCTCCCGACGACGCCGTTGAGGACCACGTCGGCGTCCGCGGTCTCGACCAGCCGTACGAGAGCGTCGTCGCCGTGCAGCACACCATCGACACCCGCCGCGCGCCCGACCGCATCCGCCTTCGAAGCGTCGGCCACCGCGATACGGGTGCCGTCGAGCCCCAGTCCCCTGGCCTGCCGCGCCAGCAGGTCTACGTTGCCTCCACCTGCGGCCAGGCCAGCCACCTCGAACCGCTCCGGGGTCTCGGCGATCACCTCCAGCGCCTGGGTGCCGATCGAGCCCGTGCTGCCGAGGATCAGGACACGTGTGGTCACCGCCCCACCTTAGGCAGCGGTTCCGCCGCCACGACCGCCGCCACGGGGATCGGGCCGTACACATGCGGGAAGAGTTCGGGGCCGGGTTTATTCGGCCCGCTCGCTGCGCTCCCGGCGCCCGGTCGATCCGGAACGGGCGGCTCCCAGCGCACCTCTGCGGGCACGCGGGCCTCGTCGATGGACAGGAGGACCAGAGCATCGTCGGGCACGTCCGCGTAGAAGCGCGCACGCACGCCTGGCCACTGCTCGGCCGTCGAGCAGTGTACGAAGCCCACGTCCTCGAGCACCGCCCCACGGGTCGAGATCGCGTACTCGCCGGCGGCCCGAGCGGCCCGCCAGTCGTCGGCCAGGGCGAGATGGAACAGCATGGGAGAAAGGTACGCGCCGATGCGCGCCCCCACCGTACGACGGTCGGTCGTAGGCGATAGACTCCGATCGATCAGTCGGGCCCGAGAAGGAGATTGCAGTGGCTACCACCGACCTGGAGCGTCAGAGCACTTCGAAGGTCGACCTCGCCGATGCGCCGTCGCGCGACTGGGGTTGGCACGGTACGAGCCGCAACGGCGCCCGGATCGCCGGCGTGGTGGTCGCGATCTTCCTGGTCTGCATGATTCACGGCAACCAGATCGGCCACGTCGAGGACGTCTGGCTCGTCGGCTTCGCGCTCCTCCTCCTGTTCGCGGTCGCGCGTGACGTCGTCGTGCACCGGGGCAAGTGGAAGTCGACGCCGAAGCACATCTGACACCGGCTACCAAGCGCCCTCTCGCAACCGCGAGGGGGCGTTCGTCGTGTCTGGCCGACTGTAGCCACGACCTATGTCCCCCGGACCGCCTCGCCGTCGTGCGACTGCTGGTCTCGGCGATTTCGTGCAAGCGATTCAAACGCATCGGCCGTCATGCGGTCTGCTGGAAAGAGCAGCTCGACCGCCAGTTCGGAAATCGTGACTTCAAACGGCATGTCGAACGTGCCGAACATGCCGAAGAACGACCATTCGCCACCGTTAGGCGCCCGAACTCTGACCGGACCCAGATTCTGCGCGAAGTCGGAGTCGCGCACCGCGTCACGGTCCTCGCAGGGTATGCAACTCTCGAACTCCGTCAGAAGTCGAGCTAGTTGCTCGTCTCCCGTTGCGGCGAGCTGGCGTTGAATCCGATCGCGGAAGTAGTTCATGACGTCTCCGGCGTTGATGATCCACGGGATCAATTCCTGACTGACCCGGAGCACGTTGATAGGTGGATTCAACAGAGCGGGATCGATGCCGGCGACGAGCGGCAGTATGGCATCGTTTGCAGCAACCAGGTTCCAGTGACGATCGAAGACGACGGCCGGGTACGGCTCGTGGCCTTTCAGAATCCGCCCCAGCGCTTCGCGGACCGGAGCAAGCTCCGGTGCGCTGAACGAGTGCTCGGGAAAGGCCGGAGCATGCCCGACCGCGAGCAGTAGCCGGTTGCGTTCGCGGAATGGGATTTCGAGGCGCGCCGCAAGGCGCAGCAGCGGCCCGACCTGAGAACCGGAGCCGGTGGTTGCCATCCTCACCGACTGTAGCCGCACTGACGCCCGCTCCTCCATTACCCCGAGGTAATCGACAGCACGACGTCCGACAGGGACGATCACGGATCAGACAGTTAGGGAGGACGAGATGATCACATTTCTCAGACGGCTGATCTGCGGCACCGCCGGCACCGCGATGGTTGTCGCATTATTCCTGCCGTGGAATCTGATTCAGGACGCAGATCGCATCACCTGGGGGATGTGGAAGCTCACTTTTCCGCTCTGCGCGGTGCTGGCCTTGTGCGCGTTGACCACCGCGATCACCGGCGGGCAGATCGGCCTGAACAGGCCTGACGTCTCGATCATCGGTGCCACCGATGGCCTTGGCGTGATCACCACGGCGACACTAGCCTGGCTGCTGTTCTACGATTCGCCAGCTCACGCAAGCGCCCAGCCGGCCCTTATCCTGGCATTGGCATCGGCGGCCGCGGCCGCCTTCGGGGCCGCCGACTACCGCCCCCTACGAGGAGCGCCTCTGTTTCCACGAATGGTCGAGGAGAGTGGTCGTACGACCGAGGGCGCCGAATCTCGTAGAGCGCGGCGACCCGTAAGCGCTGTACAAACTCGCCGCAGGTCAGACCACTACTGACTGAGGAAAGGGCGATCTGGTCGACCACTACAGGTCTGTGGTGTCGCACGCGATGACTCGGGCGCGCCTATTCGAGCAGAGCCTGCAGGGCGAGTGTCCATCCGTAGCCGCGAACCGCTAGCGCTCGTCGGCGGCCAGCTGCCCACACGCTGCCGCGATCTCCTGGCCCCGAGTGTCTCGAACGGTGCAGGAGACGCCCTGCGACTGCACCCGCCGCACGAACTCATCCTGAACCGGCTTCGGCGATGCGTCCCACTCGGACCCGGGGGTCGGGTTGAGCGGGATGAGGTTCACGTGTGCCATCTGACCGAGGTGAGCCCGGAGCTTCTCTCCGAGCATCTCTGCGCGCCAGGGCTGGTCGTTCACGTCACGGATCAACGCGTACTCGATGGAGACCCGCCGGCCCGACGCGTCGGCGTAGTACCGGGCGGCCTCGAGTACCTCCTGCACGCTCCAGCGGTTGTTGACCGGCACGAGGGTGTCGCGCAGTTCGTCGTCGGGCGTGTGCAGCGAAACGGCGAGCGTCACGGACAGACCCTCGTCGGCAAGCCGCCGGATCGCGGGCGCAAGGCCCACGGTGCTGACCGTGACGTGCCGCTGCGAGATACCCAGACCGGCCGGTGCCGGCGCCGTGATTCGCCGGACCGCGGCCACGACCCGCTTGTAGTTCGCCAGCGGCTCGCCCATGCCCATGAAGACGACGTTCGACAGGCGACCAGGCCCGCCGGCGACATCGCCGTCGCGCATCGCCGCGGCGGCCGCGCGCACCTGATCGACGATCTCGGCGGTCGAGAGGTTGCGGTCTAGACCGCCCTGGCCCGTGGCGCAGAACGGGCAGGCCATGCCGCACCCGGCCTGGCTCGAGATGCACAGCGTCGCGCGGTCGGGGTAGCGCATGAGCACGCTCTCGAGCAGCGTGCCGTCGTGCAGCTTCCACAGCGTCTTGCGGGTGGTACCGCCGTCGCAGTCGAGGTGCCGGACCGGGCTCATCAGCTGCGGGAACAGCGCCTCGGCCACGGTCGGGCGCGCCGCAGCGGGCAGGTCGGTCATCCCGGCGGCATCCGCGTCCAACCGGCCGTAGTAGTGCCGGGCGAGCTGGTTCGCGCGGAACGCGGGTAGCCCGAGCCCGGTGACGGCGTCCCTGAGCTCGGCGTCGGTGAGGTCGGCCAGGTGGCGGGGTGGGCGGCCGCGCTTCGGCGCGTCGAAGACCAGCGGCAGTGAAGTGCTCATATCAGACCCAGTGTCCCACGCGGGGTGGTGGGTGCTGAAATCGGCGATCGTTCGGCGACGCCGGTCACGTCGCGCGTCGTTACGCTACCGGGCATCGCGGATGGCAGTATGACGGCATGACCTCCGATGACGACGCCCTGCGCGACTCCGACAAGACCGCGTCAGGCCACCCGGAGCCGACCACGCCGTCGGCGTCCGGCGCCGAGCTCCCGGCGCTCCCCGACGACACCTCGGCCGCGCCGAGTGGGCCGGACGCCTACGACCAGGTGCGGCACACCCGTTCGGCGTCCCTGTGGTCTGGACTGATCCTGGGGGCCGTCGTGCTCCTGGTGCTGTTGATCTTCATCCTGCAGAACCTCGAGGCTCAGAAGATCAACCTGCTGTTCTGGACCGTCAACCTGCCGGTCGGAGTCTCGTTACTGATCGCCGCGATTCTCGGCGCACTCGTCGTGGGCCTTGCCGGGGGCCTGCGCATATTCCAGCTCCGCCGGGCGGCCAAGAAGCTGCGCTGATACTCGTATCCCGACCAGCGGTAACCGGGCGGTCAGTTGTGCATCACGATGCCGAGGATCGTCCACACGACCACGGCACTGGGCAACAACGAGTCCAAGCGGTCCATGATGCCGCCGTGCCCGGGCAGCAGGGTACCCATGTCCTTGATCTCCAGGTCGCGCTTGACCTGTGACTCGAGGAGGTCGCCGAGGGTCGCGGTCAGGACGACGACGGGGCCCAGCAGCAGGCCCCACAGCGGCTGCGCGTCGAGCAGGAATTTCAGCACGAGGACGGCACCCACGGTGCCGACCACAACCGACCCGGCGAAGCCCTCCCAGGACTTCTTCGGGCTGATCGACGGAACCATCGGGTGCCGGCCGAACAGCACGCCGGATGCGTAGCCGCCGACGTCGGAGCAGACCACCAGGATGATCAGGGCAGCGACCCGCTGCGGGCCGTGGTCGGCGGGCAGGACCAGCATCGCTCCGAAGCTCGCGCACAGGGGAATCCACGCCAGGATGAAGACCGTCACGGACGCGTCGCGCGTGAAGTCGGTCGGGCCGGGCGCCGACGGCCCGTGATGCAGTAGCCGCCACACGAGCGCGACGAGCACCGTCGCCACAAAGGCCGCGAGCACGCCTTCCGTTCCCCATGGCCAGCTCAACCACATGATCGCCTGACCGCCGATGAGCATCGGCCAGAGCTCGAGGTCGACGCCGTGCGCACGGAAACGCTTCACTACCTCCCACTGCGCGATGCCGATGGCGGTCGACGCCAGGAGAATCCAGACGTGCGGCGCGAACACCAGGATCGCGACGATGAGGGCGCCGAGGCCGACGCCGACGGCGATCGCGACAGGCAGGTTGCGTCCCGCGCTGATCTTGCGCTTCTCCGGCGTCGCCGGATCCGTGGGGCGCCCCTCGGGGCCAGCGGTCGTCACTCGAATTCTCCGTCGTCCTTGGCGGTGCGGGCGGTCGTGGTGTCGGCGGATCTCCAGCCTGGCGTCTCGACGCCAGGCTAGACCTCCATCAGATCCGCTTCCTTGCGCTTGACCAGATCATCGACCTGCGCGACGTACTTCGCCGTCGTCTTGTCGAGATCCTTCTCAGCGCGGTTGACGTCGTCCTCGCCCGCGTCCCCGTCCTTGACGATCTTGTTCAGCTGCTCCATGGCCTTGCGGCGGACGTTGCGGATCGACACCTTGGCGTCCTCGCCCTTCGACTTGACCTGCTTCACCAGATCGCGGCGGCGCTCCTCGGTGAGCTGCGGGATCGCGACGCGGATGAGCTGCCCGTCGTTGGTCGGGTTGACACCGAGATCCGAGTTGCGGATCGCCGTCTCGATCGGCCCGAGCTGATTGGCCTCGTAGGGCTTGACGACGACCATGCGCGCCTCGGGCGTGGTGATCGACGAGACCTGTGTGATCGGGGTGGGTGCGCCGTAGTAGTCCACGACGACCTTGGAGAACATCGCCGGGTTCGCGCGGCCGGTGCGGATGGACTGGAAGTCCTCGCGTGCCACGGACACCGCCTTCTCCATCTTCTCCTCGGCGTCGAACAGCGCTTCGTCGATCATTTGATCCTCCAGTGGTAATTCGTGGCGGTCACGGGCGGACCAGGGTTCCGATGTCGTCCCCCGCCACCGCGCGGGCGATGTTGCCCTCGGTGAGCAGGTTGAACACCAGCATGGGCATCTTGTTGTCCATGCACAGGCTGAACGCGGTGGCGTCCGCGACTTTGAGATCGCGCTCGAGGGCCTCGCGGTGCGTGATCTCGGCGAACATCTTCGCCTCCGGGTTGGTACGCGGATCGCAGTCGTAGACACCGTCCACGGCCTTCGCCATCAGCACCACCTCTGCGCCGATCTCGAGTGCGCGCTGCGCCGCGGTCGTGTCCGTGGAGAAGTAGGGCATGCCCATGCCGGCTCCGAAGATGACGACGCGCCCCTTCTCGAGATGCCGCTTGGCGCGCAACGGTAGATACGGTTCGGCGACCTGCCCCATGGTGATCGCCGTCTGCACGCGCGTCTCCACCCCGCATTTCTCCAGGAAGTCCTGCAGTGCAAGACAATTCATGACCGTGCCGAGCATGCCCATGTAATCGGAGCGGCTCCGCTCGAGACCCCGCTGCTGTAGCTCGGCGCCGCGGAAGAAGTTTCCGCCGCCGATCACGATGGCGATCTCGGCACCCGACCTCGTCACCTCTGCGATCTGCGCCGCCACCGTAGCCACGACATCGGGGTCCAGGCCCACCTGCCCGCCACCGAACATCTCGCCGCCCAGCTTGAGCAGCACCCGCTTGTACCCGTGGCGCCCGGTGTCGCCCTCGTCCGTGGTCACGTGTGTCGACTCTCCTGTCCCTTTTCAGGCATGCATCGCCGCCAGACATCCTATGCCGACGGTGTTCGCGACCTGCCGCGGAGTCGGTCCTCGACCAGGTTTCCCATCGCACGCTGGCCCGCCACCGTCGGGTGCAGGCCGTAGGCGTCGGGCCCGTGCCCTCGTAGATCGACGCCTTGAAGCGCCACGTACGGATCGTCCGTACAGGCCGGATGGCCGGTCGGGGGCGCGATGTACAGCAGCTTCCTCTCGGCCGCGACCTCCTTCACAAGCTGCTCCAACCCGCGGTACCACGTGCGCCACAGTTCGACGTTGCGCATCGGGATGTGCGCCGTGCCGAGGCATCCGGTGTCCACCGGGCCGTCGAGGGCGAACAGCGGCAGGTAGCCGACGAGCATGATGATCGCCGAGGGCGCGTATTTGTGCAGCACGTCGATGGTCGCGAGGTACTGGGCCTTGACGAACCGCCAGCCGTCACTGCCCGGCAGGTTCATCCCTGCGGAGACCGAGCACCGGTCGTTGGGAATCACGAAGCAGTTGGTGATCAGGCCACCGAACCCGAGAGAATTGGCGCCCGCCACCAGGGTGATCAGCCGAGTGAACGGACCGATCCCGTACATCTGCGGTGCGCGGTCGTTCTGCACGGTCTGCTGTGTCAGGTCGTCGAGCGTAGCGCCCGAGCATGCCCGGTCGGTGAACGACTGCGGTTGCATCCGCTGGGCGATGACGTGCCCGAGGTCGTCGGCGTTGCGGGCGCACAGGTCCAGCGGCAGGCGCTTGCTATGCGACCCCGCGGCCGCGTAGCTGTCACCCATCGACACGTACTGCGCGCCGCCTGGCAGGTCGGGTATGTAGTTGACGCCGTCGGTCTGGTAGCGGTGGTAGAACGAGCCGTTCCCGTACAGCGCGGACTGCGTACAGAGCACGGCGACGACGGCCAGGACCAGCACCGCCGCTACGATCCGGCCCACGCGCCCATGCGGCCTCACCAGGCGGGTGTGTGCAGCGGGAGCCCGTGGCCGGGGAGCAGGTGCTCGGCGGGGAGGCCGCGCAGGCGCGCCGACGTGGCGGGGGCGTGCTGCTTGTCGAAGGTGATCGGGGCGAAGAGCGCCCTACCCCGGGCGGTGGCGATCGCGTCGCCGGCCAGCAGGGTGCGGGTGCCCGCGTGCCACAGCGCGACGCTGTCGGGCGTGTGACCGGGAGCGTCTACGACGATCCACTCGCTCGCACCCGGCACGGGCGCGTCGTCCGTCAGGTCGCCGACGGGGTCCGGCCCGGTCCAGCGCCAACCGAGCGGCGTACCGTAACCGCTCCGCAGCGCGTCGGCCGCCGACGAGCGGAGGACGGCACCGTCGAAGGGCTGGCCGAGCAGGACCGGCCCGAAGCCGAGGCAGCTGCTGGGCACCGACGGCGGCCGCGCGCCCCGCGTGTACTCGATCGTCGCGGGGGCGACGTGTACGTCCGCGCCGGTCATGGCAGCGAGCGACGGCGCCCCGCCGACGTGGTCGGTGTGCCCGTGCGTCGCGACGACGGCACGCAGGCCGGCCGCGCGCTTTCCGAGCAGAGTCGTCACGTCCAGGCTGATCCGCCGGCTCCCGGGGTCGACGACGACCGGGCCGTCGTCCCCGTCGAGGACGTAGCAGTTGAAGATCCACCGGGACAGACGGGTCACCCCGAGCTCCGGCATGCGGTCCACGATGAGAGACACACGGGCACCCTACGCGAGGGCCCCGCGTTTCAGAGCTCGGCCAGCTCGCGGCGCGCCAGGTACTCCCCCGGCGGGACGGAGAGGAACCCGCGGAACTCGCGGCTCAGGTGTGACTGATCGGCGTAGCCGTGGGCCTGCGCGGCGGCGGCCACAGCCATGCCTCGCCGCAGGTCGGCGAGCGCGCGGTCGAACCGGACCAGCCGGGCGGCCTGCTTGAGGCCCATCCCGTACTCGGCGTTGAACTTCGCAGTCAGATACCGGGCCGACCACCCGGAGCGCTCGGTCAGCTCGCGGACGGTCACGCGCCCGCCGGTGCGGAGGATCATCGCCCACGCGGCCGCCGCGTCGGGCTGAGCGCGGCACGAGGCGTCGGTGAGCCGGGGACGCCGGGCGTGACCGTCCGGCACGAGGTGTGCCGCCAGTACTTCCACAGCAACCCGCCCGCGCTCCCCCACGGAAGCCTCTGCGAGCCGCTCGTGCAGTTCCGCGCCCAGTGCCCCTGCGACATCGGCGGCCTCGACGCATGTGTGGGACAGCTCGGCGACGGGTAGTCCGAACAGTGCGCGCACACCGTCTGGGGTGAGACCGAGTTGTACGCCCCGCTGGGATCCGTCGTGGTGGATCCGATACGGCACGTGATGCATTCCGCCGAGGCACACGCGGAACCGCTGGACGCCGTCGAGGCCCGGCCCGGCGACATCGAGCCCGTCTCGCAGGTCCACCACGAGGGTCACCGTCGGAGACGGGACGCCGAGGTGGACGCCCGGCTCCTGGCCGGCGATCTCATAGGCGACCGACGAGTCGATCAGCCCGCGTAGGTCCCGAAACTCCACTTGTTGCCCTCCGCGTCCGCGATGGAGAATCCGCGCGATCCATAGTCCTCCTCGCGCATGGGGCGGACAACCTCCGCGCCCAGCGCCTCGGCGCGCGCGAAGACGGAGTCGGGATCGGTGACGACCACGTAGAGGTTGCCTGCACCAGTGGGGGCGCTGAACGTCGTGTCCTGCTTGCACGCGGAGTGGATCATGACGCGGCCGCCCTCGGGCCAGAGCATCTCGGAGTGGATCACCTCGCCGGGACCGTCACCCTCGACGAGGATCCCCTCCTCGAATCCCAAGGCGGCCAGCCACTTCCGTGCCCGTAGCGGATCGTCGTAGGTGAGGCCGACCCAGATGTTGAAATCCTTCTTCGTTTCCATGCCTCCAAGGGTGCCCGTGCGGCGACCGCGGGGATTGGACGAATCGGCAAGAAACCACGATGCCTGCCCGCGGCAGGCGCGGGCAGGCATCGTGGGCGAAACCGGGTGGTCGGCGGATTACTCCTGGCCGACCTCGAACCGGCTGAAGGCGACGACCTGCACGCCGGCCTCGTCCAGAACCTTCTGGACGGTCTTCTTGTTGTCCTGCACGGACGGCTGGTCCGGGAGGACGTTCTCCTTGTAGAAGGCGATGGTCTTGCCCTCGATGATCTTCGGCAGCGCCTGCTCGGGCTTGCCCTCGGCCTTGGCGGTCTCCTCGGCGATCCGACGCTCGTTCTCGATCACGTCGGCGGGTACCTCGTCGCGGGACGCGTACTTCGCCTTGAGTGCGGCGACCTGCATGCCGGCGCCGCGAGCGGCCTCGGCGGCAGCGTCGCCCTCTCCGGTGTAGCTGACCAGGACACCCACGGCGGGCGGTAGATCCGCGGAGCGCTTGTGCAGGTACACGGCGACGGGGCCGTCGTAGCTGACGACGCGTCGCAGCTCGAGCTTCTCACCCAGCTTCGCAGCGGCGGCCTGCACGAGACCGTCTGCGGTGGTGCCGTCGATCTCGAGCGCCTTGAGGGCGTCGAGGTCGGCGGGCCGCGACGCGGCGGCGGCCGTGACGATCTTGTCTGCCAGCTCCTGGAACTCCGCATTCTTGGCGACGAAATCGGTCTCGGAGTTGAGCTCGATCATCACGCCGTCCTTGGCCGCGATCAGGCCCTCGGCGGTCGAGCGACCGGCGCGCTTGCCCACGTCCTTGGCGCCCTTGATGCGGAGCACCTCGACCGCCTTGTCGAAGTCGCCGTCAGTCTCGGTGAGTGCGTTCTTGCAGTCCATCATCCCGGAGCCGGTGAGCTCGCGGAGACGCTTGACGTCCGCAGCGGTGTAGTTCGCCATCCTCGGCGTCACTCCTTCGGTTTGGGGTTTGTGGTTCCTGCGGTGGGGGGGGGGGGGGGGGGGG
>NZ_JARFTP010000014.1 GCF_029167375.1 Tsukamurella sp. 8F
CCCCCCCCCCCGGCGGGCCCCCCCCCGCCTCTCCGTCGTGTCGCCTACTTGTGCGCCAGATACTCCAGCGCGCGCAGGCGGCCCTGTGCGGTGGCCTGCTCGTCGGATCCGTCGGCCGCAGCCTCGAGATCACGCTTGACGTCTGCCTCGTTGAGCGACGTGGCCCACTCGGCGGCGTCGGCGAGAACCGTCACCTTCTCACCGGTGACGGACAGGAACCCGCCGTGGATGGCGGCCGCCACGCGGTCGCCCTGGACCGGGTCGATCGCGACCGCACCACCGTCGATCAGCTGACCGAACAGCGGTTCGTGCTGCGCCAGCACACCGAGTTCGCCCTCGGTGGTCTGCGCGATCACGAATGTCGCCTCGCCCGAGTAGAGGCGCTCCTCCACCGAGACGATCTCGACCTGAAAACTCCCGTCAGCCACTGGCCGTCACTTCCCGGCGATCTTCTTCGCGGCCGCCTCGACGTCGTCGAGACCACCGCAGCTGTTGAACGCCTGCTCGGGTAGGTGGTCGAACTCGCCCTTCGCGACGCGGTCGAACGCCTCGATCGTGTCGGAGAGCGGCACGACCGAGCCCTTCTGGCCGGTGAACTTCTCGGCGACGAGGAAGTTCTGGCCCAGGAACTTCTGGATGCGGCGCGCGCGGCCGACGAGGACCTTGTCCTCCTCGGACAGCTCGTCCATGCCGAGGATCGCGATGATGTCCTGCAGTTCCTTGTACTTCTGCAGGATCCGCTTCACCTCGTTCGCGACACGGAAGTGCTCGTCGCCCACGATCGACGCCTCCAGGATGCGGGAGGTCGATGTCAGCGGATCGACGGCCGGGTAGATGCCCAGCTGCGAGATCGGGCGGGAGAGCTCGGTGGTCGCGTCCAGGTGGGCGAACGTGGTCGCCGGCGCCGGGTCCGTGTAGTCGTCGGCGGGCACATAGATGGCCTGCAGCGACGTGATGGACCGGCCTTTGGTCGACGTGATGCGCTCCTGCAGCTCGCCCATCTCGTCGGCCAGCGTCGGCTGGTAACCGACGGCGGACGGCATACGACCGAGCAGCGTCGACACCTCCGAACCGGCCTGCGTGAACCGGAAGATGTTGTCGATGAACAGCAGCACGTCCTGGTGCTGCACGTCGCGGAAGTACTCGGCCATGGTGAGGGCCGAGAGGGCGACGCGCATACGCGTCCCGGGCGGCTCGTCCATCTGGCCGAACACGAGCGCGGTGTCGTCGAGGACGCCCATCTCCTCCATCTCGAGATGGAGGTCCGTGCCCTCACGGGTGCGCTCGCCGACGCCCGCGAACACCGAGGTGCCCGAGAACTCCTTGGCGATACGGGTGATCATCTCCTGGATCAGAACCGTCTTGCCGACACCGGCACCACCGAACAGACCGATCTTGCCGCCCTTGACATACGGGGTCAGCAGGTCGATGACCTTGATACCGGTCTCGAGGATCTCCGTCTTGCCCTCGAGCTGGTCGAACGCCGGCGGCTTGCGGTGGATGCCCCACTGCTCGCCGTCGCGCCCGAGGCCCGGGGTGTCGAGGCAGTCGCCGAGCGCGTTGAACACGTGCCCCTTGACCACGTCACCGACCGGAACGCTGATCGGCTTGCCGGTGTCCTTGACCTCCGTGCCGCGGACGAGGCCGTCCGTGGGCTGCATGGAGATCGTACGGACCAGGTTGTCGCCCAGGTGCTGCGCAACCTCGAGGGTGAGCGTCTTCGCGACCGACGGGAGGGTGATCTCCGCGCGGAGAGCGTTGAACAGGTCTGGGATCGCGCCACGCGGGAACTCGACGTCGACGACCGGGCCGATGACCCTGGTCACGCGGCCGGTGGCCGCAGCGGTGCCCTGCTCAGCGGGCTGCGTTGCTGTAGTCATGAATCCACTTTCCTAGTTCGCGAGGGCGCTGGAGCCGCCGACGATCTCGCTGATTTCCTGGGTGATCTGCGCCTGACGCAGCTGGTTGGCCTCACGGGAGAGCGAGGTGGCCAGCTCGTTGGCGTTGTCGGTAGCCGCCTTCATGGCCGTGCGCCGCGCGGCGCTCTCGGACGCCGCCGCATCGAGCAGGGCCGCGAAGACCCTGGTCGCCACATATTTCGGCAGCAGCGCGTTGAGCAGGGTCTCGGCGCCGGGCTCGAACGAATAGTTCCGCTCCGGCCCGGTCTCGTCGCCCTCGTGCTCCTCCACCACGAGCGGCGCCATGCGGCGCACCTCGGGGATCTGAGAAAGCATGGACTTGAATCGTGTGAAGACGAGGTGCAGCTCGTCCACACCGTGCGTCTCGACGCCGTCGATCGTGACGTACTCGTCCGACCCGGCGGTGAACAGCTTCACCAGCGTGTCGGTCGCGGCGACCGCGTCGGAGTGATGCGGCTGCTGCGAGAACCCGGTCCACGAGCCCGCGACCTTCTGACCGCGGAACGTGAAGTAGTCGACACCCTTCTGTCCGAGGACGTAGAGCACCGGCTCCTTGCCCTCCTCCTTGAGCAGTTGGAGCAGCTCGCGCGTCTCCTTGAGCACGTTGGAGTTGTAGCCGCCGCACATACCGCGGTCCGAGGTGACGACCAGAACCGCCGCACGCTTCGGATCGTCCCGTGCGACGAGCAGCGGATGATCGAGCGTGCCGCTCTTGCCGGCGAGCTCGGAGAGCACCGAGGTCATCTCCTCCGCATACGGCTTGGATGCCGCCACGCGGGCCTGCGCCTTGGTGATCCGCGAGGTCGCGATCAGTTCCTGCGCCTTGGTGATCTTCTTGGTCGAGTTGACCGACCGGATCCGCGAGCGCAGCTCCCGGATACTAGCCATTCTTCTTTACCTTGATCGTCTCCTGCTCGACGTCCTCGGCAGGCAACGTGCCCGCCTCGGCCTCGTTGACGACGCGTGATCCGTCTGAGGCGAGGAAGCTCTGCTTGAAGTGGTTGGTCTCGTTCACCAGGATCTCGGCCTGGTCCTTCTCGAGCACCTTGCCGCCCTGGATGGACTCGTACACACCGGATGCGGCGTGGTGCAGGTGGCTGAGCAGCTCACTGTCGAACCGGCGGACGTCCTCGACCGGCACCGAGTCGTAGTGGCCCTCACCGCAGAGGTAGATCGACACGATCTGGTCCTCGACGGGCACCGGGCTGTACTGGTCCTGCTTGAGCAGCTCGACCCAGCGGGCGCCGCGCGCCAACTGCGCCTTCGACGCGTCATCGAGGTCCGAGGCGAAGGCCGAGAAGGCCTCCAGCTCACGGAACTGCGCCAGCTCCAGACGCAGCGAGCCGGACACCTTCCGCAGGCCCTTGGACTGCGCCGCACCACCGACGCGGGACACCGAGGTACCGACGTTGATGGCGGGGCGGACGCCCTTGTTGAAAAGATCGGACTCCAGGAAGACCTGGCCGTCGGTGATCGAGATGACGTTGGTCGGGATGAACGCCGAGACGTCGTTGGCCTTGGTCTCGATGATCGGCAGGGCCGTCATGGAACCGCCACCCAGCGCGTCGGACAGCTTGGCCGCGCGCTCCAGCAGGCGGGAGTGCAGGTAGAAGACGTCGCCGGGGTACGCCTCACGGCCCGGCGGTCGGCGCAGCAGCAGTGAGATGGCGCGGTACGCCTCGGCCTGCTTGGAGAGGTCGTCGAAGACGATCAGGACGTGCTTGCCCTGGTACATCCAGTGCTGGCCGATGGCCGAACCGGTGTAGGGCGCCAGCCACTTGAAGCCGGCCGAATCGGAGGCGGGGGCCGCGACGATCGTGGTGTAGTCCATCGCGCCGGCCTCGTCGAGGGCGGACTTGACGCCCGCGATGGTCGAGCCCTTCTGGCCGATCGCTACGTAGATGCAGCGGACCTGCTTGGTCGCGTCGCCCGACTCCCAGTTCGCCTTCTGGTTGAGGATCGCGTCGATGCAGACCGCGGTCTTGCCGGTCTTGCGGTCGCCGATGACCAGCTGACGCTGTCCGCGCCCGATCGCGGTCATGGCGTCGATGGCCTTGATCCCGGTCGCGAGCGACTCCTCGACGGGCTGGCGCTCGAGCACCGACGCCGCCTGCAGCTCGAGGACACGCTGCTCCTCGGCCTCGATGTCGCCCAGGCCGTCGATCGGCTGCCCGAGCGGGTTCACCACGCGGCCGAGGAACTTGTCACCGACCGGTACGGAGAGCACGTCGCCGGTGCGGGTGACCTGTTGCCCCTCCTCGATCTCCTCGTAGTTACCGAGGACGACGGCACCGATCTCGTCCTCATCGAGGTTCAGGGCCACGCCGAGAACCCCGCCGGGGAACTCGAGCAGCTCGTTGGCCATCGCCCCGGGGAGCCCCGTGACGTGCGCGATGCCGTCGGAGGTGTCCGAGACGGTGCCGATTTCCTCGCGCGAGGCGTCCGCTTCGAAGGTCGTTACGTACTGCTCGATCGCGCCCTTGACGTCGTCGGATGAGATCGTCAACTCAGCCATGAGTACTCGTTTCCCTTTTTCTTGGTTCTTCGTGGAAGTTCTGGTCTCGGCCTAGCGCGGCAGCTGGCCGGCGGCCTTGGCGAGCCGGGAGGCGACGTCGCCGTCGATCACCTCGTCGCCGACGGTGATGCGCAGCCCGCCCAGCAGCTCGGGGTCGACCTCGGTCTGAATGGAGATACTGCGCTGGTAGATGCGGCCCAGCAACCCGGTTGCCCGTTCCGTCTGCGCCTGGGTGAGTTCGGTCGCACTCCGTACGTGCGCGACCGACTCTCCGCGGCGCGCCGCGGCCAGGTCTGCGATCGAGGCCACCGCGCTGTCCGCACCGCGCGAGCGGAGCAACCGCACCGTCTGGCGCAGCAGGGCCGCGGTGTACTCGTTCACCTTGCCACCGAACACGCGCTCCATCAGGCCGACACGATCTTCGACCGGCACCCGGGTATCCGACAGCAGCGAGTTGAGCTTCGGCTCGGACTCTAGTAGCCGCCCGGCGCGGAAGAGCTCGTCCTCCGTGTCGTCGATGCGGCCCGCGCGCTCTGCTCGCAGCAGCACCGCAACACGTGCCTGTCGCTCTATCGCGGTCGAGAAGTCCGCCGGGGCGGACCACTTCGATGCCGCGGCGTCCTGCACGAAGACGACGGCGGTGTCGCTGATCTTGCCGCCGAACAGGCGTGACACGAGCGCTCGCTTGGCCTCCGCGTTGCCGGACGGCTCGGCGAGGTGCTTCCGCAGAACCGGGTTCTCGTTCAGCACGTGCACGACGTTCGCGAGATCCGCCGCCACCTCGGCGGTCGCTGCGTCGTCCAGCTCGGCGACGCGGGCGTCGAATCCGGTCGAGAGCTTGCGCACCGCCTCGCGGCTCGCCGCACGCAGGGAGAAGGTCCCGATGCGGTCGGACGCCTCGGTCTGCGGCCCGGTCACCGACGACGCCATCTGCTCCAGCTCGTCCAGCGTGCGATCGATGGACGCCGACCGCGCGGCCGGATCCTCCAGGTGGCCCCGGACCAGCCGGCCCGCGACGTCTACCGACTCGGCGCCCAGCGCACCGCGGAGGCCGCGGATCAGGTTCGAGCGGTTCAGCTCGACCTGCCCGCGCCCGTGCTCCGCGATACGAGCCACCTCACGGTCGGACTGTTCGCGCAGCTCGTCCCGGATCGAATCCGCGTCACCGCGGGCCTCGTCACGGATCTGGCTGCCCTCACGCGCGGCGTCGGCGCGTGCCCGCTCCCCCGCCGCACCGGCCTCGGCCAGCTTGTCCTGCGCGGCGCGCGATTCCTCGAGCTGTGCGCGCACTGCCTCCTGCCGCTCCCGCATCATCTTCTTCAGCGGGGGAAGCAGCCACTTCCACAGGCAGAACAGGATGACGGCGAAGCCGATCAGCTGTCCAATGAAAATCGACATCTAGTTCTTCACCGCCGTCTTGGTAGTCAAGCGCTCCAGTTCCGCCGTCAGAGACGGGTCCTTCGTCACGTCGAAGCCCAGCACTCGCGTCGCGAGCGTCGCAGACAGAGGACCGAGATCCTGCCTCGCGCCCTCCGCTGCCGTCTGGCCCGACGCCTTCAGCTGCTCGGTCTGCTCACGGGCGAGTGCGTCCGCCTCGGCACTCGCCCGCTGCTTCTGCTCCTCCATGGACGCGCGACCCGCGGATCGCGCGTCGTCGCGGATGGCCCCCGCCTCGGCCCGCGCGTCCCGAAGGCCGTCGCGGTACTCGGACTCGGCGTCCTCGAAGCCCTTGGCGGCCGCCCGGTGGTCGTTCGCCGTCTTCTCGATCATCTCGTCGCGGTCCTTCAGGACCTTGCGGATGGGCGGCACGACGAAGAACCAGATGACCGCGAGCACGATCAAGAAGATGATCAGCTCGGCGAAAAAGGTGCCGTTGGGGATGAGGAAGTTTCCCTCAGCGAGCTGCATGACGTCAGTTCCCGTTCTTACGAGTGAGAGTTAGGAGATCGGGGTCGCGAACACGAACAGGGCCATGAAGGCCAGGTTGATGAAGTACGCGGCCTCGACCAGACCAACGGTGATGAAGAACGGCGTGAACAGACGGCCCTGCGCCTCGGGCTGACGCGCGATGCCGGCGATCAGCTGGGCGCCGGCGAGACCGTCGCCGATACCGGCGCCGACGGCGCCGCCACCCATGATGAGACCGCCACCGATGAGCGCACCCTGGGCGATAGTCGGATCGATCGATGCCATGTGTTTCTTCCCTTTCGGTTTCTGGTAATTGACTTACCAGGGTCTTGGTGCCACGACACGGTGTGCGCCGGGGCGGGTCTAGCGGTCTAGTGCTCCTCTGTCTCCATGGACTGCGAGAAGTACAGAATGGTCAGCAGGGCGAAGATGAACGCCTGGATGAGGCCGACGAAGAGGTCGAACATCTTCCAGATCGCGTTCGGCGCCCACATGATGTACGGCGGGAACAGCGCGATGAGCGCGACCATGACGCCGCCGGCGAACATGTTGCCGAAGAGTCGGAGGGACAGCGAGACCGGCTTGGCCAGCTCCTCGATGATGTTGATCGGGGCGAGGCCGATGGCGTGGCCCTTGATCAGCTTGGCCGGGTGGCCGAGGATGCCGCGGCGGCGGACACCGGCCGCGTGGTACCAGACGAAGACGACCAGCACGAGTGCGTACACGAAGTTGACGTCGGACGCCGGCGGCGCGAACAGCTCATGCGACGTGCCGTCCTGGCCGTACTGCACCGGGAGGACCGAGAGCCAGTTCGCGATGAGGATGAACGTGAACAGTGTGACCGCGAGCGGCAGCACGAAGGGCGCGATACGCATGCCGATCGATCCCTCGATCTGCTGCCGCATCTGCACCGTGATGGTCTCGAAGAACAGCTGCACGCCGTTCGGCACTCCGGTGGAGGTGACCTTCGAGCGCACGATGAACGCCAGGATCAGCACGATCACGGCCGCGATGGCCGTCGCCAGGATCGTGTCCGTATTGAAGGTCATGCCCAAGAACTCGGCCGTCTTGTGGTGGCCGACCTCGATCCCGCCCTCAGCGATGTTTATGGAGCTCATGACTGTGTACGGAGTCCTTTCAGAACAGGGATCACAGAGTGGAGGACCAGCACGACCTGCCCGATCGCGAGTCCGAAGATGAGTCCGAGGCCGGCGGGCTTGAACAACCAGGCGACAGCCAGAGCGATGACCGTGACGACCGCGAGGCGGAACGTCGCGTTGATGGCGACGGGAGCCTTACGCGGCTGCGCCTCCGCCGTGGCGGTCGAGACCTTGAGCATCACGAGCTTGGCGTTACCGAGTGCAAGGAGGCCGCCCACGAGGAACCACGCGGCGAACAGGACGTTGCCGAACGCTGCGGCGATCCCGGCGGCGACGACCGACAGGGCGACGATGATAACGAGGGGATTGACCAGGCTGAGCGGCGGAAGGGGGAGATTCACGCCCTCAGGCGCGGCGGGGTCCGACTCCGGCGCCACGTGCGGAACCGGATCCGAGGCTGGCGTCGTCATATCCCCTCCTTCGGGGTGTCGGCCGATATTCTTCGTTGAACATCAGGTCAGGCGGCGTCTGCCGAGACCACGCGTGTACGCGCGATCTCTCGTGATCAGCTGAAACTCTACCAATCGCCCAGGCTGGCGCACACATCGGGGCCGCACCGTCGAGCGAGGTCTGGTGTCCGCCAGGCTGCACCTTTCGTGCACGCTGCTCAGCTTCGTCTCAGGCCTATCAACTACAGCCCATAGTACTACATACTGTCGGTAAAGAGGAAGCCGGAGACCGCGGCAGTCGCAGGCTCCGGCTTCCATGGGTTCTCGTCGATCTTCGCTGGTCAGCCGCCCGGCGCGGGCGCCGGGGTAGCAGCGGCTCCGCCGGTCGGGGCAGCACCGGTGGGAGCCGGGGCCGCAGCCGACGGTGTCGCGCCCGCGCTCGGTGCCGTCGTCGACCCGCCGGCCTGAGGCAGGACACCCGGCTGCGCGGGCGCACCGGAGTCCGTGATCTGCCAGTTGTGGTCTTTGTCCAGCGTGATGTCGTACAGCACGACGGACGTCTGGCCGTTGGTGTTCTGGATCGTGGTCGTCGACACCCGCACGTAGACCGTGACCTTGTAGATGCTGCCCGACCGCGAGTTGACGACCGCGTCGAGCGACTGGCCCTTCGAGACCCACTGCAGCGGCGTCGTGAGCTGTTCCATCGGGCTGAAGACCGCGTCGTACTTCTTCTTCATGTCGTCCGACACGCCCTTGACGACAGCGTTCTTCCACGGCGTCAGGTCGTGGTAGTCGATGTTCGCCGCGCCCTGCGCGTAGTCCGAGGCGACCTGCTCCGCCTTCGCGTCATCGGCCTGCTGGCTCTTCAGCTTGGACAGGTCGCTGCCCTTCACGTACCACATGACCGCGCACAGCACGAGCGCGGCGAGGACCGCGATGGTGAGCACCGTCGCGACGATCGTGAGCACCGTCGACTTCGATCCGCCGGCGGTGGCCGCCTTCGCGGCTGGGCGAGACGGGCGCCGCGGCGCCGGTCTCGACGGCTTCTGCCGCGCCTTGCGCTTGATCGGGACCGTCTCGCCGTCGTCGGCCTCGCCGTCGTCGATCTCGTCGGCGCCGGCGCCGCGGGTCTCGTCGCCGTCCGAGTCGTCGTCGCCCTCATCGTCGTCGTCGATGTACTCCTCGACTATCACGCGGCGGCGCTTCTTCTTCGCGGGTGTCTTGCCGAGGTCGACCTCCGCGGCATCCCCCTCCGAGGCGGCCGTGGTGGTCTCGGCGTCGACGGCGTCCTCGACGTCGGCCGCTTCGCCGTCGGCGGGCTTGCCGTCGGGCTTGTTGTCACTCAATGAATCGCTACCAATCGTGTCGTTGCGCGCCACTGCGCCGAGGGGCATCCCCGGCGCAGCGTACGTCTACGGCCTTCCGGTCACTTCTTCGGAGGGATGGTCACTGTCAGGTTAGCCGCGCCGTCGTTGCCGAAGGTGTTCAGCATCTGGGAGAGCAGCGCGGATACGTCGATCTTCGGAGCCACGTCCTCGATCGCTGCCGCTGCCGGAACGAGCGGCCCGACGATGGTGCCGAGATTCGGCAGCACCTTGTTCGTGTACGGCGTGATGCGGGCGAGATACGGGTTGATCGTCTGCGTCAGCTGGTCCGGGACGTTCGCCTTCTGGTTGAACTGGTCGAGCGTCTTCAGGATGTCGATGTCCTTCTCGATGAACAGCGAGTTGGCCTGCCCGAATCCGCGCAGCGCGGGAGCCAGCCAGCTCATATCCGACTGGTAGCTCTGCGTGTTCTCCAGCATCTGCCGGATGGACGGCATCCGCGAGAGGATCGTCTGCGACGCGAGGTTGCCCGCCGTCTGCAGGTTGGGTAGCGATCCCTCGGTCCCGCTCGTCGCCTGCCAGACCGTGTCCGCGATCCCGCCGAGCTCCTTCGAGTTGATGTTGCTCGACAGTCCGGCGACCAGCTTGAAGATCTCGGGGATCGACAGCGGGTTCTTGACCTTGGAGGTCGCGATCTCGGTGCCGTTGGTCAGGTACGGCCCGTCCAGGTTGTCCGGCAGGAAGTCCACGAAGGGCTCACCGACGGCGGACAGCTGCTCGATCTTGACCCCCGTGTCCTGCGGGATCTTGTACGTGCGGTTGTACCGGACGTTGATCTTCGCTCCGTCACCGAGCTGGTCCACCGAGGTGACGTCACCGATCTTCACGCCGCGCAACAGCACCGAGGTGCCTTGCACCACCTGGTTGGCGTTCGCGACCTTCATCGACACCTCGGTGTACTTGCGCAGCGGGTTGTACTGCAGCACCGAGAAGGTGATGTAGGCAGCACCGAAGACCATCACCACCGCAAACGTCAGAAGGGAGAAGAACGTGCTCTTCTTCACGGGACCGCTCCAAACTGCCGCAGGGTCTTGACCATCTGTTGGGCGACCACCTCATTGGGGACCTGGTTACCCACGCCCACGTTCTTGAGGTTCACCCGTGCCCCGCTCTTGACGAACGGGATGAACTTGTTCTGTAGCAGGTCCTGCAGATTCGCCAGGTTGGCCGCGCGACCGTTCATGTTCGGCCAACCGGGGAACATGAGCGGCTTGAGCACGGTGGCCACGACGGCCGTCGTGTTCTCGAGCAGCGGTTCGGCGAACGTCAGGGGCGCCACTGCGTTGGAGACCCGGCTCAGGATCGCCAGGGCGCCTGCGGTGACGTCCAAGGTGTTCTTGAGCCATACGTCTCCACCGGGCGCGAACAACGAGGCCACGGTGTCCGAGTGGTCGTGCACCGTGTCGACGAGGCTGCCGGCCGACTGGATCGCCTGGGCGAGCTCGTCGTTCTGCTTGCCCAGGTCGACCACCGTGGTAGAGACCGTCTTGATCAGCGCCTGCAGCTTCTTCGGGTCCTCCGGCAGGTTGTCGTTGACCCGCTTGAAGGTGTCCTGGACCTGGATAAGGCTGCCGCTCCCGAGGAAGTTGGACAGGTCGACCAGAAGGTCCTCGATCTGCGTCGGCGCCTTCGTCTGGCTCATGGGCACCGTAGAACCCGCGCGCAGCAGGTTGTCGTAACCGGTGGTCGGCGCCTTGATCGCCACGTACACGTCGCCCAGGATCGTGTCCTGCTGGAGCGTCGCCGTCGACGTGGTCGGCACCTTGACGCCGTTCTGGAGCTTGACGTCGAGGATGGCCTTGCCGTCCTTGAGGTTCACCGCCTGCAGGCGGCCCGACGGTACGCCGTTCACGACCACGCGGGCCTTGTCCGGCAGGTTCAGCACGCTCGGGAAGTCGAGGTGCACGACGTAGCCGGAGCCGCCGCCGCTCTGGCCGGGCGCCGGGATCGACGACGGGTTGAAGTGCGATGAGCAGCCCGTCAGGCCCATCGCCGCGACGACCGCCGCGGCGACCACGCCCGCTGCCCTGCGGGTGAAGCCCCGCCGGGTGCGGTCGGAGAAAACAGTGCGCATCAGTTCGCTCCCGTCGCACGCAGGACTGTGGTGATCAGATTGACGTCGACCTTGCCATTGGTCACCTTGCACTGCCCCGGCACCAGCCGGTTCACCGCGTCACAGGTGGCCTGCGGGTTGTTCGAGTTGATCAGTGCCGCCGGCGGCTTGTACGTGATGTGGGTGGCCATGGTCCGCTGATCGACGTTCACGGTGAACGCCTTGATCAGGGGCGGCAGCATGTTGAGCAGGTCACCGAACTGGCGCACACCCGCCGCGAGCAGGTCGGTAGCCGGGACCGTCACGTCGAGCAGCGGGATCGCCAGGTCGCCGTACTTGCCCATGATGCTGCCGAGCATGTTGACCAGGCCCGGGAAACCCTTCAGCGCTGCGTTGCCCTGGATCAGGATGGGCGCCGCGACGTTGGTGATGTTCTGGTAGTACGAGCTCATGAACGGTGCGAGCTCACCCCAGTTCTGCACCAGACCGCCGGAGAGCGGGGCGAACGAGTCGAGGATGGCCGCGATATCGCCCATGCCCGGTCCGGGGTTCTTCATCAGCTCGCCGAGCTTGTTGGTGATCTCCTGGACCTCGGGCCCGACACCCGCCGATGCCTTGTTGATCGAGCCGAAAGACTCCATCGCCTGCTTGAACTCCTCGCCCTGACCGGCGTTGGTGAGGTCGGAGGCCAGCTTCGACACCGCGTTCAGCGAATCGGTGATCGACAGCGGGGTCTTGGTGTTGGTGATGCAGCCCTTGCCGTTCCAGTCGGGCCCCTGGTCGTCCTTGATCAGCTCGACGCGACGCTGCGCGACCAGGGAGTCGGCGACGGTGACCGCGCCGATCTTGGTGGGCAGCTTCCGGTCGGCATCGACCTTGAAGTCGACGCGGACGCCCTTGCCCTCCGGCGTGATCTTCGTGACCTGGCCGACCTTGTATCCGAACTGGGCGACCTCGTTGCCGTCGAACAGACCCACCGCGTCGGGGAAGATGGCGCAGTACGAGTTCATCTTCTGTAGCGCGGTCTTGACCGAGAAGAAACCGACCGCGAGTGCGACACAGACGATCACGACGAGCGCCGACATGGCACCGCGCGAACCTAGGAACTTGCGCATCAGCAGTTCACCCCCGGGGACGGAATGCAGACGTTGGTGGCGAGGAAGCGCTGCGACGACTGGTCGACCGTGATCGAGCCGTTGGGCTCGATCTTGGTCTGCAGCTGCTTGAGCATGTCCTTGCCCTGGTTGATTGCCGGCTGGGCCTGCTTGATCAGCTCGCGCGCCTTGGCGAGCAGCCCGTCGAGCCGACTCGCGAGCGGCACCACGTCACGCAGGTACACGTTCTCCAGCGGGACCAGCCGCTGTACCAGCTCGGCGAGGTTGTCCAGGTACGAGTGGAATCCGGCCAGGTTCGCGTTCGCCGAGGCGAAGAACGTCGACATGTTGTGCATGAGCGATACCAGCAGGTCGCCGTTGTCGCGGACGGCCTCCGAGTACTGGCCCATGATCTTGATGAACTCGCCGGCCTGGTCCTGCTGGCGCACGATGTTGTCGACCATCTTGTTCATCGTCCCGACCGTGTTCCGGATCGAGTCCGGCTGGTCCGTGATGGCCTGGTTGAGTTGCGCCAGCGACTGGCGCACCGGCGTAGCGTCGATCTTGCCGACCTTGGGGGTCGCCTTCTGGAAGGTCTCCATGAGGCTGTACGGGGTCGTGATCCGCGACCACGGGATCGGCTTGTCACCGAGCGGCTGGTCTCCCATCGGGGTCAGCGCGAGGTAGTAGCCGCCGACCACGGTGAGCATGCGAGTGGCGAGCTGAGAGGCGTCGCCGACGAAGATGTCGTTGTTCACCTTGAACTTCACCACGACGTGGTCGCTCTCGAGCTTCGTACTCGCCACCGAACCGACCGTGATGCCTGCGACGCGGACGGCGTCACCCTTCTGGACGGTCTGTGCCTCTTCGAACCACGCGGTGTACTCCTTCTTGCCGGGCTGGAAGAACGCCAGGTAACCCGCGATGAGTCCGAGGATCACCACGATGATGATGCCGGCGATGCCCCAGTTCAACTGCTGCCGCTTATCCTGCGCGGCCGTCGGCATCGGCCGGTTGAAGATCTTCATTTTGGATTGCATACCGTAATCCTTTGTCCCGCGACGAGCACGTTCAGCAGCCCCGGAAGTGACGCCTGTCCGTTGGTGCACTTGAGGACGGTCCCACCCGGAGTCGGCTTCGGGAACGCCTGGTTCATCAGATTCAGCAGGTTGGGAATCATCGCGAGGATGTTGACTGCCTGCTCGGCGCTGGGCAGCGCGTTCGACACGACCGCGTCCAACGCGGGGTTGGAGTTCGGCGTGAGGCCCAGCGCCGCCATCAGGGCGTTGGTCCTGCTGATGACGCCCGAGGTCTGATCGGACCACTCCCGGATCGAGTCGTTGTTACTCGCGAGAGCCCGGCCGAACACGTCCAGATCCTGCAGTACCTTCACCAGGCCGGGCGAATTCCCGTCGATCTTCTTGGAGATGTCGCCGAGGTTCGAGATGAGCGCCGTGAGCACCTTCTGCTTGTCGTTGCTCACACCGACGATCTTGTCCACCGACTGCAGCACGGGCGCGATGCCCTGGCCGTTGCCCTGGATCACCGCGAGCACGGACTGGACCAGATGGTTGATGTCGTCGGGCGCGAGCGTTGCGAGCACCGGCTTCAGTCCGTTGAACACCCCGGTGATATCGAACGACGGGGTGGTCTGGTCCATCGAGAAGGTGGTGCCGCCCTTGATGTGGTCGGCGTTCGCCGAGTCCTTGGGGAGCTGCAGGTCGACGTACCGGGTGCCCGTCAGGTTCTGGTACCGGATCGCGAGCTTGGTCCCGACCGGCATCGGATGGTTGCGGGACACCGTGAACTTCAGCTGCGCGTACGTCTCCCGGTGATCCGAGGACTGCACGACATCGATCGAATTGATCTTGCCGACCTGGACGCCGAGCATGCGGACATCGTCGCCCTTCTTCAGGCCCGACACGTCCTTGAAGTCACCGGTGAAGCTGTCCGACTTCCCGTCGACCGGCCTGGTCAGCGCCTGCATGGTGATCAGCAACCCGAGGAGCATCACGAGCGCGAAGATCACGCACTTGACGACTGTGGTGGAAATTGATTTCATGCTCTGCTCAGTTCCCTGCCTTGGCGGTCGAAGTGGGCACGTTCTTTGCCGACGGCTTCACGGCCGCGCCGGCGCTCGGCTTCGCTGCCGGCTGGCGCCCACCCGCGGTCGGTCCGGGCTTAGCCGGCTGCACGACCTGGAAGGTGGGAATCGGCGGCAGTGCCGCGCCCAGCGCGGGAACGTCGACGGACAGGTTCACGTTGAGCACCGGTCCGGCACCCACGACCGGCATCGCGGCGCGGACGTTGTTCATCACCTGTCCCAACTGGATGCCGAGCGTGCCTGCATTCGGGAACAGCTGCAGCAGCATCTGCATCGTCCCGGTGACAAGCGGCGCCGCCTTCGCGAGCCCCTGCACACTAGCGGGGTTGAGGAGCTGCTGAAGCCGCGCCGTGAGGCTGTCCGTGTGGTTGGTCAGCGCGTCCTCCGTGGCGAGCGTGCGCTGCACGTACGCCTGGTTGTGCACCAGATCGAGGTCGAACAGGTTCTGCACCGCGGGCAGCATCGCGGCCGCCGTACCGTCCGCCGCCTGGATCGCGCGTGCGATCTGGGGGAACGTCTCGGCGGTGGACAGCTTCTGCGTGTCCTGGACGGCCTGCGCGACATTGCCCAACGCCGTGGTGAGCGGGAGCATCGCCTTGGTCGACGCATCCACGTTCCGCAGGATCTCGCCCATATGCGGACGGATCGCGTCGGAGTTCACGTCGCCGAGCGTGGTGATCATGTTCGACACGGAGTTGTCGGTGATCTGCCGCTGCGGGGTGAGCTGCGCGCCGCTCTTGAGCGAGGAGCCGCCCGGATGCGGGATCAGCTCGACCTCGGAGACGCCGAACAGGTTGCCGGCCGAGAAGGCCGCCTCGACGCTGTCGGTTATGCCCTTGGTCTTGGCCGGCTCGAGCACCAGATCGACGCCCTGCTGCCCGTTGCCCAGGCTGCGCACCTCGCCCACCTTGCCGATCTCGAAGCCGTTCATCTTGACCGGGGCCCCGGCCACGATGCCGGCCGCGACGTTCGGCGTCCGCAGCGTCAGGTCGAAGTCGTTCTTCGGCCAGAAGTGCTGGACCAGGTAGATCACCAACAAGATGACCGCGACGACGACTACGAAGATGATTCCGCGTCTGCGCAGGACCGACTTGTCGATCGACATGCCGGGTACGGATACGACTCCCATGGCCTTACCCCTTGAACTCGACCGGGGAGCTGATACCCCAGAGAACGACGGTCATCACGAGGTCCAGGATGACGAGGGACACCAGGCTCGCACGGATCGCGCGACCAGATGCCGTACCCACGCCCTCCGGACCACCGGAAGCGAAAAAGCCCTGATAGCAGTGGATCATGATGATCACCACCAGGAACACGGCCACCTTGATGATCGAGAAGATGATGTCGGAGGCACTGACGAACTGCGAGAAATAGTGCGCGTACGTGCCCGAGGGCATCGCGTACACCGTCGTCACCAACCAGGTACAGGACACCCAGCTGAGGATCAGCGTGATCAGGTACACCGGGATGACCGCGACGAGGCCCGCGATGACGCGGGTCGTGACGACGAAGGATACCGAGCGCAGGCCGAGGGACTCGAGCGCGTCGATCTCCTCGTTGATGCGCATGGCGCCGATCTCCGCCGTCATGCGGCAGCCGGCCTGGGCGGCGAAGCCGACGCCCGCCAGGATGGGGGCGAACTCACGCGTGTTGGCGAAGGCCGCGACCACGGCGGTCAGCGGACCCATACCGAGCATGTTGAGGATCTGGTAGCCCTGCACCGCGACGGTGCCGCCGACCGCGATACCGAGCACCGCGAGCACCGGGGCGGTTCCGCCGCCGACGACCAGGGCGCCGCGGCCCCAGGTGATGTCCGTGAGGATGTACATCACCTGCGACCGGTAGTGCTTCAGGCAGTGCGGGATCGTCCGGATGACTTCGGCGACGAACGAGATGACGTGGCCGAAGAGCTCGAACGGTGCCCAGACGCCGCCGAAGGCGCCGGCGGCCTTGAAGAACCAGCGGGTGCCCCGTGGGCGATAGACGGTTGCCATGTGATCAGCCCACCTGAATCGGGAAGAAGACCGTCGTCACCTGTGTCAGCACCAGGTTCATGGTGAAGATGACGACGAAGGACAGGACGACGGTGGAGTTCACGCCGTCGGCGACGCCGCGCGATCCACCCTTCGCCTCGAGGCCGCGCTGGCAACCGATGATCGCGACGATCGTTCCGAAGATGATCGACTTGACGATGGAGATCCATACGTCGACCGGGTGCGCGAACGAACCGAAGGACAGCCAGAAGGCGCCGGGCGTGACGCCCTGCGAGCCGACGGCGACGAAATAGCCGGAGAGCGTGCCGATCACGATGATGAGGATGTTCAGCAGCGGGGACACGATCCATGCCGCGATGAGTCGCGGGACGACCAGACGGTTGATCGGGTTGATACCCATGACCCGCATCGCGTCCGTCTCTTCACGGATGGTGCGGGCACCCAGGTCGGCCGCGATCGCGGAGGCGCCGGCGCCTGCCAGCAGCAGCGCGGTCGCGATCGGCGCGCCCTGCGCGATGACCGCGAGGCCCGAGGCCGCGCCCGCGAGGGAGTCGGCGCCGAGCTGGTGGATGATGTTGCCGACCTGGATCGAGACGATCATCCCGAACGGGATCGCGATCAGGACGGCGGGCAGGGTGGCGACGCCGATCATGTACCAGAGCTGGAAGAACGCCTCCTTCCACTGCAACTGGAGCTTCAGCGTGTCCGTGACCATCGCGGTCAGGGTCGTGAAGAACATCCGGACGGTCCGACCCATGGTGCGGACCGAGTCGACGATGGTGGTCGAGAAGTTCTTTCTCAGGATCGAGAACGCCGACGGCCGTTTTGCCGGCACAGCAGCTTGTGTCACCGGATGTTTCCCCTCTCGAGCTGGCCCTCTGTGACCTGAGAGACAACTTCTCAGGCATATGACCGAGCACACTATATCTAACTCTCAGGTTCCCGACGCACATCGGCACGCTTAGCGAACTCGTGTTGCAGACGGGGTCTGTGGGACTTCTATCGCCTGTGACGAACCTGATAGAAATCGTATCGGCGCAGGTGGGCCGAATTTTGGTGCTGGATACGCGCCGGTCGGGCGCAGTGGCACCCTAGCGCACGGGTAGATTCGCACGGGTGCGAATGCTGGCAGCAGGTGGGATCCCGATCGACCCATCCGGTACCGGCGTCCCGATGCGTGAACTACTGGTGGTGGGCCTCACCGCGGCAGTGGTGTCCTTCCTCGCCACCTCGGTCGTTCGCGTGGCGGCGACGCGGTTCGGGGCAGTCGCGGTACCCCGCACACGCGACGTCCACACCGTCCCGACGCCCCGCCTCGGCGGCGTGGGCATCTACTTCGGGCTCGTCGCCGGTATATTCCTCGCCGCCCAGCTACCGGCCCTCACACGAGGCTTCACCTATACGAGAGATGCACCTGCGGTCCTCGTCGCCGGAGGCGTGATCGTCGTCGTCGGTATCATCGACGATCGTTGGGGCATAGACGCTTTGACCAAGCTGGTAGGCCAGATCACCGCCGCCGGCGTACTCGTCGTCATGGGCGTCGCATGGAACGTGATCTACCTGCCCGTGTTGAACACGACGGTGCTGCTCGACCAGTTGCAGGCCGGTCTGGTCACTGTACTCATCACGGCGGCGACCGTGAACGCCATGAACTTCATCGACGGGCTCGACGGTCTGCTCGCCGGCGTCGCGGCGATCGCGGCGCTCGCGATCCTGCTGTTCTCCGTAGGCCTCATGCGCGACTCGGGCGGGGACGCACCGTCGTATCCCCCGGCGCTCATCGCGGCCGCCCTCTTCGGAGCCTGTATCGGCTTCCTCCCGCACAACTTCCAGCCCGCACGCATCTTCATGGGCGACTCCGGCTCGATGCTGTTGGGGCTCACGCTAGCGGCCGCGTCGACCTCGGCGTCCGGCCGCATCTCCCAGAACGCCTATGGCGCAACGGACATCTTCACGCTGCTGCTGCCGCTGCTGCTGGCCGTCGCCATCATGTTCGTGCCGATGCTGGACCTGCTGCTCGCCGTCGTGCGCCGCACACGCGCCGGCGTCAGCCCGTTCACCGCGGACAAGATGCACCTGCACCACCGGCTGCTGGGCCTGGGGCACAGCCAGCGCCGCGTAGTGCTCGTCATCTACCTCTGGGTCGCGGTGCTGGGCCTGTCGGCTGCCGCGTCGACACTGTTCCCGGTGACCGTGGTCGCGCCGCTGTTCGCGGCCGGCCTGCTGTGCGCCCTCGTGTGCACGATCGTGCCGCGCTGGCGCGAGAGGTACGGCCACACGGGCCCGGCGGACTAGTATCGGCCACTGCGTAGGAGCGGGCTGTCAACGTTCCGAATCGGCGAGGTCCGGTGTGGTCACATCACGCTGGTGCGGTCACATCACGCTGCTGTACGCGAGTTCGCCCTCGCGCTCCCATGCGACGGCGATGATCTCGGGGTGCTCGCGGTAGAACAGATGGTCGCCGGTCGTCAGGATCGAATCGAACTCCCCTTTGGTGAAGCGCTTCCAGCGCTTGGGGTGTGAGATCTTCAGCTGCGTGTCATCGGAGGCGGATATGTCGGTGATACCGGCGGCTATCGGCGTGTGCCGCAGGGCTCCGAATCCCAGAGCGAAATCAACCGCGACGGTATGGCGCAGACTCTCTTTCAGATTCTCGTCGCCCAGCTCAGGGGGCAACAATCCGATGTCGTCGGCCTCCGCGATCCGCTGGCTGGCGTACTTGAACGGTCCGCCACGCATGTGCGTGTAGACGGAGCCGAGCCTGAACTCGGTCGGGCAGGCGGCCACGATCGGAACGAACCGGCCGACCTCGATACCCAGCTTCTCCAGTTCCTGGGTGGCGGCATAGCCGACGTAACCCCCGAAACTGTGACCGCTGAGCACCGGGCGCACCGGGGCGATCTCCGCGATCGACTGCGCGATCTCACGCCCCAGCTCCCGCATGCTGGTCGGATCGGGCTCATCAGAACGGGTGCCACGTCCCGGCATGCGCCAGGAGGCGAAGTCGTAGTCACCGATAAGCGGGATCAACGGGTTTGCCGCCCAAGCCATCTCGACTCCGGCACCTCCGAAGAAGAAGACGGAGGGCCGCCCTCCGCGGTACTCGCCGGCGGGCCACCACCACTTGGCGTGCGCCTTCTTCTGAGCTGTGTTCGTCATGCGCCTTCCACCTGTTCCTGTTCTTGCGCGATGAGTTTCACGACCCGAGACCCGATCGCTTCGATCGTGAGGTCGCCGGTGAACTGGAACATGGTGACCTGGATATCCAGCTGCTTCTGGACGCGCGCACCGAACTCCACGGCCATGACCGAATCGATCCCGAGATCCGCGATCGGTCCCTTGGTGTCGATGCCCTCCTCCTCGATGCCGAGGACCTCGGACAGTTGCTGCACGATCACCTTCACAACGGCCGGGACGCGCTCCTCGTCGGGCAGTCCGAGGATCGCCTGGCGAGCCGCGACCGCTTGCGAGGACGGTGGCTCCTCGTCGACCACGGCCGCGAATCGCGCACTCTGCGCGGCGGCACGCGCACTGACCCGCCATGTGGACCAGTCGACGTCCGCGATGACCATGTTGGAGAGGTCGAACCGCGAGGCCTCGAACAGCAGCCCGGCCCCCTCGTCGAGATCGATCGGATTGAAGCCCAGCAGTTCCAGGTATTTGGTCACGGCGAGCGAGTTCTCGGCCATGCCACCACCGGACATGGCCCCCCAGTTCACCGAGGTCGCCGCCAGACCGCGCGAACGCCGCCAGGCTGCGAACGAGTCCAGCGCCGCGTTCGCCGCGGCGTAGGCCGCCTGCGGAACCGTGCCCGTGATCGCACTGATCGACGAGTACAGCACGAAAGCGTCGAGCTCCCAACTGCGGCGGGAGATCTCCGCGTCGAGCGCCAGTGCTCCGGCGATCTTGGGCGCCAGCACGGATCGCACCGCGTCGTAGGTCATATCGGCAACCGGCTGGTCGTCGATCACCCCCGCCGTGTGGAAGACGCCCCGCAGGGGACGGTCGGTGTCCGCGATGTCGTCGAGAAGCGTGGCGACCGAGTCGCGGTCACTTATATCGACCGCGGCGCATATGATCTCGACGCCACGGCGAGCAACGAGCTCGAGGTACCTGCTGACCTCCTCGTCCGGCACGCCCCTTCGGCCGGCCAATACGATCCGTTTGGCGCCGCGGGCGACGAGCGCGCGGGCGGTCGCCAGCCCGAACGCACCGAGCCCGCCCGTGATCAGGTACGTGGCTCGCGAGCTGACGGGCAGCGTCGGCGGCCTCTGCGGCAGCAGATCTGGCGCCTCGCCGCGCATGTCCAGCACCACGCGACCCACCTGGGATCCACGGAGAACGACCTCGAAAGCCGAGGCCAGCTCACTGATCGGGTAGCGCGCGTACGGCAGCGGAACGACCTCGCCGCGCGACAGGAACTCCACGGCCTCTCGCATCAGCGCCTTGAACTTCGTCGGGCGCGCCGCCAGTAGCCGATCCATATCGACCGCGTAGAACGCGAGATTCTTGGCGAACGGGCGGAGGTCCATCACACCGCCGAAGTAGACGTCCGCCTTGCCCAGCTCGATGATTCGCGCGAACTCTGCTGCGGCCGTCAGGTTCTGATTGATCACCTCCCCCGGCATCGAGTTGTAGACGACGTCCACTCCGACGCCGTCGGTACGGGCGAGGATCTGCTCTACGAACGCCGACGATCGGGAGTCGAAGACGTGCTCGACGCCGAGTCTGCGAACCTCGTCGCGGCGCTCGTCGGTGCTCGCCGTCGCGAAGACGGTCGCGCCCATCTTGAGGGCGACCTGCACAGCCGCCATGCCCATACCGCCGGCCGCGCCGTGGATGAGTACGGTCTCACCCGGCTCCAGGTGCGCCAGGCTCCCGAAGGAGTAGAAGGCGGTCAGGAACGGCAGCCCGGACCCGATCGCGAGCGGGTCGAAGTCGATATCCTCCTTCAGTTCCCCCGGCGGGCGGCACACCCAGGAGCCACCTCCGTCGAGATCCACGATCGCGTACCTGCGCAGGATGTCGCGCGTGGCCATCGCCATCAGGTCGCCCGGCGCGATGTCGGTCACCTCCGAACCGACCCGGGTGACGGTCCCGTACCCCTCCATCCCGGGAACGACGCCGAAATACGTCCCCGCGAGCTGGCGTTCGCTCAGGATTCCCAGCACCTTGAGCGCGTCCTTGTAGTTCAGGCCCACCGTGTCCACGCGGACCTCGACCTCACGTGGCCCGGGAGTGGGCCGAGGGCACTCCCGCAGCGCCAGATCCTTGAGCAGCCGCGTCCGCGGGAGCACTACCTCATAGGCCACATCCTCATCGACCGCCGGAACGGGGAGATCCCACGGTGAGGCAAGGTCTTTCGACGAGCGCACCAGCGCCTCGGCGGATCGGCGCGTACCGCGCAGCCGGATCTCGTCAGCGGCCGGATCGGCATCGCGAGAGAGCTCGGCGGCCAGGGTGGGGGCGCTGACGGAGGCGTCGACGTCTATGGACGTCCAGACGATCGGACTGAGCTCGTTGGCGAGCGTCCGGCGCAGGCCGATCAGCGCGGCATGCGCCGGATCGAGGTCCGTGTCCCCGTCCGCAACGACACCGGCGGTGGTGATCACGACCACACGCACGTCGAATCGCCCAGCGTCGCTGTCGAATCGGTCGATCACGGCGCCCTGCAGCGTTCGGGCGAAGACCGAAACCCGGTACACGAGTTCGGGCGCCTCCATCCCCGCACCCGGTACCACCGCGATGCGCAGATATCCTGCGCGCTCGTGCGTCTCGGCCAGACGCTCGGTTACGGCGCGCGCGAGCTCCGCATCGTCGACATCGGCGCTCCAGTCGATGTCGATCGCGCGAGATCCCGCCAATGCCTCGTGGATCGTGTCCGCCCCCGGGCCGACCGAGACGACGGCGTTCACCGCGAGACCGGTGCCGACGGGCTCGTTCTCCGCGTCATCGGCGATCTCGTCCCACCTCCGCTCGTAGAACAGCCGCTCGAGGTCACCGCCACCGTCGGCGCCGACGCCGATCGGCGCGAACTCGACGCCGTGCATGGCCAGCACCACATCACCGTCGTCGCCGACGAGCGCCGCGTCGACCCGCAGTGGCGACGTGGATACCAGAGTGACGACGGCACGAACCTCCGCTGGGACCTCACGGTAGAAGCGGACCCGCTCGACTGCCGCCGGGACGTAGGCGATGGGACGTTCGTCGGTGGCTTCGCCGGTCGCCAACAGCACGGCCGCGCACTGCAGCGCAGCATCGGTCAGCGCGGGGTGGACCACGTGTGGTGCGGCGGGCACGAAGTCGCCCTCGGCGAGGCCGGTCGCGTCGAGATCGGCGACACAGGTGGAGTCGCCGGTCACGTACGCCTGCCGAATACGTTGGAAAGCAGGCCCATACGTCAACCCCAGCGCCGCCATCGCCGTGTACAACTCGTCGTGGCCCAGGACGATATCCTCGGCCGATGCCTGCGGGACATCGATCTTCGCGGCGCCGGACTCGATCTCGACCAGACGTCCCCACGAATGGATGGTCCAGATGTCCCCGTGCGCCGAGCGCGATTTGATGGTGACCCGTTTGGAAGCGGCCTCGACCGCGACTCGCATCACCGGGACGTCGTGGTCGGCGACCACGAGGGGAGCCGTGAACGCGAGCGCATCGACGCCGCATCCCTGGCCACCGCCGCGTTGGCGAGCCGCCGCGAGCGCGGCGTCGATGTAGGCCGCACCCGGCAGCACCACCGCGCCACCGACGTTGTGATCGCGAAGCCACGGTAGGTTCGCCGGCGCCAGGGTGACCTCCCACTCCGAGTCGAGCGAATCGGTGCGGTCTCCCAGCAGTGCATAGCGATTCGCATCGCCGTAGCGGTAGCCGAGGGTGCGCGGATCCTCCTCCCAGACGTCGATGTGCGCCCAGGGATAGCGCGGTAGGTCCATGTGCCCGGTGGACGCCTCGTCGTAGACCGTCGCGTCACCCGGGTGGTCCACGGCGCCGGCCTGGTACAGCTCGGCCAGCGCATCGAGCACCGCCGTGTCGGCTCCCTTGTCTCTGTGGAGGGTCGGGACCACTGCGCCCGCGAGGCTGTTGCGCACGAGGACCTCGCGGATGTTGCCGGCCAGAACCGGGTGGGGGCCCACCTCGAGGAAGACACGGAAGTGCTCGTCGACGAGATTCTCGATCGCATCGGCGAAACGCACTGTCTCGCGGACGTTTCTGCACCAGTACTGCGGATCCGCGGCGGTCGGTCCGTCGATCAGACCTCCCGTGACAGTGGAGTACAGCGGGATGGACGCCTCGCGTGGGGTGAGACCATCCAACGCCTCCGCCAGGTCCGGGAGGATCGGATCCATCAACCTGCTGTGATACGGCACCTCCACCCGCAGCCGCCGTGCGAACACGCCGTCGCCGGTGAGCTCGGTTCGCACCGCTTCTATGGCCTCGTCGAGTCCTGCCAGCGTGACAGTGGCCGCGCCGTTCACCGCGGCGATGGAGACCGCCTCACCGAAAGGTGCGCAGCGACGTCTCGCCTCGTCCACGCTCAGGCCGACCGCGAGCATTCCCCCCGTGCCGGCGGTCAGCGCCTGCAGGCGTGAGCGGTGGTACGAAACCTTCAGTGCATCGGTAAGACTCAGCGCTCCGCAGACGTAGGCGGCCGCGACTTCGCCGACGCTGTGCCCCACCACGGCGACCGGACGCACCCCGAAGCCCGAGAAGTGGTCGGCGAGCGCGACTTGGATGAGGAAGTTCGCGGGCTGCGCGATATCGGTGCGCGTGACCTTCGACGACGCCTGGTCCGCCTGCAGCTCCTTCAGGATCGACCAGCCCGACAGCTCACGAAATTCTCGATCGATGGCATGCGCCGTGTCGCGGAATCGCCCCGGCTCGCCGAGCAGGTCTCGCCCCATCCCCCACCACTGCGGTCCCATCCCGCTGAACACGAAGACCGGTGCGTGCACGCCTTCGACGAGGACACGGTCCGGCACTCGCCCGTCGCCGGACCCGAATGCTGCCAGCTGGCTTCCCAGGTCGTCCGCATCGGTGAATACGAAACCCCTGCGCAGGAAGTGGTGGGCACGCCTGGACGTGACCGCGGTCTTGAGCTCCGAGACATCAACGGCGCCATCACCGTTCGGTGTCACCAGTTCGCTGTAGCGGCGCGCGAGCCCACGCAGCGATTCCTCGCTGCGTGCCGACACGGGAAAGACACGCACCCCGTCGCGGTGCGGTGCGGACGGAGCCGACTCGGGCGCACGTTCGACCAGCACATGCGCGTTGGTACCGCCGTAACCGAAGCTGTTCACGGCCGCGCAACGCCCGTGCAGGTCCTCCGGCTCCAGCGGCACCGTCAGGCCGAGGTCGTCGAATTCGATATTCGGATTCGGGTTCTCGAGGAACGCCTGCGGCGCAACCTTTCCCGCTCGCACGGTGAGTGCTGCCTTGATGAGGCCCGCGACGCCGGCCGCCGCCTCGGTGTGCCCGAAGTTGTTCTTCACCGAACCGATCCGCAGACGATGCGCGCGCCCGTCGGCTTTTCCGTACGCGCGCCCCAGCGCCTCGGCCTCCAGCGGGTCACCCACACCGGTCCCGGTGCCATGCGCCTCGACGTATCCCACATCGCCCGGATCGACACCCGCCTGCCGGCAGACCTTGATCGCGAGCTCGTACTGGGAGTCGGGGTTGGGCACCGGGAGCGCAAGCGTGCGCCCATCCTGGTTCACCGCGCTGCCCCGGATCACCGCGTAGATCCGGTCGCCGTCGCGCTGCGCCTGTTCCAGTTGCTTGAGCACCACGACGCCGACGCCTTCGCCACGCCCGTAGCCGTCCGCGGACGCGTCGAAGGACTTGCAGCGGCCGTCCACCGACAGGAAGCGGCCCTTACACATGGTGATGAACGTTTCGGGCTGGAAGATGACGTTCGATCCCCCGACCAGGGCGACTTCGCACTCCCCGTCCACGAGCGCTCGGACGCCGAGATGCGTCGCGACGAGCGATGACGAGCATGCCGTGTCGACGGTCATACTCGGGCCGCGTAGATCGAGCGCATGCGAAAGGCGGTTGGCCAGCAACGTCTGCGAGGCGCTCGTCGCCGCGAAGTTATCGATCCGGTCGAGCGAGTGCGAGGACGCCTTTCCCACCGCGTTGTCGTTGGTGAACCCGCCCATGAAAGTGCCGACCGAGCGACCTGCCACCTTTCCGGCTATCCCGGCATCGTCGAGCGCGTCCCACGCGACCTGCAGCAGGCGACGCTGCTGCGGATCCAAACTCGCGGCTTCGCGCCTCGAGATTCCGAAGAAGTCAGGGTCGAACTGCTCGAGTGGGCTGTCGACGAAGGCGGCGTGCCGCGTATACATGCGTCCGGGAGCGCTCGGATCGGGATCGTAGTAGCGCTCGACATCCCAACGGCTGGAAGGGATCTCAACAACGGCGTCCCCCTTGCCGACGATAAAGTCCCAGAAGCTCTCGGGGTCGGTGATGCCGCCCGGGAACTGGCAGCCTATTCCAACGATCGCGATATTAACCATGAAACGCCCCTACTTACGTCATACGCGTCAACGACGCCCGTCAGGCCCCGAATGCGAATACACCGGGCGAATACGCTTTTACTGCGCTGTGGCTGAGATCACGTTAAGGTGACAGATCGGAACCTGTCAAGACTCGACAAACAGAGACCACCGGAGCGGCCAGCGCGAATGTCACGTAAGCGACAGGTCGTCCTCTTTGCCCAACACACACATTGGACACATCGTATTGTGAAGATATTCACGCGCGCCGCACTCGGCACCGGCAGGCTGTCGACCCGCCATCCGTTGCTCACGATCGGGGCCTGGCTGTTGCTCGCCGCGATCCTCAATCTCGCTGTGCCACAGATTCACGTCGTCGCGGCGACGCGATCGGCGGACTTCATCCCGCGGGACGCGCCTGCCGTCCAAGCGCTCACGAACATGGGGGTCCGCTTCGACGAGTCGACCTCGTCGGGCTCGTCCTACGTGATCCTGCATAGGGACGGGAAGCTCACCTCGGCGGACCAGCAGTACTACCGCCAACTACTCGGCCGCCTCGGCACGGACCGCGATCATGTCCAGTCCGTGCAGGATCTGTGGGGGAACCCGACCACGGCACCGGCAGCGCTGAGCCCCGACAAGACCACTGTCTACGCACTGATCCGATTGGCCGGAGATACGGGGACGTCGAAGGCCGTCGCGTCGGTCAAGGCTGTTCGTGCTGCCGTCTCGGATCTGCCACGCCCGCCCGGACTGACCGCCCTCGTGGCGGGCCCCGCCGCTACGATCTCCGACGAGTTCGCCGGCATCGAGAAGTCACTGCCGATCGTCACTCTCGTGACCATCGTGTGCATCATGATGGTGCTGTTCGTGGTCTACCGCTCGGTCATCGCGGTCGCGATCCCGCTGATCACCATCGGACTGGCGCTCGCAGTGGCGAACGGCACCGTGTCCTTCCTCGGACTGCACGGCATGCCGGTGTCGATCTTCTCCGTGTCCCTACTGTCTGCCATCGTCCTCGGCGCAGGCACCGACTACGCCATCTTCCTCATCAGTCGGTACCACGAGGCACGGCGCGCCGGCATCCCCGCAGCCGACGCGCTCGAGACCGGCTTCACTCGCATCGCGCCGGTGATCATCGCGTCGGGACTCGTCGTGACACTCACGTGCGCGGCCATGGTGGTGACCAAGATCGGTCTGTTCCGCACGGTCGGGCTGCCCTGTGCTATCGGCGTAGCCGTCACGCTGCTCGCAGCTCTCACACTCACGCCCGCGATGATGCGGCTCGCGGCGCGGTTCGGCTTCCTCGAGCCGCGCGCCCGCAAATCGCCGCTGCGCTACTGGCATTGGATCGGGGTCCGCACCGTCCGAAGCCCGGCACGCGTCCTCGCCGTCGCGGCCGGTGCGCTGGTGCTACTCGCCGCGGCGGTCCCGACTATCCACCTGAGCTACGACGAACGTGCGGCGCAACCCAAGGACACCGACAGCAATCGCGGCGACGCGCTCATCGCGGCGCATTACCACGGCAACGTGCTGTTGCCGCAGTACGTGACCATCACCGCCGACCACGACCTGCGCAATACGAAGGACTACGCGACATTGGAGGCGGTGGCCGACGCGGTGGCGAAGGTACCGGATGTGGTGGCCGTCCAGTCGGTGAGCCGCCCACTGGGCAAGACGATCAAGGAGAGCTCGCTCGGCTACCAGGCCGGCGTCGTGGCCGACGGGCTGTTCGGCGGCGTCAGCGAACTCGACAAGGCTCAGCCCAGGATCAAGCAGCTGACCGACGGTACCGGCCGCCTCGCGAAGGGAGCGGGACAGCTGAAATCGGGCTCCGAGCAGCTCAGCAGTGGAATCAAACAGGCCGTCTCGGGCTCCGAGCAACTCGTCGACGGCAACCGTCGCCTATCGGCCGGTCTCGGTCAGGCCAAGACGGGGTCGGCACAGCTGCGCAACGGCGCGGATCGCCTCGCCGCCGGCGCAAACGAGCTCTCGAACGGCGTCCAGCAGTACCTCGGTTTTCTCGATGCCCCCCAGCAGTTCCTCTCCTCACTGCGGGCACAGGTCGCATCCACCCCGAACTGCGCGAGCCAACCCATGTGCGGAGCGATCGCGAATCTCCTGAAGTTCCTCGACTCCACGCCCGCGGCACAGACACTCTCGCAGATCGACCGGCTCCGCACCGGGGTGCAGCAGCTCTCCGACGGGAGCCGCCAGCTCGCGGACGGACTCCAGCGGCTCGATACTGGCCTGGGGCAGGCAAGCGACGGAGCCGATGCTCTGCTCGACGGCCAGACCCGGCTCAATACCGGCCTGCATCAGCTCGACGACGGTGGTAACCGGCTCGTCGGGGGCAGCGAAGCGCTCGCAGACGGATCCCAGCAGGTCGACGGTGGAGTCAATCAGATGACATCGCAGCTCTCGCGCATGCGCACCGGCCTCACGACTGCCGGGGGCTACCTCGATGAGCTCCGTACCAACACGTCGCCCGGCCCCAGCGGGGGCTTCTACATACCGCAGTTCGCCATGGATCGACCTGACTTCCAGACCGCGGTGAAGCTCTTCGTCTCGCCCGACGGCAAGATGGCCCGCATGATCGTCACCGATCAGGGCGACCCGTTCAGCACCGCTGCGATGGAGCGCACCGGCGCCATCCTGCGCGCCGCGCAGCAGGCGGTCAGGGGGACATCCCTGGACCGCTCCGCCGTCGACGTCACCGGACTCACACCGGTGTACCGCGACCTGCGCTCGATGGCGATGCGCGATCTCGTGATCATCGTCGTACTGGCCAGCCTGCTGGCGTTCGTGATCATCGCCGCGCTGGTGCGCAGCCTCGTGGTGCCGATATACGTCGTCGGCAGCGCGATTCTGTCGTTCGCAGCCGCGCTCGGGCTGAGTATCCTGCTGTGGCAACATATTCTGCGACAGCCACTGCACTGGGCCGTGCCCTCGCTCTCGTTCATCATCCTGGTGTCCGTCGCGGCCGACTACAACGTCCTACTGATGTCCCGGGTACGCGACGAGGCCCTTCGTTCACGCCTGGGACTCCGGGGTTCCCCACGTCACGCGATCATCAAGGCGGTGACCTCCACCGGGGGCGTGATCACCACGGCCGGCGCGGTCTTCGCCATCACCATGCTCGCGCTGACGGCAGCCTCGGCGGGGAACACCGCGCAGGTGGGTTTCACGATCGGCGCAGGGCTCATCATCGACACCATGGTGGTCCGCACCGTTGTGGTACCGGGCATCGCCACGCTCGTCGGGCGCTGGAACTGGTGGCCCTCCGGGGTGGCTGCGCGCCGCCGACGCCCCCGCGGTACCTAGAGCGAGTCGGGGTCGACGCCCAGGACGTCCGCCACGCGCGCGGCGGTCACGGCGCCTTCGCGCAGCAGCCGTGGGCTGTGCCCGGACAGGTCGACGATGGTCGACGCCACCGCGTGCTCGGCGGGGCCGCCGTCGAGGTACACCTCGACCGAGTCGCCCAGCTGTTCGCGGGCGTCCTCCATCGTCGCGGCCGGCGCGCGCCCCGACACGTTCGCGCTGGACACGGCCATGGGACCGACCTCCCGCAGCAGCTCGACCGCGACCGGATGCAGGGGCATGCGCAGCATGACGGTCCCCCGCGTATCCCCCAGGTCCCAGGCGAGGCTGGGCGCGTGCTCCACGACGATGCTCACGGCCCCGGGCCAGAACGCACGCGTCAAATCCCGAGCCGCCGGGGTCACGGTCGACACGAGCCCGTCGATCGTGCTCCAGGAGCCGACCAGCACGCCGACCGGCATGTCCGGGCCGCGGTGCTTGGCGGCCAGAAGGTCCGAGACGGCGCGGCCGTCGAATGCATCCGCGCCTATGCCGTAGAGCGTATCCGTCGGCATCACGACGAGCCGCCCACCCTTGGCCGCGGCCTTGGCAGCGGCTATACCGGCGGCGCGTGAATCCGGATCGGTGCAGTCATAGGCGATGCTCACGGTGCCAATCCTGCCACCGTCGATCGTCGGCTCAGGCGGGGGCCTGCTTCCTCCCGCCGGGCAGGCGGTCGACGAAGCGCCCTAGGCGCTCGACCGTGTTGTCCAGCGGCGTGACTATGTCGGTGAGGCGCTCCACCGTCGGCAGAGCGCCCGCGATGGTCGCGGCATCACGGGCGATGAGAGCGGCACTCTCATCGATACCCTTCGAATTGCTGTCGATCCCCTTCGCACTCGCGTCGATACCGGCCGCGCTGACGGCGATCCCCTCGGCGGCGATCGCGATCCTGCGAGCGTCGGCGGTGAGCTGATGCAGGTCGTCGAGCACCGGCCCGAGCCGATCGATCAGCTCCCCCACCTGCTGCGCGCGATCCACCACGGGGCCGAACGCGTCGAGATAGGAGCCGAGCTTGTGCAGTGTCTGGCGCATTTGGCGCTCGACGTCCCGGACCTCCGCGATCCCCCGGACGGTGACCCGCCCCGGCGCCGTGATCAGGTCTGCCACATCGTCTTTGATGCCCATGATTCCTCCGCACCTTCGCACCGTTCGATCAGACGAGACTACCGCGGCGTGTTCCCCGTCACGAAACGTGGCCTACCGGCCAGGTCGAGGTGGCGCCTCAGGCCGGTGAAGCCGGCCGCGGTCAGCGCTGTCATCACGCCGTCCGCGTTCGCGTCGTCGTGCTCGACCGCCACGGGTGCGCCCGGCACCGCGATCGCAGCGATCACGGGCCCGATCTCCCGGATGAGGTCGAGCCCGTCTGGGCCGGAGAAGAGCGCCTCCACCGGATCCGCGGCGGCCTCGGGCGCCAGCGCTGCTCCGTCCGGCACGTAAGGAGGATTGCACACGACGACGTCGGCCCGGCCGCCGAGCAGATCCGCGATGCGCGCGGGCAGACCGGGCTCGGTGACATCGGCTGCGATCACCTGCACACGTCCTGCGCCCAGTTCGGATACGTTGGCGTGCAGGTACTTCAGGGCTTCCTGGCCGCGCTCGACAGCGACCGCAGTGGCGCCTGACACCGTCGTCGCCAGCTGGATGGCGAGCGCACCCGAGCCGGCACAGAGGTCTACGATGCGCCCACCGTCGGGCGTGCGGCGGCGCGCCCATTCGGCGAGCAGCTCGGTCTCGGGACGCGGCACGAACACGCCCGGGCCGACCCGCAGTTCGAGCCCACCGAACGGTGCGCGGCCGGTGAGGTGCTGCAGGGGCTCACGCGCGCTTCGCCGGTCGACGAGCGCGGCGTATTCGGCCGCCTGCTCTGCGGTTGCGTCGTCGGCGGCGGCGAGGCGACCCCGGTGGACCCCGAGCACATACGCGAGCAGTAGCTCCGCGTCGACCCGCGGCGAAGGTACATCGGCGTCGGCCAGGCGCGCCGCGGCGTCCGCCAACAGCCGGGTGGGCCTGCCCCCGGCGGTCACTCCGCCTCGAGGCGCGCCCGCCGGTCCGCGGCCGAGAGCGCGTCGAGAAGCGGGTCCAACTCGCCGCCTAGGACCTGGTCCAGGTTGTGCGCCTTGAACCCGATGCGGTGGTCGGTGATGCGGTTCTCGGGCCAGTTGTAGGTGCGGATGCGCTCGGAACGGTCCACCGTGCGGATCTGCGCGGCACGCGAATCCGACGCGGCGGCCTCGGCCTCCTCCTCGGCGAGGGCCTGCAACCGAGCTGCGAGGACCGCCATCGCGCGAGCCTTGTTCTGAAGCTGCGAACGCTCGTTCTGGCAGGTGACGACGATGCCCGTCGGCAGGTGCGTCAGGCGTACGGCCGAGTCGGTGGTGTTCACGCCCTGGCCGCCCTTGCCCGAGCTGCGGTAGACGTCGACGCGCAGATCCGATTCGTCGATCTGGACCTCGGCGACCTCGTCGGGCTCGGGATAGACGAGCACGCCCGCCGCCGACGTGTGGATCCGGCCCTGGCTCTCGGTGGCGGGGACGCGCTGCACGCGGTGCACGCCGCCCTCGAACTTCATGCGGGCCCATACACCGTCGATGGCACCGTCGGCGCCGGGCCCGCGCGACTTGATCGAGAACGTCGCGTCCTTGTATCCGCCCAGGTCGGAGAAGGTCGCGTCGAGAGTCTCGACCTTCCAGCCCCGGCGCTCCGCATAACGCAGGTACATGCGCGCCAGGTCGCCTGCGAAGAGCGCGGACTCCTCACCACCCTCGCCCGACTTGACCTCGAGCACCACGTCGTCGGAGTCGTGCGGATCGCGTGGCGCCAACTGGTCCGTCAGCTGCTCCTCGAGCCCCGACACCTGCTGCTCGAGGTCCGCGACCTCGTCGGCGAACGATGCGTCGTCGGCCGCGAGCTCGCGCGCCGCCGCGAGGTCGTCCTGTGCTGATGTCAGCCGGCGGTACGTCGACATGATCGGGGCCAGTTCCGCGAACCGCTTGCCTACGCGGCGCGCTGCGGCCGGATCGTTGTGCAGCGCCGGATCGGACATCTGCTGCTCGAGTCCGGCGTGCTCGGCAAGGATGTCGTCGATCGCCGAGGGTGACGCGCTGCTCATCGGGTTCCTTCGCGTGGATGGTGGTGTGCGGTGTCCGGCCGAGAAACAGGCCGACGCCCGGCCTGCGTCGAGCAGGACGGGCGTCGGGCTGCGGGGCTACTTGTCGGCGTCGGCCTTGGCCGCGCGCTTGCCGTAGCGCTTCTCGAAGCGGGCGACACGGCCGCCGGTATCGAGGATCTTCTGCTTGCCCGTGTAGAACGGGTGGCACTGGGAGCAGACCTCGACCACGATGCGGCCGCTCTCCTTGGTCGAGTGGGTCTCGAACGTGTTGCCACAACCGCACTGAACGGTGGTGGTCACGTACTCGGGGTGGATCCCCTTCTTCATCTTGCCGTCCTTATCTGTTGTGGGTCGCCGGGTCCCGTCGCCTGGCGGCGCGGGTGAACCGGTACCCGATATCAGCGGTCCAGTATGCCAGAACGCGCAGTAGGAGCGGAAATTCCCGCCCCACCACTCGTCGCTACTCGCTGTCCGCGAAGCCGCTGTTCTTCTGCACCGTCATGAGGAACTCGATGTTGGTGCGCGTCTTCTTCAGCTGGCTGATCAGGAGCTCGATCGACTGCTGGCTGTCGAGCGCCGCGAGCAGGCGGCGCAGCTTGTTGACCACTGTCGCCTCATCGGGAGCCATGATCAGCTCGTCCTTGCGAGTGTTGGACGCCGCGACGTCTACCGCGGGGAACACGCGCCGCTCGGAGATCTTGCGATCCAGCTTGAGCTCGGCATTGCCAGTGCCCTTGAACTCCTCGAAGATCACCGTGTCGCCCGTGGATCCGGTCTCGACCAGAGCCGTGGCGATGATCGTCAGCGAGCCGCCGTTCTCGATGTTGCGGGCCGCACCGAGGAACCGCTTGGGCGGGTACAGGGCGGTCGAGTCGATACCGCCGGACAGGATGCGACCCGATGCGGGGCTCGAGTTGTTGTACGCGCGGCCGAGCCGAGTGATCGAGTCGAGCAGGACCACCACGTCCCGTCCGGTTTCGACGAGGCGCTTGGCGCGCTCGATCGCGAGCTCGGCAACGGACGTATGGTCCGACGGCGGCCGGTCGAAGGTGGAGCTGATCACCTCGCCGCGCACGCTGCGCTGCATGTCGGTGACCTCCTCCGGGCGCTCGTCCACCAGCACGACCATGAGGTAGCACTCGGGGTTGTTCGTGGCGATCGCGTTCGCGATGTCCTGCAGGATCGTGGTCTTGCCGGCCTTCGGCGGCGCCGAGATCAGAGCGCGCTGGCCCTTGCCGATCGGCATGATCAGGTCGATCACGCGCGTGGTGAGGATGTTCGGCGCGGTCTCCAGGCGGAGACGTTGGTTCGGGTAGAGCGGCGTGAGCTTGTTGAACTCGGGACGGTTCTTCGCCGCATCGACCTCGAGGCCGTTGACGGTATCGAGGCGGACGAGCGGATTGAACTTCTGCCGCTGATTCTGCTGCTCGCCCTCGCGAGGCAGCTTCACGGCACCGGTGATCGCGTCGCCGCGGCGCAGGCCGTTGCGGCGCACCATGTTCATGGACACATAGACGTCGTTGGGACCCGCGATATAGCCCGAGGTGCGGACGAACGCGTAGTTGTCCAGTACGTCCAGGATGCCTGCGACCGGCTGCAGGACGTCGTCCTCACTGACCTGCGGCTCGCCGCCGTCACCGCCGCGATCGCGGCCGCCGCGGCGACGCTCGCGGAACCGGCGTCCGCGCTTACCGCGGCCCTCTTCGTCATCCGGGCCGTTGTCGCCTGACTGGTTGTTGCGCTGGCCGCCGCCCTGGTCACCGCGGTTGCCGCCGTCGCGGTTGCCGCCCTGGCCACCGTCGCGGTTCTGGTTGTCCCGGTTCTGGTTGCCGTTCTGTCGGCGCTGGTTGCGGCCCTCGCCCTGCTGACGGTCCTGCTTGTCGCCCTGCTGGCGGTCCTGCTTGTCGCCCTGCTGGCGGTCCTGCTTGTCGCCCTGTTGACGATCACCCTGCTGACGGTCGCCCTGTTGCTGGCGGCCACGCTGGTTGCGGCCCTCGCCGCGCTGATTTCCGGCGTCGTCCCGCCCGGACCGACTCGGCTCGGAGTTCGAATCCTCGGCTGGACCCGCCTCGGAAGCTTCCGCGGCAGCGGCTCCGGCGTCGGGGGCATCGGTCTTGGGCGCATCGCTCTTGCGCACGTCCGTCTCGAGAGCGTCGGCCTTCGGGGCGTCCGCTACCGCGGGTGCCGCAGCCGGGGACTCGGCCTTCACGGCCTGCTCCGCGGGCACCTGAGCCTCGCTGGGCACGGTCTCCTGCCGCGGCGCGTCCTTCGCAGTCGTCTTGCGCGGGGCGCGGGCGCGCGCCGCGGCCACCTCGGCGGGGGCTGCGCCACCCTGGGCGGTGATGGCCGCGATGAGATCGCCCTTGCGCATACCGGAGATCCCGCGGATCCCCATATCGCCGGCGATCGCCCGCAGCTCGGCCAGAACCATGCCGTTCAAGCCGGACCGGCGGCGCTCATCGGCGCGGCGGGCACTGGCGGACGGGGCGGCCGCAGAGTCGGCGGGTGCCTCGGCGGATGCGCCGAGGAGGTCCGTATCTGTCACGGATGTCCTTTCATCTCCCCACCCTGCGACCTCCGCAGGAGGGGCGTGGCATCGGTCCGAACAGCCGCGATGAGCGGGCCTGCGGCGGGACCGGCGACGTACGTCGGTTTCGCTGAAACGGATGCCACGGAAGTCGGTGCTTCTCATGTATGTCTTCGGCGGCGAACCCCGCGGGATGTCGTGGCCGCCCTCCCGAGAACACACATGTCCTTCACGTTCGAACCGATCAAGAGCTGAGGGGAACGAGCGTCTCGTAGGAGATCAACCGAAGAGTGCCGACGGCGATTCGCCTTGGCACTAGGGCAATGATAGCGAAGATGTCAACCGTGCGTCACGGCCACCCCGTCGGCGTGTCCACGCCGCCCGGCGGTCGTGTCCTGCTCGCGCTCAGCTGTCCGCGATCGAGACACCGTCGGCGACGGACAGCTCGCGGACGGTGAAGCCCGCGGCCTGCGCGGACTCCCTCCGCTCGCCCGGCAGGGGCGACGCGGTGAGGGCCAACACCGTCGGGCCCGCACCGGATACGAAGGCCGCGACGCCGTCCGCACGCAGATCCGCGACGAGCGCCGCCGACGCCGGCATCGACCCGGCGCGGTAGCCCTGGTGTAGACGGTCGTCGGTGGCGGGGAGCAGCAGTTCGGGGGCCTGGCTCAGCGCCACGACCAGCAGGGCGGACCGCGACGCGTTGAACGCGGCATCTGCATGCGGAACCTTGTCGGGTAGCAGACCGCGCGTGACGGACGTCGACGACTCGACGTCGGGGACGAACGCGTAGGCCTTCACATCGGGGTGCACTTCGATGCGCCGGGCGTCGTAAGCGGGTCCGGGACCGGTCCACGACACGACCGCTCCCCCGAGGACACTCGCGGACGCGTTGTCCGGGTGCCCCTCGAACTCGGCGGACAGTTGCACCATCTCGCCGGCCGTGAGACTGCGCGGAACGCCCCCCTCGGCGGCCAGCGCAGTGCCCGCAGCGATCCCGGCGACGGCCGCCGCGGCCGACGAACCGAGCCCCCGAGAATGCGGGATCCGGTTGTGGCACTTGAGGTTCAGTCCGGGAGCAGCGATACCCAGGCAGGTCATCGCCCGGCGCAGGGCGAGCACGACGAGGTGCGTCTCGTCGGTCGGCACGGACTCCCAGCCCTCGCCCTCGACCGTGACCGTCAGGCCACCGTCGGTGGTCTCGACCGTGACGTCGTCGTACAGGCCGAGCGCGAGGCCTAACGAGTCGAAGCCGGGCCCGAGGTTCGCGCTCGACGCGGGCACCGTCACCGTGGCCGTCAGGCCTACGGGCAGGATCGTCACCTCCCGGTCCCGCTCCTCCCCCGCCAGGCTCACTCGACCAGCCCCATCGCGGCCGCGACAGCCACGGGGTCGACACCTACGGAGGCGATCTCCGGCACGCCCTTCAAGGCGGTGTCCGGGTCCTTGAGGCCGTTGCCGGTCACCGTGCACACGACGGTGGAGCCGGGCTCGATCCAGCCGTCCTTCGTCGCCGCGAGCAGGCCGGCGACCGATGCCGCCGACGCCGGCTCGACGAACACACCCTCGGTGGCAGCGACGAGGCGGTACGCCTCGAGCAGCTCGTCGTCGGTCGCGGCACGGAACTGCCCCTCCGACTCGTCCCGGGCGGCGATCGCCTGGTTCCACGAGGCGGGGCTGCCGATGCGGATCGCCGTCGCGATGGTCTCGGGATCCTTGACCGGCGCACCGTTCACGAGCGGCGCGGCGCCCGCCGCCTGCACGCCGAGCATGCGCGGGCGTGCGGACACGATCCCGTCGGCGTGGTACTCGCTGTAGCCCTTCCAGTACGCCGTGATGTTGCCCGCGTTCCCGACCGGCAGGGCATGCACATCGGGAGCCTTGCCGAGGGCGTCGACGATCTCGAACGCCGCGGTCTTCTGTCCCTCGATGCGCACCGGGTTGACGGAGTTCACCAGCTCGATCGTGTCGAACTCGGACGTGGTCTTGCGTGCCAGCTCGAGGCAGTCGTCGAAGTTGCCGTCCACCTCGATGATCCGCGCCCCGTACACGACGGCCTGCGCGAGCTTGCCCATCGCGATCTTTCCCTTAGGCACCAGGACGGCGCACTCGAGTCCCGCGATCGCCGCGTATGCGGCCGCGGACGCCGAGGTGTTGCCGGTGGAGGCGCACAGCACACCCTTCTTCCCCGTCGCCAGCGCCGCGGTGACGGCCATCGTCATGCCGCGGTCCTTGAACGACCCCGTCGGGTTCAGCCCCTCGACCTTCAGGTGCACATCGCAGCCCGTCAGCTCGGACAGTCCGCGCGCCGGCAGCAGAGGCGTCGCCCCCTCGCGGAGGGTGATCGGCCTCCAGGCCGGATCCCACGACGAAAGGCCGACGGGCAGCCGGTCGCGATAGGCCTGGATCAGGCCGGGCCACGCGTTGTGAACGGGGTTGTGCGGATTACTCATCGGTTCCCTCCAGACGCAGGACGGAGGACACGGCCGTTACCACGTCCAGGTTGCCCAGGGCCTCGACGGTCGCGGAAAGGGCCGCGTCCGAGGCGTTGTGGGTGAGCACGACGAGGCGGGCGCCCTCGCCGGTCTGTGTGAGGGTCTCCGGGCCGTCGGGCGGCACGTCGTCGTCGGCGGGCAGCGGGTGCTGCCGCACCGTCGAGATCGAGATACCGCGCGACGAGAACTCGTTGGCGACGGTGCTGAGCACGCCGGGCCGGTCCGCGACGCTCATCGCCACGTAGTAGCGCGTGCGCACCTCGCCGATCGGCGCGATCGCCACGTTGGCGTACGCCGATTCGAGTGGACCGCGCCCGTAGTGCACCTTGTTGCGCGCGGCCATCACCAGGTCGCCGAGCACCGCCGACGCGGTCGGCGCGCCGCCGGCACCCTGGCCGTAGAACATCAGCCGGCCCGCGTTCTCCGCCTCCACGAATACCGCGTTGTACGCGCCGTTGACGGTCGCCAGCGGATGCGCGGTCGGCAACAGCGCCGGATACACACGCGCCGAGACCTTCTCCGCCCCAGCGGCATCGGTCAGCCGCTCGCAGATCGCCAGAAGCTTGATGACGCAACCGAAGTCGCGCGCGGACGCGATGTCCTCGCCGGTGATACCGGTGATCCCCTCGCGATGTACGTCGGCCGCCGTCACGCGGGTGTGAAACGCGATCGACGCCAGGATCGCCGCCTTGGCGGCGGCATCGTAGCCCTCGACATCTGCTGTCGGATCGGCCTCCGCGTAGCCGAGGCGAGTGGCCTCCTTCAGGGCGATCTCGTAGTCGTCGCCGCTGTCTGCCATCGCCGAGAGGATGAAGTTCGTCGTGCCGTTGACGATTCCCGCGACGCGCTGCACCTCGTCGCCGGCCAGAGACTGTTGTAGCGGGCGGACGACCGGAATCGCGCCGGCGACGGCGGCCTCGAAGTACAGGTCTGCACGGGCCTTGCGGGAGGCGTCGGCGAGCTCGCCCGTGTGATCCGCGAGCAGGGCCTTGTTGGCCGTCACGACAGACTTGCCTGCCTGCAGAGCCGCCAGCAACAGTTCACGGGTGGGCTCGACGCCGCCCATCACCTCGACGACGATGTCGACGTCCGGGCGCGCGACGAGCGCGGCGGCGTCCTTGGTGAGCAGCGCCGGGTCGACGCCGCGGTCCCTATCGGTGTCGCGCACGGCGATCCCGCGAATCTTCAGTGGGGCACCGATGCGGGCGGTGAGGTCTGCTGCCTCGTCCGTGACGATCCGCACCACCTCGGTGCCGACGGTCCCCATGCCGAGCAGTGCGATCCCCAGCTCACGGGGAGCCTGCGCAGAGTCAGCCATCATTCCACCTCCAGATCCACCAGATCGTCGACGGTCTCGCGGCGCAGGATCAGCCGTGCCGCACCGTCTTTCACCGCGACCACAGCCGGCCGGGTGAGCATGTTGTAGCGACTCGCCATCGAATAGCAGTAGGCGCCGGTCGCGGCCACCGCAAGCAGGTCGCCCTCGGCGAGTTCGCCGGGTGTCCACGCATCGCGGATCACGATATCTCCTGTCTCGCAGTGCTTTCCGACAATGCGAGACACAGTCGGTTCGCCGCCTGGGGCACGTCCGGCGACCGTGGGCGTGTAGACCGCGCCGTACAGCGCCGGACGGATGTTGTCGCTCATGCCGCCGTCGACGGACACGTAACGACGCGTTCCGCCATCTACCGCAACGTCCTTCAGTGTCCCGACGGTGTACAGCGTGACGCCGGGAGGCCCCGCGATCGCGCGACCGGGCTCGACGGCGAGGTGTGGCGTCGGGACGCCCACCGCGGCCGCCTCGGCCTCGACGATGCCGAGCAGCTTCGCCGCAAGATCCTCGACGGGCGGCGGATCGTCGTCGGCGGCGTAGGCGATCCCCAGCCCTCCACCGAGATCGATCGTCGAGATCTGCGCAGTCTTGTCGGCGCCGTGCCGCGCGATGATGTCGCGCAGCAGCCCGACGACCCGATGCGCGGCGATCTCGAACCCGTCCACATCGAAGATCTGGGAACCGATATGGCAATGCAACCCGACGAGCCGCACGCTGTCCGCCGCGAACACACGGTCCACGGCCGCCATCGCGGGGCTGACCTCCGCGCCGTTCGCCGCGAGCGAGAACCCGAACTTCTGGTCCTCGTGCGCGGTCGAGATGAATTCGTGCGTGTGCGCCTCCACCCCGGGCGTGACGCGCACCAGCACGTCCTGCACGCGTCCGGCTGCGGCGGCGACGGCGCCCAAGCGGTCGATCTCCGCGAGCGAGTCGACGACGACGTGGCCGACGCCCTCGGTCACCGCACTCTCCAGCTCGGCGACCGACTTGTTGTTGCCATGCAATGCGATCCGCTCGGCGGGGAAACCCGCGAGCAGGGCTACGGCGAGCTCGCCACCGCTACAGACGTCGAGGTTCAGCCCCTCCTGCTCGACCCACATCGCGACCTGCTTGGACAGAAAGGCTTTGGAGGCATAGTGGACTCGCGATCCCGGCCCGAACGCGTCGCGCATGCGGCGACAGCGCGAACGGAAGTCCTCCTCATCGATCACGAACAGAGGCGTCCCGAACTCGGCAGCCAGCTCGCTCGCCCGGACCCCGGCGAAGCTGACCTCACCGTCGTCCAAGCGACGGGCGTGCGCGGGCCAGACGTGCGGCGCAAGAGCGTTGTTCGCGTCGGCGTCGACCGGGCGTACCGGCAGTGCGGCGGCATTCACCATGATCGTCACATCCGTTCCGGGGCCGAGACCCCTACCAGCGCAAGGCCGTTGGCGATCACTCGGCGCGTAGCCGCGCACAGCGCCACCCGGGCACGATGCAGATCGGTGGGCTCCTCGTCGCCCATGGGTAGGACCCGGCACTCGCCATAGAACCGGTGATAGGTGCCCGCAAGCTCCTCCAGGTAGCGCGCTACCCGGTGCGGCTCGCGGAGGCGCGCGGCGGCTGCGATCACCGCCGGGAACTCGCCGAGCGTGCGGACCAGGTCTCCCTCACGCGCGTGGTCGAGGCGGCCGAGGTGCTCCGTCGAAGGCTCTATCCCCAACTCGGCCGCCGACCGAGCGATGGCGGACAGCCGCGCGTGCGCGTATTGCACGTAGTAGACGGGATTCTCGTTGCTCGCCTGGGTGAGCAGATCGAGATCCAGGTCGATGGACGTGTCCACCGACGAGCGCACGAGCGAGTACCGCGCGGCGTCGACGCCGACCGCCTCGACGAGGTCGTCGAGGGTGATCACGGTGCCGGCGCGCTTGCTCATCCGGACCTTCCGGCCGTCGCGTACGAGGTTCACCAGCTGGCCGATGAGCACCTCGACCCGCTCGGGGTCGTAGCCCATCGCGGCCGCGGCGGCGCGCAGCCGGCCGATGTAGCCGTGGTGATCGGCGCCCAGCATATAGATCGCGAGCGTGAAGCCGCGATCGAACTTGTGCTTGACATAGGCGATGTCGCCCGCGATGTACGCGGGGTTCCCATCCGACTTGATGACGACGCGGTCCTTGTCGTCCCCGTAGTCCGTGGACTTCAACCACCAGGCGCCCTCGGCCTCGTAGAGGTTGCCCGACTCCTTCAGCTGCTGCACACACTTCTCGACGAGGCCGTCGGCGAACATCTCGTCCTCGTGCGTGAACACGTCGAAGTCCGTGCCGAACTCGTGCAGCGTGCGCTTGACGTGGTCGAACATGAGCGAGACACCGTCGGCGCGGAACGCTTCGACGCGCTCGGCCTCGGGGAGGTCCAGAATGCCGTCGCGACCGGACACGACCCGCGCGGCGATCTCGCCGATGTAGTCACCCGCGTAGCCGTCTTCCGGGGTCTCGCCGCCGAGAGCCGCGGCCTCGAGCGAGCGCGCGTAGCGGTCGATCTGCGCCCCGTGGTCGTTGAAGTAGTACTCGCGCGTGACGTCCGCGCCCTGCGCCTCGAGGACCCGCCCCAGACTGTCACCGACGGCGGCCCAACGCGCGCCGCCCAGGTGGACGGGCCCGGTGGGGTTGGCGGACACGAATTCGAGGTCGATCTTCTCGCCCGCAAGATCGGTCGTGCGCCCGAACGCCTCGCCCTGCTCCAGCACCGTCGCGATCAAGGCGTTCTGGGCGTCCGCAGCGAGGCGGATGTTGAGGAATCCCGGACCGGCCACCGTCGCCTCGGCGACACCGTCGGTGGCCCCCACGGCCTCCGCCAACCAACCGGCCAGCTCGCGCGGGTTCGCCCCCACCTTCTTGCCGACCTGCATGGCCAGGTTGGTCGCGTAATCGCCGTGCTCGGGGTTGCGCGGCCGCTCGACCGTGACCTGTTCCGGCAGAACGGACGTGTCGAGACCGCGTTCGCTCAGCACCGCGGTGGCGGAGGCGTGCAGCAGTTGCGAGAGATCGGCGGGAGTCACAGGCGACCATCCTATTGCGTCGACCATCCATCATGACAGGCAGGACGACGACCGTACCCGAGCCACCGCGCGTGAACCCCGCCATCCCAGGCCGACGAAACGACGCTTCCACACACAGCGTGCCGCCCGGCTTCGGGACGTGGCACGCTGACCTCTCGGTTTCGGGTTCCGAGTCCGTATGCGCTAATCTGGCAACCGCCCCGAGCCCCCGTAGCTCAGGGGATAGAGCGTCTGCCTCCGGAGCAGAAGGCCGCAGGTTCGAATCCTGCCGGGGGCACCCCGGCCGTTACTGCCCTCAGCCCCTCTCCACATCCAGCCCGGCGCCGCTATGCCGGGACCGACGTGCCGGGCCACGTCGTCGCCCGAGGTCGCGCATCAGATAGTCGATGCTGGCGCAGAACACCACGACGCCGACGACCAACATCACGGCCGCGATCCAGCTCAACCCGATGGCGATGATCACGGCGACGACCAAGGTTACGACCAGCGCCAGCGCCATCCAGATATGCCGGGGCTGCCGGCCTGACCGCGAATCAGCGGACACAGCAACACTCCTCTCGCCGAAGCCTTCCGCCCAGCGCATGTTGTACACCATTCAGGGCGATAACCTGTTACCCAGACTAGCGACCTACCGCAAGCGTGTGCCATCTGCGGCCGACCTCGGCACGGAAACCAGATCGATAGTGCATGTAACATTCGATCATGCTCAAGGGATTCAAAGACTTCCTCATGAAGGGGAACGTCCTCGACCTCGCGGTAGCGGTCGTCATGGGCGCCGCGTTCACCGCGATCGTGAAGGCGTTCACCGACAACATCGTGCAGCCGCTGATCGCCTCGATCGGCGGAGGCCCCGACACCGCCGGGCTGGCATGGACCATCCGGGCAGGCAACAAGGCGACCGAACTGAACCTCGGCGCCGTGATCACCGCCGCGATCAACTTCGTGCTCATCGCCGCGGTCATCTACTTCCTGCTCGTCATGCCGTACGAACACATGAAAGCGCGGTTCGCCAGGGAGGGCGACGACGCGGGCGCCGCCACCGAGGCCGAGCTACTGGTCGAGATCCGCGACCTGCTCGCCACGCCTCCGGAATCGCGACCGCGCCACCGCGCGGGCAACGGCTGACCCGATCGGGAGTCGACGATCGGCGGCAGACGAGACGGTCCGGTCCCGAACCGCCCCAAGGCAGTCGAGGCCTCGTCGACGCTGAACTAGACTGTCCCACGATGCCTGTCACGGTGCCGCACGACCTCCCCGCCACGGCCGTTCTCGAGGCCGAGAAGATCTTCGTCATGTCCGACGAACGCGCCGGGCATCAGGACATCCGCCCGATGCGCATCGCCATCTTGAACCTGATGCCGATGAAGGTCACGACCGAGACCCAGCTGCTGCGAGTGCTCAGCAACACTCCGCTGCAGATCGAGATCACCCTGCTACATCCGGCCAGCCACATCTCCCGGACCACGTCGTCACAGCACCTCGAGGCGTTCTACTCGACCTTCGAGGACGTAGCCCACAAGCACTTCGACGGCTTGATCATCACCGGTGCACCGATCGAGAGGCTCGACTTCGAAGCCGTCGACTACTGGCCCGAGATGACCAGGATCCTGGACTGGACGCGCAGCAACGTGCAGTCGACCCTGCACGTCTGCTGGGGCGCGCAGGCCGCCCTCTACCACCACTACGGCATCGGCAAATACGAAGTGCCGCAGAAGATCTCCGGGGTATTCAGCCACCGTTTGACCGGCGTGAAGTCGCCGGTCGTCACCGGGTTCGACGACGAGTTCCTGGCACCGCACTCGCGGCATACGGATGTCCACGCCGCCGATATCGAGGCCACCGATGAGGTAGACGTGCTCGCGGTGAGCGAGGAGGCGGGCGTCTTCCTCGCGGCCACCTCGGACGGTCGTCAGGTCTTCGTCACCGGTCATCCGGAGTACGACGCAGACACCCTCGCCGGCGAATACCTTCGCGACAGCGAACAGGGTCTCTCGGTCCCGCTCCCGGCCCACTACTTCCCGGGTGACGATCCCTCCGCTACCCCGCTCAACCGCTGGCGCGGACACGGGAACCTGCTCTACACGAACTGGTTGAACTACTGCGTATACCAGGAGACACCGTTCGATCCGGATGGCGCCTGACCCGGGTAGCATCGCGGCGGAACCCTGCGACGGGAGTACGCGACGTGAGACGGCACATCATCAACAGCACAGACGCCGTGATCTCCGAGGCCCTGGAAGGCCTCACCCTGGCGCACCCGAACCTGCTGCGGTACAACGCGGAACACGGCTTCATCACACGCGCCGCACCGGCCCGCGACAAGGTCGGGCTCGTCTCCGGCGGCGGATCCGGGCACGAGCCGCTGCACGTCGGTCTCGTCGGCGTCGGCATGCTCGACGTGGCCGTGGCCGGTGCCGTCTTCGCAAGCCCCACCGCGCTGCAGGTACACGAGGGCACAATCGCCGCAGACAGCGGCCGCGGCGTCGTCCAGATCGTCAAGAACTACACGGGCGACGTGCTCAACTTCACGATCGCGGGCGAGCTCGCGGGGGATCACGACGTCCAGACCGAGATGGTCCTCGTGGACGACGATCTCGCGACCGACACCTCCGATCCGGACGCGCCCGGGCGCCGCGGGACGACCGCGACGGTGATCGTCGAGAAGGTCGCGGGTGCTCTGGCGGAGCGCGGAGGCGACCTGCGGCAGGTGACGACCATCGCGCGCCGCACCGCTCGCCACTCTCGGACGATGAGCCTCGCACTCGCGGCCGGGACGCACCCCGGCTCCGACGATCCGCAGTTCGACCTCGACGCCGGCGAGATCGAACTCGGTGTGGGTATTCACGGCGAGCGAGGCGTACGCAGAGCGGCTTTCGCGCCCGCGGACGAGTTGGCGGCGAGCCTCGTCGAGCCGTTGGTCGAGGACCTGGGTCTGCGACGCGGCGCGGCGGTGCTGGCCGTGGTGAACGGCCTGGGCGGGGAGACACCGATCGAGCTCGCGATCGTCACGCGAGCCGTGCATCGACTGCTCGCCGACCGCGGGATCACGGTACGGCGCAACCTCGTCGGCGACTACGTGACCTCGCTCGACATGCACGGCTTCTCCGTGACCCTCACGCCCGCCGATGACGAGCTCACCGACCTCTGGGATGCGCCCGTACGTACACCCGCACTGACCTGGTGAGGAGATCCCGCGATGACCGACCCCCTCCCTAGCGCGTTCGGACGCGACTGGACCCTGGCGATGTCGGCGACCTTCCTGGGGTCGGCGGCGTCCGAGCTCGGGGAACTGGACCGTCGCAGCGGCGACGGCGACTTCGGTACGAATCTCACGTCGGCGTTCAAACGAGCGGAGCGTGAGGTGGAGACCGCAGCGCCACAGACCTTCCAGGCCTGGATGACGTGCGTATCGCGAGGCTTCCTCGGCACCGGAGGCACGAGCGGCCCACTGTTCGGCATGTTCTTCCGCGATCTCGCACGTTCCACGGAATCGGGATCACCGACCGTGCAAGAACTTTCGGAGGGACTCAGCCGCGGCACAGCGACGGTGCAGAGGTACGGCAGGGCCCGGGTCGGTCACAAGACGATGGTCGACGCGCTGGCGCCGGCGGCAGAAGCGCTCACAGCGGCCGCCGGCGAGGCCCCGGCCGCCGCGTTGGAAGCCGCCGCCGCAGCGGCGCGGGAGGGCGCCGAGTCCACCCGGGATGCCGTGGCACGACGGGGCCGCGCGTCCTACGTGGGCGACGTCGCGCGAGGCGTCGTGGATCCCGGCGCCGCCGCCGCGGCTCTGATGCTCGCGTGTGCCGCGCGAGCGGCAGGCGCAGTCACCGACCCCGCGTCCATCCACTTCGACTGACGCGGACGCGCTGCCGGCACTCCTCCGGCTGGGACATGGGACTCAGCGGTCGGGGCGGGTGTCGCGGCCGGGCGCAGCGGGGTAGCGACGCGGTTTCGCCCGGTCCCGCGCGTCGGCCCAGTCGCGCGGGTCGGGCCGTGGCCGGCGCGGCCGACGTGCCTCGTCGCGCACCTCGGAGGTGCTGGGCTCCTTCGCCACACCGGGCTCGTCCGGGTCGGCGGACTCCGCTTGGGCGCCGGGCTCTTCCGACGTGCCCGGCCGGTTCGGCCGGAACGGCACCGTCGGCGCCTCCGAGAGGTCGGGCGCCGGACGTGCCGACGGAGCAGCATCGGTCGGCGGGGTCACCGGCTCGAGAGGTTCGGGTCGTCGGCCGCCCGCCGAATCAGGCGCCGGCGCCGGCGGCGCCCCCTGCGGGCCCGCGGCGATGCGGGGGAACCGCACCGTCGGCGGGTCGCTGGGCGGCGGAGGCGTGACCTCGGCCGACTCCCCGACCTCGTGCAGGACGCCGGTGCGGCGCAAACGCAGCTCGTCCGTCCTGGCCGCGCCCGCACCGGCCTGCTCGGCGGCGCTCGAAACCGCGGCCCCCGTCGCGACGCCGACACCCGCCGCTGCGGCACCGGACGCCGCGCGAGCAGAGCGCGCGGACCGTCGCTGCTCCGCGGCGCGCTGCGGATCGGACCGCCGATGCTCCTCGGTATGACGCAGGAATCGGTTGTTGCTGAACGGCCGCAGCCACCGCGGGGTCCACCAGTTCCAGTCGCCGAGCAGCTTCATCGTGGCAGGCACGAGCACGGCCCGGACGAGCGTGGCGTCGACGAGCAACGCGACCAGCATCCCGATGCCGAGCACCTTCATGAACAACATGCCGCTCAGTGCGAATGCCCCGACGACGAGGGCGAGCAACAGTGCGGCGCTGGTGATGATGCGGCCGGTCTTGGCCAGGCCTACCGCGACCGAGCGCGTGTTGTCGCCGGTGGCATCCCACTCGTCGCGCACACGGGACAGCAGGAACACCTCATAGTCCATGGACAGGCCGAAGAGGACCGCAAGCATGAGGATCGGCACGGTCGGGTCGAGGGCGCCGGTACTCGAGAATCCGAGCACCTTCTCCAGGTGCCCGTCGCCGAACACCCATGTGACCACGCCGAACGAGGCGAACATCGAGACCGCACTCATCAGCACCGCCTTCACGGGCAGCACCACCGAGCCGAACGCCAGGAACAACAGCACCAGCATCACGGCGACGACGACGAGCAGCATCGCCGGCAACCCGCCCGAGATGGTGTCGAGCATGTCGACCGTCTCTGCCGTCGGACCTCCCACCTGTACCTTCCCGCCGTACGGCGGCAGCGTCGCGCGCAACGTCCGCACCAGAGCCTGCGAATCGTCGGACTGCGAGCCGCCGGACCAGCCGACGCGGACGAGCCAGGCGCCGTCGCGGGCGATGTCCGTACCGTGGGGAGTCGCGGCCTGCGCGCCCGGCTTCACGGACGTGACGAGGTCCGCGCCCCGCACACCCGGGATGATCCGCAGCCGCGCGACGTAGTCGTTGACGGTCGCATCGTTGGCTCCCGTGACCATGATGTTGGCGGTCGACTGGTCCACGCCGAACTCCTGCGCGACGGCCACGCTGTCCTGATGCACCTTCGCGGACGGCGGTAGGACGTGATAGTCCGAGCCCGCCCAGCGCGCGCCGAGGAAGGGCAGGCCCAGCGCCACGAGGATCACGACGACCACGACGAGGCACGTCTTCGGCCGCCGCATGACCGCCTCCGCGAACCGTTCCCAACGCCCGGCGTCCGCGTGCTCGCCTCGCTTGCGGTGGGCGAAGATCGGGACCGGCCAGGCGTTGATGCGGTGACCGAGCACGGCCAGTGCCGCGGGCAGCAGCGTCACTGCCGCGAGAGCCGCGACCAGGACTGCGGCTATGCCGCCGTAGGCGATCGACCGCAGAATCGCCTGCGGGAACACCAGCAGGGAGCTGAGGGCGGCCGCGACCGTCAGTGCGGACACCAGGACCGTGCGACCAGCGGTCCGCATCGTCACCGTCAGGACCGCGTGCGAGTCGTAGTCGGTTGGACGGGCGTCGAGTTCCTCGCGGAACCGGCTGACGACGAACAGCGCATAGTCGACGGCCAGGCCCAGCCCCAGGAGAGTCACGACGTTGACGGACAGCGACGACACGTCCGTCATGTCGCCGATGAAGTGCAAGGCGGCCATCGCACCGAGCACTGCCACCACACCGACCATCAGCGGCATGAGCGCCGCGACGACGCTGCCGAAGATCACCAGCGCGAGCAGCAGCACGAGTGGTATCGAGATGAGCTCGGCACGAAGCAGGTCGGCCTGCGTTATCTGATTGGACTCTTCGAACAGGGGATACGGCCCGGTCAGCTGGGTGCCGAGAGTTATCGCGGTCAGATACGGGCGCAGCTGCTGATAGCTGTCTGACAGGGCTTTCGAGCCGTCGCCCCGAAGGGAGATCAACACCTGAACGGCGTGGCCGTCCGAGCTGACCATGGCCGGCGATCGGGTCGTGTAGTACGTGTCGACGGCCGCGACGGCGTCCTTCGGGTACTTCGCGACCGTCTTGTCCACGGCGGCCCGGAAGGCACGGTCGTTCGCCGTCATCGTCGGGCTCGAGTAGACGGCGACGACGTCCACGGAGCGCGCGCCGAACACCGCACGCTCGGCCGCATTCTGCTGGCCGGACTCCGTCGCGGGCGTGGCGAAACCGCCGTCCGAGAACGTTGCGGAGGCACCCGCGCCGACGACGGCTGCGGCGATCGTCAGCAGCAGACCTATGACGAGCACGGCCTTGCCGCCGTGGTCGAGCACCGTCGCCCACCGCCCGGCGAGGCCGCGGCACAGCACGCTCAGGTCCGGGTCGGCTGCCGCACCCGACGTCGAGTCCGCGGCGGGCTGCCCCGTCGCTGGGCCCACACCGGCGTCCGCCCGGTCTCGCATGCATCTCCTCCCGGCCGCGGCATCCGCCACGGCCTCAGCCGCTCGTGCAGCCATGGTAGGCGAGCGCGCCGCCGGATCCCGGTCTCCGCGCCGCGCGCCGCATCCGAGCTCGCGGTAGACGGCGTATCCGGCGAAAGCGGACGCGCGCGCCATCCACAGCCGAGATGATTGCGGGTGACACACCCGACGACGAGGAGGCTCGCGTGCCCGTCATCCCACCCATGGACCTCGGCTCGTGGATCGGCCGCCGTGCCGCGTCGAGCGCACGCCGCCGGGCCGTCACCTATCAGGACCGGACCTGGACCTACGGCGAGTTCCTGGAGCGGATCGATCGACTCGCAGCCGAGTTGTCCGCCGGCGGGGTCGGGGTGGGCGACCGGGTCGGTTACGTGGGCTTCAACCACCCCGACTTCCTCACAGCGATGTTCGCTGCGAGCCGGGTCGGGGCTGTCTTCGTGCCGATCAACTTCCGCCTGACGGGGCCCGAGTTCGAGTTCATCCTGTCGGACGCCGGAGTCCACACGCTGATCGCCGACGCCGACAGGGCAGCGGCCGTCGACCCGGTGCGGGCCACGGCGGGCGTGCGCCGAGCGATCGCGCTGACGCCGGTGGCGGGCTGGGAGACGCTCGACGACCTGATCGCAGCACGCGAACCGTTGGCCGAACCCGTCCACCCCGGCGCCGACGACGTGGCCGTCGTCATGTACACGTCGGGCACAACGGGGCGCCCCAAGGGGGCCATGCTGACCCACGGGAATCTGTTCTGGAACAACATGAACTCCCTGCTCTCCCTCGACACGCTCTCGACGGACGTGTCGCTGGTCGTGGCGCCGATGTTCCACATCGGCGGGCTCAACGTCACCACGCTGCTCACCCTGCAGAAGGGCGGCGAGCTCGTCATCATGCCTGCGTTCGACCCGGCGGGCGCGCTCGAGCTGATAGCGAGGCACCGCGTCACGACGATGTTCGGGGTGCCGGCGATGTTCCTGTTCATGTCGCAGGTGCCGGGTTTCGCCGACGCCGACCTGTCGTCCGTGCGCAGCTTCGTCTGCGGCGGCGCGCCGGTCCCCGAGCCGCTGATCCGCATCTACAACGAACGGGGCGTGCCGTTCGCGCAGGGCTACGGCCTCACCGAGACGGCCCCGCTCGCGCTGGTCATGCGCACCGATGAGACCGCCGAGCGGATCGGCGCCGCCGGGCACGCGGTGCTGCCTCTCTCCGACGTCGCACTCCTGACTCCCGACGGTGCGCGAGTCGCCCCCGGCGAACGCGGCGAGGTGTGCGTGCGCGGGCCGCAGGTCACCGCGGGCTACTGGAATCGCCCGGACGCCACGGAGGCGGCGATCGATTCCGACGGCTGGTTCCACACCGGCGACGTGGGGCAGGCCGACGACGACGGATACGTCACCGTCGTCGACCGGGTCAAGGACATGGTGATCACGGGCGGCGAGAACGTGTACCCCGCCGAGGTCGAGTCCGTGCTGTACCGGCACCCCGCGGTCGCCGAGGTCGCGGTCATCGGCACGCCCGATGAGAAGTGGGGTGAGTCGGTCACCGCCGTCGTCGCCCTGAAGCCCGGGGCCCAGCTCACGCTCGAGGAGATCCGGGACTTCGCGAAGGACTCCCTCGCGGGGTACAAGCTCCCCCGCCGGCTCGACGTCGTCGACGCACTCCCCCGCAACCCGGCGGGCAAGGTGCTCAAGTTCCGGCTGCGGGAGGACGTTCGAGAACCGAGTGTGCAGGTCACCGCACCTCCCTCTTACGACGCGAATCAGTAACGGCCAACCGTCCGACAAGCGCTGGTGGGTTAGGTTGACTGCGAACCTGGCGACGGAGGAGGGTGTCGTGACGAACGGGCCGCAGTGGGGTGCGCAGTACCCTGAGGGGCAGTATCCGGGCGGCCAGCAGTACTCGGGCGGCCAGCAGTATCCGGGCGGGCAGTACTCGGGCGGCCAGCAGTACCCCGACGGCCAGTACTCGGGCGGCCAGCAGTACGGGCAGGGCTATCAGGGCGGCGAGTACGGGCAGCACTACGGGGGCCCGCAGTACGGCGCGCAGCTGTACCAGGGCGGCCCGGGCGGGAGCGGCGGAGGGCGAAAGTACCTCGCGCTCCTCATCGGAGGCGCGGTAGTGATCGTGTTGGTCGTCATCGCCCTTGTGGTGGTGTTCGCGACGCGCGGCGGGGTGAGGTCCGACTCGGCCGCCGAGTCCGCTGCGGCAGCATCGAGTTCGGCGCCGAACATCAGGGTCGTGCCCTCGACCGTGATGCCCTCCGCCGCCGAGGTCACGCAACTGACATTGCAACCGATGACCCTCGACGGCGACGTGTACACCTCTGTCATCTCGGATGCGGTGACGACGCCCGCGAATTGCGCGCTTGCACGCAGCATCGCCACGACATCGGGGTGGGGCGACGCCGAATCGGTCGCCACGCAGGCCTACACCAACGGAACCGGTGACAACCTGCAGGGCAGTGCTTACACCGCCGCTGCCGTGTTCCCGACGCCGGCGGCGGCGAAGACGTCCCTGACCAAGGTCTCCGAGGCCGTGCACGGGTGCACGAGCTACACGGTCGTCAGCAACGGAACCGCGTTCGCATGGAGCGTCTCGGATGCGAAGGACGGGGACGACTCGCTCGCGTGGGTCGTGACGCAGACCGACGCCTCGTCCTCCTGGAAGTGCTCCAAGGTGATCGAGGTGGTCGGGAACTTCGTCTCCTTCGCGCAACAATGCGCGTCCAACCCCGTAGACGGCCCCAAGCGCATGGCGGATCTCATCGTGCAGAAGGCCAAGGCCGCGAAGTAGCCGGGAGGCCACCATGACGAACGACCCACGCTACGACCCCACGTGGACCCACCCGACTGCGCAACCGCCCGGCTCGCAGGGCCCCGCAGGCGGCCAGCACTCCGGACCCCACTACCCCGTCGCGGGCCAGCCCTCCGGACCCCACTACCCCCACGTGGGCCAGCCCTCCGGACCGAACCTTCCGGTGAGCGGTCAACCGCCGGGGCAGTGGCAGGCGACCGGCGACTGGCCGGGCTCGTGGCAACAGTCCGGCGGTTACGCCGTGCCGGGCGGCCCCGGCGGCGGAGGGCCCGGCAGGACGATCGCGATCGTCGCGGCGATCGTGGTCGGAACCATCGTCCTCGCAGGAGCTGTCGTGGCGACCGTGCTGTTCACGAGAGGCAGCGGCACCACGGCCGCGAGCTCGTCCGCCGCATCGACGAGCGAGACACCACTGCTGCGGGTAGTGCCGTCCACGGTGCTCCCCTCCGGCGACGAGATCTCCAGGATCACGCTGCAGACCATGAAGGCCGTCGCCGGTATGAACACACGTGCGGCGGCGGAGGCGAGTGCAACCCCCGACACGTGCAAGGTCTCAGTGACCCCGATGGCCCAGTCCGGTTGGGGAACAGCTCAATCCGTTGCGTGGCAGCCCTTCACGAATGGGACGTTCACAAGCTTCTCCTCGTCGGCCACGGTGGGCGCGGCCGTGTACCCGACGGTCGACGCCGCCAAGCAGGCGCTGGCCGCTATCGCATCGACGGTCGTCGGCTGTCCTACGTTCAATCAGACCGACGAGAACGGCAGCGGACGCTGGACCGCCACGGTCGAGGTGAACGACGCCACCCGCCTGAACTGGACCAACACCTCGGCCGACGCGAAAACGCTGTGGCGCTGCACCAAGTCGATGCGCATCGACCGCAACGTGCTGGCGCTCGGTACGAACTGCAGTCGGAACCCCGGCACCATCTCGGCCGACCTCGCCGACCTGGTCGTGCAGAAGGTCGACTCCGCGCGGTGACCGCAGCTAAAGCTCTGCGCCGGGCACGTCGATCTCGGTGACGCCGTCTCGCCCGCGAAGCCCGGCGAATCGCTCTGCATCGCAACTGAACACGATAACCTGCGCATCGCGACCGGCGGCCGCGATCGCTTCGCACATCGCGGCCAGACGCTCCGGATCGCTGTGACCGAGCGCGTCGTCGATGAGGACGGGGGCGCCGTCGTCCGCGTCCACGAGGCGCGCACACGCGAGGCGACTGAGGATGCCCAGCTGCTCCTGCGCGCCGCCGGACAGGGACGCGAACGGAACGGTCACGCCGTCGACAGTGCGCGATGCGATCGCCAGGTCATCCCCCACAGTGATGGTCAGCCGATCACCGAACACGTTGCGCCCCAGGTATTCCAGTGCCTCCTGGAACGGCCTCTGCACCCGCGCGCGCTGCTCGTCGCGATGCCGTGCCAGGGTGCGGTGCAGCAGGTCCGCCGCCCGGGCACGGGCCGCCACGGCGCTCAGGACCTCCCCGGCGACGGCGAGTTCGCGCTCGGCGGCGTCCGCGACATCCCGGCGGCCCTCCGAGCGGTACGAATCCAGCAGTCCCTCGGTGCGAGACAGCGCTCCACGCGCCTCCGCCTCGGCGAGCCGGGCGCGCTCGACACGACGCCCAGAACGGGTGAGCCGTTCGGCGAAACCGTCGAGATCAGCCGCGCGGGCCGCCTCATCGAGGCGGGCGTACTCGCTGTCGGCGGCTCGTGCCGTCTCGGCAGCGGCATCCGCGGAGGCCTCCAGCTCCTCGTCTGTGGCACGCTCGCGGTCTGCCGCCAGCTCAGCCGCGGCCGCGGAGAGCGTCTCGTCCAGCGCGGCCAGGTGCGCCGCGGCGACCTGCGCCTGCGTGTCGGCAGCACGCAGCTCCTTCTGGTGCTGCTCGAGGCCGGCGCCGGCCTGCTCGTAGGCCCGCCGGGCCGACAGCTCGTCGGCCACCGCCGCGAGGTGCCGTTGCTTCGCCTCGTCGATCGACACGTCGAGCGCCTCGCCGCCCGCGGCGGCCTCCAGCTCGGCAAGCAGCTCGCTCGTCTCGACGAGCTGTGCGCGCAACGCGTCGAGCTGATCGTCACCGAGCGTCCGCGCCAGCTCGATTCGCGTCTCCTGCAGCTCGACCTCGAGCTGCAGGCGCGCCTCGTAGAGCTCGCGGATCTCGTCCGGCGACGCCGCCCCTGCATCGCGGCACACGGCGCCGAGCTCGGCGGTCGCGGTCCGCAGCTCCTCCGAAGCGGCTGCGCTCTCCCCCCGCTGGCGGATCTCGATGTGCACGGCGCCGGGGACATCGATCACGGTTCCATCTCCCGCGACCAGCTCCACCGGCTCCTCACCGATCAGCCTGCCGTCCACCATGACGTCCCCGAACCCGAGGCGCTCCAGGCGCACGGTTGCGGCGAGCGCCGAGAACCTGGCCTGCGTGCGCTCGACGCGCTGCTCGGCGGCCTGTACCGCCTGCACCACCCGGCGGTCGACGACGATCTCCGACATCCGCGCACGGATCGCGCCGACCTCCTTCTCCAGCAACTCGGCAGCCTCGATCCGCTCGTGTAGCCGCTGGTAGCGGGACGCCTCGCGCGCGTAGTCGAATACGAACTGCGCCTGCGCCTTCCGCTCGCGCCGGTCCGCGGCCACCACACCCAGCTCGTCGACCGTGGTGGACATCCATGTCAGCTCGGCGGCGCGGACGTCGCGGTCGGCGAGTGCCCGGTCGCGCGCCGCGCGTAACTCGGCTCCGCGCGCCGCCGCGTCCTCGTGCCGGGACGCCAAGGCTCGGCGGGCCGCGAGCTCACGGTGCACGAGCCGCTCACGGTGCTCAGCGGTCTCCGCCGCGCTGCGGGCCTGCCGCAGCTCCGCGCGAAGCGCGGACACACGCGTCTCCTCCTCGGTCAGCGCCGCATGCGCGGCCGCGGCGGACTCGGACTCTGCCACGACCTCCTCGAGCTGCGCCACCGCCTGCCGGTGCCGGGCGACGGCTGCGTCTACATCCGCCAGTGCGACGCGGGCGGCGTCGACCGCAGCCGTCGCGCCAGCCGCACGCGCGCGCGCCTGCGCCAGCTCGCCCGTCTCACGGCCCGTGGGCGTGTAGTAGCGCGCACGCTCCGCGGCGACCGCATCGTAGAGCGACCCGTCGGCGTCGGCGTGCGCATCGTCGGGCGCCGCGGTGCGACTCAGCGCACTGGCGAAAGCCGTGCTGTCGCGGAGCTCGGGTTGGCCGGGAGCGGGGCCCTGCAGGACGGTGAGCGCGGCGAGGAGGTCGGGGTCGACGTGGGTGTCGAGCACGGATCGCACCCAGCTCTCGGCACTGCCACCGGTCAGCTGCTGCGGCGCGGGTTCCGAAACCGTGAGCGTCGTGGCCGCCTTGCGGTACCACCGCTTGGCGTAGACGAAGCGATAAGGGCCGACGGTGAGCTCGGCCTCCACCTCGGGCGCGACGTCCCTGTCCGCCGGCAGGACGGCCTCGACCCGCCGAGACTTCGAAGTCGACTTCACCTCCAGCAGCAGCCCGAGCGCCTCGAGCAGAGACGACTTACCGGCCTCGTTGGGGCCGGTCAGCAGGGTCACCCCGGTAGCGGCGAACTCGACCTCACGAGCCGCGACGCCGCGGAAGTCGGTGACCTTCAGCCGATGCAGTCTCATCGCGCGCCACCTCCTGCCAGCCGGTACAACAGCGCCAGCGCCGCGGACGCGTCCTCGGCGTCCGCGCCATGCCCACGGGCGATACCGGTCAGCTCGTCCGCCGACGCGGCGGCCGGACCGGTCAGCTCGAGCGCCGCGAACTCGTCGTGCCCCGGCAGCACCGCCAGATCCGTACGCTGCGGCCACGCTTCAACGGCCGCGAACCGAGCGCGCAGCGAGTCGAGCTCGCCGTCCAGCGCGGCCTTCGCCGCGAGATCCAGCGTGCCCGTGAAGGCCAGCTTGAGCACGGTCCGGTCCTTGTCCGGCAGCGCCGCGAGCTCGGCAGCGGCGCGCTCGACGTCCGCCGACGACCCGAGTGTCATCTCGCGCGAGCGGAATGCCCACGTACCCACCGGAATCGGCTCGGGCGTCACCATCCCGGAGTCGTCCACCGTGTCGGTGTCCACCAGCAGGACCGAACCCGAGTCCGGCTCGATGTGGTCGAAGTTCGTGACCTCGGGCGCACCCGAATACCAGACGCCCGGCCGGACCTCGGTCACAGAGTGGCGGTCGCCCAGCGCGACGTACCGCAGACGGCCCGCGTCGATGGCAGCGCCCACAGCAGCCACGTCGATGAGCCGCTGATCGCGGTGCCCCACCGATAGGGTGCCACCGTGCCCCGCGGCGATCCGGACGACGCCACGTGCGGGCCGCGGCGCCGCCGCGAGCGCCTCCGTCAGCGGATCCGCCGAGGGATGCTTGCTGAACCAGGGGGCCGCAAGGATCTCTACGCCGTCCCGCACCGGGTGCACACCCGCGCTGTCGAGGACTACGACGTTGCCTGGCACGTGTCGGCGGAAGTGCTCGGACGTGTAGACCGACGCGGCGTCCAGTGGGTCGTGGTTGCCGGGCAACAGATAGACCGGGACCGGCAGATCGGCGATGCGGTCCAGGCTACGGGCGACGACCGCGGGGGCGAGCCGGTTGTCCTCGAACACGTCGCCACACACGAGCACGAACTCGGCTCCGTGGTGCGACGCGACCGTACCGATCCGCGTGATCGCGTCCAGCCGCGCGTCCGTGTAGCGAGCCTGCGCGTCCGTGTCCAGGAAGTAGCGCGTCATGCCGAGCTGCCAGTCCGCCGTATGCACGAACCGCATGTCGCCTCCCTTCGCCGCGGATCCGCCCCTCGGTCCGAATGTCTTTCCCAAAGGGTAGTGAGCCCCACCGACAGGTTTCGCATCCGCCGCGCCGACCTGCTGCGATGGCGTGTCGCCCGGGTCGCACGGCCGAATGCCGACGTGATACTCGGCGAGCCGCCGAGCGCCGGCTACGGGGAACGCGGCTCCCGGATCCGTGCGTAGAGCTCGGCGAGTTCCTCGCTCGCCTGGACAAGATCGGTAGACCGGGTACCGGAGCGGCGCAGAGCGGTTCGCAGCACGGCGCCGTCGAGGAGCACGGGCGGGTCGACGGGGGCGGGCTCCGGCAGTGACGGCAGGTCGTAGCCGTCACCGTAGAACCCGCCCGCGTCCGCCTCCGCCGGCCCGGGCACGGCCGGGGCGCGGGCGCCCGGCGGCCTGTCCCCCTGTCGCTCGCCCGTCGTCAGGCGCGCCACGAGGGACGACAACGGCACCCCGGCGAACTCCAGCACGAGTGCCGGGTCCGTGTCCATCGCGGCGGCGGCCTCGTAGGTCGCGGCGAGAGCGTGTGTGCAGGCTCCCGAGTCGTCCGGGCACGTGCACGATACGACGACATCCGACGCCGATTCCGGCAGGACCAGGCCGCCCAGGGTTCTCCCGAGATCGCCGCGAGCCACGGCCATCACCTCCCCGGTCGCGTTCCGGCCCGCAAGCAGGGACAGAACGACTTCGGCATCGCCCGGTGCACGCTGCAGCGCGACGGCGAACGGATCGAGCTGTGTCCCCTGCACGGTCGCCGTGATGCCGGCGTCACGCACCGCGACCCGGAAGACGTTGCGCTCGTTGTAGAGTCGCCGCGCGTATGTTACTTTTCGCCGCTCGGTTCGGTCCTCAGCCTGGCGGATCAGGATCCTGGTGTACCAGGTCCCACCCATCCGGCGCTGCCCCGCCTTCCTCGCCATCTACTCGCCCACCGCCTCGTCGCGCAGCGCGATCAGCTCGTACAGCTCGTCGTTACCGAGTTCGGTGAGCCAGGACTCGCCGGTACGCACCGTGGCGTCGGCGAGCTCGCGCTTGGCGGAGATGACGGCGTCGATGCGCTCCTCGAGGGTCCCCACGCACACGAACTTCCGCACCTGCACCCGCTTCGTCTGCCCTATCCGGAACGCCCTGTCGGTCGCCTGGTCCTCCACCGCGGGGTTCCACCAACGGTCCACGTGCACCACATGATTCGCGCCGGTCAGGTTCAGGCCGGTACCGCCGGCCTGCACGGTCGCGAGCAGCACGGGCGCGCCATCACCCGCCTGGAAACGCGCGACCATCGCGTCGCGTTCGATCCGTGCGACCGACCCGTCGAGAACCGGAATCTCCTCGCCCAGAACCGCTCCCAGCCACGGCGCGAGCATGCGCGCGAACGCGGCGTACTGCGTGAAGAGGAGCGCCCGCTCGCCGTCGGCGGCCACCGTCTCCACGATGTCCGCCAGCAGCTCCACCTTGCCGGAGCGGTGGGATCCCCTGCGCAGCACCGCCGACCCGTCGTCGAGGTAGTGCGCGGGGTGGTTGCACACCTGTTTGAGTCTCGTCAACGCGGCCAGGACGAGGCCGCGGCGCGGCATTCCGTCCGCCTCCGCGAGCTCCTCGGCGAGCCTGTCGAGCACCGCCTGGTACAACCCCGCCTGCTCGGCTGTGAGATTGGCACGCACGACGAACTCGTCCTTCGCGGGCAGGTCGGGAACGATGGCGGGGTCGGTCTTGGTGCGTCGCAACACGAAGGGCGATGTGAGAGTCGAAAGGCGCTGCGCAGCATACGGATCTCGATCGCGTTCGATCGGCAGAGCATAACGATTACGGAAGGTCCGGGGGCCGCCGAGCAGGCCGGGGTTCACCAGGTCGATGACAGCGCGTAGATCCTCGAGGCGGTTCTCGACGGGCGTGCCTGTCAGGGCGACGCGGTGGCGCGCCGGAACGGCGCGGATCGCGCGGGCGGCAACGGTGTTCACGTTCTTCAGATGTTGCGCCTCGTCCACGACGACGCGGCCCCAGGTGCGTCCGGCAAGCAGGTCACGGTCGCGCCCGGCCAGCGCGAACGTGGTGACCACGAGATCGGAAGCCGCGGCGGCGGCGTCGAATGCGGCTCCCCTGCGTCGGTCGGCGCCGTGGTGCACCAGCACCCTCAGATGCGGCGCGAACCGCTCGGTCTCGGCGGCCCAGTTGCCCACCACCGACATCGGGCATACCAGCAGCGTCGGCGCCGACTCGGGATCCGCCTCGCGCTCCGCGCACATGAGCGCCAGTACCTGCACCGTCTTGCCCAGCCCCATATCGTCCGCGAGAACGGCACCGATCCCGTTGCGCGCCAGCGTCGCCAGCCAGCCCAGACCGCGAAGCTGATAGGGGCGCAGGTCTGCCCGGAGGGTGCGTGGCGACGGTACCTCCTCCGGCGTGATCGCGCCGCCACGGTAGACGGTGTCGAGCCAGCCCAGCCCGTCGACGGAGGTGAGCGGCGCGGGCAGCGCCTCCGGATCGGCGATGAGCGCCAGCAGAGTGCCCAGGTCGGCCGATCTGCCCGACTCAGCGGCCGCGCGCTGTTGCGCGACGAAGCGCGCGGCATGTGTGAGCGTCGAACGGTCCGCGCGCACCCATCGTCCGCGCAGCTTCACCAGGCCCGAACTCGCATCCGAGAGCGCAGCGAGTTCGTCGGCGGTGAGCACCTCGTCGCCGAGCGCCAGCTGCCACACGAACTCCCGGATCTCGGCCAGCCCGGCCTGTACGGTGAGGGACGTCGCGCCGGGCTGTTCGCGACCCTTCAGGCTGAGGGCCGCACGGGCTTTCGCGATCGCCGTGGGCAGCAGTACCTCGAAACCCGCGTCGGTGAGGCGCTGTGCGCCTTCGACGAGCATCTCCTCCGTCTCGGGCGTGGTCAGCAGGAAGTCCAGCGAGAACTCGTCGTGGTGGGCGGTCCGCAGCGGCGGATAGGCAGCGAGGGCACGCGCCAGCTCGCCCGTGAGGTCGTCCAGCTCGCCGGCGGCGATACGTCCCACGTCGACCCGCTCGGGGGGCGCACCGTCGACCCGCCGGCACACCTGCAGCCGCCACAGGGCCGCCTGCTCGTCCCGCTCGAGTACGGCCATCCGGCTCGCGCCCGGGGCATCGGGTTCGACGAGCCGCAGGACCAGCGCGGTCTCGGTCGTGCGGACCGTCCCGGCCCATTCCGCCCACGCCGACGCCGCTGCGACGCCGTCCCCCGTGCTCACCGCGTGGCCGCCCGCAAGCGCCCGGAGCGCGGGCGAGCCGATCCAGTCCCATGGCCCGTCGCCGAGCCGGCGCCGGCACAGCTGGTCGGTCAACTCCGTGGCGAGGTCGAGGACCGCAGCCAGTTCGCCGTTGCGACGCAACGACTCCGGAGCAGCCGTCTCGGCCGCACGCGTCCATGTCCGCCAGGCCAGGGTCGCAAGCGGCGCCCAGCGCAGCAACCACTCGTCGTCGGCGCGGACCAGCGCTGGAGCCACCGATCCGGCCGCGACGAACCGCTCGACCGACGCCGCGACCCAGCGCAGGTAGTCGAGGTCGCCCGCACCATCGCCCGGCGCCAGCGTCAGCAGAAGATCCGCCGCCCGCGCCGGCCCGACGGTGACAGCGGGCACCGTCGTCCGCCCAGCCCGACCTACGACGGCGACGGGCCGCTGCGGCCGTCTCGCCTTCACGAGCTCGGCGACCGGTGCGGGCAGTCCAGCAGGATCGGGGTCGTCGGTGGGATCGCCACCCGGGCCCTCGAACCACAGCGTCAGACCGGCGCCGGGGCGCCAGAGTGCGTGCACCGTCATCCGCGCGATGCGTTCGCGGACGCGAGGACCACCAGAACCCGTTCGTCGGGCTCGGGCACGTACGCGCCCGACATCAGCGGCGCGTACGCCACGGCCGCGCTCAGCTCGACGAGGATGCGACGCTCGGCGAACAACTCGTCCCGGGCGGCGAGGGCGTCGCCGTCTCCCACCACGATGCTGCGCAGCCCCAGGCGCGTCGCCACCTCGAACGGGACCGCACCCGCTCGCGGCGCGCCGAGCCCGTCGACCGCGATGCCGCTCACGGGCACGTCGACGATCTCGCCCGCGGCGAGCGCTGCGGCGAATGCTGCGCACCCGGACGTCTCGACCCCCACGACCCGGGCATCACTCCGGCCGGCCGCCCGCAGAGCGACCGCGAGCCCGGCCAGCAGCCCGCCGCCCGATACCGGGACGAGGACGGTATCGAATCCGATGCCGCTCGCCACCAGGTCGAATGCGAGCGTGCCGAGGCCCGCGCACACATCGATCCCGTCGTACGGATGGATGAACAACGCCCCGGCGGCGTCGGCCTCCGCGAGCGCCTCGTCTTCGGCGTCCTGGTAGTCGGAGCCCGTCTGCACGACCTCGGCGTCCAGCTTCGCGAGCCGAAGCACCTTCTCGGTGGTGATGAACGGGGGGACGAAGACCTTGGACGACAGGCCCATGGTGCGCGCCGCGTATGCCGCCGCCACCGCCGCGTTACCGCCCGATGCCGCGACGACGCCGCGCACCCTGCGGGTCTCGGACGCTGCGAGGATCCGGTTGAGGGCACTCCGGTACTTGACCGTGCCCGCGAGCTGGAGGAACTCGAGGCTGAGGAGCGCGCGCTCGCCCGGGACGTCGATCGTGGGCGTACGTACGATCCGCCCCGCGAGCCGGTCGGCCGCGCGGTGCACATCGTCCTCTGTGAGCGCCTGAGTCACTGTGCTTCAGAGTAGGCCGCGGCCCGTCGGCGCAATCGGTGCCGCAGATGCGCGCGCACCGCCGGCCACTCCGATCGCAGGATGGAGAAGAGGACGACGTCGATCAGCGTTCCGTCCGCGACGCGGCGATGGGCGCGGAGTACGCCGTCCTGCTTCGCACCCAGGCGAGCGATGGCGTCGCGCGACTGATGGTTGACCCACTGGGTGCGGAAGCCCACACACTCGCACCCGAGTTCCTCGAATGCGTGGGTGAGCAGGAGCAGCTTGGACTCCGCGTTGGTGCCCGTGCCGTGCGCGGACTGGCGGTTCCACGTGTAGCCGATCTCGAGCCTCGGCACGTCGGGGTCGAAGTCGTAGTAGGTGGTCATGCCGAGCACCGTGCCGTCCGCCGCGACGGTGGTGAACGGGATCATCTCGCCGCGTTCCCGCCGTGCGAGACGGCCCTCGATCTCGGCGTCCATACCGTCGGGCCGCGGGATCGACGTGTACCAGCGGTCCCACATACGCCCGTCCGCGACGGCTTCGCGCAGGCCGTCGGCATGCGCGGCCGCGAGGGGCTCGAGGCGCACCAGCTCGCCCGTCAGCAGGACTGGACCGATGTCGCGTGCGTAGGCCACGACTACCCCTCCGCCCGCAGCAATGGACCCAGCGCCGAGCGGATGGGGTCGGGGATAGGCACCGGGCGTCGCGTCTCACGGTCGACGAAGACGTGCACGAACCAGCCCTCCGCCGCCGGGTTCTGCCCGGAAGCCTCGCCGAACAGCGTGACCGCGTACGTGACACTGGACGAACCGAGCCGCACGACCTCGAGCCGCGCCGTCACCGTCTCGGGGAACGCGAGCGGCCCGTCGTAACGGCAGTGAGACTCCACACACAGCCCGATCACGGCTCCCCGGTGGATGTCGAGTCCGCCCTGCTTGATCAGGAAGCTGTTGATCACCGTGTCGAAGAAGCTGTAGTACTCGACATTGTTGACGTGCCCGTATACGTCGTTGTCCTTCCAGCGCGTGGGTATCTCGAGCGAGTACGGGACCGGTGTGGGCTGCGGCATGGTTGGAACCGTAGCGCGGCGGACCGACAGGATTCGACTTCGATTCCGCGGCACGGCGCTGCGGCCCCGAGCTCACCACGTGCCCGGATCGCGGGGAACCCGGCTCCGCACGGTGGTACCAAGGAGGACACGAGGCGGACAGCCCGCCCACAACACACAGGAGTCGCCATGGCCGCCCGTCGCAACCGCGACCGTTCACCCGCGATCACCGAATCCGACGCGATAGCGCAGCCCACCCGCCTGCCGGTCCAGGCCACCGCCCCGACCGGCGGCGCCGCCGGAGCGCTCGTCGACAACGCCGCGCGCCTACAGGCGCCCGCTGTAGCGAAGTACGTCGCCAAGCTCCGCGAGTCCCACCCGGACGAGTCGCCCGCCCAGATCATCACCCGCCTGGAGAAGCGGTTCCTGCTCACCGTCACGGGCACGGGCGGTGCCGCCGGAGCCACCGCCGCGGTCCCCGGCGTCGGCACCATCGCCGCGCTGGGCACGGTGGGCGCCGAGACCGTCGTGTTCATGGAGGCGTCGGCGCTGTACTCGCTGGCGGTCGCGGAGGTGCACGGCATCCCGATCGACGAGCGCGAACTACGCAAGGCCCTGGTCCTCACGTCGGTGCTGGGCGAATCGGGGCTGGGCGCCCTGCGCCGCACGGTCGGCGCGAAGAACGCGAACCTGATGAACCTCAAGAAGAACCCGCTTCAGATCCCGACGCTGAACAACCTCAATCAGCAGCTCATGAAGATGTTCACCAAGCGATTCCTCGCGAAGCGTGCGCCGCTGATGCTCGGAACGCTGCTGCCGGCCGGCATCGGACTGGTGGTCGGCGCCGGCGGTAACCGAGCCCTGGGTAAGGCCGTGATCCGCAACACCCGCGAGGCGTTCGGTCCGGCCCCCGCCGTCTGGACGGGCACGACGGTGGACGGTGCCGTCGTCCACACGCCCCCCGGCGACACCACCGGATCGGACCGCGGTCCGGCGCTCGGAGGCAACGCGGGTTGACCTTGGGAACACCGCGCTCCGCCGGCTCGTTGAATGACTCGGTGCCCTCGCTCGGGCATGCGTCGACCACCCGCCCGGGAATGTGGATGGATCTGACACGCCGCAAGCGAAGTGCACTACGCTGAACAAGCGGAAGCGTCACACCGACGTCTGTTGTGGCGTGCAATGGATGAGCGAAGTGGAATCGAGGCGAGACACTGCCGTGAGCAGCAGCTCTGTAGGGGAATTCGGCCAGAACGAGTGGTTGGTCGAGGAGATGTACGAGCGGTTCAAGGCCGACCCATCCACGGTCGACCCGAGCTGGCACGACTTCCTCGCGAACTACAGCCCTCCCGGTGAAGACGGAGCCGCCGCGAGCGCCTCCTCGAACGGCGCAGCCCCCGCCTCCGAGCCCACCACCACGAGCGCACCGAAGGCTGCCCCGCCGGCGGCGAAGGCATCGCAGGCGCCCACTACGTCGCAGGCGCCCGCGCCCAAGGCATCGCAGGCGCCCGCGCCCAAGACCGCGCCGAAGTCCACCCAGACGGCGGCCCCGGGGCCCGCAGCGGCCGCTACGCCCAAGCCGACCGCGGACGCGAAGCCGAAGGCAGCAGCCAAGACCGAGGAGTTCCCCGCCGAGGAGGAGAAGAAGATCCTCCGGGGCCCGGCCGCGGCCGTGGTCAAGAACATGAACATCAGCCTCGAGGTCCCGACGGCGACGTCGGTGCGCTCGATACCGGTCAAGGTCATGTTCGACAACCGCGTCGTCATCAACAACCACCTCGCCCGCACCCGCGGCGGCAAGATCAGCTTCACGCACATCATCGGTTACGCGATCGTCCAGGCGGTCAAGGCGTTCCCGAACATGAACCGGCACTTCGCCGAGGTCGACGGCAAGCCCAACGCCGTCACGCCGCCCCATGTGAACCTGGGCCTGGCGATAGACCTCGCGGGGAAGAACGGTTCCCGCAGCCTGGTCGTCGCCGCCATCAAGGCCACCGAGGAGATGGGCTTCGGGGAGTTCGTAGCCGCGTACGAGGACATCGTCCGGCGAGCACGCGACGCCAAGTTGACGGCCGAGGACTTCGCAGGGGTGACGATCTCGCTGACCAACCCCGGCGGCATCGGCACCGTGCACTCCGTCCCCCGCCTCATGAAGGGGCAGGGCGCCATCATCGGCGTGGGCGCGATGGAGTACCCGGCCGAGTTCCAGGGCGCGAGCGAGGAGACGCTCGCCAAGAACGCCGTGGGCAAGCTCACCACACTGACCTCGACCTACGACCACCGCATAATCCAGGGCGCCGAGTCCGGAGACTTCCTCCGGCACATCCACCAGATGATGCTCTCGGACGAGTTCTGGGACGAGATCTTCCGCGCCCTGCACATCCCGTACGAGCCGATCCGCTGGCGCCAGGACATCCCGAGCCACGGCGTCGACAAGGACGCGCGCGTCCTCGAGCTGATCGCGGCGTACCGTAACCGCGGCCACTTGATGGCCGACGTCGACCCGCTGCGCTACAACAACGACAGCCTCGAATCGCACCCCGACCTCAACGTGCTCACGTACGAGCTCACCCTCTGGGACCTGGACCGTACGTTCAACGTCGGCGGCTTCCACGGCAAGGAGCGGATGAAGCTCCGCGAGGTGCTGTCCGTGCTGCGCGACGCGTACTGCCGCCACGTGGGCGTCGAGTACACCCACATCCTCGAGCCCGAGCAGCAGAAGTGGCTGCAGGAGCGCGTCGAGAACAAGGCGATCAAGCCGACCGTCGCCGAGCAGAAGTACCTGCTGAGCAAGCTGAACGCGGCCGAGGCCTTCGAGACCTTCCTCGCGACGAAGTACGTCGGCCAGAAGCGGTTCTCGTTGGAGGGCGCCGAGTCCGTCATCCCCATGATGGACGGCGTGATCGACCAGTCCGCCGAGCACGTGCTCAACGAGGTCGTCATCGGCATGCCGCACCGCGGCCGCCTGAACGTTCTGGCGAACATCGTCGGCAAGCCGTACAGCAAGATCTTCACCGAGTTCGAGGGCAACCTGAACCCGGCACAGGCGCACGGGTCCGGCGACGTGAAATACCACCTCGGGGCCGAGGGCACCTACTACCAGATGTTCGGCGAGAACGAGATCAAGGTCTCGCTTGTCGCGAATCCCTCGCACCTGGAGGCCGTCGACCCGGTCCTCGAGGGCATCGTGCACGCCAAGCAGGACCTCCTCGCGCCCCCCGAGGGCGAGCATCCGGTTCTGCCGCTGATGTTGCACGGTGACGCCGCGTTCGCCGGCCAGGGTGTGGTTGCCGAGACGCTGAACATGGCGAACCTGGCGGGCTTCGACAACGGCGGCACGATCCACATCGTCGTCAACAACCAGGTCGGCTTCACCACGGCGCCGGAGAACTCGCGCAGCTCGCAGTACTGCACCGACGTCGCGAAGATGATCGGTGCGCCGATCTTCCACGTCAACGGCGACGATCCCGAGGCGTGCGTGTGGGTGGCCAAGCTGGCGGTCGACTTCCGTCAGCAGTTCGGCAAGGACGTCGTCATCGACCTCGTGTGCTACCGGCGCCGCGGCCACAACGAGGGCGACGACCCGTCGATGACTCAGCCGGGCATGTACGACGTGATCGATACCAAGCGCGGAGTCCGCAAGTCCTACACCGAGGCGCTGATCGGTCGCGGCGACATCTCGACCAAGGAGGCCGAGGACGCGATGCGCGACTACCAGGGGCAGCTGGAGCGCGTGTTCAACGAGGTGCGCGAGCTGGAGAAGTACCAGGCCGAACCGTCGCCGACGATCCTAGAGGACCAGGAACTGCCGACCCGCCTCGTCACGGCGATCACCAAGGAGGACATCGCCCGGATCGGCGACGCCTTCGTCGAAGTTCCGGACGGCTTCACGGTGCATCCGCGCGTCGCCCCGGTGACCAAACGCCGTAAGGAGATGTCTCGCGAGGGTGGCGTCGACTGGGCGTTCGGCGAACTGCTCGCGTTCGGTTCGCTCGTCGAGGAGGGCCGCACTGTGCGCCTCGCCGGCCAGGACAGCCGCCGCGGCACGTTCAGCCAGCGGCACTCCGTCCTGATCGACCGCTCCGACGGCCACGAGTACACGCCGCTCGACCATCTCGGACCCGACAGCGGCCCGTCGAAGGGCAAGTTCGAGGTCTACGACTCGGCGCTGACCGAGTACGCGGGGCTCGGCTTCGAGTACGGCTACTCCGTGGGCGACCCGCAGGCGCTCGTGTGCTGGGAGGCGCAGTTCGGCGACTTCGTCAACGGTGCACAGTCGATGATCGACGAGTTCATCAGCTCCGGCGAGGCCAAGTGGGGCCAGCTGTCCAACGTGACGCTGCTCCTACCGCACGGCCACGAGGGTCAGGGCCCCGACCACACGTCGGGCCGCATCGAGCGGTTCCTGCAGCTGTGCGCCGAGGGCTCGATGACGGTCGCGATGCCGTCCACGCCGGCGTCGTACTTCCACCTGCTGCGCCGCCACGCCCTCGACGGTGTGCGACGCCCGATGGTGGTGTTCACGCCGAAGTCCATGCTGCGCAACAAGGCCGTCGTGTCGCCGCTGCACGAGTTCACCGACGGCAAGTTCCGTTCGGTGCTCGACGACCCGCAGTTCGAGCAGGCCGGCGGCGATCGCAGCAAGGTCACCAAGCTGCTGCTGGTCTCCGGCAAGCTGTACTGGGAGCTGGCCGCGCGGCGCGCCAAAGACGGCCGCGAGGACGTCGCCATCGTCCGCCTCGAGCAGCTCTACCCGCTGCCGACCCGCCGCCTGCCGGCGACGCTGGACCTGTACCCGAACGCGAAGGACATCAGCTGGGTGCAGGAGGAGCCGGCCAACCAGGGCGCGTGGCCCACGTTCGGCCTCGCGCTGCCCGAGCTGCTGCCCGACCGTCTGGGCCGCCTGAAGCGGATCTCGCGGCGCCCCATGTCGGCCCCGTGCTCGGGCTCGTCGAAGGTGCACGCCGTCGAGCAGGCGCAGATCATCGACGAGGCGTTCACGCAGTAGTCGCGCGATCGACGTATCGGCCCCGGAACCGTGCGGTTCCGGGGCCGACCCGGCTCAGCCGGCTCAGCCGGTCAGCCGGCGACGGTGTCCTCGGCCGCATCGAGGTCCAGCCCGACCGCGCCGGCGATGGCCATGAAGACTGTGGCCAGGTGATCGACGATCTCGTCGCGGCTCATCCCGGCGAAGTCGGAGCCCTCGTCGAGCCAGTGCACCATCGTCTCCTCCACGACCGCGATCCAGCCGTGGATCGCCAGCACGAACCGCCGCGACCGCAGGACGCCGATCTCGTCCGCGATCGTCAGGAACTGAGCGACGATCTGCTCGCGGACGCCCTTGACGGCGCCGCGGATGCGCGGCTCGGACCAGCTGACGCCCGCGAGCATCGGCAACAGCGACTGCCTGTTCTCCACGATATGGTCGACGTACGCGCCGAGCGTGTCGGTGAGGATGGGCATCACCTCGGAGAGGTCCTCGGGCTGCCGGGACGGCGTCGCGACCTCGCCGACGATGCGGGCCTGCTCCTCGACGAGGGCGACCTGGAAGTCGAGTTTGGAATCGAAGTAGTGGAACAGCAGCCCGGCCGACACGCCCGCCTCGGCGGCGATCTCCTCGACCGACACCTGCTCGAGCGCGACGTTCTTGAGCCGCGCGAGCCCCAGGTCGATGAACTGTTGCCGCCGGGCCTCCGGACTCATCCGGGTCCGCTTGCGCCGTAGGGCACCGGCCACCGTCTTCCTCGTCACCTACTGAATCCTACTCAATAGCTCGTTGACATCCGAGGATTGCGCTCCATAGTGTGGGCCCACAACCCTCGGTCTCGACAGAGAGAAGTACATCGAAATGAAGGACTTCCGCGGCAAGGTCGCCGTGATCACCGGTGCGGCCTCCGGAATGGGCCGCGAGCTCGCCGTGGCGCTCGCGAAGGACGGCGCCAAACTGTCGCTGTGCGACTACGACCCCACGGGTCTCGAGCAGACCGCCGAGCTCGCCCGCGCCGCCGGCGCCGAGGTCCACACCAAGGTCGTGAACGTCGCAGAGCGCGAGCAGGTCCTCGCATACGCCGACGAGGTCGTCGCGCACTACGGCACCGTCAACCTGGTGTTCAACAACGCCGGCATCGCGCACCACGCACCTGTCGAGCAGACGTCGTTCAAGGACTACGACCGCGTCCTGGACATCGACTTCTGGGGCGTCGTCAACGGCACCAAGGCGTTCCTTCCGCATCTGATCGCGTCTGGCGACGCGCACATCATCAATACGTCGTCGCTGTTCGGCCTCCTCGGGGTGGGCGGCCAGAGCGCCTACAACGCCGCCAAGTTCGCGGTGCGCGGCTTCACCGAGTCGCTGCGCATCGAGATGCTGAGCACGCACCCGCACGTCGGCGTCACGTGCGTGCATCCCGGCGGCATCAAGACCGCGATCGCACGCAACGCAACGGTCGCCGAGGGCGCCAACCAGGCCGGCTTCGCCGCCTTCTTCGACAAGTACCTCGCGCGGACGTCGGCCGAGTCCGCCGCCGAGACCATCCTCAAGGGCGTGAAGCGGAACCGCGGCCGGGTCCTGATCGGTCCCGACGCACGCGTCCTCGACGCGATCGTCCGCATCGGCGGATCCGCATACGAGCGGGGCAGCGCGATCGTCGACAAGCGGCTCGCCAGCCGCCTGGGATAGCTACCTCAGCGGGTGCGCCTGCAGCCACGCGGCCGCCTCGTCGCCGGGTCTCGACTGTCCGGCGGCGACGCGGACCGTCATGGCAGCGAGGTCGCTCGTCGTCAGTTCGCCCGCGACGGCATTGAGCGCTCGCGCCTGCGTCGTGTTGACCCCGGACCGCCGGAACAGCGGGAGGATGCGGTTCGCGGGCAGCCGGCCCTCGTCGTCCGAGAGCATGCTCACGCTCGACGGGGCCTGGAGGCTACCCAGTCGAGCAGCGTCCGCGCGTCCTTCGAGCACCGCCCGCGCCGCGTCATCCGCCGTGGCGACCGTCAGCACCGACGAGAACCCGCAGCCGAAGGCACCGTCGACCGCCGACACCTTCGCTCCGCCGGGCACGGCCACCGCGCCGCGCATCTGCGCGCAGTCCGCGAGCTTCGACGCCCCACCCGGTCGGGCGTACAGCATCGGCTGGTCGACGGCCGGCGTCGGGTCGCCTGCGCCCAGGCCGTCGGGCAGCACGCCGGCGAGCCGCACGTACTGCCCGTCCCACTCCCCTGTCACCGTCGGGAGCGACGCCGGGTCCGCGCCGCCACGACCGAGGTAGCGACGCAACAGGTCCGCCGAAGCCGCCGGCGTCACCGAGACCGAACCCGCCTCCACCGCCGAGACGCCGGCGTCGGCTGCGCCGGTCAGGTCCCGCACCGTCACCCTCCCCCCGCTGCCGCCCAGAGCTCCCGCGTAGAGCCGCGCGGCTATGCGGTCGACGGGCGACGGCCCGGCCCCGATCACGATGTTCGGAGCGGGAGGAGGCGTGCCCAGATCGGACGCGTCCCCGACGTCTGAACAGCCCGCGGCGACGGCGACCACGCACACTGCCGCCGCCGCTGCGGCGATACCGCGGTGGTACGGGACGCTTCTTCTCACGCCCCATTTCTACCGTCCGGCGCGACGGGCGGACCCGGCGGGCGCGGTTATGATGCAGCCATGCCCTCGCTCCCTCGGCCCGGGATCCGCCGCGAAGCCGATGCCGTCCCCGCGATCCGCGTCCCGGTGGCGCGAGCCGTGGTGGACTGCGGCGTGTACGTCGACGGTGTCCGCCTACCCGGCCGCTTCGGCTATGCCGAGGCCATAGAAGAGGTCCGCAAGCGCGGCCAGGGCTACGTCTGGGTCGGCCTGCTCGATCCCGATCAGCACCAGATGGACGAGGTGTCACGCGTTTTCGGCGTGCACCCGCTGACCGTCGAGGACACCCTCGTCACGCACAGCCGCCCCAAGGTGGATCGCTTCGACGACACGATGTTCCTCATCGTCAAGACCGTGAACTACGTGGGGCACAACAGATCCGACCCGATGGGGCGGATCGTGGAGACCGGCGAGGTGATGGTGCTCGTCGGCCCCGATTACGTGATCACGGTTCGGCACGGCGAGCACGGGAGCCTGCGCCGCGTCCGACGCTCGATGGAGGGGCGCGCGGACATGCTCGCGCTCGGCCCGACCGCCGTCATGCACGCCGTCACAGACCATGTGGTCGATAGCTACGTGGCCGTCTCCGATCTCATCGAGGACGACATCGACAACCTCGAGGAGGAGGTGTTCCGCGCAGGCAGCAGCCCGCAGATCGACGAGATCTACCAGCTCAAGCGCGATGTCGTCGAGCTGCGCCGCGGCATCGCGCCCCTGTCCTCTGCGCTGCGCCGCCTCACCACCGAGTTCGGCGACCTGGTGCCGTCCGAGATCGAGCGCTACTTCTCCGACGTGCTGGACCACCAGGCGCTGGTCTCCGATCACATCGAGACGTACAACGACGTCCTCAGCTCGCTCATAGACGCGGCGCTGGCGCGGATCAGTATGCAGCAGAACAACGATATGCGCCGGATCTCGGCGTGGGTGGGCATCGTCGCCGTACCGACCATGATCGCCGGCGTCTACGGCATGAACTTCGACAACATGCCCGAACTCCATTGGCACTACAGCTATTACGCGGTTCTCGCGCTCATGCTGGTCGCCTGCGTCGGGCTCTACACCGTCTTCCGCAAGGTGAAGTGGCTGTAACTCACGCGCCAGAATCGAGCGGCGACGGTGAAGCCTGCCCGAACGGGAGCGGCTGCGGACGCTTGGCCGTGCGGCCATCGCCGGTGGACACCCCGCGCAGTCGGCGCAGCACCCACGGACCGAGAACCACGGCCACCCAATCGATATCGGCGAGCAGGCGCGCCGAACCGGACGTCGGGACCGCGCCGGGCAGCGGATGCGTCCACGCATCGTCGGCACCTTCGAGCCCCAACGCCTCGGCCGCGGCCAGAGCGAACCGCTCATGTCCCAGAGCCGATCCGTGTAGGCGGTCGGGACTCCACATCCGTAGGTCCACCATCGACGGAGCCGAGTACAGGTCGACCAGGTGCAGGCCGTACTCGTCCGCCGCGCGGCGGATGCGCGCGTTGAGCGCCTCGACCCGGCCGGCGAAGAAGCGGGCCGCCGGGATGATCTCGCGGATGTTCGGGAATGTGGTGGTCAGTACCGTCGCACCGGTCTCGGCGAGCCGTCGGTACATCGCATCCATGAGATCCAATGCGGGACCCATGTCGGTGGTCAGCGCCGTTGCATCGTTCATGCCGACGCAGACGCCCACGAGGTCTGGCTCCATAGCCAGCGCCGCGGCGAACTGCTCATCGTGGATCTCCGCGATCCGTCGAGAACGCACCGCCAGGTTGGCGTACTCGATGCCCGGATCGTCGACGGCGAGGCGCTCGGCGAGCCGATCCGCCCAGCCGCGCAACCCGCTGCCGTCGTCACCATCCCAGAGGCCCTCGGTCTGACTGTCGCCGATGGCGACGAAACGACGGAAGCGCATCCCACTATTGTGCCGTGTCCCGGCGCGAGACCGGGGCACCGCTTGCCCACGCGTCTAGGTCGCGCCCCCGCGCTATACCTGATTCGCCGCGGCGCGGGCCGGGTCGGCCGGATCGATGGACGCCTCGGCCCACGCCTCACGGAGGGCATCCGCGCCCTTGAGACGCACCCATGCCGCCTCGTTCGCGGTGATCGGCACGGCGCGGAGGAAGCACACCTGCGATCCCGCGGGAATCGAGAGGTCCGGCACGTCCGACTCCGCGAGCAACACCGCCGTGAACGGCGCACCCTCCCACAGCGGCGCCGAGAGGTCGACGAGCGCATCGGGACCCAGCACCAGCCCCTCGACGGCCGGTGACGCCGCGAGTAGGGCGACCGTGCGGTGCGCGCCCCGCAGTTCGGCCTGGTCCGGAGTGCGTGGCGTCAGCTCGAGCAGTACCTCGGCGCGCGGCCCGTCGTCGGACGGCGCGAAGTCCGACGGATCGGTCATCGCGTGGCGGGAGCAGCCGACGGAGGCGAACACGATGGTCGGCACCCCCTCGACGACGCCGGCCCAGCGCATCACCTCGACGGGCTCGACACCGAGGAACGTCAGCGATGCCGACACCGGCGCGTCGAAGCCACGCTGCGCCTGGTACTCCAGGAGGTGCTCTCGGACCCGGTCCACGGTGCTCACGCCAACCGACCCTATAGGGTCGGGCAATGCCCTCGACCGAGCTGTCCGCCCTCGTCGAGACCTGGTGGCGCAGCGCCCAGGATCTTGTCGCACTGCTCGACGACCTCCCCGAGTCCGACTTCGCCCGCCCCACCGATCTCGCGGGGTGGGACGTCCGCGCCGTCGCCGGGCACGTCGCCCACCTCGAGTCGATCCTCGTGGGCGGTCCGCACGAGACCGCCGACGTGCCGAGCGCCCCGCACATCACCGGCCCGATGTCGGCGTTCACCGAAATCGGCGTGCTCAACCGCAGGGACCACACGGGCGCCGAGATCGCCAGAGAGATAGGCGAGATCACCGCGCGTCGGCACGCGGCCCTCCTCGCCGATCCACCCGGCGATCCCGACGCGCCGGCGCCCGGCGTCTTCGGCGCGCTCGGCTGGTCTATGCGCACCCTGCTGCGCAACCGCCCGCTCGACGTCTGGATGCACGAACAGGACATCCGGCGCGCGGTCGGTCGCCCCGGAGGAATGGACACTCCCCCGGCCCGGCACGTCGTCGAATACCTCTCGGAGAGCCTGGGCTTCGTACTCGGCAAGAAATGTGACCTCACCCCGGGCACGACGGTGACCCTCGACGTCGATGGGCACGTCACCACCGCCACGGTCGACGACGCCGGGCGTGGACGCCTGCTTCCCGAGCCGCCTGCTGGGGGCCTGCGGATCACCACCGACCGCGAGTCGTTCATCCTTCGTGCGGGCGGCCGACGCGAGGTGCCCATGGACCGCTTCGCGGTCGTGGGTGACCACGACCTCGCTACCCGGATCGTCGCCGCACTGGCTGTCACGCCGTAACGGCCTCGCGCCCGGCTCCCCACTGGTCGCCGCGATCGTCCGCGCCGAGTGAGCGCAGCGTCAGAAGAACCGCCCCGGCGCCCATCCGTGGGCGCGTGCCTGCTCGGACACGGCGTCCATGATCTCCTCGCTCCACGCGTGGCGCCGCACCAGCCGGTACCGCTCACACGCGACGAAGAGATACAGCTCCGCATCCGTGGCCTCGGGCAGAATCTCCGCCGCGCGGGCCATACGCACGACCGGCAGGAACTCCTCACCGAACCAGCGTCGCGCGACCTCGGGCCTCCCGGCGAACTCGCCGGTCTCCTGCATGAGCCGGAATCCCCAAGCCTCCACGGATTCCGCAAGCCTGCTGTAGTCCCACCCGTCGCTCATCCGCACGGCGTCACGCTGCGCACCGTCGAGCGGCACCCGCGAGAGGAACAGTCTCCGATGGTCTTTGACGAGGAGGTCCGAGCGCGCGTTCACACCCGTGGCGGATACGCGCGTGACCACCTCGGTGACGTACGCATCGATGGTCTCGAAATGCCGCGCGAACGCGATGGACACCCGGTGGTGCCCGTCCACCACGAAATGCATGTCCCCCACCCGCTTCACGACGATCGGCGGCATCGACTCCCCGCGCCGCTGCGCTGCGGCGAGCCGCAGCCAGCGCGCGCGGAGCGCAGGATTGATCGGCCGGAAATAGCGATCGAAATCACCCGTGCGGTCCACGCTCCCGACGATCGACGCCACCTCGATCACCTGTAGGCCGAGGTTCCGCTCGGACACCAGCCCCAGCGCCGCGATCACCTCGTCGTAGGGGAGCACCTCCGCGACGTCGCCCGGCTGCCGCATGATCCACGCGGCCAGCCGCGCCAGCGACGCCCGGCGCCGCGCCCGGTCGAAGTCGGCGCGCGCGTCCGCATCGGGAAAACCCGTGTCACGCGCCATATCTGCGCTCCTGAACCGATACCCCCGACGTGTCGCCACCCGGCGTGACATCGAAGTACGTGTACCCCACCGTGTTCAGCACCGGCACCTCGCCGCCCGGCACCGGCACAGCGAGGTCTGCCGGCCGCCGGCCGTGTGGGTGCACGTGACCGTGGACGAACACCTGCGGGCGCAGCCGCGCGACGAGCTTTCCCACACAGGCGAACCCCAGGTGCGGGGCGTCGGGACCATCGCCCACCCCGGCGGCCGGCGCGTGCGTCAGGACGACGTCTACGGGACCACGACGGGCGGCACGCGCACGCAATCGCCACGCGCGGCGCGCCTGGGCCGCCTCCGTCCACTGATTCGGCCCACCGCTGTAGCGGATGCAGCCGCCGAGCCCCGCAACGGTCAGGCCCGCGACCCGCACGACGGCACCGTCGGCGGAGATGCCGCCGCGCGGTCCGGGCGGCTCAGCCGGCATCCCGGCCCGAACGAAACCTCTTGCGGTCCAGCGGTACCCGCTCATATCGGGATCGTGGTTGCCGGGCACGTACACAAGCGGAACCGAGTACCGATCGACCAGTGCCTCGAGGTACCCCGCCGGAAGATCGCCGGCACCCAGTATCACGTCCGGTTGCAGGCGACAGGTGCCCGCCGTCAGCGACACGACCTCTTCGTCGCTGACCGCCAGCACCCGTACCGCCAACCTACACAGCCAGATTCGCGCCCGAGTGCTGGTCGAACACCGAGATCTTGGAGGGGTCGTAGTAGAGGTCCACCTGACCGCCGCGGGTCGCCCCGGACTCCGCCGAGAGACGGGCAACCACCTCGTCGGTCGAGAAGTCCGAACCGGTATCCGCGGCGATCTCGTTGAGCGCCTCGGCCGACGCGCCGGCACCTGCACCGTCGAGAGCGAAGTGCACGTACTTGTCCGAGCCCATCGACTCCAGAACGTCCACCCGCGCGGGGAACGTCAGGCCGGAGGTCCGCTGGTGCGGCTCGAGCAGGCGCGCGTCCTCGAAGTGCTCGGGGCGGATGCCGACGATGACCTCGCCCGTCTTGTTACCCGCCTCGGAGGCCCGCTGCCCCAGTGCCGCCGCGGTGGCCAGCGGGATCTCGCCGATCGCCGTGGCGATCCCGTTCCCTGTGAGCCGTCCGGGTAGGAAGTTCATCGACGGCGAGCCGATGAACCCCGCCACGAAGAGGTTCAGCGGCCGGTCGTACAGCTCCTGCGGAGCGCCGATCTGCTGAACGACGCCGCCGCGCAGTACCACTACGCGGTCGCCCAGCGTCATGGCCTCGGTCTGGTCGTGCGTGACGTACACCATGGTGGTCCCGAGGCGCTTCTGGAGCCGCGAGACCTCGGTGCGCATCTGCACGCGGAGCTTGGCGTCGAGGTTGGACAAGGGCTCGTCCATCAGGAACGCCTTGGGGCTGCGGACGATCGCGCGGCCCATCGCGACGCGCTGCCGCTGGCCTCCGGACAGTTGGCTGGGCTTGCGGTCGAGGTGCGCGGTCAGGTCGAGGGTGCGCGCCGCGTCCTCCACCTTGGCCGCGACCTCCGCCGATGGCACCTTGGCCAGCTTGAGCGGGAACGCGATGTTCTCGCGCACGCTCATGTGCGGGTACAGCGCGTAGGACTGGAAGACCATCGCGATGTCGCGGTCCTTGGGCGCACGGTCGTTGACCCGCTCGCCGGCGATGCGCAGCTCGCCGGAGCTGATGTCCTCCAGCCCGGCGATCATGTTGAGGGTCGTGGACTTACCGCAGCCGGAGGGCCCGACGAGGATGATGAACTCCCCGTCTGCGATCTGGATGTCTATGTCGTTCACCGCGTGCGAGCCGTCGGGATACGTCTTGCTCACGTGGTCGAGGACGATGTCTGCCATGTCGATTGCTCCTTGTAAGCGGATCAGCCCTTGACCGCACCGGACGTCAGCCCGGCCACGATGCGTCGCTGGAAGATCAGGACGAAGACGATGATGGGAATGGTGACGATCACCGCGGCCGCGGAGATCGATCCGGCGGGTTGCTCGAACTGCGAGCTGCCGGTGAAGTTCGCGATGGCGACGGGTGCCGTCGTCGCGGCGTCCGTGGACGTCAGCGACAACGCGAACAGTAGGTCGTTCCAGGCGAAGATGAACACCAGGATCGCGGCGGTGACGACGCCGGGAGCGGCCAGCGGGGCGATCACCTTGCGGAACGCCTGCGCCGGCGTGGCGCCGTCCATCTTCGCCGCCTTCTCCAGCTCCCACGGGATCTCACGGAAGAACGCCGACAGTGTGTACACCGTGAGCGGCAGCGCGAACGTGATGTAAGGCAGGATCAGCCCGGGCCACGTGTCGAACAGGTGCAGCTTCCGCTCCAGGTTGAACAGCGGCGTGATCAGGGAGACCTGCGGGAACATAGCGATCAGCAGCGCGGCGCCGACGAACAGCTTCTTGCCCGGGAAGTCCAGGCGTGCAACGGCGTACGCGGCGAATGTCCCGATCAGCACCGCGATCGCGGTGGAGATGAGGGCGATACCGATCGAGTTGATCAGCGGCCGCACGAAACCGGTCCCGGAGAAGATCGCCGAGTAGTTGTCGAGTGTGAACGCCTTGGGGATCAGCGAGCCGTCGCCGACTGTTGCGGTCGTCTTGAACGACAGCGAAAGGATCCACAGCACCGGGAACAGCGCGTAGATCACCACTAGCAGGTCGACGACGCTCCATGCGATTTTGCGTCCTGTGGTTGCCACCTGCCTACCGCCTCTCTTCCGAGTCGGCGCCCGGCACGGCGGTGCCGAAGGCCTTGACGAATATGAACGCGATGATCGCGACACACACGAAGATGAGAACCGAGATCGCCGATCCCATACCGAGATTGAAGGCCTTGAACAGGTTGTCGTAGCCGAGGATCGATACCGAGCCGGTCTTGTTGCTGCCGTTGGTGAGGATGTAGATATTGTCGAAGATCCGGAACGCGTCGAGCGTGCGGAACAGCAGCGCCACCAGGATCGCCGGCTTCATGAGCGGCAGGATGATCTTGACCAGGCGCGTCCAGGCCCCGGCGCCGTCCATCGCAGCCGCCTTCAGCAGGTCGTCCGGCACCAACGCGAGGCCCGAGAGCAGCAGCAGCGCCATGAACGGCGTCGTCTTCCACACCTCCGCGAGGATGACGATGAAGAGCGAGGGCCACTGCTGCGTGAGCGGCGCGTTGCCGTCGGGTAGCAGGTTCGCGAGGTACCCCGTCCCCGGCGTCCACGCGTAGAACCAGGAGAACGCCGCGACCACGGTGACGATGCCGTAGGGGATCAGCACAACGGTGCGCACCAGGCCCCTGCCGACCAGCGACCGGTGCATCACCAGGGCTATGGCGAGGCCGAGCACGAACTCGATCACCACCGACACGACGGTGATGAACATCGTCACGCCGAACGCCGTCCACCAGTATCCGTCGGTGAGCACCGTCGAGTAGTTGGAGAACCAGACCAGCTCGTCCCTGCCCGGGTAGGCCAGCGACGACTTGTGCAGGCTCAGCCAGAACGCGTAGACGATCGGGTAAGCGGTTACCAGCAGCATGACGATCGCGGCGGGCGCTATGAGCAGCAGCCCCAACTTCCGCTCGGCCCGCTTGCCCTCCGACAGCGCGGCTTTCGGAACCTTGCCGCGCTTCGCGGGCGCGACCGCGGTCGCCGTCCCGACACCCGAAGCCGACGGCGCGAGCCCGGTCCCGGACGGTCGCGGGCCGGGCGGTACCGCAGGCTCCGGAACGCTCGGCTGCGCCGGCATCCGGCGAGTCACGTCGTCCGAGGGATCCGGCATGGCGTGCCGGCCGCCTGAGTCGCTCATGGGATCAGTCCCTTCTGGCTCAGCGCCTTCTCGGCGGCATCGCTGAGCGTGTTCGCCAACGCCGAGGGGTCCCAACTGCCGACGGGACTGAGTTTGGCCTGCAGCAACGTCGACATCGCCTGGTAGAGCGGTGTCGGTGACCGCACCGCGGCCGTGTCGTCCTGCAGCTGCGCCTTGATGATGCCCGCCATCGGGTAGGCCTTGACGAAGTCCGGGTCGTCGTACAGCGACGGCAGGACCGGCGGCGTGCCGCCCGACAGCGCGTACTGCTTCTCGGCCGCCGTATTGGTCAGGCAGTCGATCGCGGCGAACGCGAAGTCCGGGTAGCGGCTCGTGGACGACACCGCGAAGTTGACGCCGCCGATGGTGTTCTTGGCGGGCTTACCCGCCTGCACCGACGGGTACGGCGCGAAGTCGAACTTCTTCTGGATGAGCGCGTTCATCTCGCGCAGCTGCGCATCCGACGGCTCCTTGACCGACGCCGCGTACTTCTTCAGCTCCGGCAGGAACGGCACCGCGCCGCCCGCCGCATTCTCGCGGATGCCGGCGAACACGAACGGCCAGTTCACCTGGAAGAGCGCCTTGCCGGCCTCCATCGCCAGACGGCCGTCGTTCTCTTTGAGCTGAGTGAACGACGGGTCGTGGCCCGGAGCCGTCGCAACCTGCTTCATGATCGTGAGCGCCTTGACGGTCGCGGCCCGATGCTCGGGGGTGTCGGTGAGCGTGACGGTCTTGCCGTCGTCGGCCACCATCTTGCCGCCGGCACTCTCGAGCAGCGTGTTGAACCACACGACCAGGCCCTCGTACTGCGCGGCCTGCGACTCGATCTGCGCGGGACCGCCGATCGCACGGCTCTTCTGCGCGTAGTCGAGGATCTGATCCCAGGTCAGCTGGGGCGGTTTGGTGATCTTCTTGCCGAGGACCTTCTCGAGCGAGTCCTTGCGGTACCAGAGCAGCTGGGTGTTGGTCCACGCCGGAACGGCGTAGAGCTTATCCTGCCACATCGCCGTCTTGAGCGGGCCGGGAAGGACCTTGTCCTTGATGTGCGCGGCCACGTCGTCGGGTGCCTGCCGTGCCCAGCCGGCTTCGGCGAACTCGGCCGTCCAGGTGACGTCCATGCCCATGATGTCGAGCGTCTTGTCGTTACCCGTGACTCGGCGCGCCAGCTGGAGTCGCTGGCCGTCGGCGTCCTTCGGCAACGCGTAGACCCTCAGGTCGTACTGCGGGGTCGTGCATTTCGGCGCGACGTCCGCGATGGTCGATGCGCCGTCGGCGGGGGCGTACACACTCAGCGTCGGCCGCCCGCCTCCGCTCCCGCATGCGACCAGCGTCGCACCCATAACCGCGGCCAGCGCCGCCGCCCCGGAGCGCGTGCGCCACGACCTGCGCACACCGCCCCTCCCGGGCACCCTGTCTCTCACGGACACACCGCCTCCTAGTAGCCCACTCCCCGTGACGGAACGCTATCGGACCACCCGGGTGAGGTGAACCACATTCTGCATACACGTCCCATTTTTGCGGACGGCGGGGTGGGCTACAGGTCAGCGGATCAGGTGTTCGGAGCGCAGCCAGTCGGCGGCGACGGTGGCGGGGTCCTCGCCGTCGATGTCGACCTTGCCGTTGAGATCCTGCATGATCGAGTCGGAGAGCCGCGACGAGATCTCACGCAGAACAGGCTCGATCTGCGGGTATTTCTTCAGTACGGCGGTGTTCACGACCGGCGTACCCGAGTACGGCAGGAAGTACTTCCGGTCGTCCTCCAGCACATGGAGATTCAGGTTCTTGATACGCCCGTCCGTCGTGTACACCTCGCCGAAGAGGCAGCGTCCGGCGGCCGTCGCCGTGTAGACGACGCCGGAATCCATCGTGTTCACCGCGTTCTGGGGGACGCCGTTCGGGGCCCCGAGCGGCATACCGTATTTGGTGAGCATGGGCTTGAACCCGTCCGGGCGCGAGAAGAACTCCGCGTCGATGCACCAGGTGCGCTGGGCCGGAGGTAGTTTCGCGATGTCTGACATCTTGCGGATGCCGGTGCGGCGCCACTCCGCGTCGTTCATCGCGAACGCGTACGTGTCGTTGAAATTCGCGGGCTCGAGCCACGTGAGGCCGTTCGCGAGTTCCTTGTCGTGCACCTGCTGCCAGAGCTGCTTCGGGTCCGCGATCACCGACGTCTGCTTGAGATACTCGACCCACCCGGTTCCGGTGTACTCCCATTGCACATCGGCCCGGCCCGATGTCTGTGCCTTGCGCGCCGACATCGATCCGGGCGCGCCCGTGAGGTCGTCGACCTTCGCGCCTGCGGCGGCGAGCAGGGTCACCGTCATCTTGCCCAGGATCACGCCCTCGGTGAACACCTTCGAGGTGACCGTGATGTGCGCTCCCTCGAGCGGGCGCTTCCCATCCGCGGACTCGGCCTCGACGTAGCGTCCCGCCGAGCTGTGCAGACCGCATGCGCCCGTCGTCGCGAGCACGGCGGCCAGCACGATCGCCACCGCGGCGCGTGAACTGCGGCGCATCATGCGATCGCCCCTTCGGCGCGGAGGCCCCGCGGGGTGAAGAAGTACTCCACCAGCCGGGCCAGCCAGTCGATGGCCACCGCGAGCAGCGCGACCAGTACGGCGCCGGCCGCGAGCACCTTCGGCAGGAAGAGCGTCGTTCCCGTCGTGATGAGCACACCCAGCCCGCCGGCGCCGATGAACGTGCCCAGGGTGGCGGTGCCGACCAGGAGCACGAGTGCCGTGCGCACACCGTTGAGGATGACCGGGAGCGCCAGGGGCAGCTCGACCTGCACGAGGGTCCGGCCGTTCGAGAAGCCGATGCCGCGCGCGGCCTCGACGGTCTTCTGGTCCACGCCGCGTAGACCCGTGATCGTGTTCTGCAGGATGGGCAGAACCGCGTACACCACGAGTGCAGCGATCGCCGCCAGGAAGGGTGTGTGCTGCCACCACATGAGGAACAACACCACCACGCCCAGCGCCGGGGCCGCCTGGCCGATGTTGGCGATGTTCACGATGATCGGGGCGATCGCGGTGAGCCCCGGACGGGTCACCAGGATGCCCAGCGGGATCGCGATGACGAGCACGATGAGGGTGGCCAGCACGGTGAGCTCGGTGTGCCGCGCAATGGTCTTGCCCAGCGTGCTCCACTGCAGCTGGGGCGCCTCGGTCTCGCTGAACGTGGCGTTCGCGTGCCAGATCACGAAGGCGATCGAACCCGTCACGATCACCAGCGGCTCGAGCCAGAGGTCGAACGGGACCCGCCTGAGTCGGCCGACGGCACTCACCCGACGTCTCCCGGTTCGTCGACCGCGGCGGCTCCGCCGTGCTGCGAGGCGGCGTAGGTGTCCGCGGCCAGGTCCGGGTGGGCTTGCGCCTGCACGTCGCGGATCCGCTCCATGACGGCCTCGATGGTGATGGACCCGACCAGGCGGGTCCTGTCGAGCACGAGGACGCCGCCCTGGCTCGCCGCCAACATGATGTCCAGCGCGTCCGCGAGGGTTGCGCTGGACTGCACCGTCGGGAGCCTGCGGTCCACGAAGTCGGTCACTGTGGGGCCGGAGGCGACCTCCTTGAGCGTGGGCCAAGCCTGCGGGCGTCCGGCGCGGTCGACGACGACGACCCAGCTGCGGCCCGCGGCCCTCGCCCGCTCCAGGACCTCCGACGACGAGTCCCCCGGCCGCACCTCCACCACCGACTGCGGCGTCAGCTCGGACACCGTCGAGAGCGAGAGGTGGCGCAGCGTCGCGCCCGAGCCGACGAACTCCTCGACGAACGGAGTTGCGGGGGCGGACAGGATCTCGTCGGGAGTCGCGTACTGCTCGACGTGCCCTCCCTCGGAGAGGATCAGGACCCGGTCGCCGAGCTTGATCGCCTCCTCGATGTCGTGCGTGACGATGGCGATGGTCTTGCCCAGTTCCTCGTGGATGTCCAGCAGACTGTCCTGCAGCCGGACCCGGGTGATCGGGTCGACGGCACCGAACGGCTCGTCCATCAGCAACACGGGCGGGTCGGCCGCGAGAGCGCGGGCGACGCCGACGCGCTGCTGCTGTCCTCCGGACATGTCCTTGGGGAAGCGCTTGCGGAAGTCCTTGGGATCCAGGCCCACCAGGTCGAGCAGTTCCTCGGTGCGGGCCTCGATCCGCTTCGCGTCCCACCCGAGCATCCTGGGCACGGCACCGATGTTCTTCTCCGTCGTCCAGTGCGGGAACAGGCCGCCGGACTGGATGACGTAGCCGATGCTCCTGCGCAGCTCGTCCGCATTGGCTTCGAGCGCGTTCCGTCCGTCGATGAGGATGCGCCCGGAGCTGGGCTCGATCAGCCTGTTGATCATCTTGAGCGTGGTGGTCTTGCCGCAGCCGGAGGGACCGACGAACGCGACGATCTCCCCCGCCCCGATGGTGAGGTCGAGACGTTCCACGGCGGGCGCGGCCTGCCCCGGGTAGCTCTTGGAGACGCCGTCGAGCTCGATGGCGACACCGGTGGTCCGATCCGTCATGCAAGTCCCTTCGATATGGTGAGCCGCCCCAGCAGGACGAGGAGACCGTCGAGCACCAGCGCGATCAGGACGATCAGGACGGTGCCGGTGAGCGCCGACTCCAGAGCGCCCGCACCGCCGAGCCGGGACAGGCCGGAGAAGATGAGCGAGCCGACCCCGGGGCCGAGTACGTAGGCGACGACTGCGGCCACGCCGACCACCATCTGCGTGCTCACGCGCACGCCGGTGAGGATCACCGGCCAGGCGAACGGGAACTCCACCGACAGCAGAACGCGCCACCTGGGGAAGCCGATGCCGCGAGCAGCCTCGATCGCCGCCGCCGGCACGGATCGCAGTCCCACCACAGCCGAGGTGAGGACCGGCAGCGCGGCGTAGAACGCGAGCATGACCACCGACGGTTTGACGCCGAGCCCGAACGGGATCAGCAGCAGCGCGAGAAGTGCGAGAGACGGGATCGTGAGCCCGATCCCGGCCAACGCGGTCGTGAGGGCCGCGGCGACCGGGCTGCGGTACACGAGCACCGCTATCGCCAGCGCGACGATCACGCCGACGATCACCGTCTGCACCACGAGCGAGAGGTGCTGAACGGTCAGGAACAGCAGCTCACTGCCGCGGCCGTGTAGGAAGTTCCAGAGGCCGTGCAGGAAATGTCCCATGTGCAAGGCCCTCCGCCCCGTCGGTGGTGTCTAGACGCTGGGACAAGGTACCCCGGATACCCGAAGGGGTCAGGGTCAATCGATATTCAACCGGGCGAGCATGTCCCGGGCGCGCTCCGCCGAACGCGGCTCGCAGATCACGTCGTAACGGCCCGCTACCAGCTGCATCGTGGACGAGAAGTCGCGCGTTCCACGCGTCGCCGCGTACGGAATCGCCGTTGAGATCACGCCGAACACAATTCCGCCCGCAAGGCCCGCGATGAGCGACCCGAGTGCGTGTCCTGTGAAGAGGCCGACCAGCAGGCCGAAGAACAGGCCGAGCCAGGCGCCCGACGCGACACCCGCGCCGAGCACGCGGCCCCACGTCAGCCGACCGGTGACCTTCTCCACCTGCATCAGGTCTACGCCCACGATGGTCACGTCTTCGACCGGGAACTGCTCGTCGGACAGGTAGTCGACGGCCCGCTGTGCCTCGGCATACGTGCCGTACGAGCCGATCGGCCACCCCCGCGGCGGCGTCGGCAGGCCCCGTGCCGTATTGCGCGCATTGGGTGAACCCCCCGGAATGGGACTGGTCATATCGAGCCTCCTCGCATCGGACCTGGCACGGAAAACTACCCTCGACGCTATGGCAGTCGCCTCCAGAGTATTCGTCGCCCGGCTCGCGGGCCTTCTCGTCTACGGACCCGACGGCGAGTCGATCGGCCGGGTGCGTGATGCGGTCATCGTGCTGCGCGGCGGTCCGCGCCTGCCGCGCGTGCTGGGCCTCGTCGTCGAGCTGTTCAACCGCCGCCGGATCTTCGTGCCGATGCTGCGGGTCACGTCCGTCGAGGCGGGCGCGATCACGCTGAACACCGGTTCGGTGAGCCTGCGACGGCTGCACGTCCGCCCGGGGGAGGCGCTGGTCCTGGGCCAGCTGGTCGGCACACGGGTCCGGATCAGCGATCCCGACCTGCCCCAGCACGACGGCGCCGAGGCGACCGTGGTCGACGTCGGGATCGAGCAGACCCGCACCCGCGACTGGGTGGTACATCGGCTCGCCGTGCGGATGCGCAGCGGGCGGCTGGGCCGACGGGGCGGCACCGAGGTCGTCGACATGTCCGGCGTCTCCGACTTCACCGCCGGTGCGCTGACGGGCCCGGACCAGGACGTCGCCCTCGCGATGGCGCAGTACGAGGACATGCGCGCCAACGAGGTGGCCAGCGCGTTGCGCGAGCTCCCCGCCGCGCGCAGGCTGAAGCTCGCGGCCGCGTTCGACGACGAGCGGCTCGCCGACATCGTGCAGGAGCTCCCCGACGACGACCAGGCCGAGGTCATCGCGTCACTGCCCATAGGCCGCGCGGCCGACGTGATCGGGGCGATGGATCCCGACGATGCCGCCGATCTGCTGGGCGAGCTGCCCCGGATCCAGCGCGAGGAGCTCCTCGCGGTCATGGATCCCGAGGACTCGGGCACCGTCCGGACCCTGCTCACCTACTCCCCCGACACGGCGGGCGGCATGATGACACCCGAGCCGATCGTGGTCGACCCGTCGACGACCGTGGCCGAGGCCCTCGCGCGTGCCCGCAACCCGGACATCACCCCCGCCGCCGCATCGCTGGTCTTCGTCGTGCGCCCCCCGACTGCGACCCCGACCGGCCGTTACCTGGGCTGCGTGCATCTGCAGAAGCTGCTGCGCGAGCCGCCTGCGGACCTCGTCGGCGGGCTGGTCGACACCGACCTCCCCCAACTGAGCCCCGAGGACCCGCTCGGTGCCGTCACCCGCTACTTCGCGGCGTACAACCTGGTGTGCGGGCCCGTGGTCGACGCCGAGCGGCACCTGCTCGGTGCCGTCACCGTCGACGACGTCCTCGATCACCTGCTACCCGACGACTGGCGCGAAGAGGAGGACATGCCCCGATGACGGACCACAACCGTTCCCGGCTCGACACCCCTCGCGTCGGGACCCGGCGCGTCTCGCTGAACCTGGGCGAGGACCTCATCGGTCAGGCCAGCGAGCGCGTTGCGCGCTTCCTCGGCACCGGCCGCTACCTCGCGATCCAGACCATCATCGTGGTCGTCTGGGTGCTGCTCAACATCACGTGGGTGGCGCTGCGCTTCGACCCGTACCCGTTCATCCTGCTCAACCTCGCGTTCTCGACGCAGGCCGCATACGCGGCGCCGCTGATCCTGCTCGCGCAGAACCGGCAGGAGAGCCGTGACCGCGTCGCTCTCGACGAGGACCGGCAGCGCGCAGCCCAGACCAAGGCGGACACCGAGTTCCTCGCGCGTGAGCTGGCCTCCGTACGCCTCGCCGTGGGCGACGTCGCCAGCCGCGACTACCTGCGCCGCGAGCTAGACGAGATCCACGAGAAGCTCGACGCGCTCGCCGCAGCGTTGCAGACCCGGGACGCCGAACGGTGACCGGCGTTCGCCAGTACCCCGTCCTCCCGCCGGACATGTACCGGCGCTTGGGAATCCCCCTCCCGTCGGGTGTGGCGGATGCGGCCGACGCTCCCGCCCGCGGCACGCCCGTGCTATTCGGAACACGCTCGCCGTACGCCGGATACGACGTGCAGACACATGTCGGAGTCGCGGCCGCGCCGGCTCCCGGTCCGGTCGTCGCGCCCGGTCCGGTCGTCGCGCCCGGTCCGGCAGGCCCGCCCGAACCGAACGCGACGATGCAACCCGTCTGGCAGGCACCCGAGCCGGAGCGCCGGGGACCGTCGACGGGCCTCATCGTTGCGATGACGACGGCCACCGTTGTGCTCATCATCGTGCTGGCCACCGTCGTGGTGCTGTTCGTGCGCGCCGGCCGCGAGTCCTCGGACTCCGACGCGGTGCGCTCGGTGATCACCGCGGAGAACGACGCCTACAACGACCGGGACTTCACCGCGATGCTCGCGACGCACTGCGCCGCCGACGTCTCGGCATACCGCCTGCGCTACACGCAGGACACGTTCGCGGCGTCCGTCGACGCCCGGATCGGCGCGGACGGGCGATGGGAGGTGGCGGTCTCCGACATCGCCGTCGATGCGCAAGCCGGCACGGCGACCGCGACCGAGGTCGCCACCCCGCACGTCGGCGCAACCAGCGACGCGACGGAGCCCATGACCGTGACGGACATCGTCCGGCTGCGCAGGGAGTCCGGCACCTGGAAGCTCTGCCTGTCGACCGGCCGCTGACCTCCCTAGTAGAAAGCCGCCTCCCACCTGAGATTCCAGGTGGGAGGCGGCTTTCTACTAGGGACTGGGGCTCAGTAGCGGTAGTGCTCCGGCTTGTAGGGGCCCTCGACGTCGACGCCGATGTACTCCGCCTGGTCCTTGGTGAGCTTCGTCAGCTTGCCGCCGAGCGCCTCGACGTGGATCTTCGCGACCTTCTCGTCCAGGTGCTTGGGCAGGCGGTAGACCTCGTTGTCGTACTCCTGCGGCTTGGTGAACAGCTCGATCTGCGCGATCACCTGGTTACTGAAGCTGTTGGACATCACGAACGACGGATGACCGGTGGCGTTGCCCAGGTTGAGCAGGCGGCCCTCCGAGAGCACGATGATGGCCTTGCCCGAATCGCCGAAGCTCCACAGGTCCACCTGCGGCTTGATGATCGTGCGCACCGCGCCGCTGCGCTCCAGGCCGGCCATGTCGATCTCGTTGTCGAAGTGACCGATGTTGCCGAGGATCGCCTGGTCCTTCATCGCCTTCATGTGATCGAGGCCGATGATGTCCTTGTTGCCCGTCGACGTGATGACGATGTCGGCATCGGCGATCGCGTCCTCGACCGTGACCACGTCGAACCCGTCCATCAGCGCCTGCAACGCGTTGATCGGGTCGATCTCGGTGACCTGCACGCGGGCACCCTGCCCGGCGAGCGACTCGGCGCAGCCCTTACCCACATCGCCGTACCCGCAGATCAGCACCTTCTTGCCGCCGATCAGCACGTCCGTGCCGCGGTTGATGCCGTCGATCAGCGAGTGCCGGGTGCCGTACTTGTTGTCGAACTTGCTCTTGGTGACCGAGTCGTTGACGTTGATCGCCGGGAACTTGAGCTCACCCGCCGCCGCGAACTGGTACAGCCGCAGCACACCCGTCGTCGTCTCCTCTGTCACACCCTTGACCGAGTCCGAGATCGTCGACCACTTGGTCTTGTCCTGCTCGAAGCGGCTGCGCAGCACCGACAGGAAGACCTTCCACTCCTCCGGATCGTCGTCCTCGGTCGGCGGGACGACGCCCGCCCTCTCGTACTGCGCACCGCGCAGCACCATCATCGTCGCGTCGCCACCGTCGTCGAGGATCATGTTCGCGGGCTCGTCGGGATTGGGCCACGTGAGCATCTGCTCCGCGCACCACCAGTACTCCTCCAGCGACTCGCCCTTCCAAGCGAACACAGGCACACCCTCGGGCTTCTCCGGCGAACCGTTCGGCCCGACGACGACCGCGGCCGCCGCCTCGTCCTGCGTCGAGAAGATGTTGCACGAGGCCCAACGGACCTCCGCACCGAGCGCGACGAGGGTCTCGATCAGCACCGCGGTCTGCACCGTCATATGCAGCGAACCCGAGATCCGGGCACCTTTGAGCGGCAACACGTCCGCGTACTCGCGGCGCAGCGCCATCAGCCCCGGCATCTCGTGCTCCGCCAGACGGAGCTGCTTGCGGCCCGAGTCCGCCAGGGACAGGTCCGCGACCTTGAAGTCGATTCCATTCGCCGAATCGGCGGTCAACGATGTGTCAGTCACGAAGTCAAGGCTAACCGGACATGCCGAGACCGGAACCCGCGGGCGCTTTCTGTGGCGTATCCGGGCATCCGGACCGCATGCATGGCCCGCGGTTCGAGAGCTATTCGACTTCGCCGCGGTCGCGCTTACCGAGTATCGAGTGCCGGTAACCGTAGATCCCGTACACCACCACGCCGGCGATCATCCAGATCACGAACCGGAACCACGTCTCGAGCGTGAGGTTGATCATCAGCCAGACGCAGGCCACCACCGCGAGGATCGGCACGAGCGGCACGAGGGGGGTGCGGAATCCGCGTGGCAGGTCGGGGCGCTTGCGCCGCAGGACGACGACGCCGATGGAGACCAGAACGAAGGCGAAGAGGGTGCCGATATTGATCAGCTTGGCGAGTTCGTCCAGCGGCACCAGTGCCGCGAACACGGCCACTACGATGCCGACGATGACGGTGATCCGCACCGGGACACCGCGGTCCGAGGTCTTGGCGAGCGATCTCGGCAGCAGGCCGTCCCGCGACATCGCGAAGAGCGCACGGTGCTGCCCCATGAGCAGCACCATGACGACGGTGGTCAGGCCGGCGAGCGCGCCGACGGAGATCACGTTCGACGCCCAGTCCACGCCGTTGATAGAGAACGCGTCGGCGAGGTTCTTCCCCTTGCCGTCCACCGTCGCGAGCTGGGTGTAGCTCACCATGCCGGTCAGGACGACGGTGACCGCGACGTACAGCACCGTGACGATCCCGAGCGAGCCGAGGATGCCGCGCGGGACGTCACGCTGAGGGTTCTTGGTCTCCTCCGCCGAGGTGGCGACGATGTCGAAGCCGATGAATGAGAAGAAGACGACGGAGGCGCCGGCGAGCACGCCGTACCAGCCGTAGGTCGACATCCCGCCGCCCGTGAGCACCTGGAAGAACGTGGAGTCCTGCCAGCGCGATGCGCTGTCGCCGGGCTTCGATGCAGGGATGAACGGCGAGTAGTTGGAGGCCTTGATGTAGAACGCCCCGACGACGATGACCAGCAGCACCACCGCCACCTTTATGGCGGTTATGACCGCCGAGACCCGCGAGCCGATCTTCGCCCCGAACAACAGCAGCACCGTCAGGACCGCGACGATGAGGACGGCGCCCCAGTCCACCTTGACGCCGCCGATGTGCACCGTCGTCGACTCGACTCCGAGGACCGTACCCAGGTAGCTCGACCAGCCGCTCGCGACGGCCGCGGCGGCGAGCGAGAACTCGAGGATCAGATCCCAGCCGATGATCCAGGCGACGAACTCGCCGAAGGTCGCGTAGGAGAACGTGTACGCCGATCCGGCGACCGGCACCGTCGACGCGAACTCCGCATAGCAGAGGGCGGCGAGACCGCAGGCGATCGCGGCGATGACGAAGGCGACGGACACCGCCGGGCCCGCGTTGTCGCCCGCCGTCTGGGCCGTGACCGTGAAGATGCCGGCGCCGATCACGACGGCGACACCGAAGATCGTCAGGTCCCACGCTGTGAGTTGCTTCTTCAGGCGGGTGCCGACCACCTCGGTGTCGGCGATCGACTGCTCCACGGATTTCGTGCGCAGCAGTGGGTTCGACATGGCGCTTCCTTCGTAGCTCGTGGCCGTCTGGGGCCTCCATCAAACCGCACTCGCCGATCCGACGCCCGCACTTCCCGGCCATGAGGCTCCGATCGGCCCGTAGGTCAGAACGCGTCGGTCACGACGATGCCGCTCACCGGCCCTTCGAAGGTCACGATCGTACGCTCGGCGCCGGCCCAATCCGCAAGCGGGACCGCGCGTATGGATCCGCCGAGGTCCGAGACGTACGCGACGGAGTTCGTGTCGTCGACCGCGAGGCCGATCGCCTCCCGGAAGCCGCGCGCGAGGATCTCGGGCCGACGGCCGCTCTCGCCGGGGAGCGGGACGGGCGCTCGGTTGAGCGTGTTGCCGTCCGGCTCCGCCCCGCGGTCGGTCCAGTAGAGGTCGCGGCCCGCGATCTCCAGATCGATGGGCTCCGGCAGCCCGTCCCAGAGGACCTCGATATCGGTACGGCCGTACGGATCTTCTGGAACGGCTAAGGGAGCACGCAGAATCCGCCCACGTCCGCCCTTCACGGGTCCCTTCTGCGTCCAGTACAGCCAGCCACCGTCGGGGTCCACCGCCACGCCGACGCACTCGTCGAGCTTCCCGTGCCCGGCGTTGACGATGTGGTCCGCCGGGTCCGAGCCGTCGAGCCGGCAACTCGACACCCGGAATCCCTCCCGGTCACTCCAGTAGAGCCGGGCCCCGTCGGTGGCGAGTTGCTTGCCCGTGGTGATCGCCCCGGCCGGAAGGACGTCCCGGGGCTCGGCCGATGCCCCGCCCAGCGCCAGCGCATGCAGACCGCCGTTGCGGGGCGAGTAGTCGCGCCCGGCCTCCCCGGCGACGTCCGGGTCGACGATCGGTGCGCCCATGGTCGTCCAGTACACGACCCCGTCGACGACCACGATTCCGTCGGGCGCGTCGCCTGCGTCCGGGGTCAGGCGCTCTACCCGCGCGGTCGCCGGATCGATGCGCACGATCGCGTTACCGCGGATCAGCAGTGCCAAAAGCGAAGTCATGCGCTACCCCTGACGCCAGATCGGCAGTCCCGCGCCGCGCGGGACCAATGGATTGGTGTAGTAACCGGGGGTCTGGGACATCCGTACCTGTTCTGCGATGCCCTGGTACCGCCCCAGAGAAGTGTCCGCGGTGAAGGTCTGCGGATCGAGGTATTCGTGTCCCGGTGCGCTCCCCGCCACGCCGGCCGCGTACGCCTTGTCGAACGTGCCCAGGCTGAGCAGCCACAGTGCGGTACGAGTCAACGAGACCGTCACCTTGTACGAGCCGCCCTGTTCCGCGCGCAGCATCAACGCGCGCAGTACGCCGAGCTCGAGCAGCCAGGACGTGATGTAGTCGTTCACGACGGGCAGGGCGGGCAGGGCCGGCACGCCGTTCTCACCTTCTGAGAGCATCACGCCCGCAAGCGCACCGGCGGTCTGATCGAAGCCCACCCGGCCTGCCCACAGACCGGTCTCCCCGTTGAGGTTCACGGTCGCATGGATGAGGCCGGGGCGCTGCGCAACCGCGGAGTCGACGTCCAGTCCGCGGCGCCGGAGGTAGCCCGGCCGGCGGTTGGCGAAGAACACGTCCGCCCCGCGCAGCAGACCGAGCATGGTCTCGGACCCCGCGCCGGTCTTCAGATCCAGTGTCGTCGAGCGCATCCCGACGTTGGACGTCCCGTACAGCAGCGGCATCTCCCACTCGTACGGATCCCACACGTTGAGCACGTCGGCGCCGTGCAATGCGAGCGCGCGGCCGCAGCCGGCGCCGGCGATGATGTGGGCCCGCCCGAGCGCCCGCACACCCGACAGGGGCATGGTTCCTCCCTCGGGGAGAGGCTCGGGATCGCTGTCCCCCACCTTCTCGATGACGACCGGATTCATCGGGCCCAGCACCTGCTGGTACTGATCGGACGCGATGATCTCGCCGACGGTCCGGCACATCGGCATGATGATGCCGGCCTCCTCGCCCGCGGTCTCGAGATCCTCAGCCTTCCACTTGGAGATCGCCTCGGCCACGCGGGATTCCACCTCGGGCACGTCTAGCAGCGCGGCGGTGTCGTTGCGCAGTCGTGGGTACGGCCCCATCGGGTGCACCCAGCGGTCGTCGGCCGTGCGATAGAAGCGGTCCGTTGCGAAAGCGTCGGAGACGCGCACCGTGTCCACCATCGGGTACCCGTTGAGCAGTTCCCACCTGCGGTCGTAGAACGGGCACAGCCGGTGCGGTGCGACCCGCAGGTCCATCGCGATGTCCTGGGCGCGTCCGCCGCGCATCCGCCAGATCGCGGCGACGGCGACAGACTTCGCGACCAGGGCCAGGGATGTCGCACCGGCCAGGCGCAAGGTGCCCGGCAACACGGGATCGGCTCCGACGAAGTCGATCGCACCGCCCGAATCGGAGGCCGCGAGGCCGACGGTGGACAGCAGATCGTCGAGCGCGGCGTGGAGGTCGTAGCCGTCATCGGTCGCGGGGGCCTGCTGCAGGCGTTCGGTCTGATCGTTCAGCCGGGTCGTCGGGTCGGTCATCGCACGGCCTCCGTATCGGCGGTCCCATCGGGGTGGTCGGTCCGCGCGAGAGCCTCGAGGACCGCACGCGTTCTCCGATCGCGTTGGTCGACGAGCCTCTGGTAGGCCTCCTCGCCGGTGCCGTAGGCCGCCTCGACGGCCGCGTAGACCTCGTCGTTCCGCGCGGGATCGGGCGCGCCGACGTCGAAAGTCATCGCCGCGCCCACATGTGCGGCGAGGTGCCGGATCCCGCCGGGGCCGCCTCCCAGGTGACGGGACTCGAACGGTCCGATCGTGGACCAGCGCAGCCCGAGCGAGGCACGCACGAGGACATCCAGCTCGGCGGGGTCGATGACGCCCTGCTGCACCAGGTAGGTGGCCTGCTCGTTGAAGACACGCTGCAGGCGGTTGCCGACGAATCCCGCGATCTCCTTGTTGAGCCGGATCGGCAGCTTTCCCAGCTGCCGATAGACCTCCACGGCGCGGTCTACGGTCGAGGCCGCCGTGGACGGCGACGGGACGACCTCGACCAGCGGCATCAGTTCCGGCGGGTTGAACGGATGGCCGACGACGATGCGATCGGCGGCCGGGTTGTCCGCCGCGAACACCGAGGGCAGCAACGTCGACGAGGAAGAAGCCAGGACGACTCCGTCGGCGGTGTGCTGGGCGGCCGTGGCGAACAGCTCACGCTTGACCTCGACCCGTTCGGGTCCGTTCTCCTGGACGAAGTCCGCGCCGCGCAGGGCTTCCGCGAGATCGGGCACCGCTGTGGCGGCCGTACCCTCCAGCACCTCGTCGAGGTCCGGGCGCGGATCCGAGACCCGCACCTCCCATCCGGCGTCGGCGAACAGCCGGGCCCACGAGACGCCGATGACCCCGGCACCGATGACGGTCACAACAGCCATTTCTAGTGTCCTCCTCGTTCTCCAGCCGCCCGGCGTTCGCCCAGGACGGATTCGGTGCTCTCGCCTGCACGTTCGGGCAGACGACGGATGTTGACCGGGGTCCGCGAGTAGCCCAACGGATTGCGGGACACCCGGATCCGGCCTTCGGTCGGGTGGTCGACCTCCGTGATCAGTTGCATCTCGCGGACGTATGGATCGCCGGGGAGCTCGGCGATGTCGACGACGCGCCCGTACGGCATGTCGTTCGCGGTGAGGTACTCCTCCCACTCGGCGAGGGTGAGGCGATCGGAGCGGTCGTGCACCGCCTGCACCCCCGCATAGAAGAATTCCCTGTCGATCACAGGGTCGAGAAAGCGTGGGTCGGCGGCCAGGTCGTCGGCGCCGACCGCGACGAGTAGGCGCCGCACGTCGTCGTTGGTGTACGGCACCGCGGCTATCGCGCGCCCGTCCGCGGTCGCCATCGCGGCGTGGGTCTCCGCGAAGCTCAGCGGGTTGCCCACGTCGCCCGCGGCCGGGGCGAAGACCTCGCCGGCCATGTGCTCGACGGTGTTGAAGGCGATCAGCGCGTCCGCCATCGCAAGGGAGACGAGTTGCCCCTCGCCGCTGCGCTCGCGCTCGTACAGGGCGCCCAGGACACCGCTCACGAGGTACAGCGACGCAGTCTTGTCGGCGATGTAGGTCGGGACGAACTGCAGGGATCCGGAAGCGCGGCGCTGCAGATCCACCAGTCCCGAAACCGCCTGCACGACTTCGTCGTACGCCGGCCGGTTGCGCTCTTCGGACGCCGCGTTGAAGCCCTGTGCGTGGGCGTAGACGAGCTTCGGGAATTCCTGTGCGATCTGGTCGTAGGCGATGCCGAGGCGCTCGAGCGCGCCTGCGCGCATGTTGGTGACGAGGACGTCGGCATCGGCCAGCAGGCCCATCAGCGCTGCGTGGCCGTCGTCGGTCTTGAGGTTCAGGGCGACGCTGCGCTTGTTGCGATTGACCTGCATGTAGAGCGGCGCCATGCCCGGGTTACGGCCTGTGTTGGCCGGGGCGTTCCGCGCGGTGTCGAACGGGGGTTCCACGCGCACCACGTCGGCGCCCATGTCGCCGAGGACCTGAGTGGCCATCGGTCCCATGACCACCGTGGACAGGTCCACGATGCGCACGCCCGCGAGCGGTCCGGTCGGTGGGGCGCCCAACTCGATCTGCGATGTCGTCATCTTCGTCGCTTCCCTTCTCTTCCCTACTCACAGTAGGTAGTTAGCACTGGTTATGGAATGTCGAAAGGTTGCGCTCCGGCGTTATCGATGCGATAAAACAGCGATGGACGTCCACCATCTGCGGTACTTCCTCGCCGTAGCGCGGGAACTCAACTTCACGCGGGCCGCGGCGTCCTTACACATGACCGTTCCCCCTCTGTCGCAACGGATCCGGTCCCTCGAGGCCGAGCTGGGCTGCCCCCTCTTCGATCGCTCGACCCACCACACCCGGCTGACCGACGCCGGCGAGCGACTCGTCCCGCTCGCGGGCCGGATCGTGGCGGATGTCGACCGCATCCCCGAGACCGTCCGGGCCCCGCAGGCCCGCCCGCACGCCAGGATGGCCGTCCCCGACGCGCTCGACACCGGACAGCGACGCACGATCGCCCGCCTCCTCGACGAGCAGGCCGACAGCTATGAGATCGAGGTCCGTCAGGTCGCATCCCTCGACGTCGCGCAGGCACTTGTGCACAGGGCCGTCGATCTCGCGTTCAGCAGGATCCCCGCCACGCATCCCGCACTCGCGGAGACCATCGTGTCGACGCAGCCGCTGGCGGTGATCTGCGATGCGACGCACTTTCCACCCGGAGCCGTGTTACGGCCCGCCGATCTGAACGGCTTCACGCTGGTCGGCGGACCGGCGCACTGGGACCTGCGGTCCGAGGCGGAGCGCGCACGCCTGCTGGGCGCGGGCGTCCGACTGGACCCGTCGCCGGGCTACACCGACGTAGGCGGGATGCTTCTCGTGCTGAGCGGGCGACGGCGGTTCACCATGGTGCCTGCGGGCGCCGACCTCGTTCGCGCAGTCGACCCGGCCGAATTCGCGGTGCACCCGGTCAACGACGACATCCCGCCGCTGGTCACGCGCGCGGTGTACCGCTCGGGTGAGGAATGGATCACGCCACTGGTCGATGCGACCGTCGCCGCGTTCGAAGGTGCCTGAGCAGCCGTGTTCGACGCGTAGGCGTTCAGCGGCGGCGGATCCGGTGCCGCAGCCCGTCCGCGGGGACACCCGGCAGCTTGGGCTCACGGATCGCCGGGGACCGGGGCAGCGCACGCGGCGCCCCGACAGTGCCTGAGGCGGGAATCGCCACCGTCGGCGGTTCGCCGGCGCGCGCCGGCGCGATGACCCCCCGCTCGGCCTCGTACACCGAGTCCGCCGCGGCGACCAGGATGGGGTCGTGCGTGATCACGACGACCGTCTTGCGCTGCGCCAGCGCCCGCAGCGAGCGCGCCAGGTACTCGGTGTTCTGCTTGTCCAGACCCGTCGACGGCTCGTCGAACACGACGACCGGGGTGTCGCGCGCGACCGCTCGCGCGAGGGCGACACGCTGCCTCTGCCCGCCGGACAGTTCGGGGCCGCCCAGCGTGGTCGGCGTGCCGTAGCCGGCCGGGAGTTCGTGGACGAACTCGTCTGCCCGCGCGAGCCGGGCAGCGGAGGCGAGGTCGGCACCGTCGTCGGTGCCGTAGCGGATGTTGGATTCGATCGTCCCTGAGCGGATGACCGCGCGCTGCGGCACCATCGTCACGGCGGCGCGCACCTGCGCGCCGCTCATCGTCGACTCGTCGCGGCCACCCAGGAGGATGTGCCCGGCGTCGGGCCGTTCCATCCCCGAGACGAGCGCGCCGAACGTGGACTTGCCGCTGCCGCTCGGTCCGGTTATGGCCGTGACCGTTCCGGGCGCGGCCGCGAACGCATCGACACGCAGCGTGAAGCTCTCCGACCGCGTGAACGTGACCCCCGCCGCGGTGACGGCGACGGGATCGGCCTCGCGCGGCGGGTGGGCGGCACCGACGTCGGGCTCGAGGTCGCCGACCACCTCCAGGATGCGATCGGCACTCACCGCCGCACCGACGAGGGCGAGGCGCGTCTCGCTGATCTCCTGGATACGGGGGTACAGATAGGCGAGGTAGCCCGACAGGGCGAGCAGGGATCCGACGGTGAGCTCTCCCCACCGGACGAGCAGGACGCCACCGACGGTCACCACGATCAGCGTGAGCGCCTCCGCCGTGCCCAGTACTCCGCCGAACAGTGCCTCGACCCTAGCCTCGCGCATGCGGGCGCGGAACAGCGTTCGGCCGCGGCCGTGTACCGCCGAGCCCTCGGCCGGTTCCATATTGTGCAGACGGACGTGCTCATGCGTCGATACGATCTCGTTGAGCGTGCCGGCGAGGCCGCTGTGTGCCTTGCGCTCGGCGAGAGTGACGCGCTCCTGCGCATGGCGGAACGCGCGGGCGACGCCCATCAGGATCGGCACCGCGATCAGCGCGATGATCGTCAGCTTCCAGCTCATGATGCCGGCGACGATCACGAGTCCGACGGTCGTCAGCGCGGCGATGACGCCCTGCACGACCGACGAGCTGAGGGCGGTTTCGAGGACGACCACGTCCTCGGTGAGCCGCACGACGACGTCGCCGACGGACCATTGCTTGAGGCGGTCGAGCGGCACCTTCTGGACGCGCGCGAACATCGCGTCACGGAGCGCCAGCACGATCCCCTCGCTGGCCTTCGCGCAGGCGATGGTGCCGAAGTAGGTGAGGACCGCACCTACCGCGGTGACCGCGACCCACGCCCCGATGCTGCGTACCATCGCGCCTTTCGACGAAGCCTCCAGCACCGCGTTCAGCACGTCGGCCATCACCAGCACGGACACCACGTCGACGGTGGCCGCGAGGCACAGCAGCAGCAGGCCTACGACGAGCGACCGACGGTGCGGGCGAGCGAACCGCCACAGCAACCGCAGCATCGCGTTCTGCCCCATGCTGCGCCACTGCTGCGCATCGTCCCCCGGCACACCATCAGGCCCGAGAGCGCCCACCCCGGGCACCGCACCGCCCGGCACCGGGCCGTTCGTCGGCTGCATCTCCGTACTCCTCACTGGGTCCCTTCGTATCGGCTCCACCTACGCGGGGGCGGGGCCGGCCCGTGGCCGACCCCGCCCCGTCACGATCGTGGGATCAACGCCAGACGTACGTCCAGCGCCGATTGCGGGCGTCCCACTGACGGACGCGCCTGCGCGGGGCGGGCTTCGGGGTGTTCCTACGGTTCTGCGCCATTATGGTCGCCTCTCTCTTCGCGGATACGACTGCCGGTGTTACGGCCCGGATCCCTCATGTGGTCGAGACCTACGATGCGCCCGCCCGCTGATCCGACCCTGACCCGAGACTGGGAGGTCCCTGTACGCGAGAACACTCGCGGGTAACTTGTTTCCGCAGGTCGACGTACCCGCGGGTAGGGCATACGGTCGGCGACATGACCAAGACGTTCACTCACACGACAGACCAGACCGTCGCCGAACTCCTCAAGATCGTCGAGGGCGGGGACGACGTGCTGATCACGCGCGACGGGCGGCCACTGGCCGTCCTGTCCGCCGCGATCCCCGCGCCGCAGGCCATCTCGTCGATGCAGACCTTCGACATTCCCGAGACGTTCTACGACAATCTGCCCGGCGTCTGACCCGAGGCGGACCGCCGCGACCGGGGCCGAGCTTCAGCGGCTCCGGTCGAGATCCGGCTCGAGGTAGACGACGCGCGCGTTCGGCACCGCCGCGCGCAGAGCCGCCTCGGCCGTGTCGATCCCCTGCGCGATCTCAGCGGCACTCGACGCCTCGCCGATCGCTATCTTCGCCGCCACCAGCATCTCGTCGGGGCCCAGGTACTGCGTCTTGCAGTGGATCACCCGCTGCACCGCGGGAGAGCCCTCGAGCGCCCGCAGGATGGCAGCCGACTCCTCCTCCGTAGCGCCCTCGCCTATGAGCAACGACTGCATCTCCACGATCAGCACGATCGCGATGACGCCCAGCAGGATGCCGATGGCGAGGGTGCCGATCCCGTCGAACACCGGCATGTCCAACCCCCATGCGAGGCCGACGCCGAGCAGCGCCAACGCCAGGCCGATGAGCGCGCCCGTGTCCTCCAGCAGCACGACCGGCAGCTCGGGATTCCGCGAACGGCGGATGAACCGCCACCAGGACACGTCCCCCTTGAGCGAGCGGGATTCACGCATGGCGGTGAGGAACGAGTATCCCTCCAGGCACATGGCGCCCAGCAGGATGAGCACCGCGACGATCGGCGACTCCATGTGCTCGGGGTGGGCGATCTTGTGCACGCCCTCGTAGACGGCGAACAGCGAGCCGAGTGCGAAGATCACCAGCGCCACCACGAACGAGTAGAAGTAGCGCGCGCGACCGTAACCGAAGGGATGCAGCCCGTCCGCGTTCCGCTTCGCCTGCTGCTGCCCCACCAGCAGCAGCCCCTGGTTCGCGGTGTCCGCAACGGAGTGCACTGCCTCCGCGATCATCGACGACGAGCCCGTCACCAGGAATCCGATGAACTTCAGCACCGCGATGCCACCGTTCGCGGACATCGCCGCGACGATCGCCTTCTTCGACCCCTCTGCGCTCACGGGTCGAAACTAGCCTAAAGCGCCCGGCCCGGCCGCGCAGCCCCGTAGTCGCTCCCGGGGAGCGGTATCAGTGGCTCGCCACCAGCGTGCGGAAGAACTCCGCGCGCGGTGAGTGGGCGGTGACGACCACACCCGGATCGGACGCCGCCATCCACACCCCGCGCCCGGCAGGGATGTCGACGGTCCCACTGCGGTCACGCACCGTCACCGCACCGGACGTCACCACCAGCATCTGAGGGCCGCGTGCGTCCAGCTCGATCACATTGGAGCGCAACATCGCCGTCCCGTCGAGCGTCACTTTGGACACCCGGAACTCGGGCGCCGGGGTGAGGTACACCAGCTCGTTGCCGACCGTCCGCACCTCCGGCTTGAGATCCGACGGCGTGCGCGGCTCGAAGTCTATGACGCGCAGCAACTCCGGGACGTCGACGTGTTTGGGGGTGAGGCCGCCGCGCAGCACGTTGTCGGAGTTGGCCATCACCTCCACTCCGGCGCCGTTGACGTAGGCGTGCAGGTTTCCGGCGGGGAGGTAGAGCGCCTCACCCGGACTGAGCACGAGCCGGTTCAGAAGCAGCGCGGCCAGCACTCCGGCGTCGTCGGTGTATCGCTCCCCGAGGGTGAGTGCGAGTTCCGCCTCCCCGCGGTACTCGTCCTCACCGCGCTCCAGGTACTGCACGCATCCCGCGAGAACCGCGGGCACGAGCTGCGCGAGCGCCGGCTGCGGCAGGGTGATCCAGGTTGTGAAGACCGCGCGCAGACCGCCCGAATCCGGCTGCCCCACAAGCATTCCCAGATACGGATCCAGCTGGGGCACCTGGAGCGCGCGCAGCAGCTCGATAGTCTCCGACGGCGCCCGGAACCCCGCGAGGGCTTCGAACCTGCCGAGCGCGATGACGACCTCGGGCTTGTGGTTGGGGTCGCGGTAGTTCCGCTCGGACGCGCCGACGTCGATACCCGCGGCGTTCTCGCGCGCGAAGCCCTCCCGCGCCTGCTCGCGGGACGGGTGCGCCTGCAGCGACAGCGGCTCCTCGGCGGCGAGCACCTTCACCAGATAGGGCAGCCCCGAGCCGAACTCCTCGACGCATTGCGCGCCGAGCTCACCCTCCGGGTCCGCGGTGATGGCGCTCAGTAGGTCCGTACAGTCGGGCGCACCGGGGCCGACGAGCCGCGCCGGGTCGCCCGGATGAGCGCCGAACCACAGCTCGGCCTCGGGATGCGGGGACGGGACCTCCCGTTTCTGCATCGCCGCCAGCACCGTGCGCGAACCCCACGCATAGGGGCGGATCACACCCTCGACCGCTCGCATCTACGCCTCCCCCGACAGCCGTCGGTAGACCATGGCCAGGTCGCATCGCACGGCCAGCCCCAAGAGTTCCGTCGCCTCCATCCGCACGGAGGGCTCCCGCTGCGGCGCGGCCTCGCCCCGATCCGCGGGTATCCGGGGCAGATCCTCGTCGACCACCAGCAGGTCCACGTCGCCGACGGCGCGCAGCCGGGCCGCGGTCTGCGCACTGCGCGGCGCGGCCGTCACCGCGAACACCCGCATAGGCGTCTGTGGCGGGGGTCCGTCCAGAAAGGGGTCGTGGAAGAGCGGATCGACGGGTTCCGCGGCGACCGCGCCCCCGACGGGACCGGACTCGAACTCGGGCAGGGCCAGCACGATCTCGGCCATGCCGACGGCGGCGGCGACCTGGCCGCCGAGCGCCAGGGCCTGTGCCGCGGCGTGACCCGCTATGGCGAGCCCGGGGACCGTATCGGCAGTGAACACCGCCCGGTGGCCGAGCATCCGCGCAGCGAGCCGCTTCGCCGGGTTACCGTCCAGCTCCCGGTCGGGGTGCCCGCGCACGGCCTCGGCGTCCAGATGGTCGGCGAGGTCGAAGAGGAACCCCGCGACGTCGCGCCGGGGGTCGTCGTCGCCGGTGTGCCCGAGCACGCCCAGCACCGCAAGCAGCGCGACCGCGATACCGGTGAAGCCGAATCGCTCGGGCACGTGCAGACGCGGGGCGAGCTCGATGCCGCGGCCGGCGGCGGCCTCGGCGATCGGCCCTTCGAAGGGCACCGCTACGGCGACGGATGCTCCCCTTCGGGCGGCCACGGACACGGCCTGCGCAAGGACGCGGTCACCCGCGTCGAAGCCGCACACGACCACGACGTCGAGCGCGCCCACCCACGGCGGAAGCTGCGTGGTGCGAACGAGGGGAACATCGAGGCGACCGGCGGACAGCGCCTCCACGAACTCGGCTGCCGCCTCGGCGGGACCGGCGCCGCACACCACGACGACCGCTCTGGGCGTCACACCCTCTATCGGCGCCAGCACGCCCTCGTCGACCATGGACGCGACTGCCCGGGCCTGCGCGCCGGCGAGGGCGGCGGATCTCAGGTGTCCGCCCAGGTCGGCGGCGACCAGGCCGCCCGGATCGTCGAAGTCGACCGTCCCATTGGTCACAGCCGAACCACCTCCGCTATCCGCGAACCACCGCCAGGATCTTGTCCGTGAGCTCTGCAACCTCGTCGCCCGTCCTCGCCTCCACGTTCAGGCGCAGCAGTGGCTCGGTGTTCGACGCCCGCAGGTTGAACCAGGCTCCGGACGCCAACTCTACCGTCACACCGTCGAGCCGATCGGTGGTCACGATCTCGGTACCGAACGCGTCCAGGACCGCGTTCGCGCGTTCCTCCTGGTCCGCCACAGTCGAATTGATCTCGCCCGAGGCCGCGTACCGGTCGTACCGGGCCATCAGCTGCGACAGCGGGAGGTCCTGCTCCCCGAGCGCGGCGAGGACGTGCATGGCCGCGAGCATGCCGGAGTCGGCGCCCCAGAAGTCGCGGAAGTAGTAGTGCGCCGAGTGCTCACCGCCGAATACCGCACCGGTCTCGGCCATCGTCGTCTTGATGAACGAGTGCCCCACGCGCGTCCGGACCGGGATCCCGCCGCTCTCGACGATGATCTCCGGCACCGCCTTCGATGTGATCAGGTTGTGGATCACGGTCCCGCCCGGGTTCTTGGCGAGCTCGCGCTCCGCGACCAGGGCGGTCACGGCCGAGGGCGACACCGGCTCGCCACGCTCGTCGACCACGAAGCAGCGGTCGGCGTCCCCGTCGAAGGCCAGGCCGATATCGGCACCCGTGGCCACGACGTGCTTCTGCAGATCGACCAGGTTCTTCGGGTCCAGAGGGTTGGCCTCATGATTGGGGAACGTGCCGTCCAGCTCGAAGTACAGTGGCTCGACCGTGAGCGCTGAGACGGGGCCGAGCACGCTGGGTACCGTATGCCCGCCCATCCCGTTCCCGGCGTCGACGGCGACCTTCATCTCGCGGACGCCGGACAGGTCGACCAGCTCTCGCAGGTACTGGCCGTACTCGGCGAGCACGTCGCGCTCGGACACGGTGCCCCTGGCACCGGGAGCGGAGCGAACGGGCTCATCGAGCTCCGTGCCGCCCCATGCCGGGACGCCCGCCGCGACCTGCTCGGTGATGCGCCGTAGCCCGGTGTCCTGCCCAACGGGTTTCGCGCCCGCGCGGCACAGCTTGATGCCGTTGTAGGCGGCGGGGTTGTGCGAGGCCGTGAACATGGCGCCAGGGCAGTCCAGGATCCCCGACGCGAAGTACAGCTCGTCGGTGGACGCGAGGCCGATCAGAACCACGTCGACGCCCTGGGCGCAGACTCCCTCCGCGAACGCGGAAGACAGCGCGGGCGACGAGTCGCGCATGTCGTGCCCGATCACGATCCGCACACCCGATGCACCCGCGCCCTCCTCGCGTACGAGGGCAGCGAACGCCGCGCCCACATCGGCGACGAACGCTTCGTCGAGCTGCTCGCCTACGAGCCCGCGGACGTCGTATGCCTTGATCACGGACTGGACCGACTCGAGTGACCGCACGGCCTCTCCCCTTCGATGGTGAATCTCGGACAGCAGCCGACTACGTTAGCGCATGGAAAACGCCGGTGGGATCGGTCAGTCGACCGGGTCCGGGAGGACCCGAAGGTGGCCGCGCCGGGTCGGTGCGGCGTGCTTGGGCCCTCTGCTCGACGTCTCGCCTCCCTGCCCGGGCGGTGCCGCGGGGGGCGTGCCATCGGGTCGGGAGTGCGCACCTCGCGTCGGCGGCGCCACCGGATCGGGATGGTCGGTGAACGCGGGACCGGGCTCGAACCGTGGGCGCCGCGCGGCCCCGACCGGGCGGATGCGCGGGAGAGCCCCCATCGGCTGCTCGCGCTCGCGGACGGTGTCGGCGAGCGCCGTGAGATCATCGTCGAGCCCGCCACCCACGGCTGCCGCGGGCGCCGCGAACGCCGGCACGTTGCGCAGCATCTCCCAACCGCGCGGGGCGGTCATCCGGCCAGCGTGGAACTCGCACAGATCCCAGGAGTGCGGCTCGCTGGTCAGCCCCAACGGGCCGAGGACAGCGGTGGACTCCGAGTAGTCGAACGTCAGCGTGGCGACTGCGCTGTTGCGGCAGCCGGGGCGGCAGCACTGACGTAGGGGATTCACACGAGAAGACTAACGTGCCATCGCCTCGCCCCGGGACGGGACACACCGAGCGCGTCGCGCCTTGCACGCTCCCCCGCCCCTACACTGGCGAGGCGATGGCGATGAGCAAGCGGCGGGCGATGGACCCCGGAACGAGGCGGCGGCGCGCGGCGCGTGACCGCCGGGAGCGCGGTATGCGCGGGCCGCTCGTGCCGCGGAGCGTGCCCGCTCACCGCACCCGCACGCAGGAGTTCGACGAGATCGTCCTCGACGCGTACGCGGAGATCGACGCGATGTGGCACTCCCGTCTGTCGGAGCTCGACATCGCAGTCGATGATGTGCCCGGCATCCTGCCCAAGGACGCCTCGGTGACGACGTGGCCCGACGAGATCGTGGCCGAGGGCCCGATCCCCCTGGCGCGGCTCATCCCGGCCGGCATCGACAGGCGCGGCGACCACACCCGAGCGCGGCTCGTGCTGTTCCGGCGGCCCCTGCTCAAGAGGTCGAAGTCGGACGCGGAGCTGATCGAGCTCGTGCTGGAGATCCTCATCCACCAGATCGCGGATTACCTGGGCGTCACCGAGGACATCCTCACCGAGGGGCCGGACGCGTTGTAGCGGCTCGGCGCGCAGTGGCCGCCCCTCAAAACACTCACCGCTCCACCCGAGAGGTTCGGGTGGAGCGGTGAGTGTCGGTCGCTCGCGTGATTGCCGGTTCGCCGCCTCCGGCGCTCAGATGATGCCGCGCTTGAGCTTCCGCCGTTCACGCTCGGACAGACCGCCCCAGATGCCGAAGCGCTCATCGTGCGCGAGCGCGTACTCGAGACATTCGTTACGCACCTCGCATCCGAGGCAGATGCGCTTGGCTTCGCGGGTCGAGCCGCCCTTCTCGGGGAAGAACGCCTCGGGATCGGTCTGGGCGCAGAGCGCACGGTCCTGCCACTGTTCCTCGACCGCCTCGAAGAGGTCGTCGAACTCAGTGGCCACCAGGCTCAGGTGAGCACGCTGCCCGTCCTCCGCCGGGGACGAGTCCCCCACATCGGAGAGGACGCCGCGTCCTGCACCGCCGGTGAAGTCTGTGAAGGGATCACGATGATGGTCGATTGTCATCGGGCCCCGCCTCCCTCATCCTGTGCAGTCATTCGTGGTGGTCGGTGGTCGTCGAGTGCCCCGTCGCGACAAGGAAGTTCGTGATGTCGAATCCGCGTCGCAGTTAATGACACAGTTGTGATTACACACGTGAAAGGCCGCCAGGTCAAGCCGTAGAGCAAATCGCCTATTACCACTCCCCAGACCGTGCACCCGGTCTCGACACGAACTCGAGCTGTAATCCGTGTCACACCGCGGTGATGACTAGGCTCGTCACGGTGAAGGTGACAGTCCTCGTAGGCGGCGTCGGCGGAGCGAAGTTCCTGCAGGGCGCGCGAGAGCGCTTCGGATCCACGCCCTTCCCCGAGGCTACCGGCGACCCCGGCGAGCACTCCGTGACCGCGGTGGTGAACGTGGGCGACGACGCATGGATGCACGGCGTCCGTATCTGTCCCGACCTGGACACCTGCATGTACACCCTCGGTGGCGGCATCGACCCCGAACGGGGCTGGGGCCGCGCCGGCGAGACCTGGCACGCCAAGGAGGAGCTCGCGGCCTACGGCGCCGATCCGGACTGGTTCGGGCTGGGCGACCGCGACCTGGCAACGCATCTCATCCGCACGCAGATGCTCGCGGCCGGCTACCCGCTGACCGAGGTCACCGCCGCGCTGTGCAACCGGTGGCGTCCCGGCGTGCGCCTGCTACCCGCGTCGGACACGCGGCACGAGACGCACGTGGTGATCGCCGACGACGACGGAGACAGGGCGGGCGACGCGGCGGGAGATGGAATCCGCAAGCGTGCAATTCATTTCGAGGAGTGGTGGGTCCGCTATCGCGCGGATGTCCCGACCTTCGGCTTCGCACAAGTGGGCTCCGGGCCCGACGGAACCGGGCGGGCCGAGGCGACACCCGCGGTCCTCAGCGCGATCGAGGAGGCCGACGTCGTGTTCCTGGCACCGTCGAATCCCATCGTCTCGGTCGGCGCCGTGCTATCCGTGGGAGGTATCCGCGGCGCGCTGAGGCGGACTTCGGCGAAGGTCGTCGGGGTCTCCCCCGTCATCGGCGGCGCACCGCTGCGCGGCATGGCCGACCGGTGCCTCGACGTCGTCGGGCTCGAGACCTCCGCCCAGGCCATCGGCGCACACTTCGGCGCGCGCTCCGGCAACGGCCTCCTGGACGGTTGGCTCGTCGCCGAGGAGGACGCGGACACAGCCGTCGACGGTGTACCCGTCGCCGCCGTCCCGCTGCTGATGACCACGCCCACGCACACCGCCGCGATGATCGACGCCGGGCTAGAGCTGGTGGGTCTCGCATGACGGCCCCGCGCACGAGCGAGCCGGGTCGACACGGCGGCGGGGAACCGATCGCCCCCGAGATCACCTACACCGCCGGAGGTACCGTCGACCACGGCGCCGCTCGCCTCGAAGTGCTGCCAGTGACGGGCATCGGCGAGATCACCGAGGGCACCGACATCGCCGCCGTGCTCGCCGGGGCCGCCCCCTGGCTCGCCGACGGCGACATCGTGGTCGCCACGTCGAAGATCTTCTCCAAGGCAGAGGGCCGCGTCGTCCCGGCACCGTCGGATGCGGACGAGCGGGACGCGCTCCGGCGGCGCCTCGTCGCCGACGAGTCCGTCCGGATCCTCGCCACCAGGGGGCGCACGTGGATCACGGAGAACCGCCTCGGCGTCGTGCAGGCCGCGTCGGGCGTGGACGCGTCGAACATCGCATCGGACTCCATCGCCCTGCTCCCCGAGGACCCCGACGGCAGCGCCGCCGCCGTCCGGGCCGGGCTGGCCGAACGGCTGGGCGTAGACGTAGCCGTCCTCGTCACCGACACGATGGGGCGCGCGTGGCGCACGGGGCAGACGGACGCCGCGATCGGCGCGGCAGGCATGTCGGTGCTGCACGGCTACGGCGGGGCCGTCGACGCGTACGGCAACGACCTGGTCGTCACCGAGATCGCCGTCGCGGACGAGCTCGCCGCCGCCGCGGATCTCGTCAAGGGCAAGCTCGGACAGACTCCCGTCGCGGTCGTGCGCGGCTTCACAGTCCAGCCGCCCGAACCGGGCTCACCGCTCGCGACCGCGCGCGGGCTCGTCCGCCCGGGCGAGGACGACCTGTTCCACACCGGCGTCGACGAGGCACGGCGGCAGGCGCTGCTGCTACGCCGCTCCGTCCGCGAGTTCGCGCCCGATCCCGTGCCCGCCGAGTTGATCACCGCGTCGGTCGCCGAGGCGCTGACAGCGCCCGCGCCGCATCACACGCACCCGATCCGCTTCGTCTGGGTGCGCGACAACGAGCGCCGGCTCGCGCTGCTGGACGCCATGAAGGAGCGGTGGGAGCGCGACCTCGCAGGCGACGGACGCTCGCCCGGATCCATCGCGAAGAGGATCGCGCGCGGCCGGCTGCTGTACGACGCGCCCGAACTGATCCTGCCGTTCATGGTTCCCGACGGTGCCCACACCTATCCCGACGACGCCCGCACCGCCGCCGAGGAGGCCATGTTCACCGTCGCCGTCGGCGCGGCGGTGCAGTCGCTGCTGGTGGCGCTGGCCGTGCGCGGCGTGGGCAGTTGCTGGATCGGTTCGACGATCTTCGCGCCCGACGTGGTGCGCGCGAACCTCGACCTGCCCGACGACTACCGGCCCGCGGGGTCGATCGCCGTCGGATACCCGCTCGCGCCCTCGGCGCCGCGCGAACCGCTCGCGCCCGGCGACATGCTCATCGAGAGGTAACCGTGTCCTTCACGACCCTGCACACGACCGCAGTCGACGCCCTCGCTCGCTTCGATGCCCGCACCGACGCCGACGACTCCCTGCGCCACACCGTGCTCGCGTTCCTCGACGCGCAGCCGAACGCGTGTGCACGCGCCAATGTGCCCGGGCACATCACTGCGTCGGTCGTGCTGCTGAACGCCGCCCGCACACACGTCGCGCTCACGCACCATCCGCGCGTCGGCGAATGGCTGCAGCTGGGCGGTCACTGCGAGGACGTCGACTCCACGATCGCCGGCGCGGCCCTACGCGAGGCCCGAGAGGAGTCCGGCCTCGACGACATCGAGGTGTCGGACGACCTGCTGACGCTGCACACGCACCCCATAACCTGTTCGCTCGGCGTTCCGACGCGGCATCTGGACCTGCGCTTCCTCGCCGTCGCCGGGGGGCGCGTGCTCCCCGATCTGGCGATCAGCGACGAGTCCAACGACCTGCGCTGGTGGCCTGTCGACGCGCTCCCGGACTCCGCCGAGCGCACCACCGTCGCGCACCAGGTACGCGCCGCGCTCGCCCGCTCCTGAAGTCGCCCTCCATCGCGGCTGCGCTCGGCACGGCGGCCACGGAACCCGGACGGTGCGTCCCGTCCGGCGGGGGGACTAGAAGCCTCCGACGCGTACGCCCTTCCCGACGGTCACGACGCCGCCCGCGGAGACGTTGAAGCGCTGGCGCTCGCGGTCGAGGTCGACTCCGATGATCTCGCCACGCGCGACCTGGACGTTCTTGTCCAGGATCGCGTGCCGTACGACGGCCCCCGGCTCGACGCGCACGCCGGGCATCAGGATGCTGCCCTCGACGGTAGCGCCGTCGCCGATCGACACCCCCGCCGCGATCACCGAATTCCGCACGGTCGCAGCGGAGACGATGCTGCCGGCGCCCACCATGGACTCCTGCGCGAGACCGCCCTTCGCGAACTTGGCAGGCGGCAGATTGTCGTTCTCGCAGCGGATGGGCCACTGGCGGTTGTACAGATTGAAGATCGGGTGCACCGACACCAGATCCATATGCGCGTCGTAGAAGGCGTCGATGGTGCCGACGTCCCGCCAGTAGCCGGCGTCCCGCGGCGTCGCGCCCGGCACCTCGTTGTCCTTGAAGTCGTAGACCGCCGCCTCGCCGCGCTCGACGAGGGCCGGGATGATGTCTCCGCCCATGTCGTGGTCCGAATCCGGGTTCTCGGCGTCTGCGGTGATCGCGTCGATGAGCGCCTTGGTGGTGAAGACGTAGTTGCCCATCGACGCGAAGGTGGACTCGGGATCGTCGGCGGTGGCGGGCGGCTCGGACGGCTTCTCCAGGAAGCGCGTGATGCGTCCCGACTCGTCGGCGTCGATGCAGCCGAACGCGCTCGCCTCGCGCCGCGGGACGCGGATGCCGGCGACAGTGACCCCCGCGCCGGATGCGATATGCGCCTCCACCATCTGGGACGGATCCATGCGGTAGACGTGATCGGCGCCGAACACCACGATGTAGTCGGGATCGTCGTCGTAGACGAGATTCATGGACTGGAGGATCGCGTCCGCGCTCCCGGTGTACCAGCGCTTACCGAGGCGCTGTTGCGCGGGCACGGGGGTGATGTACTCGCCACGGAAGCCGGCCACGCGCCACACCTGGCTGATGTGACGATCGAGCGAGTGCGACTTGTACTGGGTCAGAACGGCGAGTCGCTGGTACCCGGCGTTCACCAGGTTCGACAGCACGAAATCGATCAGCCGATAGGACCCGCCGAAGGGCACCGCGGGTTTCGCCCGGTCCGCCGACAGTGGGTACAGCCGCTTGCCCTCGCCCCCGGCCAGGACCAATCCCAATACTCGTGGCTGGCTCTTCACACCGCCCACGCTAGCCGCAAAGGTGGTGGGGTATCCAGCCTTGACGAAGATGATGCGTCCACCCCAGCGACGATCTAGGTTTGGTGCTATGCGCGTCGCAATGATGACCAGGGAGTATCCGCCGGAGGTCTACGGGGGCGCAGGCGTTCACGTGACCGAGCTGGTCGCCCGCCTGCGCGACCTGTGCGCCGTCGACGTGTACTGCATGGGCGTGCCCCGTCCGGACGCCGAGGGCGTCACCGTCACCGGACCCGATCCGGCTCTCGCAGATGCGAATACGGCTCTGTCGATGATGTCGACCGACCTGCGCATGGCGCACGCCGCCGCGGGCGTCGACGTGATCCACAGCCACACCTGGTACACCGGCCTCGCGGGCCACGTAGCGGGGCAGCTGTACGGCGTCCCACACGTCCTGACCGCGCATTCGCTCGAGCCGCGTCGCCCGTGGAAGGCCGAGCAACTGGGCGGCGGTTACCGGCTGTCGTCCTGGATCGAGCGCAACGCGGTCGAGTACGCCGACGCCGTGATCGCCGTCAGCCGGGGTATGGCCGACGACGTCCTCGCGTGCTACCCGAACCTCGCCCCCGAACGGGTCCACGTGGTGCGCAACGGGATCGACACGCAGGCATGGCATCCCGTCGACGTGTTCGGCGAGGGCAGCACGCTCAGCCGTATCGGCGTGGATCCGGGCCGGCCGATCGCCGCGTTCGTCGGCCGTATCACGCGGCAGAAGGGCGTGAAGCACCTCGTGGCCGCGGCCCACCGATTCGACCCCGATGTCCAGGTGGTGCTGTGTGCCGGCGCGCCCGACACACCGGAGATCGCGGCCGAGACCGAGGCCGCCGTGGCGGCCCTGTCTCAGGAGCGCTCCGGCGTGTTCTGGGTGCAGGACATGCTGCCGACCGATCAGGTACGCGAGATCCTGTCCGCCGCAACGGTTTTTGTATGCCCCTCCGTATACGAGCCATTAGGGATCGTCAACCTCGAAGCGATGGCGTGCGAGGTCGCGGTCGTCGCCTCGGACGTGGGCGGGATCCCCGAGGTGGTGGACGACGGCGTGACCGGCACGCTGGTCCACTACGACGAGAACGACCCTGAGACGTTCGAGGCGGCGCTCGCCGACGGCGTCAACGCGCTGTGCGCGGATCCAGCGCGCGCCACGGCGTACGGCGCGGCCGGCAGGGCCCGCGCGATCGACGAGTTCTCATGGGAGTCCATCGCCGCCCAGACCCTGGACGTCTACCGCTCGGTCGGGGCCTCCTAGCCCCGCCCCCGCCCGTCGCCCTCGCCGAAGCGCGTTGCGATCTCGGTGATCCGCCGCTCCCGCTGCTCCGGCCGCACGCGCCCGGACCGCGCGAGGTCGGCGAGCCCGTGTAGTGCACCCCAGAGCACCTCGGTCGCGGTCCCGTCGCCGCCGTCGCCGATCGCGTCGGCAAGGGCGCTGAAGCCCGCCTGCAGCTCCACCTCGCTGTCGTCCGCGGCGAAATGCGCGTCGATGGGCAGCCGGAACATGGCCTCGTAGAGTGCGGGATTCCGCTCGGCGAAGTCGAGATAAGCCGTAGACACCGCCTGCAGGACTGGGCGCCCACCCGCCCCTCCGGCGCTGGCGCGGCACATCCGGGCCAGCTCTTCGAAGCCCTCCAGAGCAACGGTGCGCATGATCTCAGACTTGCCGCCCGGGAAATGCCCGTAGAGCACGGGCTGGGTGTACCCGATCGCGTCGGCGAGCCGCCGCGTGGTCACCGCTGCCCACCCTTCCGATTCCGAATACTCGCGCGCGACATCGAGGATGCGACGCCGACGCTCCTCGATACGACGGTCCCGCGAATCGCTCTTCCCCTTGCCTCGTTCCGCCATGCGCTCTAGTCTAGCGTTGCTAGATGTACTAGCAACGCTAGATTCTGAGGAGTCGGGTCATGGTCTCTGTTCTCGCCGTCGCGACCGCGACCGTCGTCGGCCTGATGGTCGGCGTCGAGATCGCCGTCGCGTTCGTCATCAACCCGATCCTGCTGCGCCTGCCCGCGGGCCCCTCGCTCGAAGGGCGGGCCGACGGCGCCCGGATGCTCGGTCGTGCGATGCCGTTCTGGTACTTCGGTTCCCTACTGCTGACGATCGCGCTGGCCGTAGCCGATCGAGCCGGAACCTCTGCAGCCGCGGCCGCGGCGATCCTGCTGGCGATCAGCGTCGCGATGTCGATCGCACTGCTGGTGCCCATCAACAACCGTTCGGCGCAATGGACGGCGGACGACCACCCCGCGGACTGGCGCGAACAGCAGCGGCGATGGGACCGCCTGCACTACGCCCGTGTGGCGATAATCGTTGCGGCGTACGTACTGGTGCTCGTCGCCGCCACGCGCTGACGCCGCGCGCGCCCGGTCTGCGCTGTACTCCCGACGAGCCCGCGGTTCGCGGACGCCAGATCACGCCTTGCGATACACGCTCACCAACCCCGACGCCGAGACCGGAACCGTGTCATCCGCACCGAGCAACGCCTCGACTGCGCGTCTGCGCGCCTCGGGTTCGGTGTGGTGGGCGCTCGGGCCCATCGCCACCAGGTCGCAGGCGGCATCCGGCCCGAGATCCATTACCCAGTCCAGGCTCTCGCGGCCCACCAGCTCGAGGTGACGACCCAGCACGGAGTCGAGCCGCGCGACCTTGCCCTCCTCGACCGAGATCATGCCCAACGGCCCGACCAGCTCGTGCAGGTGCCGCGGTCCGGGTGTCAGGGCGACGACCACGCCGCCCGGCGCCAGCACACGCGCGAACTCGGCGGCGTTACGCGGAGCGAAGACGGAGAGCACGGCGGACACGACACCGTCGCCCACCGGCAGCCGGTCCCATCCGTTGGCCACGACACCGCAGCTACGCGGGCCGCGGCGGGCGAGCCTGCGCGCGGCGGGCTTCGAGAGGTCGAGGCCTATGCCCACCCGGGCTCCGGTGCGCTCGACGGCGGCCGAAAGATACGATCCCTCACCCGCACCGCAGTCCAGGATCAACGGCGAGCCGGCTCCGGCCGCGGCGTCCTCCGCTGCCGCGGCCCCGTCGGCGACCGCCGACAAGAACGCCGAGTAGTGGCCGGTCTCGAGGAAGCGACCGCGCGCATCGATCATCGCGGCGTCATCCGCCACCACAGCGGCACCCCCACCGCCCAGCAGCGTCACGTAGCCCTGGCGCGCAACGTCGAACGAGTGGCCGGCCGCGCAGATGAGCGTCGCTTCGTCGGGTTCGAGCGCGGCCCCGCAGTGCGGACATGCGAGCGCCGGGGCCGCAGTGCGCAGGCCGGGCGGCACCTCAGCCACCGACGAAACCTCCACCGGGCCCGTCCCCACAACGAGACGTGC
>NZ_JARFTP010000015.1 GCF_029167375.1 Tsukamurella sp. 8F
CGCGCGCTGGCTGGGCCGCACGAACTTCGGCGCGGGCTCGCCCGCGCCGCCGCCACCGACGACCCCGCCGGGACCAGGCGCCGTGCGGACGGCTCCGCCGGTCGCACGCGGCATGTTGCCACCGGACTCGAGCGCCTCGATCCGCTGCAGCAGGGCACCCTGCGAATCCTCGGCGCCAGGCAACAACATCCGGGCGCACATGACCTCGAGCAGCAGCCGGGGCGACGTGGCGCCACGCATCTCCGCAAGCGACGCGTGCGTGACCTCGGCACACCGCGTGAGCGTCGCAAGACCGAGGCGGGACGCCTCGCCGCGCATCTGATCCAGAACGTCGACGGGTACGTCGATCAGCCCGCGGTCGGCCGCGTCGGGCACGGTGCCCAGCAGGATCAGATCACGCAGCCGCTCGAGCAGGTCTGTAGCGAACCGGCGGGGATCGTGCCCCGCCTCCATGACGGACTCGACTGCGCCGAACAGCGCGGCGCCGTCGCCCACGGCGAGGGCGTCGACCGCGGCATCGATGAGGGCGACGTCGGTGACGCCCAGCAGCCCGAGCGCCCGACGATACGTCACACCGTCCGAACCGGCGCCCGCGAGCAGCTGGTCCATGATCGACAGCGAGTCGCGTGGCGAGCCACCACCCGCGCGGATGACGAGGGGGTACACCGTCGGCTCGACGGCTACGCTCTCGGCCTCGCAGATCCGCTCCAGAAGGGGACGCATCACATTGGGTGCGAGCAGCCGGAACGGGTAGTGGTGCGTGCGGGAGCGAATGGTCGTGAGGACCTTCTCGGGCTCGGTGGTCGCGAAGATGAAGATGAGGTGCTCCGGCGGCTCCTCGACGATCTTCAGCAGCGCGTTGAACCCCTGCGGCGTGACCATGTGGGCCTCATCGACGATGAACACGCGGTAGCGCGACTCCGCGGGCGCGTAGAACGCGCGGTCACGCAGCTCGCGAGCATCATCCACGCCGCCGTGCGACGCCGCGTCCATCTCGGTGACGTCCAGGTTGCCCGGACCGCCCGGTGCGAGTGCCACGCACGACGAGCACGCCCCGCACGGCGTGGACGTAGGGCCCTGCTCGCAGTTGAGCGAACGCGCCAGGATTCGCGCCGACGACGTCTTGCCGCACCCGCGCGGTCCGCTGAACAGGTACGCGTGGTTGATCCGGCCCGAGTCCAGCGCCGTCGACAGCGGCTCGGTCACGTGCTCCTGCCCCACGACCTCGGCGAAGGTCGCGGGCCGATACTTGCGGTATAGGGCCACGCGCCAAGGCTACCGGTGCCCTACGACACCTTAGGTCGCACCCGCGGTGCCGTCGTCCGGCGATACAGTGACGCAGTGACCGAGCGCGCCCGGCCCTACCACCACGGCTCCCTGCGGGCCGACGTGATCGCCGCGGCCGTGGCCGAGGTGGAGGCCGTCGGCGCGGCGGCGGTCAGCATGCGGGAGATCGCGCGCCGCGCCGGTGTCTCGCACGCGGCACCCGTGCACCATTTCGGCGACAAGGCAGGGCTTTTCACCGCGATCGCGATCGAGGGCTTCCGGCGCAACCGTGACGCGACGGCGGCCGCCGTCGAGGGCCCTCGCGGTTTCCTCGCGGGCGGCGCTGCCTACGTCGAGTTCGCCCTCGCCAACCCAGGCCACTTCGAGGTGATGTTCCGGCCGGCGCTCTACCGCGCCGACGACCCCGACCTCGTCGAAGCCCGCGACGCCGCGTACGCGGTGCTCGAGGCCAGCGGCGCGCAGGCCGCCGCCGAGGCCGGCATCGACGATGCCTACGGAGTCGTCCTCGCAGGGTGGTCACTAGCACACGGCGTGGCGACTCTGCTGCTCACGGGGAATCTGGACGACCGACTCCCGACGGAGACCGCGGAGATCATGGAGCACCTCGGCAGAGGGATGACGGGGTTGGGGTATCTGATCGGGCAGATCGCCGAGGACTGAGCCGAAACTTTCCATTGACTAGATCGCCGACGGTCGCCTAATCTTGTCGGCGACAAGATCACTCCGCTGAAGGGCGCGCCATGGCATCCGACACCATCACCGTCCCGGAGACCCTGCGCTATCGCGACGGCCGGTACCGGATGGAACGCGCGAACGGCAGACCCCTCCCGACACTGCGGTCCCGACGAGTCCTCACCCGTACCCTGCGTGCGATCCACCGCCCCTGGTTCGCTGTATGGATGCCCCGCGGCGTCGCCGAGATCACGACGCGCGGAAGGGTATCCGGCCTCCCTCGCCGCACCTTCGTTCGCGCCTACCGCCACGGGCAGACCGTCTACCTGGTGTCGATCACCGGGGAGCACGCGCTGTGGCTGCGGAACCTGCGCGCCGACCCCGCGACCGCTCTCCGGATGCGTCACTTCGAGACGGAAGGCCGTGCACGAGACGTCACCGATGCGGAGCGAGCCATCGCCGAACGCTACTTCTGTGGCCGCACAATGCCTTTCGACTACGTCGAGAACCTCTTCCACCGCACCGGGGTCCCGTCGCGCCGCAGGATCGCCGAGTTGCACCGCGCATGGCTCGAGGGCGGGACCGTACTGGTCGTGGACATCTCATCGTGACCGCGGCGAGCATCCGGTTCGACACCCGCATCAACCACCTGCGGGACATGCAGTTGTCACCGTGGGCGGACGTGGGCGATCCCCTCGCCGAGGCCGCGGTAGCCGTCGCGCGCGATCGGGGCGGCGACGGGGACCTGCTCGCCCGCGTGGAGCGCTTGGCCGACGCCGGCGAGCCCGCATGCCGGTCGCTACTCGCAAGCGTCGAGAACCCGCCCTCCTGGGTCGATCTCGACCGCATCGCCATCGGAGCGGACATGGCGCTGCGCCACTTCCCGCAGTACACGCTCGCCGTCGGGTACGGGGCGTTGATGACGACCTTCAGCTCGCCCGATGCCGCGTACATCCTCAGCAGTACGGGACGTTTCGAGGAGGATGCCGCGCGCCGACTGCAGCGGAGTTCGGCACTGTTCTTCGGCGTGCTGGACGCCGCGGGGCTCGCGACCCACGGCACCGCCTGGGCCGCGTGCATGCGGGTGCGTCTCATCCACTCCGCCGTCCGGCTGCACATGACGGCGCACGGGCAGTGGCCGTTTCCCGGAAAACCCGTGAGCGCGTTGCAGACATCGGCTGGACCCCTGTTCTTCGGGGCGATGATGCTGGACCGGCTACGCCGGCTCGGCGCGCGCATCACACCCGACGAGGCCGACGGCTTCTACCTCCTGTGGCGCTACGTGACCTGGCTGCTGGGCGTCCCCGACGAGCTCCTCGGCGAGACCGCGGAAGAGCAGGCGGCCCTCGACGCGCGCATCCTGCCGTTCACGTTCGCACCCGATGACAACTCGCGGCGCCTGGCCCGGATCGCGCTGGACGGGATGCTCGGCATGCCGGGCGCGGACCGCCTCCCGCGCAGCGTGCACGAGACGATCGCCGCGTTCATGCTCGGTCCCGACCGCGCGCGCCAGATGGGCCTGCCTGCGCACCGGTGGGGGGTGATCGGCGTCCGGTGCCTCGCTTCGGCGATGAAGGGTTACGGTGCGGCCCAGCGGATTCCCGCCGTTGCGCGAGCCACGGGCCGCTCCGGGCGCCGACTCCTCCTCTAGAGGATCAGCCCCGCACTCTCGTCCCGCGCGCCCGGCCGGAGTCCGAGAGCGCGAGCCACAGACCGCTGAACACCGTGGTGGCGACGAAGATCCATACGTACACGCCGGAGTAGAGCACGCGCAGCACCCCCGGCGGCTCGTACCGCAGGAAGATACCGATGCCGTAGACCTCGTGCACCCAGTCGACGTCGCGCGGCGAGATACCCGGGTAGTACGTCACCCAGATGTACGACGCCGCCACCAGCACGAGGGGCGGGACGATGAACAGAACCCGGCGGGCCGGGTTCCGGGTCGTCAGGGCCGGCGTGAGCAGCATGACCAGCAGCGGCACGAACCACACCCAGTGATGCCCCCACGAGAACGGCGACACAGCCGTCATCGTCAGGCCGGCCAGGCAGATACTCAGCAGGACCTGCCCGCGGGCGTGCGCCCACGCCGCGACGCCCAGCCCGAGGGCCGCCGCCGGGACGGCGAGGGCGAGCCACAGGGTGGTCGACGTGTGCGCCGAGCCGCCGAGGTAGGCGGTGAGCCCGTTGATGGACTGGTTGGAGACCTCGTTTGGCTGCCCCACACGGTTGGCGTCGAGGAACGTCCCGGTCCAGTAGGTCCACGAGTCCCTGCCGATCACGACGAACCCGACGGCGACGGTGCCGGCCAGCGCGGCCAGCGCGTTGCGTACCGCCCGCCACTGGCGCGTGACCATCAGGTAGGCGATGAAGAACAGTGGCGTCAACTTGATCCCGGCCGTGACGCCCACACTGAAGCCCTTCCAACGGGCGCCGTCGGGCCGGCTCAGGTCCCACAGCAACAGCAGCATCAGGAAGACGTTGATCTGCCCGTACCAGAGCGTCGTGCGGACGGGTTCGAGGCACGTGACCACGAGGACCAGGCACACAGACACCCACCACACGCGCCAGTCGCGCCGAAAGCCCATGAGCCGGAAAGCGATCAGGATGCAGGCGAGCAGGGCCAAGAGCACCAGCGAGCTCCACACCCAGCGCATCACGCCCGGTGACATCCACGACAGCGGCACGAACATCACCGCTGAGAACGGCGTGTACGTGAACGGAAGCGAGTCGTTCATCAGCGGACCCGCGTACAAGCCCTGGGTATGGTGCGTCACGATGTAGCCGCCGAGCCGGTAGACCTGCGCGTCGACCTGATTGTGCATGAGGCCCCACATCGGCGCGGACCACGGGATCCGGACGATCTGTTGCCAGACGGCTACCGCGGCCGCGGCCGTGAAGAGGGCGAGTACTCCCCAGTGACGGGGGAAACTCCGACTGGGGCCACCCGCCACCCCGACCTCCTATATGAGAGCTACTGCCGCAGAAGCTTCTCGGCAGAAGCCAACAGTACACAGGTCGCGAAGCCGTCCATCGCGGTCTCCAGCTCCGGCAGCGACGGAAGCGTCGGCGCGAGGCGGATGTTGCGGTCGTGAGGATCCTGGCCGAGCGGGAAGGCCGCTCCGGCACCGGTCAAGGCGATGCCGGCGTCCTTAGCGAGGTCGACGCTGCGCGCTGCCGTCCCGTCCAACACGTCGACGCTGATGAAGTAGCCACCCTTGGGCTCGGTCCAGGAGGCGACCTTCGGCCCGCCGAGCCGGTCCTCGAGGATCTCGAGGACTCGCGCGAACTTCGGCGCGATCAGGTCGCGATGCCGGCGCATGTGTGCGCGAACCCCGTCGGCGTCGCCGAAGAAGCGGGCATGCCGCAGCTGGTTCACCTTGTCGGGGCCGATCGACGTGAAGCCCACATGCCTGCCGTACCAGTCGAGGTTGTCCGACGACGATGCCAGGAACGAGACCCCCGCACCCGCGAAGGTGATCTTCGACGTGGACGCGAGCACATACGGTCGGTTCGGGTTGCCCGCCTCACGCGCCATGCCCAGGATGTCGTGGCTGGGCGGTGCGTCGCCCTCGATCGGGTGCACCGCATACGCGTCGTCCCAGAACAGCCGGAAATCGGGTGCAGCGGTCGGCATCGACGCGAGCTCACGCGCGACCTCCTCCGAGAACACCGCGCCCGTCGGATTCGAGAATTTGGGCACGGCCCACAGCCCCTTGACCGTCGGGTCGTCGGCGACCAGGTGTTTGACGACCTCCATATCGGGGCCGTCGGGACGCATGGGGACCGTGACCATCTCGATGCCGAGGTGCTCGCAGACCGCGAAGTGCCGGTCATAGCCCGGAGCGGGGCACAGGAACGTGACCTTCTCCTCCTGCGTCCAGGGGCGGACGCCGTCGACCGTGCCGTGTAGCAACCCGAAGCTGATCAGGCGGTACATGATCTCGAGGCTCGCGTTGTTCTGCGCCCAGATGTTCTCCGTAGGGATGCCGAGCAACTCACCGAAGATCTGCCGCAGATCGGGGAGGCCGGCCACGCCGCCGTAGTTGCGGGTGTCGGTGCCGTCCGCGGCGCGGTAGTCGTCCCTGCCCGGCAGGCTCAGAAGCTCGTTGGACAGGTCCAACTGCTCGGGTGACGGCTTGCCACGAGTCAGATCGAGCTTCAACCCCGCCTGCTTGAGCTTCTCGTACCGGGTGGTGAGGTCGGCGTGGACCTCGGCTAGTTCGGACGGGCTCAGGGAGACGTAGGTGCTCACGGCGCATGCCTTCTGGGTCGGGGTGTGCACAAACAAAAGGGGACTCCGCGCACCCGCCAGAGCCCGTTGACCCTTGCTGCGTTCCCGCCCTAGGGGAGTTCACAGGATGGACGCCGCGCGGAGTCCGTGGCCGACTATACCTGCCATCGCCCGCCCGGCGCGGGCGCGGTCTCCGTTTTGGGGACCAGCACTCCATTGGCTAGTATCGCCCACGGAGGATTCGCCTAGTGGCCTATGGCGCTCGCCTGGAACGCGGGTTGGGTTAATAGCCCTCAGGGGTTCGAATCCCCTATCCTCCGCAGATCAGGGGCGGTTTCCGAGCAGGTCGGGAGCCGCCCCTGAGTCATTGTGTTCCCCCACTTCCCCATCACCCAAGGCAATAATATGGCTCGACCTGCGCGAACCTGGGGTCGAGATCAACTCTTGCGGGCGTCGTGGACGGGGTGAACATCGCCGCCGCACCGTTCACCACCACGCTGGTCGCGACGACGGCGATCGTAGGTTCATCGCCGTCAAGGTCGCCTTTGGTGTAGACCAAGGTCCCCGTGCGCGGTGAGAACCCTTTCCACCTGGTCGGCGGTCAGCACGTCGTCCAGTTTGAGTTCCGGGGTGGCGTGGTGCTTGCGCAGCGGCTCGAGCAGGCTCACCACGTGACGCAGGATGACGCCCTGCGGAGCAGGTCTGACCACACCGCCGTCCAACGGTCGGCATCGGATCGATGCAGGTGCGTGCCTACACGCCGTGGGAGGTCGAGCTGCTCGGCGCTATTCGCTCGCGGCCATCCCCGTGGTGAAGCGACGTTCCGATTGCCGTCGCGATCCGGCCGTGCCGAGCGAGAGGCATACCTCGAAGCTGACTGACGGCCTTGATCTGCCGCCTCCGCGCGAAGCCACATGGTGTCGCCACAGCGGTGTTACGGATCGGGATTCCGAGTCACGTTCCAAAACAAGCGATCTCGCTGCGAGTGCCGGAAGTGTGGTCTGTGTCGAGCGTGTGCTGTGGTCTTGGCCACGGTAGCGGGCGAGCTCAGGTGGCCCGCTGTTTCGTGACGTGACGGTCCAGCCCTGCAGAACAACGATCGCCACGCCCCCAGGCTGAGCCTGCGGTGTGATCGCGATGGTCGTCATGATCGGAGGGGTACTGCTGTGGTGGGTGGTGGTCGGCGTTCGAGGCTGCGGTGATCGAGTGGAGTGGTGTCGTAGAGCTGTGCGCTCGCCTTGATGATCAGGGGTCGAGCGCTGTGTCTGGGTTGCAGGTTGTCGTTGTGGTCGGGTGGGGTGATGTCGCGGAGGAGGTCGGTGATGTGCGGATGGACGTCGAGGCCGAGCGTGGAGCTGAGGATGTGATGCAGTCGCTGTGCTGCGAGGAGTGCTTCTGCACGCCGTCCGGACCGGATGAGTGTGTCGATCAGTGAGGACCAGATGCGTTCGTTGTACGGCTGCGCAAGGGCCAGTTCGGTCAGCCTGGTGGTGGCGTCTGCTGCCGTGACGTCGTTCCAGCCGATGTCGAGCATCTTGAGTTCTGCGTCGAGGGCGAGTTCGTGGACGCCTGCTCGGAAAGAGGTCGTGAAGGGTGTTGCGGGAAGGCCGGCAAGAATGTCGCCGGTGATCTCGGAGAGTGCGTGTCGGTACAGGTCGGCGGCCCCGGGGATGCTGCGACGGTATGCCCCCTCGGCTTGTGTGATGTAGGACCGGAACCGACCGATATCGGATTGGTTGGGGTCGAAATCGAATCGGTACCACCCTGTGCCTCCGGAGATCTCGGGTGCTCCGTCACCGGCTTCGGCGAGTGTTCGCCGTAGCTTGCTGATATACACCTGCAACGATCCGTCGGCGGACGTCGGGTGCCGGCCGGGACCCCACACGGCGTCGGCGATCGAGTGCACGGCGAATGTGTACCCGGGGCGCGAGATGAATAACGCGAGAATGGTCGATGCGTGACCCGAGCCCAGCTGCAGCGCGCCATCGCCGATATCGACTCCCACTCGCGTCAGTACTTTGAAGTTCAACTCCATTGAGCCCCCCGTCGTGTGACGCGCCATTCCACACAGCCCCCATCTGTGTCAACTTCGTGATCCTAACCTCAAGATTCTGCCGACAAGCCGCAATCCATCGATTGGCTGATCCTGTTCAGCGCAGGCATACGAGCAGCGGAACAACTGGCGGGCCGAGCAGCATCGCTAGGGGTCGGGATGGCCAGGATCGGACGGCCGTGTGACGGCGGTACCGAGACGCGCGGTAGGTCCGTCCCGGAAGGGCAGTGTCGACTGACCTGTGGCGTGCTGTGACGCGGTGAGCAGATGTCTGTTGCGGCATCGGCCGGGCGCACTACGTCCGGGCGCAAGGGACCGCGCCTTGCCCTGGAATTGCGGCCTGGCCGGGGCTGCGGCACAAGGGAGGGGCAGGCGGGTGCTAAGCGGGTGCCGCAACAGTGAAGCAGCACCCGGAATACGCCGGGTACATGGATCGAAAGGTGTTCGACAGATATGCGTAAGTCTCTGCTCTGTGTTGCGTCCGTCCTTGCGATCGGCGGTGCAGTCGCCGTCGCTCCCACGGCTTCGGCCGCTCCCAGCGGCTGGTTCTGCTCGGGGTACAGCCCGAGTGGCCACATGCGCAGCGAGTTCATCGCGTACGGGCAGGCCTACTCGAACTTCGAAGCCGCCAAACGCTTCCACGCCGACACTGGCGCACGGACCGTGTCGTGTGACAGCAGCTCCTACTAGCGACATGACCGCCACCGCCACAGGCTGGTTACCCGCCCCGGAAACCGGTGGAGGGCCGCGGTACCGGGACGGCCACCGCTGGAGCACTACTACACGCCCGCCGCTGTCCGATGCCGAGCGCGCGCACCGCTTGGCCGCCGCCGTGGCCTGGGAGAGCGCACACGGCGCGACCGTCGGGTGGATCACCCCGCACCTGGTTGAGCTGGACAGGCGGTCGCTCGCAGATCGCGCGGTGTACGCCCTGCTCGGGTTCTTCGGGCTCGTTGGATGGATGGTGCGGCAATCTCTCCGCACCGACAAGCACTGCTATCTCTGGGTCGATGAGGCCGGTCGATTCCGACGCGACCGGATATAGCTGCGACAAGGGACCGAGCCCGACCGAGCACGTACGGACGCGCGGCGCTGCCGGCCCAGCCGGTTCGACGGCTCCCGGCAGCAGGCACACACGCCGCGCCGCGTACCCACCGCCCGAACTCAGGCACAATGCGATTGCGCGCTAGTCGGCGGTATTCGGCGACGGTGGACGGTTCCGACGCGAGGCCGGCGGGCCACGCCTCGGCGACCCTCTAGTCACGACACGGCGTCATCGTGCGAGTCGTGACCAGAGGATCAGGGCAGTAGATTTGAGCTGAGAAATTTCTGAGATCTCAGCGAGTGGCGCAACTCCGTGACTGCGGATCAACGCACTAGCCATACCGTAACTGTTCGTGCCCACACTGAGACCCTTCTCCGACGGTCGCTTCTATCGGCTTCGGGCGACACGTCAGCGGGCTGCCGACTCTTCCCGCCTCGTCGCGGTGTCCGACACACCCGGTCGATCTGCCCGCCACACCCGGCCCGATGCGATCGGCGGCGTACTGGTGCCCGGCCACCGCGGCCCGGCCACCTCCACTGGGACGCTGGACCGCCGCCCGCCGTCACCGAACACTCACTCCGCGAAAGAGGACGCTACATGCGAGTTTCTCGACGCCTCATGCTCTGCTGCCTCCTCGCCGGGGTAGTCGCCTTACTCATCCAGTACGCGATCATTCCCTTCTACGCACCCCCCGGATTCGGGCTGTTCGCCAATGGCGGTGACTTCTGGGTGTATCGCCTCGGCGCCGAGCAGGTGTTGAAGGGCGACTCCCTGTACTCGCTCATTCCGCCTGGGGTCTCCTTCACGTATCCGCCCATGGCTGCAATACTTTTCGTCCCTTTGACGTTCGGGGCACCCGCCACGACCTCACTGATCTGGTTCCTGCTCAGTGTCGCAGCGCTCGGTTCGGTCGTGTGGCGCTGCTTCCGCGTGTGCGGCTACTCCCGCGACTGGAAGCTCGCCGTCGCATCCTTCGGCATCACGCTGGCATTCTTCGACCTGGAGGCGATCCGCGGCACGATCTGGCAGGGCCAGATCAACATCCTCATCATGGCGATCATCGTGTGGGACTTGACAAGACCGTCCGGAGCGCGTTTGCGTGGATGGTCTGTGGGAATCGCGGCCGGTATCAAGCTCACCGCGCTACTCTTCCTGCCCTACCTCGTCGTTACCCGGCAATGGCGTGCCGCTGCAACAGCCGCGATATCCGCGATCCTGACGGTCGGCATCGGCGCTGCACTGCTGCCGGCCGACTCCAGAGACTATTGGCTACACGATGTCGGGATGGTCAGTCGTATCGGTGATGTCACTCATCCAGCGAATCAATCGGTGAATGGCGTCCTAGCGAACCTATCGGCGCCGAGGGCAGTGCCTTTGGCGTTGTGGCTTGTGTGCGCGACGGTCGTTGTCGCGCTAGCACTCGCTGCCGCGGCGCGGTACAGAAACACCAGCCGCGAGACGTTCAGCATCGTCCTGGTCGGACTCGCAGCATGCGCCGCCACGCCGCTGGCGTGGAGCCACCACTGGGTGTGGTTCGCACCCGTGATCGTCCTACTGTTCATCCGCGCCCATACGTCGCCCGGACCTGCTAGGTGGCGATGGGGGATCGCAACAGTCGGTCTGGCAGTCGCGGCATCGATGTGGCTGACCGTTCTCATCTACGAGATCGTGAAGTCGATCGGGCAGGTCGGCGCGGCCGGCGCCGCCCCGGCGATGGACGCCGCCATCGAACAGATCCCGAGCTGGGCGCGGGCACTGACGTGCGGCGTTCCCGTCGTCGTCCTGATCTTCATCTGCTCAGCGGCACTGCTGATCGCCCGCAAGACAGAGCATGCGCGGCAGCAGCCGGCAGACAGCGCAGCGCCACCTGAACGCTAACCCGCGCTGGAGCGCATGGCGCACCTTCGGTGCTGCACCGGTCCACTGACACCGCCACCGCCGCAGGCCGATGTGCTGCTGACGTCGAGCACAGTAACGCGATGCCGAGACATGCCTATGAGTCGGAATCCCCTGTCCTCCGCCATTGAAACAGCTTGTGAGCTGGACGTACGGTCGCAGGCTGTTTCTATCGCGTCGATGTCCCGGCCCACGGAGTCATAGCCCCGCCGGGACCGTCTTGCCGTTCACGACGACCGTCAGCGCCCCGGTCTTGGTGTCGAAGGTGATCTTGCCGTGCTCGAAGGTGGTCACCCGGCGACTGCCGTCGACCGCCTCGTCGCTCGTAGGCACTCCCAGCGGACCGGCTGACCCGTTCTTGCCCTCAGCGTTCTTCACCGGGTTCCCGGCGGCGTCGCGCTCGACGTTCCATGCGTCGCGGATCCTGCCCCAGGTGATGTGGGCGGTCGTGGCGGGATCGCTGTTCTTCGCCGTGATCACACCTCCCTTGAACTGCTGGAAGATCACGCCGCTCTCGCGCGTGCCCGCATTGCGGTCCCCATCCAGCGGCGCGCCGAGGGCCTTCTTCTCGGCCGCAGTCGAGGCGCGGTACCTGGCGGCGATCGAGCCCTGGAGCGTCACCTGTGTGCCGTTGACCCCCTTGAGCGTCACCTTGCCGGCTGCCGCGCGCCCGGAGGCCGCCGCACCGCTGGAGGCAGACGCACCACCGGAGGCGGACGCACCACCGGAGGCGGACGCGGTGACCGAGGTGGTCGTGGCTGCGCTGGACGGCGCGGCGGCGCCCGACGCCGTCCCGACCGATGTCGCGGCAGGCGAAGACGTGGATCCCCCACCGGAATCGCCGCCACAGGCGGTGGCGAAGAGCGACACCGCGACCAGACCCGAGGCGACGGCAGCGGTACGACGATGTGCGGTGATCCTCATGAAGCTCCTTCTCGCTCCGGGCGTTCATGCCAGCGGAACGGCGGTCGGTCGACGATGTTCGTGACTCACGTCACGCGGTCGGCTTCCGACTGTAGCCGGTAGCGCGACTAGTCCTCCGCGCCGAGCCGGGCGACCACCCAGCGCGCGGTGTCCGGGCTCGACCGGATGGTCGAGTGGTCGACAGGCGCCGCGCCGGGGAATGCCCCGTCGTAGAGCACGTTGGTGACTCCCGGCTCTTCGATGAACGAACAGGTGGGGGCCGGCGTCGCGAACTGGTCGTGGCTGGTCGCGATCACCGAATAGGCGACACCGGGCTGGCTGAGGCGACCGGACTCGAAGATCCGCGCGAAAACTTTTGAGCCGGGCGCGATCTGGAGCGATCCGGCCGCGGCGGGCACGGCGCGGCCGAGGAGCGCCGGGATCGCGGGCACGGCGCGGAACACCGGGAACGGCTTCGCCGGCAGGCCCATCGCCCGCGCGAACCCGGCACCGTCACAGCGCGCGGTCTCCGGCGCGATGAACACCGCGCGGTCCACGTCGGGCGCACCGTGCAGAACCTTCAGATAGTAGTCCGCCACCACGCTGCCGGCGGAGTGCGCGACGAACGCGACCTTCGCCGCACCCGTCTGTTTCCGCACGTCAGCGATGTACGCGCCGAGGTCCGCCGCCGCGGCCGGCACATCGCCCGCCCAACGGTTGCCGTCGACCACACCCGCCTGGAAGACGAGCGCGCAGAAGCCCGCGCCCCGAAGCGCATCGGTCACGGCCTTCCACTGCCCCGCGGTCTCGCCGACGGTGCCGTCGCCGCCGGGGAGCACGACGACCGGCGCGGCGTTGTCCGCGCATTCCACCGGCGCCGCGACGACCTCGCCTCGATTCACCGCGGGCGGCCCGACGACCCATGCCCAAGCCAGCGCGGCGGCGAGCAGCAGCACGACTGCGCATACCGCTATCAGCACGTACTTACCGATCCTCCGAACCATGCGCACTCACTCCCCCTCCGCTGGACATCGATGCATCCCCCTTCGGAGAGCATACGAAGTACCCTCTCGTGCATGAGAGTAGCGAGGATGGCAGCCACGGTCGCCCTTGCCGCGCTGGTGGCGGCCCCGCTGGCGCCCGCCTCTGCGGCGCCGGGCGTCTCGGCGGCTCAGGCTGCGGCCGGGTTGGTGGACGTGCGGACCGCGGTGCCCGACGCGATCATCGACATGCGCTATGCGACGGCGCAGAACTTCGTGGGCGTGCAGCTGTACCCGACAGGCGCCCGCTGCCTCGTGAACCGATCCATGGCGTCGGGGCTGAAGACCGCGGCAGACGGCCTGCGGAAGCAGGGACGCAAGCTCGTGTTCTGGGACTGCTACCGCCCGCACTCGGTGCAGGTGCGCATGTTCCAGAAGGTGCCGAACCCGACGTTCGTCGCGAAGCCCGGCGACTACTCGCGTAGCCACGAGACCGGCCGCTCCGTAGACGCGACCCTCGCCGACTCGAACGGAAAGCTCATCGATATGGGAACCGGATTCGACGACTTCTCCGCGCGTGCAGGCGCTTTCGCGACGTCAGACGTGTCCGCCACGCAGCAGGCGAACCGCTCCGCGCTTCGCTCGGCGATGTCCGCGGGCGGCCTGAGCCCCTACTCCGGCGAGTGGTGGCACTTCGACGGACCGGGGGCAGGCGTCGACCGCCCGATCGTGGACGTACCCGTGACGTAGGCGTACCGGGTGCCTATCGGACGCTGACCTCGATCGAGCGCTCGACAGTCGGCTCCGTCACCTTCGAGGTGTCGACCTCGAGGATCTCGCCCGTATCCTGCATCCCGTTCGGGAGTGTCTTCTCCTTAAGCGTGAACGGCGGCTTCTCGGAGTCGAGGCCCGCGAGGCCGAAGTCACTGTCGTTCGAGATATACAGTGTCCTGCCGCCGTCCAGGGTCGCGACGCCCTCGATCTTGTCGTGGGCGTAGAACATGCCCCTGGGACTCAGGCGGTCCAGCAGCTTCCCGAGGTCCAGGGCGACGGTCTTCTTCACCACAGTGATGCCCGCCTGCTTCAGTTTCGCCTGCGCCGCAGCAGGATCCGTGACACCGACCATCGTCTCCAGCGCCTGACCGCCGACCTCGATCCCGGCGTTCGGCGAATACTGCCCGACCTTGGTGGAGGGCCCGATGTCGGTGGCTCCCGCGATGTCGACGCGGTAGATCACCTTGTTCGCACCAGGCGCGAGCTTGCCGTCCCGCTCGTCGACGAGGAACTCCGTCGGTGACACCGCCGTTATCTCGGAGACCGCCTTCCCGGTCTTCTGCGGATCGTCCAACAGGTAGCCGAATTCCCTGACCGCCTTGGTCTTCAGGTCCACCGTGACGATACGCGTCAGCGGCACGCTCTTCGCACTGCCGCCGAGACCGGGCGTCTTCAACGCCGACTGCATGATCCCGACGAGGGTGCCACCGTCGGGTGTGACCGTCAGGCCCTCCATGCCCTGGTTCGGGGTGCGCAGTGCCAGTTCGGCGGGAAGCCCTTTACCCGGCGAGAGCCTTTCCAGCTCTTTGCCGTTCGCGTCGAAGTGCACGAGATACGGCCCGTACTCGTCGGACACCCAGAATGTGCCGTCCTTCATCGCGACGAGTCCCTCGGGATCCAGCCCACGGACCGAGGTGGGCTGCGGGCGCCCGTCGAGGTCGACGATGGTCTCACCGGTCGCAGCGCCCGGATCGACCAGTCCGTTGAGCGGAGCACCGTCCGGGGCGGTCAGCTTGATCACCCGCTCGAGCGTTGCGGTTCCCCCGCCGAGCCGAAACCGCCCGATCTCCGGGGTGAAATCCGGTACGGGCTCGACCTTCTCGTCGTCCGAGCGGCCGTCTACGTTGGGCCCGCGGTCCGTGAGACCGTAGAATTCGCCGGGCGCGCCGGGCACAGGCGTGAGTGCGGATCCGTGCGCGCTCGCCTGGATCGTGGCGTTGCCCGCCTCGGCGAGCGGCGCGATGTCGGTCGAGAACAGGGCGACGCCAGGCGCCGTCGTCAGCTTCAGCTTCTCCGTCCCCGTGAAACCCCGGTCGGGCATGTAGCGCACGCCGCCTCCGGCAACGGACTCGACTGTGCCGTGTTCCGGCTTCGCGATCTGCGTGACGGCGCCGCCCTTACCCGCATCGAAGAGTTGCGCGGCCGAGATGTTCAGCAACGTGTCCTTGCCGGTCTTCAACTTCAGCGGCTCGTCCTTGGGGCCGGAGGAGTTTCCGCAGGCGGCCAGCAGGAGGGTGCCGGCGACGACGGCGGGCAGGGCTCGGATCAACGTCTTCACGCCCACGTGCATAGCAGAATCAAGTGTCCCCGCGCCGTCGGGAAGGTGAAGTTCCTGGCGATTCGCGTCTTGCACCCCCGCCACTGTGCCAAGGTGAGGAGTCTGCGTCCAGCAACGGGAGAGCACACATGCGCACAGGACTCCGCAACGCCACAGTCACCCTGCTCGCGATGGTCGGAGTGCTTGTGCTGCTCGCCTCGCCCGCATGGGCCGCAACGCCCGTGCTCGTCGTCCCCGGGACGGGAACCAAGGATCCGAGCTCCTCTCCGAATTACGAGCAGAACGCGATCGACTACTACGTCGAGCCCAGCGACGCATGCACCGATTGCACGGCGATACCGGTGCCGTATACAGCCGAATTCTTCCCGTTCCCGTTCGCCGGCTGGGGCGGGCTCGAGGGCGCGAAGTGGAACGACTCCGTCGCCGACGGTGTCTCGAGCCTCGACTCCGTCTATTCCGCCACCCACGTCGCCGGCGACCCGCTCGTGATCTTCGGGTACTCGCAGGGTGCGACCGTCGCGTCGTATTACAAGGAGCAGCTCGCCGCAGACGGCGGTGTCCCTGACGGCACATCCTTCGTACTCATCGCGAACCCGAACCGACCCAACGGCGGGCTGTTCGAACGCCTCGCGGCGCTCGGTACGGTCCCGATCCTCGACGCGACGTTCGGCAGGTCGACACCCACCGACACATCGGGCACCGTGAACACCACGGACGTCGCTTTCCAGTACGACGGCGTCGCCGACTTCCCGACCTACCCGGGTAACCTCCTCGCGACCGCCAACGCCATCGCGGGCTTCTGGTACATCCACGGTGAGTACCTCGCGCCGCGGGGAACAGACACTCCCGACCAGACGCCCTACGGTTACACACCCGCCGAGGTCTCGGCAGCGGTCGAGGCCGCATCGGCGTCGTGTACAGCCGCGACGTACTGCCGCGTCGAGGGCGATACCCGCTACATCACGTTGCCCGCACGCACCCTGCCGATCATGCAGCCTCTCCTCGACCTCGGCACCTCCACCGGGACGTCTGCCGCCATCGTGCCCATCGTCGACCTGCTCTCGCCGGTCGCGCGCGTTCTCATCGAGACCGGCTACGACCGCTCGTCCTACTCGACTCCCACTCCCGCGCAGGCACTCCCGGCGGTCGACCCGATCGCCCTCGGCGTGGGCCTCGCCGGCGCCACCGTCCAGGGCGTAACGGACGCTGCATCGGACCTGGGTGTGGGCCCGCGCTCGGCCGGATCCACCACGCCCGCCGCCGACGGTGGCCCCGCCCAGTCCGTCACGGCTGCCGGTGCGGCCACCGCGCGGGGTGCGCAGCAGGCCGGGTCCGCGGGCCCCACGGCGGGGACGTCCGCCGCGAGCGCGGGTACCTCGAACGCGACCACCGAGGCGTCGACCACCAAGGCGTCGGGCACTGCGGCGGCGAGGACTGCGGCGGCGGTGAGTGCGGGCGCGTCCGAGGAGTCCGGCACGGCCAAGGACGCGGGCGCACAAGCCGCTAAGGATGCGGTCGGCTCCGCTGCCGGGACTGCGGGCTCCATCGGGTCCGCGGTTCGCAACGCCGTCAACGACGCGGTGGGCGCGACCACGGGCCATGGCGAGACGACGACGGGCTCGAATACAGCGGGATCGGACACGTCGGGTTCGCACTCACCGTCCGGGTCGGACGGGGCCTCGGGTGCGGAAGGCGGATCCACACGAACGGACGCGACCGCGCACTGACGAGACTCCGCGGCCCGCGGCACCGGCCCGACTCAGCGGGGCCGCGCAGACGACATCGCGGGCGCCTGGGCGCCACCAGGCCGCGGCGTGAAGCCCTGGCCCTGCTGTCCGCCCGATGGCGCAGCAGACGTGGGCGCACCCGATGTCGGGACGCCCGGGCAGGGGGTGTGCGCCGTGACCGGCCCGTTCCCGTTCGCGTCGATACAGTCACTCTGCGTCGCGGTGGTCCGCGACGTGGTCGTGGTCATCGCCCCCGTGGCCTGCGGGCTGGTCCACGGCGTCGTGGTAGTGGCCTCGGGCTGGGGCGCCTGCTCCTGGGTGGTGGTCTCGGCCCCGCCCGTGTCCCCGGATTCGGTGGTCTCGGCCTCGGTACCCTCCGCCACCGTCGTGGTAGGCACAGCGCTGCTGCGCGGCGCCTTCGAGACGGACGGCGTAGACGGCAACGATGCCGATGAAACCTGCGGCGGGGTCACCGTGAGGGAGGAGATCGACGATCCGCCGTCGCCCCCATTGCTGCATGCGGCAAGGGTCACGGCGGCGCCGACTGCGAGCGCAGCGCGGAGCAGGTGGGTCCTGGTCATGCGGCTAGCGTAGTGAACGACCGGCGGGCGGTCGGCGCATATCCACGCGATCGGATGCGCGGCAGGACCTTGCGGGGCGGTCCAACGCCCGAACGCGGGAGAACATCGGGTTTTTCGGACATCAGTCCGGGGCTATCGGATTGCCTTCTTCGTCCCAGTGCTCGGCGACCTTGCGGCTCGGCTGTACACGCGGCGGCTCGCCAGGCATCTTCGGATGGTCGGGCGGGAAGTTCAACTCGACGGGATGCTCGTGCCACAGGGCCAGAAGCGGCTCAAGCGAGAAGGATCGGTCGTCTATTCCCTCCCAGGGGTCGCCGTCGGCGAGCCGCTCGGGCACGGTGAACAGGTTGAGCGCGTGCGGATCCCGCACGCCGGACAGCTCGTCCCACGACATCGGCGTCGACACCGGGGCACCCGCCACCGCGCGTAGCGACCAGGCGGCCGCGATGGTGCGATCGCGGCAGTTCTGGTTGTAGTCCACGAAGATCCGCTCGCCGCGCTCCTCCTTCCACCACGCCGTGGTGACGCCGTCGTCGCGCTTCTCGAGCTCCCGCCCGAACGCGATCGCCGCGTGCCGCACGTCCAGGAACTCCCACCGCGGCTCGATCCGCACGTAGATGTGGACGCCGCGGTTGCCGGAGGTCTTGCAGTAGCCTCGCATTCCGAGATCGGACAGCAGCTCGCGCGCGACGCCCGCGACCCGCACGACATCCGAGAATCCCGTTCCGGGTTGGGGATCCAGATCGATGCGCAGCTCATCCGGGCGGTCGACGTCGGGAATCCGGACAGGCCAGGGGTGGAAGACGATGGTGCCCATCTGCGCGCACCAGACCAGCACCGCGACCTCGGAGGGGCACAGCTCGTCGGCGGTGCGGCCGGAGGGGAACGTGATCCGCGCCGTTCGCGCGTAGTCGGGGGCACCCTTCATCACCCGCTTCTGGTAGAAGCCGTCCGCGTCCTTGTCGAAAGGCCCCTGCGCGAGCCGCATCCCCGGATGTACCCCGCCTGGCCAGCGCTCCAGCGCCGTAGGCCGGTCCCGTAGCACGCGCAACATCGGCTGCCCCAGCGACGCAACGTATTCGGCGACCATCAGCTTGGTCACCGCGGGCGTGGTATCGGTCGCGGGATAGATCACGCGGTCGGGGCTGGACACCCGGACGGCACGCTCCCCCTCGGGGCCTGGGACGACCACCTCTGCCGCCGGAGCCTTGGCCATCAGATCCCCTCCGTGAGCACGTCGTCGAGATCGTACGTGACGGGCACCTCGAGCTGCTCGTAGCCACAGCTAGCGGGGTCGCGCTCAGGACGCCAGCGGCGGAATTTCGCGGTATGCCGCAGCCGCATTCCCTCCATCTGGTCGTAGTCGAACTCCACCACCAGCTCCGGACGCACCGGTACCCACTCCCCGGTCTTCTCAGGTGAGCTCCAACGATTCGGTTCCCCCGCCATGGATTCCGCGGTCCGCATGGGTTCGAGCAGCTCGAAGTACTCGGCGCGCTTGGCAGCGGTGAACGCACCGATCCCGCCGATGGGTAACAGCTGTTCGTCACGGTAGAGGCCGAGCAACATGGACCCTATGGCTCGGGGCTGCGACTTGTGCGGGCGGTACCCGAGCACGACACCCTCGGCGGTCCGAGCATGCTTGACCTTCACCATCTCTCGTTTTCCGGGCAGATAGGCGCCGTCGAGCGGCTTCGAGACGACACCGTCGAGGCCCGCACCCTCGAACCGAGAGAACCAGTCCTCCGCGAGCTGCGGATCCTCGGTGACGCGACTGATCCGGCACGTACCCGTGCCGGCGTACGCGGTCGTCAGCACCTCCCGGCGGCGGCGGAACGGCTGCACCATCAGGTCGACGTCGCCCATCGCGAGCGCGTCGAAGCCGATGAACATGGCCGGTGTCTCCTCGGACAGCCTCCGGATCCGCGACTCTGCGGGGTGGATACGCTGTGACAGGCTCTCCCAGTCCAGCCGCTTGCGCCCCTCCCGCCGCACGGGTACGGCGATCTCACCGTCGAGCACGCACCGCACAGGAAGCTCCTCCAGCGCCGCAGCCACGACCTCGGGGAAGTAGCGGCCGAGCTCCTTGCCGCTACGTGAGCCGATATAGACCTCGTCCCCGTCGCGGAATATCAAGGCGCGGAAGCCGTCCCACTTCGGTTCGTGCGAGTAGCCCGCTGGCACGGCCTTCGCAGGCTTGGCGAGCATCGGTTCGACGGGCGGCGAGACGGGCAGGTCCACGCTGCCACCATAGCGCCGATACGGCCGTTAAGTCATTGGGACGCATAGGGACTACAGTTGCGCACGTGAAGCACATCGGAGCAGGTCGGTACGCACCGAGCCCGTCGGGCGACCTGCACGTGGGCAACCTGCGTACGGCGCTGCTCGCATGGCTGTTCGCCCGGTCGACAGGGCGCCGCTTCCTGATGCGGATCGAGGACCTGGATCGTGTGGCACCCGGGGCCGAGCAGCGGCAGCTCGCAGACCTCTCCGCCATCGGGCTCGACTGGGATCCACCCGTGGTGCGGCAATCCGAGCGCACCGAGCTCTACGAGGTCGCCGCCGCCGGGCTCGACACGTACGAGTGCTTCTGCACGCGCCGCGAGATCCTGTCGGCACCGTCGGCCCCGCACGCCCCCGACGGTGCCTACCCGGGCACCTGCCGGGACCTCACCGAGGCGCAGCGTGCAGCGCGCCGCGCGATGCGGCCGGCGGCGCTGCGCCTGCGCTCGCAAGTATCCGAGTTCACCGTCCACGACGTGCTGCACGGCGAATACACCGGCACCGTCGACGATCTCGTGCTGCGGCGCAACGACGGCACGTGGGCGTACAACCTGGCGGTGGTGGTAGACGACGGCAACCAGGGCATCGATCAAGTGGTACGCGGCGACGACCTGCTGTCCAGCGCGCCGCGCCAGGCGTACCTCGCGACACTATTGGGCTATCCGCCGCCGGTCTACGCCCACGTCCCGATGGTGGCGGGCCCGACCGGCGCGCGCCTCGCCAAGCGCGACGGCGCGGTGACCCTCCGGCAGCGCGGGGGTCCCGGGATCGTCGTACCGGAGATCGCCGCGAGTTTGGGGTTACTCGGAAACACCCCGTCGGAGATGCTGCCGGGGTTCGACCCCGCCGCCCTGCCCCGCGAGCCATGGACCCTGATCGCCTAGGAGCGCGCGAGCTCCTTGCGCCCGCCGTAGTAGCGACCCAGGAACTCCGTCTTGAAGTCCCAGTAGTCGCCGTCCAGGATCGACTGCCGGATCCGCGCCACCAGGCTCACGATGAACTGCTCGTTGTGGATCGTCGCGAGCGTTGCCGCGAGCGGCTCCTTCGCCTTGAACAGATAGTGGATGTACGCGCGCGTGTACTGCGACGTGTAGTTCTCCGTACCCGGATCGAGCGTCCGGAAGTCGGTGCGGTACTTGGAGTTCGTGATGTTGTACCGGCCGTCGAGCGAGTAGATCGCTCCGTTGCGTGCGACCCGTGACGGTGACACGCAATCGAACGTGTCGACGCCCTGCTCGATCGCCGCGAAGACGTCGTCCGGCTCCGAGATGCCCAGCAGGTGCTTGGGCTTCGACTCGTCGAGCTCCTGGTTCACCCAGCGCACGATGGTCGCGAGATTCTCCTTCTCGAGTGCGCCGCCGATGCCGTAGCCGCCGAATCCCAGGCCGCCGGCCAGGACGTCCTCGTCGTGCAGCGCACGCAGGTCACGGGCCGCCTTGCGGCGCAAGTCCTCGTACTGGGCGCCCTGCACGACGCCCCACAGCGACTGGCGGTCGCCGCGCTGCGCGGTGAGCCAGTTGTGCTCGGCGAGGCAGCGACGGGCCCACAGACGGGTCCGCTCGAGCGAATCCTCCTGGTAACCACGGGTGTTCATGAGCGTGGTGAGCTCATCGAATGCGAAGATGATGTCGGCGCCCAACCGGTGCTGGATCTCCATCGACACCTCGGGCGTGAACCGGTGCTCGGAGTCGTCCAGGTGGCTGCGGAACGTCACGCCGTCATCGTCGACACGCGAGAGGCGCTCCTTACCCTCGGCGACGGAATCGTCGTCGGTCTCGCCGACGCCGGCCATGTCGATGACCTTCTTGAAGCCGGAACCGAGCGACATCACCTGGAAGCCACCGGAATCCGTGAACGTGGGGCCGTCCCAGTTCATGAACCGCGCGAGCCCGCCCGCCTGCTCTACGATCTCCGGGCCCGGCTGCAGGTACAGGTGGTACGCGTTGGCCAGCACCGCCTGCGCGCCCAGATCCCGAACCGCTTCAGGCAGAACGGTCTTCACCGTCGCCTTGGTCCCGACGGGAATGAAGGCGGGTGTGAGGATCTCGCCGTGGGGCGTCTCCAGCCGGCCGGCGCGCCCGAGCGGCGCACCCGGGCCGTCGAGCCTGCCCTCGATCCGGAAGCGCGTGGGATCGCCGATCCCGGTCTGCGACAGCTTCGTCCGCGCCGACGTAGACCGGTAGTCGGTGCGCAGCGCCGCGAGCTCGGCTGCGAGATGCCGATTGCTCTCACGCAGCTCGTCCAGCTCCGAATTCCGCACGGACTGCGTGGGAGCGGACTCGGCCGCAGGCCGCGGCGCAACCGGCACCTCGGTGGTCGGCTGGTCCGCATCGTCCGCCGGAACCGCGGCCGCGCGATGCCCGTTGACCGGAATCTCAGCGGTGTTCGCGGGTGGCTCGAACTCGCCGGTCGGCACGTCCGATGGCAACGACCCGACGGCGGCCGGGTGCGGAATCTCCTGCGTCCGAGGCGTGCGCAGGCCGACCTCGGCGGTAGCGGGCGCGACACCGTCGACGGCGGACGCGGCCACAGCTGCACCCGCCCCGGCGCCCACGGCCGCAGCGCCGACCCCCGCCAGAACGGCGGTCGGCGCGTCGTCACCGTCGGAGGTGGAACGGCCCAGCTTGTGCATGAGCCCTTCGCCCTCGATGTCCACGTTGGGCAGGATGCGGTCGAGCCACTTCGGCAGCCACCACGCGTACTTGCCGAGCAGCATCATGATCGACGGGATCACCACCAGGCGGACGATGAAGGCATCGAACAGTACGGCGACGGCGAGGCCGAAGCCGATCTCCTTCACGAAGCTCTGATCGTTGAGGATGAACGATGCGAACACCGAGATCATGATGATCGCGGCTGCGGTGACGACGCGGGCGCCGTACCGGACGCCGGTCACCACGGAGCCGCGCGCATCGCCGGTGTGCACGAACTCCTCCCGCATTCGCGACACCAGGAAGACCTGGTAATCCATCGCCAAGCCGAACACGATGCCGATCAGGAAGATCGGCAGGAACGACACCAGCGGCTGCGTGTTGTCGATGAGCCCGAGCGCGCCCTTCTGGAACACCGCCACGGTCGCGCCGAACGTCGCGACGACCGACAGCAGGAAGCCCAACGCGGCCGTGAGTGGAACGAGGATCGAGCGGAACGCGATGAGCAGCAACACGAATGCCAGACCCACGACGATCGCGAGGTAGATCGGCAGGACACTCGTGAGCTTGTCGGACACGTCCATCTCGATGGCGGCCTGTCCCGCGACGCCGTGTTCGACGGTGATGTCCTGCCCGCCGACGTTGATGACGATCCCACTGCGCAGGGACTTCACCAGGTCGTGCGTCGCCTGGTCGTTAGGCCCGGACTTGGGCGTCACCGTGATGAGAGCGGCACCGTCGCTCGGGCCCAGCTGCGTGATCTGCGCGTTGGCGATGTCCGGCAGCTGCTCCGACCAACCGCGCACGATGTTCCCGTACGTCTTGAGCCGGAGGTCCTGCGGCACATTCGACCCGTCGACGGCGACGATGAGTGGGCCGTTGGCGCCATCGCCGAAGCCCTGCCCGATGGTGTCGTAGGCCTTGCGCATGCTCGTCGACTTCTCCGACTGACCGGCGCCGGGCAGCGCGGTCTGCATGTCCTTCATAGGGATCGCGAGGACGCCGAGCACGATGATGCCCGCGACGAAGGTGACGAGCGGGACCTTGCGGACCAGATGGGCCCAACGCAGGCCGTTGGCCGTGCGGCCCTCACCCTGATCCGTGTCCTGCGGGTGCAGCCCCCGCACGCGCCCGGCGAACACCTTGCCGCCGAACAACCCGAGCAACGCCGGCAGCAGCGTGATGGCGATGAGCACCGCGATCAACACACCCCACGCCGCCGCGACACCCATCTGCCCCAGGAACGAGATGCCGATGAACGCGAGCGCGCCGAGCGCGATCATGACGGTGAGGCCGGCGAAGATGACGGCAGACCCGGCGGTACCGATCGCGATACCCGCGGCTTCGGCGCGCTGCTCGCGCGTGGTCGCCCCGAGTCTGCGCAACTCGTGTCGATATCGGGACACTATGAACAGCGCGTAGTCGATGGTGACCGCAAGGCCGATCATGGAGGTCAGCACCGAAGGGAACGTGCCCAACTGCGTGAAGTGGGTGGCAAGCTGCACGCCCATGAGCGACACGGGCACACCGATGATCGCGTTGATCAGCGGCAGGCCCCACGCCACCATCGAGGCGAACGTGATGATGAGGACGATCGCGGCGACGATCATGCCGATCGCCTCGGAGCTGCCGCCCGGGTCGCCGCGCTCCTGCGCGGCCGAGCCCATGGTCTCGACCTGGATGCCCTTGTCGCGGCCTGCCTGCGCGGCCCTGTCGACCTGGTCCGGGAAGTCGGTGGGCAGGTCGGTGACCTTCTTGTCGAAGTTCACCGACAGGCGGGCGACGGTCCCGTCCGGGCTGAGCGTCGCGATCGCCCGCGCGTCCGCCTCCTGCTGCTCGGTGGTCTTGGTCGACGCGATCGCCTGCTGCGTGCGCTGCTGGTTCATCAGCTGCGTCCGCTGCTGCTCGGTGAGCTGGGCCGGATCGATCTTCGGCTTGCTGGTCGGATTGGAGACGAGATTCGGAGACGTCAGATCCGGAAGCTTCTTGATGGCTGCGATCGTCGCCTCGATCGCCGCCTCGTTGTCGGCGTCCGTCAGCTTCCCGTGCTCGGCCTTGAAGACGAAGTTGGCCGACGCCGCGGTGAACGGATCGCTACTGCCCTGTCCGGACAGCTTCGAGTTCATGATGTCGGTCGCCTTCTGCGAGGGCATGCCAGGCAGGGAGAAGCTGTCGACCGTGGGCTTACTGAGTGTGATCCCCGCGACCGAGATGCCGACCAGGACGAGCAACCACACGCCGATGACCTTGAGACGGTTCAGGTACGCGAACCGCCCGAGGCGGTACAGCAGCAAGGCCATTGTCGAAGCTCCATGTCGTGTCGTGCGTCCGCGGCAACGAGTCGGACTCCATGTCTACCCGTCCGACGGTAGCACGAACCGGAGATACAAGCTCCACTTCCTTGTTCCGCCGCTGCGCTTCGTGATACGAACGCGGCCGTCTACGCAGGTCCTACCAGGGGCGATCGTCGCCCACCGACGCGCCGCCCTCGATTCGTGACTTCGGTCACGAGCGCCCGCCCGTTACCGTGGGAGTCATGCGTGCCCCTCGAACGACCGCCGCCCGTCGCCCGCGATCCGTCACCCTCGTCACCGTCGGGATCGCCGCGGCCGGGCTCGGTGCGGCGCTCACCGCGTGTGGATCCGGATCGCAGACCTCTTCTCCCGCGACGTCCGCCCCACAGGCGACGTCCACGGCATCCGCCGCACCGTCGGCGGCACCCGGCAAGCCCGCCCGACTGTGCGGGACCGCGCGCGGCCCCGAGGGCCCACTCGACGTCAATGTCCTGCAGGGTTCCAAGCCCGTCGAGTGCACCGAGGTGATGCCCATCGCCACCGCATTCGGCCCGAAGATCGCGTCGGCCAAGCCGGCGACGATCGACGGCTGGAAGTGCGGCATGGGCAAGGTGCCCGGCATGCTCGGCACGTGCACCAAGGACGGTAGGGAATTCGGGCTCTTCATAAAACAGTAGCGGGCGACGAGCGAGCGACCCATACGTCCCCGATGCCCCTACCGCTCGAGTAGGGGCTCCCTTCACCCGCGCGGGTGATCCTGCGTCGCGCCGGGCGCTCGTAGCTTTACGGGCATGGCCCACAACCGATTCCGCAGCTCCCCCGCGCTCGGCCTGCTCACCGCCGCGCTGGTGGTCATCGGCTTCCTCGCATACTCCTGGCCGCCGTACCTGTCCGGCGGCACACGGATCCCTGAGGACGCGCTACCCACCTGGTACCACCCGCTGCTGGTGGCACACATCGCCGCCGGGTCAGTCGCCATGGTCGCGGGCCTCATCCAGCTGGGCCGCAGGTGGCTCGCGCGGTGGCATCGGATCGCGGGCCGGGCGTATGCGATATGCATGATCACGGTTCCGGTCATGGCGATCATGCTCGCGGCCGTCACACCGTTCGGCCCCGCGACGGCCGCGAGTCACGTGACGTTCGCGCTGACCACCGCCGGTTGCACCATCGCAGGCGTGGTGGCGATCCGGCGCGGCAACGTAGCCGGGCACCGCCGCTGGATGCTGCGCAGCGCGGCGCTGTGCTACTCGATCATGCTGAACCGGATCATCGGCCCGATCGTCGCGATCGTGCTCGCAGGCTCACCGGATGAGGCGTCGATCCCGCCTATCACCAGCTGGCTGAGCTGGATCCTGCCGCTGCTGGCCGTGGAACTCTGGCTGGAACTGCGCCCGACGGTGCGCCCCGCGCGCCGCCACTCCGACCACGCGGCCCGGGAGAACGAGAAGACCCCCTCCCGAGTTCGGGAGGGGGTCTTCCTCAGCGGTGGCGGAGGGATTTGAACCCTCGGTACGGGGTTACCGCACACAACATTTCGAGTGTTGCACCTTCGGCCGCTCGGACACGCCACCGCCGAGAGACTCTACCGGACACGGCTGCGGATCGGAGAATCGGCAGGTCATTCCCGGTGCCCGGCGAAAAATCCCGTAAGCAGCGCTGCACACCGATCCTCGGCGACGCCGCCACGCACGGCCACGCGATGCGTCACCCGGGGGTCGCGCACGACGTCCCACACAGAGCCGACAGCGCCGGTCTTCGGCTCCCACGCACCGAATATCAGCTCCGAGATCCGAGCCGCGACGACCGCGCCCGCGCACATCGCGCACGGCTCGAGCGTCACGGCCAGCGTGCAGCCGGTCAGCCGCCAGCCGTCGCCGTGCCTCTTCACGGCCTCGCGGATCGCGAGTATCTCGGCATGTGCCGTCGGGTCGCCCGTCGCCTCGCGCCGGTTGCCGGCGGCACCGAGCACCGCACCGCCCGGCCCCAGGACGACGGCGCCGACGGGGACGTCGTCCGGTCCGGACAGGTACGCGGCGTCGAGGGCGTGCGCCATCGCCGCGCGCGCCGCGTCCGGGTGCCTCACGGCCGCGTGTACCCGGCCTTCTCCAGGGCTGCGTCGAGCGGACCGTCGAACTCGAGCCGTTCCGCGATGCGCGCGATCTGCTCCTCGGGAAACAGTTCCTGATCGGCGAGGATGGCGCTCAGCTCCTGCTCGCCCAGGCCCAGGTCGGCGAGGATCGTGAGGTCGCCCTCCTCCCAGGGGTCGACCTCCTCGAGCTCGTCGGCGTCGATGTCGGGCACGTCGACGCTGAGCTCGTCCAGTACCTCCTCGGCGACCTCGTAGACGACGGCGGCCGTCGCGTCGGACAGCAGCAGTCGGGTCCCGGCAGGACCCGGGCGGACGATCACGAAGAACGCATCGTCCACGTCGAGGATCCCGAACGACGCACCTGCCGCGCGGAGTTCCCGCAAAGCCTCCTCGGCGGCGGGCAGGCTGGTCAGAGCGCGGGAGTCCAGGGAGGTCACCGTCCACGAGGTCTCACCACGGACCACGGCGACGGCGTAGCCGCCGAGGTCGTCGTCCTGCTGCTGGGTCTGTGCGGCCATGGGAGAACCGTAGCGGTTCGGACCGTGGAATTGAACTGTGGAAACCTGGACGACGTGCCCACCTCCGACACCCCCGTCTGCGTCCTCGGCCTCGGCCTGATCGGCGGATCCGTGCTGCGCGCGCTGACCCGTGCCGGGCGCGCGACGTACGGATGGAATCGTTCTCAGGCCGGCGTAGACGCCGCTGCGGCAGACGGCTTCGACACCTCGTCCGACCTGGCAGCAACCCTCGCGCGGGCCGACGAAGGGCATGTCGTGCTGGTCGCGGTGCCGGTCCCGGCACTCGATTCCGTGCTCGCCTCCGTCGCCGACCACGCACCGCACGCATGGCTGACCGACGCCGTGAGCGTGAAGGCGCACGTCGCGAAGCGGGTCGCGGCCGCAGGTCTCACCTCCCGCTACGCCGGGGGCCATCCCATGGCCGGGACCGCGCAGTCCGGCTGGTCCGCGACCGATGCGGAACTGTTCGACGGCGCGACGTGGGTGGTCGTAGCCGACGATGCGACACCCGCGCGGGCATGGCTGGAAGCCGCCTCGGTGGGCCTGGACTGCGGTGCTGCGGTCGTCCCCGCGGGTTCAGCGGAGCACGACGCGGCAGTCGCGCGGATATCCCATTCGGTACACATGGTCGCCGAGGCCGCAGCCGTCACCGCCGAGGCAGACCCTGCAGCGAGCCGCCTGGCGCTGAGCCTGGCCGCAAGCTCGTTCCGCGACGTCACCCGGGTAGCGGGCACGCCGCCGTCGCTGGTCCGCGCGATGTGCGAGAGCAACCGGGACGCACTGCTGCACGCGCTCGACGACACCATCGCCGAGTTGTCCGCGGTGCGCGGAGAGCTCGCGGAGCACGGCACCGTGGCCGGGCTCGTCGAGCGGGGGCACTCTGCGCGGCGGGACTACGACGCGGTGACACGCACGCCCTTCACACCCGCGCTCGACGGCGCCGGGTGGCAGCGTGCGCTGCGCGAGGCCGGGCACGCGGGCGGGGTGGTCACGGAGTTGCCGTGACCTCGAAATGTCAGTCGACGCGGCGGCTGAGCCCCGGGTAGTCGACCACGAAGCCGTCCGGGTCGACGGAGATCTTGGAGCTCGAGACCGGCGAGATGACGGTGATTCCGTCGGCTGCGGCGTCGTAGTTGATCGTGGTCTCGTGCACCTCGAGGCCGGGCAGGTCCACGTACACGACAGGGACGTCCACCTGTTCCGGGTGCGTCTGCAGGTCGTGTCTGCGGATGGTGAGCGTGTTGAAGAACGCGGACTTGAGTACGTCGACGTCCTTGGCGCCCGAGTACTCACCGCGGGTCGAACCCGAGACACCATGCACAAGCCAGTGGTCCTCACCGTCGCGCGCGATCGACACCTGCGTGTCGCCCGTCGCGGTGAGCACGTGGACCGATAGGCGCTTCGTCACGCCCGCGTCGTCGGTCACCAGGTCGTACGAGGCGTTGAAGGCTGCGTTCTCCTCCGTTGCGGCGCCGATGATCCGGCCGTACGCCTTGATCCGGTCACCCGTCTTCTGGACCCTGACCGACTCCATGAGCGACCCGTCCTCGGAACGCCAGGTGAGCATGCGCGGCCAAGCGCCGCCCGTGGGCGCTGCGTCCGCCGAAACCGGTGAGCTGGTGCCTTCGGTAGTCACGCCCTATACGGTAGCCCGTCCCGCCCCGGCCACGGAGCGGGGCGGGTGAACCCGCCCCGCTCGGCCTTCGGGAACGTCCGTGCGACTCTCCGGGGCACGGCGGGACGTGAACTCCGCGAACGGTTTACGCGTCCGGCGTGGCCACGCCGGGCACTGCCGCGACCGCCTCTATCTCGATGACCTGGTCGTCGTACCGCAGGCGTGTCACACCGACCACCGCGAGCGGGGGCGCTGTATCGAAGTGCTCGCTGACAGCATCGGCGGCGACCTGGAGGTCGACCTGCAACCGCTCGGCCACATACACGGTCAACTTCGCGACGTCGCCGGGCCCGGCGCCCTGTTCCTCGAGCAACACGGCGAGGTTCGCAAGTGTCTGCCGCACCTGGCCGACGACGTCGCCCGGCGCGACGGTCGTACCGCCCTCGTCGAGCGGGGCGACTCCGGCGGTGAAGAGGGTCGCGCCCGGGGCGACTACTGCGCTGTACGCGTGGGTGACGGCCGAAGTGAGCCGGTCGGACCCCGCGAGACGTACGGCGCCCATCTCAGCCCGCGTGCTTCTGGACGGCGGCACCGACGCGCGGCAGCGCGGCGACGACGTTGTCCTTGGCCTTGCCGCGCAGGCTCTGATAGGCCTTGCGCAGCGCGGGCTGGGTGGTCGACTCGGCCTTCCGATCGGTCACGGCCAGGAGTGCGTCGCCCACCTCGTCGCCCCGGCCCGACAGGTAGTCACCGAAGTCTCCCCCACCCTGCGCCGTGAAGTCGGACCAGAACGGGTCCAGAGAGGCCGCGAAGTCCGGCAGCAGCTTGCCGAGCGCCGACTCGATGACGGATGGCGACACCTTCTTGACCGCCGCGTACGCCGTCTTGATCGTGGCGCCCGAGAGGCCGCCCTTGTCCTTGACCTCGGCGTCGACGACCGACGCGAAGTCGGCCACGACGGCCGGGCGGCGAGCCTCGTCGAGCAGCGACGTCGTCAGGGGAGTGGTCAATGTGGATCGGCCTTTCGCTTATCGATGAACGGTCCGGCCCAGCCTATCCGGCGGCACCGACACGTACGTCGCGTCGCTGTCCTACCGGCTCCGTACGTGCCGGTGATCGAGTGACACGCGAGTAACTGTTCGGCAACAAACCCGCCCCCGACGTTGCACCGTGTTCCAGATCACCTATCTTGGCGTCAAGGGTCTGCATTCCACGGACCGCGACACGACGGGGTGTCGTGCTCAGCCTTCGAGTCCCGTGCGATTGAGAATCAGCGCGCAGGACGAGTGGCCGCGCGCACCCGAGACGAGGTGAGCGATGACCACCAGCCCGATCGGCGGCTCGGCACGGCGCAGCGCCCAGGCCGCCCCGCTGTGGACGACCCGCCCGGGTGCACGTCGCTACGTCACCCCCGAGCCGACCCTGCCGCTCGGCGACCCCACCGGCGGCGCCGACGCGCTCCTGTGGCGCGAGAGCGTCGACGGCCACCTCGCCCATCCGCGCGTGCACATCGACCGCAACGTCGACCTGAGGATGAGCGACGGCGTGATCATGCGCGCCACCGTCGTCCGCCCCGCGGACCGCACGGGACGCCCCGTCTCGACGCCCTACCCCGCGATCATCAACATCAACCCGTACAACCGCGCGGTCGTCGACGCGATCGACACCGCGACCCACACGCCCGTGATCGGGCCCGCCGTCACCCGCGCGTCGAAGGCGATGACCGGCGGCGCCATGGACCTCACGGGCGGGCTGCTGGACGGATTCGGCATCAACCGGCGCCTGGTCCGCAGCGGTTATGTGCAGGTCATCGTCGATGTCCGCGGCACCGGCGCGTCACATGGCGTGTGGCAGATACTCGGCAGCCGCGAGCAGCAGGACTCCGTCGAGATCCTGGGCTGGGCGCGCGAGCAGGAGTGGTGCGACGGCAACCTCGGTATGGGCGGCTGGTCCTACTCCGCGATCAACTCGCTCCAGGCGGCCGGGCACAACCCGCCCGGCCTGAAGGCCGTCTTCGCGATCGAGGGCAGCGAGGACATAGTCCGCGACATCTACATCACCGGCGGCCTACCGTCGGCGTTCATCCCTATGTGGTTGAGCGTTGTCAACGCGCTCAAGTGGGTCCCCAATCCGCGCACCGTGCTGCACGACGCCCTGCACGGGAACACCCTCGGCTGGCTGCTCAGCCGCATCGCGTCACCCGCGACCGAGCTCACGGCCGTGGTGGCGGGCGTTCTCACCGGGAGGGACCCGCGCATCCACGACAACCCGTACTTCGACGTACGGGACCCGCAGATCGACGCGATCACGGCACCGACGTTCCTGTTCGGCGGCTGGCACGATCTGTTCGGCAGGTCCACGCCGCGCATCTACCGCCGCCTCAACCTGCCGGCCGGCCAGAAGCAGATGCTGGTCACGGACGGCTATCACTTCGACATGGGCACCGGGTTCGGCGGGCGGCAGAGCCCGCCACGCATCGACGTGCTCCAGCGTGCCTGGTACGACCGATGGCTCAAGGGCGTCGACAACGGCGTCGACGGGTACGGTCCGGTGACGCTCATGCAGCAGGGCGGGCAGTGGACGTCGGGCTCCGAGTTCCCGCGCGCCGGGGCGCGCACGCGGCGCCTCTACCTGACGTCCGCACCGTCGGATACCGCCCCGCACGCGCGCTTCGACGGCCGCCTCGACGGCCTCCCCGGGCGTCGGCATGCCCGCTTGGACACGCGTCCCGACCTGCGCGGCGCGGTCTCGCGCGACATGACCCAGGTGACCGCCGGCCTCACCAAGGGGTTTGCGGCGTTCGACGAGGCGGGGACCCAGGAGCGCGGCGCCCTGTCGTTCACCACCCCGCCCGCAGCCGAGCCCGTACAGATCAGCGGCGCGCTCAATCTGCGGATCGCGGCGAGCGGCCAGGGGCATGAGGCGATCTGGACCGCAACCGTCAACGATGTGGCGCCCGACGGCACCTCGACTGTGCTCACGGGCGGCGCCCTCACCGCGACCAACCGGGCCGTCGACTCCGCACGCAGCGATTACGACGATGCCGGGGAACTGCTGAGCGCGTTCCATCCGCTCACCGAGGCCGCCAAGCTGCCCGTCGAGCCCGACGTGGTGTACGAGCTCGACATCGATCTGGTCGACACGGATGCGTTGATCGACGAGGGGCACCGCATCCGCGTCGACGTGTATGCGGGCAGCTTCCCCCGCTATCTCGCCACCGTGCCGGACCTGATCCGCACACGTCTGGGGCGCCAATCGCTCGTGCTGGATCCGGACGCGCCGTCGTACCTGACGCTGCGCCTCATCGGCGACCCGGGTTGGTGAGCGCGTGTCCTGATCTGTGGGGTGCGTGACCTGGACGCCACGCGCCCTCGCTGAACACACTGGACACGTGACGCGAACGGTGGTCATCCTCGGGTACGCGGGCGTGCAGGCACTCGACGTGGTGGGGCCGTTCGACGTCTTCAGCGGCGCCACGGGGTGCCTGGCGGCGTTGGGCGTCCGCGAGCCCGGCTACTCGGTGCGCGTGGTCTCGATCGACGGTCGCCCCGTCACGGCGTTCAACGGGCTCGAGCTCGGCGCCCGCCCGCTACCGACTCCGGACGAACCGATCGACACCGTCGTCGTGCCGGGTGGGTTCGGCGCCGACGATGCCCGCACCGACACCGCGTTGACCGGCTGGATCGCCGTCGTCGCGGGTCGCGCCCGGCGAGTCGTGAGCGTGTGCAGCGGCGCTCTCCTGGTCGCGGAGGCCGGGCTGCTCGACGGGTGTACCGCCACCACGCACTGGGCCGCAGCCGAGCGTCTCGCAGCGGAGTACCCCGCGGTCAACGTCGACCCCGACCCCATCTTCGTACGCAGCTCGGACCAGGTGTGGACCGCGGCCGGGGTGACGGCGGGCATCGACCTGGCGCTGCGGCTGGTGGAGGACGACCACGGCACCGAGGTCGCTCAGACCGTCGCCCGCTGGATGATCCTGCCGCTGCGCCGCACAGGCGGCCAGACCCAGTTCGCCGCGCCCGTCTGGATGCCGCGCGCCGCGCGCACGCCCATCCGCGCCGTGCAGGAGGCGATCGAGTCCGCGCCGGGCCGACCTCACACCGTCGCCACGCTCGCGCAGCACGCCTCCATGAGTCCGCGTCATTTCACGCGAGTGTTCACCGCCGAGGTCGGCGAATCGCCGGGCGCATACCTCGAACGCAGCCGCGTGGAGGCGGCGCGGCGACTGCTGGAGGAGTCTGACGACACCGTCGCCGTCGTCGCCGACCGTTGCGGCTTCGGCAGCGCAGAGACCCTGCGACGCGTGTTCGTCCGCCGGCTCGGCGTCCCGCCCGACCGCTACCGCAAGAACTTCGCCTAGAACCCTCACCGAGGAGCAACCATGCAGATCGCGATCGTCCTCTACCCCCGCTTCACCGCCCTCGACTTCATCGGTCCGTACGAGGTGCTGCGCGCCCTGCCGGACGCCCAGGTGCGCTTCGTCGCGCACGCGCCCGGTCCCGTCGCGAACGACGCCGGCGGCCTCCTGGTCGGCGCGACGCACGGCTTCGACGAGACGCCCGAACCCGATATCGTCCTCGTCCCGGGCGGGCCCGGCTGCGTAGCAGCCACCCGCGACGAGGAACTGCTGGCCTGGCTCCGCGCCGCACATACGCATGCCACGTGGACGACATCGGTCTGCACGGGCTCGGTGATCCTGGCCGCGGCGGGGCTACTGGAAGGCCGGTCGGCGACGTCGCATTGGTCCGGGCTGCCAGCGCTGCGCACGTTCGGGGTAGCACCGGTGCCGGACCGGCGGATCGTGCATGAGGGCGATGTGGTCACCGCCGCCGGCGTGTCGGCAGGTATCGATCTCGGCCTGTGGCTCGCGGCGCGCATCGGGGGCGACGAGTTCGCGCAGGCGATCCAGCTGGTCCTCGAGTACGACCCGCAGCCGCCGTTCGACACCGGCCACATGTCCAAGGCCTCCGCGGCGACGAAAGCGCGTGCGACGGCGCTGCTGAGTCGGGACCTGGCCGACGTCGAGTCGCTACGTGACGGCGCGCTCTTCGCATGGGACCGGGCGATCGCGGCGATACGCGGCCTCCGTCCGGGGCTCACGACGCGACTACGGCGCGCGATCTGACCCCTACGCCGGTCAGCGCGCTGCCGCCTCCCTGTCGGCCTCGGCCTCGCGATCGCGTTCGCGCACCGCCGCCCGCATCTGGTCGATGTTCTCGCGGAGGGCGTCGGCGACCAGTTCGTCCGTCCGCGGGTCGCGGAGCACCTCGAACACCAGCCGGAAGACGGTGTCGCTGACGAGCCGGACCACATCGTCGTGGAAGGGGAGCCAGCGCAGGCGACCGATCCGGCTGTCCTGCTTGACCAGCTCCACGATCATCTCGTCGATCTCACCCCGGTTCTCCTCGAGCGCGGAGGCGATGTTCTGGGTGTATCGACCCGTGCGCAGCACGGCGGCGACCTCGTCCATGACGGCGATCGTGATCGGACGCTTGATCGTCTCGACCAGCGCGTCGGTGGAGCGCTGCAGGACCGTCGCGGTCACCCGGTCACCGAAAGCCCGGTCGGCAGCCCGGCCGAGGCGCGCGAGGACCAACACGATCCGCAGCAGCCGGAAGGAGCGGAACAGGGGATCCGAAACCGGGATCATCCCTAGCACCTCGTACCAGTACCGGACGGGGAATCGCCAGCCCTCGCCACTGCGCCGCCACCGCCACACGAACTCGATCGCGAACACGCCGCAGATCACGTAGTCGGCGATGATCACCCGCCGTTCCACCTCGGGAGAGACGTTGCCGAAAGTCACCCAGCACAGCAGGACGACGGACACCAGAGCGATGACCAGCATCGTCCAATCGGCGACGCCCACCGGGGGCTTGGAGGGGTAGTCGGCGAGCGTGGAACGACGCTGGTGCTCACGTTTCTGCTCGACGGTCATGGCCACCACTCTCCCAGGGAGCATCTTCGAGGTACCCACAGGCGCTTCCGTCGATCCGCGCTACCGTGGGTATGTGACGTCAGTCTCACGCGGTCTCGGCGTGCCGGATGCGACCGTGCAGCCCGGCGGCCCGGTCCGCGCGCTCCACGAGCGATTCATCGCGGGTGAGATCGACGCGCTCTCACTCCGCGAGAGCGCGCTGCGACGCCTTGTGGCGGAGAGCTGGCAGCGCAGCCTCGAGACGGGGGTGGACCCCGACGGCGAGGCGCCCGAGACCGGCAACACCCTCGCGTCGCTGCGCGCCACCCATCCCCTCGCGCCCGTGATGCCGACGATCCGGCGGCTGCTGGTCGACGATGCGACGGAATCGTCGGGTGTGATGGTGGCCGTGGGTGCGGTCGACGGAACCCTGCTGTGGGTCGAGGGCGACCGGGCCGTGCTGCGCCGCGCAGAGGCGATGAACTTCATGCCGGGCACCGTCTGGAGCGAGCGCGCGGCCGGCACCAACGCGCCGGGCACCGCCCTGACGCTGGACCGCGAGGTGCAGATCCGCGAGTCCGAGCACTTCGCGCGCGCCGCGCATCGCTGGAGCTGCACCGCCGTACCGATCCACGACCCCGCCACGCACGCCGCGCTCGGAGTGCTGGACGTCACGGGCGGCGAGGACATCACGACGCCGCAGACGCTCGCGCTGCTGCGCGCGACGGCTCTCGCCGTCGAGGGGCAGCTGGCGGTGCTACGCCTGAACTCGGTCACGCCACCCGCCCCCGCGCCGGAGGCGGCATTACGCGTCCTAGGCGCCCGGCGGCCCGAGTGGTCCGCCCGCGCCGCCGACGGCACCACGCGCACCCTGCCGCTCACCGGGCGGCATGCCGACATCCTGGTCCTGCTTGCGCGCCACCCCGAGGGGCTGTCGGCCGACCACCTCGCGCTGCTGCTCGACGACGGCGACCTCGACGTCGTGACCGTGCGCGCGGAGATGTCCCGGCTGCGCAAGGCCGTCGGCGCCGAATTCCTGGGCTCGCGGCCCTACCGACTCTCGAGGCCGGTCGAGATCGACGCCGACGCCGTCGTCGCAGCCGTCCGCGCCGGCGACGGCGCCACCGCACTCGACCGATACCCCGGGCCGCTGCTCCCGCAGTCGGTCTCCCCCGGCGTCGCCCGACTGCGCACCGAGTTGTCCGAGAGCGTCCGGGCCGCCGTCGCCGCGACCCGCGACCTCGGCCTCCTGCGCCGCTGGCTCGATCTGCCCGACGGCCGCGACGACCGCGAGGGCTGGCACATCCTGCACCGTCACGGCGGCACCGCCGGCCGCGCAGAGGCGGGTGGACACCTCGCCGGATTGGCCCTCGACCTGGGGTGACACCCTCCCGCATCCGTGCAACTGTGATGCAACTCTCACCGGCATAGCGTTGGAGGCGCATTCACTGCAGTCGGCCACCGATGGAGGAGAGCCACATGACCGTTTACGCACGCCCGGGCACCGAGGGCGCCAAGATGGCGTTCAAGTCGCGCTACGACAACATCATCGGAGGCAAGGAGGTACCTCCGGTCAAGGGCCAGTACTTCGAGAACCCCACACCCGTCACCGGCCAGGCCTTCTGCGAGGTCGCGCGCTCGACCGCAGAGGACGTCGAGCTCGCACTCGACGCCGCCCACGCCGCGGCACCCGCGTGGGGCAAGACCGCGCCCGCCGCCCGCGCGCTGGTCCTGAACCGGATCGCAGACCGCGTCGAGGAGAACCTCGAGTCGATCGCTCTCGCCGAGTCCTGGGAGAACGGCAAGCCCATCCGCGAGACGCTCAACGCGGACATCCCGCTCGCCGTCGACCATCTGCGCTACTTCGCCGGCGTCCTGCGCGCACAGGAGGGCGGCATCTCGGAGATCGACGAGAACACCGTCGCGTACCACTTCCACGAGCCGCTTGGCGTGGTCGGACAGATCATCCCGTGGAACTTCCCGATCCTGATGGCGATCTGGAAGCTCGCTCCGGCACTCGCCGCGGGGAACGCGGTGGTACTCAAGCCCGCCGAGCAGACGCCGGTCTCCGTGATGTACCTGTACTCGCTGATCGAGGACCTGCTGCCCCCGGGCGTGGTGAACATCGTGAACGGCTTCGGCGCCGAGGCCGGCAAGCCACTGGCCTCCAACCCGCGTATCGCCAAGATCGCATTCACCGGCGAGACCACGACCGGCCGCCTGATCATGCAGTATGCGTCGCAGAACCTGATCCCGGTCACGCTCGAGCTGGGTGGCAAGTCGCCGAACGTGTTCTTCAAGGACGTCATGCTGGATAACGACGACTTCCAGGACAAGGCGCTCGAAGGCTTCACCATGTTCGCCCTCAACCAGGGCGAGGTCTGCACGTGCCCGTCCCGCGCACTACTGGAGGAGCCGATCTACGACGACTTCCTCTCGCTCGCGGCGATCCGCACCAAGGCGATCCGGCAGGGCGACCCGCTCGACACCGACACCATGATCGGCGCGCAGGCGTCCAACGACCAGCTGGAGAAGATCCTCTCCTACGTCGAGATCGGCAAGGGCGAGGGCGCCCAGGTCGTGACCGGCGGCGAGCGCGCCGACCTGGGCGGTGACCTGTCCGGTGGCTACTACATGCAGCCGACCATATTCACCGGGCACAACGGCATGCGGATCTTCCAGGAGGAGATCTTCGGCCCGGTCGTGTCGGTCACGTCGTTCAAGGACTACGACGACGCGATCTCCATCGCCAACGACACCCTGTACGGGCTGGGCGCGGGCGTGTGGTCACGCAACGGCACCGTCGCATACCGGGCGGGGCGCGACATCCAGGCCGGCCGTGTGTGGACCAACACGTACCACCAGTACCCGGCGCACGCGGCGTTCGGCGGATACAAGCAGTCCGGGATCGGGCGCGAGAACCACAAGATGATGCTCGACCACTACCAGCAGACGAAGAACCTGTTGGTGTCGTACGCACCCAAGGCCCAGGGCTTCTTCTGATCCCTTGGCGCCTCCGGCCTCGGCTGGCAGGATCGCGGCCATGGAGTGGCCCGATACCGCTGAGGCTCTGATGCGCTCCCGCTTCGCCGCTTTCCGGGACGCCGACGCCGATTGGCTGTCGGCGTCCTGGCATGTCTCGACACGGCCCGCCGCCGTGGACCTGTCGGGGAACCCGACGTGGCGGGGTCTTCAGATCGTCGACACCGTGGCGGGCGGGCCCGACGACATCGACGGCATCGTCGAGTTCCGCGCAACGTACCTCTCGGGCGGGCAACACGGCGTGCTCCATGAGCGCTCCCGCTTCGTCCGCGAGGGCCGGCGCTGGTACTACGTCGATGGGGATCAGCTCGAACCCTGAGTCACTCGCTGGCGGCAGCTGCCCAGGCCGTCGGACCGTCTCATGCCCACTCTGGACCGCATCACGTCTACCAGCTGTTTTGCATATCATCATCCGCGTTGTGTAGTGTTTCGATCCGGCGGTTGGCGACGTGCCCCGGGTTCGGAGCGCTCGCGGATCGCGCCTTGAGGAGGCGTGCCAGAGCGGCCGAATGGGACTCACTGCTAATGAGTTGTCCGGCTACAACCGGACCGGAGGTTCAAATCCTCTCGCCTCCGCCACGTCGACCTCCGTCGGCACAACTGAATACAAGCGCCCGTAGCTCAGTGGATAGAGCATCTGACTACGGATCAGAAGGTCAGGGGTTCGAATCCCTTCGGGCGCACAATCACACCAGGTCAGGGCCGGTTTCCATCCCAGGGAACGGGCCCTGATTTGATTCGCCCACCGTTTACCCACCGTTCTTCGCGCGGCATTTCGGTTGTCGGCCAACGGCGGCGCTCGATCAGTGCGCCTCCATGAGAAGCCGACCAACCTTCACGCATAGCGCTAGGTTTGGTCGATGTCATCATCGCCGCGCGCTCTCAGCAAGGGTGCCAATCTCACCGTCGAGGATGCATTCGGTGATCCAGCCGCACACATTGCGATCAGCATCGAGACAGTCTTCCAGGACGGTCATCCTCGAGTGCCCACGGATGTCAGTGCCGTGGTCGTCGGCCAGGACGGCAGAGTCCGCTCGAATAAGGACCTGGTGTTCTACAACCAGCCCACCGGAGCCAACGGAGCCGTGCGGTTACTTCCGGCCGCCGAGGTCGGCACCGACGGCGACAGGGCGGCGACTGTCACAGTCGACCTCAGCGAGCTCCCTGATTCGGTAGAACTCGTCGTCGTTGCAGCGAGCATCGACCCGGACGTACCCGAGCAGATCACATTCGGCAGCGTCGATGCCGTACACATGTCGGCATCTACAGTCGGCGGTCCACCCGCCCTCGTCAGCTCCCTGGTAGGGCTCACGGACGAGCGGGCACTGATCTTCGGCGAAATATACCGGCGCGACACCCAATGGAAGATCCGCGCCGTCGGACAGGGATACCGCGACGGCCTGTCGGCCCTCGTCACCGATTACGGCATCGAGGTCGATCACACACAGGAGGTAGAGCCTCCAGATACCCGATCCCCGGACGCCGCCGCGCCGGACCTGGCAGACGCTGCGACATCGACGTCGTCGGGCGAGGCTGAGCAGCTCCCCGAACCGAAAGTCGCGCTCGGACGAAGGCGTCGGACGGTGGCAAAGCTCCCGCAGGACTGGAGGGAGCGAATCTCGCCCGGGCTCGCCTTCGTGCGCTCCCCAGACACATGGCGATCGGCCCGTCTGTTCCCGACGGTCGGGATGAAATCGAGCGCAGAACAGGAGGGACGTACCACGTCGACCTTCTTGGCGATGATGGAGATCGTCCCCGACCTCGGTAAGCGGATCGTCACACTGATGGGCGGTCCCCGCGGAAGAGTTGAGACCTTCACCGAGGTTCGGTTCTCGCACGCGGGCCAGGATCTTCGTCCCGACGGACTTGTTCGTGTCACTCGAGGCGCGACGAGTTGGACAGCACTCGTCGAAGTGAAGACGGGCAAGGGAACACTCACCTTCGATCAGGTCGATTCCTACATCAAGCTGGCCCGTGTGAAGAACTTCGATGCGGTGATTACCATCAGCTGCGATCTCATGCCGTGTGCGGCAGACCTCCCGTTCGTTGTTGCCGCTCGACCTCCGAAATCGGTCACGGTGCAGCACATCTCATGGGAGGAGATCGTTACCGAAGCCGCGCTCGCACGTGCGGGCGAGACACCGAATCGAACGCACGATCGGCTTCTGGAGGAATTCATTCGCTACGGTGCCGATCCTCACTCCGGGATGTGGTCGTTCTCGGATATGGGTCGCCATTGGGTCAAGGTTCGCAGCGAGGTCAGCGACGGCACACTGGCACCGGGCGACCAAGCGACCGCCGCGATCTGTACTCGGTTCGATCAACTCACGCGACATGTGGCCCTCCAGTTGACCGCACTCACCGGTCAAACGGTCACCTCGCAGATCCCGGGTAGCCCCGCCGACGCGGTGAGCCGCGCGAAGCAGCTGGCAGACTCAGGCGAGTTGTTCGGATCACTCCGCGTGGCCGGCGCCACCTCGCCGATCGTCGTCAACGCCAATCTTGCGCGACAACGGATCAGTTGCGCCCAACAGGTCGCCGCTCCACGTACGGGGCGGACGAGCACAAAAGTCAACTGGTTGCTGCGTCAGCTCACAGACGCACCTCCACGGTTGCGGATCACCGCCCACCACCTAGGCAGCCGGAGCGACGTCACCTCAGCACTGCTAGAGACGGCACGTGCCGATCCCAGCACACTGCTCCCGCCGAACGATAAGGACATCCGAGAATTCACCGTGACCGCGGAAGCGTCCATGGGGACGAAGCGCGCCGCCACCGACAACGGTTTCGTAACCACGATGGTCGAGCTCGTCGACTCGTTCTACGCCGAGATCACCCAGGTGCTGCGACCACCTCGCCCAGATCGATAGTGATGGTGCGCCTGCCAGGCGGTCTCGTCCCGGCGGCGAGCGGGAAAGGCCGCGCGGACAGCGAAGGGATCGACACCGTCGGCGCCGAGAAGGCCGCGCCCGGCGGATACTCTGGCGAGGTGGCGCCTTACATCCGACCCGACCTCGAGCACGTCCCCGCGTATGTCCCCGGAAAGACCGTCCCGGGTGCGATCAAGCTCGCCTCCAATGAGATCGCACAGGGCCCGCTGCCCGGCGTCCTCGAGAGCGCCGCGGCGGCGGCGGCCGGCGCGAACCGGTACCCGGACAACGGCGCCGTCGAACTCCGGGACGAGCTCGCGAAGCTCACCGGCGTCACGCCGGAGAACATCCAGGTCGGCTGCGGATCATCGTCGTTGTGCCTCGGCCTCGCGCAGATCACGTGCGAACCGGGCGACGAGGTCCTCATGCCGTGGCGCTCCTTCGAGTCGTATCCGATCGTGGCGCAGGTCGTCGGCGCTATGCCCGTGCAGGTGCCGCTCACGGCCGACCATCGCCATGACCTGGACGCGATGCTCGCCGCGATCACCGACCGCACGCGCCTGATCTTCGTCTGCAATCCCAACAACCCGACGGGCACGACGATCTCGCGTGACGACCTCAGGGCGTTCCTGCAGCGGGTGCCCCCGCACATCGTGGTCGGCCTGGACGAGGCGTACTTCGAATACCACCGCACGAACAAGGCTACGGGCGACCGGGTCGACGGCGTCGAGATCACCCGAGAGTTTCCCAATGTCATTGCGCTGCGGACCTTCTCGAAAGCCTATGGGCTGGCGGGGCTACGCGTGGGCTACGCGATCGGCGACCCCGCGATCATCACGGCTCTCTCCAAGGTGCACATCCCGTTCAGCGTGAACTCGGTCGCGCAGGCCGCCGCCATCGCGTCGCTGGATGCCGGCGACGAGTTGCTGGCGCGCACGGAGACCGTCGTCGCCGAGCGCAGCCGCGTCCGCGAGGCACTGCTCGCGGCCGGCTACGACGTGCCGCCGTCGCAGTCGAACTTCGTGTGGCTCGCCCTAGGGGACGACGCCGCGCCGTTCGCCGCCGATGCGGCCGCTGCGGGGCTCATCGTCCGGGCGTTCGCCGGCGACGGCGTGCGGGTCACCGTCACCGACCGCGCGGAGGACGACGCGTTCCTCGACTTCGCGACGAAGTGGCGCCGATGAGTCTGGGGAAGAGCGGCTTCGCATTCGAGGCACGGGTCCCGGTCCGCTGGTCGGACATGGACGCGCTGGGACACGTCAATCACGCGCGGATGGTGACCCTGCTCGAGGAGGCGCGCATCGCGTGGCTGCTGTCGGCGGGCGAGGAGTACGCGCCGCTGATCAAGAGCGCTTTCATCGCGGACGTGGCGATCAAGTACAAAGGCCAACTGCGACACGAGGATTCGCCGGTGCGGGTCGGCATGTACATCGCCGGTAACCGCACGGTGGACTTCACCATCGGCTACGAGGTGCGGGGCGCGGAGGCCGCCCCCGACTCGCGCCCCGCGGTCATCGCCACCACGCAGATGGCTGTCGTCGACGTCGAGAAGCGCACCCTGCGGCGCCTCACCGATACCGAGAAGGGCTACCTGACGGCCTGGTCCAGGGGCTGAGGCCCGTCACCGTCGTCCTCCGGGTCCGAGCCTGCAGGCAGCGCTTGCGCCGACCTGCCGGGGAGCCGTGCGACGACCCGTTGTTCCAGCTGCGCGGCGACGCGCCGCGCACCCGCGATGGACAGCTCACGCTCCCCCGACCTGCGGACGAGCTCGTCGATCTGCTCATCGACCGAAGCGGCGACCTCCGACCGCGATCGCTTGTCCGCACCGATGCGCTTGTCCTCCGCGTCGACCAGGTCGCCGACCGCAGACAGGGCGACAACGCGGTCGACCAGCTCGTTCCACACGCGGTCCAGCTCGCCGCTGCGAGCGCCGTCTGCAAGACCGGGGGCGCCGCGCAGGTTTCCCCAAACGTCTCCGAGGGCGGTGGCGTCGGCCGATATCTGGACCAGATCGGTCGCGAGGTCCAGCTGTAGAAGCTGCTCGTCGAGCTCGCCGGAGTGCGCAGAACGCGAGTCCACGACCCTGTCGTAGACGGCGCCCGCGACGTAGAGAAGCACCTCGTACCGGTCGTCGAACACCGACGACTCCGTGTCCGGCGGACGGTGCCCCTCGACCCAATCGGCGATGGCGTCGGGCGCGTGCAGCGTCGCGAGCCGGACGACCGGTGCCGCAGCCCGAACGAACCGTCGCGCGGCGAGCGCCGCGGACCCCGGCACGATCGGCGCGGGCGTGCGGCAGAGAGCGTCGAACAGTAGGTCCCGCTCGTCGAGGTCCAAGTGCACTGCGTCCCGGCGCGCTCTGCGCACGGCGCGCACACCGGCCCCGAAGCTGCGGCGGTTCACGGTGAAGCCGTGCCGGTACGAGCCGAGCTTGCGCCGAGCCTCGGCGGCACGCAGGGACTCAGCGGCGTCGATCGCTCCGGCCAGGGGCGCCAATGGCTCCCTGCGGCGCTCGGACGACGCGCGCTCGGCGGTCCGCGTCAGGCGTCGGAGACGTGCGTAGCCGCCCAGGTCCGGGAAGGTCGCGTCGCTCTCGAAGCGCCGCAGCACCACCTCGCGGGTCTGCTGGGGGAGGCGTCCCGCCGCGATGAGCAGCGCGGCACCGTCGGACAGGTCCGGGCGGAATCCCGGCACGGCGCGCGCCTCACACCATCGGCGCACCGGTGCGTCGATGTGCGCTGGACCCGACGGATCCACCGCGGCTCCCGGCCCGGCCGATTCCGCTGCGTCCACGCGCGGCTGATCTGCCGCGTCCACCGGTTCCGCCATGGTTCGCCTCCTTCCGTCGCGGGGTGCGGCCCCCATTGTCACCGAACCGGGTCACGAACCGCAGCAGCCAGGCCAGGGGGATCGATACGACCGCCGTACCGAGGAACGCGATCACGAAGTGTCCGGTGAACACGCGCCAGCCGAACACGTCCGCCAGGAGGATGTCCAACACGATCAGGTGGACCAGGAAGAACTCGTAGGAGATGTCACCCAGCCACACCACCGGGCGGGTTCCCAAGGCCCGCGTGAACCAACCGGAGGAGCCGAATGCGAGGGGCGCTATAACCGTGACGGAGAACACCAGGTAGAGCATCGATTTGGTGATCGCCTGGCCGGTGTCGTTCGGGACGATCGTCGGCGGCCCGGCAAGCGGCAGACACGCGACCGCGAACGCCGCGGCCGCAACCGCGAGACACGCCGGAGTAGCCCACGCGGGCCACCGCCGGATCCGGGGCGCGACCGCGGCCAGCGCCATCCCCGCCACGAACCACCACCCGAATTCGGGCGGCCACAGCCGGGCGGTGAAGTCGAGGAAGGCTGGGTCCGGCGTCAGGACTATCCACACCGGCGTGACCGCGGCGAGCACCGCGAGCGCCGTGAGAAGTCGCCCGAGGCGGTATCGATATCGGCAGACGACGGCGGTCAGCACCCACGCTGTCACGGGTAGGACCAGGTAGAACGCCACCTCGACGCACATGCTCCACGTCTGTGTGAGGCCATTGCGCAGGTGGCCGAGGCCGTAGATCTGAGTGAGCGTCAGATTCCGGACAAGCCCACCAATGCCGTGCCCGGATGGGTTCGGATCGTCCCGCACCAGGTACACGAGGTACACCGCGATGACGACGATCCAATACGCCGGCAGCACCCTGCGGAATCGGTGCCAGGCGTAATGCCGCAGCGACGGCTGGCGCCCCGCCCCGTCGGTCAGCACGCGCACCCATGGCCGGAACAGCAGGAAACCCGACAGAGCAAAGAACACCGGGACCCCGACCTCGAGGCGCGCAAAGGCGTTTCCCGCGGTATCCGGTGTGTAGTTGCCGGTCCAGAACGCGGCATGCGTAGCGCACACCGCGGCCGCGGCTAGCGCTCGCAAGCCGGTCAGAGAGGCGACGCGCTGCTGCATCCCGCCATTCTGCCTGCGCCGGGCGACCCTCTACCTGGCCGGGACCGGACAGGCTTCGTCCGCGACCGCGACGACGGTGGGCTCGGCCGGCAGGGGCGGCAGCGTCCCTTCCGCGTAGGCGGCACCGAGTACCGGGGGTGCCGACTGCAGAGCCACGACCTCGTCATCCGAGAACACGCGGCCACGCGACAGGAACCGGAATCCCTCCGGACCCTCCAGAGAGAAGCCCGAGCCGCGACCGGGAACGAGGTCGATGATCAGCTGAGTGTGTTTCCACGCGCCGAACTGCGAGCCGGAGATCCAGACGGGCACGCCGTCGGCGCCGGTCGGGAGGTCGGGCGACGGCACGCCCGCGTCGACGCGCAGGTCGAGGATCCCGAGGAGCACGTCTCTGTCACCGATCAGATACTCCCCCAGCGGATAGCACATGGGCGACGATCCGTCGCAGCAGCCGCCGCTCTGGTGGAACATCAGGCCGCCGTGCGTCTGAAGCAGATTGCGCAGCATCACCTGCGCCTTGGCCGTCACCAGGACGCGCGCGGGTGCGTTCATGGTCGTACTCCTCGGGCTGAGTGTGGGCTGCCTGCTACCTACGACCGTAGCGCCCCTTCTGTGACCTGCGCCACTGCCCGACCGGGTGGCGTGCCCGAGGCACGGAATGCCTGCCGGTACCGCAGTGGTGCCATCCCGACGTCGCGTCGCAGGTGCTGCCGCAGACCGGACCCCGTGCCCAGTCCGGCGCGGCGCGCGACGTCGTCGACGGACAGGTCCGTGGTCTCGAGTAGCTCCCGGGCGAGGTCGACACGACACCGCAGCAGCCACGCCCCGGGCGAGAGCCCCGTCTCCTCCCGGAACCGACGGTTGAAGGTCCGGGTACTCAGCGCGGCGCGCGCCGCCAGGGCCGCGACGGTGAGAGGTTCGTCCAGGTGCTCGGCGGCCCATGCCCGCACCGCGGCGGTCGACCCGACCGAGTCCGGAACCGGCCGAGCCACGAACTGGGTCTGCGTGCCCTCCCGCGCCGGCGGGATGACACAGTGCCGGGCGACCCGGTTCGCGACCGCGGCGCCGTGGTCCTTTCGGATGATGTGCAGGCACAGGTCGAGCCCGGCGGCGAGGCCCGCGGAGGTGAGCACGTCGCCGTCGTCGGTGTAGAGGACACGCTCCGCCAGCCGCACCTCGGGGTAGAGACGGCGCAGGTCGGCGCCGTACTTCCAGTGCGTGGTCACGTCGCGGCCGTCGAGCAGGCCCGCCGCCGCGAGCACGAACGCGCCGGTGCAGATCGACACCATGCGCGTGCCGGGCCGGATCCGGCCGAGCGCAGCGGCGAGCTCGCCGGACAGCTCCGCGCGTCGGCGCGGACCATCCACTTTGGTCCCCGGCACGATGACCGTGTCCGCCTCGGCGAGAACCTCCGGGCCCGCCTCTGGCACGATCGCGTACCCCTGCGTAGCAGGCACCGGGTCGGTACTCAGGCCGCAGCTGACGACGCGATAGAGAGGTCGGCCGTCGTCATCGACCGCCTCCGAGAAGCACATCGGCGGAATCGACGCATCGAAGCCGACGATCTTCTCCAACAGGAGCACAGCAACCGTATGCATGGCACGATTCTTTCATTAGTTGTCAACCCTGCCACTGGTTCACGGACGAGCGTCCCGCGACCATAGATCGTGTGACAGACCTGACGAGGGACCGCAAGCTGCTCCACTACGCGTGGATCGTCGCCGCCGTGACATTCGTGGCGATACTCGGCGCAGCCGGATTCCGTTCCGTGCCGGGCGTGATGATGGATCCGCTGCACATGGAGTTCGGCTGGTCGCATGCCACGATCGGCATGGCGATGTCGGTGAACATGGCCCTTTACGGCCTGACGGCACCGTTCGCTGCCGCGCTCATGGACCGCCTCGGGATCCGGCCGGTGGTGTGCGGGGCTCTGGTGCTGATCGCGGCCGGCACCGGGCTCTCGACGCTGATGACCGCCAGCTGGCAGCTGATCCTGCTGTGGGGCGTGCTCGTGGGACTCGGCACGGGATCGATCTCGATGGCCGTCGTGGCGACAGTGGCGACCCGCTGGTTCGTGGCCCGACGTGGCCTCGTCACGGGCGTGCTCACCGCGGCGAGCGCGACGGGGCAGCTGATCTTCCTGCCGGTGGTCGCGATGCTCACCGATCGCTACGGCTGGCGAGTCGCCACCCTCCTGGTGACCGCGGTGGCTCTGGCGGTCGCCCCGATCGTGGCGGTGGCCGTCCGCTCGTTCCCGGCCGACAAGGGGCTCCCGCCGTACGGCGCGACGGAGCTCGTGCCCCGGCCCGTATATCAGGGTGGGACCGCGAGGCGTGCAGTCGCAGCCCTGTTCGACGCAGCTCACCACCGCGTGTTCTGGCTCCTCGCAGGCAGCTTCGCGATCTGCGGTGCGACCACCAACGGGCTGCTGCAGACGCACTTCATCCCCGCGGCGCAGGACCACGGCATGCCGCCCACGACCGCTGCGAGTCTTCTGGCACTGATCGGCGTGTTCGACGTGGTCGGCACCATCGCGTCCGGTTGGTTCACCGACCGCCTCGACTCACGAGTGCTGCTGGTCGTCTACTACGTGGGCCGTGGGATCGCACTGGCGCTCCTGCCCTCGCTGCTCACGGGCCACGCGACCCCCAGTCTCTGGGTGTTCATCCTGTTCTACGGGCTGGACTGGGTGGCGACGGTGCCTCCGACCATCGCCCTGTGCCGTAAACACTTCGGTGAGCAGACGTCCGTGGTGTTCGGCTGGGTCTTCGCATCGCATCAGGTCGGTGCGGCGGTCGCCGCCGTCGGCGCCGGGTACATCCGCGACGCTTCGGGCGGTTACGACCCGGCGTTCTACACCGCTGCCGGATTGTGCGTCATCGCGGCCGGGCTGTGCTGGGCCGTGCCGCGCGTGCGGCGGTCCACCGGGGAGCCGCAGGCCGTTCCCGTCGCCTGACGCTTGACGACGTTTCAGTGCGCACCCACCGCTCCCACGGATGGTCGTCGACAAGCCCTCACGGGGCGTGATCGTCCCTCAGCGATCGACGGTCGGCCCGAGGTCATGAGCAGAAGCCACACACCCCGGTGGTCGATAGAACGGTGAAGCAGTTCGGGCAGAGCTTGGGCTTCGGCTCCTCCGGCCTCGCCGCCTTCGCACGCGCGGATCCGCTCGCCGCCTTCGCACGCGCGGATCCGACGGACTCGGCCGTCTTCGGAACCGCCGGCGCCTTCGCTTTGACGACGCGCCTGCTCGGCGCGGCCTTCGCCGGCTTAGGCGCGCGGCCCGGACGTTGCGAGGCCCGCTTCTCGGCGACCCGCGGCGTGAGCACCGGACCGGCGCCGGCGGGGATGGCAGCGCCGAAATGCTCGTAGCACTGGAACCGCGCGAAGGCGGCATGCGTGTCGAGATCGTCGGGCTTGGGCAGCCCCGCGACCTCGAGCACGTGGACGTACGCGTCGCCGACCGACTGATCGAGGCGCACGCACAGTGCCGCGAGTGGGGGCTCACCCGCCTCAGCGCACGCCAGCGTCACGCCGCCGAGCAGGTCGTCGATCCACAGCCGGACCGGCCCGCCCGCCTTGATCCCGGTGTCGGCCTGGACCCGCGCCGCGAGTTCGGCCTGCGTGATGAAGGCTCCGTAGAGCTTGGCCGTCTCGGCTAGTACCGCATGCGCCGCCGCGGTCCACCTACTCAGGGCATCGGAGAAATCCACGGGGAATTCGGTGTCTGCGCGCCACGCGGTGATGTTCGTGTGTTCGTCGGGAGGCACTCGGAAAACTCTACGGCGATCGCAATGCTCCCGTCGAATCGTGTGCAGCACATCGCAGTCCGGACCGGGCGGTGCGCCTCGTCGCTGAGAGCCCGCTGGGTACCGGGCTGTAGCCCGTGGCGAGGCTGCCCTGATTTCGCTTTACTTGTGAGCACACCCGCCCGGGCCGCGAGGCCTCGCAGAGAGACGACCGACAATGAAGATCACCATCCGCAGGATCCTCGCCGCATCGGCTGCCGCCGCAGCCCTCCTCATAGCCGCAGCGTGTGGCGGGGGTTCGTCCGACACCGCGTCGACGGCCACCCAGGCCGCCGGACCGACCGGAGCCAGTGCGACCACGGCGGCGAGCGCCGCAGCCGGCGACGGCCACTACAAGGCCGGCACCTACGACGTCGAGGGCCACTACACCAACCCCGCGGGCCCCGCGAAGGTCGACGTGCAGCTGACCATCGACTCGGCGGGGACCGTGGAGTCGGTCAAGGTCACGCCGGAGCCCACCAACCCCAATTCCCGCCAGTTCCAGACGCAGTTCGCGGGCGGCATCTCCTCCGTGGTCGTCGGCAAGAAGATCGACTCGCTGTCGGTCTCCAAGGTTGCGGGCTCGTCCCTCACCGGCGGCGGCTTCAACGACGCGGTCAAACAGATCATCGGCAAGGCCAAGGCCTGACGATGCCCGCGGCCGGGGCTCAGTGGCGGTTCGACGGCATCGGCACGGAGTGGCAGGTCGACACCGCGGAGCCGCTCGGCGGCGAGATGCGCGCGCAGATCACAGCACTCGTCGAGCGCTACGACGGTGACTGGTCCAGGTTCCGTCCCGGTACCGTCGTCGACGCGTTGCGGGCCGGGCCGGGCCGTCACCGGATGCCCGCCGACGCCGGCCCACTGATAGACGTCTACGACCGCCTGTACCGGCTCACCGACGGGGCGATGAGCGCCGCCGTCGGAGACGGGCTCGAGCGGCTCGGCTACGACGCGCACTACAGCCTCGTCCCGTCGGGTCCAGCCCGGCCTGCGCCGATCTGGGACGAGAATCGCTGGGATCCACCGTTTCTCACCACGAAGGAGCCGTTCGTCCTCGACGTGGGCGCGGCAGGAAAGGGCTACCTCGCCGATCAGATAGCCGACATCGTCGCACGGGACCACGCCGAGTTCACCATCGACGGCAGCGGCGACCTCGTCCGCAAGGGGCCCGCGGTCACCGTCGCACTGGAACATCCGCTCGACCCGTCGCTCGCGATCGGTACCACCGAGCTGACCGGGGCGCTGTGCGCGTCCGCGATCAACCGCCGCGCCTGGGGTGAGGGGCTGCACCACCTCTTGGACGCGCGCACCGGGATCCCCGTCCACGGTGTCCTCGCCACCTGGGTGTGGGCGTCCGACGCCCGCACCGCCGACGCCCTCGCGACCGCGTTGTTCTTCGCACCTGCCGAGCGCCTGCGCTCCGAGTTCGACTTCCGCTACGCACTGATGACCGATGACCAGCGGGTGCACCACGACGCCGATCTGCCCGCCGAGCTGTTCACGTGATCTCCCGCCTCGACGACCTGCTCGGCCGGGTCACGATGTACCGGCTGGTCACGCTGTGCCTCGCGGCACTTGTGGCGCTGTCGTTCGGCTACGCCTGCACCGGCGTCCTCGACGGTGCGGTCTTCCGCCCGGGCGCGATGGCAGGGTCGCTGGTCGTTCTGCTCGCGGCGTCCGTCGCCTCGAGCCGCGCCCTCGGCCTAACTCTGCGGACTCGTCCGCACACCGAATCGGCGGTGATCACGGCGCTACTGCTGTGGTTCCTGTACTGGCCGCAGTCGAGCGCGCGCATGCTCGCGTGGCTCGCGCTGGCCGCCGCGCTCGCGAACGCGTCGAAATACGTCCTCGCGATCCGCCGCCGCCACGTGTTCAACCCCGCCGCAGCGGGGGCCGTGCTCACGACGATCGCCGCACAGCTCGCCGGCGTACCCGTCTCCGATCGCCTCCTGACCACGTGGTGGGCGGCGAGCGAGCCCCTGCTCCCGTTCGTGATCGTCGCGGCGCTGCTGGTGCTCCGCCGCACCCGGAGGATCGGCCTCGGCGTGACGTTCGTACTGGTGGCCGGAGCGCTCATCGTGATCGGCCTCGCGTCGACGGGCACCGGCGCCGGCGCGGCCGCGAAGCTCGCCGCCGTCTCCTACCCGCTGGTGTTCCTGGGTGGCTTCATGCTCAGCGAGCCGCTCACGCTGCCGCCGCGCCGATGGCAGCAGCTCGTGATCGCCGTCGTGGCGGGCTTCGTCGTCGCATGGCCCGTCTTCTCGCTGTCCTTCCTGTCGACGCCCCCGCACATGTGGATCTTCGATTCCACAGCCGAGCTCGCACTCCTGGCCGCGAACCTGATCGCATTCGGTTTCGGCCAGCGCGGCGGCATCCGACTGGAGCTGGTGCATAAGCGCGAACTACCGGGCGGAGTGTGGGAGTTCGTATTCGAGCCGCTGCGCCCGGTGCGGTTCGCACCCGGCCAGTACGTCGAGCTGCACCTGCCGCATGCCCACGCCGACCGCCGGGGTGTCCGCCGCGTCTTCAGCATCGCCTCCGCACCGTCCGATTCGCACGTCTGTATCGCACTGCGGGTGCCGGAACCGGCGTCGAGCTACAAGCAGGCGATGCTGGCACTCGAACCGGGCACCGTCGTGTCCGCCACGGGGGTCGGCGGCGACTTCCTGCTGCCGACGGATCCCACGACGCCCGTGGTACTCGTAGCCGGGGGAATCGGCATAACGCCGTTCCTCAGCCATCTGCGGCACGGCCCTCGCGACGCGGTACTCGTATACGGGGTGTCCGACGGTGATGCGGTCGCTTTCCGAGAGGAACTCATCGCGACGGACGTGCCGGTGGTGCTCGTCTCTCCCACCGCTCCTGCCGAACTACCCGAAGGTTGGTCGCACGTGGCCGCCCCGTTCATCCGTCCGGAGGACCTGCCGACGACGGTCCCCGGTCTCCGTGAGCGCGTCGCGTACGTATCTGGCCCACCCTCGATGGTGCACGCCGTCCGCCGCGGCCTGGCTCCGCATGTGGCGCGCACGCGCACCGACTACTTCAGCGGCTACTGACCCGGCCGGAAGCGCCTTCCGATGTGGACCCGGGCGCGCCACACCGGGCACGGAAACCGCCTGCCTCCGCTCGACGGCCAGGAATCGATCCGTCGGTAAGGGCTCTGTTGCACTGTGGCAGAACAGGACTCACGAGACCGCAGGCGCCGGCGGGAAGGCCCGGCCGATGCGCGCAAATGTACGTATAGTGGGCGCCGACACACCCCCTCGCGGGGCTTCGACAGGGAGGAAACAGCAATGGGAGTCAGTCTCACCAAGGGCGGCAACGTCTCGCTGACCAAGGAGGCCCCCGGGCTCACGGCCGTCACCGTCGGGCTCGGATGGGACGCCCGGACGACCACCGGCTCGGATTTCGATCTGGACGCGAGCGCGCTGGGTCTGGGTACCGACAAGCGCGTCGTGAACGACCAGTACTTCGTCTTCTTCAACAACCTCAAGTCGCCGGACGGTTCCATCGAGCACACCGGTGACAACTTGACAGGCGAGGGCGAGGGCGACGACGAGTCCATCAAGGTCAACCTCGCTGCCGTGCCGCCGAACGTCGACTCCATCAACTTCCCGGTTTCGATCTACGAGGCCGACTCGCGCGGCCAGTCCTTCGGCCAGGTGCGCAACGCCTACATCCGCGTCGTCAACCAGGCCGACGGGCGTGAGCTCGCCCGTTACGACCTCACAGAGGACGCGTCCACCGAGACCGCGATGGTGTTCGGCGAGCTGTACCGCAACGGTGCCGAGTGGAAGTTCCGCGCCATCGGCCAGGGGTACGCCTCGGGCCTCGCCGGCATCGCCCGCGACTTCGGCGTCAACGTCTGACCGTCCCTAACGCTCACGGACGGCCACGGCGGTCACGCCGCGGCCGTTCTCGGCGCACCTGACGCAGGGCGCCTCATCCACGAAAGGTCACCGCGCCGGTGTTCCGCATCTTCCGACTGTCGATCCTGGTCACAGTCGTATCCTTGATCGTCGCCTTCCTCTACGGCGGCCCGCAGGCCCTCTTCCTCGCCGCGATCCTGGGCGTCCTCGAGGTCAGCCTGTCGTTCGACAACGCCATCATCAACGCCACGGTGCTGCAACGGATGAGCGAGTTCTGGCAGCGCATGTTCCTGACGGTGGGCGTGCTGATCGCGGTCGTCGGCATGCGCCTGGTGTTCCCACTTGCGATCGTGTGGATCACGGCCGGGCTGAACCCGATCCGCGCGCTCGATCTGGCCCTGAACCCGCCGTCGCACGGCGAGACGTACGAGTCTCTGGTCACCGCCGCGCACCCGCAGATCGCGGCGTTCGGCGGCATGTTCCTGCTCATGCTGTTCCTCGATTTCCTCTTCGACGAGAAGGAACACACCTGGCTGAGCTGGATCGAGCGGCCTCTGCAGAAGGTCGGCAAGCTCGATCAGCTGTCGGTCGTCGTGGCCATCGCCCTGCTGCTGGTGACTGCCACGTGGCTCACACCCGAGCACGAGAAGTCCACGGTCCTCATCGCCGGCCTACTGGGGATGGTGGTCTACATCGTGGTCAACGGGCTGGGCGAGCTGTTCCACGTCGAGGAGGAGGGCGACGAGGGCTCGCCCGCCAGCGGCCGCAACGAGCTGATCAAGGCGACCGGCAAGGCGGCGTTCTTCCTGTTCCTGTACCTCGAGGTGCTCGACGCCTCGTTCTCCTTCGACGGCGTGATCGGCGCGTTCGCGATCACCGCCGACCCGATCATCATCGCCCTCGGCCTGGGCTTCATCGGTGCGATGTTCGTGCGCTCGATCACGGTCTACCTGGTTCGGCAGGGCACGCTGAACGAGTACATCTTCCTCGAGCACGGCGCGCACTGGGCTATCGGCGCCCTGGCGCTCATCCTGTTCTACTCGATCCACCAGGAGGTCCCTGAGGTGGTCACCGGCCTGGTCGGAGTGGTGCTCATCGTGGCATCGCTGGTGTCGAGCATCGTCTTCAACCGCAACCATCGCGACGCGGGCGAACCCGTCGAAACGACCGTGTAGCGGAGCGCCCCGGGGGGAGAGTTCATGCACGTCGTCCACACACCGGCCCAGCGGGGCACCCGCCGATACCATCGGGGAGTGGGAGGCAACAGGATGCGCCGGCTGTTCGGCGGGAACGACGAGCCTTCACCCGCCGTCCCGCCCACCCTCACTGCTCTGACGTCCGCGTTTCTCGAGGTGGACCGACGCTTCTCGGAGCTCGATACCGCCGTGCGCGACGCACAGGAGGTCGCCGGCGACGGCGACCTCGCCTCGGCGTGGGCGCCGCTCGTCGACCGCTTCGGCGCCGCAACGGAGCGCTACATGTGGGCGAGCGGTTCGGAACAGGGAACGCGACCACCCACCGCGGCCGATCAAGACGCGTGCGGTCGCGAGCTGAACGAGATCGCGGCAGCAATGGATCGCTTCCGGTCCCGCAACGAGAGCCGCATCGCCAGCGCCCGGGGCGCCCGCGCGGTCTCCGAACGTAAGCTGCTGGCGGCACGGACCGCCGCGAACGGAGTCACGACCAGGCTCGAGTCGCCCGAGGCGGCCCCCTACCTACAGCTCACCACCGTCGGGGCCGCCACCGACGCGCTCATCGCAGCGATGGGGCGACTCGACGGCGCACCCGATGTTCCGACCCGGGACACCGCTGCCGACGAGGTGGACGCCGCCGCCGCGCAGGTACACGCCGCGCTCGACGCGGCCCCCGGCCTCCCCGATGCGGCGCGGCGCGCGATCGCCTCGGCCACCACCCGCCTCAGCGCGGTCCGCACGCGTGCCGAGGGCCTCGGCCCGACCCGCTCCGCGATCCTGCGAGAGTTCAGCTCGGAGTGTTCGGCCGACCTCGTCGACAACGACCGGGTCGCCGCAGACGAAGCCCGCGCCGCAGAGGCTGCGCTCCAAGACGCCCAACGGTGCCTCGCCACCGAATCGCCCGACGGTGCCCTCGATGCCGTTTCGACGGCGCGCGACCACCTCGAGCGGGCGGGCCGCGCGGTCGACGCCGTCACCGAGAGGCTCCGGCTCCTGCGCGAAGTCCGCGCCGACACGAACGTGCCCGCCGATAAGGCCCGCTTCAAACTCCGCGACGCTCAGCACCTCGCGGTCCAGAAGCGGCTTGTAGGCGAGTGGGGTTCGGTCCTCGACGCGCAGCACGACCGGATCGAGCGGGCGTCGCAGGCCCTCGAACGCGTGCACCCGGACTACTGGCGCTACCTCCAGGAATTGGAGGCCGTCGAACGCGATATCGCGCAGGTGGTCTCGCGCATGCGTGGGACGGCGAACCCGTGACTGCCGCGCCGCTGCCCGCGCCGTCCGCACTTCGGCACTTCCATCGACTGCCGCAGTCCGACGTTGACGCCCTGTTCCTTTGCGCCCCGCAGCCTTTCACCGACGACGCCCCGCGGGACCTGCTCGCGCACGCGCTCGGCGCCACGCTCTACGTCCCCGCGACCCGACCCGGTCTCGCGGAGCTCGTAGCCCGGCGGTACGCGGACGGGGTCGCGTCCATGGTGGTCGACCTCGAGGACGCGGTAGCCGACGACGACGTCGAAAAGGCTACCCTGCAGGCGATCTCGGCCCTGCGGGAGCTAGCGGGCACTCCAGCGGCGGCGATGCTGCTGTTCGTCCGGCCGCGCAGCGCAGGGGCGATCACGCGGATCACCGAAGCCCTCGGCCCGGAGGTCGAGGCCCTCACCGGCTTCGTCCTGCCCAAGTTCGCTGCCGCCGACGGCACCTCGTCCCTGGCTGCCGTCGCGGATGCCTCCGAGCGAGCGGGTAAGTGGCTCTATGCGATGCCGGTTCTAGAAGGACCTGAGCTCGTATACCGCGAGAGCCGGGACGCCGAGCTGGATGGGATCGCCGCTCTCCTCGCAGCGCACCGCGAGCGCATTCTCGCGGTTCGCGTCGGCGCCACGGATATGTGCAGTCTGTTCGGCATCCGCCGCGACCGCGATCTCACCGTGTACGACGTACGCGTGGTGGCGGATGCGATAGCGGCGATCGTCAACCGGTTCGGCCGCAGCGACGGGACGGGCTTCGTCGTCACGGGCCCTGTTTGGGAGTACTTCGACAGCGATGCACGTTCGCACGCAAAGGCTTTCGGAGCGCGTCCGGGCGGCCCGTTCCCCGTGTCCCCGGATATCGGCGGCCTGCTGCGCGAGGTCGCACTCGACCGAGCGAACGGACTGTACGGCAAGACCGTCATCCATCCGTCGCACGTGCCCGTGGTGCACGCGCTGGCAGCCGTATCGCACGAGGAGTACCAGGACGCACTGGACATCGGCCGAGCCGGCTCGGGCATCACCCCGTCGGCATACCGGAACAAGATGAACGAGGTGAAGCCGCACCGGCTCTGGGCCGAACAGACACTGCTGCGCGCATCGGCATTCGGCGTGATCCGCGCCGGAGTGACACATGCCGACCTACTCCGCGCGTTGGCGGAACGATGACCGCCGCCGCGCCCTGGTCCGTGTCGGAACTCGGCTTGCGCGTGCATGACTCGCCCGACGGAACACCCGTGAGTCATCTGATCCGACCCGGGCTGCGCCAGAACCCCCGACGCGCCCACCTACTGGTGTCGACTGTATTGGGCAAACACCTCCCCACTCCGCCGGCGACGGTGCGCGATTCGGCAGACGCGCTCGCCGATCAGGTCGCCGTCCTCCTGCGCGGCGCTCCCGCGACAGTGTTCGGTTTCGCCGAGACCGCGACGGGACTCGGCCACTGCGTCGCTGCACGGCTCGGCTCGGAGGTGTACCTGCACTCGACGCGCCGTAGGGGCGCCCACACACATGGGACATTCACCGAGGGCCATTCGCATGCGACGGAACATCTCCTGCAGCCGAGTTCGCCCGAGCTCCTCGATTCCGGCCGGGTCCTGGTCCTGGTGGACGACGAGATCTCCACCGGTACGACCGCACTCGACTCGATCCGGGCGCTGCACGCGATCACCCCGCACGACCGATACATCGTCGCGTCGCTGGTCGACGTGCGTAACAACGTGCAGCACTCGGCCGCACCATCGATCGAGTTCGTATCGCTGGCAACGGGATCGGTAGACGTCCCGACCGGCCTACCGGAGCTGGTCGCAGATCTGCCTTCCGCTGAGTGGAATCCGATCTCCCCGCGCGCAGGCGCGACCCGCATCCTGCAGGTCCCCTGGCCGAGCGACGTGCCCGACGGCGGTCGGCACGGGGTGCTGCGCCAGGAGCACGACCGAATCCGCTCGGCGGCCGGCGACGTCGCTCTCGCGGTATCTCCACATCTCGACCCCGGCCGACGACTACTGGTTGTAGGACACGAAGAGCTCATGTACCTGCCGCTATGCGTCGCCGAATCCCTCGGCGAGATCGGCTTCGATGTGCACTACCAAACCACAACGCGGTCACCTGCTTACGTGTTTGACTCACCGGACTATCCGCTGCGTCGCGGCTTCCGCTTCATCTCTCCGGAGCCGGATCCGGCCCCCTACAGGCATCTCTACAACGCAGAACTGCCGGGCACGGACCGACCGACTCAGATCCTCTTCGTCGCCGATTCACGCGCCGACACCGACAGGCTCCGTGCGCCCGGCGGTCTGCTGGACGTCCTCACGGCCGCTGGGCATGACGTCACCGTCGCAGTAGTACCAGCGTCGCGCCAGGAGGATCTCGCGCAGGCCCGCCGCCCGCTCAGCCACCGGGCGGCGCAGCGGTGAGCGCGATCGCCACCCCGCCGCTCCGGGGTCCGACATTCGGCTCGTACCGTCCGGACGAGGTCATCTGGCTGCTCAAGGACCTGTCGACCGTCCCCCTGGAGGCCGCTGTCGACGAACGCGAGCACGGGATCCAGTCCGGTACTGCGCATTACGCCGAGTCACTGCCAGTCGAGTATCAGCCGACCGCAGCGTATCGGGCGCTGTTCGACGTGGCACTCACGGAGTCCGCTCCCCGCCTCGCAGAGGCGGTCGGCGCGGTGACGGAGCTGCTGCTCGCCGAACGCGGACGCGATTTGACGCTCGTATCCCTCGCCCGCGCCGGCACACCGATCGGCGTACTCATACGACGGTGGGCCGCTCGGTTCCACGGGCTCGAACTCCCGCACTACTCGATCTCCATCGTCCGCGACCGCGGCATCGACGAGGTGGCACTGAACCACCTGGTGGCGCGACATGACCCGGGATCGATCGTGTTCGTGGACGGATGGACCGGCAAGGGCGCGATCACCCGCGAACTGACGGCAGCACTCGATGAATACGACGGGCCCGCTCTGAATCCCGACCTCGCAGTCCTTGCGGACCCGGGCGCGTGTGCGCGCACCTACGGTACCCGCGACGACTTCCTGATCGCATCGGCATGCCTCAACTCGACGGTGTCCGGACTCGTGTCGAGGACCGTTCTGAATGCGCAGTACATCGGGCCCCGCGACTTCCACGGTGCGAAGTTCTATGTGGACCTCGCACCGCATGACGTGTCGAACCTGTTGCTGGATACGGTGTCCGGGCACTTCGCCGACTCGTCCGACGCGGCGCGAACCCGGGCTACCGAGCTCGGCGCCGCCGACCGCACGCCGACGTGGGCGGGCTGGCGCTCGGTCGAAGACGTCCGGCTGGAGTACGGCATCTCGTCCGCGAACCTGGTGAAGCCGGGGATCGGCGAGACCACCCGCGTTCTGCTGCGGCGGGTCCCGTGGCGCGTACTCGTGCGCGACGCGGAGGCCCCCGAGCACCGGCACATCCGCCGGCTGGCCGAGGAACGCGGCGTACCCGTCGATGTCGTGCCGGAGCTCACATACGCATGTATGGGCTTGGTCAAGGAGGGCGCGTGAAGAACACGCTCGTGACGTCGGACCTCGACCGGACGCTCATCTACAGCCGCAGTGCGGGCGGCGAGGCATTCGCTCGGCACGAGACCGTTTGCGTCGAGATGTACGACGGATCGCCTCTGTCGCACATGACCCTTCGAAGCCGGGAGATCCTCGCCGCTCTGCAGGAGCACGCAGAGCTCGTGCCGGTCACGACCCGCACGCCCGAACAGTACGGCCGGGTCGTGCTGCCGGGCTCGGGATCCCGCTACGCCATCGCCAGCAACGGTGGCGCCGTCCTCGTCGACGGTGAACGCGACCCCGTGTGGCGCGGCGCGGTGGATGCACTGGTCGCCGAGCTTCCCGCCTCGCTCGAAGACATCGTCGACCGGCTCGGACCGCTCACCGAAGGATGGGCGCGACTGCGAGTGGCGGACGGGCTGTTCTGCTACCTGGTCGCCGATCATCCGCCCGCCCACTTCGTCGACCGCTGGCGCGGGCACTGCGTCCCTCTCGGCTGGGACGTGTCGCAACAGGGCCGCAAGATCTATACGGTTCCGCGGCCGGCGACCAAAGAGGCAGCCATCGCAGAGGTCCGGCGTCGGCTGATCTCTGAGGGCCGACTGGCCGCCGACGCACGAGTGCTCGCCGCGGGTGACGGCATGCTGGATCTCGGTATGCTGCGGGCCGCCGATGCCGCCATCCGCCCCCGCCACGGCGAACTCGAGGCCGCGGGCGTCACCTACGACGGTCTCGCGGTGACCGCCGGGGCCGGGCTCGGTGCGGGCGAGGAGATCGCCCGCTGGTTCCAGATCAATTGCACGACCGTACTTCCCGATGAAGGAGTCCGCGCATGTCCTCTCTGACCAAAGGCCAGAACGGCCCCCTCGCCCCCGGACCCGTGGCGGTCACGGTCGACCTCCCGGCGCCCGCCGATCTATCCGCTCTACTCGTCACCGCCGCCGGGAAGGTGCGCACCGATGCGGACTTCGTGTTCTTCAACCAGCCCGACGGGCCGGGGGTGCAGCTGCAGAACGGGCTGGTCCGAATCGACCCGTCGGCGGTTCCCGCCGACATCGAGCAGGTTCGCGTCGTCATCACCCTCCACGACGCCTCCAGCAGCTTCGGGCAGTTCGGTCGGCCGGTCGCGCGGGTCTCCGACGGCGCGGGTAATCCGCTGTACGACTACACGATGGACGGTCTCGGTAGCGAGTCCGTGGTCATCGCGCTAGAGGTTTACCGGCGTCAGGGGGCGTGGAAGGTGCGCGCCGTCGGGCAGGGCTACGCCGGAGGTTTCGCCGACCTCGTCCGCGACCACGGGGTGTCCGTCGACGACGAGCCCGCGGCACCCGCTGCACCGACAGCCCCTGCTGCGCCACCCGCACCCACGACGCCTGCGGCGCCGTACGACCCTGTGCCACAGCAGGGCACGTACACGCCACCCCCGGCGCCACCATCGGCACCTGGGCCACAGGGCGACTACGCACCCGCTGCCGGCTCCGCACCGACCGACTACTTCTCGCCGTCCTACACGCCGCCGCAGCAGCACGCTCACCAGCCATCGCAACAGCCGTCTGCACCGGCGCCTCAGGCACCGCAGCACGGTGGCGAGGTGAGCCTGACGAAGAACCGTCGGGTGGATCTCCGCAAAGGCCAGAAGGTGGTTCTGCGCAAGGACGGTGGCGTGGCCCTGACGTCGATCATGATGGGCCTCGGATGGGATCCGGTGCAGCGGCGCGGCGGACTCTTCGGCGGCGGCCGATCGTCCGATATCGACCTGGACGCGTCGGCGATCCTCTACTCGGGCCCGAAGCCCGTGGACATCGTGTACTTCGGCCAGCTGTCCTCCCGCGACGGTTCCGTCGTCCATTCCGGCGACAACCTCACCGGGGAGGGAGAGGGCGATGACGAGGCGATCCGCGTGGATCTGCACCGGATCCCGCCGCAGGTGACCACGCTGCTGTTCATTGTGACCTCGTACCGCGGCCAGAAGTTCGACCAGATCGCGAACGCTTTCTGCCGCCTCGTCGATTCGACCACGAACATCGAGCTCGCTCGCTACGCCTTACAGGGCGGCATGCCTTACACCGCGATGGTCATGTGCACACTGCACCGACAGGGCGGCGAGTGGAAGATGCAGGCCGTCGGCGAGTGTCTGGACGCGAAGACCGCCAAGCAGGCACTCCCCGGCCTCGGCCGCTTCCTTCCCGCCTAGCCCCCTCCCTCGCCCGGCCCGTCACGAACCATGCCCTGAGAGCGCCTATCCCGCTATATACCGGTATAAGCGCCCTCCGGCTGTGGTTCGTGACCGCATCACTCGCAGGCGACGCCGTCTCCGTCCCGGTCCAGCTTCCGCCTGTACCCCGGGTCGCTCACATGGAGCGGCGCGACCCCGGCGGCTCGCGCCGCCGCACAGTTCCGGTAGTAGGCGCTTCCGCCACTGTCGTGCGTCGTGGCCGGCGTGGTGTAGTCGGTGGTCTGCGGCGACATGACCTCGCTGGTGGGCGGCGAGACGACCGGGCACAGGGTTACGGTCGATGCCGCCACCGACCAGAGCCACCACGGCGACCGGGCCGCGACCTTCCAGCTCGAGCGCCGCCACAGGAAGGCCCCACCGATCAGCCGCCTTCACCAGAGCCGCCGTCACCGCGGCCACTGCCTTTCACATTCGCGCCCACCACCGTCGCCCATGCCGCCGCAGCCCCGGGCCGCTACTGCGAGAAGGCGGACCGCAGGGAATCGGGCACGTACAAGAGCCGGCACGTCACCTGCACGCGGAACGGCAACCGGTACCGCCGAATCGCCGGATCGCCGGATCGCCGACTGACCTGTGTGACCTATCGCCACGCCTCGGGATTGACTGGGTGCGGCGGGATCTCGCCGCGCAGCATGGCAACGGCGTTGTCCGCGCACAGCCGCGACATCGCGGCCCGGACGGCAAGCGTGGCACTCCCGATATGGGGTAGCAGGACCGTGTTCGGCTGCTCGGTCAAACCGGAGGCGAGCCGCGGTTCGTCCTCGTACACGTCCAGGCCGGCGCCCGCGATCTCGCCGTCGCGTAGCGCCTCGACCAGCGCCGCCTCATCGACTACGGGGCCACGCGCGGTGTTGACGAGGATCGCGGTGGGCTTCATGCGGCGCAGCACTCGTGCGTCGACGAGATGCCGAGTCTCGGCGGCGAGCGGCACGTGTACGGAGAGGAAGTCGCTCGTCTCGACCAACTCGTCCCACGCGACGTGGGTGACGCGACCCGCGAGATCCCCGAGTTCGTCGTCCGTCACCGCGCGATCCGCGGGCGGGCGTGGACAGAAGGCGACCTCCATACCGAATGCGAGCGCCCGGCGAGCGGTCGCCTTACCGATTCGACCGAACCCAGCCATGCCCAGGCGTCTTCCGGTCACATCGTGCCCGAGCAGCAGGTCCGGTTCCCAGCCCTTGAAGGCGCCTCGGCGGACGAAGGCATCGGATTCGACCGCGCGGCGCGCGACACCCAGGATCAGTAGCATCGCGATGTCCGCGGTCGAGTCGGTGAGCACACCCGGCGTGTTCCCGACGATGATGGAATTGTCTGTCGCAGCGTCGATGTCGATGTTGTTGAACCCGACGGCGTAGTTGCTGATGCCGGATATCCTGGCGTCGCCCAGTAACTGTGCGTCGAAGTGGTCGGCCAGCTGGGCGACGACCACGCGGTAATCGCCGGACCGGCACGCCTCCGCCAGTTCCGTTGCACCGAAAGGCCGCTCGGCCAGCCGAACGCTGCCAGCGGCGGCGAGACGCCGCATCCCATCGCCGGGAAGCTCTGTAGTGACCAGGAAGTCGCTCATTCCGTCCTCACTCCGCGCACCACCCATTCGAACGCGGTGGCCTCCGAGCGCGCCCCCTGGGCGGCCTTCGACCGTCCTGGCTCGCCGACATCGGCGAGTAGCGCATCGGCTATCCCCACCAGCTCCGTCAGCACGGCGGGCGTGAACCAGGGCGGACGCAGCGCGAACAACAGATCCTCCGTCGATGCGTTACCGCTCGCGCCGGGTGCGAACGGACAGCCTCCCAGGCCGCCGAGGGCACCGTCGACCACGGACGCACCCGCCGCCACCGCAGCGAGGCTGTTCGCCACGCCCATGCCCCAGGTGTCGTGGCCGTGGAAGATCATGCGCCGCGGCGGCGATTCCGACCGCACCGTCTCGAACAGCTCCGCCACCTGCGTAGGCACCGCCTGTCCGAGGGTGTCCGCGAGGACGATGTCGGTCGCCGCGGCAGTGCGGTCATCGGCGGCGATCGCGGTCACCCGCGACGGATCGACGTATCCCTCGAACGGGCATGTGAGCGCTGTCGCGACGCACAGCTGGATGGTCCCGCCCACGTCGGCGGCGCGCGCGGCGGCCTCGGGGAACGCGGCGACACTGGCCTCTGTGGTGCGCCCGATGTTGGCGCGATTGTGGGCGTCGGTGGCGGACAGGCAGTACTGGAAGTTCCGCACGCCCGCTGCGGCGGCCTTCTCGACATGGCGCGGCGTCGCGACCCACACGTAGCAGCGCGCCAGTTCTTCCGGGGTCAGCGCAGCGATCACGTCGAGGGTGTCCGCCATCGGGGGCACCAGATCGCCGCGCGCCATCGATCCCACCTCGAGATACGGGATGCCCAACGCGAGAAGGTGTCTCGCGATCTCGACCTTGCGCTCCGTCCGGAGCAGCTTCCCGGTCAGCTGCAGGCCGTCGCGCAGGGTGACGTCGCGGAGCTCAGCGACCGGGCTGAACGTGCGGCTCACGGCTCCTCCGTTCCGAGCAGATCACGGAGCACCTCGGCGGTGTGCTCGCCGAGGTCCGGCCCGACGTTGCGGATGGACAGCGATCGTCCGCCCAGAACCGGAACGATGCCCGGGAAGCCCACGGAAACAGGAGCGTCCCCGCCCACGTCGACCTCGAACTCCTGGATCATGTTGCGAGCCTTGTACTGTTCGTCTGCGACGATGTCCGAGGCGGAATAGATGGGGCCGGACGGGACGCCCGCCTCGTCGAGGATGCGCAGGGCCTCGTCGGCGGTGAGTGTGCGCGACCACGCGCCGATGGCCGTGTCGAGCTCCTCCCGACGATCCCAGCGTCCCGCATTCGTCTGCAGCCCAGGGTCTTCCGCGAGGTCTGGGCGGCCGATCGTCCGCATGTAGCGCCCGTAGATCGCGTCGCCGTTGCCACCGATGATGATGCTGCGGCCGTCCGCCGTCGGGTACGCGTTCGACGGGGCGATGCCCTCCATCCGGCCGCCGACCCGCTCACGCTGCACCCCGTAGGCGAGGTAGTCGGGGACGAGGGATTCCATGACGGAAAGGATCGCCTCGTTGAGCGCTACATCGATGACCCGCTGGTCGAGCGCGACCCGGCCCGCGTCCCGGTTGCGATAGGACTCACGCTGGAAGAGGGACATGACGGTGCCGAACGCGGCGTAGATACCGGCGATCGAGTCGCCGATCGACACCCCGACGCGCACCGGCGGCCGGTCGGGATCACCGACCAGCTCACGCATACCGCCGACAGCCTCGGCGACCGCCGCGAAACCCGGACGCTCCGCGAGGGGACCGGTCTGCCCGAACGCAGAGATCCGCGTGACGACGAGGTCCGGATTGACCGCGTTCAGCGCCGCCGGGCCGATCCCCCATTTCTCCAGCGTGCCGGGGCGGAAGTTCTCCAGAAGCACGTCGCACCTCGCGGCCAGCTCTAGCACGAGCTCACGGCCGCGCTCGGTCCGCAGATCCAGGACGATCGACTTCTTGTTGCGGTTGATGGTGCGGTACAGCATCGAGGTATCGCCTGCGTAGAGGCGCCAGTTCCGCAACTCGTCGCCGGTGACGGGGCGCTCCACCTTGATCACCTCGGCGCCGAAGTCTGCGAGCAACCGCCCTGCGGTCGGCGCCGCGATGTAGTTTCCGAGCTCGAGCACGCGCACTCCGTCGAGCGGCAGGGCATCGGCGGCCATGGTCCTCCTTCGGTTCCTTCTCGGTGATAGCAGACCGGTCACGATGGCGGCCAGAGTTCGAGAGCGCTCAGGGTCGGACGCCTGCACGATCCGATCGGCGGCCGCCCCTCCCACGCACCATCCCGGTGACCGCGGCGGCGGCGAACAGGAACCCATCCGCGATCCACAGCGACGCCAGGTGCCACTGCGAGTATGCGAATGCCCCCGCCAGTGCGCCGGCCGTCAATGCCACCCACAGCAGCGCGTGCCGAGCCCATACCCACCGCGGGCCTCCCCAGAACGCGTCGACCAGACGTTGTCCAGCTTTGACCAGCGTGCCTGTCATGTATGTGAGCCCGACCGACACCTCTCCGTCGCGCTGGAAAGTGGAGTTGAGCACCCCCATCGCGACAGCGACGAGCAGCACCGCCGGCACCCCGCCGCCGACCGAGTGCGCGAATGCCGACACGGTCACCACGCAGACAGCCGCCCACAGCACGCTGGTCCGCCCGTCGCCCATGCGAGACAGCACCGAACCCGCGATCACGCCGACGAAGAAGAGACCGATCAGTCCCAGCGCACGTCCTGCACCGGGCCACATCCCGCCCGCTGCCTCCGCGGCCATCGTGGTCGAATTGCCGCTGATGAAGGAGACGAAGTATCCACCCAGCGAGATGTACCCGACCGCGTCGAGAAACCCCGATGTGGACGCGAGAACAGTGGCGAGCGCCAGTTCGCGCCTGCGAATCGCGACCACCACCGCTCCTACCCCCTCGGCTGGGCCGCCTCTGATCATCTGACTTGCATATACTGGCATATCATCAATTGATCACCACCCCGGAGGGAGCTCGTCGTGCAGGATGCGGCACCACCGCTCTATCGGATGAAGGCGGACTTCTTTCGCACGTTGGGGCACCCGGCCCGGATCCGCATCCTCGAACTGCTCAGCGACGGCGATCGATCCGTGGCCGACATGCTTCCCGAGGTAGGCGTCGGCGCCACCAACATGTCGCAGCACCTCGCGGTACTGCGCCGCGCGGGTCTCGTCATCTCGTGGCGTGAGGCATCGAACGTCCGGTACTCCCTCACCTCACCTCGCGTGGCGGAGCTTCTCGCGTGCGCCAAGTCGATCCTCACCGGGGTGGTCGCGGGGCAGGCCGAGATCCTCGAATTCGCTGCGACCGACCACGGAGCGTGACCGCACCTACCTCTCGACCGCGGCCTCCCGCGAATCCCCGACACAGAAGGGACACCTGATGTCCGACGCCCAGCGCCGCACCAAACCGAATCCCCTGCAGTACGTGGCGTACAGCTACGGCTACACCCTGCCGCCGGAGATGAACGACTGGGTGCGGAACGACCTGGCAGGCCGCGGTGCCGCGCTTCGCACCGTCGTCCGCGCGAGCATCCCGTGCGTGCTCATGCTCGTGCCGTTCCTGTTCATTCCCACCACGCTGTACGTGCACATGAGCATGACGCTGCCGATCCTGATCCCGTTCGTCTACTTCGCCATCGCGCTCAACAAGATCTACCGTCGGTCGCGGCTGAAGCGGCACGGGCTCGACCCGGATCTGGTCGACGAGCGCGCCCGGATCCGCGACGCCGCCATGCATGCCGAGTACGCGGCCAAGCATGGCCGGCCTCTGCCGCGCGACGGCCGCTGAACCCTAGCGGTGCATCAGGTAGTCGCGGGCCACTCGATCGCCGTGGTCGGCGCGGTCGATCAGGGCGTCGGCGATCTCGTCGATGCGTGCCAGTTTCGCCTCGTCCAGGAACGTCGCCGGCTGGTGCAGCAAGAGGTCGCGCTCGGCCGCGAGGTCGCTGGTCGCGTGCCCTGCGCCCTCCGTGCGGCGCGTCCGGTCCCGTGTGCGGATCCCCAACATGGGTCTTATGATCCACCCGACGGGCAGCCGAGTGGGGGACCTGCGGACGGCGTGTCAGCGGGCGCATGTGCTCCGGGTACGAGAGTGCCGGCGCAGCCGAGGATTCGGCCGCGCCGGTCGCGTTACTCTCGTCGGGTCGCGGAGATCAGGCCACGATGCGGTGTCCGGTGACGATCACCTCATCGGCCGGCTCACGCGGATGCTCGTCCTCATCGAACGTCGCTTCTACGGAGAGCGCCTGTTCGGCGATGTCCGCGGAGTCACCGCTGGGTATCACCTCGCCGTGAAAACGATTGTGCAGCTTGTGCGCATGGGGTCCTTGGAGAAGCATTACCCACACCTCCCGTTGATCCGAGGTCGCCCACTCGCTCAGCGGGCGACACGCCGACTGTGCACCACCGAGGCTAACACTGGATCCGACCCCGTGCCAGGCCTCGCATCACGAACGATGTTGCGCTGCATCACAAGCCACGTGGTGCAAGCAGCCCGGATCGCCGCGCCGATCGATCGGTGTAGGGGTCCATACCGCACGCAGAAAGACCGCGGCCGGGCCCTGCCGGGCCGAGGCCGAACACCCTGGCACCCAACAGAACTCGACTGCAACTAGAACAGAACGGCTGGTGGTCGATTCGACCACCAGCCGTTCTGTTCGAGCGGTGTGACTAGACCGTCTGCACCGAGACGGCCTGCGGGCCACGCGCGCCGGCCTCTTCCTCGAAGCTGACGCGATCGTTCTCGTTCAGGCTGCGGAAGCCGTTGCCGGCGATACCGCTGAAGTGGACGAACAGATCCTTGTCACCGCTGTCGGGGGTGATGAAGCCGAACCCCTTCTCCGCGTTGAACCACTTCACAGTGCCTTGAGCCATGTATTTACTCTCCTCGTATGGGACGGGGTCGACGTTCGACCCCGGGTCTGCGGAGGAACGCGAGAATCAAAGGAGATCGGTGCGTGTCTGCCGCGTGAAATCTTCGCGAGCACGTCACTAAGAAAACAACCGTCACTTACCTTATCAGCTTTTGTGGGGCGTCGCCATGTAGGGGCCGTTCCCCTGTGCGACGGGCCGCAACGGTGTAGGGATGATCGGGTCGGGCAGTGGCGCGGACCGGGAAGTGGGAGTCGACATGTGGTTCGGACGATCATGAGCCGGCCCGGGTCGCCGCGGGCCCTGCGCGATCTCAACCGCGGCCGGGTACTCGAGGCGCTGCGCGAGTATGGAGACCTCTCCCAGGCCGAGCTCGCGCGCAAGACCGGACTCGCGCCTGCGACCGTGTCGAACATCGTCCGGCACCTGCGCGCAGCAGGCGACGTCGTGACGACCGACGGGGCGGGCCGACGGAAGTCGATCCGGCTGGCGCCCGGACCGGGTTTCGTGGTCGGCGTCGACTACGGCCACCGGCATATCAGCGTCGCCGTCGCCGATCTCGACCACGAGGTGCTGACCGAGCGGCGCGTGGACCTGGCCCCCGACATGTCCGCACGAGACGGCATGGCCGAGGCGGCCCGCCTCGCGCAGCATGTCCTCGCCACGGCGGGCGTGGACCGCACGGAGGTGGTCGCCGCTGCGATGGGCCTGCCCGCTCCTATCGATCGCACGACGGGACGGGTGGGGTCGCCGTCGATCCTGCCGGGGTGGGTGGGAGTCGATGCCGGTGACCTCGCCTCGGACGCCCTGGGGCTTCCCGTGCGTGTCGCCGTTGACAACGATGCCAACCTCGGAGCGTTGGCCGAGTGGTGGTGGGGCGCGGGTGCCGGATACTCCGATGTGGTGTACCTCAAGCTGTCCGATGGCGTAGGAGCCGGCCTCATCATCGGCGGGCACCTGTACGGCGGCGTCACCGGCACGGCGGGCGAGATCGGCCACACGACTCTCGACGAGTACGGCGACCTCTGTCGGTGCGGCAACCGAGGCTGCCTAGAGACCGTCGTGTCCGCGCGCCGGGTCACGTCGATCCTCGAGCCGATCGTCGGCGAGCATCTGACCATCCTCGAGATCGTGCAGCGGGCGGAGGCCGGGTCACGGGCGTGCGAACGGCTGCTCACCGATGTCGGACTACAGGTGGGCCGGTCGCTTGCCGACCTGTGCAGCCTGCTGAATCCGCAGATGGTGCTGATCGGCGGGGAACTGGCACAGGCATCGACACTTCTCATCCCCGCGATGGAGCGCGTGATCGGCCGTTGCGGCGTGCCCGCCGCGGCAGGCGCGGTGCACATCCGGCGCGGCGCGCTCGGCGCCCGGACACACGTACTCGGGGCCGTGGCCCTCGCCCGGCGCGAATCCGCCTCGGCAGCGTTGTTCAACTCTTGAACGTATAGACCGTGTCGGTCGCGATCTCTTGAAGTATCTCCGCCACACGGGTTGCATGTGACTGGCATCACATCAACCCGCGGGCTCGTCGACGCGCCCGCATCGGAGAGGACACGCACATGAGCGAAGGCGGGGCTATCCCCGACGGCCCGTCGGTGTTCGGAGAGGACGTGGAGACCTCGGGTAACCGGGTCGTCCGCATCGCCTCGGTAGCCGCCATCGGCGGTCTGCTTTTCGGCTACGACAGCGCGGTCATCAACGGCGCCGTCTCGTCGATCCAAGACGATTTCCACGTTGCCGACACGACTCTGGGCTTCGCAGTCGCATCAGCACTCCTCGGCGCAGCCGCGGGCGCGATGAGCGCGGGCCGCATCGCCGACCGCATCGGACGTCTGAAGGTCATGAAGATCGGCGCCGTGCTGTTCTTCATCAGCGCTGTGGGAGCGGCATTCGCGCCCGAGATCTGGACGCTCGTGATCTTCCGAGTCATCGGAGGTGTCGGAGTCGGCGTCGCCTCGGTGATCGCGCCCGCCTACATCGCCGAGACCTCGCCGGCTCGCATCCGCGGGCGCCTGGGATCCCTCCAGCAGTTGGCCATCGTGCTCGGCATCTTCCTCTCCCTGCTCGTCGACTACGTGTTGGCACAGGTGGCAGGCGGCGCCAACCAGGAACTCGCGCTGGGCATGGACGCCTGGCGTTGGATGTTCCTGGCGATGGCCATCCCCGCTGTGGTGTACGGAGTACTCGCGTCCACCATCCCGGAGTCGCCGCGCTACCTGGTTGCGACACATCGCCTCCCTGAGGCCCGGCGCGTCCTCACCCTGCTGTTCGGCGAGAAGAACCTCGAGTTGACCATCACTCGCATCCAGCAGAGCCTGGCAGGCGACGAGCAGCCGTCCTGGAAGGATCTACGGCGTCCGACCGGCGGCATCTATCCGATCGTCTGGGTGGGCCTGCTCCTGTCCGTCTTCCAGCAGGCAGTCGGCATCAACGTCATCTTCTACTACTCCAATGTGCTCTGGGAGGCTGTGGGGTTCAAGGAATCCCAAGCGTTCCAGACCAGCGTCTTCACGTCGGTGGTCAACATCGTGTCGACGTTCGTCGCGATCATGCTGGTGGATCGGATCGGCCGCAAGCCGTTGTTGATCGTCGGCTCGGTCGGTATGACGGTCACGCTCGCAGTGATGGCCGTCTGCTTCGGCGGCGCCCCGCAGGTGGCCAACTCCTCGGGAGTACTCGAGCCTCATCTGACAGGCGCCGCCGGGCCGATCGCCCTCGTCGCCGCCAACCTGTTCGTCGTGTGCTTCGCGCTGAGCTGGGGACCTGTCGTCTGGGTCCTCCTCGGGGAGATGTTCCCGAACCGGATCCGGGGTGCGGCGCTGTCCCTTGCCGCCGCGGGACAGTGGGCCGCGAACTGGGCGATCACCGTCAGCTTTCCGAGCCTGAAGTCCTTCTCCCTCGGATTCGCGTACGGCATGTACGCGCTGTTCGCCCTGCTGTCGCTGCTCTTCGTCACCCGCTTCGTCAAGGAGACGAAGGGGATGTCCCTCGAAGACATGGATGCCAGTGCCGGCATCACCCACGAGACCCCTGGCCGCGAGGCCACCGCGTAGCGGCGATCGACAGGAACCCACATCATGACTGCCAACACTCCACGCAGGATCGCGGTTCTCGGCCCGATTCCCCGCGACCACATCGTCACCCATCGAGGCGAGGTATTCGACAAGTACGGCTGCGTCCTCTACACCGTTGCGGCGCTCTCGTCGCTGCTCGGTCCCGACGACCTGGTCCGCCCCATCGTGCACGTGCGGCACGACGACCTGGATGCGATCAGAGAGCGTCTCGCCCCGTTCCGTAACGTCGACCTGACCGGCATCCGCGCAGACAGCGACCGCGGCGACGTCGTCGAGTTGACGTTCCGGGACCAGAACTTCCGCGACGAGCGCCAGACCGGGTTCATGCATCCGATTCAGCCCGAGGACGTCCGATTCGCCTTGGACTCCGACGCTTTCGTGTGCGTGCCGATCACCGACTACGAGGTCGCGCAGCCGACGCTCGCTTACATCCGGGCGCACAGCGATGCGACCATCCTGCTCGACTGTCACGGTCCCACCGTGGCGCTCACTGCTGCGGGCCATCGCATCAGCCGGCTGTGGATCGACCGCGATGCATGGCTCCCCACGATCGACATCATGAAGATGAACCTCGAAGAGGCCGGCTGCGCTTGGTTCCCGCCGCCCGGGGGAGATCCGGCCATGCTCGGCGCGCCTCTCCCACGAGAGCAACTCGGCGAGTTCGCGCAACACTGCCTCGATCGCGGCGTCACCGCCGTATGCGTGACGCTCGACGAGGAGGGGTGCGCGCTGTACTTCCGCGGCCCGTCGGGCGAGCTCTGCGAGGAGCTGGTACCGCGGATCGAAGTGCACGACGTCGTGGACACGACCGGCTGCGGCGATTCGTTCGCCGCCGGAATGGCGTTCGGCTATCTACAGTCCGGTGACCTCGTGACTGCGGCCCGCTACGGCAACGCCATGGGCGCACAACGCTGTTCGGGCAGCGATCTCTCGGTCTACCTACCCCTCGACGCCACCGACGCACAGATCGCCGCGGCGTACGGTCCCGCAGTGGCGTCGTCATGACCGCACCCACCGACACCGCGCTCTGGACGGTGACCGAGTCCGGATGGGACCCGCAGCGCGCCAACTACTTCGAAACGATCTTCACAGTCGGCAATGGACGGCTCGGCACCCGCGGATCGCTCGAGGAGCGCCACACCGGCGCCCTTCCGGGCACGTTCTTGGCAGGTGTCTACGATGCGCACGACGCGCCGGTGACCGATCTGGTGAACGCGCCCGACTGGCTGGACACCGAGATATACATCGAAGGCGTACGACTCGACCCGGAGTCGGCGGCAGTCGCCTCCCACCGCCGCGAACTGGACTTGCGGACCGGCATCCTGAGCCGGGAGACCGTATTCGTAGTCGACGGCGCCCCGGTGCGCGTGCGCACCGAACGCCTCGCCAGCATGTCCGACCGGGACCTCTGTGCCCTGCGCGTGCAGGTCACCCCGCTGGAGCGCGGAGCCTCCGTCGTCATCCGCACCGGGATCGACGCTCACAAGCGCAACCTGGAGCGACTACCCGCCTATCCCGAGGGAACCACCTTCGGACCGGATCGCAAGTGGGACAAGTGGGCTCGCTCGACCCACCTGCGTTCGACGGGCAGCGGCTTCCACGGGGAGGTCGGGTGGATCGGATGCCGGACCATCGCTTCCGACGTCGACATCGCGTACGCCTTCACCGCCGGCTCCGCACCCGCAGCCACCAGGACCCGACGCCGGCGCGGGTACGAGCGGATCGGCGAGGAGTTCGAGTTCGACCAGACCGCCGCGGGGACGACGGTGACCGTCGACAAACTCGTAGGTATCGCAACGGACCGGGATCCGGAGGCCGACGCCGACCCCGTCTCCCGAGCCGAGTCGACGGTGCTGCGCACCCGCACATTCGACGAGGCGCGCGCAGCCTCCGAGGAGGCGTGGGCGCGGCTCTGGCACGACTCCGACTGCGAGATAGTGGGCGACGACCGGGCGGCCCTGGCCGTCAGGTTCTCGATCTACCACCTCTTGATCGCGGCGAACCCCGACGACCCGACCGTCAACATCGGTGCCAAATCCCTGTCCGGTGAGGGATATCGCGGTCACGTCTTCTGGGACACCGAGATCATGATGCTGCCGTTCTTCCTCTTCACCCAGCCGCCGGCCGCGCGCTCGTTGCTCGGCTACCGGTTCCACACACTCCCCGGCGCGCGAGAAGTGTCCCGCGACAACGGGACCGGCGGCGCCCGGTACCCATGGGAGTCTGCGGACACTGGACTGGAGGAGTGTCCCCGCTTCACCCCCGACGGGCGCAACCGCTTCTATACCCGAGAAGAGGAGCTGCACGTCACAGCGGACGTCGCGTACGCGGTACTGCGGTACGCGGAGGTCACCGGGGATCTCGACTACCTGTACGGCGAAGGAGCGCAGATCCTGTTCGAGACGGCACGATTCTGGGTGGACCGATGCGCCGACGACGGCGAGCGACTAGCACTCAGGACCGTGATGGGGCCCGACGAATTCCATTCGCACATCGACGACAACGCGTTCACCAACCGGCTCGTCCGATGGCACCTCGAGGGCGCGGCGAGGGTGTACGCGGAGATGGCCGATGCCCGGCCGGAGGGCCTCGCGCTCCTCGCCGAGCGGATCGGGCTGGAGGCAGACGAGCCACGCGCGTGGTCCGACGCGGCAGGCAGGATCACGGCCCCCGTCGATCCGGACGCCGGGGTGATCGAGCAGTTCGAAGGCTACTTCTCGCGGACACCCGTGCCGGTCACACAGTGGGACGAGAACGACATGCCCTGCTATCCGCCCGGCTACAACCATTTCAACTGCGAGGACACGACACTCCTCAAGCAGCCGGACGTCGTGATGCTGATGTTCCTACTACCGCAGGCATATTCGCTCCAGACCCGTCGCGCCAACTATCGCTTCTACGAGCCCCGCACACTGCACAAATCGTCTCTCAGCCCGTCGATCCATGCGATCGTCGGGCTCCAGGTCGGCGACGACACGACCGCCGAGAGGTACTTCGCGCGGTCGGCATTCGTAGACCTGGACGACAACCAGGGCAACACCGAAGAGGGGATGCATATCGCGTCCGCCGGTGGCACATGGCAGATCGCCATCCACGGCTTCGGTGGATTCCTCGCCACCGTGGACGGCCTCGCATTCTCGCCGGCGCTGCCTAGAACATGGCGGCGGCTCCGCTTCTCGGTGCACTGGCGCGGCCGGACCGTGCGTGCAGACCTCGGGCACGAGGACGTGGTGCTCGAGCTCGTGGGCGCGGGACCCGACGAAACGGTGTCCGTCTGGGGCGCACCCGTCACGTTGCCGGCCGGCCGGGCTGTGACGGTCGCCGCGAGCGGCGATACTGTCGGTGTCGGTCACGCATGAGTGAGACGCGCACGCGGATACCGCTACTCGCGGCCGACGCGGTCCTGTTCGATCTCGACGGGGTACTCACCGACACTGCCGCGGTCCACCGTCGCGCGTGGGCGGATCTGTTCGGTCCGTACCTCGAAACCCACCGTGCCGCACCGTTCACGGACGACGACTACTACCGGCTGATCGATGGCCGGCCGAGGGCGGCGGGGGTCGAGAACGTGCTGTCCTCGCGCGGCCTGGACCTGCCCCCCGGGTCACCCGACGACCCGCCCTCGGCCGACACGGCGGCGGGTCTCGGCAACCGGAAGAACGCCGCATTCGCCGAGATCCTCCGCGCCGATGGGGTGCGGGTGTTCGACGGGTCGCTGCGCGTCGTTCAGGCGCTGCGCCGCGCACATGTCCCCACCGGCGTCGTCTCGAGCTCACGTAACGCCCGCGCGGTCCTCGAACGCGCCGGCCTCCTGACCGACTTCGACGTGATCGTCGACGGCGAGGTCGCCGCGCGAGATCGACTGCCCGGCAAGCCCCACCCCGCGATGTTCCTCACCGCCGCCGACGCACTGGGGGCCGACGCCACCCGCACCATCGGAGTCGAGGACGCGGTGTCCGGCGTCGCTGCCGCGCACCGCGGGGGTCTTTGGGTGGTCGGCGTCGACCGCGGCGCCGGATACGAGGAACTGGTTCGCGCCGGTGCGGATCAGGTGGTTCGCGATGTCGCCGAACTCCTGTCCTGACCAGCGTCCATGCGTGACCGCCGGAGACGAGCCACAACAGTTATTGACCAGTAGGTCTAGAACCGTGTACCGTCGTCGACGTGGGCCGACCGAGGGGCTTCGAGGACGACGTGGTGTTGTCCCGAGCGATGGAGACGTTCTGGACGAACGGCTACACGAGCACGTCCCCGGCCCGGCTCGCCGAGGCCACGGGCATCGCGAAGGGCAGTCTGTACAACGCTTTTCATAACAAGCGTGAGCTCTTCGAGCGGTGCCTCGATCTGTATCACCAACAGATCAGCCACACGGCGTACGAGCTCATGGACACTCCCGGTTCCACCCGGGAATGCCTCGCGGGAGTTCTCCGTTCGATCGTCGACTCCGATATCGGCCAGCCCCAGCGCCGGGGTTGCCTGGTCGGGAACACCGCCGTCGAACTGGCCGGCCAGGATCCGGTCATCGCACAGAAGCTCCGTCGCATGCAGGACGAATCGACCGGCTGGTTCGTCGCGCGGATCGAACGCGGACAGCGGGAGGGGGACGTATCGCCAGAGCTCGACCCCCGCGCTGTCGGTGAGCATCTGGCCAACACACTCGCCGGGCTGCGCGTCACGGCCATGACGCACGAGGCATCCGCGCTCTACCGCATCATCGATACGGCCGTATCCGTTCTCTGACAAAGGGTTTGACCACGTGGTCAAACCCGGACCTTCTTCTGCCCACATTTTAGACCCACAGTTCAAGAAAGGTTGGATCAAATGGATCTGCAGCTCGAGGGTAGGACCGCGGTGGTCACCGGCGCGAGCCGCGGCATCGGCCTCGCCGTCGCCGAAGCTCTGACACGGGAGGGCGTACGCGTGATAGGCGCTGCACGGACGATCACGCCGGAGTTGAGGTCCGCGAGCGTCGCCGCCGTCCCGGCCGATCTGTCGACACCCGATGGCGCGCGCAGCGTCGTCAACGCAGCGCTCGCCGAGACCGGCGGCGTCGACATCCTGGTGAACAATGTCGGCGCGGGCGACGTCGACCGGTTGAAGCTCGGCGGCTTCCTGGAGACCGACGACGCACAGTGGGGGGACCTGTTCGACCTCAACCTGTTCAGTGCGGTGTGGGCCTCGCGTGCGGCATTGCCGAGCCTCATCGAGCGCCGCGGAACGATCATCAACGTCTCGTCCATCAACGCCCGCGTACCGGCGACGGGACCGGTCGGCTACAGCGAGGCCAAGGCGGCCATGGCAGCGTTCGGTAAGCGGCTGAGCGAGGAGTTCGGGCCCCGCGGCGTGCGAGTGAACACGGTCTCGCCGGGGCCCGTCGGCACCGGGTTGTGGCGCAGTCCCGGCGGCTTCGGCGCCAAGGTAGCGGAGAGCGCGGGAGTGGACCACGCCGACTTCCTGGCCGCGATGCCCGAGACGTTCGGGACGGCGTCCGGACGCATCGCCGAGCCGGAGGAGGTCGCGGCACTGATCGCTTTCCTCGTGTCCCCGGTAGCCGCGAGCATCGTCGGGGCCGACGTCCTCATCGATGGAGGCGTCGTCAAGACGATCTGACCAGGCTCGAGTACCGTGGCCACATGACGGTCACCGCCGACGAGGGGCCGCAGCGGCCGCCCCTCGAGTGGCCGAGAGTGCTGCCGCCGATCGGCTGCATGGTCCTGCTGCTCACGTTGTGCAGCAATGGGTACGGCTTCGAGCGCGACGAGTTGTACTTCCGTATGCTGCACCCCGCATGGGGCTACGTGGATCAGCCACCGTTGACCCCGCTGCTCTCGCACCTTGCCGCCACCCTCTCGGACGACGCGTGGGTGCTGCGCGTTCCAGCGACGGTGTTCGCCGCCGGCTCGGTGTCGGTGGCCGTGCTCATCACTCGCGAGTTCGGCGGTGGGCGGTGTGCGCAGACGCTCTGTGCGTGGGCATACGCCTTCGCCTCGTTCCCACTACTGATGGGGCACGTACTCCTCACCGCGACACCGGATCTCGTCTTCTCACCGCTGATCGCACTGTTCGTGATCATGGTGGTGCGGAGGCGACGGCCCCGATGGTGGCTGGCCGCGGGGACCGTCGCCGGTCTGGCTGGTTACAACAAGCTGCTGATCGCGATGGTGGTAGTAGCCCTCGTACTCGGTGTCCTGCTGGTCGGTCCGCGCCGTGCGCTCTTCAACCGATGGTTCGTAGTCGGGATGGTTGCGGCACTTGTGCTGGTTCTGCCGAATCTGGCCTACCAGGCCACGCACGACTGGCCGCAATTCACCATGGGACGGGCGCTGAGCGCACACAACGGTTCCGAAGTCCGAATCACCATGTGGCCGTTTCTGTTACTGCTCCTAGGCCCACCTCTGGTGCCGGTCTGGGTCGCCGGCCTCGTCTCGCTGCTTCGACGCCCCGCCTGGCGCCCTATGCGCTTCGTCGCGGTGGCATTCGTGATCATTCTGGTCGAGACCTTCCTCGCCGCGGGCCAGATCTATTACCCGTTCGGCCTACTCGCGGTGGTGTTCGCGGTCGGCTGTGTACCGACGGCGGAGTTTCTGCGCAGGTCTCGGCCGTGGCGTGTCGCCGCCGTAACGTCCATCGCGGTCAACGCGGTGATCTCCGCGGTGATCGGGCTGCCGTTGGTTCCGGTATCCGTGGTGGGCCGCACCCCGATTCCGGCGATCGCTCAGACCGCGAGAGACCAGATCGGCTGGCCGACATATGCCGAGCAGATCGCGACGGCGTATCGCTCCATTCCCGACAACGAGCGTGCGCGTGCCGTGGTCATCGCGAGCAACTACGGCGAGGCTGGTGCCCTCGTCCGGTACGGCCCGGCGCTGGGGCTTCCTCTCCCGTACAGCGGGCAGAACCAGCTGTACTTCGACACGGCACCGCCGGCCGGTACGACGACCGTGATCATGGTGGAGGCGCAGCTGGCCACCGTGCAGGGGCTGTTCGGCACGTGCACCGTCGTCGGAAGACTGGACAACCGCGTCGGTGTCGACAACGAGGAGCAGGGCCTACCGATCGCGATCTGCCGACAGCCGACGCGGCCGCTGCCCGAGCTGTGGCCGGACTTCCAGCACTACGACTGATGGCCGAGATGACAGATGTCATCGCGAATACGTGACATGCGCATGGGGTCTCGGGCGCGCGGATGCGGAAACGTGACGTACATGAACACGACAGCCATAGGCGCGACGAGGCTCGACCAAGCGCCTGCGATATCGGTCCGCGACCTACGCAAGACCTTCCGCGGCCCGCACGGGGCGGCGGTCACAGCGGTCGACGGCATCAATCTGACCATCGGAGCCGGCGAGGTCGTAGCCTTCCTCGGACCGAACGGCGCAGGAAAGACCACCACCATCGACATGCTCCTCGGCCTGACCAGACCCGTGGGCGGCGGGATCGAGGTATTCGGGACCAGCCCCGAGCAGGCCGCACGCGGCGGGCGGGTATCCGCGGTGATGCAGTCCGGCGGGCTGCTCCCCGAGTTCACCGTGGAGGAGACGGTGCGCGTCGTCGCCTCCACGTTCGGAGTGACCGACACCGTCGACGACGTCATGGCGCGAGCATCGATCTCCTCGATCGCCGGGCGCAAAGTCTCGAAATGCTCTGGTGGCGAACAGCAGAGGCTCAAGTTCGCACTCGCGCTCCTTCCCGATCCCGACCTGATCGTGCTCGACGAACCCACCGCCGGAATGGATGTGGAGTCCCGTCGGGCCTTCTGGGCGACGATGCGCGCGGACGCCGGCGAGGGACGGACCGTGCTCTTCGCCACCCACTATCTCGAGGAGGCCGACGATTTCGCCGACCGCATCATAATGATGGCTGCAGGGCGTGTGGTGGCAGATGGGACCACCGCGGAGATCCGTGCGCAGGCGTCCGGCCGGGTGGTCTCCGCGGTGCTCGGTCGCGAGGAACTCTCGCGGGTTCGAGCCGCGATTCCAGCGATCACCGACGTGACCGTTCGCGGTGGCCGGGCGTTCCTGACCTCCAGCGACTCCGACGCCGTGGGCAGGTACCTGTTCACGCAGACCTCGGCGCGCGACGTCGAGATCGCGGCACCGAATCTCGAGGACGCCTTCATCTCCCTGACCCGCCAGCCCGGTTCCGAGGAGGTCCCGGCATGACCGCCACCCTGACCACCACATCGCGCCCCCTCGGCGGGTTCTCCCCCACCTACGTAGTCACCGACCTGCGACGGGTTCTACGTAATCGCCGTGCGGTCATCTTCACGCTCGTGATGCCCACGCTGATGTACGTCATCTTCGGATCCACGCAGGGTTCGACGAACGACAGGATCGGCCACGCGAACATCGCGGCGTACGTCATGGTGCACATGGCCGTCTACGGTGCGGTGATCGCAACAACCACCAACGCGGCGTCCGTCGCCCTGGAGCAGCAGGCGGGATGGACTCGGACGCTGCGGCTCACCCCCCTGACACCCCTGTCCTACGTAACGGCGAAGACCTGCGTAGCGCTCGTCATGGCGCTGCTGCCTCTGCTCCTCCTGTCCCTCGCGGGCGCACTCACCGGCGCGAGCGCACCTATCGGTCTGTGGGCCGGCTCGGTGTTGCTGGGCTGGCTCGGCGCATCGATCTTCGCGGCGTTCGGGATGGCTATCGGCAGCGCGCTGCGCACCGAGGCGGCTATGCAACTCGCTGGCGGCGCGCTCACGCTGCTCGCATTCGCCGGCAACGTGTTCGTACCGCTGAAAGGCGCGATGTATACGTTCTCCCAGTTCACGCCTATGTTCGGAGTCAACGCCCTGGCGATGTATCCGCTCACGGGCGGCGAATCCGCCTACGGCGAGCACACGTCGGTGTGGGTCGCGCTTCTCAATGTGGTGGCGTGGGCCGTGATCTTCGGCGCGACCGCCGTGTTCTTCTACCGCCGCAGCGGCGAACGGCAGTGAACCACGCGGGTACAGAATGGAAGCCGTGACGGTGACGGAGTACCTGAAGGCCTGGCGCGATCCGCGCTGGGTCTTCGGTGCTGTGTGGCTGATGTTCCTGGCATCCCCGCTCGCGGCCGTGCTGGGCTCCCATTCACTGTCGCGGCCGGCCAGGTGGGCCGGTGTGACGCTGCTACTCGCGTTCGCACTCGGGTACGCCGCGATGTGTGTGCACGTCATGATGCCCGCCATGCGCGGAGTCCGTTTCCCACCCGCCCGGATCGCCGCCTGGTCGCTCCCGCTCGTCGCGATCGCAGCCGGGTTGATCCCCATCCTGGGGCAGTCGGTGATGGGCATGGGCGGGTATCTGATGGCGCTCATCATCTTTCAGTTCCCACCACTGACCGCCGCGGTTCTCGTCCTGGCCATGCTCGGGGCCGTCGCACTCCTCCCCGAGGTCGTGCCCGGATGGTCCCCCGACCCGTCGACGACGATCCTGTTGGTGACGATCGGTGTGGTGCTGCTGGTGACACGGACCATGCAGGCGCGCGAGCAGGACCGCGAAGCGGCCGTCGAACGGCGACGAGCGTTGCAGGAGCAGCTCGCAGTGATCGCCGAGCGGGAGCGGGTCGCCCGCGACGTGCACGACATCCTGGGTCATTCACTCACCGTGATGGCTCTCAAGTCCGAGCTGGCAGCGCGCCTGGTCGACGAACATCCCGAACGAGCAAAGGCGGAGATCATCGAGTTGCACACCCTGTCGCGTGCAGCGCTCAGCGAGGTACGGGCGACCGTCGGCAACCTGCGTGCGCCGGACCTGCGTGACGAGCTGCGCTCGGCCAGGACCGCCCTGGACGCGGCCGAGATCCGAGCCGAGGTGTCCGAGGCCGACGATGCGTCTGACGACACCGTGCCGGACGACAGTTCCGTGCTCGCGTGGGTCCTGCGCGAGGCGGTGACCAACGTGGTGCGACACAGCGGTGCTGCCAGTTGCCGGATCGAGCTGGGGCACAACAGCATCGAAATCATCGACGACGGTTGCGGGCTGCGCGGCGGCTTCGGTCACGGCCTGCGGGGGCTCGATGAGCGCGTGCGCGACGCAGGCGGCGTATTGGAGGTCTCGTCGCCGGGCGGACCCGGAACACGAGTGCGGGCATCGCTGCCATGACAGAGATCCGCGTGCTGCTCGCCGATGATCAAGCGCTGGTGCGGGGCGCACTGGCGGCGCTGCTGGAGCTCGAATACGACCTGTCCGTCGTGGCGCAGGTAGGTGAGGGAACAGCCGTGGTCGACGCCGCTCGCGAGCACCAGGTGGACGTGTGCCTTTTAGACATCGAGATGCCTGGGGCAGACGGGATCGAGGTGGCCGCAGCGCTGACTGCCGAACTACCGCACGTGAAGTCGCTGATCGTGACCACTTTCGGTCGGCCGGGCTACCTGCGCCGGGCCGTGCGGGCCGGGGCGTCGGGCTTCGTCGTCAAGGACACGCCCGCAGCCGAGTTGGCCGACGCGGTGCGCCGGGTGCATGCGGGACTGCGCGTCATCGACCCGACCCTCGCCACCGAGAGTCTCACCACCGGCGAGAGTCCTCTGACCGAGCGGGAACGGCAGGTACTACGCGCCGCGCTCGGCGGGGTGACGGTCGCAGTGATCGCCGCCGAAGTCCACCTCTCCCCGGGCACCGTGCGCAACTACCTGTCCAGCGCGATCGGCAAGACCGGCGCCGTGACCCGGGCCGAAGCTGCGACGACCGCCCGTCTGCGTGGATGGATCTGAGCGGTCTCGCGACGCCCGACCGGGTAGCGTGCGGCTCGTGACGGACGTTCGAGTCGACGCTCCCCGCGCGGTATCCGAGAAGACGACCGAGGAGCTGGCGCGACTCATGCGACAGGTCTCGACCACGGCGGCTCCCCTCACCGCCGAGACCATCCACGGGATGCTGACACACGATGCGGTCACCTTGTTCACAGCCCGGGTCGACGACACGATCGTCGGCATGCTGACTCTCGCCTGCTTTCCGACGCCGACCGGCGTGCGGGCGTGGATCGAGGATGTGGTGACCGACGAATCAGCACGCGGTCGCGGTGTCGGCTCCGCTCTCGTCCGGGCGGCCCTGGCTCGCGCACATCAACACGGCGCTCGCACGGTGGAACTGACGTCCCGTCCTGACCGCGTCGCCGCGAACCGGCTCTATGCCCGCCTCGGATTCGAGCGCCGCGAATCGAACGTGTACCGCTACACGGTCGGGGCCACGCAGTAGCCCAGGCGAGCGGTGTCGGGCCCGGCAGGCGATCTGCATGGCCACTTGATGGACGACGGTGGCGTAGGGCCGTCCAACGCCGCATGTTTAGGTCCAGGTCCAGTGGGTATGTCTGCCGATCATGTGTCCCTGCTTCGGGGACCGTGGTGTGGTCTGCCGCTACGGCGGTGGTCGCAGGGTTCGATGGTGCAGAATGCAGTGACAACGTATACCGCAACGAATCGGAGGAACGATGATCTGGACGATTATCAGCACTATCGTCGTTGGATTGATAATCGGCGGGCTGGCCCGTCTGATCATGCCGGGGCAGCAGAAGATCGGCCTGATCATGACCGCGCTCTTGGGCATAGTGGGTTCGTTCGTCGGCTCGTGGCTCACCTACCAACTGGGATATAAGAATTCCAACGGCGGATGGGAAGTAATTCCCTTCATCGTCGGCATCGTTATCGCCGTTATCCTGATCGGCGTGTACGTCCGTTTCGCCGCAGGCAGGCAACTCAAGCGCGCGTCGGCCCGCGACATAGATTAAGTCCCACTTGCGATGAGCGCTGCTCAGGGCGCCGCGGGCGGCCTGCGCATGTAGTCGCTGATCTTGCGATCGACGAGGACGAGCGCGTCGTCGAGTTCGCGGCGCTTGGCGCGTATGCGTAGACGGTGCTCGCGCAGGATACGCAGGCGTTCGGGAACTCCGTCCGGGTCCGCCGCGGCATACCGGGTGAAGTCCGCGATGTCCGCGAGCGGCATGCCCGTCTCCTTCAGATGCAGGAGCACCTCGATGAGGTGGATGTCGCTGTCGGTGTACCGTCGTCGCCCGGTCCCGTCGCGTGCAGGACACGGCAGGATGCCGCGCCGCTCGTAGTCGCGGAGGGTGTCGGAGTCCAGTCCGACTCTCTCCGCGACTGCACCGATGGGATGGCCATCGCTCATTGCTCCATCCTGGCAGCGTCGAGGGCCGCGAGCGCATCGTCCGGCAGTCTGGTCTCCACCGCCGTGACGGCGGACCTCAGCTGCTCGGGTGTCGAGACCCCGACGACGGGCCAGACGGGCGTGCTCCGCTGCCCCATCCAGGCCAGCACCGTCTGGCCCATGTCGAGACCCACCCAGGCGGCGACATCGGCGAGGGACTGCAGCATCGCGTTGCAGTGCTGTGTCGCGTATCCGGATGGGAGCGGCCTGTCCGCCCGCGTGTATGCGCCGGACAGCAGCGGGGAGTAGCCGAGCATGGCTATTCCGGCCGCGCTGCACTCCGCGACCACCGCCTCGTCGAGCAACACGTGAGGGGCGATGTCCGCGTCCGCGGCCGGCCACAGGTAGCTGAACCGCTGCTGGAGGAATCGGTAGCCTCCCCCATGACCGCCCACCTCGATTGCGGTGCGGAGCCTCGACGCGGTCAGGTTGCTCGCGCCGATACGGCGGACGAGCCCGGCCTGCCGGAGTTCTTCCATCGCCCCGAGCGTGTCGGCCAACGGGACCGTGGTGTCGTCGATGTGGGCGTACAGGAGGTCGACGTGATCGGCGGCCGATCTCCGGAGACTGGCGCGCAGCTGGGAATCGATCGCAGCGGGTGACAAGCCGAGCGCTTCGTCGAGATCCCGGGCGCCGGGACGAGGGCGGGCACCCACCTTCGTTGCCAACGAAATCTCATCGCGCCGCTCGGGATGCCGCCGAAACCACCGCCCCAGACACTGCTCGGATTCGTCGCCCGACCCGCCGCGGACCCAGAACGCATAGTTGTTGGCCGTGTCCCACGACCTGACGCCGGAGTCGTACGCCTCGTCGAGGATGCGTTCGGCAACGTCCTGCGGCACAGTCGTTCCGAAGTACATGGTCCCCAGGGTCATGCGAGGTTGCGCACCGCGGGTGACCTGATCGTCGCTCGTCACGCGAACCATGCTCGGACCTGGACCGTGGTCCAAGTCAACCCGACTGCCCATCGATGTTCGGCCTGAATCCCGCGCTCTCGTCACCATCGGTCGACCGCGGGGTCGAGGACGAGTGTGAACGACAACCGGAGAACGGCAAACCGTCGCACGACTGCGCCGTCGAGCTGCGGTCAGCGCGGTTCCGCGCACACCGGATACCCGGTCTACCAGCGAGAAACTGGAGAACGGTGCGTCCATCGCACATCATGCCAACCGACGGACGTGACCTTAGCCACAGCCGGTCGGTGTACAGTTGTTCACTACAGCCGATGACTCAGCTAAGGAGATCCAGTGGATCTGCTCAAATGGAGCAAGCGACCTGCAGCCCAGGTGCATGCCCGCAGTCCGGAGGTCAACGTCGTGCGCGGCCTGGTGGCCCGTGCGACGACCCCGCTGCTGCCCGACGACTATCTACATCTGATCAATCCCCTCTGGTCCGCCCGCGAGCTCCGCGGCCGGGTCATCGACGTCAAGCGGGAGACAGAGGACTCGGCCACCGTCGTCATCCACCCCGGTTGGGGGTTTCCCGCCTCCTACAAGCCGGGCCAGTATGTCGGCATCGGCCTACAGGTCGCCGGGCGATGGCACTGGCGCTCATACTCTTTGACGTCGTTCGGTGATACTCGAGACAAGGCCATCGCCATCACCGTCAAGGCGAACCCGGATGGGTTCCTGTCGTCCCACCTCGTCGACGGTGTCGAGCCTGGGACCGTCATCCGACTCGCGGCTCCGAAGGGCGACTTCTACCTGCCCGAACCACTCCCAGCGAAGATCCTGTTCCTCACGGCCGGCAGCGGCATCACCCCGGTGATGTCGATGCTCCGCTCGCTGTCGAGGAAGAACGCCGCCACTGATGTCGTGCATATCCACTCCGCCCCTACTCGCGACGATGTGATCTTCGCCGACGAGATCGAACAGCTCGCACAGGACCTTTCGATGTATTCGGTGAAGATGCAGCTGACCCGCGAAAACGGCAAGTTCGACCTCGCAGACCTCGACCACATGGTTCCGGACTGGCGCGAACGGCAGTGCTGGGCCTGCGGCCCCGTGGCGATGCTCGACGATGCGGAAAAGACGTTCGACGACGCGGGCGTGCGAGGGAACCTGCACATCGAGCGGTTTGCCATCGCGCGCACCGACCGTGGCGGTGAGGGCGGCGAAGTCGCCTTTGTGAAGTCGAACAAGACGACACAGATCGACGGTGCCACAACGCTTCTCGAAGCAGGCGAGGAGCTGGGAGTACAGATGCCCTTCGGGTGCCGCATGGGTATCTGTCAGACGTGCGTGGTGCAGCTCGCCGGCGGTTACGTGCGAGACCTGAGAACCGGAGAGGAACGACGAGAAGGCGACCGAATCCAGACCTGTGTCAGCAGCGTCTCCGGCGAATGCTCCATCGACCTGTAGGAGAGAACGTGGCAATCACTGATATCGATGCGTACGCCCACCTGACCGACGCCGACATCGAAGCGCTCGGTGCGGAATTGGATGAGATCCGTCGGGACATCGAGGACTCGCGGGGGGAGCGGGATGCCCGCTACGTCCGTCGGACCATCGCCTTCCAACGTGCCATGGCGGCCGGCGGCCGTGTGGCACTGATGTTCTCCGACCGCCGCCCGATGTGGTTGCTGGGTACTGCCGCACTCTCGTTGGCCAAGATCGTGGAGAACATGGAGCTGGGCCACAACGTCATGCACGGCCAGTGGGATTGGATGAACGACCCCGAGATCCATTCGTCTGCCTGGGAGTGGGACAACACCTGCCCAAGTGCACAGTGGAAGCACTCCCACAACTTCGTGCACCACAAGTTCACCAACATCGTCGGCATGGACGACGACGTGGGCTACGGCATCCTGCGCGTGACCCGCGACCAGGACTGGGAATGGTGGAACGTGGGCAACACCGTCTACAACCTGCTTCTCGGGACCTTCTTCGAAGTCGGTGTAGCCCTGCACCACATCGAGACCGAGAAGCTGCGCAACAAGGAGAAGACACACGCGCAGGCAGCCAAGGATCTGCGGATCATCGGCCGCAAGGTCGGCAAGCAGGCCGTCAAGGACTACGCGATCTTCCCCGCGCTGGCCGGACCGCGGTGGCGCACCACGCTTACGGCGAACTTCACCTCCAATATCATCCGCAACTACTGGGCCTACATGGTGATCTTCTGCGGTCACTTCCCCGATGGGGCGGAGAAGTTCACCGTCGACGAGTACGAGAGCGAGGATCAGCCTCGCTGGTACCTGCGGCAGATGCTTGGATCGGCGAACTTCCGCGCCGGCCCGGTCATGCGCTTCATGAGCGGCAACCTCAGCCATCAGATCGAGCACCACATGTTCCCCGATCTGCCGAGTAACCGCTACGAGGAGATAGGGGTCCGGGTGCGCGCGCTGTGCGAGAAGTACGACCTGCCGTACACCACGGGATCGCTGCTGCACCAATACTTCCAGTCGTTCCGCACGATCCTGAAGCTCTCGGTGCCCAACGCCCTACTGAAGGCCACATCAGATGATGCGCCGGAGACCGCCTCGGAGCTCCGGTTCAGCATCCGGGAGGGCATGCAACGGCACTTCGGTAACGACCCGGTGACCGGTCACCGACGGGGGCTACGGACGGCGCTGCGCGAGCTGCGCACCGCTCCGGTCCGCAGCGCCTGAGCGCCGGAGCGGCGACGGGAGCGCTCATCGGCTCCGTTCATGAGGCCGGCAGGAGCGGCACGTCGGTACGTTGACGCGGCCGCGACCGACGTCCGCGATGAAGGCAAGGTCGGCGTAGTCACCTAGCTGTTGAGCCGGAAGGGCATTGCCGCAGAGTCGGTTCCACTTCCGGCCATAAAGGTGACGCCTACGGCCGCGGCAGCGGCGGCGGCGGACAGGGCTCGAGTGGTCGTGCGCGTCGAACTTCATCGCTCCCGAGCCGCCGAGGCGATCACCATGAGTGGAATAGGGCGAGATGTCGGCGCGCTGGTCCATGATTGTTCGGCCGGAGCGCCCCTCGCAGACCGCAGGCCGGGAGGATGACCGAGATGACGACGATTCCGCGGAGCGAACCCGCCATTCCGGGGTCGCAGCTGGGCTCACGCGGCAGAGCGTGGGCCATCGTCGCGATGATCGTCCTGTTGATGATGATCAACTTCGGAGACAAGGCGGTCATGGGGCTCGCCGCGAAACCCTTGATGGAGGAGATGGGGCTCGATGCGACGCGGTTCGGGGCTGTCTCGTCGAGCTTCTACCTTCTGTTCAGCCTGTCGGCCCTCGTAGTCGGCTTCGTCTCGAATCGGGTCTCGACGACCACGATCCTGGGTGTGATCGCATTGCTGTGGTCGTTGGCGACCCTCCCGATCCTGATCCTCGCCGCCGTGCCGATGCTCTATCTGAGCCGCATCACACTCGGTGGCGCCGAAGGCCCGACCGCACCCATAGCGGCACACGCCGTCCAGAAGTGGTTCCCGGAGCAGTCCCGGGCAGTACCCACGGCGCTCACGACGATGGGCGGCGCCCTGGGGCTGGCCGTCACCGCACCGACGCTGACGTACTTCATCACGAATCACGGTTGGCGGTCGGCCTTCGCCGTCTTGGCGGTCGCAGGACTGCTCTGGGCCGCCGCATGGTCTGTCATCGGGAAAGAGGGACCGTACCGCACATATCGGTCAGGGGCCGTGGGTCTCACAACCGATCCGATCGACGAACACGTCGTCAGCCACCGACGCCTGTTCACGTCACGTACGTGGCTGGGCGGTCTCATCGGGGGAATGGGCGCCTACTGGGCGCTTGCCGTGGCCACCGCGTGGCTGCCGACCCTTCTCGAGCGCGGCCGGGGGTACTCGACCAGCAAGACCGCACTGCTCGTGGCGGTCCCGAGCGTCTTTGCTGCCGTGGCGATCCTTGCGGTGCCCTTCGTGTCCGAGCGGCTCATTCGGCGCGGAATCAGCGCACGGCTGGCACTCGGTGTCACGGCGGGAGTGACGGTGCTGATCGCGGGCGTCGCTGCAATCGCGGCCGGCCACACGAGCGGGCCGCTCCTGATCGTCCTCGTCGCGATCGCTTTCGGTCTGCCCAGCGCCTTCTATCCCCTGTCGTTCCTCATGTGCGGGCGGATAAGCCCGGTGCGGCAGCGCGGTGCGGTGATGGCTACCGCAACCGCGGTGACGACCCTCACCGGAGTCGTGGCGCCGGTCGTCACCGGTCGGGTGATAGACGCGGCAGGAGGCCCCGAAGCGGCCTTCACCCGGGTCTTCCTGATCGCCGGGGTGATCCTCATAGTGTGCGGTGCAGTCAGTGCCGCCGCCCTACACCCCGATGCGGACGCCCGACGGTTCGATCTACAACGGTGAGACCGGCGCGGCCAAGCAAGCACATCGACATCGCAACGCGACCGAGAATCGCACGGCAACAGATGCAGGAGGCGAATATGACCGTGCCCGTTCACCTCGACAACTTCGTTCGAGCGGAAAGCGACCGCTACTTCGCGAACAAGCTCGTCGGGGCCGGCATCAACAGCTGGGTTCACCGGCGTGGGCTCGCTGCACTCGACGACCAGCGGGTCATCAGGACCAACCGCGACACCCTCTACAGTTCGGCGATCATCGACGTCTCCGACGGTGCCACGCTGACGCTGCCAGGCAGTGGCGGGAGATACCTGTCCGTCGCCGTGATCAGCCAGGACCACTACATCGTCGGGCTCTACCACGACGGCGGCGAATACACCATCACCGAAGACCAGGTCGGCAGCCGGTTCGCGGCGGTGCTCGCGCGGATCTTCGTCGATCCAGGCGACCCCGACGACGTCGCCGCAGCAAACGCGTTGCAGGATCGGCTGCGCATCCGGGCCGACTCAGCCCGTCCGTTCACCAGCCCCGACTACGAGCAGCAATCACTCGACGCCGTCCGCAACGCGTTGCTCGAACTCGCCAGGTACGGTCGCGGCGGCTCACGTGGAGCATTCGGTAGCCACGATGCCGTCGATCCGGTACGCCACCTGCTAGGCGCGGCCGTCGGATGGGGTGGCCTGCCCGAACAGGAGGCGTTCTACGAGGCCGTCTACCCGAATCTGCCGATCGGCCGGTACACGCTGAGCGTCCGCGACGTACCGGTGGACGCATTCTGGTCGGTCTCCGTCTACCAGCCCGACGGATACTTCGACCCGGACTCCGACGGTCCTGTCACCGTCAACAGCGTCACAGCGGTACCCGACTCAGACGGCACGGTCACCGTCGTATTCGGCGGGCCGCCCGACCAGCCCAACCGACTGGCCCTGACCGAAGGCTGGAACTACCTGATCCGCTATTACCGGCCCCGCGCGGAGATCCTCGACGGCACCTGGAGCTTCCCGGCCGTCGATACCGACACCCGAGCACAGCCGCCCGCAACGTGAGCACGCGAACCGACCGACACGAGAACGACCGCCCCGATGCCATCACGGTGTCGATCGCCGCCGACGCCTACGTGTTCGTCGGCTATCCGCTTGTGCTCATGGACGCGACGCGACAGGCGAGCGGCCCAGGCAATCGTCTGGTCCACGCCGGACGGCTGCCATCGGCGGCCGACCGTCGTGCTCCGATTGAACGTCGACACCTTGTATACGAGCGCATGGCTCGACCGCACCAGCGAACGGGACCCGAGGGCGTGGCGTCGGTACGCGCGATCCAGAACGAGGTGACACTGGCGCCACTGAGTGCGTGGCGAGCCGACCGCGCTGCCACGGAGGAGAGCGTCGTGATGAACGCGTCGCAGCGCGGATCCAATCCCTCTCGTGTCGTCGCAAAGCTGGGTGGAACCCGAATGCGGTGTCCGTCGACGGCTGGACCACCGCGCCGACGGGCACATACGGGACCGATTACTCCGCGCGCGCCTATATCGCCACGACCGGGTTGGGCGCACTTCTTCGTCGATACACCTTCGCGGATCTACGCCGTCGGCGGCCAGGTTCCCGTCAGGAGCGGTCCCGACGGCTCCGTCGACGTCGTACGTCACAACGAGGATCCCGGTATGTCGGTACCCCACCGGCGATAACCTCATCACCGGATCGAGCGCACGAAACGTCTCGCGATCATCCGCGCCGACTGCTAGGTAGACGACGTGACGGTCGCCCACGGCGAAGCGGCGGTCTAAGCTGGGCCCGGAGCGGCGCTACGGGCCGACGCCGAGGAGGTTGCGCCATGCACACCCTGCTGATCGACTTGCTGAGGATCGCGGAGTACGGTGCGCAGGTTCTGGCCGCAGGCGCTGTCGTGGTACCGATCGGTTTCCTGCTCGCGGAGATCGACCGACGACGGCACGGCCGGAAGTGGCGGTGGCGCCGCAGATTTGAGCCGGAATATAGCGGCTCCGTGGACGTCGGCCCGACCAACATCGACGGCGGCGTCGGCGGGAGTTGGAATTGACGGCTCGGCCTGCGGCCCCGCGACAGCAGACCCTGCCACGTACGGCGTGATAGTTATTCAGGCGTGTTCACGAAAGTTCGCGTCGGGGGCGGATAAGCATCGGTAAGGCCGCCAATCCACAAGACAACGATCCTCATACCGCTTGCCCGCCCACCGTCCCCAGCCAGACCTGATCACGACCTAATGCCACCGCCGCCTCGTCCCCTCAACGGGAGGGGCGTCACGCTCCGCGAGGACGCGACGCCGAAGCTACCTACGCGCGGGCTGTCCAAGCAAAGAACATAGAACACCAGTAGCGCGCCGAGCGCGCAGAACACAGTGGCGCCGAGTCGCGATTCACCATGATCTGCACCCCGAGACCAACACGACGCCGGACGTGCCTTGTGCGCCGCCTCCGACTCGGAGTCCTCGACATCGCGCACAAGCTTCGAGCAAGACTCGATCGCGTCAACACCCTCATGCGGACGCTTGTAACCCCACCGGCGCACGTCACCAGCTAGCGCGCAGGTCCTCCATGGTCAACGCGACGATCGATGCGACGCCCCGCACCGCTAGGACCTCCTCGAGATCCGGTCGACACGACAGTCCGACAGCTACGTGCGTGACAACCGCACCTAGACCCGCGAGCGACCGGGCGAACGGCGGCAACGACCCGCCACCGAGAACGCCATCCTTGACCATTACGGTGCGCCGGCCCGACACAGGGGTCCCGACCACCCGGGAGATCCCGATCTCACCGCTACCCCGTCGGGCGACGGACCACGGCAGGCCGGTCCGCAGCGCCAGCGCGGCGGCGACACCGATGCCGCCCACCTCCACTCCGGCGATGACCTCGGTATCGGTCGGGAGCCGCGCTGCGATGAGTTCCGCGATTCCGGCAAGCACGACCGGGTCCGTTTGCAACAGGTACTTGTCCAGCCAACCGGAGCCGCCCTCGATCGCTTCGGGCAGGCCCAGGGCCCGACTCGCCGCCGCCGCTATCGCCGACCTGTCCACGTCCACAGACCAAGCATCTGTGGAAGCACGCCAGTGCCGCGGCGAGTTCGTTCGAGCCGCGGCGGTGTGTTAGTCAGGTCAGCCGAATGGATAGCGCCGCAAGTGATTCGAGCGCACGAAACTCGCAGTAGCATGCGCGCACAGACGGCCACGAGCGTCGGCGAGCCGCGCCTGCGCCGCGGCGACGGATCGCCCGACCCGGATCGTCTCAGCGGTGGCGCGGACTGCGCCGAGTCCGACTCCGATGGGTCGGAGGAAGGTGATGTTGATCGACACTGTGGACAGCACCGAGTCGTCGTCTACGGCCAGCTGAACAGCGCACCACATCGCCGAGTCGAGAATCGTTGCGATCGCTCCACCGTGCACCAGGCCGACCGGACTGGTGTGTCGCTCGTCCGGGCACAGCTCTACGACTGCCGTACCCACTCCGGCATCGGTCACGCGCAGATTGAGCAGTTGCGGGAACGGCGCATTCGGAACGGCGCCGGAAGACAATGCGGCGATCCTCTCCTCTGGGCTCATCCGCGCGATGCCGCCGGCACCCATCGGAGGTAGCCAACGGACCTCCACACCGCGCGAACCATCGGCAAAGTCCACCACAGCATCGACGTACTCGCCCATCATGTACCTCTCAACCGTCTGATATCTCGTGTTCCGAAATCGCCGGACGGCGATCCTCCGCCCGGTACCGTAGGAGCTCCAGTCGAGTGGAGATTCAACGTACTGTGACTGACATCACACCACCTGCGACGATCGGGATCGGCGACCTCGCACGCCGAACGGGCACGTCCGTGCGAACGATCCGCTTCTACTGCGATACCGAAATCCTGCAGTCAAGCAGAACGTCCGGCGGCCACCGGGTGTTCGACCCGACCGTTGCCGTGGACCAACTCCTGCTTGTGCGTCACCTACGAGCGCTAGGGCTCGGCCTGGCGGCGATCGTGCCGGTAGTCCGCGGCGAACGTCCTCTCGCGGAGGCGATCACCGAGCAGCGCGCGGCGGTGGACGCCGACATCGACACCATGGTGTGGCGACGCGCACTCCTGCTCGCCGCGGAGCAGGCCCCGGCCGTCGAGTCCTCGACGCGACTGGCCGCTCTCGCCACCGTGCGTGACAACCGCTCGGCCCACACCACCCTGACCGGCTGTTGGCAGCGAGTTCTGCCCGCGATACCACCCTCCGTGTTCGCACGGTTCCTTGCTGCGAACGTACCGACGCTGCCCGTCGATGCCGCACCGGTAACGGTGCTCGACTTCGCCGAACTCGTCGAACTCGCCGCACGCCCCGCGGTGATAACCACTGCATCGCAGCGGATTTGGCGCTCAGACCTACAATCGGTCCGAGACAAGACGGCTCTGATCACCGGGATCGCGGATGCCTGCGACCGGGCTGCCGCGCGCGTACTCGCAGGCAATGCTCCGTCGCCCGGTCCGGAACTCGACATGTTCGTGGATGCTCATGCCCACGCGCGCGGGGTACGAGACACGCCCGCGTTCCGGAAACACCTCGCCGAACAACCAGCCCTCGACCGCGATGCACGGCGGTACTGGATCCTCACTCGGCGGCTACTCGGATCCACGATCACGGCCCACCAGACCCACGAATGGATCCTCACCGCACTGAGTTCACCGACCTGATCGCTCGCGGGGAGACACATCCTCCTCTGCAATCACTCTCGGGACCCACGCCACCCAGAAAGGCGAGCAACGCCGGCTCCGCGATGCGGACGTCGCGACCTCGACTCGCGAAGCGCAACGGAACCTCGTCTTCGTTCGGTTCCCCAAAGGTGGTCGCGCCGGCGCATCGATGGCCATCGGACCAGGCGAGACACGCGCCCGTCGCTCCCCGAGGAACGTCTACGGCGCGTAGAACAGCCGAGCCGAGTATCACCGTTGCTTCTGACCGCCATGCGCTCCAGCTGTTGGACTTCTGCGCGCGGACTGCACACGCTGGAGGCACTCAGGCAATGCGATAAGGAGCATCACAGTGACCGACTACGTCCTGGTCCCGGGAATGAATCACGGCGGATGGTGGTACGACCCGCTGGTAGAGGCGCTCGAGGACCGTGGCCATCGGGCGACCGCGATAACACCGGCCGGTTTGGAGAACGAACCCGTGCTGAACCGGCGGATCGTGCTCGACACCCACATCGACCAAGTGGTCGCGGCCGTAGACGCGGCCTCGTCCGGCGTGGTGTTGGTCGGACACAGCTACGCCGGCCTCCTGATCACGGCCGCCGCCGACGCGCGCCCAGAGGCGGTCGGCTGCCTGGTCTACCTCGACGCCTTCCTCCCCGAAGACGGCGACAACGCCTGGTCGCTCGCCAACGACGAACAGCGCGACTGGTACGCGGGCGCCGCCACTCGCGGCGGAGACGTGGTCGATCCGCTCCCCTTCTTCGACGACCGAGCACGACCGCACCCGCTCGGCACCCTGTTCCAGTCGGTCCGACTCACCGGCGCCTGGCGCCGAGTCCCCCGCGCGATCTACGTCGAGGCCACCGAGTGGCCGACGCCCACGCCGATGCGCACCTCCATCGACCGCGCCGTCACCGACCCGCATATCGAGCACCTCGCGTGGCGGACCCGCCACAACGTCATGCACGACGGCCCGGACCGTGTGCTGGGGCTGATCGCGGACCTATGACGACCCGGGGCGCTTACCCCGGCCACCACCTCCGGCCGACTCGACCTGCCGATCACAGAATCCCCGTGCGATTGAGGCGAAGGACTTGCACCCCCGGTGGTCCTACCCGTGCTGGCGTTCAAGGCGTGTGACCGGAAGCGTTTTTCCCGCTCAGGAATCGATCGCGGTGCGCCTCTCCTATCCGCTATCGGATCGGATAGCCTAACCACACTAGTAGGGTTCGCGGAGTGAGTTCGCCGTCCAGCGGACTCGAGAAAGGGAATGAACCGTGACACCCCGTCTCCGTCGAGCGCGAGGCTCGGTCGCTTTCATCGCCACTGTTGCCGCGACAGCCTTGGTCGCCACCGCCTGCGGTTCCAGCGACCCCGGCGGTGCTGCCGAATCGGCAGGCGCCGACCCGGGTTTTCCGGTGTCTATCAAGTCGGTACGCGGCGTAGCGGAGATCAAGAGTAAGCCGCGGCGGGTAGTCACCCTGGGAGCCGGCAGCACCGAGGCGGCGATCGCCCTCGGAACGATTCCCGTCGGCATGCCGGATGCGGACGTAGACGACCCGGACGGCATCACCCCATGGGTCAAGTCCAAGCTCGGCGACTCGAAACCCGAGATGTTGGCACGCAACTCCAATGCGATACCCATGGAGAAGATCGCGGCGTTGCAGCCGGACGTGATCTTGGCGGTCAATTCCGGATTGACGACCGAACAGTATGAGCGGCTATCGAAGATCGCCCCCACGGTTGCGCAGCCGGGGAAGGACTGGCTGACGTCGTGGGAGGACCAGGCCACCTTGGTCGGCAAAGCCCTCGGCAAGGAGACCGAGGCGAAGGGCCTGGTCGACAGCACGCACGCGCTCGTCGCCGAAACCAAGGCCAAGCATCCCGAATTCACCGGCAAGACCGTTGCAGTCGCTACCGGCATCGCAGACGGCGGGCTGGGCTACTACTTCGGCGAGGACTCCCGCGTGCGGATCTTGACGAGTCTGGGGTTCACACTTCTTCCCGCCGTGGCAAAGCTCGGAGAATCCGCCGGTCCCGGCAAGTTCTCATCCCTCGTGTCGTGGGAGAACATCTCAGGCTACGACCCCGATGTGTTGACCGCATGGTTTCCCAACACGGCGAAACTACAAGCGACAGAGGCGAGCACCGCGTTCACCGCACTTCGCTCGGTGCGACGAAAGGCGTTCGTCCCCATCACTGACAAGGCAATGGTGATCGCGGTCAGCTCGCCGAACGTACTCGACATGTCGTGGCTGCTGGACAGGTACGTGCCCCAGCTGTCTGCGGCGGCAAAGAACGAAGGCTGACAGAGCGATTCGGCCTGCGATGAGGTCACCGACGCTCGGGGCCGCACCGCAGAGATGACCCCTGCGGTGGGCTGGGAGCGACAACGCGATCACTGCGAAGCGGGCGTGAGGATGCCGCTCAGGTGGTCGTAGGCGACGTGGCAGTGCAACCGGACGCCCTCGACGAGAGTTTCGTCGTCGGCGTAGAAGCGGGGGTTGTGGTTGAACGCCAGGCCCCGGCCGCCGTCGATCGGGACCGGGTTGCCGTTCTCGTCGAGCGTGGTGTCCTGCACACCGAGCGTCACGTACAGCCCGCCGTACTTGTTGACGAATTCGGATACGTCGTCGTAGCCGAGGGTCGCGCTGGTCTGGGCCACCCTGTCGGCGCCGACGACGCGCTCGAAGGTGGGGAGGCCGGCCTCGACCCACTCGGGTGCGTTGTGCACGGCGGGCACGTCCTGCAGGTACTCGGCGGTGGCTGTGCAGTTGTATGCCTGCGCGGTGTGCTCTGCCAGGGTCGTGAGACGGCGCTGCACCTCGGGCATGTCCGATTCGACCGCGCAGCGGATGGTGCCCCAGAGCGTAGTGGTCTCGCCGATGATGTTGAACCGCCCGACGTCTTCGATATGCCCGATGCTGACGGTGATCGGGTCGAAGCCGTTGATCTGTCGGTAGAGCTGGCCGATTCCGGTGAGGATCGCACCGACGGCCGGCATGGTGTCCACACCCATCCACGGCGTAGACCCGTGTACCTGCATGCCCGTGACGACGATCTTGATCAGACACGATGCACCGAACTGGTTGCCCGCGCGGTAGCCGATGGAGCCCTTGGGATACGGCGTGACGTGGAAACCGAACGCCATCGTGGGCCGCGGGTCGTCGAGCGCGCCCTCGACCAGCATCTGTTGCGCGCCACCCGGCTCGCCGACCGGCGGTCCCTCCTCGGCCGGCTGAAACACGAACAGCACGGTGCCGGGCAGGCCTGCGCGCCGTCCGGCGAGGACCGTCGCGGCGCCCATCAGCGTGGCGGCGTGGCAGTCGTGGCCGCACGCGTGCGCGACCGGGAACGGGCCTCCCGGGTAGTCCTCGTCGACCACGGTGGAGGCGAACGACACACCCGATTCGTCGGTGACCGGCAGGGCATCGATGTCGGCACGCAGGGCGATGACACGCTCGCCCGACTGCCCGCCTCTCAACACCCCCACGACACCATGGCCGGCGATACCCGTACGCACCTCGTCGAGCCCTAGAGAGCGCAGGTGGTCCGCGATCAACGCCGAGGTCTGCTCCTCGCGGTTGGACAGTTCCGGGTTCTGATGGATTTGATGGCGCCACGCGATCACCTGGTCGGCGGTGGCGCGCGCGGCCTCATCGAACGCGTCGTAGATGCTCTGATCAGTCACTGGGTACCGCCCTTCTCACGATTCGAGCTTGCAGCGGTAGTGGCCCGTCCCGTCGCTGGTCCCAGTCGATGAATGCTGGCAGGCCCTCTCCGCCAACGATGTTGATGATCAAGTCGAACTCGGTTCATCGTAGGTGTAGAAGCCCCGGCCGGACTTACGGCCGAGTTCGCCTGCGTCGACGTACTGGCGCAGCAACCGCCGCGGCCCCTCGGGTAGGTCCGGGTTCTCGGCGGCGTAGTGGTTCTCGATATCGAGCACCACGTCCAGGCCGACGGAGTCCATCATCTGGAACGGGCCCACGGGCATATGCCAGTTGATCCTGAACATCGCGTCGACGTCCTCGGGCCGAGCGACGCCCTCGGCGACCACCTCCAGGGATTCACGCTTGATCGCGGCCCAGACCCGATTGAAGATGAAACCGGTGCTCTCCTTCCGCGCCTCGAACGGGTAGACACCGAATTCCGGCAAGATGGTCAGCAACGAATCCACCGCCTCCCGCGCGGTCTCACCGTCGGACATCAGGTCCACAGCGTTGGAACCCGGCGGCATGTAGAAGTGCATGTTGCAGAACCTCGACTTGTCCTCGATGTTCTCGTCCATCAGCCGCGATGCATAGGACGACGAGTTGGTCGCGAAGATCGTGTCCGGCGGTGCGACGGAATCGATCCGACCCCACAGCGGGATCTTGATGTCCAGGCGTTCAGGCACGGCCTCGACCGCAAGCCACGCGCCGGCGACCGCGTCGGCGATGGAGTCGTGTGCCACGGCACCGCCCGGCTCACCGGATCCACGCTGGGAGATCACCTCTGGCAATGTGGCGGCGACGTACTCGACGGCCGACTCGGCCTGCGCTTTATCGGGATCGTAGATCCGGACCTCGCCGCCGCGGGTCGCGAACATCAGCGCGATGCGGCGGCCGAGTGTCCCGGCGCCGAACACCGCCACCGGCCGGCGGGCGATCCGGTCGAAGGTGTGTACGTACTTCATGTTTCGAGACTCCCTTCTGTGTCAGACGATCCCCGCCGCTGCCACTCGGTTATAGCGCCGACGATATCTTGCGCACATGGAATGCTTCGATGATCTCGACGACTCCGCCGGCGACGAGGAAACAAGCGCTGACCACGGTGAGTGTCACGATAGAATTCAGCGGGACCGTGATAAGCGTCAATCCCCCGAGGGCCACTATGACCCCGAACGCGGCGGCCCATCCTCTACCGGGCGTGCCGGGAGGCGTGTCCGCTGCGAGCACTATCCGTGAGATCCCTGTGACCAGCCAGCCCGCACCGATCCAGATCGACAGCAGGACGATCGACTGTAGGACGTCGCGAAAGCAGATAACGCCCAGAACGATGGAAAGAAGACCGGCTACCAGCGACAGAAGCCGGGTACCAGCGGATAGATGCGGTGCAAATGTCCACACCAACTGAAGGATCCCGCTGACCAGCAGGTAGGCGCCGAAGAACGTCGCTACCACCAAGATCGTCACGCCGGGCCATACGAGTGCCAACACTCCGGTGAGTACGCTGACGATTCCCAGGGCCAATAGCCATTTCCATCCGGATGCGGCCAATCGAGTGAGTGCCGGAGCGGCACGCCGTCCGCCTTCGAACAATTGCTGGGGAGTGGTCATATGCGGATCTCCTGGCTCGGTGGTTACAGAACACCCGACACGGACGGCCGGGATCCGAACGTCACTATTCCGCGGGCGGCGGCTCCGGGTCTACGTCCGTACACACAAAATCCGGCGACGCGGGACTGTCCCTGCGAACAATTCGCTCAGGTCTCATCTGCCTCCTCTACGCTCACCCGGGTGACGTCACCGCGATCAGCCTCCTCGTCGGAGAAGCTCGCCGCTATCGGAACACGACTACTCGCCCGGCTCGATCAGCTCTGCGCAGACCAGGCGGCCCTCATCCGCGATGTACTGCCGGTGTATCGCAACCGCGCATTGATACCCGACGCAGACCTGTTCCAATCCTGCAAAGCTCAAGCCGAATTCACGCTGATAGCGATGGGCACCGGCCTGCCCGACACTTCGCCGGCGTACGACGTGGGTCGTAGGCGAGCGGAGCAGGGCGTGCCACTCGCGGATGTGATGGCGGCTTACCGAACGGGAAGCCGGTTCTGGTGGGATCGCATCGCCGCCGCGGTCGTCGACACCGATATAGCTCGCGACGGCCTCTTACGCGCAGCCGATGAAGCATGGCAGAACCAGGCCCTGTACACCGACGCGATGACCGAGGGGTACACGGAATCGGCGACCGAGATGCTCATGCGTGACCGGCACCGGCGCGAAGCTCTGGTACGCGCGCTCCTCGACGGTAGGCTCCCACCCGAGGTCACACCCGTGTCCGCAGCCGAGTCCCTTGGCCTACCCCACGACGGTCCCTTCGTCGTCGCCTCGGCTTCAGGCGGCCCCGAACCGTGGATTTGGGAACGGCGCATGAGGACCGAGGGTCTCGCGACCGCATGGTGTGCGGACGGCGACACGAGTCTGGGGATCGTCGCTCTCTGCCCGGGCGCCGATGTCGAGACCGTCACCCGGGCCTTCACACGGCACACCACCGGCCGCGTCGGCGTCAGCCCCATCTATCAGAGTCCGCTCCCCGGCACCGATGGGCTGTACTACGCCGGCATGGCTCTACGTGCGACCACATCGAACGATCGCGTGATCGCCTTCGACACCTCTCCGTACGCAGTCGTCGCTGTCAGCGCTCCTCCGGTCCTGCATCGCTACGTCGAGCAGGTGCTCGGCGAGCTCCTTGAATTGAGTTCTCCCGCGCAACAGGTGCTTCTGGACACCCTCGAGCAGTGGACGGCACATGCGGGGTCGGTCCCCTCGACTGCTCAGGCACTGCGCTGCCACCCGAACACCATCAGGTACAGACTCCGGCGCATCACCGACTACACCCACCGCGACATCCACCGACCACGAGACCTTGCCGAGTTGCTTCTTGCGGTCGAGGCCCACAGGCGTCTGCCGCAAACCTGACCGATTCGGCGGCCCCCGCAGGGGCGCGAACCCCGAAGTGTTGTGGCGACGGGGCACACGCTATTACAGTGGCTATGCAATAGTGCGTCGGCCGCATACCGTCGATCGGACCGATGTGGTGGGGCCCCATTCAGCGCGGCGAACGGTTGCCCCCAGCGAAGGAGCGCAGGCTTGTCGGACGAGGCGGAAGGCCGTGAGTCGCGCACACACGTCGACTATCGGTACTCGCTGGCGAATGAGAGAACGTTCCTGTCGTGGATCCGAACGTCGCTGACGCTGCTTGCAGGCGGTGTGGCGGTGCACACCTTGGTCGGCTCCCTGCACCTCGGCGGCCTGCGGCGGGCGATAGCGGTGACCTGCGTGATACTGGCGGCGGCGGTCGCTGGCGGCGCCTACCGGCACTGGAGCCGGACGGAGGCAGCGATGGAGGCTGATCGTCCCCTTCCGCGCACCCCTCTGATGCGTGTGCTGACGGTCGGTGTGGCCGTGGTCTCCGTGTTCGCGGCGATCGCGGTGATCTTCCGATGACGGCCACGTTCGAGGCGGCGCAGCGCACCGCTTTGGCATGGCGCCGGACCGTGTTGTCGGCGACCGGCGCGGCTCTGCTCCTCGTGAACCACGTCGCGAACGCCAGGTGGTCATCCGCATCGGCGGCCGTGCTCGCCGGCGGTGTCCTCCTGCTGACCGTGGCCGTCGTGGGACTTCGACGAAGCACGCATCTGCGTCGTGCCGAGCTGGTCTCGGCGCGGAACGCGACACGGATCACCAGCGCGGTGACGGTGTTCGTCTGTCTGATCGCGGCAGCAGTCACCCTGCGTGCGCCGGGAGTCTGACCGCAGCTCCTGCCGACTATCTGCCTACCCGTACCGAGAACTCATCGAGAAGACGAAGGAGTTATGAACATGACAGGTTCGACCGAGCCGAGCGAGCACGTCGTTGCAGCCGCTGAAGCCGCCAAGGCGTCCCTGCCGTTCGACGACACCCGCGACGCCGACGACGCTCGGCGTGGGTTCGTCGCCGCACTCGAACCCGGCACCGTCGTCGACGGCAACGGGAACACCGTGTGGGACAACGACTCATACGCGTTCCTCCGGGATGCCTGTCCCTCGTCTGTGCACCCGAGCCTGTGGCGGCAGTGCGGGTTGGTGATCGAGCAGGGTCTCTACGAGGTGACCGACGGCATCTACCAGGTACGCGGACTGGACCTGTCGAACATGACCATCGTCGAGGGCGACGCCGGCATCGTGGTGATCGACCCGCTGATCTCCACCGAGACCGCGGCCGCCGCGCTGGCCCTGTACCGCACGCACCGCGGCGATCGGCCGGTGACCGGCCTGATCTACACCCATTCGCACGTCGACCACTTCGGTGGAGCGCTGGGAGTCACCACCCGCGACGACGTCGAATCCGGCAGGTGCCCTGTCCTCGCCCCCACCGGCTTCCTCGAGCACGCAGTAGCCGAGAACGTGTACGCCGGCACCGCGATGGCACGACGATCCGGGTACATGTACGGCGCCGCCCTGCCGCGAGGGCCGAAGGGCCAGGTCGGCGCTGGGCTCGGACAGACGACGTCGGTCGGCACCGTCAGTCTCCTCCCGCCGACACTCCATATCACGCACACCGGTCAAGAGGAGACCCTCGACGGAGTCCGCATCGTCTTCCAGATCACCCCCGGCACCGAGGCACCCGCGGAGATGAACTTCTATTTCCCCGACCGCCGCGCACTGTGCGTGGCCGAGAACGCGACTCACACTCTGCACAACCTGCTGACCCTGCGCGGCGCGCTGGTCCGCGACCCACACGTGTGGTCGACGTACCTGACCGAGGCGATCAACCTCTTCGGGCGCCGGTCGGAGGTCGCGTTCGCCTCGCATCACTGGCCCACCTGGGGCACCGACCGACTCGTCGAATACCTGTCCGTCCAGCGCGACCTCTACGCGTACCTCCACGACCAGACCCTGCGTCGCTTGAACCAGGGATACACCGGCATCGAGATCGCCGAGACGATACAGCTACCGCCGGCGATCGAGTCCGCCTGGCACGCGCGCGGGTACTACGGCTCGGTCAACCACAACGTCAAAGCGATCTACCAGCGCTACATGGGCTGGTTCGACGGCAACCCCGCACACCTCTGGCAACACCCACCGATCGAATCCGCACGGCGGCATGTGGAATTCATGGGCGGCGCCGACGAGGTGCTGCGCAAGGCCCGCACCGCGTACGACGCAGGCGACTATCGCTGGGTCGCGCAGGTCGTCGACTACGTCGTGTACGCAGATCCCACCAACGCCGACGCGAAAGCGTTGCAGGCCAATACCTTCGAACAGCTCGGATACGGCGCCGAGAACGCCACCTGGCGCAACTTCTACCTCACTGGTGCCCACGAACTCCGACACGGGAACGGCGGGACACCGACGCAGGGCAACTCGACCGCCTTCGTATCGGCACTGACCGTCGAGCAGACCTTCGACGCGCTCGCGCTCAATATCGACGGCCCACGCTCATGGCATTCACACATCGTCATCGACTGGCATTTCACCGATGCCGACCGGACGTACCGCACAGAGTTGCGCAACGGCGTACTGATCCACCACGACCGATTCGACGACGACGGCCTCCCGAGCCCGGACACAACCGTCACCGGCACCCGCCCGGCGCTGTTCGGCGCCCTGCGCCCCGGGCCCGATCTCGCAGCGGCGACGGAGTCCGGCGAGATCCGGATCGACGGAGACGAGGCGACACTGCCGCACCTGCTCAGCATGCTCGACCGGCCCGACCGCGCGTTCGACATCGTCACCCCGAGGCAGCCCCTGCCCGAGACGTAACGGACGCGAGGAGGCCGTCCGCCCGTGGCGGAAGCGGTATGTGCCACCGCTAGACTCGACTCGACGACGTCCAAATGGAGGTGCAATGAGCCCCGGGGCCACGCGTCGACGTGATCCGGTTGCGACCCGCCGAGCGATAATAACGGCCGCACTCGACGCGCTGTCCGAAGGCCGCGTAGGCGAAGGGCGGATCGCACCGACCACCAAGGAAATCGCGGCTCGGGCCGGCACATCCGAACGCAGCGTCTTCGTTCACTTCCCGACTCTGGACGATCTGCGGACAGCGGTCGCAGACGAGCAGGCGACACGCGTGGAACGGACGATCCGTGACATCGACCCCAGCCTGCCCCTCCCCCAACGGGTCGACGCCGTGGTCCGGCAGAGCGCCGACATATTCGAGCTGCAGCGCAACCCGCGCCTCGCGGGCCTGATCGAGATGCACCGGCTGACAGCGATAGACCAGCGGATGCGCGTCAGCGAGAACAAGATCCGCGATGCACTGACACGGACGTTCGCCGCGGAACTCGCCAGCGACCGTGGCGTCGACAGCCAGCTACTCGACTGCATAGACGTGGCCATCGGATGGTCCACGCATCACTACCTGGAGGAACGCCGACGCCTCTCGCGTGCCGCGACACACGCGACCATCACCCGCATACTCATGTCTCTCCTCGGGCCGCCACAACCCGACGACGGGAGCGCTTGAAGCGAATAGCAGACGCCACAGAGCCGGCACCCCGACATCCGTGACGTACACGTCACCGAGTACGGCGGCCCCTACGGGCCACCGGTTGCCTCCGCCCGCGCGCCCGCTAATCGACACTCCAGCCGCGGAGGCTCAGTACCAGCAGGCATCCGTCCGGGTCTGCGATGGTGACGCCCCAACGGTTCCAGTACGGGTTTCGTGCCTCGACCGCGGTGCCGCCCGCCGCGACGATCCGATCCACCAGCTCATCAGATACCGCGCCGTCGAGGTAGAGCACGAGCAGGTCCTCCGGTCCGGGCGGGTTCGCCTCCGCCGCCTCGGGGTCGTGGACGAGTTCGAGATGCCATGACGCGCCAGGCAGCCCTACCATCGACAACGCGTGATCGCCCTCGGCCTCGGGGGCGATGCGGCACTGGACGAGCATTCCCACGCCATCTACCCAGAACCGTTCGGATACGGCAAGGTCACGGACCGGGCGCGCTATCCGCAGCGCGGCGGTGGGCGAGATTCGGCAGGTCATGGCGACAGCCTGGGGCATCAACCGCGATTGAGGTCAAGGGTCTGGGAGATCGCGTTACAAGCCGCCGATGTGCACGGTCGACGACCCGGCCACGCCGTCACGCCCAGTCGGCGCTGCCGCACCTGCATGCTCACCGCCGATGGGTGAGCAACTGCACCATCGGGAATCGATAGCTCTGGTCGCGGTAGACGATTCGCCATTCCTCCGCGAAGCCGTTCGTGTCGAGCACACGGGACAGTTCGTCTGGGTGCCAACGCCAGGCGGGAGCAACCGCATGGTCGAACGGCAACGGCACACCGGGCGCGTCGCTGGCTTGCGCGGCGACGAGAACGGGGGTGTCAGGGTGCGTGCGAGCAGCCCAGATCCGCAAAGTCTCCATGACCTGCTCTGGGCTGATGTGGATCAGACTGAACCGAGCGATGATCGCGGCGATGTCCGTCCCATCGGGCAGGGCGGTCAGGGACGCATCGCCCTCTGCGAAGGCGACGCCGGGATAGGCACTGCGGGCATAGCCGAGCATCGACACGCTGGGATCGATACCGATCACGTCGAGTCCTCGCGAGGTCAGGTCGGCAGCGACGTGCCCCGTTCCGCAGCCCACATCGACGACGACCCCCATGGACCCACTGGTCAGCACACGCTCCGCAAACGCCTCCACCGCATGCCGCTCTACGGGGTACTGGTAGGCCGTCGGCACCGCCTCGGCGTAGAGGTCCGCCATCGCGTCATAACCCTGCTGCGGCGTCATACCAACACTCTCGCATGGCCGGGCGTTCGGCCCTACCTACCGCGCACGGATGCGCTGGGGCCGTCGTTCATGCGCCCATCGCCTCCCGCGCCTCTTCGGCGATCCGGTCGAACTGAGCGCCCATGGCTGCCGCCAGTGCATTGGCGGCCGACAACGGCCGGACCATGACGAGGAAGTCCTCGATCCGGCCGTCCTCGTCGAGGCGGAGGAAATCACAGCCGTTGACCTCGCGGCCGTCGATCGTGGCCTTGAAGATCAGCGCGGACTCGGGGCCGTCCACGATCTCGCGGACGTAGTGGAAGTCCTCGAACACACGGGTCACACCACGCAGGATCGCGGCCGTGATCGCCTTGCCCTCGTAGGGCTTGAAGGCCACGGGACTGGTGAACCGGACGTCGTCGGCGAGCAGGGCCTCGATCCGTGCGTGGTCGCCGGATTCGACGGCCTCTCGGAACTCGCGCATCATCTCTCCATAATCAAATAGTTGAATAGGTGCGTGGTTGAGTATGTGCCGGTGGGGCTGACGATGTCCAGAAACTGGTGCCGGACCTTGCGAATATGCTGCGTGGGTGGCTTTGAAGAACGCGATCCTCGCGGCTCTCCTCGAGGGTGAGTCATCGGGCTACGACCTCGCGAAAGGCTTCGACTCCTCGGTCGCGAACTTCTGGGTGGCCACCCCCCAACAGCTCTACAAGGAGTTGGACAAGCTGGAGGCGGACGGGTTGATCGAGGCCCGGGTGGTCGAGCAGGAGAGGCGCCCCAACAAGCGGGTCTTCCGGCTCACCCCTCGCGGTGGGCAGGCCTTGGCCACGTTCACCGAAGGCACACCCAGGCCGACCGCCATCCGCGACGAACTCCTCGTGATGGTCCAGGCTCTCGACGCAGGCAACGCGGCCGCCGTGCGGCACGCTATCGACGAACGATCGACCCTGGCCCGCGGCAAGCTCCACAGATACGAACGCATCCGCGATGTTCTGCTCGATGGCCGCGACGAGGACACCTACTTCGAGCGCTCCGATCGGATCGGCCCCTACTTGACCCTGCTCCGCGGCATCGCCTTCGAACACGAGAACATCCGCTGGTGCACACTCGCACTCCGCATCCTCGATCAACGCTCCTGAACTCGACCCGAGCCCTACCGGACGTTCAGTGGACGTCTCGGCAGGACCAGCCGAGTGACGACCAGCGTCACGTAGGAGTTGTCGCAACCCAGCTGCGTCGCCAACTCGCGCATCCGGATCGGCTCGTCGAGTGGGGACCACGAGCAACGACCGCAGCCCGCCACGACGAACGGCGCCATCGTCACTAGACCTGTCGATGATGGTGTAGGGGACCGCTTATTCGGTGTGACTCCGTTGCGCAGGGATGAGCGCTCCGGCGAGGAGGCCGGCGTAGGCGACGTAGAGTCCGGTGCTGAGGACGCCCTGCCGCGCCTGGTCGAGCCGGGGGTAGTGCGCCCCGAACGCTCCGATGAGAATGCCGTCGAGCAGCAGGCCGATACCGGTGACGCAGACCCCGAACAGAAGGCGCGTCGTGAGTGTGGTGTCGTGTGCTCTCTGGAACAGGATCGACAGCTGCCATGCGCCGACGCATGCGGCAACGGCTGCGGCGACCACGAACAGCGGGACCGGTAGGGTGCCGGCCGCGGGGACGAGAGTGTCGCCGAGAACGATCAGCAGGGCGGTCGCGGCGACCCACACCGCAACACCGGTGGCGAGGGCTTTGATGGTGCGTGTAGTCATGACCCGAGAATACTTGAAACGATCGTGTCAAGAAAGAGGACGTGTGGATGGCCCGTACGAAGGACCCCGATCGCACGAGGGAACTGCTCGACGCGTGCTGTGACTATGTCGAGCGCACTGGACTCGGCGACCTGACGCTGCGGCCGATGGCCGAAGGGGTCGGGGTGTCGCCGCGTACGCTGCTGTACCACTTCGGTTCTCGCGAGGAACTGATCATCGCGGTTATCCGCCGCTCACGAGAGCGGGGCCTGGCCGACGTCGCGGCGTTGCTGACGGGGACTGGCGGCGACGAGGCGCGCGACAGCGGAAGCGGATCTATCGGCGAGCTCGTCGAAGGACTCGCCGCCGCGCTCTGGCAGACGTCGCTCGCAGATACGGCGAGGCCGTTCCTGCTGCTGTTCTACGAGGCGTACGTCATGAGCCTGCGCAAGCCTGACACTTTCCGACAGCTCCTCGACCAGCTGTCCGCCGAGGCGCAACAGGCGATCCGCGACGCGCTCGAGCGCGCCGGGGTGGACGCCACGAACGCCGACTTCACCGCATCGGAGATCGTCGCCATCCACCGTGGACTCCAGCTCGAGTGGCTAGCCACCGGGCGCACCGAGGAACTCACCGAGGCTCACCGCAGAGCCATCGCACGGGTGGCGCACGCCATCTCCAGCTCCGAATAAGGGGCGCAACAGCAGAACGTGCGTCGGTGCACCGCGCAGGGCGGCACGATCGCTCACGCCCGCGACTTGCCGCGGCGCCGTCCGTGAGCCGTGCGGAGAGGTTACTGGATCGGCCGACTCCGGCATCCTTGACCGGCCCGTCGATACTGTCAGCCGCGCCGATCGCCGGCGCACACGGTCTCGAGCCAGTCGAGGATGCATGAGGCCGCCCGTTCCCAGCCTGGAACGAGCATCAGGTCGTGCGGTAGACCGTCGATGACGACGGGGGTGAGGCCGTACTTACGTGCTGCGATCTCCTGATCCGAGGGAGGAACCGTGCGATCGTCCGACCCGACGACCAACAGCAGCGGTGCTGCCACACGGCCGGTGCGGACCGGCCGCACCAGGGTGTCGAGCACCGCGCGAAAGCTCTCCTCCTGCAGCCGATCGATGTAGCCGCTCATCTCGTCGCTTGGTGCGGCATCGGAGAAGAACCAATAGCTCGCCGCCTCGGGCCGACCGAACAGCGGTAGCAGTTTGAAAGTCGTGAACACCCGCGCCGCTCTCAGCGGGTCGCGCCGGGTGGCACGGAGCGTCAGGCGCATCGCCCCGGTCGGCGGTGTCGATCCGATCAGAACAGCGGCCGGGACCGAGTGGTGACTTTCCAGATAGCGCTGAACAACGAACCCGCCCAACGAATGTCCGACAAGGACGGGCGGCCGCTCGAGTCGGTCCGCCACCTCCGCGATGTCCGCGAGGTACTCCTCGATACTCACCCACGTCACCGGCTTGTCGGAGGGGCTGCCACCATGCCCCCGCAGGTCGAGCGCGACCGTGTGCCAGCCACGTTCGGCGAAGTACGGCAGGATGTGTTCGTCCCACGCCCATGCTCCGTGCATGGCGCCATGCACGAACAGCAGCGGTGGAAGATCGGGGCTGGGTTCTCCCCGCTCGATAGTTGCGATCACGGCCGACTCCCTCGCCTCGACTGAACTCACAACTAGCTTGACACATGTAAAATAGCGCGGTCAAGGACGTCGATTCCGAGAGGACGAACCGAGGTGGCGTTACATTCGTCGGAGTCGAGCCGCCTTGAGTATCGCAGCGCCCCAATCGATATCAGCTCGCAGTAGCGATAGCGAAGTAGGTTACGACGGGTGCGTGGTCGCGTTCCCCGAGATGGAAGCCGGCCACGCCGGGGAGGTCATCGTCGGTGATTCTGCCTGCGCGGCGGCCTAGCACAGCGCGCACGAGAGATGCGAGAGATGCCGGCTCGAAACCAATGATGCTGTCCACGTTCATGCCTGCACGCCGGCAGGCCCGCTTAAGGTCGCGCGGGTTGCGCAGCCGTGACGAGACATACCGGTCCGCGGGCATGATGCGAGTGAAAGGCAATCTCGGGAAGGCGATCAGGTAGACCAGTTTCGCGATGACCGTGTCGGTGACGGTATCCAGCACGACGGTGCTACCGGGTCGGGCGGCGTCGGAGAGCTGAGCCAGGACGGTGTCGAGGTCGTCGGTGATCTCCAGCGTGTCGGCCGCGTAAACGAGATCGAAGGATGTCGAGTCGACGCCCAGAGCGGTTGGAGGCGCGGTGCGGAACGTAACGCCGGGGGTATCCGCGCGGGCGATCTCGGTGGCGGCTGGGGAGGGGTCGACCGCCGTGACGTCGAAACCGCGATCGCGCAGGTCGGCGGCGATCGGTGAGTATCCGCCACCGACGACCAGTGCGCGGCTTCCCGCGCCGTCGAGGCCGCGGTCGTGCATGGTCTGATCGAGCAGCTGCCTACGGGCGGGAGCAAAGGCCATTGCGCGGACTTGGCGACCATCCAAGATGTCGGTGCCACGGGCATTGATTGCGATATGCGGGCTCATCTCGTTCCTCTCCTACGGCACGCTCTCATGCACGGCCGGATACTGAGGTCTCGGCTGGTTACGGCGGGCGTCGTCGACCGATACGCCACAGACGGCGGGCAGATCCGCGGTACCGGCCGCTATGTCGTCGCTGGTCGGCGCGGTCGCCGCCTGTGTCGCCTTATGCCGATGATACGGCCCCTGGTACGGCTCCGTTGACTATTTTACTGCTGTGCAATAGCGTCGAGTCAGGTCCTCGACCATGAGGTCGACCCATCGATCGGAAGGGCGACGACCGTGAGCAGAAGTAGCGATCGC
>NZ_JARFTP010000016.1 GCF_029167375.1 Tsukamurella sp. 8F
GCGGCACGCCGGCCGAAGCCGAGGGCGGCGCCCTCGTCGCGGCGCGCCAAGTGCTGTCGACGGCCACCGACCTCGCGCCCGCGATCATCGCCATGTTCGGCGCCGTGGCCCTCCTGGGCAGCGCGTCGTTCATCGACGCGATGCGCAAGGCGGCCGAGGCGCGCAGCAGCTGACGGCGGTCAGACGACGGGTAGCGCGTCCATCGCGGCGCTGCACATCCACTCGCGCAGCGTCCGCGTTGCGCGCACGTCGTCCTCGTTGTACTGCAGGATGCGCTCGCGCTGACCGGCCCGCTCGGCATCGTCGTGCCCGGGCTCTCGTCCGGACGCGATCAGGTACCACGCCATGGACGCCTCGCCCCCGGCCTCAGGATCGCGCCACGCGAAACCTGCTGCGGGAGCGACCTTCTTGAGCCCGCGGCCCACGAGCGACAGGAACGAGTCGCCCACGGCCACGAACATGTCGACCCATTCGGGCGACGCGATGAACTCCTCCACCGCACGCCGCGTCGGAACGCCGGGCTCACCCGCGAACCGGTCCGCCGACGCCAGCAGCCACTTGTTCTCCGCCTGCTGCGAGTAGCAGTACGCGGCGAACGTGCGGCCCGATGCGTGCGCCTCCGCGCGGCGGTCCATGAGCCAGCTCCAGAACGCCCCGAACGACCGTGCCTCGTCACGGGTGGGTACCGGATCCCACGTGACGAAGGACAGGTAGCCCAGATCGAGGCCGTCTCGCCGAAGCCAGGTACCCCACAGGTAGGCGCCGTCCTCACCGAAGCTCTCCATGTCCACGTCGACCTCGACGTCGGCGCGGCGCACGCGCACCTCGGGGATGCGCCGCACCAGCGTCACCCCCGCGATCCACGCGCGGGCCAGGGCCTGCAGGTCGCGGAGGGGGACGAGAAGGTCCTCGGGGGCAGGTCCGTCGTAGGCGGCCAGACCGTCGACGGTGACCACACCCACCCCTGCGAGCGCGCGGGCGGACGTCTGATCGGCGACCAGGCCGACGTCCCGCTTCGCGGAGAGCTCTGCCTCGCACTGCGGCCACCACGGGCAGCGACGGCACTCCGCGATGCGCGACGGCGCGGTCGCCACCTCACCGCGCAGGATCGCGAGCCGGTCGGCGAAGCGCTCGTCGTAGCCCTGCAGCAACGGCTCGACGTCCTGGACGAGGAGCCTCTCGCCGTCGACACCGATCACGCCGCCGAGTAGCGATGACGAGGCCGCGCCTGTGTCCTGGAGCATGCGTGTGAGGTGTGCGAGGCGCATCGCGTCGCCCCGATGGCCGCGGGGCTTGACGGCATCGTCGGGAGCGGGATCCCAGCGGTCGATCGCCGAGATCAGCGCCCCTGAGCCGCGGTCGAGCACCTTGTGGCCCACCACGAGAACTGGCACATAGCCGTCGCCGACCCATTGCAGCAGCTCGACGTGACCCGAGCGCCCGTTCACGCGGGGAAGGGCCGCTCCCCAGATGCGCGGCACGCGGTCGGCGATCGCGGCGCGGGTGCGGGCGAGAGCGTCGGGGCCGGGCGCGATGACGGCCAAAGGAGCCGATGCGGCGAGCCGATCCCGTACCGCTGCGCGGTGCGCGGCGGCGGCCTCCTGGCGCAGGACCGCACCCGGATCGGGGGTGAGGGCCGCTGGGTCGGCCCGCGCCTCGAGCGCCAGCCGGTGCCGGCACCCGGTGAGCGCGCGGGCCGAGACCGACTTCGCTGCTGAGGTATCCACTAGAGGCCATTATCGGATATGCGATGCTGTACCCAGCACCGAGACCTCTCGCGAAGGACGTGTACCCGATGGGATTGTTCCGCAGCAAGAAGAAGCCGAAGAGCAGTCGCGCGCAGCGTCGCGCCGAGGCCGACGCGCTCAAGGCCAAGGCCAAGCTCGAAGCCCGGCTCGCAGCGAAGAACGAGGCGAAGCAGTACAGGGCTGCAGCGAAGGCCGCCGCCAAGCAGGAGAAGTCCGCGGCGAAGGCGGCAGCCAAGCAGAACAAGTCCGCGGCGAAGAGCCTGTCGAAGAAGGACAAGTCCGTCACCAAGAAGGACAAGTCGCTGGCCAAGACGGATCTGACGCGCGCCAAGATCATCGCGAAGATGCAGGACAAGTCCGATAAGAACGAGCTGAAGATCGCTGAGACCAACGCGAAGGCTGCGGTCGACGGAAAGCTCCTGTCGGAGGCGCGGATCAAGCGCTACATCTCGACGGGTCGCCTGCTCGCCCCGGTCGTCGTGCCCATGGCGTACCGGGCGGCGACGGTGGCGCGCACCCAGCTGGACGCCAAGCGGGCGAGCCGTCTGGGCGTGCCGGTCGCCGAGGTCGCGCAGTACTCGGGCCACGGCGGCACCCTCGCCGCGCGCGTCACGGCCGCCCGCGGATCGCTGGACAAGCTCACCGCCACGCATCCCGACGCTGAGACCAAGGCCTTCACAGACTCCGTCTCCAAGCGGCTCGACGACCTGACCGCCGCGGTCAGCACCTCCGAATCGATGCCGACCGCACGCCGCCGCACAGCACACTCCGCAGTCGCGCGCGAGCTCGACGGTATCGAGGCGGATCTGCTGAACCGCCTCGGCGTCACTCCCTGACGATGCTGCGTGGCGCGGCCGCGGGCGCCGGGACCGCGGCCCTGGCCGTGACCGCGCACGCCGCTGCCGCGGGGATGCCCGTTCCTGACGGGCGTATCCCGATGGTCGCTGTGGTCGCCGTGCTCGTGGGCGCAGTCGCCGCGCGGGTGCGGTCGGTGTGGGGGCTCACCGGCGTCTTCGGCGCCGGCCAGCTGGCGGTACACCTACTGCTCGCAACATGCGGCGGCCACATGGGCGACCCGTTGCGGATGGCTGTGCTGCACTCCGCAGCCGGGCTCGTCACCGTTACCGTCATCACACTCGCGGACCGCTTCGGCACGTCGGCCGCGGCCCACCTCGCCGTGGTCGCGGCCCTGCTCGGGGGCCTTCGACCCTCCCTCGCACCTCCGCTCATCCCGGTGGTGTCCGCCTCGGGCCCGGTACGAACCCGGCGCGCCCGCCCGGTGTCGAGCCGCGCTCCCCCGTTCGTGTGAGATCCCTCCGTCCTTCACACGAACCCGAGAAAGAACCCTCACAATGCATCGCCTGATCACTCGGGCGGCGTCGGCGAGCGCGCTCGCCGGAGCCGTCCTGCTCGTCGTCGCCCCCACGGCCTCGGCGCACGTCACAGTCGACTCGTCGACGACCACACCGGGCAAGACCGCCCTGCTCACGTTCAAGGTTCCCAATGAGTCGGAGACGGGCAGCCCCACAACCGAACTCACGGTCAAGCTACCCCCCGTCAAGTCGGCCATGACCGCGCCCGTCGCGGGGTGGCACTCGGTCCTCACCCGCAGCGCCGACGGTGTACCCACCTCGGTCACATGGACCGTCGACCCCGGCAGTCCGGGGATCGGCAGGGACCAGTTCGGCATGTTCGTGCTGCGAGTCGGGCCGCTGCCCTCGGCCGCGTCGGTGGATTTCCCTGCTACGCAGAAGTATGCGGACGGCACCGTCGTGGCCTGGGACCAGAAGCAGGCCCCCGGCGCTACCGAGCCGGAGCATCCCGCCCCGTCGGTCGTGCTCGGCGCCGCCGGATCGACTGCAGCGAAAGGGAATTCGGATGCGACGGCGCGGTGGCTAGGCGCCGCCGGACTGGTCGCGGGCCTCATCGGACTCGCGCTCGGCGCCCTCGCGCTGCGCCGCGCGGCATGAGGTCCGCACTGGCCGTCGTAGTGGCCGCCCTCCTGTGTGTCCTGTCCGCGCCCACGGCGCAGGCGCATTCGATCCCGGTCTCGTTCTCGCCGGCCAAGGGCGCGAAGGTGGACCTCCCGCCCCACCAGGTGTCCATCACCTTCAACGAAGGCCTCACCGAGGGCGGCGAGGCCCTGACGGTCACCGGCCCGGGTGCTGTTGCGTCACAATGGAACACGGGGTCGGCGACCATTCACGGGGCGATCCTGTCGACACCGATCGCCCAGTTGGGCGGTGCCGGCGTCTACACGATGCGGTACAGGGTCACCTCCGCCGACGGGCATGTGGTGACCGGCAGCTCGCAGTTCACGCTGACGCGCGACGCGGGCGGCAGGCCTGTCGCCCGCGCGGCGGAACACCACGGGATCCCGGTGTGGCCCTTCGCCGCCGGCGCTGTGGTGGTACTCGTGTGCGTCGTCGTGTTCGCGGTACGTCGCGCGCGGGGCGGTAGGTGAGATCCCCGTCGGCCCCGGCGGCGCTCGCCGCTGCGGCGGGCGCTCTCGGAATCACGGGCGTGCTGCTCGCCGCGGCGCTCGGCGGCGCGCACGACATCGCGGTGTGGGTGCGCCTCGTCGCGGACCTGGCAGGGATGCTGACGCTGGGGCTCGCCGCGCTACCGCTGCTCACGGAGGACCGGGCGACGACGGGTGACCGATGCCTCGCGCCACTGGCCGTCGTCGCCGGTCTGTGGGCCGCGGGAGGCGCGGCTCAGACAGCTGTGTCCGCCGCACAGCGGGTCGGGGTGTCTGTGCTGCGGGTCGACGTCGGCGCCCTCGCCGACGTCGTGCGCTCCGGCGCGGGCGTGGTGCTGTCGACGGTCGTCGCGCTGGTCCTGGCACTCTGGGCGGCCGTGGTACTGCTGCGCGGATCGTCTGCACCCGCGCCGACCGTTGCGGTGCCCCTCGCCGTACTGGGGCTCATAGCCGGGCCCGCGACGGGGCACCTGTCGCTCACCGACGTCGGATCGATCCTCGTGAGCGCACACGTCGCCGCCGCCGCATGGTGGTGCGGCACCCTGGCGGCGATGGCGCTGGTATTGCGCGGACGCGGGCAATGGGCGCAGGCACTGCCGCGCTTCTCATCGCTCGCGCTGTGGGCGGTCGCTCTGGTCGGTGCGACCGGCGTGACGTCGGCACTGCTGCACAGCACCGACTTCGGCGCCGCCTACCTACGCGTGGCGATCGCGAAACTCCTCGTGCTCGTATTGCTCGTGGGCCTCGGATGGCACCAACGCCGCACGTGGCTGGCCGCAGCATCACGGCGGGGCATCGATGAGAAGGCGTGGGGCATCGATGAGAAGGCGTCGATGCTCCGCGCGATACTGGAGGTCGGCGCGATCACCGTCGCGTTCGGCCTCGCGGCGAGCCTCTCGCTCACCGCCTGAGGGTCAGCCCGCGGCGGCGCGCAGCCCGCAACGGCGGATCACCGGTCGGCAGCGGCCGCCCTCGCGCGCTCGGAGGCCTGGGCGGCTACGTCGGACGCCTGCGCAGCAACGTCCCGCCCCACGCGCTCAGCGCTGTCCCGGAGCCGACGTGCGCGCTCGGCGACGACGGGCGCCTGACGTCGTGCCGTCTCGGCACCGGCCGACGTCAGCTCGGATATCCGCTCCGCACCGGCTGCCGCTGCATCCGAGACCACCGGCGCGGTCTGCTCGGCGACCTCCGAGAGCCGGGCGCCAGCGCGCTCGGCCCAGCCGGGCTGGTCGTCGGAGCCGCCCTTGACGGACTCGACTGCGCCGGCGACGCGCGACCTCGCCCGGTCGGCTGCGCGCCGGGTCCGCCATGCGACGCCGGGACGGCCCTCGGTGTCGAAGCCGGCGATGAGCAGGCCACCCAGCAGGGACAGATCCTTGAGTAGCCGGACCTGCTGCTCACGTGCTGCGGTGGGGTCGTCCTCGTTCCAGAACTGGTTCTCGACCGCGGTGGTCGGCACCAGCGAGGCCGCCAGCGCGAGCGATGCGACGCGCGGGAAGCGCCCCGTCGCGAGCAGCAACCCGCCGCCGAGCTGCACACCCGAATTGACCCGAACCCACACTCGGGGGTCCTCCGGGACGAGCTCGGAGTCGGGAAGGCTCGCGGTCGCCTTCTCGACGAGCGGCCGTGCCGCCTCCGCGGCACGTTCCGGCCCGCGGGTCAGTCCCGTGACCCCGTTGTAGACGAAGTACGAGCCCAGTAGCGGCCTGGCGATACGACGAATCATAAGAATTCACTCCTGAGGATCGAGAGGATTACCGGCGATTTCGGACATACAAAAGCACACGTACACACGAGTACGCAAAAGAATGCGGCTCGGCGGCGGGAGAATGCGATTCTCCCGCCGCCGAATCGGATCAGTTGTTGCCGGTGAACTTATCCTTCACCGAATCGACGCCGTCCTTCACCTTATCGGCGGCGTCCGTCACCTTCTGCTTCACAGAGGCATTCGCTTGATCTCCCTGGCCCTCTGCCTTCAGATCCCGGTCGTCAGTGGCGGCCCCTGCCGCCTCCTTGACGCGCCCCTTCAGATCCTCGGCCTTGTTCTGGGCATCATCGGCGATTCCCACAGGACATCATCTCCTCGCGTCGAGTACGTGATATCTGTCGACCCCCGCCGTCTTAGGGATCGCGATCGACCTTACCCACCGGAATCTCGCGACGCCACCCACCCACCGGCCTCAGGGACTCGGCTTGGGGACGTTGCACGAGGTCACCTTGGGATTGAGACCCACGTAGTTGAGCGGCCCCGCGACCACGGTCACTGCGATCGTGGCCGCGCCGGCGCAGTTCTGTGCGCTGCTCGTGAAGTACCCGCGCTGGACGGCCGCGATCGCGCCGATCACCAGCCAGATCACAACGATCACGGTAAGCCACCGCACTCCGCCTCTGACCATCCTCGACTCCCATCGGTACACCGCTGTAGGCGTTCGGCCCCGCCGTTCAGTAGTAATGGCGCCTGCCGCCGACCGAGCGGCCGATCGACCCGAGGATGAAGAGAATCACCCCGATCACAAGAAGAACGATCCCGATCGACCACAGCACCGGAATCTGGAGCAGGAATCCTGCAAGCATGAGAAGCGCGCCGAGAATAATCATCGCCGACCTCCTATAGAAGAACGAACATCGGAGGCGACAACACGAGAAGCAACATCAGAATCACCATCCCGCTTCGTGGATGCAACAGAAGCGGAGGAGCGTCATCGAACTCGGATCCCCTGTCCATGGAACGCGCCATGTCGACTCCTGGTCCGAAAATCTATGGTTGTCACTATAGATTTACGCTAGTCGCGAGTATCGATTCATGTCAATAGCCGAGACCCTCCCGTATCCTGGCGAGCAGGGCTGAGACCACGGCCGCGACCTGCGATCGTCGCCGAGCAGAATCGAGAATCCGCCGTGCAGCCCACGCCTGATCACACCGAGGCCTACGCGGACGCCGTCCGGGCGCTCACCATGGCCACCCTGCTCGTCCCGCGCTTCACAGACATCAACGGCCGCAGCGCTTTACGCGTCGACATCGGGCCCGATCGCTACCTCACCGCGATACGGACGAACGAACCCGGTGATCCGCCCGACGCCGATGCTGTCGAGTCCTGGCGGGTCCAGGTCTTCGAGCACACGCCCGGCGGTGCGGCTCCCCGGCTGCTCGCCGCCCGGACGGCGAGCTGGCTCATCGACGCCTACGACGCGGCCATGGCGGACCTGCCCTGACAGGTGACGCGGCGCACCTCGTGGACGGAGGCGGTGACGTACCATCGGTTCGGCCCGCGGCGCGGTCGCCGGGCCGATGACCGTGAGCGACGCAGCCGAGGACGGAGGCCGACGATGTCGACGACCGGCGTGGTCCGCGAGCGAGGCCTGTACAGCATCTCTGTCGCGTCCGAGCTGACGGATGTGGGGCCGCAGACACTTCGCCTCTACGAGCGGCGGAACCTGATCCTGCCGGCGCGCTCCGCGGGCGGCACGCGCCGCTACAGCGACCGCGATATAGAGCGCATCCGGCGCATCGCAGCGCTCGTCGACGACGGCGTCAACCTGCCCGGCGTAGAGCGGATCCTGGCGCTCGAGGAGGAGTGTGCCGCCCTGCGGAGACGGCTCCACAGGGAACGCCGCCCGTAGGACGAACAGTGCAACGAGCGGGAACTAGCGCCCGATGTACTTGAGGTTCTTGACGATCTCCGGCACCAGGTTGAGGAAGAGGTTGCGCGGCACGTATTTCACGCCGCCCAGGCCGATGACCCGCTGACGCGCGATGGTCTTCGCCTCCATGTACTTCAGGATGCCCTCGGCGCCGTGCCTGCGGCCGACGCCGCTGATGCCCATGCCGCCCATCGGCGCTGCGGTGGAGCCCCAGGCCGCGGCGTACCCCTCGTTGATGTTCACCGTCCCGGCGTCGACGCGCTCCGCGATCGCCTGCGCCTGCTTCGCACTACCCGCGAAAACGCTTGCATTCAAACCGTATTCGGTGTCGTTGGCGCGCTCGACGGCCTCATCGACCGAGTCGACGGGATAGATGGAGACGAGCGGGCCGAAGGTCTCCGTGGCGTAGCAGGTCATGTCGTCCGTGACGTCCGCCAGCACCGTCGGCTCGTAGAAGAACGGGCCGAGGTCCGGGCGTGCCTTGCCGCCGGCGACGACCGTCGCGCCCTTGGCGACGGCGTCGTCGACATGCGCGGCGACGGTATCGATCTGCGCCTGGGACGCGAGGGAACCCATCTCGTTGGCGAAGTCGTATCCGGGGCCGACCGGGAGCCGCGCCACCCGATCCGCGAAGGCACGCGTGAACGCCTCGGCCACGGGACGCTCCACGTAGATGCGCTCGATCGAGATGCACAGCTGCCCGGAGTTGGAGAAGCAGGCGCGCGCGGCCCCGTCGGCGGTGTGCTCGACGGGCGCGTCGGCGGTGACGATCATGGGGTTCTTTCCGCCGAGCTCCGCCGAGAAGCCGATCAGTCGGCGGCCGCACTGCTCGGCCAGCGTCGCGCCGGTAGCGGACGAACCCGTGAACATCAGGTAGTCGCAGGCTTCCACGATCGCGGTGCCGACCTTGCCGCCCGGGCCGGGGACGACCGCGAACAGGTCGCGGGGCAGCCCTGCCTGGTAGAGCAGCTCGGCGGCGGCGAGCGCACAGAACGGGGTCTGGCTGTCCGGCTTGAGGACGACGGCGTTGCCGCCTGCCAGCGCCGCGACCGCATCCGACACCGCCAGGGTGAGCGGGTAGTTCCACGGCGAGATGACGCCGATGACGCCCTTGGGCTGGTACCGCACCCGCGTCGTCGTGAAAACGGGAAGCATGCCGGATACCGACTTCTCGTCGAGCAGCCGCGGGGCGTTCTTGCCGTACCAGCGCGCGGTCATGGCGACGTCGAGCGTCTCCTCCTGGGCGTACTGGCGGGCCTTGCCGGTCTCGGCCTGGATCATGTCGACGAGCTCGTCGCGACGGGAGTTGACCAGATCGGCGAAGCGCACCAACACCTTCGCCCGCTCCCTGGCGGGGCGCTCGGCCCAGTCCTTCTGCGCCGCACGGGCACGGGTGAATGCGACCTCGACGTCCTTCTCGGTGCCGATGGGAACCGTGGCGATGGTCTCGCCAGTGAACGCCTCGAGGATGTCGCGAGACTCCCGGGACTCGGGGGTGTCGATGGCGGCGAGGGCTCGCAGGCGGTCGAACGTGGCCTGTGTCGGTGCTGGCATGTGGCCAGAGTACCCGCCTGTTGACGGTCACTCAATAGCGCTCGGTCTACGATCCAGGGCATGACCGCAGTCGAATTCACCCCTACCGCAGACCTGGTCGACGAGATCGGCCCCGACGTGCGCAGCTGCGATACGCAGTTTCGTCAGTTCGGGGGCCGGAGGCAGTTCGCCGGTCCGGTGGCGACGGTCAAGTGCTGGCAGGACAACGCGCTGCTGAAGTCCGTGCTGGGCGAACCCGGTGAGGGCCGCGTGCTGGTGATCGACGGTAGCGCCGAGGGCGAGCCCTCCCTGCACACCGCGCTGGTCGGCGATCTCATCGCGGAACTCGGGCGGTCCAACGGCTGGGCCGGCGTGATCGTGTTCGGCGCGATCCGGGACTCCGCGGTGATCGGCACGATGGAGTTCGGTGTGAAGGCGCTGGGTACGAATCCGCGCAAGTCGTCGAAATCGGGCCTCGGCGAGCGGGACGTGCCCGTCACGTTCGGTGGAGTCACGTTCACTCCCGGTGACGACCTGTACAGCGACGACGACGGGATCGTCCTGCTAGCGCGGTAACGCTCGCACCGGGGAGGTGCCGTGGCGCCCTAGCGGCGCCAGCGGCGCTTCTTCTTCTCGGGCGCGGGCGGGACGGGGGTGACGTCGTCGTCGGCCTCGGGCACGGCACCGTCATCGGACTGGACCACACGCGCCTCGCGGCCCAGCAGGGATACGACGTCGCCGGGGACGAGCCGCCGACCGCGCCGGGTCTCCATCGCATCGTTGACGCGGACCCGCTCGTCGGCGATCAGGAATTTGGCGTCCGAACCCGAGTCGACCAGGCCGGACAGCTTGAGGAACTGGCCGAGCTGGATGGCCTCGTCCCGAATGGACACATCGATGGGGTTCGTCACGCCATCGATTATCCCTCTAGGTACGAAGTGCGCGGATCTCGGCGGGGGTCACGAGCCGTTCGGAGTCCTCGGCGAGGGTGCGGACCAGCTTGCGCGTGCGCAGCCGGGTCAGCGGAAGATTCGCGGTGCGGTGGTCGGTACGTCCGGGTGCGGTCAGTTTCACGGCTGGCTCCGAGATTTAACGGTTCTGGCGGCGAGTTCAGTATCACAAATGTACTTGGCTGGACCGGCTCCGTCTACAGGTCATGACCTCTCGTGACAGAGCACACATCCGACGCGTCACTGCTGTCACATGAGTATCGCGCTTCACACCTCTTTCATCGGTTAGGCGCGCCGATGCGTTACCCGACGAGGGGTTTCGCGACGAAGATCACGTGCCCGCCTCGGCGAGCCGCCGACGCGTCTCGTCGTCTGCCGGGAGGAACGTCTCGAGGTGCAGCTCGTCGACGGTGACGTCGTTCGGCGTCAGCACCTCGCTCGCCACGGTGAACAGGCGCAACGGCGCACCGTCGTCGGCACGGACGACCAGCTCGAGCACAGGCCCGGAGGGCGGCGCCGGCGCATCGCCGTCCGCTATCGCGTAGCCGCGGCACTCCTCGAGCAGCGCGAACAGCCGCGGATCCGCCGTCCGATCCGCCCGCGCCGCCACCTGCTGCAGCAACTGCGCGCGCCACGCCGCCGCACCGACGATCCGCGGTGCCAGCCCCTCGGGGTGCAGGCTCAGGCGCACCACGTTGACCGGCGGCTCCAGCAGATGCGCCGCGCATCCAGCGAGGAACGGCGCGACCCCCGGATTCGCATCGACCAGGTCCCAGTACCGGTCGAGCAGCACGGCCGGATACGGCATGTGGGCGTCGAGCAGCGCGCGGAACGATGCGAGCACGGCGCCGTCCGGTGCTGCGCTCGAGGCGAACCTGGGAGCATAACCGCCCGCGAGCAGCAGGGCGTCCCGCTCGCGCAGGGGCACGTCGAGATGCTCCGCGAGGCGCAGGATCATGTCGGGGCTCGGCCGTGACCGGCCCGTCTCGACGAAGCTGAGGTGCCGCCCGCTGACCTCTGCACGGGACGACAGTTCGAGCTGGCTCAGCCGCCGACGCTGCCGCCACGCGCGCAGCAGCCCGCCCACCTCTGTCGTCGTCATCGCCCGACAGTAGCCGCGTGCGGGTACATGCGGCCATTACGTCGGGCGTAATCGCGCGTGGTCACGCCGCCACCGCACAATCGACCCGACCGATCCACGAGACACCGGGAGAAACCATGAACGCCATCGCGCACACCATCGTCGGGGCCTACCTCGATACCTGGAACGCCACCGACCCCCAGACCCGCGCCGCCCTCCTCGCCGACCACTGGGCCCCCGATGCGACCTACACGGACCCACTCGCCGACGTCGCCGGACCCGACGAGATCGGCGCCCTCGTCGGCGGCGTGCACGAGCAGTTCCCGGGCTTCGTCTTCTCGCTCGTCGGCGAGCCGGATGCGCACCACCGCCACGTCCGCTTCCAGTGGGCACTCGGGCCCGCGGGAGCCGAGCCGCCGGTCGTGGGCTTCGACGTGATCACGGTCGACGACGCCGACCGGATCACCAGCGTCGCAGGATTCCTCGACAGGGTGCCTGCATGAACGACGGCTCGATCGAGGTCGCGGCGCTGATGCCCTTCGCCGCCACGCTAGGCATCGCCGCAACGGAGGCGACCCCGAGGCGCGTCGTGTGCAGTCTCGCGTATCGGCCCGAACTCACCACGGCGGGCGGCGCTGTGCACGGCGGCGCGCTGATGACGCTCGCCGACTGCGCGGGCGCGGTGCTCGCGTTCCTCAATCTGCCGAAAGGTACCGGGACGGCCACCACGTCGTCGACCACGAGTTTCCTGAGCGCCGCGACGGCAGGCACGCTCACCGCGACCGCCACGCCGATCAAGATCGGGCGGCAGGTCATCGTCGTCCAGACGACCATCGCCGACGATGCCGGGAGACCTCTGACGACGACCCTCGCCACCCAGCAGGTGCTCACGGTCCGTTGACACCGGCATAGTCGTGACGCCGCCGCCCCGCATGCCTGAGCAGGTGGGGCGGCGGCGTTACGGGAACGGGTCCAGCTAGCGCTGCGGCGCCGTCGTCGGCTCGATCGGCGCGGGCAACGCGGTCGAGCCCATCAGAAACTGGTCTACCGCTGCCGCGGCGCTGCGGCCCTCGGCGATGGCCCACACGATGAGCGACTGGCCGCGCCCCGCGTCGCCGGCCACGAAGACGCCGGGCACCGTGGTCTGGAAGTCCTCGTCGCGCTTGACGTTGCCGCGGTCGGTGTACTCGACGCCCAGCTCGTCCAGCAGGTCGCCGCGCTCCGGACCGGTGAAGCCCATCGCCAGCAGCACGAGGTCGGCCTCGAGCTCGAAGTCGGAGCCCTCGACCTTCTCGAACTTCCCGGACTTCATCTCGACCTCGTGCGCACGCAGGCCGGTGACGTGACCGTCCTCGCCCGCGAACGCCTCGGTGTTGACCGAGTAGACGCGCTCGCCACCCTCCTCGTGGGCGGACGAGACGCGGTACATCAGCGGGTACAGCGGCCACGGCGTCGACTCGGCGCGCGAGCGCGGCGGCATGGGCATGATCTCGAACTGGTGCACGCTCTCGGCGTCCTGCCGCAACGCGGTCCCCAGGCAGTCGGCACCGGTGTCACCGCCGCCGATGATGATGACCTTCTTGCCCTTCGCGTGGATCGGCGGCAGGCCGTCCTCGTCGACGACGTCGTCACCGTGCTGCACCCTGTTCGCCCACGGGAGGTACTCCATGGCCTGGTGGATGCCGTCCAGCTCGCGACCCGGGATAGGCAGGTCCCGTCCCGTGGTCGAGCCGTTGGCCAGAACGATCGCGTCGAAGTCCGAGCGCAGCTCCGAGGCAGTCACGTCGACACCCACGTTGACGCCGGCCTTGAACACGGTGCCCTCGGCGTTCATCTGGGCGAGGCGACGATCGATATGCCGCTTCTCCATCTTGAACTCGGGTATGCCGTAACGCAGCAGGCCGCCGATGCGGTCTGCACGCTCGTACACCGTCACCGTGTGGCCCCCGCGCGTCAGCTGCTGCGCGGCGGCGAGCCCGGCCGGACCGGACCCGACGACGGCCACCTTCTTACCGGTCAGCGTGGTCGGGTGCTGCGGAGAGACCCAGCCCTCGTCGAAGGCGCGGTCGATCAGCTCGACCTCGACCTGCTTGATGGTGACCGGGTCCTGGTTGATGCCGAGGACGCAGGACGACTCGCAGGGGGCGGGACACAGCCGCCCGGTGAACTCCGGGAAGTTGTTGGTCGCGTGCAGACGCTCGATCCCGTCGCGCCACCGATCCTTGTAGACCAGGTCGTTCCACTCCGGAATCAGGTTTCCGAGCGGACATCCGTTGTGGCAGAACGGGATGCCGCAGTCCATGCAGCGCGAAGCCTGCTTCTGCAGGGTCTGCCGCTCGAACGGCTTGTACACCTCCTTCCAGTCCAGCAGGCGCAGCGGGACCGGCCGACGCACCGGCAGCTCACGCGAGGTGTGCTTGAGAAATCCCTGGTAATCAGCCACGAGCGGCCTCCATCACTGCATCGTCGACGTTGCGGCCGTCGAGCTCGGCACGCGCGATTGCCGTCAGAACGCGCTTGTAATCGCGCGGCATCACCTTCGCGAACAGGCGCTTCTCCCGGCTCCAGCCGGCCAGGATCCGCTGCGCGACCTCCGAGCCGGTGTGGTCGTAGTGCTTCTGCACCAGCTTATGCACGAACTCCTTGTCGGCCTCGTCGAGTGACTCGAGATCTACGAGCTCGGTGTTCAGGTCCCGCGCGAAGGTCTCGCCCGGGTTGTACACGTACGCGATGCCACCCGACATGCCGGCACCGAAGTTGCGGCCGGTCTTGCCGAGCACCAGCACGCGGCCACCCGTCATGTACTCGCAACCGTGGTCGCCCACGCCCTCGACGACGGCGGTCGCGCCCGAGTTGCGGACTGCGAAGCGCTCGCCCGCGACTCCGCGCAGGAAGAGCTCGCCCCTGGTGGCGCCGAACAGGATCACGTTGCCCGCGATGATGTTGTCCTCGGCCACGAAGCCCTCGGGGGCGTCCTCGGCCGGGCGGACGATGATTCGGCCGCCGGACAAGCCCTTGCCCACGAAGTCGTTGGCGTCGCCGAACAGCCGGAGCGTCATGCCGGTGGGCACGAACGCGCCGAAGCTGTTGCCGGCGCTACCGCGGAACGTGATCGAGATGGTGTCGTCGGGCAGCCCCTCGAAGCCGTACGCCTTGGTGACCTCGTGGCCCAGCATCGTGCCGACGGTGCGGTTGACGTTGGAGATCTCCGAGTCGAAGGCGACCGCGACGCCCTTGTCGAGCGCCTCGCGCGCCTGCGCGATGAGCTGCTGGTCCAGCGCCTTGTCCAGGGAGTGGTCCTGCTTGCCGGAGCAGTACAGATCCTGGTTCATGAAGGGTGACTCCACCTGCGCGAGGATCGGGGCGAGGTCCAGCGTGCCGGCCTTCGCGTCCTTCCAGTGCTCGAGCGCCTTCTCGGTGTTCAACAGCTGCGACTGGCCGACGGCCTCCTGCAGGCTGCGGAAACCCAGCTCGGCGAGCAGTTCGCGCACCTCCTCGGCGATGAACAGCATGAAGTTCTCGACGAACTCGGGCTTGCCGTTGAAGCGGCGACGCAGCACCGGGTTCTGGGTCGCGACGCCCACGGGGCAGGTGTCGAGGTGGCAGACCCGCATCATGATGCAGCCCGACACCACGAGCGGCGCCGTGGCGAAGCCGAACTCCTCGCCGCCCAGCAGCGCGGCGACCACCACGTCCCGGCCGGTCTTGAGCTGTCCGTCCACCTGGACGACGATGCGGTCGCGAAGGCCGTTGAGCAGCAGCGTCTGCTGCGTCTCGGCGAGGCCGATCTCCCACGGCGCTCCCGCGTGCTTCATCGAGGTGAGCGGGGTCGCGCCCGTGCCACCGTCGTGCCCCGAGATGAGCACGACATCCGCGTGCGCCTTGGACACACCTGCGGCGACGGTGCCGACGCCCAGCTCGGAGACGAGCTTGACGTGGACCCGAGCCTGGGGGTTGGCGTTCTTCAGGTCGTGGATCAGCTGCGCCAGATCCTCGATCGAGTAGATGTCGTGGTGCGGCGGCGGCGAGATGAGGCCGACGCCCGGCGTCGAACCGCGAACCTCGGCGACCCACGGGTACACCTTGTGCGGCGGCAGCTGCCCACCCTCACCGGGCTTGGCACCCTGCGCCATCTTGATCTGGATGTCGGTGCAGTTGCTCAGGTAGTGCGACGTGACGCCGAACCGGCCCGAGGCCACCTGCTTGATCGCGGACCGGCGCAGGTCGCCGTTCTCGTCGGGCGTGAACCGCGCGGGATCCTCCCCGCCCTCACCGGAGTTGGAGCGGCCGCCGAGGCGGTTCATCGCGATCGCGAGGGTCTCGTGCGCCTCGGCCGAGATCGAGCCGAAGCTCATCGCGCCGGTCGAGAACCGCTTGACGATCTCGGTGGCGGGTTCGACCTCCTCGAGTGGCACGGGTCGGCGATCCGAGCGGAACTCGAACAGGCCGCGCAGCGAGGCCATGCGCTTGCTCTGATCGTTGACCAGCGTCGTGTACTCCCTGAAGACGGAGTACTGGCCGGTGCGGGTCGAGTGCTGCAGCTTGAACACCGTCTCCGGGTTGAACAGGTGGTACTCGCCCTCGCGGCGCCACTGGTACTCACCGCCCACCTCGAGCTCACGGTGGGCCAGCTCCTCCGGGCGGTCGCCCATGGCGCGCTTGTGCCGGGCCGCCACATCCGCGGCGATCTCGTCGAGCCCGACACCGTCGAGCTGGGACTGCATTCCCGTGAAGTACTCGTCGCAGACCTCCTGCGACAGGCCGATCACCTGGAACAACTGCGCGCCCGTGTACGACGCGAGCGTGGAGATGCCCATCTTGGACATCACCTTCAGCACGCCCTTACCGGCGGCCTTCACGTAGTTCGCGACGGCCTTCTCCTGCGAGAGACCGGGCAGTTCGCCGCCGCGGATCATGTCCTCGATGGTGGCGAACGCCATGTACGGATTGACCGCCGCGGCGCCGAAGCCGATCAGCGCGGCCATGTGGTGCACCTCGCGAGCATCGCCGGCCTCGACGATCAGGCCGACCTGCGTGCGGGTCTTCTCGCGCACCAGGTGCTGGTGCACGGCCGAGGTGAGCAGCAGTGACGGGATAGGCGCGAGCAGCCGGTCCGAGTTGCGGTCGGACAGGATGATCAGCCGCGCGCCGCCCGCGATGGCCTCGGAGACCTGCGTACGGACCGTCTCGATCGCCTCACGCAGGCCCTGCCCGCCCTCCGCGACCGGGTACAGGCCGGGGATGACGACGGAGCGGAACTCCGGCAGGTTGCCGTCGTCGTTGACCTTGACGAGCTTGATCAGATCGTCGTTGTCGAGGATCGGCTGCGGCAGCAGGATCTGGCGACAGCTCACCGCCGAGGGGTGCAGCAGATCCGACTCGGACCCGACGGTGCCGCCCAGCGCTGTGACGATCTCCTCCCGAATGGCGTCCAGCGGCGGGTTGGTGACCTGAGCGAAGAGCTGCGAGAAGTAGTCGAACATCAGTCGCGGGCGCAGCGACAGGACCGCGATGGGGGTGTCGGTGCCCATCGAGCCGATAGCCTCGGCACCGGTCTTCGCCATCGGCGTGAGGAGCAGGTTCACCTCCTCGGTGGTGAACCCGAACATCTGCTGCCGCTGGGTGACCCGATCGTGCGGCATCACGGGGTGCGGGCGATCCGGCAGCTCGTCCAGATGCAGCAGGCCCTCGTCGAGCCACTCGCGATACGGCTCGGCGGCCGCGAGCTCGTCCTTGATCTCCTTGTCGGACACGATGCGGCCCTGCGACGTGTCCACCAGGAACATCCGTCCCGGCTGCAACCGCGACTTGAACACGACGTCACTGTGCGGCACGTCGAGCACACCCACCTCGGAGCCGAGCACGACGATGCCGTCCTTCGTCACCCAGATGCGCGACGGACGGAGGCCGTTGCGGTCGAGGACCGCGCCGATGACGGTGCCGTCGGTGAAACACACCGACGCCGGACCGTCCCAGGGCTCCATGAGCGACGAGTGGTACTCGTAGAACGCGCGCCGCGCCGGGTCCATATCCTGATGGCGCTCCCACGCCTCCGGGATCATCATCAGGACCGCATGCGGCAGCGGCCGGCCGCCGAGGTGCAGCAGTTCGAGCACCTCGTCGAAACGCGCGGTGTCGGAGCCGCCCTCAGTGCAGACCGGGAAGATCTTCTCCTCGGCGCCCTCGCCGAACATCGAGGCGTCGATGAGCGCCTCGCGGGCCCGCATCCAGTTCTCGTTGCCGTTCACCGTGTTGATCTCGCCGTTGTGGGCGACGCGCCGGTATGGGTGCGCCAGCGGCCACGACGGGAACGTGTTGGTGGAGAACCGCGAGTGCACGAGACCGAGCGCGGACGTGACGCGCTCGTCCTGCAGGTCGAGGAAGAAGCCGCGCAGCTGCGGCGTCGTGAGCATGCCCTTGTAGACGAACGTCGCGCCGCTCAGCGACGGGAAGTACACGGTCTCGGAGCCCTCGGCCCCTGCGCCGGCGCCGTCGGTGCCCAGCTCCCGCTCGACGCGCTTGCGGATCACGAAGCAGCGGCGCTCGAGCTCGAGACCGGTGAGCGCCTCGCCGGTCGAATCGTCGCCGGTGATGAAGACCTGGCGCATCGTCGGCAGCGCATCGCGCGCGAGCGCGCCCAGCGAGGTCTCATCGGTGGGCGTCTCGCGCCAGCCGAGCACCCGCATGCCCTCCTCGGCGACGATGCGCTCGACGCCCTCCGAAGCGGCCTGCGCCTCCGCGGCGGCCTGCGGCAGGAAAGCGATGCCGGTGGCGTACTCGCCCTCGGTGGGGAGCTCGAAGTCGACGACGGCGCGGAAGAACGCGTCCGGCACCTGGATCAGGATGCCCGCGCCGTCGCCCGTGTTGGGCTCCGCACCCGCGGCACCGCGATGCTCGAGGTTGACGAGGGCGGCGATCGCCTTGTCCACTATGTCTCGGGTCTTGCGGCCGTGCATGTCCACGACGAAGGCGACACCACACGAATCGTGCTCGTTCGCGGGGTGGTACAGACCTTGCGGTCCTGGTGGGGTGAATCGACTGGTCATGTCGAACCTGCCTTCGCAGCGGGCCTCACGGCGGTACGTCTTCAAGGTGCCTGGTGGCATGGGTGAGCCACCGCAGGCGTCGTCGGCTGTGTTGTGAACGATAAAGATCACCCAGCGTCCTTGCAAAATTCAGGGCAGCCTAATAACGCCGTGACCAGCAATGATACGCCGAGCGCCCGGGGCGGCCGATAGTCTTCCGCACGTGACCGATGCGTCCTCCTCGGAGCTGCTCGAGCTCGGCCCGCCCCTCGTGGTGGCCCTCGTGCTGCTCGTCGCGGCGGGCACATGCGTTGCGTGGCTCGGGCAAACGGGCCACGCCCGGCAACTCGCGTGGGCGTCCGTCCGGGCGACCGTGCAGCTGACGGTCCTCGGGACGGTGCTCAGCTACATCGTCGGCAGCCTGTGGCTGACGGCCGCATTCCTCACTCTCATGTCGTGCGCCGCGACGTGGACCGCGGCCTCGCGGATCACCGCCGGGCGGCCGGGCCCGCGGGCGCTGGGGCTGACGCTCCTCGCCGTCGCCGTACCCGCGAACGCCCTCGTCGTCGCCCTCACCCTGGCGGGTGTCGTGCCCGCGCGCGGCATCGCGATCATCCCGACCGTGGGCATCGTCATGGGCGGCGCGATGACGACCGCCGCACTAGCGGGTCAGCGCGCGCGGCACGAGCTCCGGGTACGGCACGGCGAGGTGGAGGCGGGGCTCGCGCTGGGCCTCGACGGCGTCTTCATCCGGCTCGAGGTGTGCCGCTCGGGCGCCGCGACCGCGTTGATCCCCGCACTGGATCAGACGCGCACCGTCGGGCTCGTGACCATCCCCGGCGCCTTCGTCGGCATGGTCCTGGGCGGGGCATCGCCACTACACGCAGGGTTCATGCAGCTCTTCGTCCTGATAGCGCTGTTGGCGAACTCCCCGATCGCACTGGTCGCCGTCACGCAGTTCGTGGCACGCGGGTGGTACGACGCGTCGTAGGCCTCCACGAGCAAAGGGCAGGCGAGGCATAGTCTGGACCGGCGAAGAACGAGGAGGTCCCACACATCGTGTCCATGCCGACCAGCTCGACCGACAGCACTCCCGACCGGCCCGCGCCGCCCCGCTGGAGCAAGCGCTCGCCCTATCAGGCCCGGGTTCTGGTCAACCGGCGGCTGTCGCTGGCCGGCAGCTCGAAGGAGATCCACCACTTCGAGCTGGATCTCGGCGACAGCGGAATCGAGTACCAGCCGGGCGACGCGCTCGCGGTGCTGCCGGTCAACCCGCCGGCGCTGGTGCAGGCGCTCCTGGACGCACTAGAGCTGGACCCGGACACCGACGTCGACGGCGTCCCCTTGCGCGAGCGGCTACTTCGGGACTGGGAGATCGCCACGCCGCACCGCTCGCTCATGAAGGCGCTGGCGGAGCGCGACCCGGACTCCGAGCTGGCCCACGTCACGGACCGCGGCGACAAGGATGCGCTGCATCATTTTCTTTGGGGCCGTGACGTTCTCGACCTCCTCCACGCGAGCCCCACCGTCCGCTTCACCCCCGTCGAGCTGGCGAAGGTGTTCCGACCGTTGCAGCCGCGCGCTTACTCCATCTCGTCGAGCCCACTGCGGCATCCGGGGCGCGCGCACCTCACCGTCGCCGCCGTGCGCTACACGGGGCACGGCGGCAACCGGGTGCACGGCGGCGTCTGCTCCACGTTCCTCGCGGACCGCGCCGGCGTGGCGCCTGCGCGCTACGGCGAGGCCGCAGGCGTCACCGAGACGATCGGCGTGTTCCCGCAGCCCAACAAGTCGTTCCGCCTGCCCGGCGACGATGCGGCCGCCATCATGATCGGCCCGGGCACGGGGCTGGCGCCGTTCCGCGGTTTCCTGCACGAACGGGCCGAACGCGGTGCGCGGGGCGGCAACTGGTTGTTCTTCGGGGACCAGCACCGCGCCTTCGACTATCTCTACGCCGACGAGATCGCGCAGTTCGAGGCCGACGGCGTTCTCACCGAGCTCGATCTCGCCTTCTCGCGTGACCAGACGGAGAAGATCTACGTCCAGGACCGCATGTTCGCCCGCGCCGCCGAGCTCTGGGCCTGGCTCCAGGACGGCGCCCACGTCTACGTCTGTGGCGACGGCCAGCGCATGGCCCGCGACGTCGACGCTGCGCTGCACCACATCGTCGCCAAGCAGGGCGGGCTCGACGCCGACGCCGCTGCCACCTACATCAAGGATCTGAAGAAGGCCAAGAGGTACGTGCGCGACGTGTGGTGAGTCGCACTCCCCACGGCTTCCCCTGCGATCGTCCACCCGCGGACAGCGCGAGCGGGCGACCGTGGCTGTTCCCGTGATCGTGGCTGGTCGGGGCCGCGCGCTGGGGCGCGCGACCGTCACGTGGGATATCTCATGCGGCAACGGGCCGCACACCGCCGTATCGTTGGTCGAGCTCCAGTGACGCAGCCCTAGAATTTGCGCATGCTGAGGTTAGCCTTACCATTCCAACGGTTGACGCTGACCCCTGAACGACTGGAGCCGCCCCGTGAACGAAGACCGACTCGGCCTGTACGACCCCGCTCGGGAGTCGAGCGCGTGCGGCGTCGGCTTCATCACGCGCAAGGACGGCACCCAGCACCACGACGTGATCCTGCGCGGCGAGGAAGCGCTATGCGCGATCCCCCACCGCGGCGGCATGTCCGCCGAGGGTGTGGGCGACGGCGCCGGCGTAAGCGTCGATCTCTCGGTCGAATTCTTCTCCCACCTGGCCGGCCGCGACCTGGAGCGGGGGCGGTTCGGCGTCGCCAACCTGTTCCTCCCGACCGATCCAGGCCAGGGCCTCGCGGCGCGCGAGCTGGTACGCCTGGTCCTGGCCGAGCACGGTTTCGAAGTCCTGGTCGAACGCGACGTGCCCGTCGACCCCACTGCCATCCGCCCCGCAGCCGCCGAGTACCAGCTGCCCATCGTGCAGTGGGTGTTCGCAGCCGCGCCGGACGCCAGCGGGGAGGCGGGTGACCGAACCGCCGTGGACCGCGCCGCGAACGCCGCACTGCTCGACATCGAGCGCGAGGCATACGGGAATCCGGCGCTGTCGGGCCTGTATCCGCTGTCGCTGAGCGCGCGCACGATGGTGCTCAAGGGGCGCCTGAACGCGGGCGAGGTCGTGCGGTACTTCACGGACCTGAGTGATCCGCGGCACTCCGTGGCCACGATGTACTTCCACACGCGGTTCTCCACCAACACCGAACCGCATCCCACGATGGCTCAGCCGTTCCGCATGATGGCGCACAACGGCGAACTCAACACCGACCGCAAGAACCGCCTGTCGGACGACGCGCTGGCCCGCTCGCGGTCGCGCACCATCGTCCGGCCGCCCGGGCAGTCGGACTCCTCTCGCCTGGACCAGACGCTGCAGAGCCGCGTGTTCGACGACGGCCTCGGCCTCGTCGAGGCGGTCGTCTCGCTCATGCCGCCTGCGTGGGAGAACGACGCATCCCTGCCGCAACCGGTGCGCGACATGCTCGAGTTCTTCTCGCTGTACGAGGAGAAGAACGACGGCCCGGCGGCCCTGATCTTCAGCGACGGCGACGTCGTAGGCGCGCGGCTGGACCGCCTCGGCCTACGGCCGCTGCGTAGCGTCGAGACCGACGAGTACCTCGTGGTGGCGTCCGAGGCCGGGCAGGTGGCGTTCCCCGACGATGAGGTCACCCACCGCGGCCGCATCGAGGCCGGCGGCATGCTGTACCTCGACCACCGCACGGGCGACGGCCGCGTCTACCGCACGCGCGAGGCGCTCGAGAAACTCGCGGCACAGCGCGACTACGCGGGCCTCCTGGAATTCGCGCGAGTCCGGCTCGCCGACCTCTCGCCGCCCGAGATCCTGCGTGGCGTCGACACCCTCGGCTACCCGGGCGATCTCACTCTGCACGGCCGATACGTGTCGTACTCCCTGAATCAGGAGAGCTTCCGTTTCCTGCTCGACCCCATGCTCGCCGACGGTTCCGAGCGCATCTCCGCGATGGGCTACGGCAACGCCATCAACGCGCTCTCCGATCAGGAGGGCGGCATGGCCAAATACTTCTCGCAGCGTTTCGCGCAGGTGACCAATCCGCCACTCGACTCCATCCGCGAGGCCGATGCGATGTCGATGCGGGTCGCGTTGGGCGCCAAGACCTCCGACGGATCTCTCGGCAAGTCCGAGGCAGGCGGACTCAGCAAGCAGATCGTGTTGGAGTCCCCCATCCTGGGCCACCTGGACATGATCAAGCTGCGCCGCCAGACGATCACGCCGCTGCGCCACTTCGAACTGCTCTACACGCCCGTACCCGACGATGCCGCCGCCAACGCCGAAGCCGTACTGGCCGCCGTGGATCGGTTGTGCGACGAGGTCGAGGCGTTCGCGCGACGGCAGGGCGGCATCGCGGTCCTCACCGACCGGCCCGTCGCCACCGACGAGGCCCCCGTGCCACTCCTGTTGGCTATCGCCGCGGTGGACCAGAGGCTCATCTCCGCCGGCGTGCGGCTGCGTGTGTCGATCGTCGCGGAGAGCGGCCAGCTGCCGTCGTCACACCACATCGCGTCGGCGCTGGGGTTCGGCGCCTCCGCGGTGTATTCGCTGTCGGCGCGGCTGCGCGCGGAGGAGAAGTACCCCAGCCCCGCGGCGCCCGCGGGCGAGTACACGGACACGGACCGCGCGTTCGACAGGTTCCGCAAAGCCGCCGAGAAGTCGCTCGCCAAGACGATGGGCCGGGTGGGTCTGTGCACCGTCGAGAGCTACATCGGCGGGCAGTTCTTCGAGCCCAACTATCTGGACACTCGGGATCCCGTGCTGGCCAGGTGCTTCCCGCACCTCGACGCGCCCGTCGGCGGCGTCGGCTTCGCACGTATCGCGCAGGCCGCCACCGAGTGGCACGCCCGTGCCGCCACCGTCGAGAACGAGAACCAGATCCCCCTGCTGGGCCTGTTCAAGGAACGATCCGACGGCGCCGGACACTCGTACGGCATCAGTGCCGTACGAGGATTCGCCGGTATGACAGAGGAGCCGACTGCGATAACCCCGGCCACAGCACCCGCCGCCGAGGGCGATGCTCTGCGACTGCTCACGCTGTCGCGGCTGGAGGACTCGTTCGGCATCACGGACGACGCCTACCGGCACAACGGATTCGGTGCCCTCACCGCCGAGCAGATCGACTCGTTCGAGATGACGGCCGGTTACCGCGAGTTCCTCGCCGCCACGACGCTGGAACGGTCACGCCGCCCGTCGGCGCTGCGCGACGTCCTGGTGCCGCCGGCGGATGTCACGATGCTGAGCACCGAGGAGGAGTTCGCCAGAGAGCTGGGCCGGTTCTCGCTCGACGGCAACGGCAGCCTCATGGCTCGCGGCCTGCTCGTGGAGCGACTCTCCGACAACCGATTCCGTGTCCGGCTGACCGAGGCTCCCGAGGATCCCGCGCTCGAGGACGAGGCGTACTCCGGCTTCGCCGCGTTCCTTGAAGCAGCTTTCCCCGGCGAGACGGAGCACTTCCTGGGAGAGGGACTCACGGTGACGGCGCACGGCCGCGCCCGCGGCTACCTGGGACTTCTGGACACCGCGCCACCGTCGCTGCCCCTCGACGAGGTGCAGCCCGCGCACGAGATCACGCGCGCCCTGGCATCCGGGGCGATGAGCCACGGTGCGCTCGTCGCATCCGCACACGAAGCGGTGGCGCACGGCACCAACATGGTCGGCGGCATGTCGAACTGTGGCGAGGGAGGCGAGCACCGGAGCCGCTACGGCACGATCCGCGGCTCGCGCATCAAACAGTTCGCTTCAGGACGCTTCGGGATCTGGGCCGGCTACCTCGCCGACCCCATGCTCGAGGAGCTCGAGATCAAGATCGGCCAGGGTGCCAAGCCCGGCGAGGGCGGGCAGCTGCCCGCGCCCAAGGTCACGGTCGATATAGCGGCCGCGCGCGGCGGTACACCCGGCATCGAGCTGATCTCTCCACCACCGCATCACGACACGTACTCGATCGAGGACCTGGCGCAGCTGATCCACGACTGCAAGGCCGCGCGCGTCCGCGTCATCGTGAAACTGGTGTCGTCCGAGGGCATCGGCACCATCGCCGTCGGCGTCGCAAAGGCCGGCGCCGATGTCATCAACGTGGCCGGCAATACGGGCGGCACGGGTGCGGCGGCGGTGACGTCGCTCAAGTACGCGGGCCGCTCCGCCGAGATCGGCATCGCCGAGGTGCACCAGGCCCTCGTCGCGAACGGCCTGCGGGACAAGGTGATCCTGCGCTGCTCCGGTGCCCACCAGACCGGCGGCGACGTCGTCGTCTCGGCGCTACTGGGCGGAGACAGCTTCGAATTCGGCACCACCGCGTTGATGATGCTCAAGTGCGTCATGGCCAAGAACTGCAACATCAAGTGCCCCGCCGGCCTCACCACCAATCCCGAGGTGTTCGACGGTGATCCGCGCGCGCTGGCGCAGTACCTGATGAATGTCGCACACCACGTACGGCAGATCCTGGCGCGGCTGGGGTTGCGCTCGCTGCGCGACGCACGCGGCCGCACCGACCTGCTTCAGCTGCTCGAACATCCCTCCGCCGTCGGGCATCTGGACGTGCGCGGCATGCTGGCCCGGGTGCCGGGCCGCACCATCGCAGACCCCGTCTACCTCGAGAAGGACTACTCCGTCGACGATGGGCTCCTGGCGCGGGTGCGCGACGAGCTGTTCGTCGCCGGAGCTCCCTCCGTGACGATCTCCGGTGTGGCGCTCTCCAATCCGAACAAGTCGGTCGGCGGACAGCTGTCCATCGACATCGAGCGTCTGTTGAACCATCCCGACGCGGACACGCGCGGCGCGTTCCCCGCCGGCTGCGTGCCGGAGGATCACCCGGCAGTGCTCGCCGACGGGCGTGGCCGGCGGTTCCTCTCCGAGGGTGCCGTGCGCGTCGAATCGCACGGCACGGCCGGACAGTCGTTCGGTGTCTTCACGGGCGACGGAGTCGAGCTGGTGCACACCGGGACCGCCAACGACGGTGTCTCCAAATCCCAGAGCGGCGGGCGCGTGATCGTGCGCTCCCCCGGCGGAGGTGCCACGGGCGCGGGCGGCCGCGCCGTGGTGCCCGGTGGCAACGTCCTGATCGGCAACTTCGCGTTGTTCGGTGCCACTGGTGGCCGAACCTTCGTACAGGGTGAGGCCGGAGACCGCTTCGCCGTGCGTAATTCGGGCGCCACGGCGGTCGTCGAGGGTGTCGGCGAGTACTGCTGCGAATACATGACGGGCGGCGCAGTGCTCAACCTCGGCCGCTACGGCAAGGGCCTGGGCAACGGCATGAGCGGCGGATTCGTGTACCAGTACGACCCGGAACAGCGGCTCGCGCAGACCGCATCCGACGCGCTGCTGGTGCACCCGCTCGTGGGTGAGGACGTGCCGGCGTTCCACGAGGAGGCCGCGCAGACCATGCTGCGCTGGCACGTCGAGGCCTCCGGATCACCGCTGGGCGCAGCGCTTCTCGACGACTGGGCCACCGCTCGCGAACACATCGTGGTAGGCATGCCGCGGGCCATGCTGTTGTACCAGGACGCGGACGCCATCCTCGCGGCCAAGCCCCGCAAGGATCTGCTCGATGAACTGGCCACCGCCGTGGCGGGCCACCGACTGCACGAGTTCAAGACCGCGCTGCGCGACGGGCTCCCGATCGCCGACGGAGTCACACCCGCGCTCGGGGACACCACATCAGACCACGCGTTCGCACTGCTGTCGTCGTTCACGGTGCTGGCGCTGTCCCGCGAGGTAGCCGCCGAGCGCGTGCCGGGAGCCATCGGGCCGAACGACCCCCGTCTTATCGGCATCGCTCAGAATCTGCTGCTCACCGAGGATTTCGCGGTGCGGGCCCGGCTGCTGAAGTACTTGCGGCCGCAGTTGGAGCGGTACGACGATCGCGAGCTCGCCGCACAGATCGCGGCCAAGAGGCTGGAGGACTACACGACCTCGCTCACCGAGCGCAACGTGCTCGGAATCGATGCACCCGGCACCTACGGCTGGATCCTGCACCAGCGCACCAAGAACGCCTCGGTCCTGGACCACCGCGCCATGGACTCCATGCTGGTGGACGCGGCCGTCAAGGATATGGCCCGATTCGTCAAGGCGGTGTCCGCATGACCGCGGTCTTCCCACCCGAGTTGGCGGTCCCGTTCACGAGCGACCAGCAGTCGTGGCTGTCGGGTTTCCTGGCAGGGCTCGCGGCAGCCCAGCGCGACGACGAGAATTCATCCGGGGCAGCTACTCTCACCGCCACGGTGCTGTACGGGACTCAGACGGGCAACAGCGAGGACCTGGCAGACCGACTGCTCACCGCGCTCCGCGCACAGGGACTCGGCGGCACCGTCGCAGCCCTGGACGACGCGACGCCGGACCAACTCGCGGCGTCGTCGCACGTCCTGATCGTCACGTCGACGTACGGCGAGGGCGAGATGCCCGACAACGCCGAACTGTTCTGGGAGGCGTTGTCCTCGGACGGCGCCCCGCGGCTGGAGTCCCTGCGCTTCGCGGTGCTCGCCCTCGGCGACAGCGGCTACGAAGGGTTCTGCCAGGCGGGTCGCCTGCTGGACACGCGGCTCGAGCAGCTGGGCGCCGTCCGGCTGGCGCCTCGCGTGGACTGCGATGTCGATTTCGAGGATCCGGCCTCGGCCTGGATCACCGATGTCACGGAGCGGCTCGCCGCCGAAGCCCCCGAGGTCCCCGGGGTGCCGGGCACCGCGGCGCCGTCGGTCGCGGCCCCGAAACCCAAGCGGGCCAAGTGGAACCGCAAGTCGCCGTATCCGTCCCGGCTGGTGGTGAACCGGCTGCTGTCCGGCGCGGACAGCGCCAAGGAGATCAGGCACTTCGAGCTCGACCTCGGCGACAGCGGCATCGAGTACGCGGCAGGCGACGCGCTCGGCGTGTTGCCTGTCAACTCACCCGCGCTGGTCGACGGGGTTCTGGAGGCGCTCGGCCTCGAGGGCACCGAGGAGGTCGACGGCGGCGCGCTGCGCGAACGGCTCAGCACAGCGCTCGAGATCTCGACGCCGGCTAAGGACCTGTTGCACGCCATCGCCGAACGCGATCCGGCATCGAATCTCGCGGCCGTGCTGGCGCGCGGTGAGCGCGAGCCCCTGGACCACTGGCTGTACGGGCGGGACGTGCTGGACCTGCTCCAGGCGAGCCCCGGGTGCGGTTTCACGGCAGCCGAATTCACCGGATTGTTGCGCCCCCTACAGCCCCGCGCATACTCGATCTCGTCGTCGCCGCTCGCCAGCCCCGACCGCATCCACCTGACGGTGGCGGCGGTCCGGCACGGCGAGCCACGTGAGCACGGAGGCGTCGCCTCGACCTTCCTCGCCGACCGCGCATCGGAGGCCACGGAGGTCGGGATCTTCCTGCAGCCCAACGCCTCCTTCCGCGTGCCCGCCGACGACGACCGGCCCATGATCATGGTCGGGCCGGGCACCGGTATCGCGCCGTTCCGGGCCTTCCTGCACGAACGCGCCGGCCGCGGCGCGACGGGTAGGAACTGGCTGTTCTTCGGCGATCAGCATCGCGCAAGCGACTTCATCTACTCCGACGAGCTCACCGAGTTCGCCGATCGCGGTCTGCTGCACCGCATGGACCTCGCGTTCTCGCGGGACCAGACCGAGAAGGTGTACGTGCAGACCAAGATGGAGGAGCACGGCGCCGAGCTCTACGCGTGGCTCGAGGACGGCGGGCACTTCTACGTGTGCGGCGACGCATCGCGCATGGCGAAGGACGTCGACGACGCGCTGCGCCGGATCGTCGCGGACGCGCGCGGGCGCGGGTCCGACGACGCCGACGAGTACGTCGCAACGCTCAAGCGCGAGAAACGATACGTGAGGGACGTGTACTAGAGATGATGCCCGACCACCCCACGCCGGAGCCCGACGAGACCGGGCGCGTGCCCGACTGCTCCACCTGCGGCCGCCACCCCTCCGCATGCCGACGGCTACAGGCTGCCGCCCGGGCCGGCGACCGCGTGCTCGACGCCCTCGCGGCCGATGTCGCAGGCTCGTTCACCCTGCTGACCTCCACCGTGGCGGTGACGGAGTCGATGGTCGCGACCCTGGTGCATGACGGCGAGTACCGCGCACCGTCGTTGCGGGGCGGGGCACTTCAGGTGACGCCCGGGCGCGTGGCGCTGCGAATCGCACCCGAGCGTGTCGTCGGCGCCGTCCTCGCAGACAACCCCGACGAGCACCTCGAGGCCACCATGATCGCCCTGCTCGACGACCGCGGCGCGCCGGTACACCGGACGTGGGTGCGCGACGGGGCCGACCGGCTCATCGTCGAATCGTTCGACCACCGCGACGCCTGGGGCACCTCGGGCGCGGAGGCGGCAGGGCTCTTATCGACCATGCCCACCCCGCCCGAGCCCGCGCCCTGGCGCGACGGCGACCTGCCTGCCCAGATCGACGCGATCCTCGCCGACGACGGCAAGGACCGTTACCACGAACTGGTGGCTTCCGACGAGTTGCACGCCATACCTGTCGACCTACTGCCGCAGGTATTCGAGTTCCTATGTGGCTCGGCCACTCCCGTCGGCGTGGCGGTATTCCACGGCGGCGTCGCGCAGGTCTGCGCCGGGCCGCTGCACACCGCGTTGCGCGAGGGCGACCAGCTGCTCGCCGGGTACGCGGACGCCGCTCTGGAGATCGACCTGGCGCTCGTCGACGGCTGCGGGCTGGTACGTAGCCACGGCGTACACGGGCCCACGACATCTATCGAGCTGTATGACGCCGCGGGCCGGTGTGCTGCGCTGCTCACCCAGTTCGGCCTCGTCGACGCGGGCGTGCACGCCGACTGGGAGGCCATGTGCACCTCCCTCCGCACCGCCGCCCGCTGAGCGGAGCACCGTTACACGACCTCGGCTCCCGCATGGCGGTTTCGCACGCTAGGAGACGAACATCACGTTGTATTCGCTAGCCGAACAGATAGGTTATCTGGCGGCGTCTATCAGTAGAGGTTCTGCGCGCCCGAGCACGTTGAAGGAGGCGCGCGTTGGAGTTCGAGGATGTCCCCGGCTTCAGGTTCGACCAACAGACCCTCCGCCGGCGCGGCCTGGTGGGCGTAGCGGTCATTCTGCTGATCGGCCTCGCCGTATACGGCTACCAGACGATCAAGCCCACCCACCAGTCGGCTCTGACGCTGCTCAGCCCGTCCGTCGCGGCGGGGATAGTGCCGGGTTCACCGGTGAAGTCGCTGGGCATCCAGATCGGCACCGTCGACTCGGTGGAATCGCTCGGAGGCGGCCGCCAGGCCGTGCGCCTGTCCGTCGAGGAGACACGGCTGCCGCGGCTCACCGACGACGTCGGTGTCGACTACTCGGCGGGGAACCTGTTCGGCGTGACCGAGGTGGAGCTGACCCCGCACTCCGGCGGCAGTCCGCTTCGCGACGGCGCGATGATCACGCCGCGCGTCACCGACAATTCGGTGGCCAACATGATCACGACGCTCGGCGACATCAACAGCGACGCGATCCGCCCGCACGCCGGCGCGATCCTGGAGAACGTCGACGCCACGACTCAGTCGCTCATGTCGTGGCTCACCACCATCGGATCGCTCGCACAACAGGTTCACGACACCCAGAAGCTGCCGACGTCCAAGACCTTTCCGCAGGTCACCGCGACGCTCACCGCGGCGGGCGCCGGCACCAAGGCGATCCTGAGCGCCGTAGAGGACCAGGCGGCGATCACGTGGACCCGCGACAAGACGCGCACGGACCTCGTGTACCGGACAGAGCATTCGATCACCGATCGCCAGGACGGTGTCATCGCAGCTGCCGAACGGATCCTCAACCCGAGATCGGTAGCGGGACTGCGCGATGCGTCCCCCGCGCTGACCGCGCTACTCGACCCCGTTCTGAAGATGTTCCCGAACGGCGCAGGGTCCGCCGGCATCTCGATCCACCAGCTGATCGAGAACATCCGCGCGGCGATGCCGAACGTCGGTGCCGGGCCGGTACTCAACGTATCGGTGCGCTTCGATCAACCAGACACCCGGTCGCAGGGCCTGCCGATCGCCGGCGCGAGACCGCAGGCGCAGCCGGGGCGCTAGAAGCCGTGCCGCTCCACACGGTGCACTCGCCAGCGCTCCAGCATGTCGGGCAGCTCGCCCATGATGAACGCGATGAAGTCGCGCATCACCTCGACCCGCTGTGCCGCAGGGCCGCCGTCGGGTAGCTCGTCCAGTCCGTCGGAGATGACAGCCAGCCACCGCTCGAGGATCTCGTTGCGCGAGGCCAGGGACTCGTACCAGACATCGTCCGCGAGCTCGATGATGCTGTGCCGGCTACCCGGCACGTGCCGCCGACGGACCATTCCCGCCTGCAGCAGGTACCCGACCGCCCCCGAAACAGCCCCCGCCGAGACCTGCAGTTGCTCGCCGATCTGCCCCGGCGTCAGCTCGGCCTCAGGGGATGCCATCACGGCCGAGAACACCCGCGCCGCCATGCGCTGCATACCCGCGTCCACGAGCGCCGCGGCCATACTCTCCACGAAGATCGGCGCGTCCATGCCCGACAGGGTAACGTAATTCAGATACTTCACAAAGTTATGAAATGGGGTTACCGTCGACCGCATGACCAATGAAGTCGTCCTTGCCGAAGGTCTCACCAAGAGCTTCGGCAAGGTACACGCACTCACGGGCTTGGACCTGCACGTGACGCCTGGAGAGGTGCACGCCTTCCTGGGGCCGAACGGCGCAGGCAAGTCCACCACCATCCGCATCCTGCTCGGCATGCTCCGCAAGACGTCCGGGACCGTCCGTCTGCTCGGCGGCGACCCGTGGAGCGACGCGCCGGGACTACACCGCCGAGTAGCCTACGTTCCCGGCGACGTGACCCTGTGGCCCAACCTCTCCGGCGGCGAGACCATCGACCTCATGTGCCGCCTGCGTAACCCCGACGCTGTGGGCGACGCATACCGCGAACGGCGCGCAGAGTTGCTCGAGCGCTTCGCCCTCGACCCGGCCAAGAAGTGCCGCACGTACAGCAAGGGCAACCGCCAGAAGGTGGCCCTGGTAGCAGCGTTCGCAGCCCCGGCAGAGCTGCTCATCCTCGATGAACCGACGTCGGGCCTGGACCCACTCATGGAGGAGGTGTTCACGCAGTGCCTGCGCGAGGAGAAGGTGCGCGGGACGTCGATCCTGCTCTCCAGCCATATCCTGTCCGAGGTGGAGGCGGTGGCCGACACGGTGACCATCATCAAGGACGGCCGAACCGTCGAGTCCGGTTCCCTCGCAGGGATGCAGCACCTCTCGGGGACGCGCGTCGAGGCGACGCTCACACGTCCCGTGGACCTGGCCGGCCGGCCCGGCATCACCGACCTCGCCGCAAACGGTGACGACGTGTCGCTCACCGTCGACGGAGCACACCTCGCCGAGGTGCTCGGCCTCCTGGCCGCCGCCGGGCCGACGTCGCTGACCAGTCGCCCGCCCACGCTCGAGGAGTTGTTCCTCAAACACTACGAGCAGCAGGCCCCCGCGGGGGCACGACGATGACCGGCTCACCGGTCGCGGGCCTCGCCCCGAGCCTCAAGCTGATCCTGCGGCGGGACCGGATCCTGCTGCCGGTCTGGTTCTATATCTTCGTCGCGATGCCGATATCGTCGATCGTGTCGGCCAAAGGGCTCTACGGAACACACGAACTGCTACGTAGCGCAGCCGATTCCGCTAATGGGAACCCCTCACTCGTTGCGATGTTCGGTCCGATCTACGCGCCCGAGCCGGGTGCCGTCGCCATGGTCAAGATGACGGTGATGATGGGCGCGTGCCTGGCCCTGCTCACCGGCCTGCTGGTCATCCGGCACACACGCGCCGACGAGGAATCCGGTCGGCGCGAGTTGCTCGGCGCCGCAGCGATATCCCGGATCGCGGCACCCGTCGGGGCCATGATCGAGGCCACCGCACTGTCGGTCGCGATCGGCGTAGTGACCGCGATCGGCACGGCCGCCCTCGGGGCGCCGGTCGGCGGTGCGGTGACGTTCGGCACCGTATGGGCGCTGACCGGGATCGTCTTCGCCGCAGCGGCTCTCGTGTGCGCACAGCTCGCCGAAGGCGCCCGCGCCGCCCGCGGCCTGTTCGCCGCGGTACTCGCTGTCGCCTATCTGCTGCGTGCGCTCGGCGACCTACAGGGCGGGAACGTGAATCCTGCCGCGTGGAGCTGGGTCTCGCCCCTGGGCTGGGCGCAGCAGATGCGCCCCTACGCCGGGGACCGCTGGTGGCCGGCGGCCCTGCTCGTGGTCGGGGCCGTCGTCCTCGCCGCGATCGGGCTATGGATCGCCGAGCGCCGCGACCTGGGCGCGGGTGTCATCGCCGTCGGTGGCGGGAGAGCCACGGCCGCAGCGTCATTGCGTTCGGCACCCGCGCTGGCCTGGCGCCTGCACCGGTCCGCGATCGGCATGTGGACCGTCGCGTTCCTCGCGGTCGGTATCGCATTCGGCGGCATGGCCTCCGCGGTCGAGGGCCTCCTCGACTCGCAGAACGCGGCCGATATGGTCCGGCGGCTCGGCGGCGGTGCCGCCGACATCGTCGACTCCTTCTTCGGTGCCGAGTTCTCGATCATGGGCATGGTGGCCGCGGTACTCGCCATCTCCCTGGCGATCGGGCCCGCAGCGGAGGAGCGTGCCGGCCGCGCAGAGTACCTACTCGCGGCGCCGGTGCGCCGCACGACGTGGTTCGCCGCGCAGCTGGTGATCGCGCTCGCCGGGTCGGCGTCGGTCATGCTCGCGGCAGGCATCGGGGCGTCGCTGGTCGCGAGCCGCGAACTCGTCCCCGCGGCGCTGGGCGTGCTCCCGGCGGTGTGGATCCTGACCGCCGTCGGCGCCCTCGCCGGCGCGCTCTCGAGCAGGTGGACGGCGGTGGCGTGGGTCGCCCTCACGCTGTGCGTGCTGGTACTCGTGGGCGACGTACTGCGGCTGCCCGCGGCCGTGAACCGGCTGTCCCCGTTCACGCATGTAGTGACCCAGCCGGGCACGAGCATCGCGACGACCGGCGCCGTCGTACTCGTCCTGCTCGCCGGCGCAGGCCTGGTCGGGTCGGTCGCCGTGGTGTCCCGTAGGGACCTCGCCTCCTGACCCCGCCGGAGGACGGCGACCGAGCCGCGCCACCGCGCCCGTGCGCGTAGCTTTCTCTCATGGGGTGGATCGGGCGGCGGGCGGCCGGCGCGGTATCGGTCGCACTCCGGGCGTGCCCTGCGGTCGGCGGGAGCGCCCCCGGCAGGTACTACGACGACCCGCGCCAGGTCGAGGTCCTGACGGCCGCCGAGCGCGGCGACCTCGACGGCGTGCGGCGGCTCGCGGCGGCCGGCGTCGATCTGGGCGGGGTGTCCAATACCCACGATTCCCGGCGCTCGGAGCTTCCCCTTCTCCTCTTCGCCGTCGAGTTCACAGGGCCGAAGGCCGTCACGACGATGCTGCGCGCCGGCGCCGACCCGCTGCAGCAGAGCGAAGGCGGGTACAACGCTGCCGCGTACGCGATCCTCCGTGAGAAGCCGCGGTCGCTGCGCGCACTGCTCGATTTCGACCCGGAACTGGTCGAGTCGCCGGACCGACTCGGCGGCAACGTCCTCCATACGGCCGTCCTGCACGGGAACCGGCAGGCGATCGACCTGCTGCTCGGCCGAGGCGTCGACGTGAACACCCGCGCGACCGTCAGCCGGGAGACGCCGCTGTTCGGCGCGGCGACTCTCCGCCGGATCGACATCTGTATGACGCTCCTGCGTGCCGGTGCCGACGCGAGCCTGCGCGATGTGCACGGCGGTACATTCCTCCACCCGCTGTTCGTCAACGACGACGGGATCCTCACCGCCGACTTCACACGGCGGCGGTCCAGGCTCGTGAACGAGCTGCGCCGCCGCGGGTTCCCGGTGGAGACCGGCCGGTGATCACACCGGAGTCGGACCGTGTCCTGAAATGACTACTGACCGCAGCGACGGGGGTCTGCTGCGGTCAGTGCATCATCAGAATAACAGCTCTATTACAACATTCAACTCAACGGGTCACGGTTTTTTCTCAGCTGGATCTCGGTCATTCCGCAGGGCGGCTCTCAGGCCTGGGCGACAGCGGTTCAGAAGCTCGCGGCCGGCGGGATAGATCCCCAGCCGCTCGGGCAGCACGCCGGGCCTCCCCGACTCGACGACGGCGACCACTGCTCCGTCGGGCCCGGAACCCCCGGGCGGGATATCCAGGCGCCGAAGCACCTGCCGCGCAACCGGTTCCGGAGAGTCGAAGACGGCCGGGCGGCGCCCGGTGCGCTCGGTGAGGGCCGCGACGATGCGGTCGGCCACCAACCCGTAGTGGGTGCAGCCGAGCACCACCGACTCGATGTCGACGGGCGTCGCGAGCGCGGCCCGCGCGATCGCGGCGTCGACCAGCCCGGGGTCGCCCGAGTCGATGGCCTCGGCGAGTCCGTAGCAGGCGATGCGGTGCGCACGGTCCGGAGAGGCGAACCGCGAGATGAGGCCGGTCTGATAGTCACTGACGGTAGCGGCAGCGGTAGCCCACACCGCGAACGGGCGGCCCGTCGCTCCCGCCGGGCGGATCGCCGGCACCACACCGACGATGGGGGTGTCCGGCTCGAACCGCGCGCGCGCCGACTCCAGCGCATACATCGAGCCGGTGTTGCAGGCGATGACGATCGCGTCTGGGTCGTGCCTGGCGCATGCGGAGGCGACGCTGACGATGCGCTCGGCGATCTGCGCCGGTTCGAGTAGCCCATAGGGCATGAAGTCCGGGTCGCGCGCGAGGATCAGCTCGACATCCGGCCGGATCCGCGTGAGCGCATACGCGTAGTCGACCATCCCGAAGCCAGAATCGATCACCGCCACACGCACGGTGTCGATATTAACGCCGCACGCCTGACGCCCCGCCCCGGCCGCGCGGCCCTAGCGCCGGGTAGCGCCCACGACGGCGTCCAGCAGACCCGGGTATGCCGATTCGACATCGTCCCGACGGAGGACCTGGTGGATCGCTCCGGCCACCGTCTCCCGGCGCGTGATTCCGGCGGTCCGCAAGATCTTGAAGTGATGACTCGCAGTCGCCTTCGTGACGCCCTCGTAGAGGTCGCAGCACGCGACGGGTACCTCGCCGCCGACGGCCGCGAGCCGGCGCACCATCTCGAGCCGGACGGGATCCGCTAGGGCCGCCAGCACGGTCTGGATGGGGGCCACGGAGTCGGCCTCGGCGGGTGTGGTCATCGTCTTCCTCGGGTTTGATGTTCGTCGAACCGCAGCGTACTGTCAGGGTTCGATCAACATCTAACCTACTCCGAGGACGCTATGAGCACCAGCGAGACCACGGCCGCCGACGGCACCTCCCTGCCCGGCGCGCACCCGCAGCGCTGGGCGTACGGCCTGCTGCTCGTCCTGCTCGGCCTCGCGCTGGGCGTATCGGCGCTCCCCTCCCCGCTCTACCCGATATACCAGGCCGAATGGGGGCTGACGCCGCTCACGACCACCGTCGTGTTCGCGGTCTACGCGATCGGTGCGCTCGGTGCCGCGCTCACCGTCGGACCTGTTTCCGACGCCGTCGGCCGCAAGCCCGTGCTGATCGCCGCGGTCCTGGCGATCACCGTCGGGATGGCGGTGTTCCTGGGTGCGACCACAGAGTGGCAGCTCCTGATCGCCCGCTTCCTGCACGGCGCGGCGATCGGCTCCATCACCGTGGTCGCCGGGGCCGCTCTGCTGGACGTTCGACCGCACGACGGTCCCGCCAACGGCATGCGCGCCGGCGTTGCACTCAACGTCGGCATCGCCGTCACGGTGCTGGGCGCTGCGGCGGCGGCGCAGTGGGCGCCCGCGCCGCTGCGCACACCGTTCGCCGCCGTCGAGCTGGTGGTGCTGGCGATCCTGGCGGCCGTGCTGGTCCTGGTCGAGCCGCACACCGGGCGCACCGGCGGCCGCGTGCGGTTCCGACCGCCGACGGTCCCCCGCGTCATCAGCCGCGACTTCTGGTTCTCCGGTATCGGCATCCTCGCGGCATGGTCGGTACTCGGCGTGTTCCTGAGCCTGTACCCCGCGCTCGCCGAGCACGCGACCGGCGTCGACTCGGCGATGTTCACGGGCGCGGTCGTCGCCACCATGGCCGGCTCAGCCGCGCTGGCGCAGTGGATCGGCGGCCGGTACTCACCGTTGCCCACCGCGATCGTCGGTGACGCAGGGATGATCGTCAGCCTCGCCCTCGCGGTCGTGGCCGTGCACGTGGGGTCGGCCGCATTCGTGATCGCCGACGCCGCACTGCTCGGGGTGACCTTCGGGCTCGCGTTCGGCGGATCCCTGCGGCACCTGACCTCTGTGGCGCCCGACGACGCGCGCGGTCAGGTGATGAGCGCCTTCTACCTGCTCGGATACCTCGCCATGGGCATCCCCACGGTGATCGCCGGTTACCTGTCGACGACGTTCTCCACCGCCGCGGTCTTCCCCTGGTTCGCCGCCGCCGTAGGCATCGGCTGCCTGGTCGCCGGGCTGCTCGGCGCGCGCAGCCTGACGCGCACGGGCGCAGACTCCGCGTCTCGGCCGCGTTAGGTCCGCTGTCCTGTGACGCAGGCCGACGGACGTGCGACGACAGCGTCCGATTCGTTCATGACCCCGGGCCGTGTCAGCGCCTAGCGTCGAGCCCATGCCCACACCACGACTCAACGCCATCGGGATCGTCGCAGACGATCTGCCCGCCAGCCTCGCCTTCTATCGGTCCTGCGGCCTCGACATCCCCGCCGAGGCCGACGCCGCACCCCACGTCGACGTCGCCCTGCCCGGTGGTGTGCGCCTGATGTTCGACGCGCTCACCACGGTGCACTCGTTCGACCCCGGCTGGACCCGTGCCGCGGGAGGCTCGTCACCCTTCGCGCTCGCCTTCGACTGCGGCGCACCCCGGGATGTCGACGCGGTCGTGGCGGCTCTCGCGCGAGCGGGCCACCGCGTGCTGCACGAGCCGTGGGACGCGTTCTGGGGCCATCGCTACGCAAGCGTCCTCGACCCCGACGGCAATCAGGTCGACTTCTACGCGCCGCTCTCCTGATCGGGCCCCGCCGGCGGCGCGGCCGCGGGCCGGAAGTCCGCCGGCGACCGTCCCGTCAGCCGCCGGATGTCGCGATACATATGCGAGTAGTCGGCGTAGCCCACGCACGCGGCGGTGTCACTGAGCTCGGTACCCGCGCGCAGCTCGTCGAGCGCGCGGGTGGCGCGGAGCACGACCGCGAGCCGCTTGGGCCCGTAGCCGAAGACGCCGGTGGCACGGCGATGCAACTGGCGTTCGCCGAGGCCGAGGGTGGCCGCGATCCGCTCGGCCGGTACGCCCGCGACGAGTGCGCGCACCGTGGGCGCCACCCACGCGGGCGGCGCCACCTCGCCCGCCGCCGCGGCAACGGCATCATCGAGGGCGGCGCCGGCGAGGACCGATTCACGGACCGCGCGCGCCAGCTCGGGCCGTACATCGGCAAGCGGCACACGCTGATCGGTCAGTTCGCGCGCAGAGACCTGGAGTACCCCGGGTAGGACGCCCGGGTCGAACCGGATCCCGCGCACCACGTCGTCCCCGCCGACGGTCACAGAATGTGGCCGAGTATCGGGGCCCGCGAGCAGCACCGCGTCGCCGTCCCAGATGAGATCCATGCACCCGTCCGGGATGACGCCGACCGGGACTCCCACGACCCGCCGCTCCCAGCAGGTCGCCGGCAGCACCGCGGACGGAACATCGGTCACGCCCGCAGATTACGCGTCCGGTTCTCGACCGGTAGGGCGCTCGCTCAGTTCTCGACCGGGAGCGCGCTCCCGGCGACCCACGTCGACCATGGCACCGACCAGTCGCCGTTCTGGTACAGCTGCAGCGGCGCGCCGCCGGTGTTGCGTACCTCGACGATGTCGCCGGGCACGCTTATCCCGTAGAACCACTGTGCGTTGGCGGGACTCAGATTGAGGCACCCGTGCGAGGTGTCCGTGTTGCCCTGCGCCCACACGGTCGACTCGAGGGCGTGCAGGTAGATCCCGTCGTTACTGATGCGGGTGGCCCAGTTGATCGCCTCCTTGTACCCGAGGCGCGAATTGATAGGTAGTCCGTAGGTCGAGGAATCCATGATCACGGGGTTCGCCTTGTCGAGAACCGTGTAGATACCGCGCTGCGTCCAGAAGGTCAGTGTCTGGCCGTTGACGGTCTCGGTGCCGCCGCGGCCCATCGACGTCGGCATGGTGCGCACCAGTGCCCCGTTGACGTACACCTGCACCTGCTTGGTGTTGTCGTCGGCGATCGAGACGTGCGATTCGCCGATGCGGAACGAGATCGACTGGTCCTCCTGCCCCCACAGGCCGGGGCTGACCTCCTTGCCGAACACCTTCGCGGTGATGCTGATCTGCGTGCCCGGTCGGTAGTACTCCTGCGGCCGCCAGTGCATAGTCGAATCGCTGGCCCAGTACCAGGCGCCGGTCACATGCGGCGTGGTCTCGACTGTGACGAGCTTCTGCGCCGCGGCGCGGTCCGAGATCGACTCGTCCCAGTGCAGTACGACGACCTGCCCGACGCCGTACGTCGCGCCGTCGTTGAGCGAGTTGCCGGATGTGTTCTCGAAGTACGGCAACGTCATATTGGGCGGCTTGACCGTGGTGAACGTGGCGGTCTTGGTGCGGTCCTTGCCCAGGGTCTGGTACTTCACCGTCGCCGTGTACTGCGTGGAGTACTTGAGCGGGCCGTTGGACTTCCACGACAGCCGGTCCGACGAGATCTCACCCTCGAGCGGTGCGCCCTGCGGGTCCGCCACCGTGACGGTGTCGAACGTAGCCTTCGCGATGCCGATCGAGATCGACGAGAGCGGATTGATCTCCACGGCCGCGTCGGCGGGCTTGAACGTGACGACTGCCGGGTCCGGCGGCTCGGTCGTGGTCGTCGCCGGACTACCGGACCTACCTGCCTTCTCGGAGCCCCCGATCGTGCAGGCCGTGAGCGGGATCGCGGCGGCTATGCCGAGCAAGACGCTGCGGCGGTGCACCCTCTGTGCCATGTACCTCTCGTTCCATCCGCGGTCGAAGAAACCGTGGTCGCAGTCTACTAAGCACTGCTCAATTCGGCTGTTCCGACGCTCGGTAGCGCTCGCGGTGGACGGCATCGGCAAGCGGCCGCCTGTCCCGCCAGCCGAACCGCTCGAGATCGGGCACCCGCTGGAACTCGGTCACCGGCCCGACGCACAGCCAGGCCACCACGTGCATGTGTGCGGGCAGTCCGACCAGCTCCTTGACGGCGTCCTCGTGGTAGAAGGACACCCAGCCGACGCCGATCCGCTCGGACGTCGCGGCCAACCACAGGTTCTGTATCGCGAGCGCGACGGACAGGTGCCCCGTCTCGTCGACCGTGTGGCGACCCAGGATGTTCGGGCCACCGCGGGTCGGGTCGTACGTGACGACCACGCCGGTGCCCGAGCTCTCGATGCCCTGCACGTTGATCGGTTCGAACTTCTCGCGCCGTTCCGGGGGGAGCGAGTCGGCGAAGTCGGTGCGGCACCGCTCGACGTGGTCGGCGAACGCCTCCAACGTGGCGGGGTCCTGCACTACGACGAAGTCCCACGGCTGCGTATTGCCGACGCTGGGCGCGCTGTGGGCGGCACCGAGCAGCCGCGTGAGGGTCTGGTCGTCGATCATCTCGCCGCTGAACTCGTTCCGGACGTCCCGGCGCGCGGCGATCGCCGCGAACACGCCCATCATCGCGCAGCCCCGTTGGGCGCCTGCCCGGCGAGCGCGGCGAGGGCGTCACCGGTCAGCCGCTGCGCGGTCCACTCGTCCATCCCCACGGCGCCGATCGACCGGTAGAACCCGATCGCCGGCGAGTTCCAGTCGAGCACCGACCACTCGCAGCGGCTGTAGCCGTTCTCGACGCACACCGCGGCGAGCGTGGCGAGCAGCGCCTTCCCGTGCCCCGCCGCACGGGCGTGCGGGCGCACGTAGAGGTCCTCTAGGTAGACACCGTGCGTACCGGTCCATGTAGAGAAGCTGCGGAACCACAGGGCCATCCCGACGACGTCCCCGCCCTCGTCTACTGCCACGTGCGCGAACACCGCGGGGTGCTCCCCGAACAGCGCAGCGCGCAACTGCTCGGCGGTGGCCTGCGCGGCGTCCGGTTCCCTCTCGTACTCGGCGAGTTCGCGGATCATCGCGAGCATCTCGGGGACGTCGGCTTCGGCGGCGGCGCGGATCACCCGGTCAGCGTATGCGAGCGCCGCGCTACTCGGACGTCGGCTGGCTGTGGGCCGTGATGGCGGGCATCAGGCAGTCACGGACGACGACACGGGCGGTGTAGGGATCGTCGGGGGTGATGAGGCCGTCGGGCGCGAGGCACACCGAATGGCCTATTCGCGCAAAGATCTCGGCGACCGGCTTGGGATCGAACTGCGGGAGCTGCCCCGAGTCCTGGAAACGCACGATGATGTTCGCCGCGAACGTGCGGCCGATCTCGATCAGCAACGCGCCGCCCTGCGCGATCATCGGTAGGCCGACCACGACGTTACCGTCGCCGATGCCGCGGATCAGGGGCCTCTGGTTGGCCTCCCGCAGGAACGCGACGAAGCCCTCGGTGAGCGCCTCCTCGACCGTGGGCAGGCCCACGATCTGCTGCTCGATGACCCTCAGTAGCTGCTCGGCCTCGTACCGGATCGCCTGCTGGACCAGGTTGTCCTTGCGGTTGAACCGCCGGTAGACCGTCGCGACGCCGATGCCCGCAACAGACGCGACCTGCTCCATAGTCGTGCGGGCGATTCCGACGCTGCCGATGCTCGAAACCGCCGCGGAGAGGATGCTCTGCGACGTCTGATCGTTCTTGGCCGGACTCACGCCACCGGAGTTTAGTCTTCCGCGCGCCCGAATCCCCCACAAGCGGCGCGAACCCGATTCGCCGCCGCGTGTCCGCGCGCGAATCGCGTTGCGATAGGGCCCACGGCTACCTAGGGTCCGATCATGCCCGGCCCGATGTACGTACCCGCACCGAACCGCACGACCGACTCTCACGCGCGCGAGCTCGTCGCGGCCGCGGCGATCGGGACCTTGTTCACCGCACCGGACCCCGCGGACCCACTCGCCCTGTACGCCAGCACCGTCCCCGTCCTGTGGGACGGCGACGAGGTCCTGCTCCATCTCGCGCGTGCGAACCCACAGGTCCGGACTCTGGACGCGAGCGCATGCCTGCTGGTCGTGACGGGCCCGGACGGGTACGTGTCGCCGTCCTACTACCCCTCGAAGCGCGAGCACGGGCGCGTGGTCCCCACATGGAACTACAGCGAGGTGCAACTGCGCGGACGCGCCACCGTCGTCGACGGGAAGGAGGCCGTGCGAGACGTCGTGGAGCGGCTGACGGGGCGGCATGAGACACCGCGCGCCGATCCGTGGCGCGTCGACGACGCCCCGGAGCCGTACATCGAACAGCAGCTGCGCGCCATCGTCGGCGTGCGGATCGCGATCACGGACGTGCGCGCGAAGGCGAAGTGGAGCCAGAGCCGGTCCGGGGCCGATGTCGACGGTGTACTCGACGGTCTGGCCGCTGACGGCTCGCCCGCCGCGCTCGCGGAGATGCGCCGGGCGAACGAGCGGTGACGGGGCCATGTGATCGACAGCGCGCCACTACTATCGCGCCATGGCCCTCCCTCTCGCGAGACTCCTCCATGCAGTCGGCACGAAGGTGCCCGCACCGGTCCTCGCCCGCGCCGCGCAGGCGGTGTTCGCGCTGCCCGAGCCGGTCAGACGCCGGCTCGGAACGCGGCGTCGCATCGACGGTCACGAGCTGAACCTGGACTCCCAGCTCGTCCTGTTCCTCCTGCGGCTGCAGGGCGTGGACGGACTGATCGGACCGGGTTCGCTCGCGCAGCAGCGGGAATCGATGGTGCGGCTGTCGGCCTCCGTCGGCGGGCATACACCCGGTGTCACGACGCGGGCGATGACCGTGGACGGTGCGGACGGGCCGCTGCCCGCGCGGCTGTACACCCCGTCGGCAGCGGCGCAGAAGTCACCGCTCATAGTCTTCTTCCACGGCGGCGGGTTCGTGCTCGGCGATCTCGACTCGCACGACGCACCGTGCCGCTACATCGCAGCCAACGCTGGCGCACGAGTGCTGGCCGTCGACTACCGGCTTGCGCCCGAGCACCCCTTCCCGGCCGCCGCCGACGACGCCGTGGCCGCGACCGCGTGGGCGCTCGCGAATGCAGATAGGCTCGGCGCCGATCCGGCCGCCGTTGCCGTGTGCGGCGACAGCGCGGGCGGGAACCTGGCCGGAGTCGCCGCTCGCGAGCTGTCCCTCGCGGACGCGCCGCGGCCCGCGGCGGCGCTGCTGTTCTATCCGGTGACCGGATACGACCCCGAACTCGCGAGCCGGGACACGTTCGCCGACGGCTTCTTCCTCACACGGCGCGACATCGATTCTTTCGCCGACCAATACACACCGGATCTCGAGACGCGCGACGATCCCCGCACCGATCTTCTGCACGCGGACGGTCTCGCAGGAATGCCGCGCACACACGTCGTCGTGGCAGGCTTCGATCCGCTCCGCGACGAGGGCCTCCGCTTTGCGGAACGGCTCAGTCAAGCGGGTGTGGACGTGACTTCCACCACCGAATCGGGCGCAATCCACGGCTTCATCAGCATGCTCGGCGTCAGTGAAACCGCACGTGCGGCAGTCGACGAGGCCGTCGAGGTACTGCGCGCGGCGCTCGGCAATGCGGCCCGCAAGTGACACGCTCAGATTAGTTCCGCCGAAAAGTGGCGCACGTACGCGTACGCGTCCTATGGTGGGTGATGCGAGCCGCCATATGACGTCTCCCCCCACGTCGGTGGCCGCATTTGATTGAGCCTTGATATCGGTTCCCCCTCCTCCCCCCATTTCGGGAACCGATATCAAGGCCTTTCTCTTTCTAGGGTCCTGAGCGGCTCTATACAGGCGACTCCGGTCGGCCGCGCCGTATTCGGGACACCGGACCCGCAGCAGTTGGATCGGCATCGCCGACCAGCGGCGATTCCCGCCGTGGTCCGCCGGTGGCATACCCTGGACGGCATGCAGGACCAGGTCACCGAGCTCGCGGTCTCCGCGCAGCGCGGAGACAACCGGGCACTGACCGCTTTCATCGCCGCGACCCAGCACGAAGTACGCCGGTTCTGCGCGCATCTCTCCGACCCCACGCACGCCGAGGATCTCGCGCAGGAGACCTACCTGCGCGCGATCACGGCGCTCCCGTCGTTCCGCCGCGGCTCGTCGGCGCGCACCTGGCTGTTGGCGATCGCGCGGCGCACCGTCGCCGACCATCTGCGCGCGGCCGCCGCCCGTCCCCGGCTCGCCGCGGCGGACTGGCGCGCGGCGCTCGACGAGCGCCGCACTGTCACCGGGCCCGCGCCCCTGGTCGAGGCGCGGCTGCTGCTCGAATCCCTCGATCGCGAGCGCCGCGAGGCACTCGTCCTGACGCAGGCGTTCGGGCTGACCTACGCCGAGGCGGCCGACGTGTGCGGCTGCCCGGTCGGCACCATCCGCTCGCGCGTGGCCCGTGCACGGGAACAACTCGTCGCGCAGCAGCATTCGGCGTCCCAGGAAGCGACGGCATGACAACGCTCGAGCACCAGACCGCGACCGAGGCCGATACCCACCGCATCGCCCTCGACGTCGGTGGCATGACATGCGCGGCATGCGCGAACCGCGTGGAGCGCAAGCTGAACAAAGTCGACGGCGTCCGCGCATCGGTGAACTACGCGACGCGCACGGCGACGGTCGAGGCACCGTCCGGCATGGGCGTGGGCGAACTCTGCGAGACCGTCGCAGCGGCCGGCTACTCGGCCACCGAGAAGTCCGGCAACCCCCGCCGCGCCGTGGTCGCCGAGGAGCGCGAACGCCGCGACCTGCTGCGCCGCCTCATCGTGTCGCTGGTGCTGTTCGTACCCGCGGCGGACCTGTCGGTGGTCCTGGCCACCGTCCCGTCGACGCGATTCCCCGGCTGGCAGTGGGTGCTACTCGCGCTGAGCCTGCCCGTGGTGACGTGGGGCGCGTGGCCGCTGCACCGCAAGGCCGCAGCGGGTGCGCGGCACGGGGCGGCGTCGATGGACACGCTGGTGTCGACGGGGATCATCGCCGCCACGCTGTGGTCCGTGGTCACCGTGCTCACACCCGGACGCGTACGGCCGGACCCGCACGGCGTGTGGCAGGCGATCACGCACTCCGACCCCATCTATCTCGAGGTCGCGATGGGGGTCACCGTCTTCGTGCTCGCGGGCCGCTACTTCGAGGCCGCCGCGCGCAGCAAGGCGGTGAGCGCGATCCGCGAGCTGGCACAGCGCGGAGCCCGCGACGCGACGGTCCTCCTGAAGGACGGCTCGGAGCTGCGCATACCCGCAGCCGAGCTCAAAGCAGGGCAGCGCATCGTCGTCCTCCCGGGCGAGACCGTGCCCACCGACGGGACCGTCGAGGCCGGTTCCGCTTTCGTCGACGCGAGCGCGATGACGGGCGAGACCCGTCCGGTTCCCGTCGAACCCGGAGCCGAAGTGTTGGGCGGAACGGTGTGCCAGGACGGGCGCCTCACGGTGCGCGCGACCGCGGTCGGCGAGGCCACCGCACTCGCCGCGATGCGTCGCATGGTCGAAGACGCGCAGGCCACGAAGGCGCGGATGCAACGGCTCGCGGACCGCGTATCGGCCGTTTTCGTGCCGTGCGTCTTCGCGATCGCCGTGCTCACGCTCGGCGGGTGGTTGCTCGCAGGCGGCAGCGCCGACGAGGCCGTGACCGCAGCGATCGCCGTGCTGGTCATCGCGTGCCCATGCGCCCTCGGCCTGGCCACGCCGGTCGCATTCATGGTGGCGTCGGGCCGCGGCGCACAGCTGGGCATCTACCTGCGCGGGCACCAGGTCCTGGAGGCGACCGAGGCCGTCGACACCGTCGTGTTCGACAAGACCGGAACCGTCACGACCGGCGACCTGCGCGTCACGTCGGTCACGGGCGCCGCCCCCGGCGCGGGTATCGCCACCGACGAGGCCGTGCGCCGCGCCGCCGCCGTCGAGGCCGCGTCCGAGCATGCGGTGGCGCGGGCGATCGTCGCATACGCCGGCGACACCGGATTCGGCATTCCGGAGGACTTCCGCGCCGTGCCCGGCATGGGCGCGAGTGGGACCGTCGACGGCCACGCCGTGCGGGTGGGCAGTGCGCGGTTCGTGCCCCCGAGGGCTCTCGCTCCCGCGGTCGACGAGGCGGAGTCCGTCGGCGCCACCGTCGCAGTGGTGGAGGTCGACGGCGAGGTGGCGGCCGTCGTCGCCGTGGCGGACGACGTCAAACCCGATGCTGCAGAAGCTATCCGGCGCCTCCGCTCCGCCAGCGTGCGGACCGTGCTGCTGACCGGCGACAACCGTGCGGCCGCGGAGAAGGTCGCCGCCGCCGTCGGCATCGAAGACGTGCGCGCCGAGGTGCTGCCGGACGGCAAGGTCGCGGCGATCGAGACACTGCGTGCCGAGGGCCACACCGTCGCAATGGTGGGCGACGGCGTGAACGACGGCCCTGCTCTCGCAACCGCCGACCTGGGCCTGGCGGTGGGCACCGGCACCGACGTCGCACGCGCCGCCGCCGACGTCGTCCTTATGCGAGACGAGCTCGTCGCAGTCCCCGACGCCCTTGGCCTGTCTCGCGCCACGGTAGGCACGATCAAGGCGAACCTCCTGTGGGCCTTCGGCTACAACGTCGCGGCCATCCCCGTTGCAGCCCTCGGCCTCCTCAACCCGCTCGTCGCCGCCGGTGCGATGGCGTTCAGCTCGTTCTTCGTGGTGTGGAACAGCCTGCGGCTCCGCCGTTTCGGAGCCGGCCGCCCCTGACCGGCCGGCCGCCGCGGCGCCGCAGACATGCGTGGCCGCGCCGGCTCCACACCGACGCATGCGCAGTGTCACCGGCGTCACGCTCGCCTAGCTGGAAGTTCAGCTGATTGCCAGGATAGGTTTGCGCTATCAAATGTCGTCGGCGAACAGAGGAAACGGGGCGCAACGTGACGATCGACGTGGGCACGGACGTGGACTCCCGCATCGCGGGCGCGTTCTGGCACGCGGCCGTACCGATCGGAATCGCCGACCTGGACGGCAACGTGCTCGAGGCCAACGATGCCGCCGTCGAGCTGATCGGCATACCCGCCGACCGAATGATCGGTACGTCCGTCCTAGTCGGCCAGGCACCCGACGAGCGCCGCGCCACCGAGCAGGTGCTCGAGTCGCTGCGCGCCCCCGGCGCCGGCCCCGCGGCGCTGACCACGCGCTTCCGCCGCGCCGACGGCACCGTCGGCGTCGTGCACTGGTCCGTGACCCGCGCACCGGGCGACGACCCGTACGTCGTCGCCGTCGGCCACGACGTCACCATGCACCGACGCACCGAGCAGGCACTGCGTTACCAGGCCCAACACGACGAGCTCACCGGCCTGCCGAACCGCCGCCGGCTGGCCGACGCCATCGACTCGGCGCTCGGCCACGCCGGCCCGATCGGGCTGTGCTACTTGGACCTCGACGACTTCAAGGCCGTCAACGACCGCTTCGGGCACCGCGGCGGAGACGATGTGCTGGTGGCCGTGGGGCGCAGGCTGCGGGCCGTCGCCGACGCGCGCCCCGGACTGATCGTGGCGCGAATGGGCGGCGACGAGTTCGTCGCCCTGCTGCCGCAGGCCACCGACGACTCGCTCACCGCGACCACGACCGCGATGGCGAACGCGCTTGCCGACCCCGTCGCGGTCCGTGGCGTACCGGTGCGAGTGACGGGCACCGTCGGCGCGGTCCTCGCCACCGGCACCAATGCGGGCGAGCTGCTCGCCGAGGCGGACACCCGCATGTACGAGGCGAAGCGGACCCACCGCGGCATCCCCAAACCGTGCGCCGCAGCCGCACGTGCGTGGCGCCTGCGCGCCGCGGGACCCCTGCGCTGAAGTAGCCCGCGAAGCTGAACCCCGTTGGCGCGCAGGGTCAGACCAGGTCGTCGGATTCCTCCTCGCGGGCCGACTGCCACGCCCAGTGCAGCACCAGCCCGACGGTGACGAGCGCGATGGCCGCCTCGTCGCAGGCCCATGCGACCACACCGCCCACGAACTGGTCGTGCGCGAGATCCGTCATCCACGGCACGTCGAGATACTGGTACAGCCGCGGCCCGATGAGACCGTTCATGGTCATCACGATGATCGCGAAGAACATGGAGATGGGCATCATCGCCAGCAACATGCCCACGCGCCCGATGAAGGGCAGCCGATGGGGGACCGGGTCGATCTGGAACACACGCCAGTAGAACAGGAATCCGGTCACGAGCACCGCGAGGTAGATCCCCGTATGCCCCCAGTGATAGCGGCCGATGCGGTCGTACAGCGGCGTCAGATAGAGCCCGTAGAGGGTCAGCGCGAACAACAGGATCTGCACTGCGGGCCGCATCAACACGGCGAACGATCGCGAGTCGAGCACGCGCTCCAGCCACTGCGGGGCAAGCGTGGTCCGCAGCAGCGTGACGGGCGCTCCCAGCAGCAGGAAGACGGGTACCAGCGACGTCATCAGCATGTGTGTCACCATGTGCACACTGAAAGCCACTGTCGCATAGGTGTTCACACCCGAACTACTGAGCACCACCAGTGCCGCGCAGCCGAACAGGAAGCACGCGGTCCGGTACCACGGCCATTGGATCGTATCGACTCCCCGTCGCCCCGCTCGCCGCACGAGCCACACGTAACCCCCGGCCAGCAGCACCGCGAGCGGCACCAGGTTCAGGTCCCACCGCCACAGGGTGAGGAACCTGCCGACGCTCGGCGGATCGAGGACGTCGTAGCCCAGCATCACCTCGCCGATCGTGAAGCGCCGCACGAGGAACGACGGCGGCGTGAGCTCCGACGCTGCGATCGCGACACCGGCGGCGACCGTGAGGACGACCGTGGCGGGAACCGTCCGACGTAGCCACTGCAGTAGCCCTGCCAGCGCGACCAGCACGCCCGCGGCCGATACCAACCGTCCGTACAGAGTCTCCGTGAGGTCCGAACCGGGCGCCATGACCACCGCTATCACCGCCCCGTACCCGAGCGCGATCACGGCGAACACCACTCCCGTCCAGCGCCTCTCGTCGCGCCACGGCACCACCGCCTGCGCCCACAGACCGCCGAGCCACACGGCGGTGGTCAGGGCGAGCGCCATGAGCGCAGCGGTCGTGTAGTCGTGCCGCGGGCCTTGCGCCTCGTTGGCGGTCACGACGGCGGCGAGCACGCCCAGCCCTGCGGGCAGGAGCAGCCACAAGTGGGCCATCCAGCTCAACGCGTTACCGAGCCCCACGAGGACCACCACCGCGGCAACGAACGAGACGAACCAGCCCTTGGCCGTCTCGGACGCCCCGATGGTCGCCCACAGGCCGCCGTACCGCCACACGTCGACCAGATTCTGGCCCGACGTGTCCGCCGCCGACAACGGCACCATCAGGATCGAGACGACGGCCCACACGCGCGTCGCACGGTGCGCGAGCCGGTGCGCGAGATAGCCCCGCAGCCCCACATCGCCGGTATCCTGTACGGCGGTTCGGAAGACACCGAAGGCTATGGCGCCCAGCGTGACCGCCGCCGCGAGGGTCGCGATCAGGCGCCCGGCTCCGGCGCCGTACGACGTGAGTGCACCCGGATACGTATCACCGTTTATGGTGTAGCGCGATGCGCCCTGCGTTGCGAGCACGGCGACCACCACCGCCAGCGCCGCGAATGCGCCCAGCCCGAGCCCGAGGGTGCCTCCCCGTGGCGGGGCCACCGGCGTGACAGGTGCGGGCCGATCGACCTCCCCGGCGAGAGTGGCCGGCACCCTGCGCAGGCGTGCCGCGTCGTCGGCCCACTCCCGGCAGTCGGAGCATCCCGCGAGATGTGCGTCGAGGTCGCCGGGGGGCGGCACCTCCCCGTCGAGGCGGCTGGAGATGCCCTCCCGGGCGTCGGAGCACTGCATACGGTGTTAGTCGTGCCGGCGGCCGGTTCGGTTCCCGGCTGTGACCGACGACACTGCGGCGGTTCGCGCTGAAACCCCTCCGTCAGGCGGCGTTGCGGACATGACATCCACTACGCCGCGCGAGCGCGGGGTTTCGCCCGGCTGAACCTGCGGCCGGACGATCAACCGGCCCGGACGCAGGATCAACCGCCGCGCCCGCCGGGCGGCGACGCTGGGTTCATGACCACGACGACCCGCGAAGCCGCACCGGCCCGCCCCCTGCCCGCCGTCCTCGCGCTTACGTTCGGCATCACGATGCTGGTGGCCGGCGAGTTCCTTCCGGCGGGCGTACTGCCCGCCGTCGCAAGGGATCTCAGCGTGTCCCCGGGCACCGTCGGGCTCGCGGTCGCGGCGACCGCACTGGCGGGCGCGCTGACCGCCCCGACCATCGCGTCCATCGTTCCGCGCATGGACCGGCGGACGGTGCTCGTCGGCCTACTCGCGCTCGCGACGATCTCCGACGCCGTCGTGGCCCTCGCACCGCACATCGCCGTCCTGCTGGCGGGCCGGCTGATCCTGGGGGTCGCGATCGCCGGGTACTGGTCGTTCGCATTCGGGGCAGGTGTCCACGTCGCGCAGGGCAGGAGCGCACTCGTATCCACCTCGCTCGCGTCGGGCACATCCGTCGCGACCATCATCGGCGTGCCGCTCGCGTCACTGCTCGGCGACACCGTCGGATGGCGGACGGTGTTCTGGCTGGCCACGGCACTGACGGCGCTCGCGACCGTGGTCCTGTACCGCGTCCTCACGCCGGTCCCCGCGCATCCGTCGGCGGGGACGGAGATGATGCGCCGTGCGCTCCGCAACCGGCGGCTCGTCATCGGCGCCGCCCTCGTGGCGCTAGCCGTGCTGGGCAACTTCATCGCGTACCCGTTCATCCGCCTCGCGATCGAGCGAGTCGACGCGGGCGCCGGGAGCGGGTCGAATGTGGCCGGCGGCGCCGCCGTGCTGCTGCTGGTGTGGGGCGTGGGGGGTCTGGCCGGGAACCTGCTCGCAGGCGTGCTGTCCCGGTGGCTGCGGTGGGCGGTCGCACTGGGCCCGCTGATCGTGTCGATCGCCCTCGCGGCGACACTGACGACGTCGGTGCCGGTCCTGTTCCTCGCGATCGCTGCGTGGGGCATCGGCTTCAACCTCATCCCCGTAACCACCCAGCTGTGGGTGACGACCGTGGGCCACGACACCGCGGAATCCGCAGTGGCGCTCCAGGTCACGGCCTTCCAGACGGCGATCACCGCGGGCGCCGTGACAGGCGGCCTGCTGGTCGATCACGTCGGACTCGGCGCCGCGTTCCTCACCGGATCCGCCGCCGGGCTACTGGCGGCCGCAGGCTTCGCGTCGATCCGCGTCCGTGCGTGATCAGGCCAGGCAGCGCCACCGACCGGGCGGGACGCCGACGTCAGCGGTGAAGGCGCGCACGAACGCAGCGCTCGAGCCGTATCCGACGGCCGAACCCACATCCCCGACGGATGCGTCCGAATGCCTCAACAGGCGTCGCGCCTCAGCTATACGGGTACGACGCACGTACTGCATGGGGCTCATGCCGGTCTCGGCCCGGAACCGCTCCACGAGGCTCGACCTACCCACGTACGCGATGCGCGCGAGTACGCACAGATTCCATTCGCGCGCGGGGTCTTCCGCTATCGCGTCCACTGCGCGCCGCACACCGGGATCCCCGGGTGCCCGGTCCTCGAGCGCACTCAGCATCGCCCCGCCGACCAGGTGCGCATATCCCGAGCCGAAGTAGGTGCGCTGGTGCGCGGCCGTGAGCGGGCACTCGCCCAGCAGCGCCGCGACCCCCGAGTGCCGCTCGGCGAAGCCCCGAGAGACGACGATGCCCGGCGTCGGCACGTCCCGGCCGGGCCGGAGGTCCGCAACGACGACGCGGGCGGCATCGACGGCGGCGATGGTGTACGCGGCCGCCTGGCGCAGCAGGGCCGCATCCCCCGGGTCCAGCCGGATGCGCTCGCCGACAGAGCGCACCTCGACGGTCCCGGACCGCACCAGCAGCCACGTCGACGGCCCGATCGCCTCGAGCTCCCGCCCGGCTGAAAGCTCACACGATGTGGATCCGCTCATGCTCCACTGTGCCTCGCCCGCGGGCACCCCGGTGTCCATGAGCGTGACAACGCCCCGTGCCGCTGCGGGCATTCCCCGCGATCGACGCGCCGGGGGACGAGCTGAGTGACTCAGGCTCGACAGGGTGGTCAGTCACCGCGGTGGACGGCCGTCGACCGGTACCAGTCGACGGTCCGGCCGATCCCCTCTCGCAGATCGATCCGAGGCTTCCACCCCATCGCATGCAGCCGCGACACGTCCAGGAGTTTGCGGGGCGTCCCGTCCGGCCGACTCGTGTCCCAGGTGGTCGCACCCTCGAAACCGGTGGCCGCGGCCACCATCTCGGCGATCTCCGCGATCGAATGGTCCTCGCCGGTCCCGACGTTCACCTGCTCCGCGCCGTCGTAGTTGTCGAGCAGATGCAGGCACGCCGAGGCCATGTCGTCGACGTGTAGGAACTCGCGTCTAGGCGCACCGCTGCCCCAGTTCTCCACCGCTTCGGCGCCAGCGGCGCGCGCCTCGTCGTACCGGCGGATCATCGCCGGAAGCACATGCGAGGTCGTCTCGGAGAAGTTGTCCCCCGGGCCGTAGAGGTTGGTCGGCATGGCCGAGATCCATGGCAGCCCGTACTGTTTGCGCACGGCCTGAACCTGCAGGATCCCGGCGATCTTGGCGATCGCGTAGGCGTCGTTGGTCGGTTCGAGGTGCCCCGTGAGCAGGTACTCCTCCTTGATCGGCTGAGCGGCCAGCTTCGGATAGATGCACGACGACCCCAGGAACAGCAGTCTCTCGACGCCGTGCGTCAGGGCCGCATCCATGACGTTCACCTGGATACGCAGGTTCTCGCTGAGGAAGTCGACGGGCGCTTCGCTGTTGGCCAGGATGCCCCCGACCTTCGCTGCCGCGAGCACCACGACGTCGAAGTCGTTCTCCGCGAAGAACGCCATGACTGCGTCGCGGTCTCGCAGGTCGAGGTCCGACGAAGTCCGTCCGACGAGATCGGCGAAACCCTCCTGCTGCAGGTGGCGGTATACGGCGGAACCCACCAAACCCCGGTGCCCGGCGACGTATACCCGCGACGCGCGGTCGACCGGCGTGACACTCATCGAGACAGCCCCTCCCAGCCGGCCAGCACAGGCCGGTCGATCCATGGCCGGCCTTGATGCTCCAGTGCCTCGACATCGGCGTCCACCATGATCCTGGCCAGCTGATCCGGCATGACCGAGGCCTTCCATCCGAGCTGCCGATGCGCCTTGCCCGGGTCGCCGATCAGCGAATCGACCTCAGTGGGTCGGAGGTAGCGCTCGTCGATGCGGACGTGGTCCTCCCAGTTCAGTCCGGCGTGCTCGAAAGCCGTCGTCAGGAAGTCCCGCACCGAGTACGCGGCGCCCGTCGCAAGGCAGTAGTCGTCGGGCTCGTCCGCTTGCAGCATCCGCCACATGCCCTCCACATACTCCGGCGCGTACCCCCAGTCGCGGACGGCGTCCAAGTTGCCCATGTACACGTACTGGTCGAGTCCGGCCTTGATCCGCGCCACAGCCCGAGTGATCTTCCTGGTCACGAACGTCTCGCCGCGGCGAGGCGACTCGTGGTTGAACAGGATGCCGTTGACCGCGAACAGGCCGTAGGCCTCGCGATAGTTGCGTGTCATCCAGTACGCGTACACCTTCGCGGCACCGTAAGGCGACCGGGGATAGAAGGCGGTCTCCTCGTTCTGCGGGGGAGGCGTGGCGCCGAACATCTCCGAGCTCGACGCCTGGTAGTAACGGCAGTCGAGTCCGGCCAGCCGGACCGCCTCTAGCAGGCGCGTCGCTCCGGTGCCCGTGGTGTCTCCCGTGTGCTCGGGCTCGTCGAAGCTCACGCGCACATGCGACTGGGCGCCGAGGTTGTAGACCTCGTCCGGCCGGATCGTGCCGAGCAGGGTCACGAGGCGGGCACCGTCGCTGAGGTCGCCGTAGTGGAGGAACAACCGAGCGTTGTCATCGTGTGGGTCGATGTAGATGTGGTCGATCCGGGACGTGTTGAACGTCGATGCTCGACGTATCAGGCCATGGACTTCGTACCCCTTGGCGAGCAATAGCTCAGCGAGGTAAGACCCGTCCTGACCGGTGATCCCGGTGATGAGTGCGCGCTTCGACATAGATGGTTCTCCGATACAGATGCCAGGCGGCGAAAGCCGCACCATACTGCGCACGAGGCTGTGGTCGGCAACTGCCGCAGCCCTTTTGGGCGAATCCACCACACCGTTTGACAGTTACGACGGTCCCGATACTATATGCACAGTCAAGCAACGTGAGGACCGGACATAAAACCCGATACTCCGAGCGCCACCGTCGTCGGGAAGTCAGGAGTCGCGTGTCAGAGTTCGCGGGCGCACATCCGCCTTATAACGAAACAGACGTTGCGGGAATACCTTTCATCTGCACAACCTTCGACAACGCTGTGAACCGAGTGATCGAGCTCGGCCGGACCCACGGCGCCGCGGGAACGCCCGTACGGTTGTCCAACGCCTACTGCGTAGCTCTCGCGAACCAGGACCCCGAGTACCGAGCAGTCCTGGCCGGGCCGGGCTGGAACTTTCCTGACGGTGCCCCGGTCGCCTACTTCATGCGGCGGCAGAACCGGAAGTCCCCGTCGGAGCGCGTGCGCGGCCCGTCGCTGTTCGCGGCGGTGCTCGACCGGGGCCGGTCGGCAGGCCTGCGTCACTTCATGCTCGGCGCCACGCAGGACACTCTCGACCGCCTGGTGGAGTCGATCGGAAATCGCTATCCGGGCGCCGAGGTCGCGGGGACCTACTCGCCCCCGTTCGGCCCGCTCGACGAGTCGTTCTACACGGAGTCGATCGCGCGCATCGAGGAATCGGGCGCCGATGTCGTGTGGGTCGGCCTGGGCACCCCGAAACAGGACTTCGCAGCCGCCGAGCTGGCACGCCGCGTGCCGCTGCCGTTCCTCGGCGTCGGCGCCGCCTTCGACTTCGTGGCCGGCGTGGTTCCCGAGGCTCCCCTGTGGGTCCAGCGATCCGGCTTCGAGTGGCTGTACAGGCTGGTGAGCGAGCCACGGCGGCTGTGGCGCCGCTACCTCATCGGCAACACCCAGTTCCTCTGGTCGGTCGCCACGGCACCGCGCCACACCTCCTGATCACCGCCGTCCTGCAAGAATTGGAATCATGGCCGAGAACAGCCTCGACATCAGCGTCGTGCTCCCCTTCTATAACGCCGCCGCCACGCTGTCTCAGGCCATCGAGAGCGTGTTGGAACAGCGCGGCGTCCCGTTCGAGTTGGTGCTCATCGACGACGGCAGCTCCGACGGCTCGCCGGAGATCGCCGCACGGTACGCATCCGACCCACGCGTCCGCCTGATCTCGCATCCGAACAAGGGGCTTTCCGCATCGCTCAATATCGGCGTCGAACAGGCGCGGGCTGATCTGATCGCCCGCATGGATGCGGACGACGTCAGCCTCCCCGGCCGCCTCGAGCATCAGGTCCAATACCTACGCGAGAACCCCGACGTCGTTCTGCTCGGTGGCCAGATGGTGCGGCTCGTCGGCGACGAGCGAACGACGAAGTCGTCCTTCCCTGTCGACCACGAGAGAATCGTCTCGGCGCTCCTGCAGGGACAGCATGCGATCTCACACCCCACCGTCGCGTTCCGGAAGGATGCCGTACTGGAGGTCGGCGGCTACTGGAACGAGGGCCTCGCCGAGGACTGGGACCTGTACCTCAAGCTCGCCGAGCACGGCCGGCTGGCGAACCTCCGCGACACGGTGCTCGACTACCGCTATCACGGCAGTGGCATCAACGCCGACAGTATGCGTACGGTACGGACGAACATCGCACTCGCCGTTGAGAATCACCGGCGTCGTCAGGCAGGCCTCGAGGAGTACACCGGCGCGCAGTTCCGTGCTGCGCTCACGCCCGGCCGCCGTTTTCGGATCGCGGCCGAATCGCGCAGCCTGAGCCTGTACCGCGCGTCGCTGGCCGGCCACGGTGTGCAGAGCAGGGCGCTGCTGGCATGCGCGGCAGCGGCATGGCCCCCCTTCGCGTGGCGCCGCATCACCCAACGCGAAGGCTGATCACATTGGCGTCCTCCAAGATTCGCGCACAGTTCGCCACCATGCTGGGCTCACGCATCACAGCGAACCTTCTGCAAGCGGTCAACGTGATCGTCCTGGCTCGGTCGGTCAATCCGAGCGAGATCGGCGTGACGTCCGCGATCATCGGCGTCTGCATGGTCCTGTTCACGGTCACCGACCTCGGTGTCTCCACGTACACCATGAAGGCCCATGCGCAGCGAGAGGAGCGCGCGGTCGCATCGGCGCTCCGCGTCACGACCTTCACCACGTGGTTCTTCGGGCTGCTCGCGCTTGCCGGCTCGGTGGGATTGTCGGGCGCAGGAGTCATCCCGCTGACGCTGACGCCCTTGGTGCTGTCGGTGGCTATCGATCGATGCGTCGAGTTCCGCCTGGGCGTCCCCATAGCGGAGGATTCGCTGAGTATCCCGGCGAGCTCGATCCTCCTGCGGCGGTTCATCCAGTTCGCGATCTTCCTGATCCTGATCCCGATGTCCGTGACCCCGCTGCTCGCGTACTCGCTGGCCCAGCTCCTCGGTGCCCTCGCGGGTTACGCCCAGAGTCGGTTCTTCCTGCGACGCTCGGTCCACTACGCGGGGCATGACTTCAAGTCACCGTTCGCGATCCTCCGCGAGTCGTTCCACTACTTCGTCAGCAACGTGACGACACAGATCCAGCTGCTCGACACCTTCCTCGTATCAGCCTGCTCCGGCGCCAAGCAGGCGGGTCTGTACGCGGCCGCGATGCGCGTCACCAGCCCACTCGTGCTTATCCCGGGTACGCTCGCCTCGGCCGTCCTTCCGCCCGCCGCGCGAGCTACCCCTCGCCAGGCGCGATCCATCGCGCTGAAGCTGATGGCGCTCGTCCCTCCCGTGCTCCTGATATCGATTCCCGGTGGTTTCCTGCTCGCGCGGCCGGTCTGCGTCCTCCTCTACGGCGAGGCGTACCGGGATGCCGCGCTCACGCTGGCGATCATGTTGCAGGGCATACCGTTCGCCATTCTCGCGGCCGCGGTGGCGGCGGTGCTGCAAGCTCAGGGTGAGGATAGATTCGTCGCGAAGACCGGGCTCGTCTTCGCGTTGATCTTCATAGCCGCGGTATCCGGTGGCGCGCTCTGGTACGGCTCCGTCGGCGCCGCGATCGGCAGCGCGTTGACCGCGGTGTGTAAGTGCATCCCACTCGGGATACGGGCGAATCGCATGGGGCACGGCCCCCACGGACCGAACCGACCGGAAGTCGAAGCGGTCGGATCGCCCCACCGTACGATCGATTCGCCACCTGCCACGATCCAGGACGACGGCGACGGCGGAACGCGACACGAGTCATGATCGCCCACCACTCGAGAAACAGGAGCATCAGATGGAACTGACCAGCGTGTGGAAGGTGATCCGCGCTCGGTGGCGCATCGTCGTCGCGGGGATCCTCCTCGGGATCATCGGCGCCATCGGAGCAACCCTGTTGATGACTCCCAAGCACGAGTCCACCGCCCGGGTCCTCATCGGAACCTGTGGCGAGGGGTCGATCGACCAGTCGTACCAGTGCGGCATGTACGCACAGCAGCGGACCAGTTCCTATGTGTCGCTGGTAGACAGCGACATGCTCGCAGGCAGGGTGATCGGCGACCTGCACCTGAACATGTCCTCGCAGGACCTTCTCTCACGCCTGAGCGTCAAGGCGGAGCCGGATTCGGTCGTCCTCGACATCACCGCGACGGACACCGACGGCGGCCGCGCCCAATCGATCGCCAACTCTGCAGCCAAGCAGACCGGCCCCTTGATCCGGGAGGTCGAGAGGTCGGACAAGGGCGGCAACCCGTTCACCGACGTGACGGTCATCGACACCGCATCGGCACCCACCACGACCGGCTCCGGCATGCTGCCGAATGTGGCCTTCGGGCTCGTTGCCGGTCTCGTGGTCGGGCTCATCGCAGCCTTCATCCGCGAACGCTCCGACGCCAGCGTCAACTCGCGCGACGACCTCGCGGAGCGGGTATCGGTTCCGGTTCTGACCGGCGTCTCCGACACCGACTCGCGAGACTCGGCACGTCGACTGCGCGCGGAGGTCCTCGCCGGGCTGTCCGGTGACGACGCAAAAGTACTCGCCGTGGCCGGGGTCGAGGACCGCGCGAGCGCGACGACGGCGCGCGCGCTCGCTCGCGCCCTCGGCGAGACGTCGCCGAAGGTGCTCTTCGTGAACGCCGCTACGCCGGGCACCGCCGACGAACCGCAGGCGAAGGACGCTCCTGCCGGCCTGACGGACCTCCTGGCGGGTACGGCGACGGCGGACGACCTCGAGACGACCGCACATGAAGGCGCCGCGTATTCCGAGCTACCCCACGGATCCTCGACGACGGACCCGGGTGTCCTCTTCGCACCGACCGCAGTGCGAAAGGTCGTCGAGGCCATGCGGGGGCGGTTCGACCACGTCGTCGTCGACGTCGGTAACGCGCTCGACGGCGCCGCGGCCGATGTCTTCTCCACGCATGCCGACGGGACGATCGTCGTGGCACGCGAACGCCTCACGCGCAAGGGCGATCTGGTGTCCGCGGTCAAGCGCCTCGAGTCGCTGGGGAGCCGGGTGCTGGGTATCGCCCTGGCTCGCTAGTCGCGATTTCGAGCGGATCTGGATGTGGGGAGCGAGGGGATGTTGGAGAACGGGCCGCTGGTCTCGCTGCTGATTCCGGCGTATCAGGCGGAGCGCTTCCTCGGCGCCACGCTCGCCTGTGCGCTGGCGCAGACATATCCGAACCTCGAAATCGTGGTGCTGAACAACAACAGCACCGACAGCACACCCGCGATCCTCTCGGCAGTCCGCGATCCACGGTTACGAGTCGAGAGCAACTCGCAGACGCTGCAGCTTCCGGACAATTGGAACCGCCTGGTGGAACACGCGAAAGGCGACCTGATCAAGGTGCTGTGCGCGGACGATCTCATCACGCCGGACTGCATCGCCACGCAGGTCGCGGTATTGAGCGGGCGTGACGATGTGGCGCTGGTGTCCTGCCGCACGGACTTCGTGGACGAAGTCGGCCTACCCCTGCGGAACGATCGCGGACTGAGCGGTATCACGGGACCACGCACGGCGCGCGAGGTGATCAGGCGAGTCGTGCGCAGTGGCGGGAACCCGATCGGCCCGACAGCCGCGGTCATGTTCCGCCGCAACGATTTCGACACCGTGGGCGGGTTCGACGGCCGGTTCTACTTTCCGATGGAGCTCGAGCTGTGGACACGCTTATTGACGCGCGGCTCCTTCGTCGGCATCGACGCGACGCTGGCGTCGTTTCGTGTGAGCGCGTCGTCACAGACGAGCGGCACCAGCGCGCACGCGCAATACACCCAGCAGCGCGCCGTCACACACGGTCTCGTGCGCGATCCGCGATGGCGTATCACCGTCGGTGATCGCTGCATAGCGGCGGTGAACGCACAGTCCATGCAATTGCGACGAAACCTGCTGTATCGAGACGCGCGCCGCCGGGCGCGGCGCTGAACGCCTGTCGCCGTAGGGGTCTCGTCGCGGCCGAGCTCCGTCTGCCCGGTCAGGTATACGCGGCCGACGTACGCCAACCCTTGGACCCCCGGACCGCGTGTCGGAGCGTCCCGTCGTCCGTGTTCTCGACGACGGCGGTCCATCCTGGCGCCGGCCGGGTCCGGAAGTCCGCATCAGACACGGTCGTCCGTCCGGGCCCGGACACGAACTTCGTCTGCACCCCTTCGCTCGCGGAGACCGAGTGGAACAGCGAGGTACCGGTCAGGGAGACCTGGGCGAGATCGTTGCCCGCCGAAGATACGAAGGCGCCTTCGTCAATGGTCTGTCCAGCACGATCCAGCAGGCCGCGCACGCGAGACGTCGAGTTGCCCGACATGAGCAGCGTTCCCGCTGAGTCCTGCTGCTCGACCGCGGTCGAATAGTTCGTCCACCGACAGCCGGTCAGGTTCAGCCCTTCGCCCCGCTCGTAGCGGATAGACACCTTTCCGGGCGTGGTCCGGAAGAAGCGGCACGCACTGAACGTCACGCCCGCGGGACCCGTGGTATCGGTCCCGACGACCACGTCCTCGTTCTTGATGCGCTCGAAGTTGATACCGCCGAACCGCACCGTCCGCACCTCGTTACCGAGAATCCGAATACCGTTCGTGCATCCGGACCAGTCGCCACCATCCCATAGGAGACTCTCGACGGCGTCGTCGACCTGCACGGCGGTCTCATTATCGAAGGAGTTGCAGTTCGTCAGGGTGACCGGCGACGAAGGAGTGAACCGGGTCGTCGGGAACCGCCAGCCGGTTTCGCAGTCGAAAACACTTACGTCCGAATACTGGCACGCCCACGACGACATGTGCGCGACTCCCACGCCATGGCCGCGGATATCGATATCCCGGGCGCTGAACCTCGTACTCAGTGCGACATCGAGACCCACCGTTCTTGCGTCGGTCGCCGCATCGAGGGTGAGCCCCGATATCGACCATCCCGGACAATACGGTCCCCCGGGCTTTCCGTGCGCCGTGATCGATGCGGCCACAGAACGATTCCGGAGCCGCGTCGCACTGCGCCCCATGCCACGCATCGACACCTGGCCGTCGTTCGGAAGGGTGAAGCCCGAATGGTCGAAGACTCCTCCGGGCACGACCACCTCCGCGCCACTCCTGGCACCCTGCTCGAGGGCGGCTGTGATCCGCGCCGAATTGTCGTCCGCAGAACTCGAGGACGACAGGTCGGCCAAGACCGCACGCGCGCGCAGATCAACCGGTGTCGCAACAGGATCGGGGCTACACGATGCGACGACGGAGAGCCCTGCGGCCGTGCCCAAACCGAGTCCCGCCGAGCGGAGGAACCTCCGCCTGCTCTCGTCCTCCACGGCATGCTCCATCTTGTAGACTCGCCTTGTTGTCGTGCAGTCGAGAATAGACAGCGCAACCGGACAGTGCAGACAGTGGGGACGGATGACGACCAGGCGATTCGATCCGCCCCGCATGGGGGGTTCCACGCGCAGCCTCTTGCACGGCGCGTTCTGGGCGATTCTGTTGTGCGTGGCGTGCATCGCCGCCGGCGCGGCGGCGACGATCACGCCGTTCGCCATCGCCGGCCTGCTCGTGATCCTGCTCGTGGTAGGCACCCTGGCCTTCCCCGACTCGGCGTGGCGATTCCTCGCATTGGCCGCCATCGTCGTATCCCCCCAGGTATTCGCACCCGACGACAATCACCCGATCCCCAATAGCGACGCAGCCCAGAAGGCCGTCCTGATACTGGGGCTGATCTGCCTCCTGGTGACGCTCGGGGCACGGTGGTCCTGGATCGGCGGAACGGCGTTGACCGCGCTTGGCTTGAGTTCATTACTCGCCCTGCTGAAGATCGGCGGAATGATCGAGGTGGGGCCCTCGCCCGTGCTCCGCGCCGCAATCGGATTCGCCCTTCCCTGGTGCTTCCTGATGGTCGATTGGCGGAAGCTGGACCTGAGACGCGGGCTGCGGTTCATCGCCTACCTGCCGATCGTCAGTCTCGCCGGCGGTGTGGTCCTCCAACTGCTCGGCATATCCCCGATGCTCAGTCGCGAACAAGACGGCGCACTCCGGCTGCAGGACACCGCGATTCCCGCCCACCTCGCGATGATCGCGCTCGTAGGGATGACAGCGGCCCTGTTCGAGCTGACCCTCGACCGCACCGGTCCGGCGAAGGGGGCGCCGCTGGTGCACCGGGTTCCGGCCTTCGCCCTGGTGATCATCGACCTGGTAGTCCTCCTCGGCACGTCGACGCGCAGCCCCATCGCCGTCGGCGCCGCGGTCCTCGCCGTCTTCGTCGTTCGTGCCGCCTGGGCGCGATCGGACCTCGGCGGCCGCGCCAGACGTGGTGCCATGGCGATCGTCGGCGCCGCGGCGGTGGCCCTCATCGCGACCGTTCCCGAGTTGATCCTGCGCAGCCAGGGCAACAGTTACGAGGGGAAGTTCAACACCTCGGGCCGTGACCAGGCATGGAACTTCTTTCTCGATGTCGGCTCTGCCAGCCCTCTCACGGGGCGGGGGCTAGGCTTCTCGCCCCTTGCGGTCGAGCTGCTGAAACCCGTTGGCGTGCAGACCGCGTTCATCGCACCCCATAACGAGTACATCCACTTCTACGTCGACGGCGGCATCCTGTTCGCCACTGCGGTTCTCGGCTGCTTCGCGGCTGTATTCGTGGCCGCCGCCCGGTCCCAGACCGGGACGGCACGGTGGCTGGTCATCGTGCTCGGGATCGGAACCGCCTTCTACTCGTACACCGACAACACCCTGTCGACGCCCCAGTATCCGATCCTCGTATTCATGATGCTGGGCCTGCTCATCAGCCATCCGGCGAGCAGATCCGAATCGGACGATTCGCCACCACAGCCTGCCGAAGTCTCCCCGAAGGAGCCTGCTCGAAGCCCAGACATCGGGTGAACGCGCGCTTCCGCAGGTGGCTGGCCCGCGGAGTCGGCTCCGCGGTCATCGCGGTCGTGGCGGTGACCGCCGCCGGCTACCCGGTCTATGTCGCCCCGCGCACCGACGCGCCCACGCGCGCTGATGCGGTCGTCGTGATCGGCGGACCGGGTGCCGAGCGCTACACCTACGGGATCGAGCTGGCCGAGCGCGGCCTCGCGCCCCGGCTGGTGATCTCCGACCCCGATTGGGCATCCCATCAGATCGTGGGCCCCGTGTGCGCACAACCGAGCCGGCGCGGCTACACCGTCACCTGCTTCCGGCCGGACCCGCCGACCACGAAGGGCGAGATCAAGGAACTCAACAAGCTCGCGCACTCGGAACAGTGGCGGACCATCGACCTCGTCACGTTCACCCCGCACGTCTCCCGTACGCGGTACCTACTCGACCGCTGTTACTCCGGCGACGTGCGAGTCTCCGCGAATCCACAACACATCGGATTCGTCGAAACGGCATGGCAATACGTGTACCAGACCGCGGGGTACGCGCGCGCCCTGGTACAGCGGGGCTGCTGACCCGAGCACCTCGCGGCTCTAGACCAGGGCCCGACGCAGCCCGTCGTGCCATTCGGGAAGGGGCTCGAGGCCCCATGACTCCCACGCCTCCGGCGAGAGGACCGAGTACGCCGGCCGGCGAGCGGGCCTTGGGAACTCCTCTGTGGTGCAGGGGCTCACGCGCTCGGGGTCGGCGCCCACACCGGCGAAGACCTCGCGCGCTAGTTCGTACCAGGTCGCCTGACCCGTACCCGCCGCATGCAGGATGGCGCCCGGACGGGCTTGTTCGGCGGCGAGTCGCTCCGCGAGATCCAGCAGCCCCGCGGCGAGGTCTGAGGCATACGTCGGCGAACCGAGCTGGTCATCGACGACACGCGGATCGACGCCATCGGCCGCGAGCCGCCGCATGGTCCCGACGAAGTCACCCTCCCGACCCGAATACACCCACGCCGTGCGCACGACAACGGTGCGCGGATCGGCGGCCAGGGCCCGCCGTTCGCCGTCGCGTTTGGTTCTGCCATAAACGGTTTCGGGAACGCATTCGTCGTCGACGCGCCAGGGTCGGGGGTCGGCGGCCACAGATCCGAAGACGTAGTCGGTGGACAACTGCACCAGGCGCGCACCCGAGCGCAGACAGCGCAGCGCGAGCAGCTCCGGAGCGCGCGCGTTCAGTACTTCTGCGCCCTCGGCATCGGTCTCGGCAGCGTCCACGGCGGTGTACGCGGCGCAGTTGATCACGACGTCGTCCGGCCCGAACGCCAGCTCCTCGACCTGCTTCGGGCACGTCACATCCGCGTCGGCCCGCGTCAGGGGAACGATCTCGTGCGGGCGCGATCGACCGTGCTCCACCAGCCACGACCCCACCTGACCGCCCGCACCGGTGACGAAGACTCGCATATCGGGCAACCTACCGCAGGGACGCACCCAGCCGCGTGCCCGTGCCACAGTCACACTGTGACCACCCCCACGTTCTCTCTGCAACGGAGCGATGACATATTGTCTGGATTGCCAGATTGCGACACTTCGACGAGGAGTCCTTGTGCACTTCGCTCTACGGCGCCGCCCACCCGGACGCCACGAGACCATTCGCACCGGCGACGCCACCATTCATGTCGGCGAACTCGCACGTGGAGCCGTCGTGAAAGCAGCGGCAGCAGCCGGGATAGCGCGTAGAACAGCACGCGAACTCGCCGAGTCGGGCGATCTCGTCGGGTACTGGACGGTGTCTTCGCCCGACGCCTCCGGCGATGTGTCGGAGAACGCCACTCTAGTCCGGATCAACCGAGCAACCTCCGTAGCCGTCATGTGGCCGATCGGCTCCGCGGTCACGATTACGTCCGCACAGATCGCCCTCGTCCACCGACTGACCCGAGCACACCCCGCACTCCGCCATGTCAGCCAGTGGACATCAGATGCCGAAAACATGCTCGCCAAGACTCTCCTCGCTGCTGGGTTCAGACTGGACACTCGTCCCACTACTGCGTCAGATGCGTCAGCCAGGACGGATGGTCGGCTGTACACGCTGCCTGTCGGCAGCCAGACGTCCGATCTGAGAGGCTGAACCCGTGCGCGGAATCATCCTTGCCGGAGGCACCGGCTCCCGTCTGCACCCGATCACACTCGGGGTCAGCAAGCAACTCGTCCCTGTGTACGACAAGCCGATGATCTACTACCCGCTGTCGACACTGATCCTCGCGGGCATTCGCGATATCCTGATCATCACGACGCCGCAGGACCGAGACGCCTTTGAGCGCCTACTGGGGGACGGATCGCAGTTCGGAGTATCGCTCGACTACGCAGTGCAACGCTCGCCGAACGGGCTTGCAGATGCGTTCCGCATCGGCCGCGAACACATCGGTGGCGACAGTGTCTCCCTGATTCTCGGTGACAACATCTTCTACGGTCCTGGCCTCGGCTCTCAACTCAACCGATTCGATCGCATCGACGGGGGCGCGGTGTTCGCCTATTGGGTATCAGACCCCGAGCGCTACGGCGTCGTAGACTTCGACGGCTCCGGCAAAGCGACGAGCCTCGTCGAGAAGCCGACCGATCCATCTTCGAATTACGCTGTCCCAGGACTGTACTTCTATGACAATGACGTCCTCGAGATAGCTGCCGACCTGAAGCCGTCCGCGCGAGGCGAACTCGAGATAACCGATGTCAATCGGACGTACCTTGAACAGGGGCGCCTACAAGTAGAAGTGCTCCCGCGTGGGACGGCATGGCTCGACACCGGAACTGTCGACTCTCTACTGGACGCCGGCACCTACGTACGGACGATCGAACAGCGTCAAGGCCTACGCATCGGCATACCCGAAGAAGTCGCTTGGCGCCAGGGCTTCATCAGCGACGACGAGTTGCAGCGGCGCGCCGCACCATTACTGAAATCAGGGTACGGAGCGTATCTATTAGGCCTTCTAGAGCGGGAGGGACGTGCATGAATATGCAAACAAGAGAACTCGCGATCGCCGGAGCATGGGAGTTCACGCCGAAGCAGTTCGGAGACGCACGTGGCAGGTTCCTCGAGTGGTTCAAAGCCTCAGAATTCGAGGATGCCGTCGGCACGCCATTAACCTTGCTCCAGGCCAACTGTTCAGTATCTGCCGCAGGCGTGCTCCGCGGAATCCACTACACCGAAGACCCGCCTGGGCAAGCAAAGTACGTCACTTGTGTCCGGGGCGCCTTCCTGGACGTGGTCGTAGACCTCCGCCCGTCCTCACCCACATTCGGCCGATGGGACAGCGTGCTATTGGACGACGTCGATCGACGCGCCGTCTATCTATCTGCAGGGCTCGGGCATGCGATCCTCTCTCTAGAGGACGATTCGACGGTCATGTACCTGTGCTCGCTCGAATACTCGCCGGAGCTGGATCGCGATCTCGACGCATTCGATCCCACCCTGGCTATCGAGTGGCCGACGACCTCACGGGACGGCTCCGCTCTAAGCTATGTCCGGTCGAGTAAGGACTCGGCGGCGCCTGCCTTTGCTGACGCGTTCGGGACCGATGGACCTCCGCAATGAGTCCTCTTCCACCTGTTCTCGGTATACACGGCTACGGCCAGTTCGAAGGCAATAGGTGAGCGGAGTTCACACCCGAGGCCCACAGACTCACGGTTGGTTCGCCCTATGCCCGCGACCGGGTGTCTACTCCTCGTCGATCGCATCGGGAAGTGGGGCTAGAGATATTCTGCCACTTGTGACTATGCGTGTCTGACGCGCAAGTTCGCCGAGCTGGCAACGACGGTCCTCGCCTTTCAGAAGCACGCGACCGAGATTTCGAAGTTGAACTTCGCACCACAATGCCGCCGCCCCGCGTCGCGTGGTTGTGGCTACACATCGGTCACGGGCAATCCCTGCGATCACCGACGACCTGTCCAGCCAAGCGGGATGCAATGCCTCCTCGTAACCGGTCACCGTCAACGTGCCGGCATGATGCCATCGCGCAGTCAGCTCTCGGTCGACCCAAGCGGCGTCCGTCCGCGCGAGGATACGCAGCCACAGGTCCATCTCAGTCCAATGTTTGATCAGCGGATTGAACCCACCGACTGCCAGCGCGGTGTCACGCCGGAACATCACTGATGTCGGCTCCCCGATCCAGTTACCGTTCGCCTTGTGCAGCACGTATCGGCGAATAATCTCTTGGCCATCGTTGACAGCCTCGAGCGGCTCGAGCGGCTCGTGGATAGTCGAGTATTTTCGCGCCCAGTCGCCGAACTCGGTCTGAATCTTCCTGCGCGCGAACGCTAACCCGACGCGCCTGTCATCGAAACACGGCACTAAGGAACCGAGACAGCCGGGGAGTAGCCAGTCGTCGCTGTGGACGAACTGGATCAGCTGTCCACGAGCGAGAGTCATGGCCTTATTGTGACTGACAAGCCAACCAAGGTTTTTCTCGTTCCGAACTATCCGGATCCTACTGTCGTCGAACCCACGGATGACTTCGAGCGTGTCGTCGGTCGAGCAGTTGTCGATGACTAGGAGTTCGAAGTCATCGAAGCACTGTCGGTGAAGGATGCTCTCGACTGCCTGTGCCACTGACTGCTCACGATTATACGTGGGAACGCAGACAGTCAGCCGCATGCGCTCCCCCTCACATTCGACACCGCGAGCACCAATGCGTGTGCGATAAATCGTGCGATAACGTACCATATGTCCGTATCCTGCGGATACGCAACCGACGGGAGACACGATGGCAGGGCCCGGCCGGATCCAGAGCCTCCGCGTCGGGGCTCTCGCGCAGATCCTGCCGCTCGCGACTGGTTACGGAGCGAACCTTCTGGCCACTCCGTTCTTCGTGTCGCAACTCGGGCTCCACGACTTCGGCATCTGGGCAGTGACCGGCGCGATCGCCCAGTACGCGGGCCTGTTCGATCTCGGCGTCTCCCGCGCGAACACTCGATACGTCGCCCTCTACCACGCGCAAGGTCGCCGTGACCTAGAGGCGTCGGTGCTCGGCTTGAGCCTCGGAATACTCGGGCTCGTCGGCACGATCATCGTCCTGATACCGCTCGTCGCGTCGGACGTGATAGCCAGCGCACTGCATACACCCGACCACCACCTCGCCCGAGACGTAGCCGTCGCGGCCGCGGTCGTGCTGGTAGTCGGCTTGATCTCGCGCGCCCTAGTCGGTGCCGCTTTCGGTCGTGGCCGCCAGGTTGCGGGCAATGTCGGGTTGGCGGCCATGAGCTTGCTCCAGATCGGCGGTGGGATCGTCGGCCTGACCACCGGACAGGGCGGGCTCGAGCGCTTTGCCATCGGGACGGCATCCGGGGCGCTCGTCGGCTCGGTCGCGGTTGTGGGTGCCCTACTCCTCGACGAACGGACGATCCCGATCGGGAACCCCGTCCGCATCCCCGCACGAGAGATTCTCGCATTCGGCATCCGCGGCCAGGTGTCGGGCGCGGCCGACGTAATAACCATGCAGTCGGGCAAGATCCTCGCCGGTCTCACGGCTGGCCCTACTGCCGCTGGCGCGTACGAGCTCGGCAGTCGGCTCGCGCTGGGAGCTCAAGCGTTCGGCGGCGCCGCTGCCGTCGCCATGAACACACACCTGACTCATGCTTTCGCCGCCAGCGGGCTCGCGGGCATTCGCGCCGATTATCGACGCCTCACGACACGCAACGCCGCCACCGCGATGTTCCTCCCGCTACTGCTCGTGGCGACCGGCCCCTTCATCGTCCCCCTGTGGCTCGGACAGTCGATGCCGACAACGACAGCGGTCGTCTGTGCACTCGGGCTTGCGATCGCCGTTAACGTGTCGACGGGCGTGTGCAGCGCCGCCGCTTTCGCCGCGGGACGCACCTCGGCGATCGCGATCGCCGCGTCCTGCGAAGCAATCGCGGCGCTTGCCGCCGCGGTGCCCGCTGGTCTGGCGTTCGGGTTCCCCGGCATCGTTGCCGGGCTCGCACTCGTGATCGCAGTCGGCAACGTGCTCTCCGTGGCATACCTGCAACGGGGACTTGGCATCCCATTCTCGTGGTACCTGCGGGCCGTCGCCGGCCCGGCCTGTGCCGGCGGCACCGCGGTCTTGTGCTCGCTCGTCGTGTGGACGTCTGCCATTCCGGCAGACCGAGGGGCCGCACTGCTGCCATGCGTCATCACCACCTGCTTGTTCACAGCCGTCTACCTCGGGATCTCGTGGTACCGCGGGTACCTCCCCCGGTTCGGCCACGCCAGTCGGAGTCCCGGCGCTGGGAGCGACACCAACGATGCGCCGCGACTCTAGATGACTTTTGACCGATAACAGGCTATTTTTTGATCTCGAATAGCGCCTGACTTTCACACATCGGAACAGAGGTAGCATGGCCGGCAGATCAGTCGCGATCATCGGATCGCGCGGGTACCCGAGCTTCTACGGGGGCTTCGAGACCCTGGTGCGCCGGCTTGCGCCCCACCTGGCTGACACCGGCTGGGACGTGGCAGTGTATGGCCGCCCAGGTGCGACGGTGTCTCGCCCCGAGTTCGACCACCCTGGCGTGACATCGGTCACCACCCGCGGGATCGAGTCCAAGTCGCTCAGCACACTCAGCTTCGGCGCGACGTCCGTCCTGCACTCGATGACGCGTCGCAAACCCGACGTCGCACTCGTCCTGAACGTGGCGAACGGCTACTATCTCCCTGGCCTCCGCATGCGACGGATCCCGACAGTGGTCAACGTCGACGGAATCGAGTGGGAACGCGACAAATGGAGTGCACTTGGAAAGAGGGTCTTCCGTACTGGTGCGCTACTGACTGCACGGTTCGCCGACATCCTCGTCAGCGATTCGGTCGAGATCGGCGGCTACTGGAAACACAATTTCCGGCGCGACTCGGTGTTCATCCCGTACGGCGGCGATGTCCCGGCACCTCTACCCGCACCCGAAGGGCTCGCGTCGCGTTCGTATGCACTGGCCGTGGCCAGGTTCGTCCCCGAAAACTCTATACCCGAGTTCCTCGATGCGGCGGCGCTCATCGCGGAACGCCATCCTGTGGTTATTGTCGGGTCCTCGGGGCACGGCGGGCCTCTCGAAGAACGGGTGACCGCGCTGTGCGCCGGGAATGGCGACGTTCGGTGGCTGGGCCACGTGTCGGATGACGCGAAGCTGTTCGCTCTCTGGCAGCATGCCGGCGCGTACTTCCACGGACACAGCGTCGGGGGCACTAATCCGGCGCTTGTACAAGCAATGGCCTGTGCGGCGCCGACCGTCGCACGCGACACACTCTTCAACCGAGAGGTTCTAGGGGAGGCGGCTGTGTTCGTGGCACCTGAAGCGGGGGCGATCGCGTCAGCCATGAGTGAACTGATCGAATCGCCGGCGCGTGCAAGAACATTGGCGGACGGCGCGCAGCGGCGGGCAGCGGAATCGTACGCGTGGGAGAATATCTGCGCAGCCTACGAGAACACCCTCGTCGATGCGATCAGGCGGGGCGGGTGAACACTGTGACAGGCGGCACGCGCTCCGGTAGCACCCGCCGCGGCGTCGCACTCAGCATCTTCGCCGGATCGCTGAACATTATCGCGAACATCGCCATGTTCCCGGTCGTGGTGTCTCAGATCGGTGCCGACGACTATGGCATCTGGCTATTCATGCTGGCCGTGGCCTCGTACTTCTTCTATACCGATATCGGAATCGGCACTGCGATCGTATACTTCGGCGCCAGTGCGCGCGGCGGAGACCGGCGGTTCACCAGCGACGCACTCATATCCAACGGGCTCGCGTGGATCGGCTGCATAGCTCCCATCGCGGTACCCGCGTTCTTCACAATCGCCTTCGCGTACGCGCACACCCATGGCACACATCTGACGACCGGAACACAGGTAACAGTCGCCGTTCTGGGCGCTTCCGTCGTGGCGTCGATCGTCTTCCGCCCGTTCGAGTCGGTGCTCATCGGGTCTGGGCATGTAGTCCGCGACCGGATGAATCAGGTCGTTGGGACCGCGATCCGTGTCGTGACGGTCTTGGCGATGCTGCCGTTCGGGCTGACCGTTACGCAGGTTGCGGCAGCCGAAGCTACCGGGATGATCTTGCCTCCGGTTCTGGCTACGGCGTACGTGCTCCGCCATCGGATGGCCCGCCCCAGGCGATCAGAAATAACTCGAGCGAATATCCGCACCCTGTTCTCTTACAGCGCAAAATCTTTCATGGTCGACGCCTTGCTAGTCGGAACCCTACAGGCCGGCACGGTCATCGTCGGCCTGACACGTGGTCCCGCGTCAGCGGCATACTTCGCCATGGCGATGCGCGTGTTCAACGGCGCTGGCCAGGTACTCAACTGGGCGACCGCCCCGATCCGACCTGCTTTCAGCCGCCTGTCGCAACTCGATCGGCCCACCGCCGTCACGCTCAGTGGGGATCTACTCACCGTGGTGGCCACCGTCGGTGTCTTGACCATCGCCCCGTTGGCGTGGGCCACTCCCGCCTGGATTCCGCTCTGGGTGCCGGACGACGGGCTGGCGCTGGGCATGGTCGCGACGACAGTACTCACGCTCGTGGCCCTGCTGGCCAGAGCCGTACAGCTCCCAGTTGTACTGAGCGGAGATTCATTCGGCCGCCCCGGGCTCTCGTTCCCAGCAACACTCGGTGCGGCTGTGCTCCAGGTTGTTCTGGGAGTCTGGCTGACTCACTCATGCGGCATCATCGGGGCAGGCGTGGCAGTTGCTGCGGCCCTGTGGATCACGCAGCCCTGGTGTGCTTACGCCCTCGCTCGCGCTGTCGGTCCTCCACCTGCGCAGATGTTCGCGTGTCTTGCTCTCCCGGCGACAGTCGCCGCCGCGGGGAGCGCAGCTGCTCTGGCGACGGCCGCGGCAGCTGTCGGCATGCACTGGCCACCGGCATGGTTCGGCTGGGTGGGGTACGCCATCGGCGCGATCGCCGTGATGCTCAGCCCCGGCGGTCGAAACGTCGTCGAGAAAGCGCGCCGCCTACTGGATCTACCCATGTGATGACCGAGAGATGACCATGAGCAAACCAACCCATGACTACGGCGTCGTCGTGCTGTACTACCGCCTGGGCGACCGAGTGTTCGACACTCTCGAGGCTCTGTCGCGACAAACATCGGTACCCGCACAGGTCGTCGTTGTGGACAACGCGTCCGGTGACGGCGTGCTGGACGAGCTGCCGGCCCGCTTTCCATCTGCTCGCCTAGTCACCCTACAGGAGAACATCGGCTACTCGGCGGCGATGAACGCGGGGGCGGACGCCCTCGATCTCGCGCCGGCGAACGTTTTGTTCCTCACTCACGAGGTCCTCATGAGACCCGAGTGCGTCAGAAACCTGCTTGCGGCTTTCGACACCGATCCCACGCTCGGCATGGTGGGTCCGGCGCTGAAGCTGCACGGTACAGATCAAGCTTGGTCGTACGGCGGAATCGTCGACCGATTCGGTGAGGTCCGCCACATCACCGACGCCGGAGCCCAGCAAGCAGAATGGCTCGACGGAGCGTGCCTACTCGCGCGTCGCCACCAGCTGACCAGCGTAGGTGGTTTCGACACAGACTATTTCCTGTACTGGGAGGACGTAGACCTGTCTCTGCGCTTCGCTCGAGTGGGGGCGATAGGATGCGTGCCCGACGCCGTAGCATATCAAGACACGGCCACCGCGCCCATCTATTTCCGAACGCGGAATCAGATCCTGTGTTGGCGTAAGCATCGGCGGCACTGGTTTCTAGCAGCGTCATCGGCGAAGGCATTTGCGAAGGTCGCCATCGATCTGGGACATGGTCGCCACCTATACGCCTTCGTCCGCCTGCGCGCATTACTCGATGGATTCACGGGTAATTTATCTACCAACCGTAATCGAATGCTCAGGGAGACAATGATATGAGCGTGCGGATTGTCTTGATAAATCCACTGGACGACACTCTCCGACATTTCGAGACCGAGCTGATGGAGAGTCTCGCTGCGGCCGGCTATCACGACGTCGAATGGGATCGAGGGCCCCAAGCCGAAGGCCGCAATAATACCTGGTCGAAACTTGCGGTAGCGGCTCGAACAGTTGCGCACCGCCTTCGGCTCGCATGGACTACGACTAACAAGACGGTCCTCGTGGTGTGGCCGATCTTCGGCTATTTCGATATACTCACCACCGCGCTACTCACCCGTCGTAATCGCGTCTTCACAATCGTTCACGATCCCACACCGCTCCGAGAATCTTACGGCTACTCTCCCTGGGCACGAAGAGCCTTCGCTGCTACGGTTAGACGTACGCGAACAGAGATCATCTACCATACGGAGACCGCACGAGCGGCGGGCGTGAAGGCGACGGGCGTAAACGGGCTCGTCCTGCCGCACCCGATCCGTCAAGACGGCCCCGAGTCGATCGGCACCAACCGCACCACACCGCCGATCGTTCGGGTTGTCGGGCAAAACAAGCGAACTCGGTCTCTAAGTGCACTTACTCGGATCGCCAACGATCTACGCGACGAGGCCGTCCTGGATATTCACGGACGCGGCTGGCCAGACATGGACGGCTGGAATGTATCAGACAGATTTATTCCTGAGGACCGATTCGATCAAATCGTACGAGAAGCTGCTTGCATCGTCATCCCCTACGACGAGTTCTATCAGAGCGGCGTAGCTGTCCGCTGCCTAGAGGCCGGGGTGCCGGTTGTCGGCCCCCGCCATGAGCACATCGCCGAATTGTATGGGCACGACTGGCCGGGGCTGGTGGATGATGACGACTGGAGTGGAGCCATTCGCCGCGTTCTAGCTCTCGATCCGGCACACACTGAAGCTCGACGCTCCGCGGTGCGCGTCCTCGTACGCACCGCCTGGGCCGGAGCCCTCGATCGCTGATCCATAGCCGCTCCGGTCGAGGCCACGCTGCCCAAGAACGACCACGATGCCCAGCAACCCACCAAGCAACGTCGTCTCGGGCGCCCCGTTCGGAACCGGCGCAACGACACTGATCGCGAGTAGCCCGGCAGCGGCAGCGCCCAGAGCGACCTGGACCGGAGACCGCGGTCGACGTACCACTGTCACCAGAGGACCTAAGGCGAACCACGCAAAGGCCACGAGTCCCAGGAGGCCGGCTTTGAGCACAAGCCAAAGGTAGAAGTTGTGAGCGTAGTAGGGCGCAGAGTCGTTCTGGAACGTACCTGGAGCGCCTTCCGGTGACTTGTAGGCATATCCAAAACCGTGGCCGATCCAAATCGCGTCCGGGATCTCGTACAACATTCGGGCGTTCTCCTGGTCACGCCACTGGGTGGACCCATCGGTCGACCGCGCTTGAGACCCCAATCCGTCCAACACCCGACCGCCGTAGCTATTCGCCTGTTGCGCGACGAACCCGGCCCCTGGGATGGGGTCGAGTAGCGTACCCAGGCCCAGTCCGAAGGCAAGGACGATCGCCACCGCGCAGCAAGCGACTTTGGCCAGGCCGAAAAGAGATGCGGAACTGCGTAGACACACGAGTGCGAACGCCACCGCTACCGCAAGCCCGATCAAGTGGTTACGCGAGAACGACAGCACCATCAGACATCCAGCCGGAAGCACCCAGTACCAGAGTCGGTAGTCACGACGCGCACCACTGATTACCAGCACCAAGCAGATTGCGATCGTCGCCACCGCTAAGAAATCTGTGGGCGTAAGAAAACGGGTCGCCGCGCCTGTATCTGCCAGGTCTAACGATGCAGCTTCTGAGCGCCCGCCCAACTCCATTCCCGTGGCGAGAGACACCAGGACCATGGCAGCCGAAAACCAGAGTGTACAAAGCGCACCCGCGAGACACGCACGCTGCTGGCTACGGGTGGTCACTGAGCCGGCGACAAGAGTGGCCACAGCTCCGTAGAAAGGTAACCGAGCATCGGAGCCGGCCTTGTTGAGGTCTAAACCAGCTTGCAGGGACCACAGAGTCAAGCCTGCAACCACCGCAGCGAACGGAACAGCATAGCGGGCGACCCGTGCTCTGCGTGGCTGACACACCGCCCACACGGCCGCTGCAGCCAGGCACGGCTCTATCAGCTTTACTGAGAAGCCGCCGACCTCGAACTGTTGCGGTATCGCTGCCGGCAGCGCCGCGAACGCTACAAAGATCGCGACCGGAAGTACCAGGAATGCACGCTTCATCTCGCAGCTACCGGCAGCACCCCAAGGATGTGAACCCCGGAGTCACGCAGAGTGGTAGCGGTACGACGCAGTGCGGGTGTCTTCGAGCGCCCGACACGGGCAACGAGCAGAGTCGCCTGAGTATGCCCGCACATGCGACTGGTCTCGGCACTGTCGTCGACGGGCGCAGTGTCTACCAATACGTAGTCGGTGCGACTTCGTAAGTCATTGAGTAGTCGGTCCAGTTCTGGCGCAGCAAGAACAGCGCTGGGCTGACGGGAAACTTGTCCTGCTGGAAGCACTCGCACGCCAGCCTCGTCCGACGAACGGATCACCGATTCGAAGTCGACCATCTTCTGTCCGGCGCTCGCATCGAGTACCTGGGTGAGGCCCTCTGCATCCTCCGCGCCGACAAACGAGCTCACCGCCCGGGATCTGAGGTCGGCGTCGACGATCACGACAGATCTGCCTGCTTCGGCGAGAGCGCGCGCGAGGCTGAGCGTGATGGCCGCTGTGGGTGGAGCACCCGCCACTCCGGTCACCGAGAGGATGGTAGGTACTTCGTCATTACCACTTTCGCCTGCCAAGAGCTTCGAAGCGATCCGGCGGTATGCCTCTGCCTCTTCGCACGCGCTGCTGCCGAAATCTGGGGCTCCGCCACCAGCAGGCACCTCTCCCAGCTCGGCTGTGTCGGCGGCCTTGCCCGCATCGCCCGGATGGCGAACCACATGCGACCAACGATCGTATCCGACCGCAGCCCAGACACCGAGGATGAGTCCCAACAACGCCGCCATCGCCAGCGTACGTAACGGCTGCGGGGACGCGGGGGAGCTCGGAATCGTCGCAGGTCGGTCGACGACGACCGCGGTTGCCGGCGGATGACCGTCCGACGCATTACGAACGTCGACGAGCAGGCTACCGAGCTGCGCGGTCAGCCCGTTGGCGATGTGCGCCGACCGTGCGGCATCATGATCCGCAACCGTGACATCAATGAGTACAGTCTCGGGAACGAGAGTGGCGGTAACCTCGCTTGCGACCTCGTCGGGCGTCATGTCCAGCCCCAGAGCGTTCACTGTCCGCTGCGCGAGCTCCCGGCCAGCGATCAAGCGGACATACGACTGCATCTGTTGAGTCGTGTACATCCCGCCCTGGTACACGTCCGTGACCTGCGACGATGACGGAGCGGAAATGAATACTCTGGTCTTGGCCTCGTACGTGCGTGGCGCGGTTGCGACATACGCGGCCGCCGCCAGGACCGCGAGCGCAAGGACTGTCGCCGCGATCACCCATCGGGCGCGCAGCGATCGGATGAACCCGAGAGATCCCACCTGATATTCGCCTTCTACTGAAAGAACCGAGTTTCGATATAGTAAACTACAGTGCCTGCGGGCAATCCGACAGTTGGCCAAGTTGTCTTGGCGTAGTCGTCACGGGCCCAGCGAACCCTCAGTCACCAGCCCGCAGGCGCCGTGCGAACTGCAGTCCCGCCGCAGTCGACATGGTCCCGGCGGGGAGCGTGAGCCAGCGACTGTGTCGATCTGCGGCGACGTGGGCTGTCCACTCCGCTGCCTGGCTAGTGCGATACGGGAACTGGCGTTGGATCTGTAGGGCGGCTCTCAAGGCGATCGTGTTGCAGTCGCTGCTGTACCCAGTCCGGAAGCGTCCGCCGTTCGTGTTCACGTAGGCGTAGCCATCCACCGCATCCACAAACACATTGTCGCGGACACTGATGTCCACGGGGAGGTCCTGACTGTAGGCAAGCAGGAACACCCCGAGACCATCGCCGTCGGGACGTACACCTCTAGACCACGAACGCCCCGCCCCTACACAAACGTTCGAGACGAACGAGCAATCCCTGAAACCATCGTCCGTAGTCGTGTAAGGTCCCGTGCCCCAGTACTCGAAGGCCTGCATACAGTCGTAGATCACATTGTCGTGGAAGTCCGCCCCGACGATCGCGCGCGCGTCGGCGGTCTGCGCACCCTGGATCGTACAAGCTGTATCGTACACATCGTGGATTTCGTTGTGGCTCACGGTGATTCCATGAGACCCCATCCATGCCTCGACACCATTCCCGTATCGCACTCCATTGGCGAGCTCTGCTCCACCGATCTCGTGGATCTCACAGTCGACCACCTCCGTCGCAGCGGCCGCGGCCTGGCGATAGCCGTGACCCCCCGCTCCCACCAGCTCGAGCCCGGCAACGACCAGGCTGTCGCCGCCAGTAATGACGTTGCCATCCACCGCGACGCGGAAGTCGCTCGTGCTCGCCGAAGGGTTCGCCTTCGATCGCACATACAGATACCGCGGATCGTTATAGAAGTCCCACTGGCCGGATAGCTCTTCGGCCCGCCATTTCTTGGAACCGTGCACCGTGCCGTCGATACGAAGGAACCCTGTGTTGGCAGAGCGATTGTAAACGTTACCTAGCAACACGTTCGGATCCAACAGGTCGAGCCTCCAGACTCCGGACCCGACCGGAGTCCAGCTCGTCGGAGAAGCGGGAATCTTGTACGACGAGAGTCGCGGCCGCGGACCGGCTCCGTAAGCTCCTACGACCAGCCGCCGATCGTAAGGAGGGGGCCCCCACCCGCGCGCAGCACCCAGGTTCCCAAAGAACTCGTCACCACGCCGGAAGTAGACCTCATCGCCGGGCCGCACCAAACCAGCGGCCAAACCGGCCTCGACTCGCGCAATCGTATGCCATGGCCGCGCCCTAGACGTGCCCTCGGCTCGATCGTCGCCGTCCGCAGCGACATAGTATTTGGACCGGTCGCGCCTACCGCGGTCACCACCAAGCAACGCCACAGCTCCGACACCAGCCGCTCCGCCCACAACTCCACGTAACACTGCGCGACGCCCGACGGCCCGCCCACCGCGTCGAGCCGGAGCGCCAGAGTTGCCCACATGACCACATTACCGGCGTCGAGTCTCCCTCCCCGCGCGGAGCGTCACCTCCCTGGGCGCAGCTTCCACGTCCCTCCCGCAATCAGCCCTGGGGTACCGATGAACCAGGCGGCCCATAGAATGTGCCCACAAGTCGAGCACACTCCGCTCAATCAAGCATGACGGCGTCAACGATAAGGTTCCTATCGCAGGCGCCGTCTGCGTAGTCGTTGCCGTACCGGATCGTGAGGGTGTGGTTCCCACTGATCGGCGATGGGAGATCGAACGAGTAACCACGTAGGCCCTGGCTCGAGACTGTCGCGGTGCCGTCCACCGATCCGTCTATCTCAACGCTCATCACCGGGTCACCGTTACACGCCTCCCCCTTCGCGACAACAGTGACTTGACCGACCTGCGAGGTATTTCCGGTAATCTGCAACGCCCCGTCAGCCCACAGCATGTGCACCCACCCGTTCGACGCGCCCGAAAGTGCGAACGTCCCACCGGAGGAATCGACGGTCCGCGTCATCGATTCGGCCTCGATCGTGTCCTTCGGGGCCTTCAATGTAAAGGCTCCGACGGGGTACGCTCCAGAGACGTCTCGACCGGTCTCCGCCAGTGCCATCGGCTGGTAGGAAACGGTATTACTTCCGTTGCTCTTATGCTCGTTCCACGGCACCCGCGCAACCACGGTGTACTGGCCGGGCGTTAATCCCACCGTCGGAATGTGGACGTTATCGACGGTCGTTGCAGGTATCGGGTCGGCCGCAGTCGAAGTATAGTTCTGCTCGGCCGCGAGCGCATGCAGGTCGACTCCCGCGTCAATCGAAGCGACCACCTGCCCTGCAGCATTTCGCACCTCGTACTGAGGTCTCCAATCCTCGTAGGCTGGCGCCACGCCGAAGTTCGTCCAAGTCACATTCATGGCGAGCGGGACACCCACCAACGCCTGGTCCGGAACATCCGCCGCCGTTACCGCATATCGATATCCACTGTATTTATTCGCTCGCGACCACTTTTCATACAGATCCTGCGGGAACGTGGTGGTAGCACGTTCGAACGAATTTCCCGTGCTGGCGAGTATCGACACATGACGGTTCACCGTGTCGGTCAGTGCCCGATCGTAGTATTGCGCCTCGGTCTCGGTCGTGAAATTGCACCACTCCGTTATAATAGGCGCACTCTTCCATCGGTTCTTGATCACCTCGATAATGGGATCATTGGTTTGCACATAGTAAGCCCATACGTCCGTGGCCCAGCTGGGAATGACGTCATAGGTACCCAAGCAGTCCGACCGGATCCCGACATCCGTCGTGCGGCCGGCCAGCTGCGCGCTGTCCCTGAACGCCTGCTTCACGATCTCCGCGTTGCCGGGAGCCGTAACCAGACGCGTGCGAGGGAAAGCAGCGAGATTCGCATCCGTAAGAGTGATGACCGACGCCTTGGTGATGTATTGGTCCTCGTACGGGGAATTGTAACCGAGCTCATTGATACTGTTATCACGAGATGGACCTGGGATACCTAGGGTATCGCGCATGAACGCATTGTGATTCTCACTGAAATCACCGTAGCCGGAGTACTCGAACCAAGCCAGCCGCTCGTCACCATCATAGTGCCGGCCCAGCGCTGCCAGAAGATCCGACACGTGCTTCAGGTAGCCGGCGTCGTTCCAATTCGGGATAACGTACGAGATGCCATCGTGGACATACGTCGAGGTTGCGCCGGGAACGGTGGTCACCCACGCTGGCACGGAGATGTCGGTATTATTGGGATAGCTCGCGTCACAGCATGAGTTGAACATGGCGACCCGGAACCCGAATCGCCGCCCTTGCGCCGCCGCGCTCGCAATATCGGCATCGATCGCCGAGAAGTCGTACTTCTGGTCATCGGACGCATCGCTGGGCAAGGTCCGGGGATCGACAGGTTGCAGTTGGCTCCAGTCATACCGCATCGACCGATCGTCGGTTCCAGGCCAGGCGGCATACGCACTCTGTGCAGGGTTCTGCTGTGGCAGCAACGGAGCCTTGAGATTCTCGTGCTGGCCACGTAGGGGGTTCACGATCTCCGTGGCACTATACGGAATCACGGTACCGAGAGTCGTCTGCGCGATCGCTCTACCGGGAACAAGAATCGTGATGGCTACGACGATCATCACCAGTACAATGCGCAGTCTCGACATCGTTTCGTCTCCCTCGTGCAACCGACAAGACCTCAGCCATTCGTATGAATCGCGACACTTCCTCGCCAGTCAGGACGAGCACAGCTTATGCGACATTTTTCGGCTTTCGTGGATGAAACGCCGCTGAGCCGCCGATCACCCCCGCGTCAGTACGACCGCCCTGCGCGCACCCAAGGTTTGGGGACCACCCTCGACCCCCGGGGGCGGTGTGACCCGGAGCGGCCCGTCGGTCGGGTTGACGGCCACCCAGCCGTGCATGAACGTGCGCTGCCAGATGCCGTCCGCGCCCTGCACCGGCCCGCCGCGGGGTGCGCCGAGCGGCGTATCGAGGAGATCGGTGTCCGGGGTGCTCTTGTAGTCGCCGGGGTTCGCCCAGCTCCAGCAGGTGTGTGGGGTCGAGAAGAGCGAGGCCATCGCGAAACCCGTTGTCCTCATATCGGTGTCGCGGGCCTGAGTCATCAGCAGGGTGTATGGGCGATCGGGAGAACCGCCGTCGTTCGTGATCTGGTGCGCGCGCAGATACCGGAAGGTGGCCGGATCCACGACGTTCGCGTAGAACTCGTCCAGCCCGCCTCCGAAGCGGTCGTGCCGTTCCCATCGCGCGTCACCGGGGACGGAATCGGCGATGTTGGGGACGAAGATCTTCCCTTGAGCCGCAAGACTGTTTCCCGCCATGGTGACCAGCCGATCCAGGCCGTCCCGCAGCATCGCGTCGGAATCGGCCACGGAGTCCCTCCCGGCGAAAATCCCGCGGTAGTAGACACCGAGGCGCGTGAGGTCGTTGTCGGCGAGCACCCCGTCCCAGTTGTCGCGCACCGCCTCGGCGGTCACAGCGTTCGTCCAAGCACGCTGATAGGTGGGGTCCCACACCGCCATCTGCCAGTGGCGCGAGAACTGGCCCCACTCGATGCGCTGCCCGACAGTGTCGGTCGCGAACCACTGCGGGTGGTGACGCTGCGCCTGCATGTACCCCACGCCTGACGGCAGGAGCCGGGCGTCGGCACCGTCGTCCACCGTACCCGGGTAGTTGCGCGTGCTCGCCAGGTCCTTGTACATCAGCACGCGGATCTGCGGATTGACCTTGCGCAGACGGGCTTTCGCGTCCATCTCCCAGGGGTTCAGCACCACGACCGACATCCTCGGTCCCAGACTGTCGATCTCGGAATCGGTCGGGGTCCGCCCGATCGCGTACCAGAACCCGCACAGTCTGAACTCGGGGAGCGCGGGAGCGACCGACGTCATCGACGGAGCGGACACCCCATCAGCGGCACCGCAGCCACTGACGCCCACCAACGCCGCTACCAGCATCCACGCGACGGCGATCCTCCCCCGCGCCATGGTGCGCCTAGACCAGCTTCTCGCCCTGCTCGACATACCCGCGTTCCGTGGCCTCCTTCGCGGGCCGCCACCAGTCCTCGTGTGCCTGATACCAGGCCACCGTCTGCGCAAGACCGTCCCGGAAGTCCCCATACCTGGGCTCCCACCCCAGCTCCGTGCGCAGGGGCGTCGGGTCGATGGCATAGCGCACATCGTGCCCGGCGCGGTCCGTCACCTGATCGAAATCGTCTGCCGCACGACCGAACTGCTCCAGTAGCAGGCCCACGACCGCGCGGTTGTCCAGCTCGCCGTCGGCTCCGATCAGGTACGTGCGACCGATCTCGCCCCGGTCGAGGACAGCCCACACCGCACGATTGTGGTCGTCGACATGGATCCAGTCGCGCACGTTGGTGCCGGCCCCGTACAGACGGGGCCGCGCACCGTCGATCAGGTTCGTGATCTGGCGCGGGATGAACTTCTCCACGTGCTGATAGGGCCCATAGTTGTTGGAGCAGTTGGATATCGTGGCCCGCACCCCGAACGATCGCACCCACGCACGCACCAACAGGTCGCTGGACGCCTTCGTGGACGAGTACGGGCTCGACGGGTTGTACGGCGTGGCCTCGGTGAAACGCTGCGGATCGTCCAGCTGGAGATCGCCGTAGACCTCGTCGGTGGACACATGGTGGTATCGCACGTCGTGCCGACGCACGGCCTCGAGCAGCGTGAACGTGCCGACCACATTGGTCTGCACGAACGGCGTCGGGTCGTTGAGGGAGTTGTCGTTGTGCGATTCGGCGGCGAAGTGCACCACCGCGTCTGCGCTGCGGACGAGCGGCTCCACGATGTCGCGGTCGCAGATGTCACCGTGGACGAACTCCACGTCGAGCCCGTCCAAGGACTCGCGGTTGCCCGCATACGTGAGGGCGTCGAGGACCGTGATCTCGACCTCGGGACGCTCGGCCGCGGTGAGTCGGACGAAGTTGGCTCCGATGAACCCGGAACCGCCGGTGACCAGAATGTGCACGGCGTGATACTACCCGCAACCCTGGTGACAATCTGAAAGTCCGGACACAGCCGTTCGCCCAGGCTACAACCGTCGGGGCTCCGCGCGTCGACGCAGCGCGGGGGCGACGGGGCGCCCGCGGAGCAGGCCGTCGACAGTACCCGCCTCGATCGCCCGGCCATACACCGCGAGCGCATCGGTCACGGCCCCGACGGTGACGTCCACATCGACGTCGGTGTGTGCGGCGGAGACGACGAACGACTGCCCGAGCACCCCACGGTCGAGCAGCTCCTGCAGGAGGAGGGTGCGGTATGCCTGAGAGGGCGCACCGTCGGCATCGCGCGTCAGGAACACCTCACACGACGGCCGGCCCTGCACCGAGACGAAGTCGGCGAGGCCCGCCGCGGCGGCTGCGGCATTCACTCCGTCGGCGAGCCGCCGGCCCACCGACTCCATGCGCCCCACCGGGTCTCCGCTCTCGTACGCTGCCACCACGGCACGGAACGCCGCGAGAGACGCCGTCTCCGGACCGTGCGTCGTGGACAGCAGGAACACGCGGTCGCGATCGGTGTTCAGACCACCGAGCTCCATCACCTCACGACGCCCGGCGAGCGCCGAGAGCGGGAAGCCGTTGCCCATCGCCTTGCCCCAGCACGACAGGTCCGGCGTCACGCCGTACACGGCCTGAGCGCCATGCGGCGACCAACGGAAGCCCGTGATCATCTCGTCGAATACGAGCAGCGCACCGTTGTCGTCACACAACGCCCGCACACCCTCGAGGAAGCCGGGCGCCGGCTCGGCCATCGCGGTCGCGGCTTCGAGGAGGACACAGGCGATCTCGCCGGGGTACGCGGCGAACTGGGCTGCGAGCGAGTCGAGGTCGTTGTACGCGAACCGCACCGTCTGCGCGACGGTCTCCACCGGGATCCCGGCGCTCATCTCCGTGGTGCCGATGAACCAGTCGTCCACCGAGAAGAAGGGGTGATCGCATATCGCGACCCGCGTTCTACCGGTGTAAGCGCGGGCGAGCCGCAGCGCGGCGGTCGTGACGTCGGATCCGTTCTTTGCGAACTTCACCATGTCGGCGGTCGGAACCAGACGTAGGAAATCCTCTGCTGCAGCAACTTCCATCAGCGTCGGCCGAGAGAAGTTCACCCCGTCCGCGACCGCGCGTACGACCGCATCCACGACGGGTGCGTACCCGTGACCCAGGGTCACCGAGCGCAGGCCGATGCCGTACTCGACGTACTCGTTACCGTCTGCATCCCAGACGTGAGAACCGCTGCCGCGCACGAGGACCGGCGTCATATCCTCGGGGTACTGATCCGAGCCGCGGGCATAGGTGTGTGCACCGCCGGGCACCATAGCGTGTAGGCGCGCCTGCAACCTCGCCGACTCCGTGTAGTCACGCATGTCTCACACCCTTCTCCGGATCGATGGTCAGAGCGCCCTCCAATGACGGGTAGCGTTGCAGCACTTCATCATAAAGGTCTGGCACGGTCAGCAGGACCCGGTCGGGTCGCATGCCCACGAGGGCCTCCGGCGACACGATCGGGATATCGGTGCCCGGCATACGCAGCCCCAGCTTGGCCGGTGAGGCGTCGGCGACCGCCCGTAACGTAGCGCGGTCGAGGCCGGCCAGCGCGAACAGCGGCACCGCTCGCGATGCGGCTCCGTACGCGTAGACGCCGTATCCCGCAGCCGTGTTCGCGGCAGCCCAACTGCGCAGAGCGATCGCCTGATCGCGCGCGTGGCGGCCCAGCTCCCCGAGAGCGGCGGGATCCGTCACGCCCGCCGCCGACTCGGCCGCCAGGACGTCCTCGATACCGGGCCCGCATAGATGCGCCGCCACGGCCGGGCCGCCATCCGCAGCCGTGGCCGTGGCCGAACCGACGTGCCTGGCCGCGACCAACACCGACCCGCCGTACAACTCGAACTCCCAAGCCTGCACGGCGCGCAACCCGGCGCTCTCCAGCAGACGCAGCAGCGAGTGCAGCGAGTAGTACGCGAAGTGCCCGTGCCGCAGCGCATTCCACTGACCTTGCCGCAGGATCGCGGCCAACGAGTGGTATTGCAGCAGGAGTAGGCCGCCGTCGGCCAGCACCGCCGCCCGCTCTGCGAATGCGGACCGCTGATCGGGCTCGTGCATGATCCCCATCGAGTCGATCACGACGTCCGCCGGACCCGCGACCTCCACGTATCCCCGCGCCGCGAGCAGCGGAATCCACGTCCCACCGTGGGGACTCGGGAACTCGCGGACGGTACGCCCGCCCCGCGCTTCACCTCCCAGCAGGCCCGCCGCGTCCACGCGTGACACCGCGTCGGCGGCCTGGTCCTTCAGCGCCTGCGGCTCGACTCCCCGTGGCTCGTCGGCAACGGTGTCGTCCTCCGCGAGCTGCGCGAGCCCACACGTCCCGCAGAGATCCATGGCCAGCGGGTGTCCCGACTCTGCCTCGGTGACACGCGAGGACGCAAGCGGGAAGTGGTCCGCGGCCGGTTGGCGGCCTAGATCCAGTACGCGGTGCAGATCGCCCGAACCACAAGCGCGACAGACACTCCCCTGGTCGGCGGAACTCATGGCAGCATGACCCCATGCGTATCGAGACGGCCGAGCTGGCCGACGCCCTGGTCCTGAAGCCCGAGCCGTTCCGCGACGACCGTGGTCTGTTCACCCGTACATTCGACGCCGAGGAGTTCGACGCCCATCTCGGCCGGCCGGCGGCCGCAACGTTCGTGCAGGATTCGCAGTCCCGTTCGGTGCGCGGGGTGATCCGCGGCATGCACGGCCGTTCGGGACGCGGCGAGGCGAAGCTCGTGCGCTGCGCACACGGCGCGGTGCTGGACGTCCTCGTCGACCTCCGACCCGACTCCGCGACGTTCGGCCGCAGCCAGTCCTTCCTCTTGGACGACAACGACTTCCATCACCTGTACGTGCCGCCGGGTTTCCTGCACGGCTTCCAGGCCCTCACCGAGGTCGCGGACGTCTGCTACCGCATCGACCGACCGCACGATCCCGCCGAGGACCTGGGCGTCGCGTTCGACGATCCGGACCTGAACATCGCGTGGCCGATCGAGGCCACCGTCGTCTCGGAACGCGACCGCACCGCCGGCAGCTGGCAGGACCTGCGGTCGCGGCTCCAGTGACCTACTCACGCCGCATCTAGACGCGGCGCATGGTCGCATCCAGCTCGCCCGCCTCCTGCAGGCGCTCGAGGTGCGCGAGCCGGGTGAAATCCCGGAAGAACGCATCGGAGGTGAGGCCGCGCGCCGTGTACTCCTTGTACAGCTCGGCGGCCCCGTCCGGCACCGTCCACTTCGCCTCGTAGCCTAGTTCGTCTCGGGCGCGCGAGAAATCGACGCGATACGAGCGCGGGTCCGCGCCGGCCTCACCCGTGATGTCGAGTACCGAACCGGGCACGGTGTTCACCACGCACTCCGCGATCTCGGCCACGGTGAGGTTGTTGGCCTCCGTGCCGACGTTGTACGCCCGCGCGCTGACGACGTCGGCCGGGGCGGTGAGGCATGCGGCGAACGCCCGGGCGATGTCCTCGGCGTGCACCAGCGGGCGCCAGGGCGTGCCGTCGGAGAGCACCTTCACCTCGCCTGTGAGCACCGCGTAACCCACCAGGTTGTTCAGGACGATGTCGGCGCGCAGCCGCGGCGAGAACCCGAACGCGGTGGCGTTGCGCAGGAACACCGGGACGAAGTCGGAACCGGCCAGCGCCGCAGCATCGTCCTCGACCCGGACCTTGCTCTCGGCGTACGGCGTGACGGGCCGCAGCGGTGCGTCCTCACCGACCAGTCCGTCCCCCGCAGCGCCGTACACCGAGCACGTCGACGCGTAGAGGAAGCGGGAGACCCCCGCCTCCTTCGCGAACCGCGCCAGTCGCGAGGACGCGTGATGGTTGATGTCGTACGTGATCTCCGGTGCGAGGGCGCCGAGCGGGTCGTTCGACAGCGCCGCGAGGTGGATCACGGCATCGAAGCCCTCGAGTTGCTCGCGGGTGACGTCCCGCAGGTCGACGGCGAGGGCCGGAGGCTCCGGAGGCTTCTCGCCGAGCACGCACTCGGCGAACAGCCCGGAATCGAGGCCGACGACATCGTGCCCCTCCGCGACCAACAGCGGCACCATCACGGTGCCGAGATATCCTTGATGCCCGGTGACCAGAACCTTCACTGCGCTCCTCCTGAGCTTTGTGCGAACGAATCCAGCTGCAGCACAGCCTTCTCCAGTAGAAAGCCCTCGGCGTACCGGCTGCGGCACTGCACACCGCGGAGCCTGGCGAGGCCCAGGAACGATTCGGGGTCGAACCAGTCGTGGTCCACCTGCGACGGGTAGTGCCGGTGCAGCAGCTCGCTCTTCTCCCGCGCCACCGAGTCCGCGAGCGGCGAGAACACCGTCGGCTGCGGGGTGTCGGTCTCCCACTTGAGGATCTCGTACCCCAGGATCAAGTGGTCCCGGAACTCGGTAGGTACCAGCTCTGCCAGCAACCGGTGATCCTGGTGCGCGTCGCCGCGCTGCGGTGCGAACACGAGCTCCGGTGCGCAGGAACGGCGGAAGCGCGCCAGCGCCTCCTTCACCGCATTCCAGTGTTCGGGCGCACGTCCGTCGGGGAAGGACTCCACGGTCACCTCGAGCGGGCAGCCGGGGGTGAAAGCCGCCAGCGCCGAACGCTCCTCGTCCTCGCGCGCCGTCTCGCCGCCGCTCGCGACGAACGCGTGCACCCGCAGACCGGGGAGAGCGCGGGCAAGCGTCAGCAGAGTGCCACCCATCCCGATCGCGATGTCGTCGCAGTGCGCGCCCAGAACGGCGATCTCGTGAATACCCTGCGGCTGCAGCGAGATCAATGCTCCCACACCATCCACGGCCGGTTGCCGCGGCTGTACGCCGCATCGAGCTCGGCGCGCTCCTTGAACGTGTCCGCGGGCTTCCAGAAGCCGCCGTGCTTGTACCCGAACAGGCGACCCTGCTCCGCCAACGCGCCACACGCATCCTCGACCAGGTCGCCGTTCTCGGGGAGCAGGTCGAAGACCTCCTGAGTGAGCACGAAGTAGCCGCCGTTCTCCCAGATCGGCAGCTTGGAGACGGCCGTGATCGACGTGACCGACCCGGAATCGTCCACGTCGACGCAGTGGAACGACGACTGCGGTGGCACGATCAGCATCGACGCACCGGCGCCCGACGCCGAGAACTTCTCGATGATCTTGTTCATCGGGGCGTCCGATAGGACGTCGGCGTAATTGGCCAGGAAGTACTCCTCGCCGTCCAGATAGGGACGCACGCGACGCAGGCGCTCACCGATCGGCGATTCGAGCCCCGTGTCGACGAAGGTGATCGTCCACTCGCTCATATCCGTGGACAGCAGCTCCACCTGCCCGCCCTTGGCGATGACGAAGTCGTTGGAAGCCGTCTCCTGGTAGTTCAGGAAGTAGTCCTTGATGAAGGACGCGCCATACCCCAGGCAGAGCACGAAATCCGTGTGCCCGAAGTGGGCGTAGTAGCGCATGACGTGCCAGATCAGGGGGCGGGGGCCGACCATCTGCATGGGCTTGGGCACGGCATCGTCGGCGGCCCCCCGCATCCGCATGCCGTAACCGCCGCAGAACAGAACGACCTTCATGCCAGTGCCTTTCCTTGGACAGCCGGGGATTCGGGTATACCAGATATGGCGGTGTGCAGCGTCGGAAGCGGGTAGACGATCTCGCCGCCCCACTCGGCGACGTACGCCAGCTGCTCGGTGATCTCCTTCTCCAGGTTCCACGGCAGCACGAGCACGACGTCGGGCCGGTCCTCGGCTATGCGCTCGGTGGCGTGGATCGGGATTCGGGTGCCGGGTGTGAACCGGCCGTGCTTGTAGGGGTTGCGGTCGACGGTGTACTCCAGCAGGTCTGGCCGGATACCGCAGTAGTTGAGCAGGGTGTTGCCCTTGCCGGGCGCGCCGTATCCGACGACACGACGCCCGGAGGCCTTGGCGTCCAACAGGAATCGCAGCAGTTCCTGCCGCACCCGTTCGCTCCGCTCGGCCAGCGTCAAGTGCCCGGTGAGCGTGTGCAGCCCGGCCTCGGCCTCGGCGGCGAGCGCCTCGGCGACGCGCGGACTCGGCGCGCCGGCGACGGCGTCGGGGCGCGCCCACACGCGGATCGACCCGCCGTGCGTCTCGATCAGCTCGACGTCCACGACGGTGAGCCCCGCCGTGGCGAGCGCGCGCTGCGCCGTGAGCACGGTGTAGTACTGGAAGTGCTCGTGGTAGATCGTGTCGAACTGCCCCAACTCGACTAGATTCAGCGCATGGTGCACCTCGATGGACAGCCAGCCGTCGTCCGCCATGAGCGCGCGCAGCGAACGCGTGAACCCGAGCAGGTCGGGTATGTGCGCGTAGACGTTGTTGGCCACCACGAGATCCGCGGGTCGGTGCTCGGCGACGACGGCGGCCGCGGTCTCCTCGTCGAGGAACGCCGTGAGCGTCGGCACGCCCTTCTCGCGCGCCGCGGCACCGACGTTGACCGACGGTTCGATGCCCAGGCAGTCGATCCCGGCGGCGACGGCGTGCTGCAGCAGGTACCCGTCGTTGCTCGCGACCTCGACGACGAACGAACCGTCGCCCAGTCCGGTCTTCTCCTTCGCCTCTGCGACGAAGCGCCCGGCGTGGGCGACCCAACTGTCCGAGAACGACGAGAAGTACGCGTACTCGGTGAACGTCTCCTCGGGCAGGATCAGCGCCGGGATCTGGAGCAGCAGGCATTCTTCGCACACCCGCAGGTGAAGGGGGTAGGTGGGCTCCGGGAGGTCGAGTTCGTCCGCGGCGAGGAACTTCTCGCAGGGCGGGGTCGCGCCGAGATCCACGACACTGCGCAGGCTCCTCGATCCACACAGACGGCATTCCATCCGGTAACCATCCTTCTCTTTGCAGTTCACTCGAGGGCGCCTTGACGAATTATTTACGATCCAAAGGTGCCTGTCCATCAGCTCACAAACCTACAGGAGCATGTAGCGCTGATGTCGAATCGAGAATAATATCAGGGCGGCTCACCCGAAAGTGGACCCTGACCAGGAAAATTAGCATCCCGACGCAACGGTCGGAGAAGGCGACACATGACGATTGACCGGAAACCCGTGGCTCGAGCACCGCGCCGCCGGGAGGGATCCCGCGACCGCACGCTGCCGCTCGGCCGGGTCGTCGCGACCGATACCGTCGTGGGAGTGGTCGCCGTCTCCGCGGGAGTCGTGGTCGCCATCGGCCACGATCACGCCCACACGCCGTCGAGCATCGTGCTCGGGTTCGTCGCGCTCCTCCTGTGGCTCGTGCAGCTGGCCTGGTCCAAGGCCCTCGCCGTGCCGCTGCTGCGTCTCGGGACCGAGGAGTTCCGGCACGTGATCGCCGTGACCTTCGTCGTCTTCGGCGGCGCCGCGGTCCTGTACTGCTTCTACGACCAGCCCGCCCTCGGCCGCCTCGTCCAGGTGTCCGGTCCCCTCGCCCTGGTGGGCGTACTCGCCTCTCGCATCGGCTGGCGCCGGTGGCTGCGCCGGCAGGAGGCGCGCCGGGTGCCCACCCTGGTCGTCGGCGGCTACTACTCGGCTCGTGCCACCTGCGGCGCGCTCCTACGGGCGCCTGAGACGGGCACCTGCGTAGTCGGCGTCTGCGTACCCGCGGGCGATGCAGGCGAGCACACTGTCGTCGAGGCCGAGGGCCGCGAGATCCCGATCGTCGGCACCGACCGGGAGATCCTCCAGGCACTCGACGCGACGGGGGCGCGCGCCGTCGCCCTCACCGCCACAGACGATCTCGGGCCGGGCGATCTCCGTCGCCTCATCTGGGAGCTGGAGGAGCGCGAGGTCGAGCTGGTCGTCACGCCGGGTGTCGTCGACATCGCCGGTCACCGCATCGTGTTCGAGACCGTCGGCGACATGCCGATGCTGCACATAGCCCAACCGCAGCACGCCCGCGCGGACTCGGCTGCAAAGCGCGCCTTCGACATCGCGTTCTCGGCGGCCGCGTTGATCGGCGCGTCCCCCGTGCTACTGGTCGCGGCGATCGCGGTGAAACTAACCAGCCCGGGTCCGGTCTTCTACAACGCCGAGCGCATCGGCGAGGACGGCGAGCCCTTCACGATGCACAAGTTCCGCAGCATGTACGTCGACGCCGACAAGCGCGTCGAAGCCCTCGAGGAGGCCAGCGACGGCAACGGCGTCCTTTTCAAGATGAAAGACGATCCGCGCGTGACGCGCGCCGGAAGAATCCTCCGCCGCCTGTCCATCGACGAGTTGCCGCAGTTCATCAACGTGCTCAAGGGCGACATGTCGGTGGTCGGGCCGCGACCCGCGCTCGCCCGCGAGGTCTCCCAATACCCGCCCGTCATGCGGCGCCGACTGCTGGTGAAGCCCGGCGTCACCGGCGCCTGGCAGGTCTCAGGCCGTTCCGACCTCAGCTGGAACGAGTCGATCCGCCTCGACATCGGCTACGTCGAGAACTGGTCGCTCGGTAGGGATATCGCGATCGTGGCGCGGACGGTCCGCGCCGTGACCGGATCCGACGGTGCCTATTGAGCGCACCGTCGGCGCCCCTCGCCGCCTTGTCTCTGCGCCTCGTCGCGCTCGGCGGCGCCGCGGGCGCGGCCGTCCGGTACGCGATCGACTCCGGGGCGCACCGCCACGTGAGCGGTTTCCCCTGGCTGGAACTCGCGCTGCTGTGCGCGGGCGGCCTGGCGGTCGGTGTGCTGGTGCGACTGCGGCGCGGCGCGTTCGCGCTGGGCTTCCTGACCGCGTTCACGGGTGTCGGGACGTGGGCCGCACTGGGCGCGACGACGCGGCCTCCCGCCGCCGGCCTGCTCTTCCTCGTGGTCGGCGCGGTCGCGGCGGGGACCGCTCTCACGATCGGGTTCCTGGTGGCGCGGCCGAGAACCGGGGCCCGCACGTGATCGGCCTGCTCTCAGCCGCGCTCGGCGGGGCGGTCGGCGCTGCCGCCGGGCACGCGCTCACCAGGCGCGTGAGCGCGGCGTGGCGTGATACCGCCGTCCTGCTGGCGACCGTGGCGTGCTCGTTCGTGCTGGGGGCCGCGGCATACCTCGGCCCGCCCTCCACGGTGACCGAACGGGCCACCCGCGCGGCCGCAGTCGCCCTGTGCACGGCGACGGTATCCCTTGCGGGACTTGGATCCCTGGCCTCCGAGGGCGAGCCGCGGACGGTGCTCCGCAGGGCGGCCGCGCTCGCGCTGGTGGCGGCCGCGGCCGCGGTAGGCGGGTACATAGCGCTGGAGGTCGGCTGGATCTCCCTGAAGAAGATTCCCGGTATCGACTGATGTCTGTGCGGATTCGGGACCACGCTGCGAGGCGGCCGGGGCTCCGGTACCGAATCCACCGAGCGCGCTCGGCGCGGGCGAATCCGAGGACGCCTAGCCGGCGCAGCCGCCCTGGACGACGGCCTTCGCGAATCCGACCGTCTGATAGAGGTACGTGAGCTCCCAGTCGGAGATGTTGTACCGGTACGTCCGCGGCACCGCGCGCATGATCGTCGTGCCGCCATAGCACTTCGAGAAGATATAGCGTGCGCGCGGCAGGTGGTATCCCCAGCTGACCACGATCACGGAGCGCCAGCCCCGCTCTTCGGCGATCCGCTTGGTGAACAGAGCCTCGCCGCGGGTCGTGGCGGGTACCGGAGGCACACACTCGACCGTGATCTCGGCGTCGCCCTGACCGCAGACCCCGGGCATCACGGGATCGTCCGACGTGTACGGATCGGAGATCAGAACGTGACGGGCGTACCCCGCGCGCGCGAGATCGATACCGTACTGCTCGCGCCCGTCGTGGTCTCCGCCGAGCACGACTATCGCGTCTGCTCTACGGAGTGCGTCCTGGTTGTCGCCGCCGAATGCCACGTAGCCGCCCACCCCGATGACGAGCAGGGCGGCGACGAGTATCGCGATCAGCGCTCCCGTCAGCCTCCGCACCGCTCGCACCCCGGCAGCGTATCGGGTTCGTCGGTGCCCGGCCGCGCGCGAGGCGACACCCGCCGACCAGCCGTTCGTCGCATCACACCTGATTCATTTATATGGGATCCCGGCCCCGCCATCAGGTAGCCTCGCTCAGAGTATTTTTCCTTCCTACACCGCAGATTGATGATTGCGCATAGAGCTGCCTGTGCGCCGAGAGGATGCACGTCCGTGTCCCGACCCACTCGCCATGCGCCCCTGGCCGGGACCCGTGCGCGCCTCGCGGCCGCTGTGCTCGTAGCTGTCCTCGTCGGAATCGCGACGTTCGCTGCGACCTGGGCCCGCCCCTCCGAGTACCGGGGCGAGTCCGCGCTCCTCGCGCGGCCGGTCACCCAGGCGTCCCCGACAGGAGAGACCTTCCAGGGCGCCGTCACCCTCGCGATGCCCGCGCTCGTCGAGTTCGCCCATGCGCCCAGTGCACTGGAGAACGTCCGCCGACAGGTGACACCGTCGACATCGGCAGAGGATCTGAGCGCGGCGATCACCGTCGGCTACGACCCGAACTCGGCCGTCGCCACCGTCTCGGTGACGGCCCAGAACGCCCACCTGGCCCGCGCGCTGACGTCCGCGCTCGTCACCGAGATCGTGCGGGCCGATCTGCTCGCACCCGTCGCGACGCTCGCTCCGCTGGACACCACGCCGTCGGTCACCGATCTGCGTCCGTCGCCGGCAATGGTGGGCGCCCTGTCCATCGCCGCCGCGCTCGCGGCGGCCGCCGCGGCCCTCGTCGCGCTGCACCTCTGGCGGCCGACGCCCACCATCCGGCTGAGGCGAGCGCTCGGCGACGCCGGGCTGGCGCAGCCGGTACTGCTGCTCGAGGCCGAGCGCACCGGCTTCCCCGAGCGGGTCCGCGACCTCGCGCGGCTGCTGGACCGGCCTGCGCGGGTCGTCGCCCTAGACGCCGGCGACGGCGCCGATGGGGGTGCCCTGGCGTCGTCCGGCCTGAAGGTCGCGCCGCGCAGCGAGGAGGGAGCGCCGCTCGTTCTGGTCGCTTCACCCGAGCTCACGTCCGACGAGCTCGCCGGCGGACTCGCAGCCCTGCCCACCGCCGACCGTGCGGCCGTCGCCGCCGTCGTCCTGCGCCGAGTACAAGCTTCATGAGCGAGACCCTCACCAAGCGCGCAGCGAGCGGCGCGCTCTGGCTCGGCCTGACCAACGTCTGCAGCAAAGGTATGCAGATGGTGGTCACAGTCGTGCTCGCGGCCACGCTGACCCAGGCGGATCTCGGCCGGGTCACCGTCGCCGTAGCCCTGGTCAACGTGAGCCAGGTGATCCAGTCCATGGGCGTCTTCGACGTGCTGGCCCGCACCGACCGCGACCCGAAGCGGATGGCCGGGACGGTGATGTCGATCTCGGTCGCCGTCGGCGCACTGGTCGCGTTCGTCGCGGTGGTCTTCTCGCACCGAGTCGCCTCGCTGCTCGGCGCCCCCGACGCCGCGGGGCTCGTCGCACTGACCGCGCTCAGCCTGCCGTTCACCGCGGTCGGCGGCGTGCAGATGGCCGTGATGCACCGCACCCTCGACTTCCGCCGCCGAGTACTGCCGGACGCGGGTAGCGCCATCATCGGCGGGATCGTCACCGTCGTGCTCGCGGTGACCGGTGCCGGGCCCTACTCGCTGGCCCTGGGCCTGCTCACGACCGCGGTACTGCAACCGATCCTCGGCATGTTCGTCGGCGTGCGCATCGTGCCCGCCTGGGACCCCGCCGCCGCGGGCGAGGCGCTGCGCTGGGTGCGCGTCGTCGGGCCAGCCGCAGTCGCGGGGATCCTGCTCGTCAACATCGACTACCCGACGGTCGCCCACGTCCTCGGCGCCGACGCACTCGGCGTGTACTCCCTCGCGTTCCGCATCGCGTGGATCCCGTACATCATGGGTGCCGTCGTGCTCGGCGCCGTCGCGTTCCCCGTCTACACGCACATGATCCGCGACGGACGCCGCGACGAACTGCCCGGAGCCTCGGCCATGTTCACGCGTGCCGTGATCGTCGGCGTATGCGGCATGTACGTGCTCATCGCTCTGCTCGCACACCGCGTCGTGGTGCTGAACCCGCGCTGGGTCGACGCCGAGCCCGTGCTTCTGGTGCTGTGCGGCTACGGCATCGCGATCAGCCTGCTGCACACCTGGTACGAGACGGCGATGGCCGCGGGCCAGGCGCGCTGGTACCTGGTGCTCGAACTCGTCCGACTGGTCCTACTCGCGGGCGGCCTGCTCGCGCTGACCCGCTTCGGGGTCGTATGGGCCGCGGTCGCACAGCTGGCGGCAGCAGCTGTACTCGTGCCCTTCGCGTGGCTGGGCATGGCACGCTCCGGCGCGGCACCGTCGCCGGCCGATTTCGGCCGGGCGCTATGGGGACTCGCGGTGCCCAGCGCTGCGGCCGCAGCCGTGTCCGCGGCGTACCGGCTGTCACCGCTGGCCGGCGCCGACGGATCCGTCGTCCGCGGCGTCGCTGAGGGCCTACTCGTCACCGCGGTGTTCGCCGCGGTCGCATATCTCACCAACCGCGAGCTGATCGGCCAGCTGCGCTCGCAACGTTCGGAGGCAGCAGAATGAGGATCCTGCATGTAACCCAATCCGACGGAGGCGTCGCCTCGGTGGTCACCGACCTCGTCCGCGACCAAGCCGAGCGAGGTTGGGATCCCGTCGTCGCCTGCCCGGCCGGAACCGTTCTCGCGCAGCTCGTCCAGCGGGACGGCGTCGAGTACCGGCAGTGGGAGGCGACGCGCTCGCCCGGCATCTCGGTGCCGGCAGAGACGGCGCGCCTGCGCCGCATCATCGACGAGGTGCGCCCGGACGTCGTCCACCTGCACAGTTCCAAGGCCGGCATGGTCGGACGACTGCTCCTGCGCGGCAGGATCCCCACGATCTTCGAACCGCATCTCTGGTCGTTCGACGCCCAGGGAGGCGCCATCGCGAAGCCGGCCCTGCTGTGGGAGCGCTTCGCGACACGCTGGACCGACTCGTTCCTATGCGTCAGCGACGACGAGCTCGCAGCGGGTCGCGCCGCAGGCATAACCGGCCCCGCAGAAGTCGTGTTCAACGGTGTCGACACCAGCCGGATCGTGCCCGGCGACCGCGCCGCCGCCCGCGCATCCCTCGGTCTGGGTGACGGCCCGATAGCGCTGTGTCTCGCGCGCCTCGCGCCGCTCAAGGGCCAGGACTTCCTGCTCCAGGCGTGGCCCGACGTGCTCGCACAGGTGCCGGACGCGACCCTGATGTTCGTCGGCGACGGGCCGCTGGCAGGCGAGCTCGCAGCCCTCCCGGGCGGCACGCATCCGTCCATCCGCTGGGAGGGTTTCTCCTCGGACCCTGTGCCCTACCTCGCGGCCTGCGACGTCGTGGTCGTCCCATCTCGCGCAGAGGGCATGGCACTGGTGCCGCTCGAGGCGCTCGCGTCGGGGCGGCCCGTCGTCGGCTACGCGGTGAGCGGCATGCGGCACACCGTGGGCGACTGCGCCGGCACCGTGCTCGAGATCGGAGACGTACCCGGCCTGGCCCGTGAGGTCGCTCGCCGGCTCGCCGACCGCACGCTCGCCGCCGACGAGGGCCGGCGCGGGCGGGCGCGCGCGGTCGAGGTGCTGGACCAGAATGCCGCGTCGCAGCAGGTGGCGGAGCTCGTCGAGCGGGTGGCCTCCCGCAGCCGGGCACAGGTGCACGCGTGACGACCGTCCTGAGTTCCGCTGCGACCGCGGTCCGGGGTTCCGGACCGCGTGTCTGGGTGGACGGGCGCCCGACGGTGTTGCGCGCTGCCGTGCACCGCGCGGTCGCGGTCCTGGCATGTCTCACGGTGGCCCTCGCCCCGCTCGACGAGTATGTCCGCGCGCTGCACCCGCAGGCCGCCAAGGTGCCGGCGATCCTGCTGGTCGGAGCGTGGCTACTCGGCATTGCGCTCGACCGCCGACTGCCGCGCCTGCACGCAGTGCACGTGGTCCTCGGCCTCCTGCTCGCCACGGTCCTCGCGTCCACGTGCTACCACCTGTCGTCGCCGTACGCGATGGAGTACCTGATCCGGTGGGTGCCGTTCCTGCTGGTCGCGGCGGTCCTCGTCGATGTGTGCGCGACCGACCTCAAGCCGACGGCGATCCTGTGGTCGGCCGCCGCGGGCGCGTCCACCGCCGCCGCCGGTGCCGTCTACAGCGTTCTGGTCGAAGGCGACCGCCGCGCGACCGGACCCCTCGAGGACCCCAACGACCTCGCGTACGTCCTCATCGCGGCGCTGCCCCTCCTCGCTGCCTTGGTGTCCGAGCAGGCGGCCGCGGCTCTGCGGCTGCGCCGGAGCGGTCCCCTGCTCGTCCTGGCCGTCCTGCTCCTGCTCGCCACTGCGGCGACGTTCTCGCGCGGCGGACTCGTCGGTGCGGTGGTCGTGCTGGTCTGGTTGGTGGCGCGGCGCGCGATCCGGCCCGGGGCGCTGGCGTCCCTCATCGGCGTCCTGGCGCTCGGCGCCGGCGCCGCGCTCGTGGTCGCGATGCCGCTCCTGACCGAGGCTCTCGACGAGAAGAAGTTCGTCGCGGGCGACAATATCGATTCCCGGCTGTTGCGTTGGCAGAGTGCGGGCCGGATCCTCGCCGAGAACCCGCTGTTCGGCTCCGGCCCGGGCGGCGTCCGCAGCGGCTACGTCGCGGGCTCCCATCTCGCCGAGATCGCCGAGCAGACGCCGGTCACGCACAACATGTACCTGGAGGTCGGTGCGGATCTCGGCATCGTCGGGCTCGCACTGTTCATAGGAACGATCGTGCTGGCGTTCGTGTCGGCCGAGCGGGCCCGCCACGCCGGGGCGGACGCGCGGACGGTCACCGCCGTGCAGGCGTCGCTGCTGGCCATCGCCGCCATGTCCTATTTCCTGTCCGAGGAGTACTACATGTCTCTGTGGTCGATGATCGCGGTGGCATGCGCGCTGGGCTTCCGGGTAACGGCTGAGAAGGGAGGCGAGCGTGCGCGTCCTGCATCTCGCTAGTGTCATGGGCATCGGCGGCGCCGAGGCACTGGTCCTCGAGATGGTCCGCCGCGGCCACGAGGTCGGTTGGGAATCGGCCGTCGCATCGGGCGGCGGCCTGCGGGCCGACCTCCTGGCCGCCGAGGGATTCCAGACCTTCGACGTGCCGCCCGCCGAGCGTTCGGTGTCCGGCCTCGCGCGTGCCCGCGCCGCGGCGTCCGCCGCGGTATCGGCGTTCCGGCCCGACGTCGTGATCGCGCACAACGTGTCGGCGACCGCCGTAGCACGGCTTGCCCGACCGGCGCTGCCCGCGTTCGTGCCGCTGCCCCGCCGCGGCGTGCCGGTCGTTACGGTCTTCCACGGGGTCGGCGAGGCCGACTACCGGGGCGCCGCCCGCGTGCTGACCCTGACCACCGACCACGTCGTCGTGGTGGCCGACGCGATCGGACGTCGCCTGTCAGGCGCCGGGTTGCGGGGCGTGGGTACGTCCGTCATCCGCAACGCGGTAACCGTTCCGGAGTCCGTCGACCGGGCCGCCGCTCGCGCGGAGCTCGAGCTGGGCGACGGCCCCGTCGCGCTCTGCCTCGCCCGCATGGCCGAGCAGAAACGACACGACATCCTCATCGACGCGTGGAAGCTCCGCGACGACGGCGTCCTGCTGCTCGCGGGCGACGGCCCCCTGCGCGCCGATCTCGAGCGCCGGGCGGCACCGCTCGGCGACCGGGTCCGGTTTCTGGGCGCGCGGTCCGACGTGCCGCGGCTACTGGCCGCCACGGATGTCACCGTGCTGACCAGCGACTGGGAGGGTCTGCCGATCGCGGTACTCGAGTCGCTCGCCGCCGGGCGGCCCGTCGTGGCCACCGACGTCGACGGGCTCCGCGAGGTCCTGGGCGGGGGAGGCGGCCGTCTGGTCCCACCTCGCGATCCCGATGCCGCGGCGCGTGCGCTCGGCGAACTGCTCGACGACCCCGCGGCCCGCGCCGCCGAGGCCGAGGCCGGCCTCGCGACGATCCGCACCGCATACGACCCCGGCGCGATGATGCGCTCCTACGACGACCTGATCCGTCGGATCTGCACGAGGTGAACCCCATGAATACACTCCGCCGTCCCCTCATCCTCTCGGTCGCGATCGCCGCGGCGCTCGCGGTCGTCGCGTTCGTGGTGACGTTCGTCGTCGTCGCGGCCGGGCCCAAGCAATACGAGGCGCGGGTCGCCGTCGTCGCCACCCCGAAGGGCACGACCGACGCCGCTATCCAGAGCTTCGGCTCGGTCGTCGCCCTGACGCTGCCGGGTGTCACGGACCTGGTCAAGAGCCCCACCGCGACGGATACGGTGATCCACTCGGTCGACGGTGCACCGTCCGACCTCGCGGACCGGATCAGTGTCGGCATCGTCCCTGCCTCCGGACTCGCCCGGATCTCGGTGACGGCCGACTCCCCCGAGCTCGCGACCAAGCTCGTCCTGGCCCTCCAGCAGCAGGCCCTCGATGCCGACCTGCTCGCCCCGGCCGGCAAGCTCACTTCACTCGGGCAGCCGACGGTCACACAGGTCGCCCCCGACTTCACCCTGGGCGCGGGCTTCGGCCTCGCGGCTGCCGTGGCCGCGGGGCTGATCGGTTTCGGCGCGGCGCGCCTCCTGCTCCCCGACGGTGACCGTCGCATCCGCTCCGCCCTCCGCTCCGCCGGCACCACGCGGCCGGTGGCCGTTCTGCACTCGACCGAGACGGATATCGTGGGCCGGCTCCGCGTTGTGCAGTCTGCCGCCGGCGCCCCGCTCGAGCTCTTGGCCGTCGAGCCGGACGTGGACGTCGAGGCACTCGCGGCTCGGCTCAGCGCCGCCGCCGTGCCCGTCTCCGCCGGGGAGGGCGCGCGAGCGGTCGTGGCCGTATCGCGGCCGGGCGCCGGGCGCGAGGTCGCGCTGGCGACGGGCGCCCTACCCGACGATGCGCCGCTCGTCGCCGTGGTCGTGTCCGACAATGCCCCCGTGGCCTCCGCTTCGGCCCGCTCCACCGTTTCGCGCAACAACACGACCGGTGGTGTCTCCGGAGTGACCGCCTCGGCAGTCGCCGCAGCGGCGGGCGTGCCGGTCGCAATCGAGTCCGACGGCGACGACAGCCGAACCACCTCGACCGGATCCACCGAGTCGACATCCTCATCGACCTCCGCGTCGACGTCCGCAGCGACGGATGATCCTGCCGCAGAGAAGAACTGACGGTGCGCATCGCGTACCTCCTCACACAGGAGAAGGGCGGTCCCGTCGACGTCACGGTGCCGCTCGCCGCGGCGGTATCCGATCGCGGCCATACGGTGGCGCTGTTCGGGCCACGGCCCGCGCGCGGCCCCGAGCTCGTGGACGGGATGCTCGTCGCGCAGGAGGTCGGCCGCAAGGACGACCTACGGGCGATCGCGGCGATGCGGAAGTCGCTACGCGCCTGGGGCGCCGACGTCATCCACGCGCAGGACCGGAGGTCCGGGCTGGTCGTCTCCGGTATGCAGTGGCGGCCCGGCGGCCCCCGCGCGGTGGTTCACACGTATCACGGTGTCCCCGAGGATGTCTCGCAGGCCTGGTTCGCCGGCGTTCGCGACGCGGCACCCCCGTCCCGCTACACACAGGTCAAACTCGGAGCCGATTCCCTTGTGGCACGGTCGCTCACGCGCACGATCGTGCCGGCGGCGTCGATGGGGGACTTCCTGCGCGACCGGCTACGGGTCCCCGCATCCACGGTCACGCAGGTCGACAACGGCGTGCGTCTACCTGATCCCGCACCGCCGTCCGGGCCCGTCCGCAAGCTGCTGTGCGTCGCGCTCCTGGTGCCGCGCAAGGGGATCGCCGATCTGTTGGATGCGCTCGCCCGCCCGGGCGTGCTCGCCGAGGGCACCACGCTGACGGTGGCCGGCGACGGTCCCGAACGCGCGTCGCTCGAGGAGCGCGCTGCGCACGGGCTACTGGCCGGGCGCGTGGAGTTCCTGGGTTTCCGCACCGATATCCCTTCGCTGCTGGCAGCCCACGACGCTCTCGTGCTGCCGTCCCATATGGAGCAGCAGCCCCTGGCACTGGCCGAGGCCATGGGGGCGGCGAAGCCCGTGGTCGCGACCGCTACCGGCGGCGTCGCCGAGATGCTGAACGTTGCCGGTGCGGCGAGCTATGTGGTCCCCCCGGGCGACCCCGGCGCGCTGGGCGATGCCCTCGAGAGACTGCAGGCCGATCCCGACCCTGCGGCGCTGGGACGCGCGCTCCGCGAACGTGCGGAGCGGCGCTACTCAGTCGACGCCTGCGCAGACGCCCACCTCGCGCTCTACTCCAGCCTCCTGCGCTGACCCCGGGACCCTCGGATGTGCCGGAAGCCCCGCACACTCCCGGTGGTTCGGGTTGTGCGGGGCTTCGTCGGTTGTTCAAATGTTTGTCCGGCGGTGACCTACTCTCC